>NZ_CP063231.1:230000-1430000 GCF_023612255.1 Luteibacter flocculans | reverse complement strand
CCCACCCCCGACAATGCAGACTCGACGGGAAACGGGACGAGCACGGTGTCCTTCAGCGTGCGACCGAATGGCGGCGCAATCTGTTGCGCGCTGGCCGCGTACTGCCAGAGCCCGTTGAGGCTCATCCAGCGCGGCGCGTCCAACGACGGACGCGCCAGGCGCGGCCTCGGATACTCGGGCAAGACATCGCGTGGCGTGACCTTGCTCGTCCAGGGCGTTGCCAACGGCGCGACCTTGCCGTTCCAGACCTTTGCCTGGTCCGGCGCCGCCGTCGCTGTCGTCGCGACGCCGATCGCCAGGGCCATGCCGGCCGAGACGAACGCAGGCCGCGTCGTGAGACTGATCTTCATGCGTTGTTCCTTACGGTTGAGCGCCCGACATGGACGGCGGTGCATCCTGCGGGTCGGTGCCCCAGGTGGTGCTGGGCTCGGGACCCATCGTGAGCACGAGCGTGGCGCCATCGGCGATGTCTGCGTGGCTGAACCATGGTTTGTTCCAAGCCTTGCCGTTGAGCGTGGCGGACTGGATGTACATGTTCCGCGCAGAGTTATTGCGTGCCACGACTTCGAAGGTCTTCCCGTTGCCCAGGCGCATGCGCACCCGATCGAAGATCGGACTGCCGATGATGTAATCGGGCATCGAGGGATCGACCGGATAGAAGCCCATCGCGCTCAACACGTACCACGACGACGTCGAGCCTTGATCATCCATGCCCGGGTAGCCGTAGCCGGTGGCATCGCTGCCGTAGAGATCAGCGAGGATGCGGCGGACCAACGCCTGCGTCTTCCACGGCTGGCCGCTCCATGCATAGAGATAGGCGGCCTGCTGATCGGGCTGGTTGCCCTGGACGTATTGCCCGATGAGGCCGGTGCAATCGCGGCACACGCCCTTGGCCTCGTAGGGCGTGGAGAAGAAGGCGTCCAGCTTGGCGTTGAAACGATCGCGTCCGCCCAGCAGGTTCATCAGACCTTGCACGTCGTGCGGCACGAGCCATAGCGTGGACCAGCCCGAGCCCTCCTTCATCATGAAGTTGTAGTAAGGCTCGCCCGGGTCGAACGGCGAGATCCACTGGCCATCCTCGGTACGCCCCCGAAAGAAGCCGGTACTCGGATCGAACACATTGCGGTAGTTCCCAGCGCGACGCTGGAACAGGGCCGCGTCGTCGTTCTTGCCAAGGCGGCGAGCGACGTCGGCAAGCGCGTCGTCGTCCCAGGCGTATTCCAGCGTCGTGGCGACACCCGCCTTTCCGCCAGCGTACGGCGGGCTCGGGTTGCCGGCGGGAACGATGTCCGAAATCCAGCCGCGCTTCATGTACTCGTCGAGATAGCCGCGCGGCCCCTTCGGATCGGTCGCGTTCTTGCGCAGGTACTCATAGACCGCGGCATAGTCGAAGTCGATACCGCGTCGCCAGGCGCCGTCGTAGAGGAGTACGGCATGATCGCCATGAAACGACGTATTCATGTAGCCGCGTTCGCGCGCGCGATCCAGTTCGGAACGCATGATGTCCTGCACGACGGTCGGTTCGAGCAGCATGAGCAGCGCGATCTGGTTCCGGCCCGTGTCCCAGAACGGTACCGGTCCATAGTGATCGTAGTCGGCGACGTGATCGCGACCGTCCGCATCGGTGTAGTGCTCGCCCTTCCGGGCGATCATGCGCGGGCTCGCGAACGAGTGATACAGCGTCGAATAGAACAGCATGCGCTGTTTCGGCGTGCCGCCGGTCACCTGCACCTTCTCGAACAGGTCTGCCCACCGGTCTCGTGCCTTCGCATGCACACGATCGAAGTCGGCGTCGCTGTCCTGTGCGTGGAGTCGCTGCTCGGCTTCGGCGGTACTGTGACCGTGGGCAATGCGCAGCACCACTTGCTCGCCTGCTTTCGTGTCGAAGGTGACATAGGCGCCAGCGTAATCGCCGGACACCTGGCGACGGCTGGCCTGCACGTCCTCACGCCCAAGCCCTTCGCCCTTGTGGGTGATCTCGGCGCGAAACGTACCGAATGCCTTGAATGGTCGCGAGAACTCGGCAACGAAATACGGACCGTCGGCATCCCTGTCGGGCCGATTGGCGTGGCCCACACCGCGGATCGTGCGATCGCCGACCACCTCCACGTCGCCACCCTCGCGACGCAGGTTCACAACCACGTTCGAGCGAGGGCTTTCGGGAAAAGTGAAGCGCATGAGGCTTGTCCACTGGGTCGCGGTCAGCTCTACCTTGTTGCGGAACGTGGCGAGGTCCACGGCGTAATAACCCGGCGATGCCTTTTCGGTGGCCTTGTCGTAGTACGAGGTCATGTAGTCGGGCGGCACGGTCCAGTCGCCGACCACCGGCATGACCATCGGCTCGCCGCGTGCGCCATACGTCGAACCGCCGCCGGTGAAACCTACCATCGCAGGGCGGCGATAGTCGTATGCCACGGCCACGCCCGTCGTGAAGCCGAGGTCCGCATTGATGTTGGCTGGCGCAGCCTCGGTGGCGCTCTGCGGCAGGCTCGCGCCGGGCGTGGTCATGCCGGTATAGAGCGGCTCGCCAGGTGGCGGTGCATTGCCAATCAGCGCCGGCTTGTCGAGCGGTGCCGTGCCAACAAGGGGATTGGCGAGGTCGACAGGCTCCGAGGAGGTGGCCGGCTTGTTGTCCTTTGCCAGCACCACTGTCGCGGAAGTCACGACAAACAGGGAAAGCGCGAACGCGAAGGCACGTTGGGGAAAACGCGCCAGAGGAATGATCATGGGGGCTTCCTTCGCTCGAAACGAAGACGGGACCAGGCATTCACCTGGCCCCGTCGCGGGTTTACTTGTTGCTGTCACCACCGAACTTGTAGGTCACGCCGACGTAGTACTGCCGGCCCGGATACAGCAACTGGACGAGGCGCGAACGCGTGTCGCCGCCCAGGTAGGTATGCGGCCGCGCCTTGTTGAAGTTGATGATCGAGGCGGTGACCATGAAGTGCTTGTTGAACTCGTAATCGCCGTTCAGATCGATCTGGTGATACGGCTGCGCGTAGATTGGCAGGCCCGCTGCCAGCCCCTGCATCGTGCGACCGGTCCAGTTGTCGCTGGCGCGCAGCAGCAGGCCGTTCTTCTCATAGAACAGCGACACGTTGGCCGCGTACTTCGCACTGCCGATCAGCTCGGCCTTGCCCACCTGCGTATCGCCCAGCGACACCGCGGTCTCGCTGGTGTGATTGAGCGTGTAGTTGGCGATGTAGCCGAAACCCGTGTCCCAGGTGTGCTGGGCGTACACCTCGATACCCTTCGACGTGCCGGAACGACCGTTGGCGTTGGTGCTGTACTGCCGGAAATTGGTCTGCGTGCCACCCACGTTCACGTCGATGTTGTTGACGGTCACGGGAACGACGAAGTTCTTCACCTTCTTCTGGAACAGATCGATACCGACGACGCCGTGTTCCGCGTAATACCACTCGCCGGCAAGGTCGAACTGAGTGGCGGTGAACGGCTTAAGGTCGGCATTGGCGCCGGACCCGTACCAGCCCGGCAGCGGGGCGCCGAACTGCTTGCGGTCGTTGTAGTAATCCTGCGTGTTGTTGGTGAGCTGACCGAGCTGGGCAAGGTCGGTGTAATTGGCACGGGCCATGGCCTGCGAACCGGCAGCACGAAGAACGAAGTCGTCGGCAATCGTCCACGCGATGTTGAAGCTCGGCAGCAGCTTGTTGTACCGCTTGTTGGTCGTGGAATTGTTGAAGTTCTCGACCACCGCCACTTCGCGCGGCAGGTACTGGAAGTCGCCCGGGGCGCATGCACCACCCCCCGCGTTCACGCCCGACGCCGGACAGATCAGGATGTTTCCCGCGGGGTCGTGGTAGTACACCGCGTTGTTGGTGGTGACCTGATTGGCCACCGTGAGGTCCTGCTTCGTGGTGACGAAGCGCAAGCCGACGTTGCCGCGAACCGTGCCGGTATCGAAATTGGCTTGCACATAGGCCGCTGCGATCTTCTCGCCGATCGACGACTTGTTCTGCGGCTTGTTGTAGATCACCCGGTCATAGGTGTCGTTGAGATGGTTGTAGTAGGCCGGGAAGTTGATGGCGGGGAAGATGCTGTCGCCGTAGGCATGGTTCACGCCGTCGAGATAATTCGGCAACAGGAAACCCGCGGGCAACTGCCCCGCATTGGGATCGCAGGTCTGGAACTGCAATGTCGTGCCCTTGCAGTACCAGCGCACTTCGTTACTCTGCTGCTCCGCATTGGCGTCGCTGTACTTGGCGCCGAATTGCAACGACTGCAACCATGAGCCGTCGAAGGCCCAGGTGAAATCCGCTTGCGCGAAGTTTTGCGAGGTACGCGTGTTCACCATGTTCGAACCCGTCGAGCCCAGGTCCACCTGACCGGCACCCGCCTGCATGTTCTGCAGCACTGCCTGATCGGCGGTGATGCCCGGCTTGCCGCTCAAGTTCCATGCAGCGCCCGTGCTGCCGTCGACCCACTGGCCATTCACGAAGTTGCGCGGCTTGGCAGCCATGCCGAGTTCGATCGACGGACCGCCCTTAGCCCAGGTACGACCGACGTTGAACGAGCCGCTGAGGGCACCACCGTTGTCCCACTCGCCTTCCAGGTTGAGCGTTTGCGACGTGGCCTTCTCGACGGAGTAATTGCCGTTGAGCCACGGGATTTCCGTGGAACAAACGTCGACTGCCTGGCGCGGCGCGCCGGTGACCGGATTCACGGAGGAATTACAGCCGACACCCGGGCGCGGCAGCACATAGTTGGCCCCGGTGACGATCGTGCCGGACTTGTCGAAGGTGAGTCCGTTCGGTGCCAGCAGGCGACCGTTCTGGTCAGCGAAGTTGGTGTTGTTCGGCAAACCCCACTCGGGAATTTCGAGCGTGTTGGTGATCTGGGTCTGCTCGCGCTCGAAGCGGAAATAGTTGCCCGTCAGCAGGAAATGGTCGCTCGGCTTGAACTGCATCGTGGCCTGGGCGCCCTTGGTCTTCAGGGTCAGGTCGTTTTGACTCGTGGCGAACTGCTGCGGCATCCAGAACCCGTTGGAGACGTTGCCTGCCTGATCGACCACGCCGTTACCCCAGAGGTCGATGTTGTTGTTGACCGCCGAGTTGTACGGATTGCCGTGGACGTTCACCGGTGGCTGGGTACACGTCGCGTGATCCGTGCAGTTGTCCGACCACCAGTGCCAACTCGACGCATCCGCCGAGTAAGTGGTTGCCTGGCGCTTCTGGTACGCACCGGCAACGAGGACGCCGAACGTTTCGTCCTTGTTCTTCCAAGACCACAGCGCAGCACCCTGCGGCTCCGTCTTCGAACTTGTATCGGAGCTGGCCGCGGTGCCGGTGACGAAGCCCTCGTTCACGCCCATCTCGAGCGGGCGGCGCGTGCGCAGGTCGACGTTGCCGCCGATGCCGCCTTCGTCCAGGCGCGCTTCGAGGCTCTTGTAGAGCTTGATGTCGGAGAACATGTTCGCCGGGAACAGTGTGTAGTTGAACGAGCGCGTCAGACCCGCCGACGTATCGGCCGACGCGACATAGTTGCCGTTCAATTCGGTATAGGTCAGTTCGGGGGCGAGGCCGCGGATGCTGACCGTCTTGCCTTCGCCGGACTCACGGCTGATCACGACGCCAGGCACATGCGCCAGCGCGTCGGCAATGTTCTTGGCGGGGAACTGCGCGATGTTCTGCGCGTTGATGACCTCGACAATGGAGTTGGCGTCACGCTTGTCCAGCACGTTCTGATCGATGGACTGGCGATAGCTCGTCACGACGACCGTCTGCAGGTCGGTCGTGTCGTTGGAACCATTCTTTTCCTTGGCCTTCGGCTTCGGCGGGTTTTTTGTCGTCGTGGCGTCGTCCTGTGTGGGACTCGACGCGGTTGGAGTTGCCTCCTGCGCGAAGGCCGCGGTCGGCAAGGCGATAGCGCCAAGCGACAGGCTGGCCGAGACGAGCGCGGCGTACAGCGGCTTGTGCGTAAACATACGTGGCAAACAAGTCATCTTTTTCTTTCCCCTCGTTGATAAGCGCCCCGAAGAAGCCGGCGCGGTGATCCCCCGTTCGATCACTGCTGCATCTATGACGACACGCACCCTCCTGTTGGATCGATCCAAATTTTTTGGCAAAAGAAGGCCCCTCGACCCATCGTCGATGGATGCTTCGATAGTCTCCGGAAGGGCTGCGGCTCAGCCCTTGCACAGCCGGCTTGGGCGCTGATGCCTTCCGGCTTCAGCGCTTTGTTGGCTTCTCGCCGCTATAGCGGCTCCCACAGACGCCAGGCGCTCTTGTGGGAACCGCCAGGGTGGCGAACCGATGCATTGCTAATGTCGAGTAGAGGGTGCGCGATGTTGTCGCGGGACACCGCTGGCCAGGGAGCCAGGGGGTAAGCGTTCGAATGCGACGCGCGAACGCGTGGTGGTGAAACGACAGGCGATGCTTGGTTTCATGCGATGGCTTCCCATACCGCTCATCAGGCCCCGGGGAAAGCAGCTACACCTACGACACGGGATGCACGATGGCGCACGCCGCGGAAGCCCTCCCCACCCCAACCAAGCCGAACCAGATAGCTTCGCGTCCCATCGCTGAGCTCGTCATGGATTCCAACTTGGATCGATCTAAATCCCCTGGGCATGCATTAAGGCGCTAAAGGCGCGAGCTGTCACGCTGCGCTGCAAAAATGGCATCCCTCTTACGGTCGATGGCAGCAGCGATACACGACGCGTAGATTGCTCACTCGACGATGGGAGAGGTGCATGCACGCAAAGCAATCCAGCTCCGCGAGGTTGTTGTCCTGTCTGTGTGTTGCGTCGGTAGCGGCGCTGTTGTGCTTACCGTCCATAGCGCAGACGCAAGACCCTGGATCGGTGGTCACGTCCAAGCCTTGCCAACCTGGGGCGTCTCTTACGCCCGGGCCCGCCTGTCTGCTGGCTCATCAGGACATCGGTGCACTTCCCGACGAACCGGTGTACTGGCACATCGACACCTTCCCCGATGAGTCTGGCACGCGCGCAGCGAAGAGTCCGACCAGCACCGTTGTCGTCGACTTCGGCAAGGTCTGGTTGTTCACTGTGGCGGGAAAGCACTGGCACGCAAGCGGCGGCATGCATGTCGCGACGATCGGCCCATTTCCCGTCATCAAGGCAAAGTCCTTCAGCGCGGACTATGTGCACTCGTATTTCGCGCCAGGCATGAGCGCACCGCTACACAAGCATTCCGGTCCCGAAGGGTTCTACGCCGTGGACGGAGACACCTGCCTGGAGATGCCGGACGGCGCACAGACCGGCTTCGGCCCCGGTAACGCGCAAGTCATGCCCGGCGGCGAACCGATGCTGTTGATGGCGATCGGCAAGACGCCGCGACGAGCATTCGCGCTCATCCTTCACGATGCGACCCAGCCAGCGACGACTCGGATCAGCGACTGGCAACCGGCCGGGCGGTGCGCTCGCGAACTCGCGGCGACGCGCTGACGCAGAACGGCGTTACGCGGCCGCCCTCAGCGATCCGCGAGTCGATCGAGCCGGAGTCGACCACGTGGATCGGTGAGCCGCGCCGTGGCAAGCGACACCGCGGCCACCGACGCAAGGCAGCTTCCACCGGCGAGCAGGAACATGAGCAGGATCTGATACTTCACCGCTTCCATAGGGTCCAGTCCAGCGAGAATCTGCCCGGTCATGATGCCCGGCAGGGTCACGACACCCGCGGCGCTCATCTGGTTCACGATGGGAATCATGCTTCGTCGTATGGCGTCGCGTGACAGGTCTGCGATGGCGGTCCGATAGCTGTCGCCGAGCATGAGACGTGCCTCGATGGCCGCAGCGTTGGCGCCTAACCCGTCGAAGACCCCGCTGAAGGCGATGCTCGCCGCGTTCAGCACATTGCCGAGAATGATGCCAGCCAGCGGAATCGCATACTGCGGCGAGAGCAAGGGATGGGGACGGATCGCTGTCAGAAGAGCGAACAGGCAGGTGAGCAGCGCAGGCGTCGCCACACTGGCAAGGCTGATGAGAAAGCCGCCGCGACGGAGGCGTCGGGACGGTCGCGCCGCGGCCTCGCGTGCCGCCACCAGCACCATCGCGACGATCAATGTGAGCGTAAGCCAGGTCTGCCCCACGGCGAAGACAAAACGCAGCACAAAACCGATCGCCACCAACTGCACGACCATGCGCGCCGCAGCGACGATCAGGCTGCGGTGAAAACGCAGACGAAAAACCAGCGAGATAAGCGCATCGCCGAGAATCAGCAGCGACGCTACCGCAAGGTCCGAAGGATGCAGCGCGATCACGCCCATGCCGGCGCAAGCCTCCCCTTCTCCATCACGAACGAACGGTTCGCCACGCGCCGCGCCTGCCCGGCGTCGTGCGTGACCATGACGATACCGGTGCCCTCACGGCTGTACTCGATCAGCAGGTTCTCCACCGCTGCCATGGCATCGGGATCGAGTCCGCTCGTCGGTTCGTCGAGCAACAGGACATCCGGCGATCTGGTCAGTGCGCGAATCAGCGCGAGGCGCTGGCGCTCGCCCGTCGACAGCACACGTACCTCTCGCGTGAGGATGTCGTCGGGAAGACGCAGGCGATGCGCGAGGGTGGCGGCATGCGCTTTTTCGGAAGGATCGACATGCATGTCGACCGTGGGGGCCCACCAACCGGATTGCGCAGGCACCAGCATCACGCGTCGCCGCCACGCTGGCCCCGCCAGCGCTTCGCGTCGTTCGCCGCGCAAGCTAAGGTGCCCCTCGCCGGGATCGAGATCGGCGAGTTGGCGAAGGAACAGCGATTTCCCAGCGCCAGACGCGCCCATGATGGCTACGCGCTCCCCGATAGCCAGCGTCAATGAGACAGGCCCCACACCGGGGCCAAGCAGGTCGTCGACCGACAGGAGCGGTGTTTCGTTACACATGCAATGCCGTTGTGCGCCTGGACATGGCGCATGATGCGGCTTCCGCGATGTGCCGCACCATTGCACGCGGCGCAAGATTTTTCGATTGCCGCCAAACAAGCGCTCCGGGCGGCGTTGTAAGCAGATCGTCATGAAACCGACAGCTTGTTCTAAGCTGACTTTGGCATCGTAGATCGAACGCCCCCGCTCCGGAGCTTTCATGTCCACGGCCGTTTCGATCGACGAGGCCACGCGCGCCAACCCGACCCGCGTACCGTTGCATGGGCGCATGCATGCATGGCGGCGGCGCACGATCACCTGGTTGCTCCGCCGGGTGATGCCACCCGCGCGAAACCTGGTGCGCGAGGGCGAACTTCCCGTCGCTGGTATCCAACGTGTACTCATCTGCCGCCCGAATCATCGTCTAGGCAATACGGTGATGCTTACGGCGCTGATGAGCGAGATCGAAAGCCGGTTCCCCGGCGCGGAGGTCGACGTGCTCGGCTCGGGTGGCGCCACGCGAAGCGTGTACGCCGGGTTCGACTGCCTCGGCGAACTGTTCCTGTTGGATCGTCGCGCGCTCCGCCGGCCGTTCGCCACGATAGGCACGCTGCGCAAGCTGCGCGCCAAGCGCTATGACCTCGTCGTCGATGCGGCGGCGGGTTCGTCGTCCGGTCGTATCGCGGCCAGTCTGGCTCGCGCGCGCTTTCAGTTGAGCGTGGATGCGCTCGGTTCGGACGTACCCACGCATTTCGCTGCGCGCCCGGTGCGGGCACTGCGGCGTGCACTCGGCGTGGCGGATGCGACGCCGGTCCCTAACCTCGATCTGCGTCTCAGTGCGGCCGAGCGCGTTGCCGGCGCAGCAGCCTTGGCACGCGTGCTGCGCGTTCCCGATCCGAGCGGACCGACGCTGGCGATCTTTCCCAACGCCACAGGCCGCAAGTGTCTCGATGCGACATGGTGGCAAACCTTCGTCAGCGAGTTGCTCGCGCGCGTGGGGCCGCTGCGCATCGTGGAACTGGTAGCAGCGGACGGTCAATCGCGCATCGGCAACGCGTACCCCACCTATTTCACGAGCGACCCGCGCAAGCTGGCCGCCTTCATCGATGCCGCCGGCATCTACGTGAGCGCAGACTGCGGCGTGATGCATCTCGCCGCCGCCACAAGCGCCATCACCATCGGCATCTTCGGGGCGACGGACCCGGAGCGCTACGCGCCCTACGGACCCCGCAACACGGGCTTCCGCAGCGACGACGGATGCCCCGTGGCCAGCGCCACGCGCGCGGCCGCCCATCTGCGTGGCGCGATCCGCTGATCAGCGATCGAGCAGATCCTCGTGCTGATTCAGCGACGGCGCTGCGAAGGGTTCCGGCGCGGGCGTACGGCCGAAGTGGATCGGATGATTCACGCCACGATACTGCCCCACGACAGGATGCTCGAAGGTAGCGACAAGCCCCTCGGCGGCTACCTGCGGATGATCGAACATGTCCTCGATGCGGCGTGCGGCGGCGCTCGGCACGGCGTCCCCGAAGATGGCTTCCCACTCCAGTGCCGTATGCGCCCTGAGCGCAGCATGCAGTCGCGGCACGATCTCGGCGTGGTGCTCGGCGCGCTTGCGCACGGTATCGAAGCGCTCATCGTCGTGCAGCGCCATCAGGCCGGTGCGTTCGCACAGCGCTTTCCAGAAGCGCGGTGTATTCGCCGAGATGTAGATGTAGCCTTCGCGCGCGGGGTGGATGCCGGTCACGCCGCCTGAGCGCATGTCGCGACCGATATCCAGCGATTCGCCTTCTGCCCAGATCATCCGCGCCGACTGCATCGTCAATGCGCTGCGCAGCAGGGAAACGCCCACGTACTGGCCCAGTCCGCTGCGTTCGCGCTCGTAGAGCGCCGAGGACACGCCCGCCGCGAGCAAGGCCGCAGCGTAGTAGTCGACCACGGAGCCGTAGATCACCTCGGGCGGACCGTTGCGCTTGCCTTGCAGGGTGCACATGCCGGTCATGGTCTGCAGCACCTGGTCGTAGCCGGCCTTGTCTTTCATCGGCCCCGTCTCGCCATAGCCGGTAACCGCACAGTAGATGAGCCGTGGATTGATGGGGTTGAGCCGGTCGTGGTCGATGCCGAGTCGCGCGGGTACGCCCGGACGAAAGTTGTGCACGAGCACGTCCGTATCGCGCACGAGGCGCAACAGCGCCGCGTGGTCGGATGGATTCTTGAGATCGAGCACGATGCCGCGCTTGCTGCGGTTCACGCCGAGAAAGGCGCGGCTCTCCGCGGCGAGTGTGGACGGATACTGGCGCAGGTTGTCGCCGCCCGGAGGCTCGATCTTGATCACGTCCGCGCCCTGGTCGGCCAGCAGCGTGCAGCCGTAAGGTCCGGCGATATAAGCGCTCAGGTCGAGCACCTTCACGCCAGCGAGCGGCCCTGACGCGACGCGTGGGGACGATGTCGGGTTTTCCATGCTTGTCTCGGTATCCACAGGTTCCATGTCCCGTTTGCGCGGATCACTTTGCAGCAGGCGCGGTGCGCGATCAGCCCGCTTTGGATATGTTCTGGCAGCAGAAAATATTGCTTGAACGCGCAATCAATCCGCGGCTGCGACCTGCAGCCAGGTCAGGCGCCAGGCACCGTCGCGGCGACCGCCCGCGGCGAAGTAAGGCGTGAAGCGCAGCGGCAGGCGATAGCCCGGGTAGAACGACAACGCGGGTGCGCCGCCCTCCTCCAGGTCGAGCTTCAGCCACAGCTTCGCCGGGCCCTCGGGCAGCCTCACCGTCTCGGCGGTCTTGAAGCCGTCGATCCGCTCGGTGGCATACACCAGCGGACCGCAGGTGAAGCCGACGTAGTCGAAGCGCAGCACTTCCTGGCGTACCTCGCTGCCATCGGGTGCCCGCGATTCCTGCACGTTCCGGTTCGACGCACGATGGGCCACCGGGACGAAGGGGAACACCGCCGTCACCTGATCGCCGTCACGCCAAACCCGCTCGATGGATGCGTATTCGCCTGGCGTGATCGCGACACCTGCGGCCTCGCCATTCACCAGAAGGACCGCGCCATCGGCCCAGGACGGGATGCGAAGACGCAGGGCGAACCGACCTTCCCGCTCGAGCGCGACGTGCAGCCGTACGTCGTCGGGGTAAGGCCATGCGGTGTCCTGGCGGAGCGTGACGAGACCAACGCCTTCTAGCACGACCACGGTCTCGCCCGGGCCATAGAGGTTCACGTCGAGCGTGGCGCCATCGCGCACGCTCGTCGCCAGCGCCGGCAATTCCTCGATCGCCATCGCACCACTGGATTTGCAGCAACGCCAGTAGGTCGTGTGCACGCGCCGCCCGTTGGGGAACACGTAGTAGCACCAGTCTTCGCCGTCCGGGGCCTGTGCGGCGAGCAGGTCGTTATAGGCGGAACGCTCGATCTCTTCCGCGAAACATGCCTCGCCGGTCGCAGCGAGCAATTCGCGATTGAGCTGGATCCAGGCCAGCGTGGAGCAGGTCTCGACGTATGCCTCGGGACTGAAGGCGCCCGGTGCGTTGAACACCTCGCGCGACCGGTGCGCCACGCCGCCCCAAGGACCGCCGCCCAGCGTGAGGTGATGTTCGCGGATGCTGGCCCATACGTTGCGCGCCGCGCTCAATAGCGCCGGATCGCCGGTGACCCGATGGAGTTTCGCTACACCGACCATGTTCCAGGCGAGCTGATACGCCTTGCCTGTACCGATGAATGCCGCATCCGTTCCGGCCAGCGTCTGGCGTAACAAGGCGAGGTGCGGGTTCGCGTCGGCTTGCGCGAGTACGAGACGCGCAAGGTCGAGATAACGGGCGTCCCCCGTCGCCACGTGCAGCTCCACCGCGGGATCGAGCAACACCGTGGCCGACATGCCGAAATGATTGCCCAGGTCGGTGATGTCGATGCCGCTATCGCTCAGGGTCCGTAGACACAGATCGCCGATGCGCCGCGCTGCGTCGAGATACCGATCGCCGCCGAGCTGACGATGCACCTCGATCAGACCCAGGACGAGATAGGCGTGCGTCCAGATGTCCCAGGTGCGCACGCTGGGGGCACCGTCCCAGGTCACCGGTTTCGGCGGCCGGGGATGCATGAAACGGCGTGCGGGCGCGTAAGTGCCGAGGTAGCCGTCGGGCTCCTGCACCGAAAGCAGATAATCGGCCACGCGAAGCACGTTCGCACGCAATGCCGCGTCGCCGCTGCGCGCTGCGGCGCGCGAGGCTGCGACCAGCCACTTGCCGGCGTGCTCGCCGTACCAGTCGCCTTCCTCGTTCGTCGCGCGCCGCTCCGGCGAGAACAGCGCGATCGCCGGACTCGTCTCGTCCTCAATGAAATGCGAAAGCCGTCCGCGCAGATTGGCCGCGAGCGCGTCGCCCAGCAAGCCGTGGAAGCGCGTGCGCGACGTCATGCGGCATCCACCACGCAGCGGAAGCCGACACACCCGGAGCGGTCCTTGCAAGGCGCCATCAGCAGATACTTGCCATGGTGGTCCAGACGATAAGCCTGCGGAAAATACCAGTGTGACGTCTGCGGCTGATAGGCACTGCCGCCGCGGAGAATGGCACTGCGCGTGTGCTCGTCTTCGTATTCGTCGGTCCATTGCCACACGTTGCCGACCAGGTCGAGCACGCCGAACGGGCTCGCTGCCTCGGGGAAGGCTTCGACGTCGGCAGGCGCACGCAGGATGCGCCCGCGGTTCGGCGAAGGTACGAGGTCGTCGCGCCATGCATCGCCCCAGGGATACCGACGACCGTCGGTTCCCTGCGCCGCGTACTGCCACTCCCATTCGTGAGGGAGACGCTTGCCGGCCCAGGCCGCGTAGGCACGCGCATCCTCCAGGGCCACCCACGTCACCGGCTTGTTCTCCCATCCTGCTGGCGGCTCGCCGCCCTGCCAGTGGTGCAGGAAGTGGTGATCGTCCGCCGGCCACCAACCGCTGTCGGCCAGGAAGGCCGCAAACTGCGCATTGGTCACCGGTGTGCGGTCGATGTGGAACGCGGCCACCTGCATGCGCTGGCGGTGGTGACGCCGCGCACTCGGTTCCCAGGGGTATTGCACGTCGTTGCCTTCCCAGGTCTGCCCCTCGATCTCGACGCCACCGACCACGAAGTCGAACTCACCGGCAGGGATGCTGACCATGCCCTCGGGCGCTTGCGCCTGCGGCAAGGTGGGCGCGATAGGCACCTGGCGCTGCGGCAGGCTGTGCCAAGTGGCGGACAGCGACGAGAGCGGCGTCTCTGCCAGGCGTCGCATCGTGGCAAGGAAATCGTCGAGCCCGTCGATGGATGCACCCTCGCGCAGTGCCAGCACAGCGCCGAAACCCTTCCCTTCCAACGCGAAGCTGAGGACAGCCTGCTCGTCGTCCAGGCGCGGGGTCAGCGTCACGCCGTTCCACACATCCACATAGCGGGTGCCTTCGACATGGGGAATCGCCAGTTGCTCGCCGTCGACAACGTATTCGTTGCGATTGATGACGGTCCAGAGCGTATAGGCTTCCAGCGGAAAGCGGCTGGCGAACACGCCGGCCTGCCGCGTGCGCTCGTACGGACGCCAGGCCATGCTCACCAAGGCCGGCGCGAACTGCCGCTCGATCGACGCGATGCGGCGAAGCGTTTCCGCATCGCGCGGCGTGAAGGCGTTCCAGATGCCCCAGACGTTCTCCCAGGCGTTGTAGCCGATGCCGTTGAAGAAGATGTATTGGAGATCGTGCTGGCGGTCGCGGCCCCAACGATTCTCGTAATTGATCATGTGCCGCGGTTCGAGCCACTTGAACTTGGCGACCGGCGGCACGGGCTCGTTCGGCGCCTTCTTGCCCCAGCTCTGCACGTTCCAGATCAGTTGCTCTTCCGCACTGATGGTCGATTCCGGTTGCAGCACCACGGGACGCCCGACGGCATCGCAGGCGTCGAAGAACGCACGCGGTACGCCGTTGTAGGTATCGCCATTGATGCCGTCTGCACCGACCGACTCGACCAGCGTCGCCATACTCTGCCAGTCGCTGGCCTCGCTCGGACGCGTCCCGTGGTCCCAGGGCATGGTAGGCAGGAACACGCGCACGCCGCGGCGGTGAAAATCGTCCACGGCGCTGCGCAGGCCTTCGAGCCCGCCAGGCAGGTCGTGCGCGAGGTCGGTCTTGTTGCGGTCGTCGATACCGATGTTGGGATAGACGAACCAGATGAGCACGCTGTCGATGCCGCCGAAGCGACGTTCGAGATCGTCCAGATACCGATCGACCGTATAACGACGCGCCACGGGATCGTAGAAATAGCGATCCTCGACCATCATCTGCGCATGCACGAAGTTTCGCTGCGCCCATTGCAGTTCGGGCCGGCGGTAGTTCGCGTCGTCATAGCCGATACGCACGAGATGTTCGCGCCGCCAGTCGGCGAGCTCGCGGACCCAGTCGTCCACGCTGCCATCGACGTCCATGGTCCAGTGCCCGATCTCGGCGAACGGCCACCCGGGCGCCTTGCCCGGCGTGGGCAGGTAGCGACCGGTGGTGACGTGCGAGAACTTGAACTCGTGGATCACACGCGGCGGATCGTCGCGGTCGTCGTTCGGATCGGTCATGGCAGCGGACACAGGGAGGTCATGGGAGGGCATGGTAGACGAGGTCATAGAAGGGGCGCGCAAGCCGTGGCAGGTCATGGCCGCCATCGTCGCGAGGAAGATGTTGCAGCATGAGGATCGCGATCAGTCGCTCGCTGGGGTCGATGGTGTACGTGGTGGACGCCGCGCCGGACCAACCGTACTGGCCCACGGACCCGAGTTGCCCGCGCAGCGCCGGATCGAGCACCACGTAGCCGCCAATGCCGAAGCCCTCGCCCGCGCTGAACTGGTCCACGGGCGGGTCGAGCATGCCGAGCTGGTTGCTGAGCATGAACGCCACCGTCTTGCGTCCGAGCAGTACGTGGTCGCGATAACGTCCGCCATCCAGGAGCATCTGCGCGAAGTGTGCATAGTCGTCGACGGTGGCGTAGAGACCGCCCGCACCGCTGGCGTAGCGGTTCAAAGCATCGCCCGGATGCTTCGCGCTCGGGCTGCCGTCGAGAACGAGGCGACCGTCGTTCCCCATACGAGTGAGGTCCACGACGCGATGCCGCTCGTTGGCAGGCACGGAAAAGCCGGTGTCGCGCATATCGAGCGGAACGAAGATGCGCTCGTGCAGGAACACGGGAAACGGTTTCTTCGAGACTACTTCCACCACGCGTGCGATCAGTTCGATGGCGGCGCCGTCGTAGCCGAACCGGGTACCGGGATCGGCCGCCAGCGGCACGTTGCGCATGCGCTCGGTGAAACCCGCGAGGTCGTTCGCGGCGTGAGGATCGGCGCGCTCCATCGCAGCCAATGCGGCTTCGTCGCCAGGCAATCCCGCCGGATAACCCGCCGTGTGCGTGAGCAGGTCGCGCAGCGTGACGCGACGCGACGCGGCGCGGCTGACGGACGCACCGTCGGGCCCCTGGGTGAGAACGCGGGGCGCATCGAAGCCCGGCAGAACATCCGCCAGCGGCTGGTCGAGCGTGACCTTGCCCTCCTCCACCAGCATCATCAGCGCGACGGAGGTGACCGTCTTGGTCATCGAGTAGATTCGAAAGATCGCGTCGCGCCGCATGGGTCGGCGACGCGCGAGATCTTCGTAACCGTAAACGCCCACGTCGACCACGCGCCCCTCGTGGACGATGAGGCTCACGGCACCGAGGTAGCCCTCATCGTTCGTGGCGCCGCGCAGAAAGGTGTGCAGAGTTTCCAGCCGCGCGGGCGCCCATGGTTGCGCGGCCTGCGCCGAAGCGCAGGCCAGCGCGAGGCCGACGAGCACCGCGCCCAGAAATCCGGTACGGCGGAGGAACCGTCCGATCACAGGGTGATCGTGTAGGTGAGCGACGTGACTCGCCCGCGACCCGCCCAGTAGTTCTGGTAGCCCGCCAACTGCGACCAGCTCAGGATGTACTGCTTGTCGAGCAGGTTCTCCACACCGAGCGAGAGCTTGCCGTAGCGTTCGAGCCCGTAGTTCACGCCGAGATCCCACAGCGTGTAGCCATGCGTGCGCTCGTCGTAGCTGAAGGTGGCGCCATCGTAGCTCCGGACGTCGTGGCCCGAGATATGCCGGCCAAACAACGAAGTCGCACCGAGCGTGGCGTCCAGGCGCGACGAATAGGTCCAGGTAACCGAGTACGCCAGCTTGTCGGGGTTGATGTCGAGCACGCCGAGCGGCTTGTTCAGCCCGCCGTTGCCGTAGCGACCCGCCGGATCGCTCGACCAGAACGAGGTGCGTCCGCTGATGTGCGAGTAAATCCCGTTCACTTTCCACTGGTCGTTGAAGCGCCACTCGCCGGTGACTTCGGTGCCCTCGATGCGCACCGGTGCACGCGAGAGAATGAAGTCGGTGGTGTGCGGATCGACCGCGAGCGACGACCCAAAGGGCGACTTGGAGATGTAGTGCGTGGCACCGAACGCGCCGTTGTCACCGCGCCAGTTGAAGCCGAACTCGTTGTTCTTGTAGATGATGGCTTCGAGATCGCGGATCCGGCTGACCGACTGGCCCGGCGTGCTGATGTTGCGCAGCGGGATGCCGATGTTGGGCAGCGTGAAGCCTTCGCTGTACGAGGCAAAGATCGACCACTGGTCGTTGACGCGCCAGATGCCGCCGATGTTGCGCAGATTTTCCTTGTACGAGAGCTTGCCGCCCTGCACGAACACCCGGTTGCGGTAATACGTGGTGGTGTAGCTGTTGACCGTGAGGCGATCACTCTCACGGCGATAGCCACCGCTGATGGTGAACGGACCGATGTCGTAGGAGAGCTGCAGATACGGCGCCACGCTGTTGTAGATCATCGGCGGCACCCACAAGCGACCCGTCAAGGCCAGCCGCTGCTGGGCCTCGTCGCGCGCCACGTCCACGCCGGTGTGCAGTTCCAACCCGGTGACGAGGAAATCGGGACGCGTCCACGAGGTACGGATACCGCGCTTCTTTGCGGTGATCTCGGACTGATCGAAGAGTGTGTTGAGCGGCGCGATCAACGGGTCCTGCTTGTCCTCGGTGTTTTCCGGCAGGTAGCGCATGGCCTGGTCGGCCTTGTAAGCGTTGATGTCGAGCGAGCCGCCGAGCACGTTCTTGTGGCTGTATTCCACCGAATACTGTTTGAAGTCGTTGAACGCATCCTTGGAACCGAAGATGTGCCCCTTCTCCGAGGTATTCGTACGCGGTACGGCGCAGGGCGGATTGTCGGTAGGGCCGCGGCAACCCAGCACCTGCACGTACTCGCCCTTGCCCTGGATCTTGAACCTGCTGACGGAGGCCTGGATGCGCTGATCGTCGTTCTCGCCGAAGTTGTAGCCCACCTTCGCGAACAGGTTCCTCGACGTCGAATCGGCGAGCGAGCCGGACGTATTGAGGCCGATGCGACGACCGTTGCCGTCGTAGGTGATGCCGCGGTCGATGTACGAGCCCGAGAGCAGCACGTCGTAGCTACCCTCCTTGCGGCTGAACGTCACGCCCGTCTTCCAACCGCCGCTATCGGACTTGCCCTGGGTCTGGTAACGCGTGGTGATGGTGGTCTCGTTGCCTTCCTTCGTCGGCGTCTTCGAGATGTAGTTGATGATGCCGCCCGCCGCACCGATGCCTTCGGATGCCGACGGGCCGTTGATCACCTCGACGCGACCGACGATGCCCATGTCGGTAAAGGTGCCGTTACGCGAACCCTCGCGCAGCGGCGAGCCCTGGGGCACGCCGTCGAACAGGCGCAGCGGAATGCGACCACGCAAGGTTTCGCCCGTGTTGCTCATCGCCTGCGACGATTCCGCATAGCCGGGCACGGAACGCGCCAGCACGGCCGTCGCGTCTTCCGTCACCAGCAGCGTGTGTGCGATCTCTTCCTTGTTGACGATGGTGATCGCACCGGGGATTTCGTCCACCGCCTTCGGCATGCGCGTGCCCGTGACGATCACCTGGTCGAGGTCGGTCGGCTCGCTCTTCTTGTCGTTCTTTTTCTTCGCCGTGTCCTGCGTGTCGGACGCCGCCGATGCGGGCGTCTCCTGCGCATGCGCCGCGGTGACGAAAAGGGATGCCAGCAGGATGCTGCCGATGGCGGCGGAAAGTGGTTTGATCATGTCGGGTCCGTAGGTGCCGTTGGAGCGGATCGCCCGCGTGGGCGAAGGCGGCGCGATCGCTCTGGGCGGCGCGCCTGACGGATGAAGCTCGGCTTTCGCGATTGGCGGCGCCCTCCCCGGCGCGCCCTTCGGCTGGTGTTTTCGTTGACGGCGAATCTATGCGGTTCGCGCGTGCCGAGAAACCGATGCCGGGTATGTTCAGAGACTAGTTTTTGTTGCTTACGAACCAAGCAAAACTATGCGGCGACGCAACATGATCGACATGTTCAACGTGCAGACGCACGCGTCTGCTCCATGGCCTTGCGGCTCTCCTGCAACAACACCGTGACGAGCCGGACACGCACGCTCGAACGCGACCATACGATGCCGATGCGACGCGGCTCCGAAGGCTTGGGCAGCGGCAAGCGCACGAGATCGAGTCCTTCGGGCCACGGTTGTGCCCAGTCCGGCACCAACGACACGCCGAGGCCACGATCGACCATCACCGCGATGGCATTGAGCGCGTTCAGTTCGAAGCGCTCGCGCGGCACGATGCCATTCGCGCGAAGGTAATCGTCCGCCTGTCGGCCGCCCCACTGGTTACGGTCGTAGCGGATCAACGGCTCGCTGGCGAGCAACTCATGCGGATCGCGTGCAGCCATGCTGCGTGGCGCCAACACGACCAGCGGCTCCTCGCGCAGCAATTGCCATTCGCGGGTCTTCGGCAGCGGAAACGGTGCCTGGAGCACGACGGCTGCATCGAGATCGCCGGTCTCGACGTCGCGGTAGAGGTCCACTGAATAGCCGGGCTTGATGAAGACGTTGATGCGCGGAAAGGTCTCCACCATGCGCGCGAGCACGTCGGGAAGCATGCCTGCGAGGGCCGTGGGGCACGCGCCGAGGCGCAGTTCGCCCGATACGCCGCTCTCGTTGGCGACGCTGCGCAGGTCGGCCACGTTGCGCAGGAGGTCGCGCGAGCGCTGCAGTATCCGCGAACCTTCTTCCGTGACGCTGACGGTGCGCCCCACGCGAGCGATGAGCGTGGCGCCGATCTCGCGCTCCAGCGTGCGTATCTGCTGGGCCACGGCCGCGGGCGTGATGTTCAGCAGGCGCGCCGCGGCCGCCATGGAGCCATGGTCGGCCACGGTGATGAAGGTATGCAGGAACTGGGTTTCCACGTTGGCTCGCCGGCGCTCGTCAGAGGTAGGCCATGGTAGGTCATCGCCGTGCGTTGTCGCGATGGATCGTCAGGCCTTTCAGCGAGCCGGTCGGCGGCGGGAAGAACAGGCTGGCTATGTAGCCGATCACGATGCAGAGGAAAATGGAGATCGCGAGGTAGAAATACGGATGCACCAGCTTGAACATCCACGCCACCAGCGTGAGCACGGTGCTGGCGGCGATGCCGATGGCCACGCCCGGCGCGTTGGCGCGGCGGGTGAACATGCCCAGAGTGTAGGCCCCTGCGAAGCCACCGCCGAGGAGTCCCGCCAGTTCGATCGACACGTCGAACAGGGAATGCACGTCGAAGCGTGACAGCAGCAGTGCGAGTCCTATGCCCACCAGCCCGACGACGATGGTGGTGATCTCGGCGAAGACCACGCTGTGCTTCGGCGTGGGGTTCTTCACCAGCCGCTCGTAGAAGTCCACGGAGACCAGCGTGGCGACGCTGTTCATGATGCCCGAGAGCGTCGCCATCGCGGCGGCGAAGATGCCCGCCACGATCAGGCCGGTCACCCCCATGGGCAGCTCCGCGGCGATGAACAGCGGAAACGTGGCATCGATGGGCAGCAAGGGGTTCATCCGCTCCGGATGCGCCTTGTAGTACACGAACAGCGCGGTGCCGATCATGTAGAACACGAAGCCGCCTGGAATCATGATTGCCGCGAACGCCCAGATCGATCGGCCGGCCTCTTTGTCGGAAGGCGTCGACAAGGTCCGCTGCATCAAGACCTGATCTTTCGGAAAGGTCAGCACCACGTCGAACAGCACGAGAAAGATGAAACCCCACACAGTGGCCTTGGTCAGGTCGAAGCTGAAATCGAGCAGGCGCAGCTTGTGGTCGGCCATCGCGGTATGGACGAACTCGCCCATACCGCCATGCAGATGCCAGATGATGAAACCGATGGCGAAGATCGCGCCGCCCATCTTGACGATCACCTGCACGACATCCGTCCAGATCACGGCTTTCATGCCGCCCATGGCGGTGTAGACGATCGTGAACCCACCCATGAGGATCACGCTCCAGGTGGTGCTGATCCCCGTGATGGTGGCGATGGCGAGCGCCGGCAGGAACAGGATCACGCTCATGCGGCTGCCGAGCTGGGTGAGGATGCACAAGGCACTGGCGAGCATGCGGATCGTCGGATGGAAACGGGTTTCGAGGTACGAGAACACGGACATCAGGTCGAGCCGGCGTAGCAGTGGCACAATCCATACCGCCACGAACATCAGGCCGAATACCGCGATGAGGTTGTTCGTCATGTACTGCCAGTTGCTCTCGAACGCCTTGGCGGGAATGGCGATGAAGCTGATCGAGCTGGTGTTCGCGGCATACAGGCTGATGCCTGCCGCCCAGAAGGGAATGCTGCGTCCGCCCACGAAAAAGTTGGACGTCGAGTTGCGTTTCTCGCGCAGGTAGAAGTACAGGCCGATGCCGATCATGCCGGCGAGGTAGACCACGATCACGAGCCAGTCGAGCCAGCGCAGCAGCAACTTGCCTGACTGGATCTCGGCCGAACCCACCTGCGTTCGTTCGTCCGCCGATCTCGCCCAGAGCAGTCCATCGCCCCACGGCGTCATCGCCTGCGGCTGCGCGAAGGTCGCGCCGGGAAGCGTCGCCCATGAACGCGTGACGATCTGCCAGGTCATCGCACGGGCCGGCCCTGCCCCGTCGGCCACGAGATAGAGGATGTTCGCCTGACCTACCGCGCGAGCCATGCCGGGGAGCACCATCGCGGGGAGATCCGAGCGACGGCTCCAGCCTTCTTCCGCCGTCCAGCGCCAGATGGCGTCGTCGGTGGTGACGAACACGCCCATGCCCTGCGCCACGACGGTCGTCGGTGCAGCATGGCTCGGCCATCCGCCGAGCGATGTCCACGTGGCGCCCGGGGCATCGACATCGAGGCGCCATAGCGTCGAGCCCTCACCGTCACGACCCACGACAAACAGGTCACTGCCCGAGACGGTCGCCTGCGCATCGTCCAGCGGTTGTGGCAAAGCGGGAAGCACACGTGCTTCCAGGCCGGCCGTGCTGGCAATCAGACGCGCGACGGCGGTCACTTTCCCACCATTGCGCAGCATCACGTAAGCGCGCTTACCGTCGCCAAAGCTGCGATCCAACCCCGCGGGCGGATGCCCTCCGGACCACGCCAGCGGCACCCATGCCGATGCCCCCGCATCCAGCGCCCATGCGCCATCCCCAATGAGGGCAACGGTGCGTCCGTCGAGTTGTGCGAGGCCGTGCATCTCGCCTTGGGAAGGAATGGCCGGAAGCTCCGTCGCCTTGAGCGGCGTAAGTGCGGCACCATGCGCCACGCCGACCAGCGACAGAGTTAGCAACAGCACGACGAAACAGGCGCGGCGAAAGGTGGCGAGCATGCGCGCTTCGTTCATTCGTGCGACGCCAGCAAGGCTTGGGCGCGCTTGACGAACGGCAGATCGATCATGCGACCGTCGAGCAGAAACGCACCACGCCCGTCGCGCGCAGCATCTGCCGCCGCAGCGACCACGCGTCGCGCGACCGCCAGTTCTTCGGGTGACGGCGCGAACACGGCATTTGCCAGCGCTACCTGGCGCGGATGGATGCAGGTCTTGCCGATGAAACCGAGACGGCGTGCCATGATCGCCTCCGCGCGGTAGCCATCGGCGTCGTCGACGGCCGCGAAAGCCGCATCCACCGCGAACACGTCGGCCGACGCGGCGGCCATCTTGACCGCGAACATGGCCGCGTGGACCGCCGCGCCATCGGTGCGATCGACGTGATACGGCTCGAACAGATCGGCAAGGCCGAGTTGCAGGCCGGCCACGCGCGTATGAGCGGAAGCCATGGCCGCGGCCTGCGCCAGCGCGCGCGGGGTCTCCACGTTGACCAACAGGCCCACCGGCTGCGCCATGCGCTGCAATGCTTCCGCGCGTTCCAGTGCAGCGACGACGGCACGCACGGCGTCTGCGGATTCCAGCTTCGGGATGTTGAGCAGGCTGAGTCCGGGCTGCACAACGGCGCGCAGATCGTCCTCGAAGTACGGGCTGTCCGGTGCGTTGATCCGCACGATGCAGAGCTTGGCGGCGTCGCGCATGGCAGCCGAACCGACGAACGCCGCCACGGCATCGCGAGCCGAGCTCTTCGCCTCCGGCGGGACGGCATCCTCAAGGTCGAACGACACGGCATCGGCCGCGCTGGCCAACGCCTTGACGAACAGTTCCGGGCGCCCGCCGGGCACGAACAACTTGCTGCGCATGGATCCCCCGCCGACGTCGGCGCCACGATGACCCGGGATTCTGCGCCATCGCCCGCCCGCCAATCGAGCGAAGCGCGGATGTTCAAACGATAGGTTTCCTATCTTGCTGCGCAGCAGCAAGGACGATCGTGCCGGCTCAGACGCCGTGGTAGTCGCGATACCAGCGCACGAAGCGTTCGACACCCTCTTCCACACCCACCTGCGGTGCATAGCCAACGGCATGACGCAGTTCGCTCACGTCGGCTTCGGTGTCGGGTACATCGCCCGGCTGCAGCGGCAGCATGTCCATGATTGCCTCGCGACCGAGACATTGCTCAAGGCGACGGATGTAGGCGAGCAGTTCGACCGGCCGTTCGTTGCCGATGTTGAACAGCCGGAACGGGGCGACGCCGCTGGACGAGGGATCGGGTGCCTTGCCGTCCCACGTCGAATCGATCGTCGGCGGACGGTCCAGGCAGCGGATCACCCCTTCGACGATATCGTCGATGTAAGTGAAGCTGCGCCGGTGCCGACCGTGGTTGAACACCTTGATCGGCTCGCCCTGGAGGATCGCCCGGGTGAACAGGAACAGCGCCATGTCCGGCCGGCCCCATGGACCGTATACGGTGAAGAAGCGGAGGCCGGTGGATGGCGTGCCATACAGGTGGGCGTAGCTATGCGCCATCTGTTCGTTGGCCTTCTTCGTGGCGGCGTACAGCGTCAGCGGATGCTCGGCCGACTGGTGTTCGGAGAACGGCATGGCGCGATTCGCGCCATAGACCGAGCTGGTCGACGCGAAGACCAGGTGTTCGACCGCATGCGTGCGACATCCTTCGATGACGTGCAGGAAACCTGTGACGTTGCTCGATACGTAGACGTGCGGGTTCTCCGCCGCGTAACGCACGCCGGCCTGCGCAGCCAGGTGCACGACGCGCTGCGGGCGATGACGCGCAAAGACGTCCGCTATCGCATCGCGATCTGCCAGGTCAGCGTGCACGTGGACGTAGCGCGGGTCGTGGCGGAAACGTTCCAGCCGCGCCTGCTTGAGCGTCACGTCGTAATAATCGTTGAGGTTGTCGAGACCGATCACCTCGTCGCCGCGCGCCAGGAGTCGCATGGCAACGTGGGAACCGATGAAACCGGCCGTACCCGTGACCAGGATCTTCATGACCGATGCCTCATAGACGACCGTCCACCGCGTCGCGCGGCAGCACGTATTTCACGTCGTAGATCACCGCATCGGGCTTGCCGAATGCGCGAATGCCGACGGCGCCAAGCTCGTGGAACTGATGATGTGCCACCGCGACGACGATGGCGTCGTACGCACCCGCCTCGGGCTGGGCCACGGGACGCAGGCCGTAGATATGCTCGGCTTCGGCAGCATCGACCCACGGATCGTAGACGTCGATCGTGGCGTTGTAGGTCTTCAGCGAAGCGATGATGTCCACGACGCGCGTGTTGCGCAGGTCGGGGCAGTTTTCCTTGAACGCCAGGCCCAGCATCAGCACGCGCGCGCCGACGGGATTGAGGCCTTTGCAGACCATGAGGCGGATCACCTCGCCGGCAATGTACGGGCCCATGCCGTCGTTGGTGCGGCGGCCGGCCAGAATCACGTCCGGGTGGTGGCCAACTTCCTGTGCCTTATGAGTCAGGTAATACGGATCGACGCCGATGCAATGGCCGCCGACAAGGCCCGGGCGGAACGGAAGGAAATTCCACTTGGTGCCCGCGGCTTCGAGCACTTCGAGCGTATCGATGCCGAGCTTGTTGAAGAGAATCGCCAGATCGTTGACCAGCGCGATGTTGAGGTCGCGCTGCGTGTTCTCGATGACCTTGGCGGCCTCGGCCACTTTGATCCGGCTGACCTTGTAAGTGCCGGCATCGATGATGCTGGCGTACAGCGCGTCGACGAAATCCGCGGCCTCGGGCGTGGAGCCGGACGTGACCTTGCGAATGTTGTTGACCCGGTGCGTCTTGTCGCCCGGGTTGATCCGTTCGGGGCTATAGCCTGCGAAGAAGTCCTGGTTGAACACCAGGCCGGACATCTTTTCCAGGATCGGTACGCAGACTTCTTCGGTGCATCCGGGGTACACGGTGGACTCATAGACCACGACGTCGCCACGCTTGAGCACCTTGCCCAGCGCCTCGCTCGCACGCGTCAGCGGCGTGAGATCCGGGCGTTTGGCGCTGTCGATGGGCGTCGGCACGGTCACGATGAAAACGTTGCACTCGCGCAGGTCGTCGAGCTCGCTGCTGTAGGCCAGGAGCGTGGCCTGCCCCAGAGCCTCGCGATCCACCTCGAGCGTGCGGTCGTCGCCCTCGCGCAGCTCGCGCACGCGCGACAGGTCGATATCGAAACCGAGGGTCGGGAAACGCTTGCCGAACTCGACGGCCAGGGGCAATCCCACATAGCCCAGCCCGATCACTCCGATCTTTACCTTGTCCAACTGCTGCATCGGGCTTCCGTCGAAGGAGGTGCGGCGGCCGGCCGGCCGGCGCGGCCATCAAGCGAGGAAGCCTAGCGGATCGGCCACGGCGGGCGCCAGCACCCGCCGCCGTGCTGCGCCTTCAGCCGCCCTCGGCCGGCCGCTCGCTCACGTCGCGCACGCTGTAGACGTCGATGGCGTAGGGCGTCTGCGCGTCCCCGGTGGCCTTGAAGCGGCCGAAAACGGTCGCGTCCGCACGAACGCCTTTGCCCGCCACGGTGCGACGGAAGGACGCAATGTCGCGCTTGCGGCTCGAGGCGTCGTCCATGGTGAGGCCGATGGCGGCCTTGCACTGCGCGTCGGAAAGCAACGTGGTCTTGCCCTCCGTGCTGGCCGTGCCGCGTACCGTCACGGTCGTGCCGACATAACGCTGCGCCGTGCCCAGCACGGTGCACAGAGTGTCCGGCGGTGGATCGTCGGAACGGGCCACGGCGGCGCCGGCAACCAGCGCCAGGATGAGGGCGACACCCGTCGCCCGGACGAACGCGATGCTGTTCATAGGCTTTCCCCCTTTGGTACCGGCCCACGAGGGGCCGCGCCGATTGGACGGCTAAATCGAAGGACACCGCGTTTGCCGAGGGCCGTCAATAAGAAATTTGGGCATGCGCAGGCCTTGGCACGCCGATTTGGACGTCCAATCCCGCATTCGCCGGGATCGGCGATACTGTTGCCCCCTACCCCGAAGCGATATCGATCCATGGCTTACGACGACGATTACGAGGACCGCGACTACGATGAGGACGAGGATGGCGAGGACTCCACCGAAACCCAGGTGTGGCAGTTGCTCCTGCTGATCAATCCGGGCGACGAGGACGGTGCGGAGGTGCAGTTCAAGGCCTACCAGGAGCTGACCGAAGAGGAAGGCGACGAAGATCCTGTCCGTCTGGTGGCCCAGGTGACCGACTGGCGTTCGGGATTCGAGGTGGACGCGGACGACACGCGTGCGCTGGTGGAGGTCATCAACGAACTGGTGGCGCGCTGGAATCTCGTGCTCGATTGGGATGGCGACCCCGCCGACGACGAGTTCCACGAAGATATCGACGGCGTCGAGATCTTTTCCCGCGCGTTCGACAGGCTTCGCGAACACGGCTATACCTTGTGGGCTCGCGAAGCCGAGGACGATGACGTCTACGCGGGCTGGATCACGCGCTCGGACGACGACGAGGCCATGCGACTCATTGCCACGCAGCTCGGCATCAACCTGCGGCTGGGCAGCCAGGTCGGCTGATCGCGCCGCGTCAGGACCTGCCCAGCCGCTGCTTGAGCAGGTCGATGAACGCGCGGACCTTCACCGGCGGGTGCTTGCCCGGATAGACCGCATAGACGCCCCCATCAGGCAGTTCGTGGCCCGGCAACAGGGCCACGAGCCGGCCATTGGCGAGGTCGTCTTCCACCACGTAATCCGGCAGCACGGAGACTCCCAGGCCGGCCAATACGAACGCATGCGCGGCAAGGGTGCCATTCGCGCTGGCTACCGGGCGCGTCTGGACCGAGTGATCCGCCCCGCTCTCGTCGGTGAAGGTCCAGCGCGTGGGCGAGGACAGCACCGTAAGGGCGATCCAGGCGTGCTCTGCCAGATCGGCAGGCACGCGAGGCGCCCCATGCCGCGCGAGGTAATCCGGGGCGGCGACCAGGCACTGGCGGAAGCCGGCGAGCTTCGCCGCCCGCAGGCTCGAATCGCGCAACCAGCCAATGCGGATCGAAAGATCGATGCGCTCCGCGATGAGATCGACCAGGCGGTCGCCGATCACCAGGTCCACGCGCACCCGCGGGTAGTGCCGGGCGAATTCGGCCAGGGCGGGCGCGACAATCGACGGGCCGTGATCTTCGGCCGCGGCGACCCGCAACACGCCCATCGGGCTGTCCCGGCATTCGCCCACCTGGGCGATGGCGGCTTCGGCATCGGCGACGATGCGCACGCAATCCTCGTGGAAACGCTCGCCCGCATCGGTCAACGACATCCTCCGCGTGCTGCGCACAAGCAATTGCACGCCGAGTTCGTCTTCCAGCCGAGCCAGATGCTGGCTCACCATGGCCTTGGTCGTGCCCAGTTGCTCGGCTGCTGCGGTGAACGAGCCCGCGCGCACGAGGGTGACGAAAATGGCGAGACGATTGAGATTGACTTCGGCCATGAGTGCTCCCGATCGTAAAGCCGCACTTTACGATGAATTGCGCCACGTGGCGTTTCTCGTGAACGACCGAAGGCGCATGCTGGCACCTGTTCACACTAGCCATCCCGCCACTCAAAGGACTCGCTCATGAAAATCGTGTTGTTCGGCGCCACCGGAAACATCGGCAAGGTGATCCTCGACGAAGCGCTCGCCCGCGGCCATCAGGTGACCGCCGTGGTCCGCGACCCGACCCGCGTCGCCTCTACCCACGCCAGCCTCTCCGTCGTCACGGGCGACGTGGGCCACCCCGAGTCGTACGCCCAGGTGCTACGCGGCGCCGATGCGGCCATTGCCAGCCTCAACGACCACGCCGATCCGGCCAACGTGCCGAAACAGGCAGGGCTGCTGCTCGGTGCCCTGACCGAAGCGGGCGTCCCGCGCTTCGCCTGGGTGGGCGGCGCAGGCAGCCTCGAGGTGAGCCCTGGCGTGCGCGTGATCGACGATCCGCACTTCCCCGACGCATGGAAGCCCTCGGCCAACGCGCAGATCGCGGCGCTCGACGTATTCCGCGCCAGCGATGCGAAGGTCGATTGGACCTACATCAGCCCCGCCGCCGAACTCGCCCCGGGCGAGCGGACCGGCGCCTACCGTCTCGGCGATGACCGCCTGCTGGTGGACGCAGAGGGCCACAGCCGGATCTCCATCGCGGACTTCGCGATCGGCGTGCTGGACCGGATCGAACGGGGCGATGCGCCGAAGAAGCGGGTGACCTTCGCCTATTGAGGCGTTCCGGCGTGCGTGGGCAGCGACCGCTATACTGCGCGGATGAATTATCGCCACGCCTACCACGCCGGCAATTTTGCCGATGTCCTCAAGCACATGGTGCTCGTGGCCCTGATCGAATCGCTGCAGAAGAAAGCGGCGCCGTTCTGCTACATCGACACGCACGCCGGGCGCGGTCGCTATGACCTGCGAGGCTCCGAGGCGCGCAAGACCGCCGAGGCCGATGCCGGTTTCGGCGTGCTTCGTACCGCCACCGGCCTGCCGCCGCTGCTGTGGAAATGGCTGGAGATCGTTCGCGCCTGCAACGAAGGCGACGAGTCGATGCGCCATTACCCGGGGTCGCCTTGGATCGCCGCGCACCTCATGCGGCCGGGCGACTCCGCGCAGCTGTGCGAACTGCACGGCGAGGAAGCCGCGGCGTTGCGCCAGCTCTTCCACCACGACAGCCGCGTACACGTCCACCAGCGCGATGGCTATGAAGCCATGCGAGCCCTGGTGCCGCCGAAGGAAAAGCGCGGGCTGGTGCTGATCGATCCTCCATTCGAGGCGCAGGACGCCGAGTTCCGGCTGATCGAGAAGTCGCTGAAGGCTGCCATGGAAAAGTGGCCGGGCGGCATCTATGCCATCTGGTATCCGGTCAAGCTGCGCAGCCATGTGCAGCCGTTCCATCGCTGGCTGAGCAAGAGCGGCGCGAAGCGCGTGCTCGCTGCCGAAGTGCTGCTGCGTCCGGACGACTCGCCGCTGCGCCTCAACGGCACAGGCATCGCCATCGTGAACGCACCGTGGAAGTTCGATGAGGTACTGCGCGATTCGCTGCGTCTGCTGCCCAAACTGCTGGGCACCCCGGGCGAATCCGAATACCGGCTGACCTGGCTGGTCGAGGAAGGCGGGGATGAAACCCCCGCCCACGTTTCGCAGGCACCGCGTTCAGTGCGAAGGCGCTAAAGTCGCAGGCATCAGCCAGGAGTCGACCCATGCGTACTTCCATCGTCCGTCTCGCCGTCCCTGCCGTTGTCCTTGCCGCCGCCCTCAGTGGCTGCGCGCCCGCCCCGATCTACAAGCCCACGCCGAACAACGCTGCCGTGCCGCCGGCCCAAGTGGCGCGCGAGCCTGAGCGCTACGGCAACGCTGACGTGATCTGGGGCGGGCGCATCGTCAACGTGCGCAACTTCGCCGACCACAGCGAAATCGAAGTCCTCGCCTACCCCCTCGACGGGTCGCAGCGGCCCAAGGCCAACGACACCGGCAACGGCCGCTTCATCGCCGCCATGCCGGGTTACGTCGAAAGCCTCGACTACCCGTCTGGCGGCCTCGTCACGATCGCAGGCCGACTCAACGGCACGCGCACCGGCAACGTCGGGCAGGCGCAGTACACGTTCCCGCTGGTGTCCGTGAACCAGTCGCACGTCTGGACGGCCAAGGAGATGTCGGGCGGCCATCCGAACGTCAGCTTTGGCGTGGGCGTCGGCGTCATACGGTAAGATCCTGCGATTGCCCCGCGGCCGCTCGCGCCGCGGGCCTCCATCAGGGAAAACCATGTCGGGACACGCCGATTCGAAGCGCGCGATCTTCCTCGCGCTCGGAGCCAACTTCGCCATCTTCGTCGCCAAGCTCGTCGCGGCCATCTTCACGGGCTCGGGCGCCATGCTCGCCGAAGCGGTGCACTCGCTCGCGGACTGCGGCAACCAGGGCCTGCTCCTGCTCGGCATGCGCCAGGCCAAGCGGCCGCCTTCGGCCGACTATCCGCTCGGCTGGGGGCGCGCCCTGTATTTCTGGTCGTTCCTCGTCGCCATCCTGCTCTTCAGCGTGGGCGGCATGTTCTCGGTCTACGAGGGCATCCACAAGCTCACCCACCCGGAACCGCTGCGCTGGGCTTGGCTGGCCATCGGCGTGCTGGCCTTCTCGATCGTGACCGAAGGCATCTCCATGCATGGCTGCCTGCAGGAGGTGAACAAGGCTCGCGACGGTCGAACCCTGTGGCAGTGGTTCCGCGAAACGCGCGCCAGCGAACTGCTGGTGATCTTCGGCGAGGATCTCGCTGCGCTGGTCGGTCTCTGCCTGGCCCTCATCGCCGTAGTGCTGACGATGATCACCGGCAACCTGATCTTCGACGCTCTCGGCACCATCGCCATCGGCGTGCTGCTGATCGTGGTCGCTGTGGCGGTAGCCCGCGAGGTGAAGGCGCTTCTGATCGGCCAGGGCGTGGAGCCGAAGCAGCGCGCTGCCATGGTCGCCTTCCTCGAAGGTCGCGAGGAAATCGAGGTCGTCTACAACGTGCTGACCCTGCAGATGGGCACCGACGTGATGGTGGCCGTGAAAGCCCGGATGGCGCCCGCGCCCACGGCGCGCGCCATGGTCGAGGCGATCAACATCGTGGAGGCCGACTTCAAGGCCCGATTCCGTGACGTGCGCTGGAGTTTCTTCGAGCCCGACTACGCCGATTGACCCCGCCCGGGACCTCGCCGGGGGCCTCGCGGCTCCCGGGTAGTACAATCGACGGCTTGTCCGCAAAGGTCTGCCCTCGACCCATGCCTGTCGCGCTTCCCCGCCCCCCGCTTCCCGTCAACGCCAAGACCCGTCGCTACTGGACCGTGCCGCACGGCTCGTCCTGGGCCCTGGAAATCGCCGAGGCCGCCCGGGCCCACGACGGCCTGCTCGTCGTGGTGGTCCGTGACACGCGCAGCGCGGACAACCTCGAAAGCGAACTTGCGGTGTTTGCGGGCGATTTGCCGGTGCTGCATTTCCCGGACTGGGAAACCCTGCCCTACGACGTCTTCAGCCCGCACCCGGAAGTGGTATCGCAACGCATCGCGACGCTTTACCGCCTGCCGACCACGCGGCGCGGCGTGCTCGTGGTGCCCGTGGCGACGCTGATGCAGCGCATCGCGCCGCGCACGCACATCACCGGCTCAGGGCTCGTGCTGCGCAAGGGGCAGAAGCTGGATCTGCTCGGCGAGCAGCGCCGCCTGGAAGCCGCTGGCTACCGGAATGTGCCGCAGGTCACCGAGCCCGGTGACTTCGCCGTCCGTGGCGCGCTCATCGACATCTATGCCATGGGCGCCAGCGAGCCCTATCGCGTGGAACTGTTCGACGACGAAGTCGAGTCGATCCGTACCTTCGACACCGAGACCCAGCGTTCGCAGCACCAGGTGGACGCCGTGGACCTGCTGCCGGCGCGCGAATTCCCGCTGACCGAAGACGCCGCGAAGACCTTCCGCACCAACCTGCGCGAACGCTTTCCGATCGACATTCGCCGCTGCCCGCTCTACCAGGACATGAAGGAAGGCGTGACGCCCGGCGGCATCGAGTACTACCTGCCGATGTTCTTCCCCGCCACCGAAACCCTGTTCGACTACATGGCAGGCGATGCACTGTTCGTACTCGGCGAGGGCACGCTGGAATCGTCGGAACAGTTCTGGACGCAGACCGCCGAACGCTACGAGCAACGCGCGCACGACATCGAGCGGCCCGTCCTGCCGCCCGCGGAAATCTACCTCCCGCCCGAGCAGTTGCGCGAGCGGCTGAACCGCCAGGCGCGCGTGGACGTGGTGGCGAAGGGTCACGAGCACGCGGTGGATCTGGGGACGCAGCCGGCACCGGATGTTCCGCTCAATCGGAAGGGCGAAGAGCCCGGCACGGCACTGCGTCACTTCCTTGCCAGCTATCCCGGACGCGTGCTCATCGCGGCCGATTCCGCAGGCCGCCGCGAAGCCTTGATCGAGCAACTGGCAGGGGCCGGCTTGAAGCCGGTGAACGTCGACGACTGGAAGGATTTCCTGGCACGCAGCGAACCGCTCACGATCACCGCGGCGTCGCTCGAACAGGGTTTTGCGCTGACCGAGCCCGCGCTCACGGTACTGACCGAACGCGAACTGTTCGGCGAACGCGTGCGCACGGACCGCAAGCGCCGCGTCGGCGCGGCACGCGATCCGGAAAGCATCATCAAGGACCTCACCGAGCTGTCCATCGGCTCGCCGATCGTGCACATCGATCACGGTGTGGGTCGTTACCAGGGCCTGGTGTCGCTCGACGTCGGCGACATGCCGGGCGAATTCCTCACCATCGAATACGCCAAGGGCGACAAGCTCTACGTGCCGGTGGCGCAGCTCGGACTGGTCAGCCGCTACACCGGCACCGCGCCCGAGCTGGCGCCGCTGCATTCGCTGGGCGGCGACGCATGGGAACGCGCGCGCAAGAAGGCTGCCGAGAAGGTGCGCGACGTGGCCGCCGAACTGCTGGCGATCTACGCCCAGCGTGAAGCCCGCCAGGGTGAATCGCTGCCGGTGGATCGGCAGATGATCGAGGAATTCGCCGCGACGTTCCCGTTCGAGGAAACCGCGGACCAACAGGCCGCCATCGATGCCGTCATCGTCGATCTCGCCGCGCCGCGCGCGATGGATCGCGTGGTCTGCGGCGACGTGGGCTTCGGCAAGACCGAGGTGGCGCTGCGTGCCGCCTTCGCCGCCGCCACGGCGGGCAAGCAGGTGGCTGTGCTGGTGCCCACCACCCTGCTCGCGCAACAGCATTACCGCAACTTCGCCGACCGCTTCGCGGACTGGCCGGTACGCGTCGACGTGCTTTCGCGCTTCAAGTCGAAGAAGGAAGTGGACGCCGCGCTCGAACGACTGGCCGACGGACAGATCGACGTCATCGTCGGCACGCACAAGCTGCTTCAGCCGGACATTCGCTTCAAGAACCTGGGCCTCGTCATCGTCGACGAGGAACAACGTTTCGGCGTGCGCCAGAAGGAACAGTTGAAGCGCCTGCGTGCCGAGGTCGATCTGCTGACCCTCACCGCCACGCCCATCCCGCGTACGCTAAACATGGCGATGAGCGGACTGCGCGATCTTTCGATCATCGCGACGCCGCCGGCCCATCGCAGCGCCGTCCGCACGCTCATTTCCACTTACCAGCCGGCGCTGATCCGCGAGGCCATTCAGCGCGAGCTCGCGCGCGGCGGCCAGGTGTATTTCCTGCACAACGAAGTCGAATCGATCGAGCGCACCGCGCGCGAGCTGGGCGAGTTGGTACCCGAAGCGCGCATCCGCGTGGCGCATGGACAGATGCCGGAACGCGAGCTGGAACAGGTGATGGCCGACTTCCATCGCCAACGCTTCAACGTGCTCGTATCGACAACCATCATCGAGTCGGGCATCGACATTCCCACCGCCAACACCATCGTCGTGAATCGCGCAGACCGTTTCGGCCTCGCTCAGCTTCACCAGCTGCGCGGACGCGTGGGTCGTTCGCATCACCGCGCCTACGCCTACCTCATCGTGCCTGACCGCAAGGCGATGACGGCTGATGCAGAGAAGCGCCTCGAAGCCCTCGCCTCACTGGAAGAACTCGGTGCCGGCTTCACGCTCGCCACGCATGACCTGGAAATCCGTGGCGCGGGCGAGATGCTGGGCGAGGAGCAGTCGGGCCAGATCCAGGAGATCGGTTTCGGCCTCTACACCGAGCTGCTGGACCGCGCGGTGCGGGCATTGAAATCAGGCAAGGTGCCGGATTTCGACCTCACCTCCGAACACGAGACCGAGGTCGAACTGCACGTACCGGCACTGATCCCCGAGGATTACCTGCCGGACGTCCACACGCGACTGACGCTGTACAAGCGCATCGCCAGCGCACGCAACGACGATGGGCTGCGCGAACTGCAGGTGGAAATGATCGACCGTTTCGGCCTGCTTCCCGACCAGACCAAGTGCCTGTTCGCTGTGGCCCAGTTGAAGCTCATGGCCACGCCGCTCGGCATTCGCAAGGTGGACTTCGGTGCCAACGGTGGCCGCATCACGTTCCGCGACAAGCCGGACATCGATCCCATGGCGCTGATCAAGCTGATTCAGCAGCAGCCACGTGTGTTCAAGATGGACGGCCAAGACAAGTTGCGCGTGATCATGGAACTGCCGGGTGCCACGGAACGGATCCGCACGGCGCAGGATCTACTGGTAGCTCTGGGCGCGCCACGACCCGGCTGACGGCGCGCCCGTGGTGGCGCTCAGGCCACCGGGCTCGAGCGCACCAGATACTGCACGCTGAAGCGGCGTTCGTCGTCCATCCACACCTTGGCGACCGACAGACCCGCCTTGGCGGCCATCTGCGCGAAGTCGTCCAGCGAATACTTGCAGCTGTATTCGACATGCATGGCTTCGCCTTCGCGGAACGCGAAGGTATCGCTGCCCACGTGCACGTCCTGCCGCTTGGTACTCACCAGGTCCGTCTCGATGCGACCCGCCATGGCGTTGTAACGAGCACGATGCTGGAACGCGTCGAGGTCGAAGTCCGCACCCAGTTCGCGGTTGAGCCGTACCAACATGTTCAGCGTAAAATCGCGGGTGACGCCCGCTGCATCGTTGTAAGCGGCCTCGATGATCGCGGAATCTTTCTTCAAATCCACGCCCACGAGAATGCCGCCGCCGTCGCTCATTTCCGTGCGCATCTGGCGAAGGATCCGGATCGCTTCCTTCGCCTCGAAGTTGCCGATGGTCGAACCCGGGAAATAGATCACCGTGCGACGCGGCGGACGCATGGCGACAGGCAGCCGCAGCGGCTGGGTAAAGTCCGCACACACCGGCTGCATGGGAATGTTTGGAAAACGCGAGGCGAGTTCGGCCACGCTGTCCAATAGCGCCGTGCGCGAGATCTCGACGGGCACATAGGCTGCGGGCGTTTCCAGATGTTCCAGCAATACGCCGGTCTTGATGCCGCTGCCGCTGCCGTATTCCACCAAGCGCACGTCCGGTCCGAGGGTGCGTGCCATATCCGCGGCATGCTCCTGCATGAGCGCGATCTCGACACGCGTCAGGTAATACTCCGGCTGCTCGCAGATCGCTTCGAACAGGGCCGAGCCGCGCTCGTCGTAGAACAGCCGCGAGGGCAGCTTCTTCGGCTTGGCAGCGAGGCCGCGACGCACGGTGTCGAGGGTGTCTTCGATATCCGGATGACGGTCGTCGACACGGATGTCTTTCGGTTGAGCGCTCATCGATCGTTTCCCAGTCGTATCCCCGTGAACTGCCAGCGGGCATGGGGAGGAAAGAAGTTGCGGTAGGTCGCACGGATGTGGTCGTCGGGCGTGGCACAAGAGCCGCCGCGAAGCACCCACTGTCCGTTCATGAATTTGCCGTTGTATTCGCCAAGTGCTCCGTCCAACGGACGAAAGCCCGGATAACTGACATAGGGACTCATCGTCCATTCCCAAACGTCGCCATACATCTGTCCGAACAACGTCTCGAACGACGTGGCACGCGGTTGGAACATGCCCGCGTCCTGAAGGTTCCCGCGCACGGGCAAGTCGACCGCCATCGTTTTCCCATTCCGTTTCGGTGGGAAGACGCGCACCGGCCCAGCGCGCGAACGCATCGGCTTCGAAATAGCTGATATGGCAGACCGGCGCATGCGGATCGATCGCGCGGCGGCCTTGCAAGGTGAATTCGGTTTCGAGGGCTTCGTCCCAATACAAGGGCCGTTGCCATCGTTCGGCCTGCACGGTGGCCCATCCGTCGGAAAGCCACAGCATGGGATCGCGGTAACCGCCATCGCGAACGAACGCCATGTATTCCGCATTCGTCACCGGACGATTGGCGAGGGAACCCGCCTGTCGATAGGTACGATGACGAGGCCCCTCGTTGTCGAATGCGAATTCGCCACCGACATGACCGATCTCGACCACACCTTCGTCGAACGGCACGTACGCGAGCGGTGGCGCTGCCACCGACAATGCGCGCGGTGCATCGACCGCATAGACCGGTTCCAGCGGGTTCTGCGCAAACGCGTGCTTGATGTCGGTGAGAATGAGTTCCTGGTGTTGCTGCTCGTGCTGGATACCCAGCTCGACCAGTGACGGCAAGGCGTCGTCGTCGCCCTGTGCGAGACGTTCGGCCACCGCGTCGTCGACCCGGCGCCGGTAGGTCAGCACCTCGTCCAGACTCGGTCGCGTGAGCATGCCGCGCCGCGGACGGGCATGCATCTCGCCAAGCGACTGGTAATACGAATTGAACAGGTAATGCCATTCCGGGTTCGCGGGCACATAGGCCTCGTCGCGCATCAGCACGAAACGCTCGAAGAACCATGTCGTGTGCGCGAGATGCCACTTGGTGGGGCTCGCATCCGGCATCGACTGCACCAGGGCATCTTCCGGGCGCAGGCGCGAAGCCAGCTCGGCCGTACGGTGGCGTACGTGCAGGAAACGTTGGATGGGGCCGGCGCCGGCAGGCGATGGGTCGGGAATGCCGAGCGGGCGGACGGTCATGCGCGAGTTCCGAAGAGGCTGGCGGATGCCGCCGTCAGTGCGAAACGATGCCCGAGAAAGCGTTCAACCGACGTGAGCGGAGCCTGCCGCCACCTTAACGGCCAGTGCACCCGGGCCGCATGCACTCTCGCCTGCCGGCCCGTTCGGGCTTAACGTTGAGCTCCCCTTTAGGAGGATCGCGCCATGAACGTCCGCTACCTGCTTGCCGCCTCTCTGCTGGTCACCTGCGCCGTGCAGGCGCAGGACGCACGCCCCCAGGCGCGCCAGGAACTCCCGTATGCCGACTGCCTGCGTACGGACCAGATCAACGAATGGAACGTCATCGACGACCGGACGCTTACGGTGCGCAACGGACCCAACCGCTTCCTCGTGAAGACCACGGTCGCCTGCCCACGCATGGACCTGGGCGGCGGCGTCCACTTCCGCGCCTCGGAAAGCGACAAGGCTGTCGGAGGCATGCGCATTTGCGGCGGCATCAACGAGCAGATCGTTCGCCGAGACGATCCGCCGTGCCAGATCCAGTCGGTGGAAAAGATCGACGAGAAAACGTTCGACCACCTCAAGAAGAAGGCCAAGCGCAGCGGATCGGGCGCCGAGCCCAACGGCATGGTGCACTGATCTTCGTCGTACCCACGGCAGGCGTGACGCGCCTGCCGGATCGGTTCACAAGAACAAACGCCAGACATATTTGGACGGTGAGGCCAGAGCCTTCGGTGTCCCCCCTCGCTGCTTCAGACAGGTCCTCCGCGTTCGACAAGGAAGGCCGCTGGCGCGGCCGGTGCATCTAATGGCCTTCGGCCGCTCTCTTGTGCGGAACTCGCCTCGAGGGGAGACACCGAAGACTCCCGCGATGACTGAGGTCGCGTGTCGGGAGAGCCGAACAGGCTCAGACCGCAGCGCTGCGCTCCGTTACCGGAAAAAACCGCGATCTTCCCGGTAGTACGCAACGAAAAAAAGCCCGACTCGTGAGCCGGGCTTTTTTGTCAGGGAGCCGACGGATGGATCAATAACCGTCGTCGCGGACGTAACGCGTGCCGTAGCCATCGTCCACGTAGGTGGTCGTCGTGGTGACGCGGCGCGTGACGACCGGGGCGTCTTCGTAGACCACCGTGGCCGGACGGCTGTAGTACACCGGACGGTCGTCGTACACCACCGTGCGGGGCGCTGTGGCATTGGCAACGAGGCCGACCACCGCGCCAGCGACGATCGCGCCAGCGATCCAACGGCCTGCATGATCGTAGTGGCCGCCACCGTGGTAGTAACCGCCGCGATAACCGCCGTAGTAGCCGCCGTGGTACCCGTAACCGCCGCGATAGCCGCCGCCCCAGTATCCCGGTCCGTGGGCGAAGGCGCTCGGCGCGAAAGCCATCAGACCCGCAGCAGCGAGGGCGAGAGACGACTTGACGAACTTACCTTTCATGACAGTTACCTCCGGGTGTTGAGCGCAGATTCGCGCTCCGGCACTGAATCCGAACTGAAGTTTTCTGCACCCCGCTTTCACGTTTTCCACGGATTCACGAACGGCTTCCGAAGCAGCCAGCAGCCGTGGATATCGTGGCGCCTGGCGAAGTCGAACGGGATGCTCGCAGCGCTCCAGTCTTCGATGGCAAAGTGGGGTTCCAGCGCCTCGCGATCAAGCTGGAAACGGCGGTAGTTGTTGGAGAACACGATCACGCCGTCCGGTAGCAAACGCTCGGCACACAGGAGCAGCAACGCCGCGTGATCGCGCTGGACGTCGAAGTCGTCCGCCTTCTTGGAGTTCGAGAAAGTCGGCGGATCGACGTAGATGAGCCCGTACTGCATCGATCGGCTGCGCAGGAAGGTGAAGGCGTCTTCCTGAACCAGGCGATGGCGGTTACCCGTAAAGCCGTTCAGGGCCAGGTTCCGCGACGCCCAATCGAGATAGGTACCTGACAGATCGACGGTGGTCGTATCCCGCGCGTCACCCGCGGCGGCATAGACGCTGGCCGTTCCGGTGTAAGCGAACAGGTTCAGGAAATGCTTGCCGGCGGCCAGCTCGCGAATGCGCGCGCGTACCAGCCGGTGATCGAGGAACAAACCGGTATCGAGGTAATCGGTGGGGTTGATGAGGAAGGTCAGGCCACCCTCATGCACCTCGACGAACTCCCCCTTCTGGTCGAACTGGCCGTACTTGGAGCCGCCCTTGCCGCGCTCGCGCGTCTTGACGGCGATGCGCTCGCGCGGCACGCCCAGCACCTCGCCCGCAACGCGCACGATCTCCCGCATGCGCGACCGCGCCACGTCGACCGGTACGTCCTGCGGCGCCTTGTATTCCTGCACGTGCAGCCAGTCTTCGTAGACGTCGATCGCCGCGGCGTACTCGGGCAGATCCTGGTCGTAGGCGCGCCAGCAGGTGATCCCTTCGCGCACCAGACGCTTGCGCAGATGGCGGATGTTTTTCTCCAGCCGGTTCTTCAGCATCTGCGCGCCCGCGGAGAGCGGCTTGGCTTCGCGTGGCGCCTCGTCCCGTGCGCGCAGGGCGAAGGTCAGCAACGGCGTTTCCAGAGCGCCGTTGTAGAGCGCGTAACGCTTGTCGGGGCTGAGGCGAAGCGCCCGCCCGAGTTCCTCGTCGCCCGCCAACACGGCGGCACGCCATCCTGCGAAACGATCCTTCAGCGCCTGGCCCAGATCGCGATAGAGCTGCGGCAACTCGGCGCGGTCGCCCAGACGTTCGCCGTACGGCGGGTTGGTGATGACGAGGCCGAGCGGCGTCTCCGGCGGCGGCTCCGCATGCACCGCATCGCGGCGGTCCAGATGCATGAAACCGGCTACGCCCGCGCTCTGCGCGTTGCGCTTGGCCGTCTGCACCATGTGCGGGTCCGAGTCGCTGCCGAAGAACACGGGGCGGAGCGCACGCAAGCCTTCATCGGCCCGTGCCTTCGCCTCGTCGTAGATGCTGCGCCACAGCGCGTAGTCGTGCTTCAACCATCCGAGAAACCCGTAGTAATCGCGGCGCAGGCCGGGCGCGACGTCGGCCGCCATGAGCGCGCCTTCGATCAACAGCGTGCCCGAGCCGCACATCGGGTCCACCAGCGCCCCACCCTCCGCGTAGATACGCGGCCACTGCGCGCGCACCAGCATGGCCGCCGCGAGGTTTTCCTTGAGCGGCGCCTCGCCCTGCTGCTCGCGCCAGCCACGGCGGTGCAGCGGCGAACCGGACAGATCGATCGACAGCGTGGCGCGATCGCGCCGGACGCGCACGTTCACGCGAACGTCCGGCTCCTCGGGATCGACATCGGGACGCGCGCCGCTCGCCGCGCGGAACTGGTCCACGATCGCGTCCTTGGTCTTGAGCGCGATGAACTGGCTGTGGGTGAGCTTGCTCAGCGCGGTGTTGGCGTCCACTGCGAGCGTGCCGTGCGGCGCAAGATGCTCGGCCCAGTCGATGTCCTGCACGCCCGCATACAGAGCCTCCGGGTCGGCGGCGTCGAACTCGGCGAGCGGCAGCAGCACGCGGCTGGCCATGCGCGACCAAAGGCAGGCGCGATAGGCGGTTTCGATCGTGCCCGCGAACGACACGCCGGCCAGCGCCTCGCGTACGTCTTCCGCGCCGATCGCGATCAGTTCGTCCTTGAGCAGGTATTCCAGGCCTTTGGGACAGGTGGCGAAGAAAGCGGTCATGCGAATCGGCCCAGGAAACGACGGAACTCGGCTTCGATGTCGGGAAGACTGGCCGACAGACGGTGGTCGTCCTCGACCAGCAGGGCCGGCATCGCGTGATGGCGAGCGACGTTCAGCGCCTCGTCCAGGGGGCACACGTCGTCGGCATAGCCATGGACGAGGAACGACGGCACCCCGGGGCGTGCGGCGAAGGCACGGGGATAGCCGGGAATGCGCGCCGGCAAGGCCAACAGGAACAGACCGGCGACCGGCGCATCGAGCGATGCGAGCCCGGACACGAACGCGCCCATGCTGGACCCGACCAGCACCGGCGGTGCCGGCGATGCGGCGATCTCGGCGGCCAGCCGCACCAGCCGCGGATCGATGCAGCCGGCATGGCCGTGCGCGTCGTCCTCGCGATAGTCCGGACGGGAGGTGCGCCAGCCAAGCGATTCGGCCACGGCCGCCAGCGCGCTCACCTTGGTGGCGTCGGGGCCGGAATCGGACCCATGGGAAAGGATGATGTGGCCGCGCATGGCGGTCTCCGTACGCGGAATGACCGGCTATGTTATCAAAGCGGCATGATCGACATCCTTCATGCCCCCCTGCCGTACGAGACCCTGCTGCCGGAACGGCAGCCCGGCAACATCGACCTCGTGGTGATCCACTGCACCGAGCTGCCCGACCTCGCCATGGCACGCGAGTACGGCGAGCGCGTGCTCTACGACTCCGGTGCGGGTAACAGCGGCCATTACTACATCGATCGCGACGGCTCGGTCCTCTGCTACGTGGACCCGCTGCGCGTCGCCCACCATACCCGCGGCTACAACCCTCGCTCGATCGGCATCGAACTGGTGAATACGGGCCGCTACCCGGACTGGTTCCATTCGGCACGGCAGACGATGACCGAGCCCTATCCCGAGAAACAGATCGATGCGCTGCGAGCGCTGCTCGATCATCTCGTCGAACGCTTTCCGTCGCTGCGCCACATCGCCGGGCACGAAGACCTGGACACCGCCACCGTGCCGGCCAGCGACGATCCGGAAAACGAGGTGCCGCGAAAGCGCGATCCGGGTCCGCAATTCCCTTGGGCGCGCGCCTACGACCCGTCTCGGCTCGGCAGGCTCGGCACCTAGCCCCGTTATACTGGCAGCTTCGCGCACCTCTCATGCCAGGGACACCCATGTCGGACAACCACGTCGGCGAACTCGTCGAACTGCTCGAACTCGAACGCCTCGAAGACAACCTGTTCCGAGGCCAGAGTCGCGATATCGGCACCCGTTTCGTCTTCGGCGGCCAGGTGCTCGGCCAGGCCCTTTCTGCTGCGCAGCGCACCGTCGACCCGAGCCGCGAGGCGCACTCGCTGCATGCGTATTTCCTGCGTGCCGGCGACATCAACGCACCGATTGTCTACAGCGTGGAGCGCACGCGCGACGGTGGTTCGTTCTCGTCTCGCCGCGTGGTCGCGATCCAGCACGGGCAGCCGATCCTCAACGGCTCCATCTCGTTCCAGGAACCCGAAGCGGGCTACGAACACCAGATGTCGATGCCCGAGGTGCCGGCACCGGAAGACGTGGAGCCCATGCCCGCGATGTCAGCCGAACAGCTCGGTCGGTTGCCGGAGAAGACGCAGCGCTGGCTCGGCATCGACGGCCCGTTCGAATTCCGCCACGTGTGGCCGCGCGACGAACTGCGCCCGGCAAAGCGACCGCCGTACCAGCACATCTGGTTCCGCCTCACCGCACCGATCGCCGACACGCTGTCGTTGCATCAGGCGCTGTTGGCGTATGCCTCCGACTTCCACCTGATCGGCACGGCCACACTGCCGCATGGCATTTCCTATCTGACCCGCAACATGCAGATGGCGAGCCTCGACCATGCGCTGTGGTTCCATCGCCCGTTCCGTATCGACGAGTGGCTGCTCTACTCCTTCGACAGCCCCACCTCGCAGGGCGCGCGCGGCCTGGCGCGCGGCATGATCTACACCCGCGACGGCGTCCTCGTGGCCTCCACGGCGCAGGAAGGGCTCATCCGCGTCCGCGAGGGCTAACGCCCGAGTGTTGCGCCACGTGGCGGCCCGGTGCCGCTACCTGGCAACGCTGCCTGCCGCACCACCGTCCCATTGCACCGCTGCAGCCAGCTCGACAGCGGTGAGCGCGAGGCTGCCGGTCTGCGACGCCGCCTTGAACGCCACGACATGTCCATCGTGTCGCGACAGCTCGGTGGCGCCGGTGGCGGTCAACGCCTTGGCCCGCGTCTCGTCGGTGGTGAGCAGCACCAGCAGCGTGCGATTGCCGGCGACGAAGCGCACACCGCTGAGCGCGCCGGACGCGGCCAGGTCGGCCGATGCCAGCGGTATGGCGCGCACCTTGCCCGCCCAGCGCGGCGGAGCGACGAAGGTGTAGCCGGCCGCGTCGTCGCGCCACGAAAAGTGCTGCATCGGATCGGGCGCGGGAGCGGGCTCCCGGTGCGTGCCGGGCGGCGGTGTCGCGGATGCGGCGAGGGGCAGTCCGAACAGCAGGGCGAGAACGAGGGTTTTCATGACACCTCCAGCGAGACTTCGGCCAGCCTACGCCAGTCGGCGCCCCGGCGCGTCAAGCACCTCGATCGGCGGACGCATCGTCGACCACGGCTTCGCGCCCGCTGGCCCGGGCAAACAGCACGATGCCCATGACAATGACGACGGCACCTGTGGAGTCCAGGGGCCCGGGGACCGCCTCGTGCAGGAACACGGCGCCAATGACGGTGGCGAATAGCAGTTCGGCTGCCTGCATCGCCTCCACGGCGGCCAGCGCCGTGGGCCGGCGCCCTACCCGCTCCGTCGCATGGAAGAACAGCACCGTGGCGATCACGCCGGATGAGAGAGCCACGCCGCCAGCTAGCAGCACCTCGGTCAAGGTCGGCGCGCCCACCGTGAACCACGTGATGGCGGCGAGGATCCACCACAGCGGCCAACTCGCCAGCGTCATGCCGAACACCCGTTGCACGGCCCCGAGCTGGGTGCCGGTGCGCTCCAGATGCAGGAGAATCTTTCGGTTGCCGAGCGGATAGGCGAAGGCGGCGAACACGACGGCGCCCACGGCCAGCCAGGCCGACGCATCGAGTGCGCCGTGTGCGTGGCCGAACTGCAACATCATCACGCCCATGACGATCAGCGTGCCGATAGCCAGCGGCGCCACGTGCCAGCGTGCCCGCTCGTCGCGGTAGATGAAGGGCGCCATCAACGGCCCCGCGAGCACGGTCATCTGGAAGCTGCCGGCGACCAGCCATGACGGTCCGCTGCTCGCCGCCCAGGTCAGCGGCACGCCGAACAGCACGAAACCCACGCTGCTCCACAGCAGCCAGGTGCGCGGATATGCACGCAACTCCCGCGGCAAGGCGCCCGTACCGCCCTGAAATGGCAGTACCGCGGCCAGCAAGGGCAAGGTGATGAGGTAACGCAGAATCACTGCCCACTGCCAATGACCGCCGCCACTCACGACGGCGCGATTGAGCACGTAGGTCAGGGTGAAGAACAGCGCGGAAAGCAGCGCGATGAGGATCGCCCCGAGGGACGTCGCGCGGCCGGCACGAGCGATCACGCGCTCGCTTCCATGTGCGTGAGCAACAGTCGCAGGCTCTCCCGGCCTTGCCAGTCGTTGACGGAGAGTTCATACGCCACGCGCATGCGCGTCGGCGGCGGCGTACCGTCGTAGCAGTTGAACATCACGGCATCCAGCGGCGCACCGCCTTGCGTATGGCGCAGTTGCAAGCGCAGATGACGACTGCCCATCGGCTTCCATGAGGCGCACTCGACCCGCGCCTCGAACAGCGGAGGCGGAAACGCCTGCCCCCACGGTCCCGCATGACGTAACTGTCGCGCGAGATCGAGCGTGTGGTCGCGGTAGTCGAGTTCGCCATCGGTATGGACGAGCGCCTGCAGGCGTTCCTCATCGAGATGTCGCCGCGCCACCGCGTCGAACGCCGCCGCGAAACGCTCGATGTCACTGGCACGAAGGCTGAGCCCCGCTGCCATGGCATGACCGCCGAAGCGCAGGATCAGGCCCGGATGCTTCGCGTCGATCTCCGCGAACGCATCGCGGATGTGGAAGCCCGAGATCGAACGCGCCGAGCCGCGCAGCTCGTCGCTGTCGTCTCCCGCAGGCGCGAACGCCACGACCGGCCGATGCAATTTTTCCTTGAGCTTGGAGGCGACGAGGCCAACGACACCCGCATGCCAGCCCGGATCGAACAAGGCAACGCCGACGGCATCCACATGCGCGGCACGCGCCACCATGGTCTCGGCTTCCTCCACCATGCCCGCCTGCATGTCGCGGCGTTCCTGGTTGATCGCCGACAACTGCTCCGCATAACGCCGTGCGATGCCTTGGTCGTCGGTAAGCAGGCACGCCACGCCGAGCGACATGTCTTCGAGACGCCCCGCTGCGTTGAGGCGCGGGCCGACGGCAAAAGCGAGATCCGTGGCACCGACGGTCGCCAGCGAGCGACCACTCGCCTCGATGAGCGCGGTGATGCCCGCGCAGGCCTTGCCTGCGCGCATGCGCTTCAGGCCCGCTTCCACCAGCACTCGGTTGTTGAAATCGAGCGGCACCAGATCGGCGACCGTACCGAGCGCGACGAGATCCAGCAGCGCGCCGAGATCCGGTTCGCCCTGTGGAAAACGCCCCGCGCTGCGCAATGCCGCGCGCAGGCCGAGCAACAGATAGAACATCACGCCGACACCGGCCAGCGCCTTGCTCGGGAAGCCGTCGTCGGCAAGGTTCGGATTCACGATCGCGTCGGCATCCGGCAGCGTGTCGCCCGGCAGATGATGGTCCGTGACGAGCACTGCGATGCCACGTGCACGCGCCGCCGCGACACCGGCCACGCTCGCCACCCCGTTATCGACGGTAACGATGAGATCGGGCGTGGGCTCCAGCGACGCCACTAATGCCTCGCTGAGCCCATAGCCGTGCACGAAACGGTTTGGCACCACGTGGCTGACATGGCGTGCGCCGAGCAGACGCAGACCGCGCTCCGCCACCGCCGTGCCCGTGGCACCGTCGCAGTCGTAGTCGCCTGCGATGACGATGCGCTGGTCCGCTTCGATCGCGCGCATGAGCAGCGCGACAGCCCGCTCCATGCCGCCGAGCAGGTGTGGCGGCAACAGGCGTGCGAGACGGTGTTCCGCGTCTTCAGGCGTGCAGACGCCACGCGCGGCGTAGATGCGTTGGATGACCGGATGCACGTGCGCAGGCCAGCCGCTCGGCGCCGTTGTCACGATGCGCTGGCGCCACACCTTCGCCGTCATGCCTTGCGCCAGAAGCGAAGACGGTGGCGGCGGTGCAGGCTCACGCGCTGCCCATCGGCGAAGGCCAGGCGGATATCCGCACCGGCCAGCAGGCGCGCTTCGATGGCGGGCCACCACGTACGTTCGAAAGCATCCGGCTGGATGTCCTGAAGATCGAGCAGTTCGCAGGCGGCGTTGGCCGAATCGAGGCTCGCGAATTGCGAACGCGCCTGCACGTCCACGTTGGCACGATGGGCGAGCGCCCAGGCCACGAGGTCATCGCTGTAGACGCGGTTGAGGCCCGTCTCCACCCACGCGGGCAGCGTGCCCGCACCCCATAGCCAGACGCTGTTCACCGGCGGTAGACCCTGCCGCGTGCGATGACGATTGACCGGATGGTTGTGCAATACGACCTGCGCTTCGTTGAGCAAGGCACGCCATCGGCGGCCGGCGTCGCCTTGCGGCAACTGCGTAAAGAAGTCGGCACCCAGGGCGTCTTCGGGCTCGGGGAATGCGGGCACTTCGGCATAGCTCGGCAAGCGAACTTGCCAGTGCGCCGCATCACCGATGTGCAGCTGCATGCCTTCGGCGTCGAACGTCTCCGCCAGCGCATCGACGAGTGCCTTCGCATCGTTGCCATCGAGCACAAGATTGCCGCAGGCCAGGAGGCGCGCACCATTCAGTTCCGCCTGTATCCAGGCGGGGTCTGCGCAAAGCCAGAGCGCGCCTTCCGCATCGCCGGCCACCGACTGGCGAATCAGCGCAGCGACCGGCAAGGGTCCCTCGGGCCAGCGAAAATGTTCGGCCAACGCACCGAGGTAACCGGGCACAGCGGCGGGCAAGGCAGTGCCACGCGCGACCCAGGCGGCGAACGACGGCACCGAGGCAAGCTTCTCGCGCCCGGGCAGCAGCACATGAAGCATGGGCGCCACCGTCACGCCTCGATCTGTTCGAGGATGCCGAGCCATTCCAGCTCGAGCGTTTCCTTCTCGCCACGCAATGCCGCCTGACGCTGCCCGAGCGCCATGAGGTCGGCCGTGGAACCTTCATAGACGGCGGGATCGGCGAGCTTGGCTTCGATGGCGACCAGTTCGCGATCCATGCCTTCGATCAACGACTCGATTTTTTTCACGCGAGCACGCAGCGGTTTTTCCTTTTCGCGCTCCTCTGCCGTGAGCTTGCGCCGCTCCTTCGCCGACGCCTGCACCGGCGCAGCGGCCGGAGCCGAAGCGACCGCAGCCGTCTTGCGCGTGGTAGCGCGGCTGCGCAGCCAGCGGGCGTAGTCGTCGAGGTCGCCGTCGAACGGCTCGACCGTGCCGTCCGCCACGCGCCAGAATTCGTCGCAGACCATGCCCAGCAGGTGGCGATCGTGCGAGACGAGCACCAGCGCGCCATCGAACGCCGCCAGTGCATCCGCCAGCGCTTCGCGCATGTCGAGATCGAGGTGGTTGGTCGGTTCGTCGAGCAGCAGCAGATTCGGTTTGTCCCAGGCGATCAGCGCCAGCGCGAGACGCGCGCGTTCGCCGCCGGAGAACGCATCCACCGGCTCGAAGGCACGGTCGGCGGGGAAGTTCCACGTACCGAGGTAATCGCGCAGTACCTGCGCGCCCGCGTTCGGCGCCTTCTCCTGCAGATGATCGAACGGGCTGGCGCCTTCTCGCAGGCTTTCCACGGTGTGCTGCGCGAAGTAGCCGATGCGCGTGTCCTTGTGGAAGCCGCGTTCGCCACGCAGCGGCACGAGTTCGCCGACCAGCGATTTCACCATCGTGGATTTACCGGCGCCGTTGGGGCCGAGCAAACCGATGCGATCACCCGATTCGAGGCCGAAGGCCACGTCGCGCAACACCACATGATCGCCGTAACCGGCGTCGATGTGATCGAGCTGCAGCATCGAGGTCGGCAAGCGATCGGGCTCGGGAAACGAAAAGCTGAAAGAACGCTCGGCGCGGACGGCTTCGGTGCCGGCCATCTTCTCCAGGCGCTTCATGCGCGACTGCGCCTGCTTGGCCTTGCTGGCCTTGGCCTTGAAGCGGTCGATGAAGGACTGCAGGTGCGCGCGTTCCGCCTGTTCGCGCTCGTGCGCAATCTGTTGCTGGCGCAGGTGCTCGGCGCGTTGCCGTTCGAACGCGCTGTAGTTACCGGTGTACAGCTTCGCCGTGCCGTCGTGCAGGTGCATCGTGTGCGAGATCACGCCGTCGAGGAATTCGCGATCGTGCGAGATGATGAGCAACGTGCCCTGGTAGCGGCGCAGCCATTCTTCGAGCCACAGCACCGCATCGAGATCCAGATGGTTGGTGGGCTCGTCGAGCAGCAGCAGGTCCGACGGGGCCATCAGCGCGCGGGCGAGATTGAGGCGCACGCGCCAACCGCCCGAGAACGATGACACCGGCCGTTCGTGCGTTTCCGGCGCGAAGCCCAGGCCATGCATGAGCCGCCCGGCACGAGCACGCGCGTCGTACCCGCCCACTTCCTCGATGCGCATGTGCGCGGCGGCGACGGCTTCGTGATCGTCGGCGGCGAAGGCATCGGCTTCCGCCTTGAGCGCGGCCGCTACCTCGACGTCGCCGCCGAGCACGTACTCGATGGCGGGATCGGGCAAGGCCGGCGTCTCCTGCGCCACGGACGCGAGACGAATCCGCGACGGCATGTCCAGATCGCCCACCTCGGGCTCCAGTTCGCCCTTGAGTGCAGCGAACAAGGTGGACTTGCCGCAGCCGTTACGGCCGATGACGCCCAGGCTCCAGCCGGTCTGGATCGTGAGGTCCATCCGCGACAGCAAGGTGCGGCTGCCCCGACGGAGGGCGAGATTGCGGAACGAGATCATGAGTTGGGCGACAACAGCGGGAGGCGACTGCGCATGATAGCCGCCCCGGCCGCTGCCGTCCGCGAAACGCGACGCAGGCCACAGGTGCGCGATCCGTCGCGCGCCGCCCATGGCGTGCCCTGGGGCGATCTGTTACAACGGCGTCCTGCGCCGCATGGGGAGCGCGACGGAGTCATCATGAAGACCTTCAAGCCTGTTCTTACCGCGATCGCGCTGGCGCTCGTGACGGCCACCGTGGCCTCGTCCGCCGTTGCCGGAGACACGCTGCTCATGCAGCGCGTGCAGCAGGAGCAGTCCATGAACCTGCCCCGCAAGGGCATGAGCATGGCCGAGGTGGAGCGGCGCTTCGGCCAGCCCACGGCGAAACTCGATGCCCGCGGCGGCGGCAGCCGCAACCAGCCGGTGATCAACCGCTGGATGTACCCGGGCTACATCGTCTATTTCGAACGCAGCCACGTGATCCACACGGTGCTGAACACTCCTGCCGGTAACAACACCAGCCCCGCGAATCCAAGGTAGGCATCCGGGTTACTGCCTGCCCTGTGGGAGTCGCCCTGGAGGCGACAGGATCTTGCCGGTGGGAGCCAGCCTGCTGGCGATGGGGGCTTGCATTGCTGCTACACCGCTTCGTTGGCTTATCGCCACCAGGGTGGCTCCCACCTTTGCTCCTCGCACCTTTGCTCCTTTGGGCTCCCACATTGTTCTTTCGCTCCGTGGGGCTTTCTTCGCTGAAGCGGTTCCCCGCAGTCGGCTAGAATGGCGGGCTTCCCCTCTGTCGCCCCGCCGCCATGACCGAACCGACCTCTTACCGTCTGCCCGCCGAATGGGAACCGCAGGCGGGCGTGCTGATCGCCTGGCCCCATGCCGATACCGACTGGGCCGACCGCCTCGATGAGGTGGAGACCACCTATGTGGCCCTGGCGGCGGCTGTCACGCGCTTCGAGCCGCTGCATGTCATCGTTGCCGATGGCGCGCTGCGCGAGCGCGCCCGACTGGCGATCGAGCAGGCCGGCGCGGACATGTCACGACTGCACTTCATCGAACTGCCGTACGACGACACCTGGCTGCGCGATTCCGGGCCGATCACCCTCACCGGTCCTGCGGGCGTGCTGCTCAACGACTACCGTTTCACCGGCTGGGGCGGCAAGTTCGGCGCGGAACGGGACGACGCGATCATCACCGGACTGCTCCAGCGCGGCGTGCTGAGCGGCCTGCCGCACAAGCGTATCGACTGGGCGCTGGAAGGCGGCGGCATCGAGAGCGACGGCCGCGGCACGATCCTCACCACGTGGAAGTGCCTGCACCAGCGTCATCCGGAGCTTTCCCGCGAGACGATGACCGACACGCTGGCGAGCACGCTGCATGCCGACCGCGTACTGTGGCTCGAGCACGGCTACCTTGAAGGCGACGACACCGACGCCCACATCGATACGCTGGCGCGCTTTTCCGAGGACGGCGGCATCGTTTACCAGGCGTGCGACGACGCCAGCGATCCGCATTTCGAGGAACTGGCCCAGATGGCCTCGGAACTGGCGGAACTGCGTACGCCGGAAGGCGCGCGCTACGTGCTGCATCCGCTGCCTTGGGCGCAACCGATCCTCGACGAAGGCAGGCGGCTCGCGGCGTCTTACGCGAATTACCTGATCGTCAATGGCGCCGTGCTGGTGCCTGCCTACGGCGACCGCGTGGACGCGGAAGCCGCCCGGATCATCGGGTTGGCCCATCCGGGCCGCGAGGTGGTCCAGATACCGTGTCGTCCACTGATCTGGCAGAACGGCAGCCTGCATTGCATCACCATGCAGTTGCCCGCGGCGGTTGCCGCCTGACTCACTTGCAAGCGCGGCGGGTGCCGCGCGAGGAACGTCCATGACCCGTAAGACCCTCAAGGTCGCCCTCCTCCAGGAAACCGACCGCGGCAGCCGCGACGCCAACCTCGACGCGATCGAGGCCGGCCTGCGCGAGGCGGCCAAGGCCGGTGCCGAACTCGTCCTGTTGCAGGAACTGCACAACGGCCCGTATTTCTGCCAGCACGAAAGCGTGGACGTGTTCGAGTTGGCCGAGACCATTCCCGGCCCGGGCACCGATCGCATCGGCGCGCTCGCCGAGGAACTGAAACTGGTGGTCGTCGCATCGATCTTCGAGAAGCGCGCCACCGGCCTGTACCACAACACCGCCGTGGTCTTCGATCGCTCGCGCGCCATCGCCGGCAAGTACCGGAAGATGCACATCCCCGACGACCCGGGCTTCTACGAGAAGTTCTACTTCACACCGGGCGACCTCGGCTTCGAGCCCATCAGCACCTCCGTGGGCAAGCTCGGCGTGCTCGTGTGCTGGGACCAGTGGTACCCGGAAGCTGCGCGCTTGATGGCATTGGCCGGCGCGGACCTGCTGTTCTACCCCACCGCGATCGGTTGGGATCCGAGCGATAGCGACGATGAAAAGGCGCGCCAGCGCGAGGCATGGATCACCGTGCAGCGCGGCCACGCCGTCGCCAACGGCCTGCCCCTGCTCGCGTGCAATCGCACGGGCTACGAGGCCGATCCGTCGAAGGTCGGTGGCGGCATCCAGTTCTGGGGTTCGAGCTTCGTCGCGGGGCCGCAGGGCGAATTTCTCGCGCAGGCCGGCACCGAAGGCCGCGAACTGCTGCTGTGCGAGGTGGACATGGAGCGCAGCGAACACGTCCGCCGCATCTGGCCGTTCCTGCGCGATCGCCGCATTGACGCCTATGGCGACCTCACCAAGCGCTTTCGTGACTGACACGTCGCGGCATCGCGGCGTGCAGGCCCTGTCGCCCGTACGCCTTGTTTCATTCCCCTGCGCTGGAAACCCTGCATGCTCCCGGACGAGATGACCACACCCGACGTGACGGCCCTGGAAGGCCAACCGATCCAACGCATGGAGCGCGATGGCGTCCAGTACGTCATCCTCGGCACCGCGCATGTCTCGCGCGCCAGCGTCCAGGCCGTGAATGCCTTGCTGGCGAGCGAACACTTCGACGCCGTGGCGGTGGAGCTGTGCCCCAGCCGCGCGCACGGCATCCGCGATCCCGAAGCGTTCAAGCAGATGGACCTCTTCCAGGTCATCCGCCAGGGCAAGGCAGGCATGGTGGCCGCCAGCCTCGTGCTGGGCTCGTTCCAGAAACGCCTCGCCGCGCAGTACGGCATCGAGCCCGGCGCAGAAATGAAAGCGGCCATGGACGGCGCGGATGCGCGCGACGTTCCCGTGTGGCTGGTGGATCGCGAGGTGGGCACGACGCTCAAGCGCGCGTGGCGCAGCGTGGGCTTCTTCCAGCGCTTCGGCCTCATGGCCGGCATGCTCGGTAGCGTGTTCGAGCGCGAGGACATCGCCGAGGAAGACATCGAAAAGCTGAAGCAGTCCGACCTGCTTGAAGGCGCTTTCAGTGAATTCGCCAGCGGTTCCGCCCCGCTTTATCACGCGCTGATCGCCGAGCGCGACAGCTTCATGGCGGCGAAGCTTCGCGAGCACGGCGCCGCGATGGACCCCGCGGCGCCGAGCCGCAAGGTGCTCGTCGTGATTGGCGCGGGACACCTCAAAGGCATGAGCGCGGAGCTGGCCGAGCAGCACGGCGATGCCCGCGCCCTCACCGACGAACTCGCAACGACGCCACCTCCCGCGAAGTGGCCGAAGGTGCTCGCGGTCACCGTGGTGCTGGCGATCTTCGCGGCTATCGGCTACGCCTTCTACCGCAGCCCCAGCCTCGGCATCGACGCACTGAAGAACTGGATCTTGCTCACCGGCGGGCTTTCCGCGCTCGGCGCACTGATCGCCGGTGCGCACCCACTGTCGATTGCGGGCGCGTTCGTCGCTGGGCCCTTGAAGCCGTTCCGGCCGGGCATTCCTTCCGGCGCCGTGAGTGCCATGGCCGAAGCCTGGGTCCGTCGCCCGCGCGTGCTCGACTTCGAGCGCCTGCGCGACGACATCACCCACTGGACCGGCTGGTGGAAGAACCGCGTCGCGCGCACCCTGCTCAACTTCTTCCTGGTCAGCATGGGCACCATTGCCGGCGAGTACATCGCGGGCGTCCACATCATCCGCAGCCTCTTCTGACCCCCGGGCCGGCGCCGATCCACTGCGGTTGTCCGCTGTCGCGACCCGCCTCTATACTTCGACGGCTATTCAACCCCGGCCCCGCCCGGCACCCAGGGAACACTTAATGAAGCGTCTGCATCTGGTTGGACTGATCGCTGTAGCTCTGTGCGCCGCATCCGCCGCGCATGCCGAAGGGGACAAAGCCAGGGGCCGGACGCTGGTCTATACCTGCAATGGGTGCCATGGCGTGCCGGGTTACGCCAATGCGTACCCCGATTACCACGTGCCGCACATCGCGGGTCAGAACGAGCAGTACATCGTCAACGCGCTGAAGGCCTACAAGAGTGGCGAGCGCAAGCACCCGACGATGGGCGCCCAGGCGCAAAGCATGTCCGACCAGGAAATCGCGGATATCGCCGCCTACCTTTCCAGTCTCGCCAAGTAAGTCGCCGAGGACGAACGATGACCCGTGGGTTTTCCCTGATTGCCATCGGCGCGCTCTTCGCGCTGACCGCCACCCCGTCCTTCGCTGCCGGCGATCCCGCACGCGGCAAGACCAAGGTCGCCACCTGCGTCGCGTGCCACGGGCAGGACGGCAACGCCGTCGACCCGCAGTACCCGCGTCTGGCCGGCCAGTACAGCGACTATCTCGCGCAGGCCCTGCACGAATACAAGGACGGCCGCCGCGACAACGCCATCATGAAGGGCTTCGCCGCCACGCTGTCCGATCAGGACATCGACGACATCTCGGCGTACTTCGGTTCGCTGCCGACGAAGCTGCAGGGCCTGGAGCATCACATCCAGGGCGACTGAGCCTATGGGAGCCGCCATGGCGGCGAAAAGCCAACGAAGCGCGTGTGGGAGCCGCTATAGCGGCGAGAAGCCAACAAAGCGGTGTAGCCGTGAGGCAGATCCATCGCCAGCAGGCTGGCTCCCACCATCAGGTTCCCATCGCCGAGATCATCGAACCGCAACGCAACCTGCCCTCGCCGCTGTAGCGGCTCCTACAACGGGGCATGGTCCACAGGAACGACTAATCCACCGCGCAGGCGACTAACCCGCCGCGCGGGCGAAGTACGGCTTGTCGCCAGTGTCGTGGTCGGTGGCATCGCGCACCTCGGTGACTTCCGGAATGCGCTCGCGCAAGGTCTTCTCGACACCGTTCTTCAGGGTGACGTCGACCATGCCGCACCCGTGGCACCCGCCGCCGAAACGCAGCACCACCACGCCATCGGACGTGACTTCCACCAACGAAATGCGACCGCCGTGCGAAGCGATCTGCGGTGCAATTTCCGACGCGAGCACGAACTGCACGCGCTCGACCAGGCCCGCACCTTCGCCGGGCGCCTCGCCCTTGATCCGCGGTGCGCGGATATTGAGCTGGCTGCCGGTGGGCGTGGTTTCGTAGTCGATGTTCGCGGGATCGAGCCAGCGCATGCTCTCGCCATCGACGTAGAGGTTGAAGCCCTCGCATTCCACGGTCCATTCGTCGCCGGAAAGTTCGGCGCGCGAGCAGAACTCGAGTTCGCACTGAGCGGAAGGCGTGCCCGCGTCCACGACGCGCAGGCGGATGCCGAGGTCGTCGTCGCCTTGCTGCGACAGCAGACGCAGGAAATGCGCCTGTGCGCGCTCCGAGATATCGATCATGTGGGCTCCGAAACAGGTCCGGCCGGGGAATGCCGGAAACAGCACCATTTTAGTACGCTTTCGACGCGGGCGCCGCCTTTTGACAATTCAACCGCGGGCGGGCGACGCTTCGCGCTTTATCCGGACGGACACCCGACGATGACCCTCTCCCCGCTCGCCACCCAGCACTGCCAACCGCGCAAGGGCTCGGATCACGCGCTCGATCGCGCCGCCATCGACGGCCATCTCGCCCACCTGCCCGGCTGGACGGTGAGCGCCGACGGCAAGGCCATCGTGAAGGACTTCCGCTTCCCCGACTTTCACCACACCCTCGGCTTCATCAACGCCGTGGGCTTCATGGCCAATCAGGAAGACCACCACCCGGACCTCGAAGCCGGATATGGCCATTGCCAGGTGCTGTGGTCGACTCACGACGTGGGGGGACTTTCGCTGAACGATTTCATCTGCGCCGCACGCGTCGAGGCCTTGCTGGATCGCTGAGGTGACGTCGCGGGGTTCCCGCTGGACGTTCCTGGCGGCGACCCTCGTGGGTCTTGCGATGCTGCTCGCCCTGCCCCGATGGGCGGCCCTGGTCGTTAGGGACGGCATCGCGACCCGCAGCGCGGCGGAGCGCGCCGCGTATGCGTCTGGCGGATCGCCTTGGTCGTGGCGGTTTCGCGAACCCGACGACATCGTCGCTGGCCGGGTTTTCGGTCAAGGTGTTCTTGAATCCCGTGACGACGGCCTGGTGGTCAGGGCCGTGGACGGCTCGCCGTTCCAGATCGGCCTGCCTTTGACCCGCCCCACGGATCTCGGTCGCCTCGACACGCTCGTGCTGGGGGCCCGTGCGAGCGCCGTGGGCGCCTATGGCGTGAGTGTCAGGGAAACCCTGGAGGGCCCGTTGATCAAGGCGCCCCTCGGCGTGCTGACGCCTGACCGCCTCGCCGCGCCAGAGCGACTGAGCGAGCTGGCCTGGACCGATGCCCTCGGCCACGCCGCCGTCTCCCCCATGCGGGCGGCCATGCTGCGGATTGACGTCACCCTTCCCGCTGGCGCCACGCTGGTGCTCGACCACGCCGAACTTCGCCCACCGTCCGGGGCCATCGAACCGCCCACGGACGCCTTGCCGGCTGGGCTGTCCGCCGAAGGTCTGCTCGCCTGGCGCGACAACCTCCGCGCCGCGGACCCGCTCGTGACCTTCGGGAATGCGTCCCCCTCGCCGACGCAACCGCCGTGGCGAGCCTGGCTGCCCTCGGCGGCCTATCTGCTGCTGCTCGTCGTGGTCGCTCTCGCCACGCTACGAAACCGACGCCCCGATGCGGCGAAGCCCGTTCCGACCACGGGTCTTTTCGGTCTTGGCCCCCGACTGAGGGACGTGCTGCACGCCAGCCTCGTCGTGGCTGGGCCTGTGTGGTTCATCGCCAGCCTCGACTTCGGCGCGCGGGTCGCACCGGAACGGGTTGCCTTGTTCGCGGGTGGCGTGGGTTACGCGATCTTTCTTGCGCTTTCCCGGCGACTGCCGCCGTGGGGCTGGCTCGCTCGCGGAAATGCAAGCGCCTGGCCGTTCGCCGCCGTGGCCGTTGCGCTGGGGCTGGCCTTGTTTGCCGGGCACAAGCCAGGCTGGCCGTCGTTCGGACACCTGGCCGCGTACGTCGCCTGGGCCACGTTCCAGCAATGGCTGCTGCTGGCGGTGGTGGGCGGCCTGCTGGCGCGGGCGCTATCACGGCCCTGGGCCGTGCTCCTGACGGCCTTTGCCTTCGCGCTCCTGCACACGCCCAATGGACTGCTCATGCAACTTTGCTTCGTCGCGGAACTCGGCTGGGCCTGGTGGTATCTCCACCATCGGTCGCTGCTGCCCGTCGCCGTCGCGCACGCCGCAAGCGCGGTCGTGCTGCAAGCTGGCCTGGCCGGAGGACTACTGCGATCGCTCGAAGTCAGCGCCCGGTTCCTGACGTGAACGATCAACCGCGCAGATTGTCGAGAAAAACCTTCAGATCGTCGGGCAACGGCACCGAAAAATCATAATTCCGACCACCGAGGTCGAAGCTCATCCTCGACGCGTGAAGGAACATGCGCTTCAAGCCCTTGGCCCGGAGGCGCTTATTGGCTTCCTCGTCGCCGTATTTCGGATCGCCAGCGAGCGGATGCCCGATGTATTGCGCATGCACACGGATCTGGTGGGTGCGACCGGTACCCAGGGTGGCCTGCATGAGGCGGGCTCCGGGGTATTGCTCCAGTTCCTGAAAGAAGGTGAGCGAGGGCTTGCCGGCATCGTCCACTCGGACGATGCGTTCGCCACCGTGAAGCACCGACTTGAGCAGCGGCGCATTCACGTCGAACTTCGCCTTGCGCGGGGTGCCGGTCATCAGGCACAGGTACTGCTTGGTGACCTGGTTCTCACGGATGAGAGCCTGCAGCCCCGTCAGTCCCGGCCGCGAACGCGCCAGGACGAGGACGCCACTGGTGTCGCGATCCAGCCGATGGACCAGCTCGAGGTGCTCGTTGGGACGGGCCGCCCGAAGCAGCTCGATGGCGCCGTGGCTGACGCCGCTGCCGCCGTGGGCCGCGATGCCAACCGGTTTGTCGATCACGAGGAAGTGCTTGTCCTCGAAGATCACGGCGTCGGCGACGGCCTTGACCATGCCCGAGGGCGCCACACCCTCTTCCCGCTCCGCGACGCGGACCGGCGGGATGCGCAAGATATCGCCATCCGCCAGCCGGGTTTCCGGCTTGGCGCGCTTGCCGTTGATGCGCACCTGCCCCGTTCTCAGCAGGCGGTAGACCAGGCTGCGCGGCACCCCCTTCAAGAGGGTCATGAGGGCGTTGTCCACGCGCTGACCATCCCTCTCGGGACCGATGTCGACCAGCCGCACACCTTGGCCGCTGTCGAGGGAAGTTGCCGTCTGCATTGATAAAACTCGAATTTGATAGGATACTCGCCGAGCGCCAGGCTCCGCTGAAGACTCATCTCTCGCGGGGTGCCGGTGCCGCCACGTAAGGCGAGTGTCGCGCCATTTCGTCCGAGGGGGCGAAAGGCGAAGACACCCCACATCGTAGCGGTTCAGGTTGCGGTTGTCCGGCTAATCCGTAGGGACGCGGACCGGTTGCAAGGCGCTTATTCACGAATCACGCCGGGTCCAGGTATCGGTCCCGGATCCCATGCCGCTTGAAGCCTCACCGCTGCGGCGCGATCCCCGGCAGGCCGCCACTTGGCGCCACCGCGGCGCGCGGCCGCGCGGCAAGGCCGAGGAACCCACAATGAAGCGTATGTTGATCAACGCGACTCAGCGCGAAGAGTTGCGTGTGGCCATCGTCGATGGCCAGAACCTGTACGACCTCGATATCGAAATCCCGTCCCGGGAACAGAAGAAAGCCAACATCTACAAGGGCCGCATCACCCGCGTCGAGCCCTCCCTCGAAGCCTGTTTCGTCGACTACGGCGCCGAACGCCACGGCTTCCTCCCCCTGAAGGAAGTGGCCCGCGAGTACTTCAACCCGAACGCGGAAGGCAAATCCAACATCCGTGAGCTGTTGAAGGAAGGCCAGGAAATCATCGTCCAGGTCGAGAAGGAAGAACGCGGCAACAAGGGCGCCGCCCTCACCACGTTCATCAGCCTGGCCGGCCGCTACATGGTGCTGATGCCGAACAACCCCCGTGCCGGCGGCGTCTCGCGCCGCATCGAGGGCGAGGATCGGCAGGCGCTCAAGGAAGCGATGGAGCACCTTCAGGTGCCCGACGAGATGGGCCTTATCGTGCGTACTGCCGGCATGGGCCGCGACGCCGAGGAACTCCAGTGGGATCTCGATTACCTGCTGCAGCTGTGGAAGTCGATTTCCTCTGCCGCTAATTCGCAGAAGGCGCCCTTCCTGATCTATCAGGAGTCGAAGCTGTTCATCCGCGCCCTGCGTGATTACCTGCGCAACGACATCGGCGAAATCCTGATCGACGAGGAGTCGCTGTTCAACGACGCCCGCGATTTCGTGCAGCAGGTGATGCCGAACAACCTGCGCAAGCTCAAGCTGTACCAGGACCCCACCCCGCTGTTCTCGCGCTACCAGATCGAAACGCAGATCGAGAGCATCTTCGAGCGGAACGTCCGCCTGCCGTCCGGTGGCTCGATCGTCATCGACCAGACCGAAGCGCTGACCGCCATCGACATCAACTCGTCGAAGGCCACCAAGGGCAGCGACATCGAGGAAACGGCGTTCAACACCAACCTCGAAGCGGCGACGGAAATCGCCCGCCAGCTGCGCATCCGCGACGCCGGCGGCCTGATCGTCATCGATTTCATCGACATGGACAGCCCGCGCCACCAGCGCGAAGTGGAAGAGCGCCTCAAGGAGGCGCTCAAGGCCGACCGTGCGCGCGTCCAGATCGGCCGCATCTCCCGCTTCGGCCTGCTCGAAATGTCGCGTCAACGCCTGCGCCCGAGCCTGGGTGAGGCCACGCAGATCGTGTGCCCGCGTTGCGAAGGTCACGGCCACATCCGCAGCGTGGAATCGCTGGCGCTGTCGACCCTGCGCCTGATCGAAGAGCACGCGATGAAGGAAAACACCGGGCAGGTCCTGGTGCAGGCGCCGCCTTCGGTCGCCAACTTCATGCTCAACGAAAAGCGCGCCAGCATCGTCGAGATCGAGCTTCGCCACAGCGTCCACGTCGTGGTCGTGGCCGACGACAAACTGGAAACGCCGCACCTGGAGATCACCCGTATCCGCGAAGCGGACATGGGCGAGCACAGCAAGCCCAGCTATGAGCGCACCACCCCGGCCATCGCCACGGTGCTGCCGAAGATGGGCCAGGCCCTGGGCAGCGGCGAGCAGCCGTTGGTGACCGGCGTGGTTCCGTCCACGCCCGCGCCGCTGCGCGACGACGACAACGAAACCGTGGTTGCCCCGGCACCGGCTCGCACGGCGGCTCCCGCTCCGGCAGCAGCTCCGTCCAGCGGTGGATTCTTCTCCCGCCTGTTCGGCAGCCTGTTTGGCGGCGGCACGCCTGCCGCACCGGTCGCCCAGCCTGCCGCTCCGACCCGCCGTGATGAAAACCGCCAGGGTGGTCGTAACGACCGCAACGAGCGCAATGGTCGCCGCGACGAGCGTCGTGGCAACGAAGGCCGCGGCAAGGGCGGCGAGCAGCGCGCGCCGCAGGGCCAGCGCAAGGACAGCACGCAGCAGCAGGCCCGCGGCCAGCAGCCGAAGGGCGGCAACAAGCAGCAGGGCCGCGGCGAGCAGGGTCAGGGCCGCCAGAACGACGAAAAGCAGCAGGGTCGGCAGAAGGATCCGCAGGCACAGGGCGGTCGCCAGCCGCGCCAGGAGCAGGCCGCGCAGGGTGAGAACCGTCGCCAGCAGCAGCCACGTGGCGAGCGCCAGCCGCAGGGCGAGAAGGCCGACAAGGCCGTAGCGAATACGGCCGCCGTCGCAGCCGGCGCCGCGCCAATCGTTGCACCGGCACCCCGCGCCCCGTCCGAGAAGCCTGCCACCCCCGCCGTGAAGCCCGAGGACGCCACGTTGGCAGTCACCGAGGCATCGTTGGCCGATGCCGAGGCCATGATCGCTGCGGACGCGAGCGCCGCCCCGGGTACGGACGGCGCGAAGGACAAGGACACGGAAGGCGGCCAGCGTCGCCGCCGCGGTCGTCGTGGCGGCCGCCGCCGCCGTCGCCAGGAAGACGGTGCCGCAGCTGGCACCATGGCGGAAGGTAGCAACGCTGCCGACGATCTGGACGACGAAGACGGTGACGACGATGCATCCGTCGACACCGGCCGCGACAGCCCGAGCGTCCCGCCGATGCTGGACACCGCCGCCGCTGCCGAGAACGCCTTCGCGGTCGAGGCGCCGGTCGGCGTCATGGCAACCCAGCCCGGCGAGCCTGCCGACGACGAGGCCGTACCCTCGGCACTGACGCTGCCATCCTTGCCCAAGCTCCCGCCGATTCCCGGTACCAGCACCTCCACGACGTCGCATGCGGCGACAGCGGAAGCAACCACGCCCGCGGATTCGGCCGATAGCCGCACCACGGAACGCCGCCAGACGGAATCCGATGCGCCGTTGAAGAGCGCACCGGTCAGTGGCTCGGCACCCGTGCCGGCCGCGACGCCGACCGGCGTCGCCCACGCGGAAGTAACGGCACCCGAGGCATCCGCCGCCGAACCGATCGTCGAGGCGAAGCACGAGCCCGTCGTGATCGCCGCGACCACGTCGGCGGTTGCGCCAGCGGCAGCCGAGGCTGAACAGGCGCCTGTGGAGGCCACGACGGAAGTGGTGTCCTCGCTCGACACGCCCGCGCGCGGTCTGTTGCCGGAAGCCACCGATAGCCCGAGCAGCGACGATAGTGCCAAGGCGGCGCGTCAGCAGGCCGAGCCTGTCGTCACCCCGTCGACGGTGACTTCACCGGTGAGCTCGTCCGTAGCGCAGACCACTGCGTCCGAAGCCCTCCCGGCGTCGGCCCCTGCGTCCTCGTCTGCCGAGACTTCGACGGCAACGGGCGAGGATGCCGACGAGACGGCGGCATCTGCCACGTCCGCACCCAAGTCGACGCCTGCATCGGCGCCGGTCACGCCGAAGTCGCCGGACGCGTCCAACGTCTCGGCGGTCTCGCACGTCGAGGCGGCCAAGCCAGCATCTACCCCCGCCCAGGGCGACTTGCTCACCCGCCCTCGCCAAGAGCCGCACGGCGAGCAGTAAGGCCGGACCGAGGCATCGATTTGAGAAGAGTTTCAGGCTCTTCTCAAGTCAGCAGGCCGCGGCACACAAACGAGTCACAAAAAAACGCCGGGCTAGCCCGGCGTTTTTTTGTTCTTCTTCTCGCGTTATTGATCCGTCAATTGCCGACCTGATGGTTATGCGTGTCCAGCAGGCCGTGGACCGTCATGAGATGAGCAAGGCCCACCACGTGCTCGACGTGAAGCTTCTCCATCAGCCGCTGCTTGTAGGTCGAGACGGTTTTCGGGCTGAGATTGAGCCGCTCGCCAATCGAAGTCAGCGGCATGCCGCGGACCAACATCATCGAAACTTCCATCTCGCGAGTAGACAACGTATCGAACGGGGAATCCGAGCCATCGAGCGTGGCGAGCGCCAACTGCTGCGCCACCGTCGGCGCCAGATAACGGCGTCCCGATGCCACCTGACGCACCGCACTGAGCAATTCGTCTGCCGAACACCCCTTCGTGAGGTATCCCAGCGCACCGGCATCAAGCAGACGCTTCGGAAACCGCGCGTCGTCGACAACGGTGAGAATGACGATATTCGTGCGCAATTTCGCACGAATGATGCGCTCGGTAAGCTCCACGCCGCTCATTCCGGGCATGTGGACATCGACGAGCGCGATGTCCGGTGAATGCGAGCGAATCAGGCGCAGGCCCTCCTCCGCTGAGCTCGCCTCTCCCCTGATCCGGATATCGGCCTGCTGTTGCAGGATCATCCGAAAGCCGGTCCTGACCAGTTCATGGTCGTCGACCAATACGACATTAATCATCAAGTGCCCTCCCTGGGCCGACTGTTCTAGGCGCACGGTAAACCGGCGCCGCCTGCGAATGCATACAATGCCAGATGTGCAGGCGAGACAACCAGCGTGCGGGTATCATCGTGGCCCGGCGCCTCGTTATGTAGCGGTATTTCCGTGGCGCGCGAGGTGACAAGGCCGGATGATCATGTCATCGTCGGCCGCAATCCCGCGTAGGCGATGTCCTAGCGGTTCGAACGCGCGTCGCGATGCATCGCCGCCGCGCACAGGAATCACGGCCGCCGTTCAGGCGACCCCAGTCAAGGACCATGCAAGGACACATCATGGATGACCGCACCTATCTTCTCGGAAAGCTCGCGGCGCTCGAATCGGCACTCGAGGCCGCCATTTCGACGCATCCCGAACCCGCCATCCTGGCGGCCGCGCTTTCGAAGGCCATGGCGAGCTATATGCCGGAACGCCGTCCTCGCGACATTCGATCGTTTGCTGAAGGATGGATGGCGATCGTGACACCGCTGTTGACGGATCAGGCAACTCAGGCGGAAACGCCTGTACGTATTGGCCTTCCGCCCCCGTCTGTTGCTGGCGTCGGTCGAAAGAACACGGCTCACTGAGGCTACGCTCTTCTCACATCGCGACGACGTCATCGTCAGTCGATGACCGCCATCGTAGATCCTCCACTGAGAGGAGATATCGCATGGCCAATGAGAAAAACCGCCCGCCGCAGCATCCAGGTCAGAACGATCCGCCGAAAGATCGCCGCGGTCCGACGGAACAGCCACCGACCGATGCGTCCGGCGATCCGCTGGACGATACCGGCGAGGACAATCACCAGAAGAAGTGATTTATCGCGGCAAGCCCGCTCTGACTCGTCGCGCCGCCCTCGCGGCGGCGCCCTTCCGGAGCAACACGATGCCGGCGAGTATCAGGATCGCCGGGCCCCATCGCCCACCGGCCGCCTTGGCGAGAAGCTGCCCAGCTGCCAGCGCGCCTATGGTGCTCGTATGTGAACTCGATGAAGTCGTAGCCATAACGTCCTCCCCAAAACTCCGCGATTCGCCAAGGCTCTTCGCTGTCGCATCGGAACGGCGTGAAGTCCTCAGCTAGATCGTCTGCACATGGCCGCCGGACTATAATGACCGTGCTGCGACCGCGACATCATCATGCCCAAGACTCTCTACGATAGCCTTCCCTGGATAGCACTCGCCTTGGCAGTTGCGGTAGGTGTGGCGTACTACGCGACGCGGCCGCAACCGGAAACCTACGAGACCTGCCTCACCCGGCTAGCTCGCAGCGGCGACACTGACGCCGACCGTGCGCTCACTCGTGCTGCGTGCGCCGCAAAAACGGGCGCACCGCGCGGTAACCAAGACTCCACCGACGGTAGAGCAAACCAGCGGCATACGTAACGCGGCGCTCGCGAACGCGAGGCTCTACTGCTGCTATCGCCACACAATCGCCGCTGCCACTAGCGCAGCCGCGATCAGGCCAAGCACGGCGACCCAGGCCAAGCGCGCCAGGATCGACACGCCGGCCGAGCTCACCGTCTCATCTGGCCGACCCGATTCAACGTCGAGCGGCGGCGTGTGAACAGCAGGACCCTTTGGTTCAGTGCTTGCGGAGCGCACGGCGAACATCGTCTGCCATCACCCCAACTTCCGCGACCACCTCACGTAGTCTCGCCTCCGACACGCCGAGTGCTTCGGTCCAATAGCGGACTTCATAAGTCTCATGCACGTTGATGCGCTGCGCGTCGGCAGGCCCGCGCTTGCTTTTGTCGTCGCTCATAAGCCTCTCCTCGGTTGGACGTTCAGCCTGGACCGAAATGCGTGGAGCGCGGGTCAAGATTTACCGTGAAACGCGTGCAGGTTCTGAAAGCCGATTCCGCTTAGGAGACGATGGACCCTCAGACATCTGCTCTGGCGCGAGGCTTCAAACGAAAACTGATGCCCATCCGATTGATGGCGTTCATGGCGGCAATCGTGAGCGTGAGGTCTACCAGATCCTTCTCACTGAATATCGCGGACGCTTTCGCGTAGGCCTCGTCGGAAGCGTGCGTCTCACCGACTTCAGTAACCTCTTCGGCCCACGCGAGGGCCGCTCGCTCCTGTTCCGTGAACAGGTAGGTGACCTCGTGCCAGACGGGTACGAGCACGACGGTGTCCACTGACATACCGGTCTTGATGAGATCCCGCGTGTGGATGTCGATACAGTGAGCGCACCCGTTGATCTGCGAGACACGCAGGAACACCAGATGGATCAGCTTCGGCGACAGCGCAGTGCCTGTCGTTACGAAGTGGTGCAAGCCGGTCAATGCCTTGGCGCCGTCGGGTGAGGCGGTAAACCAGTTAGCGCGATTCATGTCGAGAGCCCTTTGGTCGTCCAGACGATGACCGACAACGTGTCGGTCGCTAATGCCTAGACGATTGAGTCGCTTGCTCTGTGACACGGCACGACGACTTCGATGAGCCTGTCGTCAGACCGTCAAAGAAGTAGTCGGGACTCGAGTAAGCCCTGAGGGCGCTTATAGACGACGATGTATCCGCCACATCAGCGGATCGGACTAGCAGACGAGTGGTGCAATCCACGCTACGCCTGCTGGTAAGCGATCCCATAAGGCCCTGCTGGGGACGATTAATATGCATCCGCCAGGTAGCCTAGGGCAGGCGACTCTCATATTGCGAATGGTGGCTCGATCGAGCGCACGCTTACGCGTCTTTCGAACCCAAGGGCACTACTGCGCGCTCTCCCCTCTTTTCCGCGGTATCGACGCGGCGGACCGGAGGGCGCGGTTGCGACGGTGACGTGCGGCCAAGCGTAATGTTCTTCGACGCGCGCACCTCTCGATTCGCGAACGTCCAAATCTCGCCCGTCTCTGTAATGAAGACCGTCCAGTACAGATCCGACTCGGGACCATAGTCGATCAGAAAGTGTGCGAAGCCCTCACCCTTCGGGGTGTTGAGTGGCAGCGGCGGATTAAGTTGCAGCATAGTGATCTTCCACCCTTCTCCGTGTGGTTTTCCTGACCGGTGAGGCGCAAGCCTTCCCAATCAGCCGTGACGAAAGACACGCGGTAATGTGAAGGTCGCGATTGCAAACGGCGTGTTTGCCGACAACGGCGCAGTGGCCCACCCCACTTGAAGCGGGAAGGCATCATGGACACGAAGGACACGCGTGGTGAAGCGCGGAGACCAAGCGCCGGATGTCTACGGCTCCGATGCGCCCATCATCCGCACGCTCGAACATCAGTGATTTTTACGGTGAATTCTACGGGTGAGGTGTGCTGCGGTCGTTGCGACTCGCGTAACCCGTTGGGACGCTTGGTGCCGGAGTGGGCGCCGAATACCCAGTATTTAGGCCGATTGCATGGCTAACCTGACCTACTTACTCCCAAAGTTACTCACCTTCGCTTCTGCCTGGATCGGCCTAGAATAGGCCCAGGGGTGAGTCAATCAGGGGAAGGAATATGGGGAAGCTACTTTGCGCCCTGCTGGCAGTTTGCCTGGCGGGCTGTGCTACCGGCTACAAGGCCAAGGGCTGGTCAGGCGGGTTCAGCGAAACCCAGCTGTCGCCAGATACCTTCATGGTCAATTTCGCGGCCAACGCCTATACGACGCCAGAACAAGCGTCGGACTTTGCCATCCTCCGGGCGGCAGACAAATCGGAAGCCCTGGGCTGCGACCACTTCGCCATCCTCAACGGGGCCGAGACGTCCACAACAGGGGCTGTCACGGTCAATACGGCGGCCTATGGAGAGAACACGGCTATTTCCACGGGTGGCGTCTTCCCCATGGTCAAGCCCAACAGCAAGCTCATGGTCCGCTGCTTCAAGGGCCAGCCGGAAGGCGTCCAGGCGTTCGACGTGGCTTTCATCCAGTCGAGCATTCGGAACAAATACAGGATGAAGGCTTATGCAGTCACTCGCTAAATGGTTAGCGTCTCTCGTCTTCCTCGCCCTCGCCACCTCACCGAAAACCGCATCAGCATGCGACAGCGGCTATTGGGTTCAGTCGGTTGCAGACGACGGGGGAATCATCGTCCTCAACGACGGGACTATTTGGGAAGTTTCTTCTATCGACAAGATCAACAGCGCACTTTGGCTACCCATGACTGAAATCGTGGTCTGTGACGATAAGCTAATCAACGTAGACGACAACGAGACGGTAGAGGCGACGCGCATCAAATGATGACGGGGGTACCTGCTGTTGTTGATGGGCCATTGATACCCATTGTTCTCAACGGTATTTTGTTGTTGTTTACAGGCCGATTCATTGTAAATCAACAGCCAGCCTGCCCTAGGAAACGTCGTATGGCCCCTATGCAAAGCCCACTTCGCACGTGGACCAGTGACATTCCGAATGGTGATCTTGACGAACTGATGGTTTACCCAGACGGCACCGTGTTGGTTGCGACCGGTCGCTTCGCGCACAGTTCTGGCTCAGCTCGCTGCACCTGGGATGAGTTTCTCAGTGGTCACTTTGATGAGCTAATCATGAAGCGTCATGGTGCCAGTGTTCTTGCCGAAGCAAAGACGTTTGTTCGCGGTGCCCCTAAACCGCCCTAACTTTCCTATACATCCATCGCACATCGTCTCACTGTGGGATGGGTTGCATTGCTACTCGTCACTACTTTAGTGATGGAACCGCCTCAATCGCGTGCGGGCTACCCTCCATCATGCATGCCACCCTAGCCGCTACCACCCTACCGGGGACACCCTTGCTTTCCCCATGGAGTAGCTGTTAGGGAGCGACTACGGGCACTTCGCTACATGACTGCCGGTCGGTCAGACCCAGTTTGATTCATTGATATAAATCAAAGCCGCTGGCTTGAGCCATCGTAGGAGCATCCATTTATGAGGGCGATTCGGTCTACTGCACTCCTATTTATCGGTTGCTTGGTAGGAGGAGCAGTTTCCTGGGCGATCTTTCGTCTTCCACGCGCGGCCTGCGGACCATTTCGAGCAGACAAGTTGGCAGAGTGGTCGGCCGTAGGCGTGGGGCTCCTGGCTGCGATCGCTACATTCGCAGCCATCTATTATTCGTTGCAGGGAGGCAAACGAGCAGTAGAAGCAGAGCGAGATATGCGGAACGCCGAAGCAAGAGCACGCGCAGACGAAGAATTGCGGCAAGCAAAACTGCACGCGGCTGTAATGTCCAGAGACTTCTACGACCTCATGGTGCACGGCACACTCTGGTCAAGAATGCTGAAGGAGGACCGATTTGAGCTTCCTGGCATCTATCACCAGATCACTCAATTTCCGGTTGAAGCTTTGGACTGGACAATCGAGAAGATCAATCTGTTCGACTACGAGGACGCCGCGGCATTCGGCTTGGTCCTCTTGAGCTTCCGCAAGATCAAAGCTATGGCTCGGGGCAACTTGGCAATGATGAAAGAGTGGACGCTGACGACTCATGAAGTGGGCAGGGAAACCCTGCTGCCGGTTTTGGATCATCTTGTAATTGCGTCGGCAGACGGCTATCTACGGTGTAACCGAGTAGCGGGGTTAGAAGCAGACGCGATGCACCCGATTCGAGAAGCGGAGGAGATCTTCAAGCACCATCTGTCAGCCATTGGTCGTCCCACGCACCGCTAGTGAAGCTATCGCGCCAAGCATGGCTGGAGTGAGTAAAGGTCTAAACCCCTCTACTTTAGAAATGCCATGAGGCCGCCTAGAGGCGGATCGCTACAAGGGATGATGGTCGGGTGCTACCACTCCATAGGCTCACGACGGTTCTCCCATAGACGCGCCACTGGAGACGGCCCTAGGCATGCTCGGGTCAAAGACGGGCGCTGGCTTGGCGAGGCCCAATACGGGACTTCCAGCGCCTCCTCACCACGCCTAGAATCGGTCGATTACCTCGACGGATGAAGCCATGGACGACCCCGATTATCTGCGCTCCTGGAGCTGCTCGCTTAACGTCAAAGGAAATATCGGGCAGCGGTCCGAGGAGCCATCAAGCTACGTTACTGAGTACGAGGCGGCCATCATCGGCGACACTGATCGCACGGTCGAGGTCGGCGCTTTACGCTATTTCATCGTTGACCTACTGGCCGCTGAAGACATAGGAAACGATCCGTTTGAAGTCATGGACTCGTATAGCGCTGACCTTGCCGAGTTCTGTCGCTTGGTGAACTCGAGAGGCTTCGTTCCCAAGGTGGCAGGCTTGATCGGAACTCGTCCCCGCCCCGTTCTCATCATCGACAAGATCGAAATTGCACCCGAATACCGGGGTCATGGCCTCGGCCTGATGGCGCTGTCAATCGCCTGCGATGTTGCGGGAATCGGCTGCGCACTCGCTGCGCTTATCGCCTTCCCGTCCCAATGGCATGGGAAGCCGTACGAGAAGTCGAAAGCGTTTGCCAAAGACAGGGCAAGGCTATCCCAATACTACGAGAAGGCGGACTTTCAGCCGCTAGGGAGAGCCGGGATAATGATCCGGCCTCTACCACACGCTTTTTTATAGCGTCGGAAAACTTCGAGCCGTCGGGAGTACGCACCATCGTCTACATGCCTCATTGGCGTGTGCAAGCGATCAATTGAATCCGCCGGGGCACTTCTACCGACTCAGGAGAGAATCGCAACAACAACCGGCACTACGTCTTCCAATTGGTCCGAAAACCCAGCTCACGAATGAACTGGAATGTGTCACGGCACCTGACGTTCAAGGTTTTACACACATCGGGCACCTTCCGCCTAGCCCGAGCGAGTGACGGCTTCGATACTTCCATGCTGACTACTACACGGTCCTGGGGGGCGCGAAATGCATGGGCGATCAGAAAGGGATCTTGCCCGAGAAGATCGTACTCGTCATCACTCAGATCTGGAGCGTATCCCTCAGCAATAACCTTCCTCACCAGATCAGCATCTACGTCCTCTCGTAGGGCCAAAGCGTCCCTAACGTCCTGACTAGCCGCCCATGCGTGGAGGGCATCCTTTTGAGCATTGCCTCCCTTCAACTCTGCCAACGTCTCACGAGGCATCTTCACGTACCCCGCTCCCGCGACATGGAGCATCCAGTCCCAGAACTCAGGGACCGCATCGAGAGCGTAGTACTGATTGTTCGCCGTAATGAGGACATTCGCGTCAAGTAGATAAAGCATCACAATCCCTATGCCGCTTTGCCGCTGATAAGCGGCTGGACATTCATTGCGCTAACACCCAAGACTTGTCCTGCCCTCGAAGGTGTCAGGTTACCTTCAGCTACGGAACGTCGAACAAGGTCGACCAGCGCATCACCTAGCTTGTGGCGCTTCACGACGTAGTAACTAGGGCCCCCGGGCTTTTCTTTTCTTGCTGTTTTCTCAATCGCCTTCAGGCGCTCGCGCTCTGCCAGCCACTCCTGCCTAAAACGGTCAGTGAGCGTGCGCCATACTATCTCCGTTACAACGTGCGAGCGAAACAGACGGTAGGCAACAAGACTCCGGCTGACCCTTGCCTCTTGCGCAATCTGATTTATGGCTTCTAACGCTCGATCGTCTCCAGTCCAGACAAAGCCCTCAAGCTCTGCTTGGTCTAAGAGGAGTGCACTCGCTACATCGTTACAGTACCGCTCAATTCGACTGTCCGCGGAACCACCGCTGATTCCTGACGCCCCGAGCCATATATGTACCAGCTCATGCAGAAGCGTAAATGACCAAGAAACCTTGGCATCCTGGTCATTTATAACTACGAACGGGGCAAATCGGTCGGCGACAGCGAACCCTCGGAAGACCTCCGCACTAATGTTGGTGTGACTGGAACCAAGATTCCCCATTAGCAGCACGAATACACCGGTGCGCTCTACCAACTCCCTTAAGTACGCGAAGCCAGCCTCAACCGGTCCGCGCCTGAACCCTCGGCTAGTGAACCCTAGTGCTCCAGCTATGGCCTGCGCAGCTACGCTGATGGGCGTATCCATTGTTAGAGAATTGACGAAGCGGATCGGTTCGACCCCTTCATCGTCTTCAACTAACTCTCGGACAAGGGCCTGACGTGCCTTAATGTCGCGAATGAGCGCGTCAATTGTCGGCGCATCTTCACACCGTCGGTCGGGAGGCAGGGTCCGAAAATCCGCCCCACGCTCTCCTGTTGGCGGCGGTGTAGCCGCGTAAAATGCAATGAGTGGGCGGTGGTACGCCTTGCTCATGCATTCTAGGAGCGAGGTGCTGACTGCTCGCGCACCCTGCTCGATTTGAGCAAGTTTCTCAGCAGGGCTTAGGTTACGGCTCGCGGACAACCCGATCTTTCGAGCAGCTTCAGCCAAGCCCAGACCTGCGGATTCCCGCGCCCAGACCAGTACCGCCGGATTGATAGAGTTACGTTCCATTTAGAGCCAACTCCCGTCCCAGCAAAATAATACCAGACCCCCTTACCCGATCAGGGTCCGTTGGCTGCGGCTGCGGGAAGACCGTAAAGGTAGTAGTCCAGCAGCCCCCGCTGCTGGCCTTGGGCTGCTTGGAGAGCCAACGCTGGATGGCCTCAGCCGTACCCCGGCATCGGCTGCCATCTACCCCGTGCGAGCCGTCACGCGAGAATTGGCGGCTCCGATGGCATCACTGACGCCCAGACCCAGGCTGGACCCCAGGAGGCCGCCCTCGATACCACGTAGGCCGGAGCCCAGGAGCCCGCCAATGCCGCTACTGATGGACCGGTCTAGCCAGCCGCCCGGTTGCCCAGGGTTCTTGCCGAAAATGGCCGGGCACGGGGCTTAGGCAAATTGTCGTTGAGCGGTCCACAGCGGTGGTCGGCTGTGGCTGAAGGGCAACAAGGGGCCACCTCATCCCTAGGGCCAGACCCAGTGACGGTACAGACCCCCATTGCGGAGGTCTCGGAGGCATTCGGGGCGGGAGGCGACCCACTTACTTCCTCCCGCCAACCACGCGGCAACTCAATGTGCGGTGAAGCCCATGCTTGCTGGCGTCGCCGACGGCCCTTCCAATATCCCAACAAGATGGCTGTAGGGCACCCAAAAGACAGGGGCCTCGTCGGACTTTACCTTTGCTCGCAACAGGTGCGAGTGCGAGGTATCGACCTCAGAACACGTGACGGCGAGTACCGTTGGCGGACCACCCTCAACCAGAACGCCCGCGAGAACGCCGAGCCCAGCATTGAGCCGAGCGGACGGGGCAGCAGCATCTAGCACAACGACATATTCCATAGCAGTCACCTTATAGGTAATAGGAAGCGAGCCCAGCGGCGGCGCCGATAGCGGTACCCCAGCCAGGTACAACCGAGCCGGAGGTGCCACCCGCGATGGCTGCACCAATAGCGCCACCTGCTGCGGCACCACTGACACCCGCAGCGACACCACCACCGACCGTACGAGGCTTATATGCCGGGTTAAGGCCGGATGTGGCCGATCCCTGGAACTGACCAGCCGTCGAGTTAAGCGCGTTTCCGTAGTTCGCAAGACGCTGCTGGTCGTAGCCGTAGTTGCGCTGATACCAGTCGTTGTAAGCCTGGTCGATGTTGCCCTGTGCGAAGTCCTGCTGGATCTGTGCAAGCTGCCCGTACTGGCCGTTGAACTGCGCCTGTAGCGCTCCGGCTCCATTGAGGGCACTCGATGCCCCTAGGATGTTCTGCGCGTTGTTCTGCGAGGCGGCTAGCTGGTTCTGGAACCCCTGTTGCCAGCGGTCAGCCTGGGCGTTGTAGTCCTGATATCGCAGGTTGCTCGTGTTGTCCGCCAGGGTTTGCGCAAGCTGGTACTTGCTCGCATCCTGAGCCTACTGCATGGCTGATCCACCGAATGCGCCACCTTGGGCAAACTGCGTCGGCAGGCCAACCCCAGTACCTCGCTGGTAAGCATCCGTGATATCGCGATTGGAGTTGCTGATGACCTGATCGAGATACTGGTTCGGGCCAGCGTAAGGGCTCGTCTGCGCCTTGACGTTCTGGCTTCCACCGAGAAGCTGCTAAAGGGCGGCCGACTGCTGCGGGTTGCCTTGTGCGCCAGACCGGGCCAATTCCAGCGCATACGTCTGGTCAATCGTCGGGTTGGCGTTGAGCTGTCCAGTATACGACTGGTACGGCTTGTTGTTCACCGCGTTCGTTTCGTTAAAGAACTGCTGGTATGCGTTCTAGAGAAACGGTGGGAGTTCCGTCTTGGTGGTCGTCGTCGTGTTCTTGGGTTGAGAGCTTCCGCCGCCCATGTGTAGCCTCTTGTCGTTAGTGATGCCGCCTGCGTGCTGCTGTGAGGAGAATAAAGCCGTGCGTTGCCCGGCACGGCGTCGGGGAGGCTCCTTGAGGCGGCAAGGGGCCCTATATATATGGTCGTTTTCATGGTGTCTTTCCGTCCCTCGCTTGAGTAGCAGCATTCGGGCTAGCTAAAGTGTCGGTCCAACAAGGGAGAGGTGGTGTCGATGAACGATGCATCTACGCTCAATATGGTGACCTTTGGATTAGCCGTTCTTGGCGCAGTCCTAGGACTCATAAACACCTGGCATGCGGTTGACAAGTCGCGGGTTAAACTGCGAGTTCGTCCGTCGCACGCAATCCCATTCGGTGGTGCCGATGAGCGCCTCAAATTCGCGGTCGAGGTTACTAACCTGAGCGCGTTTCCAATCACAATTTCCGACGTCGGGGTATTCTTCGAAGGCACGAATCAAAGGGTTCTACTAGCTGATGGCGTATTTAGCGACAACATGCGCCTACCGCATCGCTTGGAGTCGCGGTCTTCGTTCTCCGTATACAGCCAGATTCCATACCTAAAGACCCGTCATCGCTTAAAGTCTGCGTATGCAACGACTCAATGCGGGGTAACGCGAACCGGGACAAGTCCAGCGCTCCGGCAGATTGCGCGCGAAATGAGCGCAAGTTGATTTGGGTTTGCTAGCGGAATGCTTGCAAGTATCGCTTGGCGGCAATAAGAAGCCATCGCCTGAGCATCGACTCCGCCTCCCTAGTCGCGACCCGGTAGGAACTTGCCCTGATCCCCAGCTGTTTCGCCCTGTCATCCTGGGCCAGTGCCGCCTTCCGATACATGATGCGTGCCATGGCGTCGTTAAACGCCTCTGATGCGAACGCATTGCGAAGGCGACGTCCCCCCGATTTTGAGTAGCACGGTGATTTGGAGTCCAATCCCCCAACTGACGGAGATTGGACGTGAAAAAGCGCTTTTCCGAAGAGCAGATCATTGGCTTCCTGCGTGAGGCCGAAGCCGGCATGGCAGTGAAGGACCTGTGCCGCAAGCACGGTTTCAGCGAAGCCTCGTACTACCTGTGGCGTAGCAAGTTCGGCGGCATGACGGTGTCCGAAGCCAAGCGACTTAAGGAACTGGAGGCGGAGAACGCCCGGCTGAAGAAGCTCCTGGCGGAGTCGATGCTGGAGAACGAGATCACTCGTGAGGCACTGCGAAAGAAGTGGTGACGGCACCGGCGCGACGGTTGCTGGTGCGGGAGATGACGAGCCAAGGACTCAGCGAACGTCGTGCTTTGATGGTGCTTCGTATGAGCGCCAGTGCATTGCGTTACGCGCCGCGCGCGGACCGCAATGGCGAACTTCGACAGCGGATCGTGGCCTTGGCGCAGCGGCACAAGCGCTATGGCGTCGGCATGATCTATCTGAAGCTTAGGCAAGAAGGGATGCTCGTGAACTACAAGCGTGTAGAGCGGCTGTATCAAGCCGCCAAGCTGCAGGTGCGTCGCCGCAAGCGCAAAAAGGTGCCAGCAGGCGAACGGCAACCCTTGTTCCGACCCATGGCACCCAACGAGGTCTGGTCGATGGACTTCGTGTTTGATCGCACGGCCGAGGGCCGCGTCATCAAGTGTCTGACGGTCGTTGATGACGCCACGCACGAGGCTGTCGTTATCGAAGTCGAACGCGCGATCTCCGGCATGGGCGTGACGCGCGTGATGGATCGGCTGGCGCTGACCCGCGGCCTTCCGAAGGTAATTCGTAGCGACAACGGCAAAGAGTTCTGTGGCAAGGCGATGGTCACCTGGGCCCACGAGCGTGGCGTGCAGCTGCGCCTGATCGAACCGGGCAAGCCGAACCAGAACGCCTACATCGAATCGTTCAACGGCCGCTTGCGCGACGAGTGCCTCAATGAACACTGGTTCCCGAGCCTGCTTCACGCACGCACCGAGATCGAAAACTGGCGCAGGGAATATAACGAGGAACGGCCGAAGAAGGCGTTGGGCGGGCTGACTCCCGCCGCCTACGCCGAGCAGCTAAAGTAACCCCCGGACTCTAATTCGCTCCGCTACTGAAAGCGGGGGGACGTCGAAGGCATGCCAAGCCGAACCGTTTCACAACCGGCCAGAACCGTTCCACGTCCCCTGTCGCGTATAGAAGCAAGATCGCCTCCAATGGTCCGTCCAGCTTCGCGAAGCTAAGAGATGCTAGCGCCTCGCTATCAGGGCGACATGCGGGGACGGCAACTACGCCCCTCGATGCTGACCACTGATGCTGGCGCTTCACCTTGCCCGAGCCTCCGATGGACTTCGCCGCCTGCTCCGTCACTCGCCCACGGCGGACGACCGTAAGGGCGGACGGCATGAGCCCGTCCTCGTGAGTAAGGTCGCGAGCGCTCGCGATGGCGGTGTTTGCGAACCAGCTCTGCCCGGTCCCGAGTGCACCCGCTAAACGCCTCGCCGCCCGCTCGATGATTGCCTCGTCATGATCGGCCCGCCTGCCGATCGTCATTAGGCTTCCTTTCGTCGCTGTGCTGCGACCCGCTGCTCGTACCGTCGCCACGCCCATCGACGGTACGGAACCGCTAGCAGAGTACAAGCGCCCAACTGGACCCGCTGAATGTCCGGCTTGCGATTGTTCCAGCCTGGCGAGCGCTGAGTAACGGCCAGAGCGTTGCTCAGAGCATTGCTCGGTACGTCACGTCCTGTGATTGTCCGGGCCGAATCCGTTGGCGGATTCGCGGAGGTCGTAGGGTGGTATCCGGGGAGATAGTAGATGCTCATAAACAGGAGAGCCCTTGGTATATATCTATAAAGGTGTACGGATTCCGTAGTTAGGATTTACCCAAAATGGCTCCTACAACTACGGATTCCGTACTAGTCAGGCTGCCTTGGAAGTCCCACTAGTACGGATTCCGTAGTTAGTTGCTACGGATTCCGTACTACTACTTTCAATTCTCGGACGTCGCTTGAACGGTGGTTTCGCGAGTTTCCAGTCACCCGACGCAACCCTCGTAGCCGAGCAATCAAGCTTTCCGTCGCACTCGTCTATGGCATGCCAAGTCAATCCGTAGAGGTTCGCCAAGTTGCGGCCACCCTGGCGGGTCAGCGTGATGAACCCGTAGTGCAGGAGTTCGTGGAGTGCCCGATCTAGAGTGTCCGGTGAGCGCCAGCCACGAGTGGCTAGGACACTACGTGCTGCACACAGATCCCCGTTGTTCCGGCCGTTATATTGGCGAGCGAGATCACAAAGCAGCTTGACCGCTGTCCCGCTGCACGCCTTCCAGTTCGGAGAGTCCTGTACGGCATGAGGAATCAGGGAGAAGTTGCCAGATTCCTTGCGCCCCTTCTCTCTCCATCGCTTCTTCGGCGCTGTCACCCTGCACCCCCGCTAACGCCCCCTCTAGCTGGGCCTGTATCAAGGCTACGTGACCTCGCCAATGGGTGAGCTAGGGGTCGTGGTTGCTCCCCGGATACAGACCCCCTTCCAAAGCGCTTTCCGTGCTCGATACGCGATCCCGACGTGGCCGCGTCCTTCAGTCGTGCACGGATGGGACTCCATCGTGCTTCCACCTTTGGCCATTCCCTTATCAGGGCATCCAATTGCTCCGCGGACAGAAGTCCCTCTAGACGGGCCTTACCGCCCACCTTGACCAGCTCCGAGAGCATCGCGCACACCCGCTCGCCCTTGATGTGCTGGGCAGTCGGCCACTTCGGGTCGAGGGGGCAGATCGGAGCGTTGCAGGAATCGAAGCGAGGACAACGCGGAGCGCGGTTCATGCCTCACCCCGCGAGGCGGCGATGCGGTCGGCCGCCCAAAGCTGAATCTCTGCTTCCACCCAGGCGCTTGTGGAAAGGGCGAGCTTTACGCGTCGCGGGAACTTGCCGGCGGCTTCCAGTCGATAGACCTGGCTGCGGGAAAGCCCCGTGCGTTCGCATACAGCGGGAAGACGGAGGAACTTGATCGAGTTTTCGGGCACAAACGGGCCCGACACATGGGACACGTGGGTCATGCGGTCGTCTCGTAATGACGGCCGGACCTCAGGAACAAGGCACCTTGCATCTAGGTAGGGCATTACCTACCATGAAGGTGCCCCGCCCAAAAGGCGACGGCCTTTGTTAGCAAGACTCCTAGCCCTCACCGTTGGCGCGGTGGGGGCTTTTTATTGCCCCCGAGAAGGTCTAGAAGTGGGTCGGCGCATGTGCTCGCTCACCGCCAAACACCAGTTCGCATGGTGACGAATGGCGTCGCATCAGCGCTTGTAGGCAAGCTATAACCGGAGGGGGTCGATGTAAAGTGCGACAGCATGGCTTTAGCGTGCTGCCGTTGGCTTAGGCATGGTCAGGCCAATTTTCAGCCCCGACCGGTCTCCCGGCGATGCTTGCCGATCATCTTGCGAATGGTGCCTTCGACGTTGTACGGGCTAAGACTCCGCCCGTGGGCCTTCGCAACTTCCAAAACCTCACCGCTCAATTCACGGGCTAGCCTGCTGGCGCTCCACTCGTCGCTCGCGGCCTCAACCTTTCCAATCACTAGCGCCCGGACTGGCTCTCTCCACTGGTCTACGCCCTTCTTGGCGGCGAATCGCTTTCGGTCGGTAAGGTCTTCCTCAGCGCGTCGCTCCACCACTCGAAACGCAGCTCGTAGGCATTGTTGAGTCCAGGCATATGTCCTCAAAAGGAACGGACGACAGGCATGGACGAGAGCGATATGAGCTATGAGCGTTCCTGCCGCCAGTTGCGAATCTCGGATAGGCGCTTGGATAGGAAAATAGCCCTCAAAGGCAGCGCTTGCGTATTTCCAAGTCAACGCTGAGGCGGCATAGGTGTGGTCATTCTCGTCTGACGACAGATAGTGAAACATTGAGTCGCATAGCGCTTCCGTATCTTCGTCGAGCGGCCTTGGGTCGTCCACCGCCCCGGCGCCAGGGACATGGATCTGAATTCCTTGGCAGGCCCGCTCCATTTCCTCTATCGGCAGTTTGTAATTGAAGGGCATGGGTGTGTCCTAAAGCGACAAGGGGCCCCGTCGCGAGGCCCCAGTTTGGTTGATGGTCAACTGACTATGGGGACATCTCTGTCCCAGCCCCATTCGTCGATTTGCTTTAGAAGCTGCTGCTGTATCCACTCACTACGACCGAGCCTGAGCAGTTCCTCGCGTGTGCGCTTGGAACGCACGGCAGGAAGCCCCCGCTGCTGCCGGGCTGCCTGGAAATCAATGACGTCGGCGCTCATCGCTGGACACTCGTTCCCCATGTTGGCAGCCCTCAGTGAGTCGCGGTAGACGAAGCAAGAGACGCCGTGGCAGCAAGGGGTGCCATGGCTGCAAGGATCGCCGCCTTATCGCCTCGGGACAGACGGCGGTACAGGTCTAGTAATTCGCGCTCCTGAGCCGTTTCAGCAAAAGGCACGAATGAGTCCTCAGGAAGGCCCGCCGCAATGGACGAACGTGCAGCTACAATTTCGTTACCCATGGTCTCGACTCCTATCGTCGTGGTTGTGGTTAGGCGGGCGGGGTGCTGCTACACCCTGTCCCGCCGCTCCCGACTTCGCGTCGGAATTTTTACGCCGCAGACCCCGCCTGCGGTTTGAATGCAACGACCTTGCCACCAGCCCTCAGGCTGTCCAGATAATCCGACCACGCCTGCATCATCTTCGTGCGCTCCTTGAGATACTGAGCGGCATGCGTGTAGGCATCACGGACCTTGTTTGACTCCGCATGGGCTAGCTGGCGCTCGATGGCGTCCGCGTTCCAACCCATTTCGTTCAGGCGCGTGGCGGCCAAGCTGCGGAAGCCGTGCCCGGTCATTTCTTCGCCGGAGTAGCCAAGGCGACGCAGCGCGGCGTTGATTGTGTTCTCGCTCATGGGACGGTGCGCTGACCGGAGGCTTGGGAAGACGTAACGTCCGTGGCCGGTAAACTCATGCAGCTTGCGCAAGACCGAAACAGCCTGTTTCGACAGCGGCACGACATGAGCCGCCTTCATCTTCATGCGCTCCCCAGGAATTCGCCACACATGCCCGTCAAGATCGAACTCGGACCATTGAGCGGCCCGTAGTTCGCCCGGACGCACGAACACAAGGGGAGCCAACTGGAGGGCGCACAGGGTCACGAACTGCCCGGAGAACCCGTCGATGGCCCGCAGTAGACCACCGATCTTTACCGGGTCCACGATGGCTGCGTGGTGCTTGACCTTCGGAGCCTTGAGCGCCCCACGGAGGGGCTGCGTAGGATCGACGTCGGTCAGCCCCTCGATCACAGCAAAGCGGAACACCTGCCCCACCCTGATTTTCGCGCGACGGGCTGTTTCCAGCATGTCCGCCCCCTCGATCTTTCGGAGGCAGTCCAGTACGACTCGGGACGTGATTTCGCGCAGAGGGAGTGCACCGAGATCCGGGTAAAGGAACTTAGTGAAGATCCACCGGGATTTATTGGCTGTCGCTTCGGAAACGTCCTGACGTGACATCCAGATTTCGGCTACTGAACGGAAGGTGGGAACAGGCGCGAGTGCCAACGAACGCGAGCGCTTTTCTTCTTGGCGATTCGCACTCGGGTCGATGCCGTTCGCCAGTTGCGCTCTAGCCGCATCACGCCGGAGGCGAGCTTGCGCAAGGGATACGCTGGGATACGTGCCTAAGCTGAGCATCTTCGCCCTGCCGTCGAAGCGGTAGCGGAAGCGCCAGCGAGGAGCACCGTTAACCGGCACTTCGACCGCGAGGCCCGCCGAGTCAGTGACGCGGTAAAGCGTCTCTCGGTGCTTCAGGGCCCTAAGTTTCGCATCGGTGAGCATGGTGAGTAACCGAGTCGCCCATGGTGAGTAGCTATTAGCCTACTCACAAAGTTACTCACATGCAAGAAGGGACGCGATGAGACGCCTAGGGACACAAGGAGACACCGAAGGCCCTATTCCTAGGGACATTTCGGGCAGTTGGATTGCAGGAGGGATGGCTTGCGATGCCGCGAAACTTGCAGATGGTGCCCGGAGTGGGACTCGAACCCACATACCCTTTCGGATGAGGGATTTTAAGTCTCGTCAGGAATGGCGTTGCACCGACGCTTACCCAGATTTTCCGGTCCGATTAGGCATCAAAAGACCGTGCATTTCTGCGCTATTTGGCTAATGACTTTGAGTAATTGCGGACCGCAATTTCCGTCGCGAACGGTGAGAACGAGTGGCGAGAAAATCGCCACATGACCTCGTTCCGAAAGCTCATGCGCGACACGCTCGAGGAGCGCCGCGCCCTCACCCATCGACACACATTCGCCGGCCGCGGCTTCATGTTCTGCGAGCGGCACCGCGAGCGATACCCGGATAACCGGGCCTGCCCGATCTGCCTGCCAAACCAGCGGCCCCTGCCTCGGCGCCGGGGTTGTCGCTGATGGCCTTCTATGGTCGGAACCGATCCCGCAGTGAAGCGGATGCGCGGCGCGAGCGCGAGAATGCGTGGGTGATCTGCCCGCACCACGGCGGCTACAACCCATGGCAGCGCACCCTCGGCGGCTGGCGGCAACGCGAATGCCCGAAGTGCGCAGTAGCGCGCTACGAGGCCACCCAGCGCCGCGACTAGGCGCAGGCCCAGCCCACATTCCCCCTCTGACGCGCGGCCCGCGATATCGTCCTCGTGCAGTGCCCCAGGAACCGCCCGCAACCCGGGCAGGTGGACTCGCTGCAGGTGATCGCGTCATCCTGCTGCTCGAAGATCGGGTTGGCCACCATGACCCTCATCGGGTCGGGCGGCATCTTCCGTATCAGGCTGTCGCGATGGCATGCGACCCAGCGGTCGACCATGCGCTCGATCGTGATCACGTTGAACACGCGCTGCGGTCGCCAGAACTTTGGCCCGTAGATCCAGACCAGTTCGTAGTGAATGCCTGGCACACCGGTAACCATCCGAGCCAGTGCAAAGGCCCGCCCGTATGGCGTCAGCCTTGCCTCATAGCCGTACGCGTAATGCTTCCAGTAAACGAGTGGGTGATCGCTGCGGGCCATGGGCGCGACGGTACGCGCGGCCGGTCTCAGAAATGTGGACCGTATGCGGAATCGGCAGAAGAACGTCTCGGCAACTGCTTGCCGCCGCTAGACTCCGACCATGGAACCCGACGAAGAAACCATCATCACCGTGGCGCAGATCGTGCGGGACTGCGAGGCTATGGCCCAAGCTGCGCTGGCCGGCGACTTCGACGAGGCGCGGTTTCGGGCGCAGCTCATCATCGCCAGGGCGGACGTGGCGGGCCATCTCGATGTCGTGCTTGCCGCGTCGTACACAGCGGAGCGACTCGGACCCATCGGGACCGTGCCGCGCGACGGCTATGGCGCCGGGATCCTGTGCGTCGCTGATGGGCTGGATCGCATAGGCTGCGATGCATTGTAGCGGCCGAAAATCGACCTTAGAATCGGCTGAGCCTCAAGGTCTCACGGCACGCGCCGACATTTAAGGAAGGACGGAAAGGATGCAACATGGGGAAGAAACATCGCCCGGGGGCTGCTGCTGGCACGGTACTGACCGGCACGGTGATCACAGAGGGGGCAGTGGGCGACGCGAAGGGCCCCCCTTGGTCTTGGTTTTGCCGCAAGGACGAGCGCGGAAGGGACGTTATTGACGCCTGGATTAAGTCGGACTTGTCGGCTTACGCCGAGGCACGCCTCGACCGGGCGAAAGAACAGCTGACGCAACAGCCGCTTAGCAGATGGTCTAGGCCGCACGCGTCCCCGCTTGGCAAACACATATATGTGATACGATTCGAGGGTGAGTCGCGTCGGCAATGGCGAGTCTTCGGCCACGCCGATCCTTCCGAGGGTCGTTTTGTAATGACACTACCGGGACATGAGAATGACGGTGTCTACCACCCCAAAAACGCGATCAAGCTCGCAAGCCACTATCAATCTGTCGTTTGCGCCGACTTCAGGCGCCTTACGACGGAATGTGACTGAGCAGAAGCAGCCGCGATTGGGCGGGAGCACCACGATCACCGTTAAAGTAACGGCGTCGCTGACTCCGGTCGCTCGCATTTCAGTTGATGAGGCGCGTCGATCGACGTCTGCGCAGCTTCTGGCACAAAAGCGGAAATGGCGAAACGAGGAGTACAGAAAGTCGTACGCAGAAGCAGCTGTTGACCAAGGCATCTCATGGCAGATCCGGATTAATCGTGAGATGCGGGGAATGACCCAACGCGATCTTGCCGACCGCTTATCCACGCGACAATCGGCGATCAGTAGGATGGAAGATCCGGAATACGGATCTCATTCGTTAGCTCGACTGAAAGAAGTAGCTCACGCCTTTCGTTGCGCCCTGCTCGTCAAGCTTGTCCCCTACTCAGCTCTCGCGCGCGAAAGCTTTCTTCTCGCAGAGAAAGATCTATATGTCCGAAGCTACGACGAAGAAATTAAGGAGATCGACAATGGCATCGAAGAAGAGAATCCAGGTTAAGGAGCTTGAGGTGAAGGAAAACGTCGGAATTCGTGTCGACAAGCAGTCACTTCCTTCTTGTTCCACGATCTTCGTAGATCAGATGCTTGGCATGCAGTTGGGACCATTTACCTCAAAGTTAACCCTAGGAGTACAAAGCCAGGACACGGAGGGTGAGGAGGTCATCGTCCCTACCAGCGTATTGATCATGCCGACGAATCAATGCTTGGCAATGGCGAAGGCCTTGATGGAGGTCTTTTCGCAGGGCGAGATAGTTTCGAGGCTTACCGAACTTCAGGGCAGCTTCCAAAAGGAAATGAGCGAACTTGCGAAAGAAGCTGCGGGCCTGTAGCCGGCGGAGCGACTCATCGCATCTGACATTTTATTTTGCGAGCCGATATCTGCATCCGCAAAATCATCGCCCTCGGCAATGCTGACCGCCTGACGACGGGACTTAAAAAGGCTCAACGATAACCGCAGGTTCGACCAGTTCCGCCCCCCTGTTCTTCGGCGAGCCCACGGCCTTCGAGACGGGGTGGTAGACCAAGTCCGCCTCAGGGACATCGGCGAGCACGCCCGCGGCGTCTGCCGGCGGCGCCTCGCACCACACGGTCCACAGGTCGGGCGGCAGGATCACCGGCTGCCGGTCGTGGATGTCGCCGGAGACCTTCCCAGGCTCGCCGGTGATGACCGTGAAGGTATGCACCCACTCGGCCTCGGGCGATTCCCGCCAGCCTTCCCACAGGCCCGCGAACATGAGCAGGTGGCCGGCAGGGTCGTGGATGAAATAGGGCTGCTTGTTCGGCGACTGGCCCTTCCACTCATAGTAGCCGCTGGCCGGCACCAGGCATCGACGCTTCTTGAACGCCTCGCGGAACGATGGCTTGCTCGCCACGGTGTCGGCGCGGGCGTTGATCGTCTTCGCCCCGAACTTGAGATCCTTCGACCAGTGAGGCACCAGGCCCCAGCGGTAGTCGCGGACGTGGTAGCCGCCATCCCCGTACACGACCACCGGCGCGCGCTGCATCGGGGCAATGTTGTACTTCGGCTCCCGCTGATTGATCTCGCTGATGATGTCCAACTCGATTTGCTCGAGCACCTCCCGCTCGTGGCGAGAGACGGAGACAGGTCCGAAGGTGGCGTAGCGGCCGCACATGGCCGCAGCATACCGTCAGGGCGTGACGGCGGTGTCAGGCCGTGGCGTCGGGCTCAAATCCCGCAGGCTCGCCGATCGGCGGGGCGACACCTTCGGGCATCGGCGGCGGGACGGGCGGCACGTATTCGATGTCGGCGTTTATGCCAACGCGCACCGTCATCATGTAGACCACGTCTTTCGGATCGTGGGTCGTCGGGTCGACGCACTGAACGCGCAGCGTGCCCGCGTCCGCAGAGAGAGTCACGCGCACCGTGTTTTCGTCGTTCTCGTCTTTGAAGATGGTGATCTTCCAACCCGCCGGCCAGCTCAGTCCCGGACCATCGATTCGATAGTCACCGGTGGCGGCATGGGACACATGGATGGACAGCGCGTCGAACGGAACGTTGATCCCGTCGCTGACAGCCGGCGAATGGTCGCCCTCTTCTACGATCGTGCCGTCTGGCAGGAAATTGAACGCAACGGAGCCTTGCACATGCATCTTAGTTGGCCTTCTTGATGAATAGGTTGGCGTCGACGGTCGTGTTGCCGGAATGCCATACGCGGTTCCAGGCGTTCCAGCCGCCGCCCGCACCTCGATAGAAGCGAAACGCCATTTCGTTGTTCGTGACGCTTGTGGCGAGCTGCGTGTAGTCCGATGCGCTGTACGACAGCGTAATCAGCGTTCCGTAGGCCTGGTTCGTAGGTAGCGCGCCAGGTGTAGTCGCAATGAATCGGTAGATCGCCGAGCGGTTCACACCATCGATCGAGTTGATCTGGGGCGCCACCGCCGCAGACCAGCCAGTCGCCGTGAGAGCGGTGTTCGCCGTATTCGCGGCCGTCCCAGCAGTCGCGGCCGTCCCAGCAGCTCCGTCGGCTGTTGCCTTCACTGCGACAATGCGCGTCTCGTGGTCATTGACGTTGTTGTCGAGCTTCCGCAGCGCACCACTGGTGTCATCACCAGTCGCAGGGTCAAAATTGATAGCTTGCTGTGCCATGGATGCCTCAGTAGTAGGTAACGTCGACCACGAGGATCACGGCCAACGCTTCATTGATAGTGGGAATGCCCTGAGGTCCGTCCACAATGATTCCCGTCGTGGTGACTGAGCCGCCCGATACCCTGCTCGCGACGAGCTGCGTGTTGCCAGCCTGAGCCGATATTCGAAAGCCTACGATCATGTGGATGCATGCGTAGACGCGCGAAGGGTCGTAGTTTCGTGTCGCCAACACGGCTGCGCTGACCGAGTAGAAGTCATTCACGCGCATGTATTTCTGCATGATGTCGAACGTCTTCTGACCAGCCGCATTGAAGACCTGCAGGCCGAAACCAGGATCGGAGTCGTAAGGGACGTCGAAAATGTAGAACGGCACCGACGTGCCTACCCCGCCGCCCGAGGTGATCATGAAGCCCCAGCGTGCATTCGCAGCGTCATACCAGACCTGGCCGGTGGCATAACCGGTACCGCCCACTGCGAGAAGCGGCATAGTCAAACCGGTGCGGTAGAACACGATGAACGATGTGCCGCCCGCAGCGGTCAGGTTTGTAGTCGTGGCCGATCCCTGCTCGCGAACGGACAAGTTTCGATATGTGTCATCCGCCTGCACCGTCGTGCCGTCGGCGAGAAGGACCTGAAATCCGATCGTCATCAGTAGAGGCCGTAGATCATGGTTGTATCGACTGGACCGCCAGGGAATCCGCCGCGAGGCACCCATGAAATGACGCCATTGTCCACGGAGATAACCGGGGTATATCGGTTGCCGTTCGTCGTATAGATGGCGTACCAGATGGCACCCTGCCCTGCGTTAGGCACCGCGATCGCTCCGCTGCTTCCAGCAGGGATGACCGTCGTTCCGATGACGCGTGATAGCCGAGTGGTGACGTCGATCTGCAGGTTTCCCGCGGCGTCGAACACTTGAATGCCGAGGACTTGAATGCCGATACCCATTACCAAGCACCCCAGCGGAAACGGAGGACGCCGTTGCCGTCGTACAGCCGGGCACCGGCGCCGTCGCGCTCCGTGCGCCAGCCCGAACCCGATCCGCGCATTACAAGGCCGGTCGTTTTGTTGAGCGACCACAGCGGCTGCCCCGTGCTGTCTACGGCCGTTGATTGAATCGCGTTGCCGATCATCGCGTTCGTGATCCAGCCGGTGCCGATCAGCGCCTGGTTGATAAAGACCTGCCCACCTTGGATGACGAAAGGAAAAATAGTTGGCGGTGAGCCGCTGGACGCGTCGAAGACAGCGAAGGTTGCCGCGTTGACGAGGACTTGCGAAGTAACCGTACCACCCGAGTAGTCCACGCCAATGGCGATCCCGGCGAGGTATGTCTGACCGTTAGCGGCCACCTGCACCTTGACGACTTGACTCGCCGATACCTTGCCGTCCGTTGTGGCCTGAGCCTGTTGGATCGTCTGGATCGATGCCGAATAGGTGTTCACCTGAGCGGACAGGGTCTCAGTCTTTATCGCTTCGGCGAGGTCGCCGTCGACGCGCGTCACCGAGTAGGTGTAGATGCCTGCTCGGCGCGTATTGGCGCCAGCCGGCGTCGTGTCCGCTCCGGCCTTCACCGGGATACCAGACGTCACTTCGAGAGCATCTACCTGGGAAGCGACGCCCTGCACCTGCCCGTCAAGATCGCTTACCTTGAGCGTGGTGTCGTGGATCGTGGCCGCCTGGCCGTAAGCGGTCTGCGCGATGCTTCCAACATCTTCCCAGAAGGCAGGGGAAGTGCCTGGCTCGGGCCCACCGGATGGCACAGCCTGCGCAGCACGCCATAGCCTCCCGCTGTGGCTGACGATAGTCGAGGCTGCGTAGGCTGTGCCGGCAGCCCAGTCGGGCGCATTTAGGTAGGCGGCAAACTCCGCACCGGTTTCGATTTTAGCGAGCAGGTCCTGCGCCAGCTGCGTCGACGAGATTTTCCCGGTGAGAACGGCAAGGATCGCGGTTGCATCAGTGCTGGTCTGCCCGACCACCGGCCCTATCCACGGGCCCGGATCATTTCCGGACTTACTCGTAAGGCGCGCCCAGAAGAAATACTCCTCGCCGGCCGTGTTCGTGTTGTGGGTGTACGTTGCCGTCGGATATGCCACTTCGGCAAGGAACGACGATAGCGCGAAGTTGTTCGTCGTGCCGACCCGGATCTCGGTGGATGCGGCATCGAGTACATCGAATCCGGTCGGCATGGCCCACACGAGGCGGATCGCCATAACCAGCTCGAAGCACGTGAGCGATTGCAGCGCACCCAGCGGCCACGGCTTGCCGTCCACCGTGACAGGGTTCTGATTCCAGCCACCGGGGATACCGCTCGCGCCGATCGCCCGAGCGCGGACGATCCACGTGCCGGGCGGAATCACTGCATCGATGTAGTTGTAGACGCTGACGCCCACGGGCACCCAGGTGACGCCGCCGTCGTAGCTGATCTCGAATTCGTAGGCGACCGCGCCGGCTACAGGCGGCACCCAGAGATGCACCGTCTGTGATCCTTCGTTCTGGTTTAGGCCGATGTCACCTACGTCGGGGGCGCCGCTGGCTGGCGTGAGGAGCGAGGGCGATCCCGGGGGTGGAACGTCGGCGTTCACCTCGGCGAGGTAGACGCTCGGGGCGTAGTTCACCATGTAGAGCTCGACATGGTCGTCGCCCTGCGGCGTGGCACGCAGCAGGAGGCAGCTTTGAAACTGTTGGCTGCCTGGACCGAACGAGAAGCTGGTCGGCTCCGCATGGCTGCCATCTGAGATCCACAGCGCATCCTTCTGCTGCTGCGTGAGACCCGTGAGCACCATGTGGAACAGGTCATCGCCCTGGAGCACCTTGTACGGCCCCTGCACCGAGCCATCGAGCGCGCGCAGCGCCACGAAGTGGTTTTGCCCGGCGTACCACGCGACCGGTTCGCTGGTGGTCAGCACGCCCGTGGCCTCGTCGTAGCCGACGATGCGGCCCGAGATGCCCCACTGCGGAACGTCGTGCGCGATGTCGATGCGATCGCCGTACCGAGGGATATAGCCATCCATCTCCACGGTGACGGTGATGAACTTTCTCTGGTCGCGGTTGCTCGCGGCCATGTACATGCCTTCGCGGAATGCCTGATCGCGGGAGATGACGCCGGGAAGCTGGACGTTCTTCGGGCGCAGCTTGGCCGAGCCGGTGAGAGCGCACGGGACGGTCTGCGGCTGCCACGTGTTCGGATTCGTGTACTCGACGATGACGTAGTCGGGGCTGTCGAACGTGGGGTACACGTAGTCGATCTTGAAGCTGCCCTGCACGATCTCGTCGGGCGTCAGCATCAGGGTCGGCACCTGCCGCGGCGCGTCTCGGATAATCTCGACGACGCCTGCGAAGTACATCGGCAGCGCGCGGCCTGCGCGTGCGATCTGCGTGACCGCATCCCAGAGGGTGACTTTCGTATCGAAGACCCCGTCGTAGGTGTCCCCACGAGCTGCCCACGTCTGCGCTTCCGCCAGCAGGCCGTCGAGGTTGATCCGGTTGTCCGCCCAGCCGCGGCCATAGGTCGTGTTGCGAAACGCATCCGCCAGCGCCCAGGCGGGATTCCGGGTAGGCTGCTCGGCCCATACGGAGCCGTTCCACACGGGGAGGATGCGCGTACCGATCACGTTGACCTTGCGCGAGGTCTGCCCATTCACCTGCGCGCCGGCCTTGATGACCATGGCCAGCATCGTGCAGTCGCCGTAGGTAAGTTGGCTCGGCAAATAGCCCTTGAGGGACTGCCACGTCATCATGTTGACGACTTGCCCATTCAGGTCCGCCGGCTGGTTCTGCCGCAGGCGCACCTGGTATCGCCCTGCGGGCACGTCGAAGGTAAAGGACGTGTAGATCGGCTTCTCGCTGTCCGACGACTTGTTTTCGTTGATCAGGGTGAACCAATCGCCCAGAGCGTTTCCCTCGTCGTCGATACGCTGGGCCTGCGCGGTCCACGGGCTGTTCGCCGTGCGCTTCTTCCCTTCGTCGTTGTAGCGATAGAGCCCGCCAGGCCAGCCGACATCAATGCCGATGCGGGTCGCCTGCGTCTCAGGCGGGTTGGTCACGAACGGACCGGACCAGTCGCCTCCATCGCTGGGCTTCTCCAGCTGGATGCCGGCGACCGCCTCGGACGTGACGATGTTGTCTGGGAAGAGCGTCAACTGGCCGCCAGGAGGGATGACCTCGTAGCGCACGTCAGAGAAGCTGTCGACGTTCGTCTCGTCGATGCGGATCTCTTCGATCTGCATCTTCCCTTGGGTGATGACGAACAGCTGGTACAGGTACTGATCGTTCCCGCGATAGTCGGTGTACGGCTGCGCGGCATAGTCCGGATAGATGCGAAACCGCCCGTAAAGGACGGGCATCGATTCCATGAGCCGAGCCGTGTTGCCTTGGGCACCGATCGAGTAGTTCGGGCTCGTAGATCCTCGGTTCTGGCCGCTCGGCGGCTTGGGGGGCGGCATGATCGCGTTGACGAGCATGTTGCCGAGCGTGGTTACGAGAGCGCCGGCGATAGCGCCACCAGCGGCAGCCACGCCAGCCGATGCACCGGCGGCCGCCAGAGCTGCGGTCGCCGCGCCCGCTGTGAAGATCGACAGGGCCACGATTGCAAGGATCGCGAGGATTCTTGAGCCGCCACCACCACCCGCTGGGGGCGCCGCGATGACGAGGAGAACTTCGCCATCCTTCAGGCATCGCTTCCAGTCGGCCTGAAGCAAATAGTCCTTGCCGTTCGTGGTCACGACGAAGGGCTTTACGCGGCGCATATGCCGGCCCCGCCCAACGATGAGCCCCTGACGACGCAGTTGGGTGTCGATTCGCAACCGGCCCCTGACCTGGTGCAGTTCGCGTCCGATCTGCGGCCTCGCCCAGTCGGTGATTTCGACTACCGTGGACTGCATGTCTTTCCTCTGGGCAATAAAAAACCCCGCCTGGGCGGGGTTCGTAAAATCAAAGGTTGGAGCGCCGTTACTGGCTTACGCGCTCTATCTTCCAGCCGCCGTATCCCATGGCCGACACGTTCGTGCGAAGGATTGGGCGTGACTCTGAGGACACGTCGACGGCCAGCTCGTCGTTCGGCACCAGTACGTCAGGAGGGCCGCGGTCTGGGCCAACTCCGACGGAGTGCCTACCTTCGTTCACGTACATGGTCACCACCTGCCCACCGCCAACCACGGCAACGAGCTTCCGATCGATGTACACGCCAATTGGCGTCGAATTGAGGCCCGCCCACCGCCCACGCTCCACCGTCACAGGGAAACGCCCAGCGCTTGCAACGGCCATCGACGGTTCCGTGACCATCGGCCGTACCGGGCTACAGGCCGCTACACCCAACAGCCCAACAAGTATCCACACCTTTCGCATCGCTGCCTCCCCTCAGTCGTTTCGATGAGGATAAACCTACGAGGGAGGCGCGTGGAATCGGATGAATCGAATCCTACTGAAGCCCAGCAGGCGCAATGTGTTCTGGGGCGACCAGATGACCCCGACCCCGTCAAGGGCGTGAAGAACGCCTGGGCCAACACACGTGAGCCAGATTCCGACGTGGGGGTAATCCCCGCCGCGCAGCAAGGCTGCATCTCCATGCTCGGGCCGTTCCACCTGCTCCCAGGCACCGCTGGCCAGCTTCTCGCCGAACAGGTCGCGCATGCCCTGTCCCATTGGCAGTTCCGGGAGAGGCTTTCCGAAGAAGGTGCGCTGGCAGTGCAGCAGAAGACCGCGGCAGTCGTATGCGTCGGGGCCGTCGGCGCCAAGGGCATAGCGCTTGCCGACGAGGCCCGTGATCTGCTCGGGCGTCATCGCACGAGCCCCGGAAACTCCTCCGGCTGATAGAGCCGATGGGGAAAGGCCCAGTTGTTCACGTCATCGAGCGAGGCGCTGATCTGCACCTGGAAGACGTCGACGCTTACCCCGGTGACTAGCATCGTGATGGGCGGATCCATCTGCGGCCCAGAGAGGTCGGAAATCAGGTACGGCCGGTAGATCACCGTCACCTGCTTCGGATCGCTCGCTGCAGCCTCCAGGTAACCGACGAGCTCGCGACCGACGTTGTCCAGGGTGATCTTGAGTTCAGGCGTCTTGCCTTCCTCGAAACCCGGAAGAACGAAGTCGAAGGCCATGGCCACGAAGCGGACCTGCTGGCCTGGATTCATCGGCGCGTCCAGTTCCAGGACCGCGAAGAGGTCTTCGTATGCACGCACGACACGCGCCGGTGCCGGGTGGCCGTCATCATCGACGAATGCGGGGTGGTAGATCTCTAGCGTGTCGAGGATCACCTGTTCGACGGGATTGGAAGCGTAGGCCTCCTTCAGCGCCTGCGAATAATCCGCCATTACGAGGCCACCGGCAGCGACAGGGTTTCCAACTTAAGCGATACGTCCCACACGTCCGGTGACTCGGTGCCCGCCGTCGCCGGCGCCTCCGTGATGCGTGCGCGAACGCTGTTCATGCCGCGGCCGTTCACGAGCGGAACCACGAACCAGGATACGCCGGCGTTGAGGTCGTTCCAGAAGAAGGACTCGAAGGTGCCCAGTTGTGTTGTCGTGAGGCGAAGCTTGGCAGTAACGGTCGTCGGAACGCTGACGAAGCGGCGTCGCTGCCGGGCCAGACCGCTGTCCATGTTTGTGCGTGCGAACGGCGAAACCGGCTGATAGCCGTAACCGTCGCCCACACGAACGGCGGGCAACGCCGCTGGGAAAATCGGATCTGCCATTAGATGTTCTGCCCCTTGTTCAGGCTGTAGCGGCTGCTGAGCGCGGACGACAGCGGACCCTGACCACGTGACACATTGCCCGCGATCTTGGCCTCCACGGCATCGATCATGATGTCCAGCTGCCGAGCACCACCGGGCCCCTTACTCTCTTTGGCCGTGGCCTGGACCTTGTCGCCCTGGGTATTGGTGATATTCACAATGAGACCACCGCCCGCACCCGCAGACGTCGCGCCACGGCTGCTCCCAGCCGGTGTGACGTAGCCGTCCTTGCCGGAGAGCAGGTAGCTTCGGCCGCCGGACTGGTAGAGCTCCGGACCGTGCTCCGCGACCTCGTAGAGCGTTCCGGCCGAAGTGCTACCGCCGCCGGCCCTGCCACCTCCCAGATTGAAACCACCGCCGTACTGACCGGTGTTGTAGGAGTTCCCCAGGTACGACGTGTCGCCGCCGATTGACTGGACCGACCCACCGGACCCACCGCCGAAATAGGCGCCGATGGCATTAGCGGCCACCTGGAAAAGCCCGCTCGCGGCCGCTTTCACCTGCATGCGCGCGATGTCAGCGATGATCGAATTCGCCAGGTCCGTAAAGCTCAGCTTGCCGGTCTGCACGAAGGTAACCAGAGCATCTTCCAGGCCGCCGAAGGCATCCGAGAACGCCTGTTTCGTCTGGCCGGCGACATCGTTGGCGGACGAGACGTAGTCCTCCAGGGCGGCCTGCGCACCGTTGGACCAATCCTTCTCGGCATCGAGGCGCTGCTGAACGCCGGCACGGTAGATCGCCAGTTCCTGCTGCTGGCTGGCGAACATCCGCGCGACGTCTTCGTTGTACTCCTTCGATCCCACCGATCCGGCGACGCCGGGCTTCAGCTGACCGGCCTGCTTGTCGTACTGCTGCCGCTGGCGGTCGTATTCCTGGCGGATGCGCAGCTCGTCCTGGAGCTGCTGTGTCAGTTCCTGACCATGACCGACGCCGGCGACCGCGAGGGCGTTCGCCTCGTTCTGCCGGTCAATGCGTGCGCTCAGCTGGTCGCGAAGGGCGATGCTGCGCGCGAGGGCGGCCGCCTCCTCCTGGGCCTGTCGCTGTGCCACTTCCTTGGCTGCGTTCTCTTGCAAGATCGCGCGGTACTCGGCCGCGCGCGCGATCAGCGACTTGTTCTTCGTGGTGAGCAGCTCTTGCTCGAACGCGGCAAGCTTCGCCTGGCTCTCGGTGAGCTTCTGCGTGCCGTCAGCCTGTTCCGCCAGCACCGCCGAATGCTGCTTCGCCTCGTCAATGAGGCGCTGGGTGGCCTCAGCGTACTGTTTGGCTTGAGAGGTCGCTGCCGAGGCCGCCTTCTTCGCGGCGTCCGCCGCGTCCAACCGCTTCGCAGCCTCCAGATACGGCGCGTAATCCTGGTCAAGTGTCGCGCGGGCTCCCGACTGCTGCCCGGCTGGCAACTTGGCGATGTCCTTCAGGCGTTGCTGGTAGAGGTAGGCGGCCTTCTGGGCGTTGTTCAAACCGTCCGTTGCAGCCTTGTCGGCGAGATCCTTCGCACCTGCCTGGAAAACCTGCAGGCCGGCCCGAAGGCTCGCGAGAGCAGCATCCGCCGAAGCGATGCCCTTATCGGCGCCAGACGACAGATCGAAGACCACGTCGAGCAGCGACTTGCCGTTTGCGAGTTCGGCAAGGGCTTTCTTCACGTCCCCGATCGATGGCGCGAGCACGCCCGACATCTTGTTCCCGAGAGCGTCGACAGCAGCGGTCGCCGGACCGAGCTGCGATTGCAGGGCCTCGATACGCTCGTTTACGCCGTCCAGCTCGCGCTGGTCGAGCAAATTGGCGAAGGCGCCGCCGGCGGTTCCGTTGCTACGGCTGGCGATGCGCGCACGGATGGCATCGGCCTGCGCCTCCAGGTCGGAAAGGGCCGAACGCTGCTCAGCGATGGCTGCCGACTCTTGTTTGTATTGCTCGATGCCCTGCTTGAAGGTCATCGAGCCATCGAGCACGCCAAAGGACTTGGCTGCAGTCTCTGCCTCTTCACGAAGCTGCTTAACCGACTTGGAGAGCTCGTCGGTTTCCTTTCGGTAGTCCTCCGCTCGCTTCTGAGTATCGTAAATGGCGTAACCGACCGCCCCGATCGCCGCCACAGCTGCACCCCATGGCCCCCCGACGAGGCCAAGGGCGAAGTTGCCCAGGCCGGATGCTCCACGCGCCAGCAGACCGGCAGCACTCGTGGTGGCAAGTTGCCGTTCGGCCGCTACCTCCGCCTCAGTGGCAAGGGTCGCTGCGCCGCGGGCACGGAAAAGCGCACCCTCCAACTCGATCTGCTGAGCCTTGAGCGCGATCGACGCCTGCGCGGATGCGTTGTATTGCACCTGCGCGCGCGAGAGCGCGGCCTGTGCGGCGGCGGCCTCGGTGGTGGCGATTCTCTGTGCGCGGGTGTTCGCCGACAGGGTCGCCGCCGTGCGCTGATGGTTGAGCGTCGCCTGTGCGGCCTCATTCTCGGCCAAGGCCTTCTGTAGGGCCGCCGCAGCAGCGTCGCGCTGTGCGGCGGCCTGAGCACGCGCCGACGCGACACCAGCCAACGCCGCCTCGTTCTGCTTGATCTCTGCTGCCGCAGCGGTTGCCTGCGCGGACGCCAGTTCAGTCGCGGCCACGGCCGCGGCGCGCGCCTCCTGCTGTTGCTGGACAAGCGCGGACGCGCCGGATGAGGCCTTGCCGAGGCCACCGCCGGCGAGCCGAGCCACGACGAGTCCGCCGGTGATCCCTGCGACGTCCGCGAGGTGCTCCAAATTGTGCGTGACCAAGTCGATGCTCGCCGTAGCAGCATCGCTGAAGAGACCGCCTGAGAGATCCGTCTTCAAGCGGAACCACTCGGACGACAGGCGATTGACCGAGGCGTTGAGGCCGCCGGCCGCCTGCTCGGCACCGCGGCCAGTGTCATTGAGGGACTGGATAAGCGCCGGCAGGAACCGCTGGACGGTGATGTCGCCCGACTGGAGCAGCTGGTCGAACGACTTGCCCGCGAGGTCCGTGCCACGGGTCATGGCCATGACCGCCTGCTGGAAGCGCGGGACGACGCCGGGGATCGCGTCGCCGAGCTGCTGCCGGAGTTCTTCCGCCTGGATCTTCCCCTTGCCGAAAATCTGGCTGAGCGCGGTAATGGCGCGGCCGGTCTGCTCGGACGACAGGTGGAGGACCGTCGCCGAGCGGGCAAGCCCTTCGAACAGTGCCTGCTGGTCGTGCATCGCCACGCCGTTGGCGCTCGCTGCGGCGGACATGGACGAGAAGCCCAACGCGGACGTGCGCAGATCGAGGCCCAGCTGCTCCGCCGTCGCAGAAACTGCCTTGTACGCCGCGTCTGCAGCCGTGGTCGAGCCGGTGGCGCTGACCAGAGAGTAATGGACCTGCTGCGCCGCCTTCTGTGCATCTAGAAGAGACTGCACACCGCCCTTGATCGCCTCGAACCCGACCAGGCCAGCAGCGGCCTTGTTAAGCGTCGTGATGCTCGTCGCCGTCGTAGTGACTTCCCTGCGAATGCTCTGCAGGGATTCGTTCGCCTGACGTTGGCCAGCAATCATCTCCGCGCGGAAACTGGCACTCGAACCGACCAGGTCGGCACGGATTTGGGCGATCGTGGCCAAGGTCAGATCTCGTCGGGGAACTTGCGGATGAAGTGGTCGCTCAGGGGAATCGGTTCGCCGTCCACCTGGACCTGGGCGCCGATGGCAACCATATGTGTCAGCTTCGCGAGCATCCGCTCCTGCCCGGGCGAGAGCGGATGCAATTCGCTGTAGGCGATCAGCTCCGACAACTCACTGGAGGTGAGCTGTCGGAGCAGGATTGACGGGTGCGCTACGCCGAACCTTTCGCAGAGGTCGAAGAGCCGCCGGCGCTCGGGCCGGCGTCGGAGTTTCCCTCCAGCTCCTTGATGTCGCTGTTCGTGATCGCGTTCAGGGCGCGAGCCTTGTTGAACAGCTTCTGCATCGTCGACGCCGAGAGGCTGCCCAGGGCTGCGACCTCATCATCGGTGAAAAGACGACGTCCGGTTTCATCGACGAGGCAGCGCACCACGAGGCGCGCGCGGGCGTGCTTCGGGTTGAACTTCGCGCTTGCGCCGTCCGGGGCAACGGTGAAGGCTTCCGCCTCCCACAGGTCCCGGTCGCTGGCTGATAGCTCCTGCAGGCGAACCGTTCCGCCCCATTCCTTGACCTCGATGTCTTCGTGCTTCTTGCGGTCGGCCGCGAGGATCTGGTCTTTCGTCAGCAGCTTCGACATTACGGCGTCTCCGGCGCGGTCCAGACGATGTTGCGCGGACGAACCGTGAACTGGCCCGTTTCCACGGTGTTCGCGGCGCCGCCAACCTGCCAGCCGCCGACCTCGCTCTCGAAGGTCATGACTTCGCCCTGGCCGGTGGTCATGCGAAAGTACAGCGTGGGACGGGGACGCTCGAACGAGGCGTCGCGCGCCATGTTCTGGCCCTCGTCGTCCACCACCCGCTGGAACTGGATGTTGGTGTCCTGCACGTCGTCCAGCGCGCCGATGTATTCCTTCGTCGTGCTGTCGTAGTTGGTGGCATCCAGGAACTGCGCCGAACCCGTCGAGAGGGTCACGTCGCTGGTCTGGCCGATCTTCGTCCAGGTTCCAGACGAGCCGCCGGTCGCGCTCACCTCGACCTTGCGGAACTGAGTGCTCTTGGCCTTGTTGACTGCCATGGTGGTCTCCAAAAAAAGAGGCCACCGAAACGGCAGCCTCGAAGTACCGGCATGGCCGGCGTGGTCCCGCGGTCGCGGTGGTTATTCCCAGGCTTCGACGTCGAACGAAGCCCGGTGAAGCTTGGTGTCCGACTCGTAGTCGGACGGGTTGTCGGTGATCTGGCCCACGGTCAGCGCGGCATAAAGCGCAGCGCGCGCTTGGTCGGCGAGACGGCGGGCCGTTGGGTAATCAAGTGCCCAGAAGTCGACCTGCACGCGCACACGCGTTGCGCCGAGGCCATCGCCGTCATAGGACGGCTCATCGCTGCCGGAAACACGCTGATAGGTGATGCGCGGCAGGGTCGTGATGCCTTGCGGCGTGATCGTCGGGTACGTAGGAGCGATTGTCTTCAGTGCGCCATGGAGAGCAGTTTCCACGCTCATCGCTTCGTAGCCTCCACCTCAATCGCGGCAAGGGTTATCTGCCGCATGATCTCTACCGCCTCGTGTGCCTTTGCCTCAGTCGCTGGGCGCAGAAATGGGTATGCCGGCATCCTCGACGTGCCCAGCTCGAGGAAGCGGCCCACATAGTTCGTGGTCACCGAATAGGTAATGTCCTGACCTTGCTGGCCCTGGCTCTTCGTCCTCGTGGCCTTCGCCGTGGCTCCGGTCTTCTTCCGAACGCGCCGGCGGGCCTCGGTGAGCACCACATTGGACCCCGCCCGTAGGCCTTTCGACAGCGACCGGCGGGCACCTGGGCCGCCGAGTTCCGTCAGGCGACGCTCCAGATCGGCCAGCCCCTCGATCTCAAGATCAAGGTCAGCCATTGCTGGCCCCGGACGTGCAGAGGACCGCCATTTCGCTTCGGTCGTTGCTGATGGCGACGTTCTTGATGTCGTAGATGACGCCGTCGTGGTCACCACCCTCACCGACCATGCGCATCGATGCATAGAGCGGCCGCGGCCGCATGTCCCACTGAACCTGTACCGGCGCGACGGTCGTGCCACTGGCAACAGCCTCTGCTGTCGCGCGCAGAGTGTTCCGTCTGCGCGCATACACCCTGGCGACAAACGCCCAGGTCGGCTCTCCGGATGGTCCGCCGTAATCAGGATCCTCCATCTGCACCAAGGACTCGATGCGGAGCCGATGGCGGAGCTCGCCTGCAGGAAGACCCATGGTCAGACCCCGAGCCCCACACGATGGGGCCAGAGCAGCGTCGTCGCGCCGACGGGGAGCTGCGCCGCGGCTGCGCTGTCACCCATGACTACCTCTTCGCGGTTGCGGTACAGGTGTCCAAGGATCAGCAAGGCAGCCGCTTTAACGACAGGCGTGACCACCATCGGATCGTCGCCGGCACTGTCGTCGAGCACAGCCGCCGCGAGTGCGTCCGAGTCCTTGAAGACGCGACGGTTGAGGAAGTTCTGCACAGACTCCTCAGCCGCTGCGCCGTAGACCTCGAGCATGGCGTCGTCATCGCTATCGGCCCGGCAGTGAGCGCGGGCCTCCTCGATGGTGATCAGATCCACGTCAGGCCTTCGGAGCGAGGGCAGCGATCAGAGCATCGACGACGCCCTTGCGCGGCTTCTCGCTTGCGGTTTCGGTCGCCAGCGCGGCCTTGAGCAGTTCATCGTCGGCACCTTCGATTCGTGCGGTGACGTCGGGAACAGTGCCGTCGACGAAGGTAGCAGCGAGTGCGGGAAGGTCGCGGGCGGGCTTGGTGTCCTGCTCCTGCTCTTCCTGCTCCTGCTCTTCCTGCTCCTGCTCTTCCTGCTCCTGCTCTTCCTGCTCCTGCTCTTCCTCGCCGAGGTCCGGCTCGCCAACTGGCTCAGCCTGGGCCGGGTCGGGCGCCGGTGTCGCGGCGTCCGCGGGGACGGCCTGCTCGGAGACTCGCACCGCGTTTCCCTTTCGGACGAATAGCTCGCCGAGGCTGCTGTCCATCGTCGCGATCATGCCGGCGCGCGGGTCCGGCGGGATGAACTTGATCTGCATGTCGTCTCTCCTCAAGGCGGCCCGGGATCCCGGGTCGCCGATGGATCAGGCGTCGGCCACGTTGCCAAGGTCGCCGTAGATGAACGCCTGCGGGCGGTACACGGCGAGCGCGAGGCGCTCCTCGGCGAGGATCGTGACCAGGTTCTTCACGAAGTCGTCCTCGTTCTCCGTCGCCACCTCGACGCGCGCCTGCCAGCGGTCGAATAGCTGGGCACCGAGACGGAAGGCGCCGGTCAGGAACTTGTCGACCGCGATCGCCTGCGTCGCGACGACCGGTCGGTTCCACAGCGTCGCGCCGATGACGCCCTGCGGGTTGCCGATGATGTACCGGCCCGTGGTGTCCTTCGTGAGCTCGATTCGTGCCCAGTCGGTCGGGTTGAGGACGATACCCGTGGCCGGGAACTCGGCGAGTTCGGCCTGCAGCATGGCGAGACGGATCTTGTCAATCACCGTCGCGCTGCCCGGATCGAACGGGGCGACGTAGGCCGTGGCCTGCGGGATGATTCCGAGCAGGTTCTGGCCCGTGCCGTCGCCGTTGAGCAGCTGCTGCTCTTCCTTGAACGCCAGGCCGTAGCGCAGACGGCCGTCGATGTAGCTGGCCAGCTGCGAGGCGTCGTCGAGCACCTGGCGCGAAGCCTTCATGTAGTGCGCGATGACCTTGGCGGTGGTGCTGACGAGGTCGAACTTCAGGCTCGACTCGGGCTTCTTCGCCCCCTCGGCGACCATGCCGGCATTGTTGGTGAAGCCGGTTTCCTTCACGTACTCGAGTGCATTGCCGTCCATACGGCCCGGGGTGATCAGGTCGCGGACGGTCATCCGGCGGTCCGGCGGCGCGATCACTCCCGGGACGCGGGTCACCTGGATCAGGTCGCCCGCGGCGCCATCGGTATCCGTGGTCACGGAGGTGATGGCAGCCTTAAAGGTCATGTCGACGCGGCCGCGCGGCGTCGTGTTCGCCGTGAAGGATTTGAACTGGTCGCTGTTGACGAACTGCTCGCCGAAGCTCTGGTGCTGTACGTCGCCGCCAGCACCATTCGCCTCGATCTTCGCCAGTGCCTGCTGGGCGTGCTGCAGGTCAGCCTGCAGGGCACCCTGCGCCAGCAGAAGCTCGTCGACCTTGGCACGCGTTTCTTCCGAGAGCTTGGCGCTGGCCTTGACCTCGTTCTCGGCCTTCTCGGCGTAGGACTTCACCTCGTCGCCGATGCGCTTCAGTTCTGCCTGGATACCCTCGGGAAGGGCAGCGAGTACCGGAGTGGCGGCGAGCAGATGCGCGGGGTGGGTGGTAACCAGGTGGTAGAGCGCGGTCGCCGCAGATGCGTCGAACGCGAGGAAAATGCCCAGGACGGCCATGGCCGCCAGCAGGACGATGCGCTTGTTCATGGTGGTACTCCTTGCGGGGGTCAGAGGGTGAAGCTGCGCAGCGCGGCGGCGATATCCGCTTCGCTGGGTTGAGCAACGGCCTTTTGGCCGTGTTCGGTGGGATCGCCCTCACCGCCGCCAGCCGGGTCGCCCGAGCTGGACTTGAATTCACTGATCAGGCGCATCGCCTCGGACTTCGGCATGCCGGAGGCGCGCAGGCCGGCCTCGATGCGGCGCGCGGCTGAGGCAGAGGCCTTGCCGCTGCCCTTCTCGACCTGGTCGGAGGGCAAAAGGCTGTCGGCGAAGCCGTCGTCTATCGCCGCCTGGCCGCCGATCCACGTCTCTGCGTCCATCAGCTTCGCCATCGCCTTCTGGTCGGCGCCGGTACGCGCTGCATAGATGCTCGCCATCGCGTCGTCGAAGGGCTTCAGGGTCGCGGCGACCTCCGCGAGGTCGTTCCGGTTGCCGACGGCCATGACCCACGCGTTGTGGATCATCAGGAAACCCGCGCGCGAGATCTCGACGGTGTCGCCGGCCATAGCAATGACCGACGCCGCGGACGCTGCGAGGCCGAGCACCTTCACCGTCACCTCGCCGTCGTGCTCACGCAGCAGGTTGTAGATGGCGAGTCCTTCGAACATGTCGCCGCCAGGCGAATTGATGTTCACCGTGACCGGGCCGGCGCCCATGCTGCGGAGGGCAGCGGCGACGCGCTTGGCAGTGACGCCGTCGCCGTTCCAATAGTCGTAGCCGATGACGTCGTACACACTGATGGAGCGATCACCCTCGTCATTGGCCGCGGCACGCACACCGGCGTTCCAGCGGTCCATCGCGCGCGGCTGTAGCTGGCTGCTGATGCCCGCGCACGGGCGACCCTCCGGAGCACCCGGCAGCGTCTTGATAGTCATCGGCTTACGCCCTCTTTTCTTCGGGTATGTCGAGGAACGCGCGCATGGCCGCGCGTGCCTGCTGTGCGTCCGGGGTCGTCCCCAACGCATCGAGCGTGGTCATAGCCGACTGCACGGTAAGGACCGCGGCGTTACCGCCCATCGGCTCCCTGTCTTCGAGCTCGCGCACCTCGTCGCGGGTCAGGATGCCCTTATCGACCATGACGCCGTAGAAAGCCGAGCGGCCGGCGCTGTCCGCGCGCAGCAGGCCTTCGACGTTGAACTTCGGGTAGTAGCGCAGCCGTTCCGACGGCAGCAGCAGGTCCTTCGAGATCGCCTGCTCCACGCGGCGCAGCCACGGCGCGAGCGTGAACGTCAGAAACCCGATCATCTGCTGCTCGATGCCCGTGCCCCAACTCGTCGACTTCTCCGTATGGCCGACCATCCAGGGTGGGACGCGGAACCACCGGCAGATGGACTCCACGGAGAAGGAGCGAGACTCAAGCAATTGCGCGTCGGACGGCTTGATGCCAAGCGTTCCGGCTTCCGTGCCGCCCTCAAGCAATGGTGCCTCGCCACGCTCGATCGAGCCGACGAGGTTGGTCTTGAACTCCGTACGCTGCCTCGGCGTAAGGAACGAGCTGATCTTGTAGTAGATCGTCTGCAGCAGGCCGTTACGGAACGTCTGGGCAGCCGCCTTGTCTGCCGCGATGGCGTTGCCGAAGACCTTGGCGCCGTAGGCGATCACCGAGACACCATTGATGCCGTCCAGGGTGAACCCTGGCACCGTCCAGATCCGTGACGGGGGTATGGTCCGCTGGTTTCCATCGGGCCGGAGGTAGCGATAAACCTTGTTCCCATTCACGTCGCAGGTGATGACCAGCTTTTCAGGGTCGAGAAACGCCAGACCGATCAGCTTCGCGCCCGCATACAGCATTTCCGCACGACCCGCGCCGCGCAGAAGCATGGCCGCAACCATGGCCTCCCAGAAGACCGCCGCCGTCGAGTCGACGTTCGGCTGGTCATGGATAACGAAGTGCAACGGGTGTTGCGACGCGATGCGCTTCCCTGCGCTGGTCCGCTCGTACATGGACAACGGAAGAGTCGCGATCGTCTCAGAGATCAGGCGAACGCACGACCAGACAGCGTCGACCTGCATGGCGGTCTTAGCCGTCACCGATACGCCGGCCTCGGTGTCCATCGCGCGATCGATGTACAGGTCCTTGTCGCGTGGTGTGAACGATCGCACCCAGCCGTCGACGGCGGCGCGCACGCGTGCGACAAGGCCGCCCTTCGATGGAATCTTCATGCGCGCCCACTCCGGACGATGCCACCCAGCCAGTCGTCCATACCGCCTCTCGATTCGGGGTTGAGCGCCATGAGCGACGCCGCGTTGAAGAGGGCCATCAGCGGGTCGATCTTCGCCGTACCGCTGGCCTGCTTCGTGATGTTGATTGCGTTACTGGTGACCACGATCCGCGCGTTGCCCACGCACCAATTCATCATTGGCTGGCCGCCGTGCCACATCGTGCCTTCGGCGAGCTTCCGCTCCACCGTCTTTATCGCGCCACCGAGCTTCCAGCCTTGGCTTACACCGACGATCTTTTCTTTGGGCACGCCGGCATCTTCCAGGGCATCGAGAACGCCGCCAAGGCCAGCCGGGTCGACTCCGACCATGTCGAGCAGACCAGCGTTTTCAATCTGGGCGACAAACTGCGCCAGCTCGGCGACGTCCTCACCGATGCGCGTCACCAGAGTGAGGTGACCCTGCCGCGCGAAGTCGCGCAGCGCCGGTGCGATCTCCGTACGGCGCGCCAGAACCGAAGGGTGGGCCCAGGCGTGCGTCCAGGCCATCCATTCCTTCGTGACTCGATGGCGGCCGATGGCACCGGCGCCAAGCAAGTCGTCCAGGCCGCCACCGTCGACGCCGAAGTCGATGACCTCGGCCCACTCGAGCAGGTAGTCGAACGTGACCTCGCGGCGTGCCTGCTGCTCCCAGAAGTCGGCGCCTGCCCATCGGTCGGAGCGGAGGTTTAGCCCGATCTCGACGTTGAGGTGCTTCGCGAGGAACTGCTGAAGCGTGCCATCCGTCTTCGGCAGATTCTTCCGGAGCTGGTCTTCCAGCCACTCGGCGCTCACAGAGCGCCCCATATTCGGGTTCGTGATGTAGAAGTTCTTCGGATCGAGGTAGGCCTTCGCCTTCACCATGTCCGGCGGGAACTCATACAGCACGCCCAACGACTTGCGATCAACGATCGTGCCGTCCCGCACGTCGCGGAAGTAGTGCAACTTTTCCCGGAAAACACCGGCCGGCGGATCGTCCGCCTGCGTGCTCAGCAGGATCACCCAGCCCTCGTTGCGGGAAATCTGTCCGCCGAAGGCCTCCATGAACATCGCCTCGGCGTTGGAGCGCTTACCGAAGAGCCAATGCTCATCCACGAGCACCTTGCCGGACTTCTTTCCCGATACGGTGTCCGTGTCTGCCGCCACGACCTTCAGCGACGCCTTGGAGTCGCGCCGGGTGATCGTGCGAATGTGGTCCTGAACGTGAAACAGGTCGCTCAGTTCCTCGTCCGCCCGCACCATGCCCGCCGCGGGCTTGAAGCTGTTGTCCGCGACCTCCTTCGTCGGCGCGAGGATCAGGTGCTCTTCGTCCTCACGCCAGCACAGGATGACCGCCGTGAGCATGATGCCGGCGGCGATCGTCGACTTCGTGTTCTTCTTGCTGATCAGCAGGAAGAATTCCCGGATCAGCTGATTGCCGGTATCCGCGTCGTATGCGCCGAAGATGGCGGCCACGAAATCGAACACCCACTGTTCGCTGCACTCGCCGAACGTCGGCTTGCCGGGCAGATCCACCACCCGGAGCTGCTTGAAGATGCCCAGCGCGCGCTCGGCCTCATCGGGGAAGATCGGCGGCGGGATGATCGACTGCCCGGCGACAAGGCGTTCGGTCCAGTCGGGACAGGCGGTGCTCCATTCCATCCGATCAGTTCACGTTATTGCGTCGCGGCGGCGGGGCGGCACCGAAACGGCTGCCACCACCGACGGCAGCGGCGGCGGCGTCCTTCGCTGCCTTCTTGCCCTGCTCTCCCATCTTCCCGTGCACGTACGGCGCCGCGGCGACCGCCATTCGATCGCGGCGATCGCCCTCCGCCTTCGGGTTGTTCATGACGTAGAGCATGTACTCGAGCGGGTTCATCTTCGCGGGCAGCACCTCGCCCTCGAGCACCGGATCGGTCGGTGGCGGACCCGGCGGCAGCACCGTGACCTTTCCGCCCTTCGCCTTCGTCTTCTTCGTGTCCGCCTTCGATGCGGACGTCTTCTTCCCCGGCTTCGTGCTGCCCTTCGGTCGGCCAGCACCCGGGCGGGAGCCACCTCGCGGCATGCATCACCTCGGTGCGCCGGATCGGGCTTGAAGCCTTGCGCGGCGCGGGTTGTTTGATTTCCGACCCCTGCTGCAATTAATCAAACAGGGGAAATTTTCCGTGCGTGAGAGGACGGTCGGTTTCCGGGCCGAATCGGCCCAGACTTTCGACCCGCCCCCACCCTTCGTCGATGCGACTCGTTCGCGTTCAGGCCCTGCGGTCGAGGCCGGGCATCGCGTCGCGACTCATTCGCATTCACGTCGACCGACCGAGGTCGGCCTGCGTCTTCCGGCGGTGGCACGCGTCAGGTTCGACGATGCAAAGCACCTGGCAGTTCTCGTCCATGTCGGCGCCGCCGTTCGTGAGGGCGACGATGTGGTCGAGTTCGAACTCGTGCATGGCGACCAGCCTTCCGCAAGCAGCGCAGTGCGGGTCACGAGACCAGATGCGCAAACGGCGCTCCTGCAGCGCCCTTCCTGTCATGCGTCGGTCCGACGATCGTTGCGGTGCTGGCTGCCTTGATGGAGCCATGGCAACACGATTGCCCAGCGTCCGTAGCCGAGGCATCAGTCAGACGCCTTGCACTCAACAGGCGGTGCTTCTCGGTTCGCCGAGGTGACCCACCAGATAAGGCATCGCACGCGTGCCGCGCACTTGTCGAAGGCGACCACCGCACGGGTGCGGTTCTCTTGGATGTCGCCAACGACCATCGTCGGCTTGAGCACCGGTGCCTCGCACTGCTGTAGCAGTGCGTCAGCGGGTCGGGCTACCTGCACCACCGTTCGGCTGGTCACCACCGGCTGTGGGGCATGGGGTGTCGTCGAGCACGCACCCAACAGCAGGAGGCACAGCAGTGTCCAGCAAGGCTTTGGCATCTGCATTCGTCTTCTCCAACTGCCGGAGCTTGTCCCGCAGTGCTTGGCCCTTGGTGTCTGCCTTGTCCAGCTCGTGGTGCAGGTCCTCCAGCGCTTGGCTGTCGATATTCCGCAGCCGTGCCAGATCCGCAATCGCCTTGTCCTGATCCGCGTTTGCCTTGACCTGCTGGTCCAGCGTGCCCGACACAGTGCCGAGCCTTTCGCTGAGCGAGAGCGTCGACTCGGTCAAAGCCTTTGTGCGGTAGTAGGCCATCGCGCCATAAACGCCCAGCACGACGACAGCGAGGATCAGGGCGTACTCGATGATCAGCCGAGCTTTGCCCGACACGAGTGCCCGCGCGTTACTGAGTAGGGTTGCCATCTTGCGACCTCCGGTTGAGGCCGAGCTTTGCCCAGACGAAGCGCTGCATTACCTGGGTGGTAGCTCGGGCACCAATCATCCCGAACGTGCCGGCGATGAAGGTGGTCCACACGATGCTCAGTCCCCACACCGAGCACAGAAGTCCGCTCAGGACTCCAACGAAACCGGCGGCGACGAACTCGACGACGGCCTTCCAAAACAGAATCGGTTCATTCCCATCCATCGCGCGAAGCACATACCCGATGGCGCCGCCAACAGCGGCGAATGCTGCGACGAGCGCCAGTTGCAGCCAACTGAAAGGCGGCTGGCTCGGCGGCAGATCGTTCACTTCACACCCAGTTCGAACTTGGCCCGCTCCCAGCGAAGCGTGCGGTCTTCCAGGCCGGTAAGCCCGCCGTTGATTCGTCGAGTGAGGGCGACGAAATCGCGCGTGTCAGCGATCTCATTGCAACCGTGCTTGCTCCACCACCAGCCCGCCGTGAGCGCTGCATAGTCCTCGCGTTCCAGCAGCGCCGGGCTATGGACGAAATCCACGCCGAACTCTTTCGACACCGCGGCGTAATTGGCGCGGCCGGTGATCATGATCAGACCGCGGCCCATGAAGCGCTTGCCGTCGCCAGGCTGGGTGTTGCCCAGGTCCGTGCGACCCTCGTAGCCAGTCTGTTGCGTCGTCGGACCCCAGATCTCTCGCGTACGTGAGAACCCCATCGACTCGTGCCCGACCTGCGCGATGAACATCGCCATACGCCAGTCGAACTCAATGTCGTACAGGTGCATGGCCGTCGATAGCGGCTCTGCCCACAGCTTGGCGCGGGGCAGCGAGATACCCGCCACCTTGCTCAGCGTCTGGGCTTCCATGGGATCTCCGAATAGGTTGGCCGCCTCGCCGGGGGAGACGACGAGACGACCGGTCGTCCCGGCGGCAGGGACGAAAACGACGAAGCCCGGCGCTTGGCCGGGCTTCATTGGGTTGTATCACTAGGCGCGAGTGTATGGATTTTTTGGGTGGGCATCACCCACCCACCTGACACCCTATCGAATGGCATCGTCGAGCGCGTCAAGGAACAGGCTCGTATCGAGGTAATAGTTCGGGTAGGCAGCCCGTAGCTTGTGAACATCGTCAACATTCACGAGCACAGCCTGGATCGTAGGGTCTGCTTCGCGCTCCAGCCTTAGGAGATCCTCTGCCGCGGCCTCCAGTGATTCGTTCGCATACTGCCTAATCGTTACTCGGCCGGCTACGGAGTCTAGGATTAGAAGGAATTGTGCAGCGCCGGTCTGTATCAGCCCAGAGGTATCGGCAGTCAGAACCCCAAATCCGCGAAGAATGCCGTCGACGTTTAGGCGCTCCGCCAGGCCCTTTAGTTCTGAAACAATTTCTCGATGAGCGGTAGGGGTGCCTGGAACTAGGGGCTGACTTTCCCGAATTGCGATCGCACTCGACATTAGAGAGAAAAACCGCTTCCATCGAACGTCGCCGAATGTTGAGTTATGCGCAAACTTCAGTGATTGCCCGGTAATCGTGTCAACGGACTCCATAGCGGTGGCCCAGGCATGTTGGAGCTTCGACCGCAGTTGAATTTCGATTCGACGACCATTGAAGCCTGCGTTGGCCTTCGAAATGCTCGCGTATCGAAAAACGTAGTGAACGCTCCTATAGCCGTCGGCTTTGGGCTCGACGACGTAGTCCTTTGGACTCCCTACCAACGTGTGGCGGCCTTTCGGGTTTTTCGCTATTGCTTCCCGATATGTCTCTACGAGCCCGTGGAGTGCCTCCATATCTGAGACGATCGCGCGGCATCCGCCCATATCTTGAATCTGGGTGAGTCTTATCCGGCGAGTCTGGTCGCGGGTGAGCTTCCTCTGGATCGAAGGTAAGCGCTTGAGGCGCTGTGAAAGCAAAAAATGCGGGTCTTGCTTCTGGGCACGGTTCCGCAGCGTCATTGCAAGGACATTCAGCGGGTGGGCATGCGACTGGCGCCAGTTATTTACGACGGCAAGAGCTTCGTCTAGTCCAGGGCTACCGGATGTCCATCCCCGGGCGATTTCCTCTCCGGCCCTGTCAATCTGGCTCATCGAATACTGTGGAATGATTTTCGCCACGCCTTCCGTGCTCCCTAGCTTGCGCAGCGCCAGTATCGATGGCTCGTGGGTGGCGCGCAACGGGCCTACTCCTACCGACCCACTCATGACAGTGCTCGTTGAAAAAGCCGCTCTGCCCGGTGCAGCTCGTCCGTGCAAGCCTGAAACACCCAGTCGTAGACCCCAGCCCAACCTTCTCGATAGGTCTTCCACGAGAATCCGCAAAGGTCAGCCCGGGAACGCTCGCTGAGGCGCATGTGCCCTTCCCCGCTGCACTCCTTGCAAGTGCGGGAAACCCGCATGTCGTTGGCGACCTGACCCCGACCGTGACATGCCTGACATAGGCCGGCACTCGCCAGCTCGGTGATGATCGCATCGCGCACCTTCGCGTAGCCTGGGGCGAGCTGGGGCACTTCATGCTCACGGACAACCATGCGTGGCCAGCGCGCAGCATGCGCTTCCGAGTAGGTGCGCTGGGCTCGGTTGCCGCGCTGGGCCACGGCTAGGAGTGCGTCAAGCATTGACGACTCACGGCGGGCCCACTCCCCGCGCATCTTGGCATCGACGAGTTCGCGGAGTTGGTGCGCCGTCAGCTTCGCCCCATCAGGCCACCACACGCGGCAGAGAATTTCCCGGCCAAGGCCGTCAGGGACCATTCCGAGGGCAGCGGCCACGTCCGTGGATACAAGGCTTGGAATCCCACCAGAGCCGATGTCGAACCGGCAGTTCTTCGGGTTGAGCATGGCGATTATCTTTCCGGTGTGCATGGTGTTCCCCTGGTTACTTCCGCGTGTGTTGCACGGCGCCAGCAGCGCCGCTCTTGTTCTGCTGCCGAGCGATGCGGCGTAGTCGATGTGCTGCGCCGTTAAGGTATGACGCCGCCGCCGTGACGGCATTCGCGGCTGCCTCTACGTCGCTGCGCGAGTTCCAATCGAGCGCAAGCACCAAGGGCTCCAGCGTGGCCGCGGTGGCGACCGCCTCGGTTATTCGGTCCTGCAATGTCTTGCGCCGCTGGTTCACGCAGGCCGCACCTCGATCCTGACGCCATACTGGTGAGGCTTTCCGCGCTCCTGGTCGTAGGTGAAGTGGATCTTCGTCTTGTCGTTGTCGGCGATGCCATAGGCGTCAGCCACGCCGTCGCGCATGGCCTTGAACATTCCGTTGAGGTTGTCGCCCTCGTCGACTCGGCGCGGCGCTATCCGAACCATTCGAACAGTCACGGGGAGCGGCGGACGCTCGGCATCCAGCAGGAGCCAGTGTGCCGCCTGGCGTTCTCGCTTCGTGCGACGCGCCTTCTCGCGCCAGTGGACATGGACGTTGGGACCGGCCATCAGCTTGAAGTCATCGATTTCGACGATGAGCGGCTTCACGGGCTCACCTCGGAAGCAAGCAGCTGCTCTTGCAGCGCCAGCAGTTCGTCGTCGGTACCGTAGATGGCGTGAAACGGCTTCGACCCATGGGCGAGGCTCGGGCCGAAGTGCTCGGTTGCCTGGGCGTCTGTCATCCCGTCGTAGGGCTTAACGCCGCGGTGGTGCCAAGGGCAGCCAGCGATCGTGTATCCGTGACCGCGACGACGGCCACCGCTCAAGAGGTGGTGCGCGTCGCACCCCCCGAAGTACGCCGTCGGCCTGCCTTGCTGGCGGTTGATCCAGCAGCAGACGCACTCGCCGCGCTTCAGCCGGTCGATGCGCTCGGCCTGGCCCTTCGTCGGCTTCCCCGTGCTGCGGGACTGCCGGAGGCGCTTCTTGGCCTTCAGGGCGGTGGTCACGACCGTGCGAGCAACGAATTGCTGGCGCGCGACCAGTGGCGTCTTGCGGATGAGGGGCGTGCGCTTCAAATCCAGTGCCCCACGCAAATGCTCACCGCGATGATGAGGCAGACGAAGAAGATAGCCAGTTGGCCAAGACCGCTAAGGTCGACGTACCCGCCACCCGACTTTGAAGGCCACACAAGGGCGATAAGCCCCAGGACAACCATGGCGACGGGAAGCGCCCACCATGAAAGGGTTATGGTCATGCGACCCTCGATGCGCGCAGCGCGGACATGTGGCAGGAAAGGTCCTGAGCGATAGCGTCAAGGTCTGACGCGGTGAACTTTTCGCCGTCGTCCTTTGCCTGGTAGATGCCCACCAAGCTCTCCGCATGGACGCGGCAGTGCCGGTCGTAATCGACGTGGCGCCACGAGTACGCAGCGATCTCGCCGTTCCTGCCGGCGAAGATGGCGACCCGGGCATGGTCGGATATGGCGACCCGGATGCGCTTCGCCAGGAACTCAGCGCCAGCGTGGTCGTAGTTGCCGATGTAGGCGCGCAGCGGGATCGCCTTGCGCCGGGAGTGATGAGTGGATGTCATCCCTTGAAACCTCGTGGCATATAGGGGGCGATGTTGTCGGCGATGGGCTCCGGGCGGTCCCACTCATCGAGATCCTTCAAGCGCATCTCGCTGAAGCAGTTCAAGAGCTCGACGTTGTCGCCGGTCCGGATGTTGCGACCCTTGGCGAGGATCACGTCGACGATCCCCTTCCGCGGCGACTTCGGGTCGTAGTAGTCGTCGCGATGGAGGAACAGGATCACGTCGGCCTTCTGCTCGATCTCGCCGGATTCACGCAGGTCGGTCATCGTCGGCCGCTTGTTCGGCCGCTGAGCGCTGGCACGGTTGAGCTGCGCCATGAGGATCACCGGGCACCCCAGTTCCTTCGCCAACGTCTTCGCGCCTTGGGTGATCCGCCCGTATTCGTGCCGCACCTCTTTCTTCTCATCGATGCCCATGTCGTGCATGTGGTCGATGACGATCAGGTCCAGCGGGCGCTGCATGTGGGCACGGCGAGCCCGGGCCATCAGCTGGTCGATGTTGATGCCCGGCGTTTCGTCGATGTGCAGCGGGGCATCAATCAGCATCGTTACGGCCGAAGTGAGGCGCGGCCAGTACGATTCAGCATCAGGGTCGTGCGGCGTCGGGCTTTCCACCCAGTCGTGCGGGATCTGCGCCTGGGCAGCCACAGCGCGTGCCATGCATTCCTCGGCCGTCATTTCCACCGAAAACCAGGCGACATTCTTCTTGCTCAGTGCCGTGAACACCGCGGTCTGTCCGCCGAACACCGACTTGCCCATGTTCGGGCGCGCGCCCACGACGTAGAGCACGCCGGCGCGAAGCCCCTTCGTTGCGCGGTTTAGTTCGCGCCACGGCCACGGCAAGCCGAGAAGACGCATTCCTTTGTCGCTTTCGGCAGCGTCGTAACGAGCGAACATCTGCTCCTGCATGCGTTTCAGAGCGGGAACGGCCGACTCGAGGCCGCCACGCAACTTGCTGGCGTGCATGCTCGATAACTGATGCACTGCCTCGCCGATCACCATGTCGGACGCCGCAGTCGTGCGATTGGCCGCCTGCATCAGCGCCGCACCGACGTCGCTGGCGCGGCGCAGCCGGGATTTCTCCACGACAATCTCGCCATAGGCCACGATGTTCGCCGCGCTCGGCGTGCCGTTGGCCAGCTCCATCAGGTAGGTCGGACCGTCGATCATGTGACCGAGATCGTTGGCGACGAACCAGTCGCCCATCGTGATCGCGTCGCACGGCGATTTCTGCGCGGATAAGCCGAGGATCGCGCGGTAAATGGCCTGGTGGTCGCGGCGGAAGAAGTCATCCGCCGTCAGCCAGTCGGAAACCTTCGCCAGGCTCTCCGGCGAGAGCATGAGGCCGCCCAGCACAGCTTGCTCAGCCTCGATCGAGCACGGCGGCAGGCGCTCGTCGAAGCGCGCGAAGTCGTCCATGCCGGGGTAGTAGTCGGGCTGTGCGCTCATGCCGCTGCGCGCTCCTGCTCGGCTTCCATCACGCGCTGCCATTCGGTGCCCGTGCTGGTCAGGCGATGCACACCGTCGCCGTCGATGTACCAGAGTTTCAGGTAACCGCCCTTGACGTAGTTGCGATACGTCTGGCGCCAATCCACCTGCCGTTTCTTGCTCTCCCGCGCTCTTGCACGGAACACGAACCAGCTCAGCTCCAGGAACTCACTCGGAATGCCGGCGTTCTCGGCGTAGGCGAAGATCGGGTCGTCCGCAGGGATGGCGTCGCGGTCACCGAGGGATGCGATCCACGTGTCCAGCAGCACCCCGCCCTTCTTGGACGACGCGCCAGCCGAAGGCAGGTCGGACGCAGTCCGGCCATGCTTCGCTTCTGTCCCTTTCTCCTGTCCCTCTCCACTGTCCCTGTCTACTGTCCCTATCCCCTGTCCCTTTAGAGGGTGGGACTCCATAGGGACGTCCCCACCATGTCCCTCGGGACGTTCATCGACTTGTCCCTTATCTGTCCCTTGGGACACAACGGGGGACTCCCATCGATCTGATCCGGTTTCAGCAAGGTGCGCTTTCCACTCGTCGAACGAGGGATACGCGGGCGTCGTGCCAGCACGTTGCGCCGCCTTCTTGATGCGCTCGCACTCGCGCAGGTGCCTGCGTTTCAGCTTGCCTTCCCACGCCTCAGCAGCCTTCTCGGCCAGCACGGGGTGATAGAGGCGTCCGTCGTCGCACAGCACGAAACCACGCAGCGCGCCAGCACGGACCTTCTTCCATCCCTTTGGGTCGCGCCCGTATCCGGCATAGGCCGCCAGGGCCTGCTCGCTGTTCGGCAGGCTCGCCGCCGGCACCTGGTGCCACGAGACACACCACAGCAGTACGGCGGCGCGGAACTCGTCGCCAGACGCTTCCACCGCCAGCATGCTGTCGCGCAGACGCAGCACGTCGAGCGGAAGGAACTGAAAGTCTTGCAGGTCAACGCTCGACGGGATCGGCGCGGGCGGTGCCTGACCGGCTGCATCGGTAGCCATGTCAGTGCACCGACGCCCGCTGGGCTTCAGCCTGATGCTCGGCGACCACCTCGCGGCATACGGCATCGATCCGATCGCGCAGGATCTCGCGCTGCTCGTCCGAAGGCTGAAACACGCCGACGATGGCCTGAAGCACTTGGCCGCTCAGCGAAATGATCAGCATCGACTGCTCGGTGTTGGTCGTGCTGGGATTGATAAGGCGATGGAAGTGCCTCGCCAGCCCAATTATTTCGTCGATTACTCGGTCCTGCATGACTACTCCGGGTTCCGGGCAAGTGCAGACACGCAACCGGCCGGATCCGGCTGTCCCTGGGGAGCTACTCCCAGGTGAGCGTGCTGCGGGTTGAACAAGGGGCGTTGCACCGCATGCCTTGGCTGATTCAGCGCGGTCTTGGCGGCAACGAGTTCTTCAGGGGTGGCGACGCGCTCAGCCGCAGCCACGCAGTCGCGCAGGTGCGCGAGCAGGCGGTCGGACCGAGGCGTGCCGGGGTTCATCGCGGCGGGCTCAGCAGCGGCGAGCACGTGAACAGGCGGCCGTGCCACTTATCCGTCGCGTCGATCGCCAGGGGGTAGTAGCCGTTCTCGTCAGCCCACATCGGGCGCGGCGACGGACACGGGATATCCGGGCTCGTGAAACGGCACGCCATGTCGTCGCACCAGCACATGCGGGAAGGCGTGCTCATCGGGCCACCTGCCCCGGCTTCGCTGCCGCGCGCAGTCGGTTGATCAAGCCGATCAGTGCCGCCTGGTTCGCATGGCCGGCTGCGGCGATCGCGTTCATTTCGTTGCAGGTGATGACGTTGTCCGCCAGCGCGTCGTGGATCGTGCGCGACAGCTCGCCTTCGGCCATGCCGAGGTCGAGCAGGTGATGAACGACGGTCCTGTCATCACCAGCACCAACGTCAATGCGCGCCAGCACGTAGCCATGCTCCTGCGCCAGCGCCTGGAGGATGCGATGGTCCCCTGTCGCCGACATGATCTCGTTCGCCTCGGCTAGGGTCAGGTGGTTCGTCGTGTTGTTGACGTTGACCTTGTTGCGCAGGATGCCTGCGGAAACGCCGATGCGCGGCGCAAGCGATTCAGCACCGCCTGGGTAGGTGTGCACGGTTTGGGCTGCAGCGTCGAGAACATGCATCGCGGTCTCACTCACATGAAGAATTGGCGGTGCTCCGCCGGTACAGTCGTCGCCATGGAGATCACGACGAGTAGGAAATCAGGGGACTTCGAACGAACCGCGCCTCAGCCTCGCGCCAGCTTTCGAAGCGGCGCGGCGACGAAGAGCGCGAAGATCAGGACGCTTGCAAGGTCGGTGAGCACGTCAGGCCACCTTCCCCTCTGGCTCACCGAAGACATCGGGACGGAGATCGAAACGGCTAACACGTCCTGCGCTTTCTTCGTCGAGACGGCGTGCCAACGCTCCGTCGAGCCTGGGCTTCGTGCTGAGCGCCTTGCGGAGGTATCCGATGGAAGTGCCGCACCGAAGTGCATACGCGGCTTGGTCAGCCGGGGTCAGAGTTGCCAGATAGGCGCGAAGGGTCTCCATGCGTCGATATTACCATTTGGTAATTTCCAGTCAATACCCTTTGGTACTTTACCGGTAGGTAATGGACACTACCGTCATGCCGACTGAACCTGCCAATGCCGCCGTGCGCCGCAGCCAACTGCAGGCATGGATCGATGAGAAGTTCGCTGGCGTGCAGAACGCTTTTTTGGCGGACATTGCAGCGCGAACCGGTACGCCGGCCAATCAAGGCGAACTCTCGGGCCTGCTGAGCGGAAAGAAGTCGTTCGGCGAAAAGAAGGCTCGCAAGCTGGAGGGACAGGCAGGCATGCCAGCCGGTTGGCTTGATCGTCCAGCAACCTCTGGTGGTTTGACCGGTCCCCGTGCGGCGGGCGCGCAGAATATCTCGATCGATGAGACCGGCCAAAGCTACGTTCGATTCCCGCTTTTGGAGGGATTCGCTGGCATGGGACCAGGTGACTATGTGGCCGACTATCCCGAGGTCGTTGAGAGCCTGCGGGTGGCTAGGGAGTGGGTCGAGCGAAAGCTGCCAGGCGTTCCGCCGGAGGCCATTCGGGTCATCACCGGCCGCGGCGATAGCATGAAGGGCCAGTACAACGACGGCGATCTGATCTTTATCGATACCAGGGTGAAAGCTTTCGACCAGGACTCCGCATACTGCTTCCGCTGGGAGGGCCGCGTGCTGGTGAAGCGGCTACAGTTCGTTGGCCGAGGCATGCTGCGCATCCTCAGCAAGAACGCGGACTACCCGGCAATCGATGCGCCGATCGAGGACATCCAAATCGGCGGGCGGGCCATCGCGGCCTGGACCCTCAGAGAATTCTGAGCGCCAAAGAAAAAGCCCCGCTTCCGCGGGGCTTTTTCGTTCATGCCGCTTTGAGTCTGGCGACAAAGTCGTCGACAGGCTTCATCGGCGGCTCTTCGGGCTCTTTCTCCAGCCCAGACAGCCGGCTCTCCAAGATCGTCTTGATCTCTGACCGCGCGAAGCGATTCAGAAGGTCTCGGATCATCGGCTGGTAACCAATCCCGTGATAGCTCGCAATCTCCTTCAGCGCATCAATCAGTCCCTTCTGCAGACGTATGGAGATCATCTGCAAACCCAGTGCCGCGTCCACCTCCGCCATTTCTTCCGGCGTTGCGACGCGCACGTGCTGCTCGCTCTGACCAAGCTGTCCCGACTCCCACAGGCACTCGCCACTGTCGAGCGTCTTCTTTCGGGTAGCCATACCTAGTTCCTCCGCGGTGTAAATCGTAGTCTTCGAATGTAAGTTTATGAAAGTATTAGTTATCCAAACCGTATTTGTCGTAGATTCGAATCTCTTCGGCGTTCGGTTCGAAGACAGACTTGATCTCCATGCACCCGTCGACTGGGATGAAGACAACCTTGAGCAATCGCTTGTGGTTGGTATAGGCCAGGAACCACCGCGTAAGCGGATCCGTTAGATGCTCCGCACGCGTGTCAAAGAGATCCTTGCCCCGTCGATTCTCGAAGCACTCGTACACGTCTTTCGGGGAGACGCCGTGCTTGTCTCGAATCTTGTCGGCAATCCGCTTCGAAATCTTGAGCTTCAAGGTCATCCTCCATGATGCGACGTGTGTGCATTGTATATACAACCGTCAAGCGTCTCAACATCAGCTTTTGGCCTAGTTACGTGATACACGACGCATAAACGGACATCTGAGCAATACATAAGTTCGATAGCTGAACTTTCAAGCTGCTGGGACCTAATGAAGAGCCCGCGCCGATGAACGAACCGCTCGTCGGCGGCCCCGTTCGGTGCCCATGGGGAAAAGTTTACCTTTTGGTATTGACAAGTAATTACCGTTTGGTAATCTTTCTGCCGCGCCGGGCCGCCGGCGAGGGAGAGAACCATGGGCACCAACCAGCACAAGCCGAGCCACCAAGTACTCGCCGAACGGGCGGGCGCCTTGGTCAAAGTCGTCAACAACCTGATCGCGGATATCGAGTCCGACCTGCGCGCGCCGGCTGATGCTGCGTTCAACGCCAGGGTCGCGCACCGCGCACTTCAGGACGCCGTCCTCACTCTGGCGGATTCCGCCCGCGACCAAGTCGTCGATCACTACCAGCAGATGGCGCGCGAAGCGCAGCAGGCTGCGGCATGAAGCCCGAAGCCAGTCAGGCCGCCACCGCCGCGGCCATGCGCGAGACGTTTTCGCAGATCGCGAAGCTTCCGCCCGATCAGGTGATCCCGTATCTGACGACCGTCGTGCAGATCGGCTTCGAACTGCTGCGCGATGGCGGCAAGCAGGATGACTTCGTTCGCGGGCTGCTAATGGGTGCGACAGAGCAACTGGAAAAGCCCTGCTTCATCACGATGAAAGACATGAGGGTGAACTGATGAGCGCCCACACCATTCCCCAGCGGCAGGCCCTGCGCTACGCCACGATCAAGACCGGAGGCGATCGCGAGGTCCGCGCCGCCGAAGTGCACTTGCATGCATCGTCCTCCACGCCCGCGTTGCAGCGGATCGGCGAAACGCCGCAGGTGATCTACCTGGCCCTCCTGATTGGCCTTGCGATCCTCTGCCTCGCAGCATGCGGCAACTTCCGCCCGAGCACTCAGCACCCCGCGTCGACCATGACGCTGCCGAACACGAAGCCTGACTGCGTGCGCGAACACCGCGTGCAGCAGACGGGGACGCTCGGGGCGTACGGGACGCCGGTGGTGGTCGTCACCGACGAGCCGTGCCGGAGGCCCCGCTGATGCGCCGGCTCATCGCCTGGTGGATGTCCGCGCCCTTCGACGAGCGCTCTGCCGCACTGCTCGTGCTGACCATCTGGACCCTCGGTGCCGCTTGCTGGGTCATCGATCCCGCTTCCCACCCGTAAGGCCCTCGCCCCGTGGGCTACGGGGCACAAGCAAGCCGCTTCACGTCGCGGGCTGGTTTCCTCCCTCCCCCCGACTGTCTCGCACGTGAGGCGGCTTCCCTGTCTTGATCTTCAACGCTGCGCCAGCCTCGGCTGGCAAAGGAATTCGGATGTTCTTCCGTAACCTCACGCTGTTCCGCTTCTCGACCGAAGTGGCCGATGACGTGTCACGCCTTGACGAAGCGCTCGCCGGGCACCGCCTGCGCCCCGTGGGGCCGATGGAAATGTCCACGCGTGGCTTCGTCTCGCCGCTCGGCCCGGCGGAGGATTCGCTCACGCACACCGTCGGGCACTACACCAAGGTCGTGGCCGCGAGCGAGAGCCGCATGCTCCCGCCCTCGGTCGTGAACGACGAACTCGCCAAGCGCGTGCAGAAGATCGCGGAGAACGAGGGCCGAAAGGTCAGCAGCCGTGAGCGCAAGAAGCTCAAGGACGACGTGCTCAACGAATTGCTGCCGCGCGCTTTCGTCCGGCAGTCACGCACGGCTGCCTACGTCGACGCCCGCAATGGCTGGGTCGTCGTGGATACCAGCAGCCGCCGCGCCGCCGAGGACGTCCTGTCGATGCTGCGCGAGGCCCTTGGTAGCTTCCCGGCCGTGCCGCTCGCACCCGAGGAGTCGCCGCGCGTCCTGCTGACGCGTTGGCTCGCCAGCGGCGAGGCTCCGACCGGCTTCGCCCTCGGCGACGAAGTAGAGTTGCGCGACCCGGCAACGGCATCCGGTGGCGTCGTGCGCGGGCGGTTGCTGGACCTCGACACTGACGAGGTGCGCGAGCACCTTCGCGCTGGCAAGCAGGTGTTCCGCCTCGGCCTGGTCTTCGACGATCGCATCAGCTTCGTCCTGGGCGAAGACCTCGTCGTGCGCAAGCTCAAGTTCACCGACGTCGTGCTCGACGAGCAGCCGGATTCGCCGGAGTCAGCAGCGGCTGAGCTGGATGCCAACCTTGCCCTGATGACCCTCGAACACGGCAGCCTCCTCGACAAGCTCGCCCAGTTTTTCAAGCTGCCGAGGCCCGAGTAATGGCCGCCTCGCCGATCTACGCGAACGTCCGCGATCCCGAGCGCTACCAGGCTATCGCCGCGGCGCGCGCCTCCTGCACCACAGAGCAGGTGGCAGCCCAGTTCGGCATCACGTCCGGCGCCGTGCGCGCCGCGCTACGCCGGGTCCGGAAGGCCAAGACGTACGAACTGTTCCTTGAGCGCGACGATGGTACGCGCCAGCGCCTCGGCCTTGTGGTCACGCATAAGGGCTTCACAGCTGCCTGCATCGGCGCTTATCGCAAGTACGGCGAGTTCTTCCGCGGGCTTGAATTGCCTGGCTGGCGGATCGCCGACAACACAGGTAGCTGCAACACACTCGAAACCGTTCGCGGCCTGATCTCTCGCGAGGCCGTTGACTGGACTGACGATCACGCCGAGCTGCCGGATAGCGTATGACGATGACGCACTACCTCGGTGACTGCCTCGAAGTAATGCGCTCACTTCCGAGCGATAGCGTCGATGCCGTGGTCACGGATCCGCCGTATGAACTCGGCTTCATGGGTAAGGCGTGGGATAAATCTGGCATCGCGTTCCAAGTCGAAGTTTGGGCCGAAGTCCTTCGCCTGGCAAAGCCGGGAGCATTTTTGCTTGCCTTCGGTGGCACTCGTACTGTGCACCGGCTGACCTGCGCGATCGAGGATGCTGGGTGGGAGATCCGCGACAGCATAATGTGGATCTACGGCCAAGGCTTCCCAAAGTCCAAAAATGGGAAATGGGGTGGCACGGCGTGCAAGCCTGCACATGAGCCTATCGTCATGGCTCGCAAGCCCTTTGACGGCACCGTCGCCGAGAACTTCGCCAAGTGGGGAACGGGCGGCCTGAATATCGATGGTTGCCGCGTTGAATGGCCGGGCGGTCAGCCGCCCGAAATCGGGACACCTGGATGGGGTGGACCGTCGAAGAAGCTCACAGCAGCTCCAGGCCAGATAGGCGAGACCGTAGGGCGGACCGGTCCCTCGGACCTCGGCCGGTGGCCAGCAAACGTTATCCACGATGGCGCCGACGAGGTGCTTGCCGCATTTCCCGAGGCTCCTGGCCAGCAAGGTGATTTGCGGGGCCAGTCGCGCAAGCGTGTCTCGCGTGGCATCTACGGCGATATGCCCGTCGCGCCAGACGCGCTAGCGCGAAAAGATAGCGGCAGTGCGGCGCGGTTCTTCTATTGCGCGAAGGCGAGCACGAAGGATCGCGAGGCGGGCCTGGATGACTTCGAGAGAAGTGCCGCTGGCATGGTCTCGAATACGTCTGGTCAGCACATCACACGTAGAGAGGCAGGACGCAAGCTGCCGAAAAGAGCCAATACCCATCCTACGGTGAAGCCAACGGAGCTGATGCGCTATCTGTGCCAACTCGTAACGCCTTTCTATGGCACCCGTGTCGTCTTAGATCCATTCGAGGGATCTGGTAGTACCGGGCGCGGCGCCGCGCTGAATGGATTCGATTACATCGGTATCGACGACGACCCGAACCATATTGCCATTGCCAGAGCGCGAGGAACACACGCCGAAAGAGCGTTCGATGCCATGCGTCAGCAGGCCATGAAGCTGAGAGAAACGGCATGACCACCACCCTCATCACCCCAGAGTTCGAGAAGGCCCTGGCCCTCGCGTGCGTTCAGCGCGCCACACGTTACACGACGATGTGGCCTGGGCAGAGCATCATCGCCAACGGCGACGCGTATGCCGTGCGCTATGGGCCATTCCTGCGCGAGATCGCGGAGGCGGCCGGGATGTCGGTGCCGATGACGCGGCGGCGGCTGCACGCGCTTCAGGCACAGGGCCGAGTGCTGCGTGATGACCGCGCTGGCGGCTGCACGAGCTGGTGGCTCGTCGGCTTGGCCGCGAATCTCACGCCGCTGCCGCCCGACCCGCCCGCGGCGCCAGCTCCGGCAAGCGCCGCGCGTCAGACCTTGACGCAACCTGTCGCTGTACCCGCGCGCCAGCACTGGAGCGACGTGCTCGGCGTCGCCCGCGACTGCTCCACCAGCGAAGCACGTGACGCCTTCAAAGCCACGCTTGCCGCGGTGGACGACCTCGACCTAGATGCGGAGCAGCAGCGCCAGCGCATCCGCGACGCCTACAACGCCCGTCTCACCGAAGACGGTATTTCGGAGTACGAGTGACCATGGCCACGATCGTAAAGTCGGAAACCTTCGAGGTGATCCACTGCGCGAGCTGCAGCGTTTCGTTCTGCATGTCGGCGGCGTATATCGCCGCACGCCGCAGCGATCGCAAGAGCTTCTATTGCCCGAACGGGCATTCGCAGTGGTTTCCCGGCGAAACGGACAAGGACCGCGCACAGAAGCTTGCCGGTCAGTTGGACCAGGAGCGCACGCGGCTCCAGCAGGAGCGTGAGCGCAGCGAGGCCTACGCAAACCAGCTCGCCATCAGCCAGCGCACCCGCAAGGCCGTGAGCACGCGCCTGCGCAAGGTCAAGGCCCGCGTCGGACACGGCGTGTGCCCCTGTTGCAACCGGACGTTCGAGCAGCTGGCGAAGCACATGGCGACGAAGCATCCGTCGTTCGCCAAGTCGGCGGCGGAGGCCTGACCATGGACCTCCCCATCCGCCCCAAGCCATGCAACCTGCACAAGCCGCGCATCCGTGTGATTCGCGATAGTCAGGGTTTTACGCGCTACCAGGTCTCGATCAAGGACTCGATTTTCGTCGAGTCGCTCGAGTTCAGGGGTGCGTGGAAGTGGGCACTCATCTATGCCAAGCAGCAGGCGGCCTTCGCATGAAACCGAACGCCGAGCGCCCCGACGCCTGCGCCATCGCCGGCAAGGTCCACGTCTTCGTAGGTGGCTATCACCAGGTGATGTCCCCAGCCGCCGCCGAGTCCCTCATCACCAAGATAACCGCCGCCATCGAGCAGGCGAAGAAGCAGGAGGCCGAGAAGGAATGAGCACCATCAAGATCACGGTCCACGCGTCGGACCTCGGGTGCAAGCTCGAGCTGACCGGCAACATGGACAAGAACGCGGAGTTCGTTGCGCAGTTCGATTCCATCGGGGAAGCCGCAGAACAGGCCGTCGTCGACCTGGCGGAAAAGATCGGCGCCCAGCTTCGCAAGGAATATGACAAGCGCGACGCCATCAATCAGCGCGTGAAGGAGCTTGGGGCATGAGCACGACGACGCTGCTGGACAAGCTGAAACGCATGTACGTGGACCCGCCCTCAGAGGGCACGTGCTATCTGCACATCGCGCCCGAAGATCAGCGGTTGATGATCGACCTACTCACCAAGCAAGCCGCCGAGCCTGTCGAACAGGCGGCGGGACAGTCCCTCTACGTCGGGACGCTGCAGCGCAAGTTGTCGGCACTCGTTGACGAGATTGAGCGCCCGGTCGAATTCAAGCCAGCTAAGGAGGAGTACTTCCGCGCCGGCGTACGGGCCGCGATGATCCGCGCCATTGCCGAGTTGGAAATGTTTGCCATCCAGCAGAAGCCCGAGCAGGCGGTGGGCGATGGGGTGGGCTTGGCGGACGAGTTTGAACAGGTGCATGGGCATGTCGCACACATCCTCACCGACGACGAAAACGACACGATGGAAAGTGTTTCGAAACTCTTGCGCACCCCGCGCCTAGCTGTCGCCACGCCTGCCGAGATGACGGACGAGATGGCCTGGGAGGCATGCCACGTCTTTACAGGGCGACGCCACGGCCACAGCGAGAGTTTCATGACGCGCATGCGGCGGTTCTTGGAGTGGCTGTCGAATGACCCAGACGGCCGTCGTTTCATCGTCGCCCAGCCGAGCGCCGTGGGCGTGCCGGATACCTACACGCCGACGGACGACGATGTGCGCGAGTGGATGCGCAGGTCCGATGTCGACCACGGCAGCGTTGAGCAGTGGCGAGCGGCCATTGATGACGCGCGGTCCATGCACTTGCTCGCCGCCGCGCCGGAGGTGAAGTGATGAAGCGCGAGTGGTACGCAGTGCCGCCCTTCGGAATCGTGCGTAGCTGGAACGTGGTTCGGCGCCGAGAGAATCCGAGGTTCACAGGAGACGTGGAGTATTACGTATCGCCTGGGTGCCGTGAGGCTCGGCGCTTCAAAAACGCCGATGCAGCGGAGAACTTTGCCGAGAAGCTGAATGCCGCCGCGCTGGAGGTGCCCCGTGGCTGATCGTGATCCCCGCAACCAGCCCGTTCCGGGAGACGTTCTCACGAACGGCAAGGACACCTTCTACGTCACGCGCGTTGATGGTGACGAGGTGTTCTACACCGAGCAGCCGCCTGTATCGGAGCTTTCATCGACTCTCGACGACTGGCGCGTCTATTCCAAGAACGACACCGTGGTTACTCATGGGGAGGTGCAGCCGTGACGCTAACGCTGAAAGCGCTCTCGCTTTCTCAGTCCCACGAGCACCCGATCACCAAAATCCATGGTCAGCAAGTCCGTTGCCGCTGCTCCAGTGTGGTCCATCAGGTTTTCGACGGCAGCCTGCCCCGACGCGAGCGCTTTCCTGCCGAACTCAGGATCAGCGAATGTCGTGGCAGTACGCAAGGTAACGAAATGTGCTTCAAGAGCCGCGTAAGCCTCGTCGGCACGGAGCATGGTAACTACGACGTCGTAATCCGTGGGGTCAACCAGAGCCCGAAAATGCTCGAGATCCTTCTTGGCGGTCTCAAGAGGCGTTATGGCTGCCATAAAGTCCGGGTGGGGATCCTCGCGATTTCGAGAGAGCCCGGTATCTATGAGTCTAGACAAGCTCTGCGCTCTCTGATGCACCACAACGATCGCTTCGACGAGCGCGCGACGACGCTTCCGGGTAGAAGAGCGCTCCGTTCGATTAGCCAGCCAAACGGCCCCAGCGACCGGTGCAGCGGCGCCGAATATGGTCCCGATCATTTCGATCACGGTCTTGCCAGCAGCGAAATTGAAAGCCGCAGCCAAACCCATGCCAACCAGTGCCCCCAAGAGGCCGAAGGTGACCGCTGTCAACCACTCCGCCGAGATATTGCCACGAGCGCCGCGAACTCCCATGCGTGAACTCCCCATCCTTTTCAGTGCGCCGATGGTGCGCGCCATCCTCGAAGGCCGCAAGACCGTGACGCGGCGGGTGGTGAAGCCGACGTTCCAGAGCATCGAGGAGCGCGACGACGGCAAGCCCTGGCCATGGCGCGAGGACCTCGATCGCGCACAGGACTACTGGTATCCGTGCCCATATGGCGAGGTAGGCGACCGGCTGTGGGTTCGCGAGGCTTGGCGAGCGCCGGCAGGGCTTGATGATCGGTCGGGCAAGCAGATCGCCGAGGCATGCATCGGCGCTGGATACCGCTCCCCGTGGTGCCCTATCCAGTACGAGGCCGACGGTGAATTGAACAACGCGAAGGACTGGCGGGAGTTCGGCTCGAAGCCGGGCGAAGCCACACCGGGCCGCTACCGTCATGCCCGCTTCATGCCCCGCTGGGCCAGCCGGATCACGCTCCAAGTGACGGGCGTACGCGTGGAGCGTTTGCAGGACATCAGCGAGCCGCAGGCCCGAGCCGAGGGGTTCGGTGACACCGTCGATCGTGCCCATTACTGGTTTACACACCTCTGGGACGGCCTCGCCAAGCCCGGCACGAGCTGGGCCAACAACCCGTGGGTGTGGGTTATAGAGTTCCAGCGTGCCTCAGGAGGCGAGCGATGATCAGAAAGGGAGCATCCAGGGTCGTATTCCTCATCGGACCATGGGCCATTAAGGTTCCGCGGCTTACCCAGCCGCACCGCTCGATTGGTCGTTATGCAAACAGGGACGAACGTCATCTGTGGGCGACTGATAACCGGCGATCGCTCATGTGCCCTGTCCTTTTCGCCGACCGGTGGGGCTGGGTCGTCGTCATGCCACGCTGTGCCGAGGTCTCTCGAAACGACTACGAGGCATGGGACGACGAGCACAGCTTCGAAATCCACGTTATTGGCGAGGATCCTTCGCCGTTCGAGCGTGGGTCAAAAGACGTCGGGCGGCTGCCTGACGGACGCATTGTTTTCATCGACTACGGCGCAAGGGCCTATAGCTTTGCCGAAACGGAGGTGCCGCATGGCGGCTGAACAGCGTTTGTGCCTCTCTCGCGAAGAGATCGCCGAGCTGACCCGGGCTCACACCCGCGCCAAGCAGCTGGCCTTCCTCCGCAGGAATGGCATCAGGCACTATGTCGACAACGCGGGGTGGCCGGTGGTCACCGTTGCCGCGGTCGAGGGGCAGACGGGTCGTGCATCGACCCCGAAGCCGGCCTGGAACCCGAACAAGGCTGCATAGGATGGGACGTCGACCTTCGCGACCTGATGCGGTACCGCGCCTCCGCGCGCGGCGTAAGCCATCCGGTGTCGTGCACTATTACTACGACCACGGTGGCCGGCCGCGTCGGGAGGAACCGCTGGGCTCGGATTACGGTCTCGCGATCCAGAAGTGGGCCGAACACGAGCGCAGTCGCTACGCGCGCGAGAAGCTCGCCGAAGTCATCACCTTCCGCTACGTGGCCGATCGATACCGGGCGGTGGTAATTCCCACCAAGTCCCCGGCCACGCAGGCCTGTAACGCGCGCGAGCTGAAGCAGCTGCTGGACTTCTTCGATGATCCGCCGGGCCCACTCGACGCGATAACCCCAGTCCATGTGCGCAAGTACCTCACGCATCGATCGGGCTCCCCGGTGCGCGCCAATCGCGAGAAGGCGCTGCTCTCGCACATCTGGAACTTCGCACGCGACGCTGGCTACACCGCATTGGCGAATCCGTGCGCCGGCATCAAGGGGAACAAGGAGAAGGCGCGCGACGTGTACGTCGACGATGCGACCTACGCCGCGTTCTGGAAAGCGGCCGACCAGCCGCTACGCGACGCCATGGATCTCGCATACCTAACTGGGCAGCGGCCCGCGGATGTTCTGCGCATGCAGGAAACGGACGTGCGCGACGGTGCGCTTGAGCTGACCCAGGCGAAGACCGGAGCGAAGCTGCGCATCGGCGTGACCGGTGAACTCGCTGAGCTTCTGGCCAGGATCGCAGAGCGCAAACGCGACCATGCCGTGAGAGCGATGCGGCTCATTGTGGATGAGGATGGGAGGCCGCTCACGGCAGCGAAGCTCCGCGCCCGCTTCGACCGCGTACGCGAGGCCACGGGCTTGCGTTTTCAGTTTCGCGATCTGCGTGCGAAGGCGGCATCGGATAAGACCGATTCGAGCGGCGACATCCGCCAGGCACAGCGGCAGCTAGGCCATACGTCGGTGGTGATGACTGAGGCTTACGTCCGCTCGCGGCGCGGCGCGAAAGTGGACCCGACGAAATAATTGCGGACCGAAACCGAAATTGCGGACCGAAATCGCATATCCGTTTCGGGCTGTAGGCCTTGGTGCCCGGAGTGGGACTCGAACCCACATACCCTTTCGGATGAGGGATTTTAAGTCCCTTGCGTCTACCGGTTTCGCCATCCGGGCGGAAAGAAAAAAAGGCGCACTGCGTTAGCAGGTGCGCCTTGGAATGCGATGGAGGCCGAGGTCGGAATCGAACCGGCGTACGCGGATTTGCAGTCCGCTGCATGACCACTCTGCCACCCGGCCATCGCTTGCGCAGGCGAAGAGTATCCGCGTAGCGCTTAAAAAACAAAACCTCGGAGGTCCGAGGTTTTGTAAGAACTTGGAGCGGGAAACGAGACTCGAACTCGCGACCCCGACCTTGGCAAGGTCGTGCTCTACCAACTGAGCTATTCCCGCGTCGTTGTCCGGCTATTTTAGATCAGATGCCGAATGTGTCAACTACCTTGCACCGATTTTTTTTCACTTTTTGTCACATCCTCTGAATCTCCGCGCAGGCTCGGCCATGCGGCGCGGAGATAGTCGAGGCCCGACCAGATCGTCAGCACGCCGGCCACGACCAGCAAGGCCTCACCGATGTGATACAGGCGCAAGGTCTCTGCGTCGTGCTGAAGCAGCAGCACTACGAGGGCCACCATCTGCATCGCGGTCTTGAGTTTGCCGAGGAAGGCGACCTTGACCTTGGAACGCGCGCCAATCTGGGCCATCCACTCGCGCAGGGCCGACACGCTGATCTCGCGCCCGACGATCACCGAGGCCGTCACGGCCATCAGGATGCTCGACCAGCCCCCGCCGGGATGCGACTGCACGAGGAGAAAGAGCGTGACCGCCACCATCAGCTTGTCGGCCACCGGGTCGAGAAATGCCCCGAAGGCCGAGGTGAGCTGAAGACGTCGCGCGAGGTAGCCGTCGAGCCAGTCGGTAAAGCCCGCCAGGACGAAGACCAGGGCGGCCGTCAGGTTGGCGCCGCGGAACGGCAGGTAATAGACGATGACCATCACCGGCAGCAACAGCACGCGGAACAGGGTCAGCCAGGTGGGGAGGTTGATTCGCATAGGTCGGCCGGTGCGGGAGACGGGCGCTGCGTGCGCGACGTCTCCATGTCCATCAGGGGTGCAGCATGGCATAGATGCGTTCGGCAAGGCCGCGATCAATACCCTTCACACTCATCAATTCTTCGACGCCCGCGGCTTCCACACCGGCGAGGCCACCAAACGCCTTGAGCAGCGCAGCGCGCCGACGCGCACCGACGCCTGAAACGTCTTCCAGAGTACTCCGTTCGCGCGCCGCCTCGCGACGACGGCGATGTCCGCTGATGGCAAAACGGTGCGCTTCGTCACGCACGGCGGCCACCAGGTGCAGCGCGGGCGACGAGGTACCCGGATGCAACGTGGTGCCGCTGTCGGCCAGCACGAGCGTTTCCTCGCCTGCGCGGCGTCCGGGCCCCTTGGCCACGCCGACCACGCGAATGCCATCCACCCCAAGCTCCCGCAACACGTCCACCGCCTGCGCCACCTGGCCGGTGCCGCCATCGATCAGGAGGATGTCGGGCCTGGCGCCGCCTTCGACCACCTTCTTGAAACGGCGGGTCAGCGCCTGGTGCATAGCGGCGTAGTCGTCGCCCGGGGTGATGCCGGTAATGTTGAATCGTCGGTAATGCGATTTCTCCGGCCCCTCCGGACCAAAGACCACGCACGATGCCACCGTCAGTTCGCCACGCGTGTGGCTGATGTCGAAGCACTCGATACGACGCGGCGTGGCCTCCAGACCGAGCACCTTTTGCAGGTCGTCGAACCGGGCCAGCAAGGTGTGGCGACTCGCGAGGCGGGACGTCAGCGCCGCGCTGGCGTTGCGCTGAGCCATTTCCAGGAAACGCGCACGCTCGCCACGCACGCTCGGCTTCAACGACACAGTGTAGCCGGCATGATCGGACAGCACCGATGCCAGCACGTCCATGTCTTCTATCGGGTCGCTCAGCACCAGCTCGCGTGGCACCTGGCGATCGAGGTAGTACTGCGCCACGAATTGCGAAAGCACGTCCGATACCGAGGCGTCGGTGGGCAGGCGCGGGAAGAAGTCCCGCGAGCCCAGGCTCACGCCGTTGCGGAAGAACATCACGCTCACACATGCCATACCGCCTTCCATGCAGCAGGCGATCACGTCCATGTCCGCACTGGCGCCCTGCACGAAATGCTGCGCCTGCAGTTTGCGCAGAGCGGCTACCTGGTCCCGCAACGTGGCTGCCCGCTCGAAGTTCAGTTCCCGCGACGCTTTCTCCATCGAGACGGCCAGTTCGTCGATCACCGCACTGCTGCGCCCCTCGAGGAACATCTCGGCGTGGCGTACGTCGTTTCTGTAGTCATCCACCTCGATCAGGCGCACACACGGTGCGCTGCAACGACCGATCTGGTGCTGCAGGCAGGGTCGTGAGCGGTTCTTGAAGTAGCTGTCTTCGCACTGACGCACCTTGAACAGCTTTTGCATCAAGCCGAGGCTCTCGCGCACGGCGAACGTGCTCGGGTACGGCCCGAAATAGCGACCCGGCCCGGCCTTGGCACCACGGTGGAACGCGAGCCGCGGGTAGTCTTCCCCTCCCGACAGATAGATATACGGGTAGCTCTTGTCGTCGCGCAGCACGATGTTGTATCGCGGCTTCAGCGACTTGATGAGCTGCGATTCCAGCAGCAATGCCTCGCCCGCGGTACGGGTCAACGTGACCTCGGCCCGCGCGATCTGCGAGACCATCGACGCGATGCGCGGGTCCATCGGCGGCTTGAGGAAGTAATTGCCGACGCGCTTCTTGAGGTTGGCGGCTTTCCCCACGTACAGCAACTCGTCCTCCGCATCGAAGTAGCGGTAGACGCCGGGCGAGGTGGTGAGGTGGCGGACGAAGGCCTTGCCGTCGAACGGATGCGACTCGGTGTGCTCCATCCGGACATTTTACCGCGTCAGCTGGTCACGGACGCGAAAACGCCGACATGGGGGAGCCATGTCGGCGAGGGCCATCCGTGGGAGCGTCGCCTTCCGTGTAGGGATCAGTGTGGCGACGGGGTTAGATTACGTTGCCGCCCCATGGAGCGCGCCCGGTGCAAGCCGAGGAAGGGTGTGGGCCGTACCCCCGGTCGCAGGAAGGGGATTTCCTACACGCCCTGCCCAGCCAGCCAGCGTTCGGCCCGCTCAAGGTCTTCCCGCGTGTCGATGCCCGGCGGGAACGGTTCGGGCGTCTGCCGCACCGAGATGGGGTACCCGTGCTCGAGGGCCCGGAGCTGCTCCAGCGATTCGGCCTGTTCCAGCGCCGTGCGTGGTAGGGCCGCCAGCCTGCTCAGAAAGCCCGCACGGTAGGCGTAGATGCCGATATGGCGGAGGAACGGCACACCGGGCGGCAGGACCTGGCGGTCGCGCGCGAACGCGTCCCGTGCCCAGGGCGCAGGCGCGCGAGTGAAGTACAGCGCGCGACCGTTGCCGCCGCGCACCACCTTTACGATGTTCGGGTCGAAAAGCTCCTCGGCGTGCTCGATGGGCGTGGCGAGGGTTGCCATGGGCGCGTCGTCCCCCGCCAGAGTCGCCACAACGGCACGAATGCCCGCCGCGGGTGCGAACGGCTCGTCGCCCTGGAGATTGACCACCACAGTGTCTTCGGGCCAGCCGAAATGGCGGGCGGTTTCGGCGATCCGGTCGCTGCCGGAGGCGTGGTCGGGGCTGGTCATGCAGACCAGGATGTCGCCGCAGCCTTTCATTTCGCGGGCCACGCGCTCGTCGTCGGTGGCAACCACCACCTGCGCCGCCCCCGCCTGCCCTGCCCTGGCCGCCACGCGGCGAATCATCGATTCGCCGCCGATCTTCAACAGCGGCTTGCCCGGCAACCGGGTGGAGCCGAAGCGTGCGGGCACGACAACGACGAACGGAGGAATCTTCTCGGCCATGGCGGCGCCCGGGTAACGGAAAGGCGAAGGTTAGCGCCTCGACGTCACCGACGGAACGCCATCAAGCCGCCTCCAACCGAAAGCCGGCGCCATTCGCCAAAGCGACAAAGCCGGGGAACGAGGTCGCGACGTTGGCGCAGTCGCCAATGACGATCGGTGTGGACGCGAGCAGCCCGGCCACGGCGAAACTCATCGCAATACGATGATCGCCATGGCTGTCGATCGTGCCGCCACCGATGGGCCCACCCTGGATGATCGCGCCATCCGGCAACTCGTCGATCTTCACGCCACAGGCCTTCAGGCCATGAGCCATGCTGGCGATGCGATCCGACTCCTTCACGCGCAGCTCGGCCGCACCGCGAATGGTCGTCATGCCATCGGCCGTCGCCGCCGCGACGAACAGTGCGGGGAACTCGTCGATCATGTCCGGCACGATGTCCAGGGGCAGCGCCACGCCGTGCAGTGGTGCGTAGCGCACGACCAGGTCGCCGATGTCTTCCCCGCCACTGCTGCGCATGTTCTCCACGGCGATGTCGGCCCCCATGAGTTCGAGTGCCGCCAGCAAGCCGGTGCGTCGCGGGTTCAGACCCACCGCTTTCAGGCGAAGCTCGGAACCCGGCACGATGCAGGCGGCCACGATGAAGAAGGCCGCAGACGAAAAGTCCGCCGGCACGTCGACGTCCACCGCGCGCAACGTATGCCCGCCTTCCAACCGGGCGCGTCCGGGGGCGTAGTCGATCGGCCAGCCGAAGGCGCGCAGCATGCTTTCCGTGTAGTCACGGGTCGGATGGGGTTCTACCACCTCGGTGAAGCCCTCGGCGTAGAGACCCGCCAGCAGCAGCGCCGACTTGATCTGCGCGCTGGCGACGGGCGGTTCATAGGTCACGCCGTGCAGCGTCTTGCCACCGTGGATACGCAGCGGCGGCTTGCCGTCATTCGTATCGATGACGGCACCCATCAAACCCAGCGGGTCCGTCACGCGTCGCATGGGGCGCCGCGAAAGCGACTCGTCGCCGATCAGCGTCGAGTCGAACGCCTGTCCGGCAAGCAGTCCGGCGAGCAAGCGCATGCCGGTGCCGGCATTGCCGCAGTCGAGCGGTTCGCTGCTGCCGCGAAGCCCATGCAGGCCCACGCCATGCACGACACGCTCGCCCGGTGCCGGAGTTTCGAAACGTACGCCGAGTCGACCGAGGATGGCGGCTGTGGCCCGCGTGTCCTCGCCTTCAAGAAACCCGCGGATGCGCGTGACGCCTTCGGCAAGGGCGCCGAACATCAGCGCGCGATGCGAAACGGACTTGTCGCCCGGCACGACGATCTCGCCGCGCAGCGGACCGCCTGCGGAACTACACCAATCGATGCGGCTCACGGCAGGTTCTCCAGCAGGCGTTCCAGTTCTGTACGGCTGCCGACGCTTATGCGCAGCGTGTGCCGCAATCCATAACCGACCATCGGGCGCACGATGACGCCGCGTTCAAAGAGATGTGCCTCGAACGCGGTGGCGTCGTCGCCGAGATCGACGAGCAAAAAATTGGTCTGCGACGGCAGCACGCGCAGACCGCGCGCCATGAGTTCCCCTGCGAGCCAGGTGCGATCACGGCGATTGGTGGCGCGCACGTGCGCGCGATGCTCGTGGTCGCCCAGCGCTGCCTCGGCGGCGGCCAGCGCCACACCATTGACGTTGAACGATTCGCGCAGACGCTCGCACACCGCCGCCACCGAAGGATGGCTGAGCATGTAACCGATGCGCAGCCCCGCAAGCGCATACGCCTTGGAGAACGTGCGCGTGACGGCGAGGTTCGGAAAACGCCCCAGCAGATGCAACGCCGTACTCAGCCCTTCCGCATCCACGTACTCGTGATATGCCTCGTCGACCACCACGAGTGTCTGCGGCGGAATCCGCTCAAGAAAGTCTTCCAGCGCGGCGTCGGTGAACCAGGTGCCGGTCGGATTGTTCGGATTGGCGAGATACACGAGCCGCGTCGCAGGCGTGACAGCCGCTGCCATGGCGGCGAGGTCGTGCCCGTACGGTGCTTCCGGATGGTCGGCAGGCAGCGCAGGTACCGCGACGGCCGGTGCGCCCGCCGCGGCCGCGGCGATCGGGAACACCGCAAAGCCGTACTGCGAATGCACGACCGGATGCGCTTCGTCCGCGAAGCACTGTGCCATCAGCATCAACAGCTCATGCGAGCCATTGCCGAGGGTAATGCCTGCAAACGGCACGCCCAGTTCGTCGGACAGCTTCCGCTTCAGCGACGCGCCGAGCGGATCGGGATAGCGCCAGGCCTCCTCGATCGCACGATTGGCCGCGCGCAGCGCGGACTTGCTCGGCCCCAGGGGGTTCTCGTTGGAACCCAACTCGGACAGCATCTCGCCGAAGCGCAGGCGCAGCGCCGGAAGATCGTGGCCGGGATCGTAGGCGCGGAGCGCCGACGTCGCCCGATTGGCGAGCGCGGCAGCATCGAATTCAAGAGTCATGGCAAGGCGACAGGATAGGAACCGAGTACACGCACGTCGGCGGCGGCAGGTTTCATTTCTTCGAGCGCGGCCTGCACGGCCTCGTCGTCCACGTGGCCGGATACGTCGATAAAAAACGCGTATTGCCACTTGCCGGTATGTGCCGGTCGCGACTCGATGCGATTCATGCTGATGCCATGACGCGCCAGCGGGCTCAGCACGTCGTAAAGCGCACCGGGCTTGTCGCGCACGGAGACCAGCAGCGACGTGCGGTCGTTGCCCGACGCGGGAAAGATGGAGCGACCGATCACTAGGAACCGCGTGGTGTTGTCGGAGCGATCCTCGATCGGACCAGCCACCGTCTTGAGGCCATACACACGTCCGGCCGTCTCGCCCGCAATGGCGGCCGACTCGGGCGAGAGCCGCGCCGTACGCGCTGCCTCGGCGTTGCTGGACACCGGCACGCGCTCCACATTCGGCAGATTCACGCGCAGCCAGCCCTGGCATTGCTGCAGCGACTGCGGATGCGAGTAGATGCGCTTCACGTCCTTCAACTCGCCGCTCAGCGAAAGCAGATTCTGATGAACGCGCAGTTCGACTTCGCCGCAGATGGTGGCCTTCGACACGAGGAACATGTCGAGGGTCATCTGGATCATGCCCTGCCCCGAGTTCTCGACCGGTACCACACCAAAGTCGGCGTTACCGGCCGCGACCTCCTGGAAGACCTCTTCGATGCTGCCCAGCGGCAAGCCGTAGGCAGCGTGACCGAAGTGCTTGCGTACCGCCTGTTCGCTGAACGTGCCTTCCGGCCCGAGAAAACCGATTTTCAACGGTTGCTGCTGCGAAAGGCACGACGACATGATTTCGCGGAACAGTCGCACGAGTTCCGCATTCGGCAGCGGACCGTCGTTACGATCGATCACGCCGCGCAGGACCTGGGCTTCGCGTTCGGGTCGGTAATACTCTACCGCCGCCTTCAACGGGCCCTTGGCCCGGCCGACCTGCTGCGCCCAACGGGCACGCTCGCTGATGAGCGACTGCAGTTGCTGGTCGATGCTGTCGATGCGCGTACGCGCCTCGGCCAGCGTGGCTTGTTTATCGGCGGGGGTCTTGCTCATGGACGTCCAGGCGGCTAAGTGGTTGCAGTTGAAACGGTTATCGCCGCGCATGCATGCTGCAGCGCGGCGACTTCCGACTTTAACCGTGCTTGGCCGCAAAGTCCCGCATGAATTGCACCAGCGCTTCCACGGCGGCTTCGGGCACGGCGTTGTAAAGCGACGCGCGCATGCCACCCACGGCCTTGTGTCCCTTGAGGCCAATGAAACCGGCCGCTTCCGATTCGGTGAGGAAAAGCGCATCCAATGCACTGTCGTGCAACACGAATGACACGTTCATACGCGAACGTGCAGCGCGCTCCACATCGTTTCGATAGAAACCATTCGAGCTGTCGATGACGCCATACAGCAGCGCTGACTTGCGCGCGTTCCGTTCGCCCATCACGGCGAGTCCGCCTTCTGCCGCCAGCCAATCGAAGGTGAGGCCGGCGAGATACCAGCCCCAGGTATTCGGCGTGTTGAGCATGGAGTCGTTGGCGGCCTGCTCCGCGTAACGAAGAATCTTCGCGATCGGGCGTGGCGGGCGCGCAAGAAGATCCTCTCGAACGATCATCACCACGAGGCCGGACGGACCGATGTTCTTCTGCGCGCCCGCGTAGATGAGGCCGAAGCGCGAGACGTCCAGCGGCGCGCCAAGGATGTTGGATGACATGTCCGCGACCAGCGGCACGTCGCCGACGTCGGGAATGTCGTGAAATTCCAGCCCGCGAATGGTTTCGTTCGGCGTGTAATGCACGTACGAAGCCGCAGGATTCAGCGTCCACTGCTCGCGCGGCGGCAAGCTGAGGAAATCGTTCGCTTCCGATGTGGCAGCGATGCGTGCATCCACGTGGTACGCCGCCTCACTGACGGCCTTGCGGCTGAAGACGCCCGTCACGATGTAATCGGCGCTGCCGCCCTCGGGTGCGAGGTTCATCGGAATCTGTGCGAAGTGCTGGGTGGCGCCGCCTTGCAGGAACAGCACCTTGTAGTTGTCCGGCATGCCGAGCAACTCACGCAGGCGGCGCTCGGTCGCCGCGGCAAGTTCCATGAAACGCTTGCCGCGATGGGACAGCTCCATCACCGAGGCGCCGGACCCGTTCCAATCGAGCAGCTCCGCCTGTGCACGCTTGAGGACGGCTTCCGGCAGCGCGGCGGGACCGGCACTGAAATTCCAGTCTCTGCTCACTTCGTTCTCTTCGTGGGGAAGGTAACGCCGATTATGCCCGTCAGAAGTGCATGAAAAGCACTGCGGAGATACCCAGCGCCAACAGCGCGGCGGTCGCGATCAGCCACCACACGTCCCCGCGCGGCGCGTCAGTGTCCGGCACGGCGACCTCGGGCTCCGGGTCCGACATGATCACTACCGGTTCCGCGGCCCAGCCGGGGCCATCGACCACGAAGCGGTGGGCGGCGATGCCGATCTGGTCGCCCGGCTGCAGCGAGGCTCGCACCACCTTCACCCCGTTGACGCGCACGGCGTGACGGGCGGGGACACGCGAAGCATCGAGCACCAGATCCCCCTGCTCCCACGCCAGCGTCAGCAAGGCTGCGTCGTTGCCGGGGAGTTCGAGGGGCAGCGCGCCGTGGGTGGAACCCAGCTCCAGGCGGTCGCCCACCGCGACCACACGACCCGACAAGGGGCCGGCCACCGGCCGCAAGGCGACGGTGCAACGCGATTCGGTAGGCTCGACGGTCACCCGGGCATCAAGGTCCGCGTCATCGCGCACCAGCATTCGGCAGTCACCGAGGGAAAGGCTGTCGCCAGGGCGCAGCAGCGCGCGTTCGCGCACGGGTCGTGCGTTGACGTACACGCGCCCCGTCTCGGGTGCGACCTGCAACACGAGACCGCGACGGTCCCGGTGGATGGTGACGTGGCGCGCGGCGACCTGGGTTTCGGACACGACCAGGTCGTTATCCTCCCCGCGGCCAATCGTGAGCACGGGCCGTGACCAGTGGAAATCACCGCGTGCCGAGCTGACGAATTCGATGCGCATGGAAGAACCGGGACGTTGACGACGCGACTTTAGCAGAGCGCGGTATCTATTTGAACGCAAAGGCGTCATCGGTCCGTGACAAGGACGCTGCTAGACTTGGCAACTCCATCGAACAGAAGGACCCGCCGCGATGGCAAAGATCGACATCCGCCGCCCCCATGGAACGACCCTCGAGAATGCCCGCACGGTGGTCGAGAAAGTTGCTGCTCGCATCAGCGAGAAATTCGGCACCGAAGGCCAATGGGACGGCGACACCATGAGCTTCGCGCGTTCTGGCGTGAAGGGCGCCATCGAGGTGACCGCCACCGACGTCCACGTGACGGCCGAACTCGGCATGCTTCTCTCGCCCTTGCGCGGCACCATCGAAGACGAGATCCGCCGGAAGCTGGACGAACAATTCGGCTGATCCCTGCCGCCACCGGGCGCCGCCCGGTGGCCTCGCACCGCCCCCTATGGCATACTAGTGGACTTATGCGGCCATTCCGGCCGTTCATGTCGACCCGGAACACATGGCAAAAGACGACGTCATCGAAATGGAAGGCACGGTCCTCGAGACCCTGCCCAACACCATGTTCCGCGTGCAGCTCGAGAACGGGCACGTCATCACTGCCCATATCTCCGGCCGCATGCGCAAGCATTACATCCGCATCCTTACAGGCGACAAGGTGAAGGTCGAAATGACCCCTTACGACCTGACGAAGGGACGCATCACGTACCGCATGAAGTAAGGCGCCTCGCGCCGCCTCCATGAGGCAAAAAAAGCCGCGGCAAACGCCCGCGGCTTTTTTATTGTTGTAGGGAGCCGCTATAGCAGCGAGGAAACCCGCCTCGCCGCTATAGCTCTCGCAGGCTTACCGCCGCCATGGCGGCGCCTGCCTTTCTTAGGCTTCCGCCGTGGCCGGCTCGGCCGACTCCGTTTCGACGTGCAACTGATCGCCCTCGACCGAGAGGGTGACCTTGCCGCCTTCGGCCAGCTTGCCGAACAGCAGCTCGTCCGCCAGCGCGCGCTTCACCTTGTCCTGGATCACGCGAGCCATCGGGCGGGCGCCCATCTGCGGGTCGAAGCCGTGCTCCGCCAACCAGCGGCGCGCTTCCGGCGTCACGTCCACACTGACCTTCTTCTCCGCCAACTGGGTCTCCAGTTCGATCAGGAACTTGTCGACCACGCGCAGGATGTGGTCGAAGTCGAGCGCATTGAACTGAATGATCGCATCGAGACGGTTGCGGAACTCGGGCGTGAACATGCGGCGGATGGTCTCCATCGCGTCCGGTGCGTGGTTCTGCTTCACGAAGCCGATGCCGCGACGCGAAGCCAGTTGGGCACCGGCATTCGTGGTCATCACGATGATCACGTTCTTGAAGTTCGCCTCTCGTCCATTCGTGTCAGTCAGCACACCCCGATCCATGACCTGGAGCAGGATGTTGTAGACGTCCGGATGCGCCTTCTCGATTTCGTCCAGCAGCAGCACGCAGTGCGGATGCTTGGTGATCTGCTCCGTGAGCAGGCCGCCCTGGTCGAACCCGACGTAGCCCGGAGGGGCACCGACGAGACGCGACACCGAATGCGCTTCCATGTACTCGGACATATCGAAGCGGACCATCTCGATACCGAGCTGCATCGCCAGCTGACGGGTAACCTCCGTCTTGCCCACGCCCGTCGGGCCGGCAAGCAGGAAGCTGCCGATCGGCTTGGACGGATCACCCAGACCCGAGCGCGCCATCTTGATCGACGAAGCCAGCGCCTCGATCGCCCCATCCTGGCCGAACACGACCATCTTGAGGTTACGCTCGAGATTGCGCAGCACGTCGCGATCGGAGGCCGAGACCTGCTTCGCCGGGATGCGCGCCATCTTCGCCACGATGTACTCGATCTCGGGCACGTCGATCCTGCCGGTGCGCTCTTCTTCCGGCAGCAGGCGCTGACGGGCACCGGCCTCGTCGATCACGTCGATAGCCTTGTCGGGCAGCAGACGGTCAGGGATGTGCTTGACCGAGAGGTCCACCGCCGCACGCAGAGCCTCACCGGTGTACTCCACCGAGTGATGTTCTTCGAAGCGACTCTTCAGACCACGCAGGATCTCGATGGAGTCGGCCACGGTCGGCTCGACCACATCGATCTTCTGGAAGCGACGAGCCAGCGCGCGGTCCTTTTCGAACACACCGCGGAACTCCTGGAACGTGGTCGATCCGATGCAGCGCAATTCGCCGGAGGCGAGCATGGGCTTGATCAGGTTCGAGGCGTCCATGGTGCCGCCCGACGCCGAACCGGCACCGATGATGGTGTGGATCTCGTCGATGAAGAGGATCGCGTTCGGCTGCTTCTTGAGCTGAGCGATCACCGCCTTGAGGCGCTTTTCGAAGTCGCCGCGGTACTTGGTGCCGGCGACCAGAGCGCCCAGGTCCAGCGACCAGATCGTGCAGTCTTCCAGCACCTCCGGCACCTGTCCCTCGACGATGCGCTTGGCCAGACCCTCAGCGAGCGCGGTCTTGCCCACGCCAGCCTCGCCCACGTAAAGCGGGTTGTTCTTGCGGCGGCGGCAAAGCACCTGGATGGTCCGTTCGACTTCGTCCTGGCGACCGATCAGCGGATCGATCTTGCCCTGGATGGCAAGCTCGTTCAGATTGGAGGCGTATTCGTTCAGGGGATTGCCCTTGCCTTCCCCGCCTTCCTCACCGTCACGCTCGGCATTGGGCGCCGCGGCAGCCGACTCGTCGCCGATCTTGGCGATGCCGTGCGAGATGTAGTTCACGACGTCCAGGCGCGTAATTTCCTGCTGGTGCAGGAAGTACACGGCGTGCGAATCCTTCTCGCCGAAGATCGCCACAAGCACGTTGGCGCCGGTGACTTCCTTTCGACCCGAGGATTGCACGTGATAGACGGCGCGCTGGAGCACGCGCTGGAAGCCCAACGTGGGCTGCGTATCGCGTTCGTCGCCGGCCGGCAGCACCGGCACCGTCTCGGCAATGATCCGCTGGAGATCGGCCGCGAGGCGTGGCAAATCGACGCCGCAGGCCCGCAGTGCGGCGAGGGCGGAGGTATTCTCCGTGAGGGCGAGCAGCAGATGCTCCACGGTCATGAATTCGTGGCGCTGCTCACGGGCCTGCTTGTAGCAGTGCCCGATGGTGACTTCGAGATCCTTGCTGAACATACGGACCGTCTCCGATAGCTGTGGGCGGCGAGGGCGAGCCCCCTTTCAATGCCGCATGAACTCCAGATGGGGGATCGGCTACATCTTTTCCATAGTGCACAACAGCGGGTGCTGATGAGACCGTGAGTACTCGTTGACCTGAGTCACCTTGGTTTCTGCCACCTCGCGAGTGAACACGCCGCAGACGCCCTTTCCTCGCGTGTGAACATGAAGCATCACCTGTACCGCCCTCTCCTGGTCCATACCGAAGAAACTGCGCAATACCTCGATCACGAAATCCATCGGCGTGAAGTCGTCGTTCAGCAGGACGACCTGAAACAGCGGCGGCCTGGCAGTGTCGGGACGGGCCGTCTCAATGGCGAGGCCGTGCCCGCGTTCGCTTTCCTGATCGTGTTCGTGTTCTTGGGACATTAATTTGAAGCCTTCGATACGCGAGTCGTTTATACACCGGAAGCCGGGCCACTTTCCGGTCGATTCCCACAGGTGATGGCACAATAGGCCTTTTTCCAGAGCCCTATCCCCTTAAGCCGATGACGCCGACCAGCTCCCCCACCGAAAACGTGTGGTGCCCCCGGGTGACGGTGGCCTGCGTGGTCGCGCGCGGCGACCGTTTCCTCATTGTCGAGGAGGAAGTTGGCGGTCGTATTGCCTACAACCAGCCTGCAGGTCACCTCGATCCGGGCGAGACGTTGCAGGCCGCGGCGGTGCGCGAAACCCTCGAGGAAACCGGCCACCGCGTCGCGCTCGACGCTTTCCTCGGGGTGTGGCAGTGGACCAGTTCGGAGCACGGCGAGCAGGTTCTGCGCTTCGGCTTTTCGGCCCATGTCCTTTCCCACGACGAGACGCTGCCGCTGGACAAGGGTATCCGCCGCGCTCTATGGCTGCGGCGCGACGAGATCGAGGCGCTCGGCGACCGGCTGCGCACGCCGCTGATCCTGCTCACCATCGACGCCTGGCTCGACGGTCGGCGCCTGCCGCTGGATACGGTGTCGAGCCTGCTGCCTGGGGTCGACTCGTGAAAGTGATCCTCGGCGTTTCCGGCGGCGTGGACTCCTCGGTCGCCGCACTCCTGCTCCGGGAAGCCGGGCACGAGGTGGAAGGCATGTTCATGCAAAACTGGGAGGAAGACGACCGCTCCGGCCCGTGCACCACCGACGAGGATCGCAAGGACGCCGTTGCCGTCTGCGGCCGGTTGGGCATCCCCTTCCATGCGCGAAATTTTGCGAGCGAGTACTGGGACGGCGTGTTCGCCTATTTCCTCGCGGAGTACGCCGCGGGGCGCACGCCGAATCCCGACGTGCTGTGCAATCGCGAGATCAAGTTCAAGACCTTCCTCGAGCACGCACGAGCGCTCGGCGCGGAAAAGATCGCCACCGGCCACTACGCCCGCGTCGATTTCCGCGACGGCCGTTATCGCCTCCTGCGCGCCGTCGATGCCGCGAAAGACCAGAGCTATTTCCTGCATGCACTGGGCCAGGAACAACTGGCCGCCACGCTGTTCCCGGTCGGCGAGATCGAAAAGCCGCGCGTGCGCGAGATGGCCCGCGAAGCGGCTTTGCCGACCCACGCGAAGAAGGATTCGACGGGCATCTGCTTCATCGGCGAGCGGGATTTCCGCTCGTTCCTTTCGCACTACCTTCCCGCCAGGCCCGGCCCGATGATCGACCCGGGTGGCCGTGTCATCGGCGAGCATCAGGGCGTCATGTATTACACACTCGGCCAGCGCAACGGCCTCGGCATCGGTGGCCGAGCCGACGCGCCGAACGAGCCCTGGTACGTGGTGGGCAAGGATGTCGCCAGCAACACGCTTGTCGTCGCGCAGGGCGGAGAGAATCGCTGGCTGCAATCGACACGGCTTTCAGCGACCGACGCCACCTGGGTCGCTGGCGAGCCGCCCGCCCTTTCGTTCCGCTGCACCGCCAAGACGCGTTACCGCCAGGCCGACCAGGCATGCACTGTCGCGGTTCGCGGCGACACCCTGGAGGTGTCGTTCGACGAACCCCAGCGCGCCGTGACGCCTGGGCAGTCGGTCGTGCTGTATGACGACGAGGTATGCCTGGGCGGTGCCGTGATCGCTGCCACCGACGCTCCCTACGGCGGCCTGGCTCCACCCCCTTCCCCCGAGTTTTCCGAATGAACGAAGAACGCGTGCTCGCCCTGGCGGGTGTTTTCCAGGGCGCCGCCCTCGCCCAGCAACTGGCGACCGACGGCCGCTGCGACGAGGCGGCGTTTGAGGCCAGCATCGCCAGCGTCTTTCGCATCGATGCCGATTCCGTGGCCTCCGTATACGGCGGTGTGGGCGGCGTGCGCCGCGGATTGCGCACGCTGGTCGCGCAGTTCGAGGACCAGACCCGCGACGTGGCGGTCATGCGCATGGCAGTCACCGTACTTCGCCTGGAACGTGCGTTGTCGCGCCAGCGCGGCCTGGTCGATCGCCTGCGCGAGGGCATCGTCGGTGCCCAGCGGCAGGTCGAACATTTCGGCATCACGCACCCCAACGTGGCCGCGCGCCTCGCCGATCTCTACACGTCCACGCTGTCCACCCTGAAGCCACGGGTGATGGTCACCGGTACGCCAGCGCACCTGCAGCAGAAGGCGAACGTGGATCGCGTGCGCGCGTCGCTTCTTGCGGCGGTACGTTCGGCAGTGCTGTGGAACCAGCTCGGCGGTCGCCAGTGGCAACTGCTGGTCTATCGCAAGCAGTGCGCCATGCTGGCGCGCGGCCTGCTGACAGGCTCGACGCTCGACGACGGCGGTTGAGGCGAGCGTCCCGGCGTCTGGGCAGTTGTCGCTACGCCACGGTCTGAGGCAGCGCCGCGTCCAGCCCCGGGATGGTTTCTGCCAGCGTTCGCAGAAGATCCCCGAAGCGCGCCAGGTCGTCGTGCCACGGCGTGGCACTGCGCCAGTAAAGAGAAATGTGCCGGCCAGGCCGCGCGTCTTCCACCGCGGCCAATACGACGTTGGGAATCGACCCCAGCCGCTCGTGAGCCAGGATCGGCACAAGCGTATAGCCGCCGCGCAAGGCCACTAGCGTGGCAAGGCTTTCGATGCTGAGGTCCTGGATGCGCTCGGGCCGGGCCGAACCGGCCATGCCCAGATCGGAGACGCCATGGCCGTGGCTCTCGGCCATGAGCGTCGCCTCCGCGGCGTCCAGTTCCGCCAGGCGAATCGACGCCCTGCCCGCCAACGCATGCCCGGTGTGCAGCATGAGTTCGTAGGGCTCGAAGAACAGCGCCGTCGATTCCAGGCCGGTCACGGTCGCAACGGGCGGGGCCAGCACGGCATCGAGTTCGCCTTCCTGCAGACGACGCAGCAGGCCGCGGGGTTTGCCTTCCGAGATGGTCAACCGCGCACCGGGGAAACGCTGCGGGAACGGCTCGATGAAGTGCGGCAGCAGGTACGGACCCAGGGTCGAGGGCACGCCCAGACGAAGCTCACCCCCGAAGGCGACGTGCCCGGCACGAGCGGCGTGCTCCAGATGCTCGGCGGACGCCAGCACGTCTTCTATATAGCCGAGCAACCGCTGCCCGCTGGCGGTCGGCACCACGCGCCGGCCGCCGCGCTCGAACAGCGGGGCGCCCAGCGCCTGCTCCACCTTCTGCACCTGGTGCGAAAGGCCCGACGGGCTGATGTACATGGCCCGGGCCGCACTGTTGAAGCTGCCCTCGCGCGCCACGGCCTGGACCAGCGCGAGGTCGCGCAGCGACACCGACGACAAGGCCATCGAAATCATCGAACGCTGCGTGCCATCAAATGCGTTTGCGCCCATGTCCCGCCGCCCTCATCCTTTCGCCGCCGAGATTCGCGTGGTCTGCGCCACGAATCGGCCATTCTAGCCGCTGCCGGTCTCAGCCGGTCGCGCTCCCACGGCAGACTGCGCGATAATCGACGCCTTTGGCGGTCCGTCCCGGGCCGCCCGGCCTCCCCAGCTAAGCACGCACGCCAGGAGTACAGCATGAAAGACTCGTTCTCGGTCCGAGACAGTATCGAAGTCAACGGCAAGCGCCACACCATCGCCAGCCTGGCCAAGTTCGGCGACAAGTTCGACATCAAGCGCCTGCCCTACTCGATGAAGATCCTGCTGGAGAACCTGCTCCGCCAGGAAGACGGCGTGAACGTCACCTCGAAGGAAATCGAGGCCGTCGCCAAGTGGGATGCCAAGGCCGAGCCGGATACCGAGATCTCCTTCATGCCCGCGCGCGTGGTGCTGCAGGACTTCACCGGCGTGCCCTGCGTGGTCGACCTGGCCGCCATGCGCGACGCCGTCGCCAAGCTCGGCGGCGACCCCAACCGCATCAATCCGCTCGCCCCGGCTGAGCTGGTCATCGACCACTCGGTGCAGGTGGATGCATTCGGCTCCGAGTCCGCGCTGGAAAAGAACGTCGAGATCGAGTTCGAGCGCAACCAGGAGCGTTACTCGTTCCTGCGCTGGGGCCAGAAGGCCTTCAACAACTTCAAGGTCGTGCCGCCGCGCACCGGCATCGTTCACCAGGTGAACCTGGAGAACCTCGCCCGCGTCGTCTTCACCAATGAAGTCAATGGCGAATCGTTCGCCTATCCCGACACGGTGTTCGGTACCGACTCGCACACCACGATGATCAACGGCATCGGCGTGCTCGGCTGGGGCGTGGGCGGCATCGAGGCTGAGGCAGCCATGCTGGGCCAGCCGTCGTCGATGCTGATCCCGCAGGTCGTCGGTTTCCGCCTGACCGGCAAGCTGCCGGAGGGCGTGACCGCCACCGATCTCGTCCTCACCGTGACCCAGATGCTGCGCAAGCTCGGCGTCGTGGGCAAGTTCGTCGAGTTCTTCGGCAATGGCCTGCAGAACCTGCCGCTGGCCGATCGCGCCACGATCGCCAACATGGCCCCGGAATACGGCGCCACCTGCGGCATCTTCCCGATCGACCAGGAAGCCCTGAACTACATGCGCCTGTCCGGCCGCGACGAAGCGCAGATCGCCCTCGTCGAGACCTACGCGAAGGCGCAGGGAATGTGGCACGACGCCAACACGCCGGAGCCGGAATTCACCACCGTGCTCGAACTCGACCTCGCCGACGTGAAGCCGTCGCTGGCCGGTCCGAAGCGTCCGCAGGATCGCGTGCTGCTGGAAGGCGTGAAGCAGAGCTTCCTCGACGCCGTCGGCCCGCTGACCAGCAACCGCAAGCCGAAGAACGGCGACGTGGCCCGCTTCGACGGTGAAGGCGGCGGCACCGCTGTCGGCAACGAAGGCAACAAGGTCGGCGACGACGGCGTGCTCGTCGAGAAGGACGGCAAGTCGTTCCGCATCAACGATGGCTCGGTGGTCATCGCCGCCATCACCTCGTGCACCAACACCTCGAATCCCGCCGTGATGATCGCGGCCGGCCTCGTGGCGAAGAAGGCGGCTGCACGCGGCCTCACCTCCAAGCCGTGGGTCAAGCCGTCGCTCGGCCCAGGCTCGCTGGTCGTGACCGAATACCTGGAGAAGACGGGCCTCCTCAAGGAACTGGAAAAGGTCAACTTCTACGTCGTCGGTTACGGCTGCACCACCTGCATCGGCAATTCGGGTCCGCTGCCGGTCGAGATCAGCAAGGGCATCGCCGAGGGCGATCTCGCCGTGGCGTCGGTGCTGTCGGGCAATCGCAACTTCGAAGGCCGCGTGCATCCGGAAGTGAAGATGAACTACCTGGCCTCGCCGCCGCTGGTGGTCGCCTACGCCCTGGCCGGTACGCTCAATATCGACCTGACCAAGGACGCCATCGCCACCGGCAGCGATGGTCAGCCGGTATATCTCAAGGACATCTGGCCGACCAACCAGGAGATCTCCGACCTGATCGCCAGCTCGATCGGTCCGGAGATGTTCAAGGCGACCTATGCCGACGTGTTCAAGGGCGACAGCCGCTGGAACCAGATCGCATCACCGGACGGCAAGACCTATGCCTGGGACGATTCGACCTACATCAAGAACCCGCCGTACTTCGACGGCATGAGCGCCGAGGCCGGCACCATCGAGGACATCCACGGCGCGCGCGCCATGGGCATCTTCGGTGACTCGATCACCACCGACCACATCTCGCCGGCCGGCTCGATCAAAAAGGACAGCCCGGCGGGCCGCTTCCTGATCTCGAAGGGTGTCGAGCCGAAGGACTTCAACTCCTACGGTTCGCGCCGCGGCAACGACGACGTGATGGTGCGCGGCACCTTCGCCAACATCCGCATCAAGAACCTGATGCTGGACGGCGTCGAAGGTGGCTACACCAAGTACATCCCGACCGGCGAGCAGATGGCGATCTACGACGCCGCCATGAAGTACAAGGCCGACGGCACGCCGCTGGTGGTCCTCGCCGGCAAGGAATACGGCACCGGCTCGTCGCGTGACTGGGCAGCCAAGGGCACGCTGCTGCTGGGCGTTAAGGCGGTCATCGCCGAGAGCTTCGAGCGTATCCACCGCTCCAACCTTGTCGGCATGGGCGTGCTCCCCTGCCAGTTCCTCGAAGGCGAGAACGCGCAGACGCTGGGTCTCAAGGGCGACGAAGTGTTCGACATCACCGGCCTGGAAGGCGGCGAAGCGAAGCGTGCGACGGTCAAGGCCACGCGCCCGGACGGCTCGGTCAAGGAGTTCACCGTGAAGGTGTTGCTGCTGACCCCGAAGGAGCGCGAGTTCTTCCGTCACGGCGGCATCCTGCAGTACGTGCTTCGCCAGTTGGCGAAGGCGGCATAAGAGGCCTCCGCAGAACGCCCCGGGTAACACCGGGGCGTTTTTTTGTGCCTGTCTCTCGTGCGCCGCTACAAGGCTTTCTTCCATGTGGCCGTGAAGCAGCGCCACTCGCCGCCTTCCTTTCGCCAGCCAGTTTCGACGTTGTATGCACCCGCGTCGTCGGGGAGTACGCCCGCGCTGGCGGTCAGCGTGACGGTAAATGTCGCGACCATCCGCTCGCCTCGCCGCTCGGTGGAGATCGGCCCCATCAGCACGTGAATCGCCTGCCGGCGCAGCGCGTAGCCGCGAATGAGTCGGGAAAGCGACTGCCGATCCAGTTGCCCACCGTTACCGTCGAAATCGTCGCTGAGCGCCGCCACCGCGTCGCTTGCCTTGCCCGCTTCCGCCGCTTCGGTTGTCGCCGTCACTGCGGCCCGTATCTGTTCCTCGTCGGGCGTGTGCCTGCAGCCGATCATCCCGGCGAAAACGAGGCACAGCAGCATGGTTCCGGCCTTCCACATCGGTACTTTCTCCCCGTGTCGGCTCGCTGCGGCGCGGCTTGCCGCTGTACGCGCGCGTATGCTCCAATGCCTCGATCGTACGACGATGCGCCGTACGAACGTCACTTTCTGGAGTTCGTCCGATTCATGAGCATTGAGCGTCCGTGGCTTGACCACTATCCGGCCGGCATTCCCGCCGACATCGACGTCAACGCGTACCGCTCCGTGGCGGCCGTCTTAGAAGACTCGTTTAAGAAATTTCGTGATCGCCCCTCCTTCGCCAACTTCGGCAAGGTGCTCAGCTATGGCGAGCTGGACGAACTCTCCGCCGCATTCGCGGGTTATCTGTCAGGCGAACTCGGGCTGAAGAAAGGCGACCGCCTCGCGATCATGCTGCCGAACCTGCTGCAGTATCCGATCGCGCTGTTCGGTGCGCTGCGCCTCGGCCTGACGGTAGTGAACACCAATCCGCTGTATACGACGCGCGAACTGCATCACCAACTGGAAGATTCGGGCGCGAAGGCGCTGGTCGTCCTCGACAACTTCGCCGCTACCGCGCAACACGCGCTCGATGGCACCAAGGTTCAGCACGTCATCACCACCGCCGTCGGCGACATGGTGGGCTTCCCGAAGGGCAACATCATCAACTTCGTGGTGAAGACGGTGCGCAAGGAAGTGCCGCCGTTCAACCTACCGAACGCCGTGCGCTTCCGGGCTGCGCTGGAGCGCGGCAAGAAGCACGCGTTACCGGCCGTGGAGATCGGTCACGACGACGTGGCCTTCCTGCAGTACACCGGCGGCACCACGGGCGTCGCCAAGGGCGCCATGCTCACCCACCGCAACATGGTGGCGAACATGCTGCAGACGCGGCCATGGGTGGCAGGCCACGCCACGCTGGGCGAAGAGTCGATCATCACGGCGCTTCCGCTGTATCACATCTTCTCGCTGACCGTTAACTGCCTCATCTTCGCGAGCCTTGGCGGCCTGAATCACCTCATCACCAATCCGCGCGACATGCGTGGCTTCGTCAAGGAGCTGCGCAAGACCAAGTTCACGGCGATCACCGGCGTCAACACGCTGTTCAACGGTTTGCTCAACACCCCGGGCTTCGATCAGGTGGATTTCTCGCACCTGCATCTTTCGATGGCCGGCGGCATGGCGCTGCAGCGCAGCGTGGCGGAGCGTTGGAAGAAAGTCACCGGTCATCCGATCATCGAGGGCTACGGTCTCACCGAGACCTCCCCGGTGGCGTTCGCCAACCGTGTCGACATCACCGACTACACCGGCGCCATCGGCTACCCGATTCCCGGCACCGATGCGCAGATCCGTGGCGAAGATGATCGCGTCCTTCCCATCGGCGAGGTGGGCGAGCTCTGCATTCGCGGGCCGCAGGTCATGAAGGGCTACTGGAACCAGCCGGACGAGACGGCCAAGGTGCTCGACGCCAACGGTTGGCTGCGCACCGGCGACATCGCCCGCATGGACGAAACAGGCCAGGCCTTCATCGTCGACCGCAAGAAGGACATGATCCTGGTGTCGGGCTTCAACGTGTACCCGAACGAGATCGAAGACATCGTCATGCACCACCCGGGCGTGGCCGAAGTCGCTGCCGTCGGCGTGGACGACGAACACTCCGGCGAAGTGGTGAAGCTGTTCGTGGTGCGCAAGGACCCGTCGCTCACCGTCGATGCCTTGAAGGAGTTCTGCCGCGAGAACCTCACCGGCTACAAGCGGCCGAAGCACATCGAGTTCCGCGACGCCCTGCCGAAGACCAATGTCGGCAAGATCCTGCGTCGCGAGCTGCGCGACGAAGAACGCAAGAAGAAGCAGGCCTGATAGAAAAGAAACAAGCCTGATAGAAACGGGTGGGAGCCAGCCTGCTGGCGATGGATGCACGCGACAAGCACCCATCGCCAGCCTGCTGGCTCCCACGAGTCCGGCATGGCGCCGTGCTTATTCGTCCTTCCAGGTCTCCAGCGTGTCGGCATAGCCGCCGAGCAGTTCCCACAGCGAGGCCTGCTTGTCTTCGGGGATGAGGGTGTATTCCATCCCGATCTGCCGCGCCGACACACGGGCCACCGACGCCTCCACATGGATGTGCAGGTCGTGGCCGAAGATCATGTCGAGAATCCAGGTCTGCCCGGGCTCACCGCGCCAGCCGAGAGGACGACGCAGCAGGGCGCCGGTGGCCGAGATGTCCACCAGGTCTGTGGGATGCGCCTCACCGCCGCGGCTCATGAGGACAGCCGTCCTCACGCGCATGCGGGCATGGCGGTATCGCATGTTCTGATCATCCTTGTCGTTCGACATCAGCTTCTCCACCCATCCTGAAATACCGTCCTTGCCTGTCATGACCGGCATGACCGCACCTCGTCCAGGTTACGTTCCGTGTCACAAACGGACACATTAGCGCAGTCCGGGTTCCCCGCCCAATGGGCTCATTCATTCGCCGTCGCGCGTTTTCAGTACACCCGCACGAACCAGCGCCCCGGCGCCGAAGCGCCCGTTGATCAGATCCTGAACGCCGTCGGATCGCTTTTTCGAGACGGGGGCGGCGAACATGTCCTGCTGCTCATCCCCATGCCGGGCGTCGAAGCCCGACAAGGCCACACCGAGCAAACGTAGCCTCGGCCGGGGATGCTGGTTCCACCAAAGTTGAAGCAAGCGTCGTGCCACGGCATAGATCTCGGGCGTGGCATTGCCGGGAACGGGCAGCTGAGCCTGCCGACTGTGCGTGGTGAACGGCGGTTCGCGCAGCTTGACGGACACCGTACGCGCCTGGACCCCACGCGACCGGGCACGGGCACCGACCTTCTCGCACTGGCGCAGCAGCCAGGCCTCGGCGATGCCCAGTTCTTCCAGATCGTATTCGAAGGTCCACTCCGACCCAATGGAGACTTCGGGGGCCTCGGTGACCACCGGCCGCCGATCCTCTCCCCGGCACAGTTCGCGTAGCTGTGCGGCGTGGCGTTCGCCGACGGCCTTGTTAAGGCGCCACGCATCGGCGCGAAGCAGGTCGCCGATCGTGCGGATACCGACCTTGTGCAGCGCCTCCTCCGCGACCTTGCCGACCGTCCACATCCGGCCGATCGGCAGTGGATCGAGGTAGCCCTGGGCTTCGTCGGGGCCGATGCGCAAGAAACCGTCGGGCTTGGACAATTCGCTGGCGAGCTTGGCGAGCAGTTTGTTGTGCGCCATGCCTACCGAGGCGTTAAGGCCGGTGCGCTCGCGGATGGCGTCCTTCACCCGGCGCCCGATGGCCTCGATCGAGGCGAACAGCCGCAGGCTCGCGGTCACGTCGAGGAACGCCTCGTCCAGCGACAACCCTTCGATCATCGGCGTGACCTCGGCGAATACGCCGAAGACCACGTTCGATATGGCCTGGTAGCGGTCATGGCGGGGAAAGATATAGACCCCTCCCGGGCAGCGCCGACGCGCCTCCGCGGTGGCCATCGCCGAACGGACGCCGTACTTGCGCGCCTCGTAATTGGCCGTGGAGACCACGCCGCGGCGGCCCAGGCCGGCCACAATCACGGGCTTCCCGACCAGGGACGGGTCGTCCAGCTCCTCCACGGACGCGTAGAAAGCGTCCATGTCCACATGGATGATCGCGCGCTGGGCCGGCTGCATGCCGCTATTGTGCCGCAAGGTCATGACCGGCGGCGGGGGAGCCGCTGGACTTGCACGGGCACAGGCGATACCCTGTGTCACATCGGGTGAACTTATTCGGGCGTCGCGCCCTCGCCGCTCCGTATTTTGGAGCCGGCCGCGCACTGCTCCCGACGGTCCTCTTCACAGACGGTGACCCTCCTGGGGTGTCCAGCGGCCATGCCTTCCGCTCGTCGGCGACGATGCGTGGCATGCCGAGCGAGGTGGCGGTGTAGCCGCCGGACGGCATCGATTGTTGCGTTCCCGGTCGCACCCGCGACCCTTCTGACGTGTGCCGATGACTAACGAGACAACCGAAGTCCAGGCGGTCGAAAAATCTCAGGATGCCTTCGCGGGCATTCCGCAGCAGCAGGAAATGCCTCTCGCGCTGGTGCGCGGGCAACCTGTGCTGCAGATGCCGCAGGACCTGTACATCCCGCCGGATGCGCTTGAAGTCATTCTGGAATCGTTCGAAGGACCGCTGGATCTGCTGCTGTACCTGATTCGTCGGCAGAACCTCGACATTCTCGATATCCCCGTCGCCGAGATCACCCGGCAGTACATGGATTACATCGAGATGATGCGCGAGGTGATGCGCCTGGAGCTGGCGGCGGAATACCTGCTGATGGCCGCGATCCTTGCGGAGATCAAGTCCAGGCTGCTGCTCCCCAGGCCGCCAGCGGAAGAAGGTCTGGAAGAGGATCCGCGTGCCGAACTGGTCCGTCGGTTGCAGGAGTACGAACGCTTCAAGAAGGCCGCGGCGGATATCGACGAGCTGCCGCGCCTGGAACGCGACACCACCGTGGTCCACGCCTTCGTGGGTGAGCACAACGTGGTACGCGTACCGCCCCCGCTGGACCTCAAGGAACTGCTGCTCGCGCTCAAGGATGTGCTGAACCGGGCCGATCTGTTCACGCACCATGCGATCCAGCGCGAACCGCTCAGCGTGCGCCAGCGCATGGGTGATCTGCTCGGCATCCTGAGCGAAGGTGGCGGGTTCCGTCGGTTCGAGACACTGTTCGACGTTACCGAAGGTCGGCTCGGCGTGGTGGTCACCTTTCTGGCGATGCTCGAACTGGCGAAGGAAATGCTCGTGGAGATCGTCCAGGAAGAAACCCTGGGGCCGATCTACCTGAAGACAAAGGTACACACGGAGGCAGCGCAGGAAGAAGCGCTCGCCTGACGGCCCTTACAAGGGGCCAACGAACGGGGGACGTCGCGTCAGCGGCCGCTCCCGCGCACGAAACCGATCCGCGCGTGAAAGGCGCGGCACACCTTGAGGCCTATGGATCTCGAACAACTCAAACCCATCGTGGAAGCGGCGTTGCTCGCCTCCACCCAGCCGATGACGATCGCGCAACTGAAGGCGATTTTCGGCGAGGAAGACGAGGTTGGCACGGACGACATGACGGCAGCCCTGACGGCGCTGGCCGCGGACTGCGAGGGGCGCGGGGTCGAACTGGTGGAGGTCGCCTCCGGCTGGCGCTACCAGGTGAGACGCGAGGTACATGGCTGGGTGTCGCGGATGTGGGCGGAGAAACCGAGCCGATACTCGCGCGCCCTGCTCGAAACCCTGGCACTGATCGCCTACCGGCAACCCATTACCCGCCCCGAGATCGAACAGATTCGTGGCGTGGTCGTTTCCTCCAACATCATCAAGACGCTGGAAGAACGTGAGTGGATTCGTATCGTGGGATACCGCGACGTACCCGGCAAACCGGCACTGTTCGGCACCACGCGCACCTTCCTCGATTACTTCAACCTGAAGTCGCTGGACGCCCTACCCCCGCTTTCCGAGATCCGCGACCTCGACGAATTGAACCCGCAGATGCGTCTCGATGGCGCCGCGGAACCGGTCACCGCCCACGTGGCGATGCCCGATGAAGACGGCGGCGAAAGCCCCGTGAACCCTGAAGACACCGATGATGTCGTGGCAAGGCCCACGACGGTCGAAGACAACGCCACCGAGACCGCGCCCATCGAGGGCAACACGGTCGAAGCGGCGAACGAGCTGCCTGCCGGCGACGACGTCGCCGCGGCTTCCCCCACTGCCGACGAGGCAGAGAATCCCGTAGGCGACGATCAAGACGACGCCGAGAAAGACACCGAGGAGTCACGCGCATGAATGCGCCCCAGCGATCCCTGCTCACCCTTAAGCGCGGCGGCGACAACACCGACAGCGCCCCCCAACTCGAAGAGCGCCTGCACAAGGTGCTCGCCAATGCCGGACTCGGCTCGCGCCGGATGCTCGAACAGCGCATCCAGGCCGGTGAGGTCGAAGTCAACGGCACCGTCGTCGCGATCGGCGCCAGTGTCCATGCCGGCGACCGCGTGACCATCGACGGCAAGCAGTTCGTCGTCGCCACCGACAACCGGAACGACGCCGAAGTGCTCGTCTACCACAAGCCGGAAGGCGTGGTGACCACCCGCGAGGACACCGAAGGCCGTCCCACCGTGTTCGAACAGCTGCCGCGCCTCAAGGGCGCGCGCTGGGTCGCCGTGGGCCGCCTCGACATCAACACCACCGGCCTGCTCCTGCTGACCACCGACGGTGAGCTCGCCAACGCGCTGATGCACCCGAAGAGCGGCCTGGAGCGTGAATACCTCTGCCGCGTGCACGGCGAGGTGCCGGACGAAATCATCGAACGGCTCAAGGCCGGCGTGGAGCTGGAAGACGGTCCGGCCCGCTTCGACGAGATCGCCATCATCAGCCGCGGCGGCAGCCATAGCTGGTTCCGCGTCACGATCCGCGAGGGGCGCAACCGAGAGGTTCGCCGCCTGTGGGATTCGCAGGGCTTCCTGGTCAGCCGCCTGAAGCGCATCCGCTATGGCACCGTGGAACTGCCGCGCGCGCTGCGCCGCGGCGACTGCGAGTCGCTCGACGAAACGGCCATCAAGGACCTCCGTGAGCGTGCCGGTCTCGGTGCGCCCGCCCCCGTCCTCACGCTCAGCGCCGTGGTGCACCAGCGCCGCGCGCCGCGCCACGTGACCGAATACCGCCCGGACACGCGCACCACGGGTGCCTGGAGTTCAGCGCGGCACGACGAAGCTCGCGAACTCACCGCCTTCGATCGCATCCGCGACGACAACCCGCGTGGTGGCCGTGGCGGTCGCGGCGGGCGTGCCGGCGGCGGCGGTCAGCCAGGCGCGCCGCGCCGGGAAGTGAATGGCAACGTCGCCCGTCCGGAACGGGGTGGTGGTGCCGGTGGCGGTCAGCGCAAGTCGCGCCGCGTCGCGCCGGGTCAGGAGCTTCCGTCCATCCGCACGTGGTTCGCTGGCGATTCCCGCACCGGTGCAGGCAACGCGGCGGGCAACACGGGCAACGCCACCGGCAATCGCGGTGGTCGTCCGGGCGGTCGTCCCGGCGCGGGCGGCGGTAATCGTCCGATGGGCCAGGGTCCGGGCCGTGCCGAGGGCAATCGCGCTCCCGGCGCTCGCTTCGACGGCGGTGGCAATCGCGGCGGTCGTCCGGGCGGCGGCAACCGCGCAGGCGGTCCGAGTGCGGGCGGCAACCGCAGCGGCGGTCCCGGCGGCGGTGGCAACCGTGCCGGCGGCGGTCCGCGTCCCGGTGGCAATCGCGGGGGTCGCCCGGGTGGCGGCAATCGTGGTGGCAACGGTGGCGGTGGCAGTGGCGGCAACCGCAGCGGCAACCGCTGATCGATCGGTAAAACGCCGGCACGTCCTGCGTGCCGGCGATGCCTCAGGGCGAGGTCATGCGTGCCGTTGCATGGCGTGACGCAAGTTTCGCGGCGACGGCATCGAAACCGATGCCCCGTGCACGCAAGGCCACCATGAGGTGGAACACCAGGTCGGCGGCTTCGCCGACCAGCGCGTCGTCATCCTCGGCGACCACGGCCAGCGCCGTCTCCACACCCTCCTCGCCCACTTTCTGGGCGATGCGCCGCATACCGCCATCGAACAACGTCGTCGTGTAGCTTCCCTGCGGGCGCTGCGCGTGACGCTCGGCCACGAGTGCGTCCAATTCGGCGAGGAAGCCGAGCTTTGGCGCCACGTCGTCGCCAAAGCAGCTCGATGTTCCGTTGTGGCAGGTGGGACCGGCGGGCAGCGCACGCACGAGAATCGTGTCGGCATCGCAATCCAGGCGCACGTCAACGGTCATCAGCGTGTTGCCCGAGGTCTCGCCTTTCGTCCACAAGCGCCCCTTGCTGCGACTGAAGAATGTGACGCGCCCGTCCTCGCGCGTCGCCGCCAGTGCAGCCTCGTCCATATAGCCCAGCATCAACACTTCGCCGGTGCGCGCATGTTGCACGATGGCCGGCAGCAGGCCGCTACCCTTCGCGAAATCGGCTTGTCCGTCGCTCATGTCCTCACCTCGATACCTTCCGCCTTCAATTGGCGCTTCAACTCGGGAATGCCGATCTCGCCGGTGTGGAACACGCTCGCCGCGAGCGCGGCATCCACGTCCGCCTGGCGAAACACATCGACGAAGTGCTGCGCGCTGCCGGCACCACCGGACGCGACCAGTGGCACATCCGCCACCGCACGCGCCGCCTTGAGCTGCGCGATGTCGTAGCCACGGCGCACACCGTCGGTTCCCATGCAATTGAGTACGATCTCACCGGCACCCAACTGCTGGACTTCCTCGATCCAGTCCAGCGTGCGTTTGCCGAGCGCGCGCGTACGCGAAGGATCTCCCGTGTATTGCCGCACACGCCACTCACCGTCGTCGTCACGCAGACTGTCCACACCAACGACGACGCATTGCACACCGAACGCGTCGGCGATCTCTCGCACCAGTGCGGGACGCTCCAGCGCAGGCGAATTGATCGACACCTTGTCCGCGCCCGCATGCAGGACCTCGCGCGCATCGCCGACGCTACGAATGCCGCCGGCAACGCAGAACGGAATGTCGATCTCCCGCGCCACGCGTTCCACCCAGTCGCGATCGACCCGACGCCCTTCCGGGCTTGCCGTGATGTCGTAGAACACGAGCTCGTCCGCGCCTTCGTCGCGATAGCGCAGGGCGAGCTCCACGATCTCACCGACCACGACGTGATCGCGGAAACGTACGCCCTTCACCACCTGACCGTCGCGCACGTCGAGGCAAGGCACGATGCGACGGCTCAACATGTGGCACCTGCCTTCGCAGCAACGCGAAACGCATCGGGCAGCGTGAAGGCCCCCTCCAGCAGCGACCGACCGAGAATGACCCCGGCCACGCCCTGGACCGTCAGCGCAGCGACATCGTCGAGCGAGCGCACGCCGCCCGACGCCTGTATCGCCATGGCGGGTGCAAGTGCGGCAAGGTGGCGATACAACGCACGATTGGGGCCGGTCATGGTGCCGTCGCGATCGATGTCGGTGCAAAGCACATGCTTGGCGCCCGCCGCTTGGTACCACGGCAACAGATCATCGAGCGTGTTCGCCTCGTCGGCCGTCCAGCCGGCGCTGGGCAGCGCCCAGGCGCCGTCGCGAAAACGCGTATCCAGGGCAAGCACGATCCGCTCCGGACCAAGCCGGGCGATCCACTCCGCTACCGTCTTCGGTTCGCGTATCGCCATGCTGCCGACCACCACGCGTTCGACGCCGGCATCGAGCAGGCGACGCACGCTGGCCTCGTCGCGAATGCCGCCGCCGGCCTGTACGCGCAACCGTCCTGCCGAAGCGATGGCGGCGATCGTGGCGAGGTTCTCGAACTGGCCGGAACGCGCGCCGTCGAGATCGACCACATGCAACCAGGTGGCACCTTCGTCGGCATACCGCGCGGCCAGGACATCGGGCGCGAAGGCGAAGGTCGTCTGCTGCGCGTAGTCGCCCTGGTAGAGGCGGACGACCTGGCCGCCGCGCAGGTCGATGGCGGGAATGGGAAGTGTCATAGCGAGAGAAAATTCTGCAGGAGTTGTGCACCCACGCCCGCCGAACGCTCGGGGTGGAATTGCATGCCCATGAAGTTGCCCGAGGCAATCACCGCAGCGAACGGCTGGCCGTGGTCGGTGGTCGCCAGTGCATAGTCGCCGTCGGGAACGGCATAGCTGTGCACGAAGTACGCACTGTCGTCATGGCGAAGCCCATCCACGAGTGGATGCGACCGGGTCACGCGCAGGCCGTTCCAGCCCATGTGCGGAATGCGCAGTCCGGGTCCGCCGACCATATGACGCACGCTCGCGGGAATCACGCCGAGGCACTCGGTGTCGCCCTCGTCGGAGCGCTCGCAAAGCAATTGCATGCCGAGGCACACACCGAGCACGGGCTGGGTCAGTCCGCGCAGAACGTCGACCAAGCCGGCCTCGCGCAGCATGCGCATGCCAGGACCCGCGGCCCCGACACCCGGCAGGATGACGTGCCGCGCCGAACGAATGCGATCGGCATCCGACGTGAGTTCGGCGTCGGCACCCAGGCGCTGCAACGCATAACGCACCGAACCGATATTGGTACCACCGGCATCGACGAGAACCACGCTCATCAGAGGCTCCCCTTCGTGCTCGGCAGTTCCTCGCCTTCCCGCCGGATGGCCTGGCGCAGGCAACGTGCGACCGCCTTGAAGCAGCCCTCCACCATGTGATGCGCGTTCTCGCCATGCACCGAAAGATGCAGGTTGGCGCCGAGCGTCTCGCACAGGGAACGGAAGAAATGCGGTACGAGTTCGGTGGGCACGTCACCGACCCGCTCGCGCGGGAAGTGACCGTCGAAGACGAAATACGGACGGCCCGAGAGGTCCAGTTCTGCGCGTGCCGCGCTCTCGTCCATGGGCAAGGCGAAACCGTAACGACCGATGCCGCGCTTGTCACCGAGCGCCTGGCGCAGTGCCTGACCCAGCGCCAGCGCGCAGTCCTCGATGGTGTGATGTTCGTCGACGTCGGTGTCGCCGTCACAGCGTAATTCGAGCGCGAAGCCACCGTGCTTGCCGATCTGCTCGAGCATGTGATCGAAGAAGCGCAGTCCGGTCTGGGCGACAGGATCGGCAACGCGATCCAGATCGACGGCAACGCGGATCGACGTCTCGCGCGTCTTGCGCATTACCTCTGCTGTGCGCGGCGCATCGAGGAGTTGGTGGGCGACCTCGCTCCAGCTCATGCCTTCGCGGCCCACACGTAGCCCACGGACACCCATGTTGGCGGCAAACACCATGTCCGATTCGCGATCGCCGATCATGGCGGATTGCGCGCGGCTCCAGCTATCGTCGGCCAGCCAGTGACGGGCCAGCCCCGTAGCGGGCTTTCGGGTATCGCGCTGCTCGTGCGGAAAGCTGCGGTCGATCAATTGCTCGCGAAATACGATGCCCTGCGACGAAAGAATACGCAGCAGCAGCGCGTGCGGCCCGTCGAATGCCTCCTGCGGGAACGACGGCGTGCCCAAGCCGTCCTGGTTGGTGACCATGACCAGTTCGTAGCCTGCACCGACACAACGTTGCAAGGCGGCGATCACGCCCGGGGCAAGCGCGAGTTTCTCGTAACTGTCGATCTGCTCGTCGGCGGGCTCCTCGATGAGGCAGCCGTCACGATCGATGAAGAGGATTTTCCGGCTCATGCAGCGGCTCCTGCCCGCAGCACCGCAAGCACGCGATCGTTCTCGTTTCCCGTGCCGACGGTGATACGCAAGGCGTCACCGAGGCCCGGATAGCGAGTGATGTCACGAACCACCACACCTGCGGCCAGCAAGCGCCGATAGGTGCCCGCTGCGTCGTCGAAACGCACGGCGAGGAAGTTCGCGTGCGACGGAAGCACCTCGCGTACGCCCGGAACCCGCGACAGTTCCGCCAACATGCGGGCGCGCTCGCCGAGCACTTCCTGCACGTGATGACGTTGCAGGCGGCGTCCTTCGTACGAAAGCGCGCCGAGCGCGGCATCCACGCATGGCGAGGGCAACGGATAGGGGGGAATGATCCGCCGTAGCAGGCCGATCACCTCCGCACGCGCGACGAGCGTACCGACGCGAGCACCCGCCAGTGACCACGCCTTCGACAACGTGCGCAGCACGGCAACATTGTCGTACTCGTCGATCAGCGTTACCGCGCTCGTGGCGCCGCTGAACTCCGCATAGGCTTCATCGACCACCAGAATGGCGCGGTCGGTGAGCGCGCTGGCGAGGCGTACGAGCACATCGCGCGGCACCAGATTGCCGGTGGGATTGTTCGGCGTGCAGACGAAGACCAGTTTCGTGGTCGGCGTCACGGCCGCAAGCAGCGCCTCGGCGTCCAGCGCGCCCGAGGGTTGGAGCGGCGACTCGATTACCGATGCGCCCTGGATGCGAGCGCAGACGGCGTACATGCCGAACGTCGGCGGCGAGACGACGACGGCATCTTGGCCGGCACGACAGAAGGCCCGAACGAGCAAGTCGATGGCCTCGTCGCTGCCACGCGTGACCAGCAACCGATCCGCCGTGCTGCCATACAACTCGGCCAGCGTTTCCACCAGCACCCGCGGCTGCGGATCGGGATAACGATTCAGGCCTTCTCCGCCAGGAACGTTCGGCGAGCGCGAGGATTCGTTGGCATTGAGCAGCACGGTGCCGCCTTGTGCCTCCATGCGCGCGCTCGAATACGGCGCCAGGGAGCGGATGTCGGGACGAGCAAGATCGAGGACGCTCATGCGGCGTTATCCAGGGCAGCGAGACGCAAGGTGACCGCACGCCGGTGCGCTTCCAATTGCTCCGCTTCCGCGAGAATGGCGGCACAGGGGCCGATCGCACGCAGCCCAGCGGCCGTGGCTTCCTGCACGGTCACCTGCTTCTGGAAGCTGGCGACCGATACGCCGCTATAGCTTCGCGCGTAGCCGTAGGTCGGCAACACGTGGTTGCTGCCGCTGCAGTAGTCACCGAGCGATTCGGGCGTCCATGGGCCGAGGAAGACGGACCCTGCCGAGGTCACCTGATCCAACAAAGCGCGAGGCTCCGCGGTCTGCACGATCAGATGCTCGGGCGCGTAGCGGTTGCTGACCTCCACCGCCTCCAGCACGTCGGCGACGAGCACGAGGCGGCTGTTGGCAAGCGCATCGGCGGCCACGGCGGCACGCGGCAGCGCGGCGCGTTGACGCTCTAACTCATGTTCGACGCGATCGAGCAGGTCCGCCGAGGGGCTCACAAGCAGCACCTGCGAATCCGGACCATGCTCGGCTTGCGAAAGCAGATCGGCGGCGACGAAGACGGGATCGGCGTCGGCATCGGCGATCACCAGCACCTCCGACGGGCCAGCCGGCATATCGATGGCGGCGCCGTCGGGATCACCCGCTACCTGCAGCTTCGCCTCCGTGACCCAGGCGTTGCCAGGGCCGAACAACTTGTCGCAGCGGGGTACCGACGCGGTGCCATAGGCCATGGCGGCGATGGCCTGCGCGCCGCCGAGCTTGAAGACCCGATGCACACCCGTGGCTCTCGCGGCGAACAGCACGGCGTCGTCGCAGCGTCCGTTGGCCTGCACGGGGGTACACAGCACGACCTCGCGGCATCCGGCGATGGCGGCCGGCACACCCAGCATGATCGCGGTGGATGGCAGTGGCGCACCGCCAGCAGGCACATAGAGGCCGACACGACCGATCGGACGCAGCACACGTTCGACACGCACGCCCGGTGCGGTGTCGACGGCGACGGGGCCCGGCGCGGCGGCGCGATGGAACGTTTCCACACGTCCCGCGGCCTCGCGAATTGCCGCCTTGAGTTCGGGGAGCAAGCGCGCCTCTGCGGCGGCGAATTCGTCCTCGCTCACGACGAGGTCTTCGAGCGCGATGCGATCGTAGCGGGCGGTGAGTTCACGCAAGGTGGCATCGCCGCCGCGACGTACCGCCGCGATGATGGCCTCCACCCCGCTGCGAAGCTCTGTCGCGCGTGATTGAGCCGGGCGCGCAAGCGCTGCCTCGCGACCTGCCTCGTCGAGAGTCTTCCAATCGATCCGTTTCATGCCAGCATCTTCTCCACCGGCAGCACCAGCATGTCGCGGGCACCGGCGCGTTTCATGTCTTCCAACTGCCGCCAGCTCACCGAGCCCGCGCACAGCGCCTGCAGCACGACGTGATCGGGCGCGCCGTCCACGGGGGTGAGCGTCGGTACCGGGCTGCCGGGCAACAAGCGCGTGATGGCCGCGAGCGCATCGCGCGGCGCCTGCATGAGGATCAGGCGCGAATCGCGCACCTGAATCACGCCGTCAAGGCGACGCAGCAGCAGTTCGGCGATCTCACCGCGCTCGTCGGCCGGTAGCTCGCGGCGACCCGCCAGCACGGCTTCGCTCTCGATGACCACCGCCGCTTCACGCAACTGATTGGCAACCAGCGTGGCGCCGCTGGAGACGAGGTCGCAGATGGCATCTGCCGTGCCGAGGCGCGGCGCGATCTCGACGGAGCCCGCGAGCATGACGACCTTTGCCTCGACACCATGCGTACGCAGCCATTCGCCCAGCAGGCCCGGATACGACGTGGCGATGCGCTGCCCCGCCAATTGCGCCGGGCCGTCGTAGGCGTCTTCCTGCGGCACCGCAATGGACAGGCGGCAGTGGCCGAAGCCGAGCGAACGCAATGCGTCGAGGCCCTCGCCCAGTTCGGGATTCGATAGCTGGAATTCCCGGAGCACATTGCGACCCACGATGCCCAGATCGCAGACGCCTTCGGCGATGAGACCCGGGATGTCGTCGTCGCGCACCAGCAACAAGTCCACAGGCTCGCCTTCGCCGAAGCAGAACAGCTTGTCGCGGCTCTGCCGGAACTTCAGGCCGCAGCGAGCGAGCAGTTCCTGGGCCGGCTCGGTGAGGCGGCCGGATTTCTGCATGGCGATACGGAGTCGATCACGCGGCTTCATACGTTACCTCCCAGGTTGCGGCGCGCCGCGGCGGCCATGTACCCGCCGTTGCCCTGATTGAGGTACCGGGCCACTCGACCGATGGTGGTGATGCTGACCGACGTGCGCTCGTGAATCTCCCGATACGAGCGCCCTTCCAGCAAGTGCGGCACCACGCGCCAGCGATCCACCATCACCTCGATCTCGGCGGGGGTGCACAGGTCATGAAGAAATGCGCGCATTTCTTCCACGGTGGAGAGCGCCGCCAAGGCCTCGCAGAGGCTGGTCTCGGCGGAATCCGCTGGCGTTTCGGGGTCGATCGAGCGTCGCTTCATGATAATGTACTAACGCGTTAATACGATAAGGCATCGTAGCCCGCTGACTGCATGAAGGCAAGCGCTGACACGTGATTGCGCCTTTCTTCCATATATTTCGGCCCTGGCCCTCGCCACCATGGCGCCATTCCACCGCCCATGAGCTCTACCATGCCGAGCACCGTGATCATCGCCGACGATCACCCGGTCGTCGTTGCGGGGGTCGAAACCATCCTCAAGGCGCATCGCTACGACGTGGTCGCCCGCGCCCACGATACCGATGCCCTGTTCGACGCCCTCGCCGACCATCCCTGCGACGTCGTCATCACCGATTACTCCATGCCGGAGGGCGACCAGCCCGACGGCATGCCGATGATCCGGCGCATTCGTGCGGTGCGGCCGGACATCGGCATCGTGGTGCTGACGATGCTCTCCAATCCGGCGATCCTGCGCGGCCTGCTCGACATGGGCGTGGCCGCCATTTTCGACAAGCGCACCAATCTTCGGGACATCCCGGTCGCCGTGCATGCCGCCGATGTCGGGCGCTCCTATCTCAGTCCGGGCATTCGCCGGCTGTTCCAGGAAGTGGATTGCGCCACGGGCCCGGAAGAACTCGCCACGCGGCTATCCCCGCGGGAGATCGAGGTCTTGCGAGCCTATGCGAAGGGGCACTCGTTATCGGACATTGCCGCGCTCATGGGGCGCAGCTTCAAGACCATCAGCAGGCAGAAGCGCTCGGCCATGGCGAAGCTGGGTCTCGTGAACGATGCCCAGCTCTACCAGTACCTGGCCGACGTGAACGCCGGCACGGGCGACGACTGGACGCCCGCCAATGACACGACCGGCGGCATCCGCTTCTTCCGCGGCGAATCGAGAGCGCCGTAGTCGCAGCTTCAGCCCTCGGCGACGAGACGGCCCGATGCAACGAGATCGCACACCGCGCGTACGTCGCCGTCCATCGCACGATCGCGCTGCATGAAAGCCACATGGTCGCGCAGCGTCGCCAAGGCTTGGCGCACGGCCACACCGCCATGGAAATCGTCCGCGGATGCCAGCGCGTCCATGAGTGCACGCACCTCGCGCTCGAATAGCGGGTAATGCGGCGAGTCGGTGCGTGGTGCACCGGAAACCTTCGCGGCCAGCGCCTGCCAGTCACCCCGGTGTGCAAGCGCACGCGCGGCGTTGAGCATGTCCTGCCGGTATTCCAGGGCCTGGGCTGCGGTGTACAACTCCATGGCAAGCACGTGGCCGAGGTCTTCCGTCATTTCCAGCACGTGACGCGCCTCGTTCGCACCCATGGATACGTGGTCTTCCGCATTGGCGCTCGTCGGTACCGAGTACACCGATGCAGGATGCGCACGCGTGGCGAGATCGTTCACGAGCGCTGCCGCCGTGTACTGCACGATCATGAAGCCCGAGTCCGTAGCGTCCTCGTTGCCGATCAGGAACGCAGGCAGGCCATCGTTGTTGGCGGGATCGACCAGCTTCGCGGTGCGCCGCTCGGAGATCGAGGCGAGCACCGGAATCGATGCCTTGACGTAACTCATCGCCAGGGCCAACGGCATGCCGTGGAAATGCCCGGCGGAAATCACCTGATCCTCGATGACCTCGGCGTTCTCGGCATCGGGGAACACGAGCGGATTGTCGGTCACGGCGTTGAGTTCAACGTCGAACACGCGGCAGGCCTGCTCCCAGGCATCGCGCACCGCGCCGTGGACCTGCGGAGCGCAGCGCAGACAGTAGGCGTCCTGCGGCTGGTGCTTCTTGCCACCCTTGAACGGGAGGAACCGCGAGTAGAACGCTTCCTTGCCGTGGCGCTGCGTGGCGGGCACCCAGTCCCAGCCGATGTCGAAACGGTAGGCCTGTTCGCTCGGCTCGGCCCATGCATCGGCCAACCACGGGCGGAAGCGCGGCACCATGTGGTACGCGATGTCGGCGAGGGTGGAGCCTTCCAGCAAACCACGGATGTTCTGCGCAGCGGCGACCTGCCCGGGGTGCGGACGCAACGCATGCACCTCTTCTGCATAGGCGCCGGTGCGACCGGCGAAGGCGTCGAGGGTCATCGCCGCAGCCAGGTCGGCCGTGCGGATCAGCATGTCCATCGTGTCGAGCGCGAGCACGCCGGTGGCGAGCATCTGCGTCGTACCGTTGTTCAATGCCAGACCCTCCTTGAAGGAGAGCCGCACCGGCTGGAGACCCGCTGCCGCGAGTGCCTTACCGCCCGGCATGCGCTCGCCCTTGTAGAAGGCTTCGCCGCCACCAAGCAACACAATGGCGAGATGCGACAAGGGCGCGAGATCGCCGCTGGCGCCTACCGAGCCTTTCTCCGGAATGACCGGGATCACGTCACGGTTGAGCAGTTCGGCCAGCGCGCGCAGGGTTTCCACGCGAATGCCCGAATGCCCGCGCATCAGCGTGTTCACGCGAATGGCCAGCATGGCGCGTACGACGTCAATAGAGAACGGCTTACCGACGCAGACCGCGTGGGTGATGATCAGGTTGTGCTGCAGTTCTTCGAGCAGGCTTCCGTCGCGCGGCTCCGGATTGCCGCCGGGCAGTTCGTCGCGCACGCGGTGCGCACCGAGCAGCTTGTCGGCGTTGCTGCCGAAGCCGGTCGTGACGCCATAGATCGGCTCCCCACCGCCTACCTTTTCCGCGAGAAAGTCGGCAGCGCGCTTCACTTTCACCAACTGCGCCTCGTCGAGTCGAATCGAGGCGCCCTGGCGGGCGATGGCGGCGACCTGGGCGCGCGTGAGGCTACGCCCGTCGAGAAGAATGCTGCTGGTCATGGGAAGCGCCGTGGGATGCGGTGGGAGGATTCAGCGACCGATTTCGGCCTGGGCCAGTTCGACGCGAAGTGTCTTGACCAGATCGGCGCGTGGCACCTCAAACTGGTCTTCGCGGCGCAGGTCCTTCACCGTGACCACGCCCTTGGCAATTTCGTCTTCGCCAAGCACCACGACGAAACGGATGCCGGCGCGATCGGCGTACTTGAACTGCTTGCCCAGCTTGCCGCCGTCGAGCACCACCTCCGTGGCGATGCCCGCACTGCGGAGTTCCGAAGCCACCGCAAGATACGTCGGCATCTGCGCGGCATCCATCTGCGTGACCAGCACGTCCACCGTGCTCTGCGCCGTGGACACGAGGCCCGCATCGCGAAGCTGCCAATAAAGACGAGTCAGACCGATGGAGATACCCACGCCCGGCAGATGCGACTTGGTGTACTGGCCGGCCAGATTCTCGTAGCGACCACCCGAACAGATCGAACCGATCCCTGGATGTTCGTTCAACGTGGTTTCGTAGACGGTGCCGGTGTAGTAGTCGAGCCCGCGTGCGATGGACAGGTTGAGCGCGAAGTGCGTCTCCGGCACGCCGAAGTCACGGATCATCGCGAGCACTTCCTTCAGTTCCGCCCTGCCCTGCTCGAACGCTTCCGAACCGGCGCCCAGCGCATCGAGCTTCGCGAATGCATCGTCCACCGACGTCGAACGCACCTGCACGAAGGCAAGGATCTTGTCGGCTACGTCAGCTGCGAGACCGAACGCGTCGCCGGTCAGGGTATCGCGTACGTAGTCCGGGCCACGCTTGTCGAGCTTGTCGACCTCGCGCAGCACGAGCATCTGCTGCGTGGCGTCGGCAATGCCCAGGTTCTCGAAGTAACCGCGCATCAACTTGCGGTTGTTGAGATGGATGGTGAACGCGCCGATGTTGAGCTCGCGGAAGACGCTGTAGATCACCGCCGGAATCTCGGCGTCATAGCGCACCGAAAGCGAATCCTTGCCGATGACGTCGATGTCGCACTGATAGAACTCGCGGAAGCGACCGCGCTGCGCCCGCTCGCCACGATAGACGCGCTGCATCTGGTAGCGACGGAAGGGGAAGCTGAGGTCGTGCTCGTGCTCCGCGACATAGCGCGCCAGCGGCACCGTGAGGTCGAAGCGCAGCGCCAGTTCGGGCACCTCGCCCTTCTCGGCCGCACCCAGCGAGCCGGTCGACTGGACGAAGTACACCTGCCGCTCCGTCTCGCCACCGGTCTTGGTCAGCAACACGTCGCTGTACTCGATGACCGGGGTCTCGATCGGCAGGAAGCCGAAGCGCTCGTAATTGCGACGAATCGTATCCAACATACGCTGGAAGGCGATCTGATCGAGCGGCAGGAGCTCGAGGACACCGGGCATGGTGCGGGCCGGGGTGAGTGCCATGCAATTCCTCTTCGGACAGGCTTACGGACGCCGCCACGCGGCAGCCGCATAGATTAGCAGATGGCCAGGGCCACCCCGCCGTCCACGTAAAAAAGATGCGAAGACCTGTTGCCAAGGCACCGACCCACGGCTAATATACGCGGCTCCCGTCGGGGTGTAGCTCAGCCTGGTAGAGCGCTACGTTCGGGACGTAGAAGTCGCAGGTTCGAATCCTGTCTCCCCGACCAATAAATTCGAGTAGTTTCGTCATTCGACGATGAAAGGCCCGCCCTCAAAAGCGGGCCTTTTCGTTGTCCGGGTATCTAGCCTTGCTCAGAAGGCGACGGCAAATGCGTGTGTGACCTTGCCCATGGCTTCGCGCCAGCGAGCTTCCAGTTCGGGCGTGAGCTGATCGTCGCGCTCGCGCACGGCCTGCAAAAGGCTTTCAAGCCAGTGGTCGTGGAACTCCGGAAGTACCGGCGCCCTGCCCAGGCGTGCATGGACGCGAATCATTTCATCGACGGGACGCTGCGCCATGCCGTCTCCCGCGGCCCATGAGATCGCCAGGCTGATGCCGCGACGGAGGGCCATGTGCTGCTTCTGAAAGTCGGTTTTCTCGAAGAGCGGCGGAATGCGTGGATCGCGGGCGAGGAGAATTTCGTAGAAGCGCTCGATGAAACCGCGCGAACGCAGGCAACGCCCGTAGCTCGTGTGCAGATCGTCATAACCGATGGACATGGCGGCCCCAGTCGCTGAAAGCGAGCAAAGTAACGCCGAGGGTTCCGCCAGCATTTGCGCTCGGTCAATTTCTGAGCGGATATCGCACGTCAGCGGGCTGGGCAGGGGAACGCCTGCCCGCTTGCCGGAAGGTGACTGCGTGCCGGTGCCTAGGCGGTAGTCACAGGGATTCAGAAGTTGGATGAATACAGCATCGCGACGATCTTCCATCCGTCAGGCGTGCGCAGCATTTGCCACGTTTCTGCACCGCGATTGTCGACCTTTCCGTCTGTAAGAAACTCGAAGTCGAAGTAGACGGACGCAATGGTACCGTCCGTATCGATACGCACGTTGTGGAAGCGCTCTTCGATGGGGTCTTTGGTACCGCCGACATAGGCGACGAATTCCTGCCAGGTACCGCTCTTAAAGGAAGCCGCGTCGGGATGCTTCTGACGCATCTTTTGATAGGTCGAGTCCCCCATCGCCATGATCCACGCCTTGCTATCGGGCAGGAACAGGGTGCCGAGGGCCTGACCGTCGTGGGCCTTGATGGCCGCCTGGAACCGGTTGACGACCTGTTGGATCTGCGCCTTCGGCGTGTCTTCCGCAAAGGAAGGCGTGGCGGCAAGGACGAGCGCGGCGAAGAGCAAGGCAAGCTTCATGGGGCGGCTCCGTGGCGGGTCGGCTGAGGAAACCACTAATCGGTTGCCGATGCCAACGCCTGATGGCCTCTGGCCCACTTACCCGACCGAACCGTTACGGCTACGAGGTACGACCGCGGTCTAGACGTCTCACGCAGCGCCAATACGCCCCGTCGCCAGACACAAAAAAACCCCGACGAGTCAGGGCTTTTCTGTGTCTGGCGGAGAGTGAGGGATTCGAACCCTCGATAAGGCTTTTGACCCTATACTCCCTTAGCAGGGGAGCCCCTTCGGCCTCTCGGGCAACTCTCCGTGATCGTTCGTCGAGGACCGTGCCCTAACGAGCCAGCAAGGATACTTGCCCTTGCCGCGGCCGTAAAGACTTTACTGGTCGTCCCCGGAATGGCCGGCCGGGTCATTCTCGTTCTTGATGCGCTGGTAAATCTCTTCGCGGTGGACCGCAACGTTTTTCGGTGCATTGATGCCGATGCGCACCTGGTTACCCTTCACACCCAGAACGGTGACGGTCACCTCGTCGCCGATCATCAGGGTTTCACCGACCCGGCGGGTCAGAATCAGCATGATTGATACTCCATAAAATCAGGTATTGGCTTCCCCACCAACGACAACCTCACCCCGAGTGCTTGCCGTCAATGGATCGACGTTTCGACCATCGAAGGCCGATTGCCTTCCCCGGCTCTAGTTGTGTGTGTCGCTGACTAGCTGTCCTGCCATCTCGACCCGAAGGATCGATGTCGAAGGATGCGGTTCGACATTCGGCTGATACTAGCCGAGCCAAACCGGGGTACGCAACGCACGAGGCTGTGAATGCGTGCACAGGGACGCGTTTACAACATACCGACGTCTATCCGGCCACCTGCCGTTCAGCGCAGGCGGGCCTCCACCCAGGCAGGAATGCCTGCCAGGACAGTCGCAAGCGCCGGGCTATCGAGGCCGCCGCCCTGCGCCATATCCGGGCGGCCACCGCCCTTGCCCTCGATATGGGACGCCACTTCCGCGACGAGATCGCCAGCCTTGACCTTGCCCAGCGCTGTGCCGCCGACGCCTGCCACCAGGGATACGCGACCATCGACTGCGCCGGCGAGGATCACGACGCAGTTGCTTAGTTGTTGCTTAAGAACATCCATGCTGTCGCGCAGCGACTTGGCATCGAGACCTTCGAGCCGTGCCGCAACGACCTTGATACCGGCCACCTCGACCGCCGAGCCAGCCAGATCCGCGGACGCCGAACTGGCTGCCTTGGCCTTGTACGATTCGACCTCTCTTTCGAGTTTCTTCTGCCGATCGAAGAGCTGGCGAAGCTTCTCGACGACGTCGTCGCCCGTCGCAGCCAGCAACCCGGAGACCTCGCTCAGGATGCGCTCCTCGTCGGCTACGCGCGCCATGGCGCCCGCGCCGGTCACAGCTTCGATGCGTCGAACGCCCGCGGCGACACCGGATTCCGAAACGATCTTGAACAAGCCGATATCGCCGGTGCGCGAGACGTGCGTACCGCCGCAGAGTTCGGTAGAGAAATCGCCCATCTTCAGTACGCGCACCTCGGCACCGTACTTCTCGCCGAACAGAGCAACGGCACCGAATGCCAAGGCGTCGTCGTAGCCCATGTGGTGAATCTCGGCCTGCTGATTGCGGCGGATCTCGTCGTTGACCATATGCTCGACCTGCGCCAGCTCTTCGGGCGTGACGGCCTTGAAGTGGGAGAAGTCGAAACGCAGCCGCTCCGGCGCGACCAGCGAACCCTTCTGTGCGACGTGATCGCCCAGCACGGTGCGCAAGGCTGCGTGCAGCAAATGGGTGGCCGAATGATTCAGCACCGTGGCCTGACGCTGGGCCGCGTCGACCGAGGCACCGACGACGGCACCCTTGGTCAACGGCGCGGAACCTTGCCAGCTACCGAAGTGCGCGAAGAAAGCTCCGCCGACCTTCTGTGTATCCGCCACGGCGAATGCACCGGACGGATTGCGCAGCATGCCCGTGTCGCCGACCTGCCCACCAGACTCGGCATAGAACGGCGTGCGATCGAGCAGCACGAAAGCCTCCTCACCATCGGCGAGCGCATCCACCGCCTTGCCTTCGCGGACGATGGCGACGACCTTCGCATCGGCAAGATCGAGATGTTCGTAGCCGGTGAAGATCGTCGGCGACAAGGCGCTGGCGACCTCTGCCGGAAGCTGCGCCTTGGTTGCGAAGTTGCTGGCCGCACGCGCGCGTGCGCGCTGCTCACCCATGGCCTGCTCGAAGCCTTCCATGTCGACCGTCATGCCACGCTCGCGCGCGATATCGGCCGTGAGATCGACCGGGAAGCCGTAGGTGTCGTAAAGACGGAAAGCATCCACACCGGGAATGATCTGCCCCGACTTGGCGGCGACATCGTCGAACAGGCGCATGCCGTGCTCGAGGGTTTCGCCGAAGCGCTCTTCCTCGGTCTTCAGTGCCTGCTCGACGAACGCACGCTTGGCGGCGATCTCGGGATAGGCGTCGCCCATCTCGGCCACGAGCGGCGCCACCATCTTCCAGAAGAAATCGCCACGCACGCCGAGCATCCAACCATGCCGCAGGGCGCGACGGATGATACGGCGAAGCACGTAGCCGCGCCCCTCGTTGGACGGCAGCACGCCATCGACGATCAGGAACGAGCAGGCACGGATATGATCGGCGATGACGCGCAACGACTTGTTCGACAAATCGGCCGTGCCGGTGAGACGGCCCGCTTCGGCAATCAGGTGCGCGAACAGGTCGATCTCGTAGTTGGAATGCACGTGCTGAAGTACAGCAGCGAGACGCTCGAGGCCCATGCCCGTATCGACACACGGAGCCGGCAGCGGCGTCAGCGTGCCGTCCGGCGCGCGATCGAACTGCATGAAGACCAGATTCCAGATCTCGATGTAGCGATCGCCGTCCTCGTCGGGCGAACCCGGGGGGCCGCCAGCAACGTCCGGACCGTGGTCGTAGAAGATTTCCGTGCACGGACCACACGGGCCGGTGTCCGCCATCTGCCAGAAATTGTCGGACGCAAAAGGCGCGCCCTTGTTGTCGCCGATGCGCACGATACGCTCGGCAGGCACGCCCATCTCCTTGTGCCAGATGTCGTAGGCCTCGTCATCGGTGTGGTACACCGTGACCCACAGGCGTTCGGCCGGCAGCTTGTAGACCGCCGTGAGGAGTTCCCATGCATAGCGAATGGCGTCGCGCTTGAAGTAGTCGCCAAACGACCAGTTGCCGAGCATTTCGAAGAACGTGTGATGACGGGCGGTATAACCCACCGCGTCCAGATCGTTGTGCTTTCCGCCGGCCCGAAGGCAGCGCTGCACGTCCGCCGCGCGCACGTAGCCAGGCTTCTCGCTGCCGAGAAACACGTTCTTGAAGGGCACCATGCCCGAGTTGGTGAACAGCAACGTGGGATCGTTCGACGGCACCAGCGATGCCGACGGCACGATGGTGTGGTCCTTGGACCGGAAGAACTCGAGGAAGGTCGAACGGATTTCGGCTGTTTTCATGAGCGATCGTGGCTTCGGAGCTGCGAGGCGTATCGCGGGGACGCTCCGTCCAGAATCAAGGCTCGTTGCCTTCAGTCGTCGTCGGCGTCTTCCGCATCGGCGTGGGTAAGAACACGTACTGTGGCGGCGGCGAAGCCGCGACGCAAGAGGAATTGCGCCCGACGCTGCCGTTCCGCGGGGTCGGCCGTGGGTCCGCCATAGCGCCGCCGCAGCTGGCTGGCGGCAAGATCGTCCCAATCCACGTCGACCGCATCGAGCAATCGGCGCAACACGGCGTCGCTGATGCCCTGGCTGCGTAGTTCGGCCCGGATGCGGGCCGGGCCGTAGCCCTGACCCACGCGGCTGCGAATCAGCGCCTCGGCGAAGCGATCGTCGTCCTGGTAGCCCTGATCACCTAGGCGCTCGATCGCGGCCGAGGCTTCGTCACGCGCAAAACCGCCGCGATCAAGCTTCTGCTTGAGTTCGCGGCGGGAGTGTTCGCGCCGGGCGAGAAGCCCGAGCGCCTTGTCGTACGCGGTGCGGGTGGGACGTTCGGCCTTGGTGCCGCGCCCACCCGTGCCGGGCTCAGACTTCCTCGAGCGCATCCTGCTCGGTGTCGCTGGCCTTGGACGTGCCGCTACCGGGCTTCACCAGCAGGCGATCGCGCAGCTGGGCGTCGATCTCGTTGGTAATGGCCGGGTTGTCGCGGAGGAACTGGCGGACGTTTTCCTTGCCCTGGCCGATGCGGTCGCCCTTGTAGCTGTACCAGGCGCCGGACTTGTCGATCAGGTTCTCCCGCACGCCCAGCTCGATGATCTCGCCTTCGCGCGAAGTGCCCTCGCCGTAGAGGATCTCGAACTCGGTCTGACGGAACGGCGGCGCCACCTTGTTCTTCACCACCTTGACGCGGGTCTCGGAGCCGATGACTTCCTCACCCTTCTTCACCGCACCGATGCGACGAATGTCGAGGCGGACGGACGCGTAGAACTTCAACGCGTTGCCGCCGGTGGTCGTCTCCGGGCTGCCGAACATCACGCCGATCTTCATGCGGATCTGGTTGATGAAGATGACCAGGCAGTTGGATTTCTTGATGTTGGCCGTGAGCTTGCGCAGGGCCTGGCTCATCAGGCGGGCATGCAGGCCCACGTGAGAATCGCCCATCTCACCTTCGATTTCGGCCTTCGGCGTAAGCGCCGCCACCGAGTCGACCACCACCATGTCGACGGCGCCCGAGCGCACCAGCATGTCGGCGATTTCGAGGGCCTGTTCACCGGTGTCCGGCTGGCTGACCAGGAGGTCGGCGACGTTGACGCCCAGCTTCTCGGCGTAGCTCGGGTCGAGCGCGTGCTCGGCGTCGACGAAGGCCGCGGTGCCGCCAGCGCGCTGGCAGGACGCAATGGCCTGCAGCGTGAGCGTGGTCTTGCCCGACGATTCCGGGCCGTAGATCTCGACGATACGGCCGCGCGGCAGGCCGCCAATGCCCAGGGCAATGTCGAGGCCGAGCGAACCGGTCGACACGGTGTCGATCTGGTCGTCGACGCGATCGCCCAGACGCATCACCGCACCCTTGCCGAACTGCTTTTCGATCTGGCCTAGGGCACTCGCCAGCGCCTTGCGCTTGTTGTCGTCCATCGTGAATTCCGGTCTCGTGTGTAGGGATGTATCTTGCCCGACCGTGGTCTCAGGGACTGCGATCCGCAATCGCCAAGTTTGCCATAGCCGGCCGGTTCAAGCCTTGAGCTCGGCGGTCATTCCAGCAAGCGCTGCGGCAACCGTCTGCCGCCGCACGGCTTCGCGATCGCCGTCGAAATGGTGGACCTGCGCGTGGGCATAGCCCCCACGACGCTTCCAGCCGATCCACACGGTGCCCACGGGCTTGTCCGGCGTGCCGCCAGAGGGGCCGGCAATGCCCGTGACCGCCACCGCCACACCGGCGCCGTACCGCGCGAGCGCGCCGGAAACCATCTCCAGCACCGTCTCCTCGCTGACGGCGCCTGTCCTCTCCAGGGTGCGCGGGTTGACGCCGAGCAGCGCCTCTTTCGCGCTGTAGCTGTAGGTCACGACGCCAGCCTCGAACCATACGGAGCTTCCCGCCAGGTCGGTGAGCGTCTTCGCGATCCAGCCACCCGTGCATGACTCGGCCGTCGCCACCATCACCCGCCGCTCAATCGCTGCGGCGGCAACCTCCCCTGCCAGCGCCATCAGTTCGGCATCGGAAGGAATCACTGCGGCATCCATCGGGGCTCCCGGTCAAAGAGAGCATTTCTACTCCCGGCGATCGCGGCTGTCGACGCTGGGCCGCATGACGGGCGCTACGAATCACTGCGGCAAGGCGCTTGCCCGCCTCGCGGGCGTCACGCTAATATCGCAACTATAGATTGCTGCGAAGCGACCCCTATAGTTGCCTTGCGCCGCTCCCCACGGCCCCGCACTCTTCAAGGAACAGACATGACCCAACGGCTCAGTCCGTGAGTGGGCTGTGCGCACGCGTTGTCGCGAACAGCCACGATCATCGGCACCGAACGCCACGCTGCGGAGCGGGCGAGTTCGGGTAAGTCCGTTGGCGCTAACGCACTTCGCTCTTCGATCAGCAGGCCGTGACGTCGGTGCAAGGGTACGCCACCATTTCCCGACTCACTAACCCGCCGCGTTCTTTGAGAAGCACGCAATTAAAGCGGCGTAGCAAGGATGACATCACGCGATGGCAGCTTCAGGACGACGTAAAAGGGCGAGTCGATGGTTACAAGCGCAACCTTCACGAGACGTAGACATACGCCGCAGGACCGTGCGCCACGCCACACTTGCCAAGCGACGTGTGTCAAGCAGCTGTTACGTTTCATACACATTGCATGCCGACAATGTGTGACAAGCATCGCAGAAACAGGTACTTCAACGTCTGGTCAAGAAAACGTTGTTGCGTTACCTTTACGCCGCGGACAGGGTCCGTGAAAGGGGTGGGGAATCCAAGGCCAGCTAGCCGCAACTTCGGGTAGGCGATCGACGATCGCAACCCGGCGCCGCTAGGCCATTCTTCGCTGGAACGTAGTGCAAGGGTGCGGAAGCGCTCCTACAGGATGTTGTATGGATGAATTGCATGTCGCTCGCGGCCGGTTGGGCCGAGGTAGCAGTCCCGGTGGCAAGTCCCTGTGTGCGACGCCTCGCTTGGCCGTCGCGCCGGGTTGCACGAATGCGCCCGGGCAAATGACCCCAGAAAAACAACGATTGCATTCGGCCAGCCCTCGCCAAGGCACGTGGCGCCGTGCCCGTCGTCCTCGAATCACATCCTTCAAAAATAAGAGCCAAGCGTGAAAACTGCCCTGCCTCCCAAACTCACCACACTCCTGGTGGCCGTTCTGGCCGCCACGCTTTCGGCATGCGGCACGCCTGCCCCGAAGGATTTCGGCGGCCGCTGGAAGCCGGTCAACCGTTATGACGACAAGCCGGTCGAAATTCCGCTGGCGGTGCCGTACACGTATTACGCCGCGCCGATGGACGGCACGCTGAAGACCATGCTCACGCGCTGGACCAGCGATACGGGAACCAAGCTCTCCTATCGCCTGCGTTCGGATTTCACGCTGCCCAAGTCGGCCGCGCAGATCCATACGTCCGAGCTACGCGACGCGGCATCACAGCTCAGCGCGATCTTCGCGCCGCAAGGCGTGACGGTCGTAGCGAACGGGCCGGAGCTTGTCGTAGAGGAAACGGCTGCCATCGTGCCCCCGACACCTGCCTCCCCGGCGCCCACCGCGTCGGCTGATACGCACGGCTCGCAGCCGACCGTCGCAGCGAAAGCTCCTCTCGCACAGGCACCGACCGACGCGGCTTCCGCCGGTGCGGCCCCCGTGTCTCGTGCTCAGTAATTCCCGCGACAGTCACGCCAGGCCTACTTGATGTTCAACAAGAAACAATCTCCCAAGATCGATGCCGCGGTAGCGCGATCGGTCGATTTCGAAACCACGGTTTCGGACCTGGCCCAGCGCAGCGAACGCCGCGCGTGGATGGTGGCGTTTTGCTCGATTTCGCTCTCGCTGATCCTCGCAGCCGGCTATTTCTACATGCTGCCATTGAAGGAAAAGGTGCCGTACATCGTGCTTGCCGATGCGTATACCGGCATGAGTTCGGTGACGCGCCTTACCGATGATGTCGTCAATCGGCGCATCACGGCCAGTGAGGCGATCAATCGCAGCAACGTCACACATTTCATCCTGGCTCGCGAATCGTTCGACGTGACCATGATCAACCTGCGTGACTGGGCCACGGTATTGACGATGTCGACACCGAAGATCGCAAAGGCCTATACGGATCTGCACGCTCAGACCAATCCTGACGCGCCTTACAAGACGTACGGACGTGATCGCGCCGTCCGCGTGAAAATCTCCAGCATCATCTTCATTGGGGGCGAAAACGGCACCACGCCAAAGGGTGCCACCGTACGTTTCCAGCGTAGCGTCTACAACAAGCTGACCGGCCAGACCGTGCCGCTCGACAGCAAGATCGCGACGCTCGCGTTCACGTACAACCCGAATCTCAAGATGGACGACCAGTACCGCGTCGAGAACCCGTTGGGCTTCCAGGTCACCGACTATCGCGTGGACAACGACTATGCGGATCCGCCGCCGACGGAAAGCGAGGCGCCTGCCGCAGCACAGGCACCTGCCGCAGCCGCCGCGCCCGCTCAGCAGCCGGCGTCCATGGAGGCCATGCCTCAGTCGCCCATTCCCGTCGACAACGCAACGATGAATAACACGTCTCCGCAGACGGCCGCACCTCAGGCAGCCGCCCCCACCCAACCGAACGCCGCCAATGGAGGGCGTCGTCGATGATGCGTCAGAATATGCTCCGACTGAGCTTGACAGCCTTGCTGCTCACCACCTGCGCGACCAGCGTCGTGCATGCACAGGTCGTCACCCCATACCAGTACGAACCCGACAAGATCTATACCGTGCGCACGGGACTGGGTATCACCACCCAGATCGAGCTGAGCCCGAATGAAAAGATCCTCGACTACAGCACCGGTTTCAGCAGCGGCTGGGAACTGACCCGCCGCGACAACGTGTTCTATGTAAAGCCGAAGAACGTCGACGTCGATACGAACATGATGATTCGTACCGCCACGCATTCGTACATCTTCGAGCTGAAGGTCGTGGCGACCGACTGGAAGACGCTCGACCAGGCTCGTCGTGCCGGCGTCCAGTACAAGATCACGTTCACCTACCCGTCCGACACGAGTTTCCTTGCGGAAACCAAGAAGGTCGCGGAAACGCCGGAACTCGACACCTCGCTGGTCAAGGGGCGTGACTACAACTTCGACTACGACTATGCCGTGAAGCGCAAGACGGCGCCGTGGCTCGTGCCGGTCAACGTCTACGACGACGGCCGTTTCACGTACATCAAGATGCCTGACCTTAAGCAGTTTCCCACCGGAAACTTCCCGACCGTTTACATGCGCGAAAAGGAACATGGCGAGGATTCGGTGGTGAACACCACGGTGGAGGGCAACACCATCGTGGTCCACGGCACCTATAACTACCTGGTCATCCGGCACGACAACAACGTCGTTGGTCTGCGAAGGAACACGAAGAAGTGAGCCCGAATAATCCCTATCATCCGGACGACGAGAACCGCGACAACGGCGTGCCGCACACGGAAGCGGGCAGCGAGCATGCCGATCCTCTCGCGGGAAATCCGTACGCCAATCAGCGCCGCCAGGCGCCGCCACCCGACCTCGATGCTGGTGCGCCACAGCTTGCCGCCGCCGACGTCCGTCGGATGAATCGTCGCGCGCTGGCCTTCCTGGCCGGCATCGTGGCGCTCCTGTTGTTTGCGGCCTGGTTCTTCCTCAGCTCCGGCAACTCCGCGCCGCCGCCGAAGAAGCCAAAGGCCGAGGAAACAGTGACCATTCCCGAGGCGCCAAAGGTCGCGCCCGTACCGGAAGCGGCTCCCAAGCTGCCCGAACCGATCGCGCTGGCACCGCCGCCACCGCTGCCGTCGACGCTACCGCAGCGGACGACGACCGCTGCGCCGGTGCGCACCGGTCCGACGCTTCTGGAACGTCGCATGATGGACGCCCAGGCGGCGCAGGCGGCTGCCGCAGCCGGCGAGCCTATGGGTATGGGCGGCCAGGGTGGTCCCGGTGGTGCGTTCGGCATGATGCCGGGCATGCTCGGTCCCTCGCCCCAGGGCGGTGTCCCCGTGAATTCGGCCTACGGCGCCAAGCCGCTGCCGGACGTTTCAAATGCCTCGCCACTCACCCACCCCGACACGCTCATGCTGCGCGGCACGTTCATTCGTTGCGTGCTTGAGACACGGATCATCACCGACATCCCCGGCTTCACGTCCTGCATCGTCACCGAACCGGTGTACTCGTTCACCGGCAAGCGGCTGTTGCTTCCCAAGGGCTCGAAGGTCCTCGGGAAGTACGAGATGGAGCCCAATGGACCCCGTGTGGCTGTCATCTGGGATCGCATCGTCACGCCTACCGGTATCGACGTAAACATGGCCAGCCCGGGTATCGATACGCTCGGCGGCGCCGGCCATCCCGGCTATTACAACGCCCACTGGGGTAGCCGTATCGGTGCTGCTCTGCTGATCTCGATGCTCAGTGACGCCTTCAAGTACGAGGCGGCAGAGCATGGCCCGCGCCAGACCACGATCAGCAACGGCGTGGTGACGCAGAGCCCGTTCGAGAGCAACACCGCGGCGACCGTTCAGCAGCTCGCGAACCAGGCTGTGCAGCGCGCCGCCAATCGTCCTGCCACGGTCACGATCAACCAGGGCACGGTGCTGGCCATCTACGTCGCCAAGGACGTGGACTTCAGCGGCGTGGTAGCACGGTACTGATCGATGAACGAACCCGCTCTCGCCGCCGTCGGTAACGACTTTCTGGATTACCAGTACGAGGTACTGGGTATCCGGGATTACCTGTCGTCGTCCGACGTCACCGAGATTTGCATCAACAAGCCCGGCGAGCTCTATCTGGAGCGCCGCGGCAAATGGGAGCGGGTGGACGTTCCGTCGCTCACCTACGAGCGGGCTCGGCAGTTCTGCACCGCCGTGGTCAACGAGAGCAATACGGGGCAGCGCATCACCGACGTGGATCCGGTCGTTTCGTTGACCTTCCCCACCGGGCAGCGTGCGCAGTTCGTTATCCCGCCCGCATGCGAGGCGGGCCGTGTATCGATCACCATCCGCCTCCCCTCGCGCCAGAGCAAGACGCTGGCGCAATACCAGGAAGACGGTTTCTTCGATCAGGTCCTCGAAGGCGCCAACACCATCAGTGAAGCGGATCGCGAACTGCTCGAACTACGCGCCGAGCGGCGCTACGCGGACTTCTTCCGTCACGCGGTGTTGAACAAGAAGAACATCGTGGTGGCGGGCGCCACCGGCAGCGGCAAGACCACCTTCATGAAGTCGCTCGTAGGGCACATTCCGGAAGACGAACGGCTGGTGACCATCGAGGATGCGCGAGAGCTGTTCATCGACCAGCCTAACGTCGTCCATCTGCTGTATTCGAAGGGCGGTCAGAGCGCAGCCAACGTCACCGCAAAGAGTTGCATGGAGGCGTGTCTGCGCATGAAGCCCGACAGGATCATCCTGGCCGAGCTTCGCGGCGACGAGTCCTTCTACTTCATTCGAAACTGCGCGTCCGGTCACCCCGGCTCCATCACCAGTTGCCACGCCGGCAGCGTAGAGCAGACGTGGGACCAGTTGGGCCTGATGGTGAAGGCATCCAACGAAGGTGCAGGACTCGAGTTCTCGACGATCAAGCGACTATTGATGCTCACCATCGACATCATTGTCCACATCAAGGCGCATGCCGGGCGCCGCCACATTACCGGCATCGACTTCAACCCCGCTCGGGGCCTGGCCCCGGACGGGGGGTAACACACGAAACACATCGGTCATTAGACAGGAGTTGTAACGGTGGTACCAGGAATGGAAATGATGGCTTGCCCCAACCTTGCCGTACCGGCTGAGGTGATGCAGCACGTCGTCAACGTCGAATCGTCTCGCAACCCGTTTGCGATCGGCGTCGTCGGCGGCCAGCTCGTGCGCCAGCCCGCAAACCTTGGCGAAGCGGTGGCGACCGTGCGCATGCTCGAAGCCAACGGCTACAACTATTCGTTGGGTGTGGCGCAGGTAAACCGCGCCAACCTCGGCAAGTACGGCCTCGATACCTACGAGAAGGCGTTCGAGGTCTGCCCGAATCTCGTCGCCGGATCGCAGATCCTCGCCCAGTGCTACACCAGTGCTGGCGGCGACTGGGGCAAGGCGTTCAGCTGTTACTACTCCGGCAACTTCACGACGGGCTACCAGGACGGTTACGTCCAGAAAATATTCGATTCGATGGCACGCCAGAGCGCGCTCGCTGCGAATGCCTTGGCGATCCCGCTGGTGAGCACCTCCACGAACGCCGCGAACAAAGGAACGCCGGTGGTTCCTGTGGACGGGTCCGCCTACCGCGTGGCCATGCGCAGCGTCGCCGATGCCGCCGTCGCGGCCGCCGTTGCTCCCGCCGTTGCTCGGGCCGCAGGGCTCCCGCCACCAAGCCGAGCGCAGACGCCTACTCCCAGTACCAACATGACCGGAATGGAGCCGGACGCCGCATCGATCGCCCAGGCGCTACAGGCAGCCCAAGCGGCACAGAATCAGATCGCGCCGATACTGCAAGGCAACGCGGCACTCCCTCTTCCCGGTGCGGTGCCTGGCACAGGCCCGTCGGTGACATCGGGCAGGATCCCGACGGATCCGGCAACCGCCGCCGTGATGTCGCAGATCGGCATATCGGCCAATGCGACAGGCACGGGGCCGGCCAACGACAACGGCGTTTTCGTGCCGCAGGTCCAAGGCCCGAACGACCCTGCGCCAGCCGCCGCCGCTGCCCCGACGCCACCCTCGACACCCGCCGGCGATCCGGCGGATCTGCGCCAGGGAGGAGGCGATGGCGCCTTTGTTTTCTGACCTGCTCTCGCCCTGCACGAAGCAGGTCATTGCGAAACCGGCTACGGAAGCCGTAGCCGTCATCAACCCGGTTGTGCTCGCGCAACCGTACCCAGCCCAGTAACACGAAGGAACTACGAGATGTCCAAACTTCCCAGCACCCCGGCTGACCGCACGTCGCTCAACAAGATGGCCGTCTTCCTGATGATCGCCGCCGTCCTGCTCCTGCCGTCGATCGGCCTTGCCCAGGACGTGGCCGAGACCTCGAAGAAGGTTTGTGGATTCTTCCAGAACATCAACTCCCTGCTGAACGCCGCTTCGATCGTTGTCGTTACCATCGCAGTGATCTTCTCCGGCTACCAGATCGCGTTCGCCCACAAGCGTATCGCCGACGTGGCGCCGGCTCTCGTAGGCGGCGTGCTGATCGGTGCAGCCGCGCAGGTAGCGAAGATGGTTGTGGGCGGCAGCGGTGACTCGACCGCCTGCGTGTCGAGCAGCGGTGGCGCCGCTACGTTCCTCATGGACTCGGTGCAGATGGCTATGCACCTGCTTCACTTCCATGCATAAGAACGCGCTCTTCCGCGGCTGCACGCGCCCACCCATGTTCATGGGCGTGCCCTATGTGCCCTTCTTTCTTGGGGCGGGCAGCGGTTTGCTGATGGCGATGTACTTCAACATGTGGTGGCTCCTCTGGATTCCTTGCTCGATCTTCGTGATGCGCCAGATGGCACGCCGCGATGAGCTGATCTTCCGCCTGCTTGGCTTGCGGCTTCAGTTCAGGACCCGAGTGAAGAATCTGGCCGAGCACGACGGCATGTGGGTCTTCACGCCCAACACTTATCGCGAGCCAGGCAAGGCGAAGCGATAAGGCGACTCCCGCCCTGGCAGATTTCTGCCAGGGCCTTTCCAGTGCGTTTGACGGTAGGCAGAGCCATGTTCATTCCTGATGCAGCGATCGGCGAATTCATTCCATTCTCGACCCACGTCTCGCCGACCGTCCTCAAGACGACGGGGGGCGATTTCCTGCTGGTGTGGCGCCTCGGTGGCCTGCCGTTCGTAGGCAGGGAGGAGTGGGAAATCGAGCACCGCCATAACACGTTCAATCGCATGCTGCAGACGCTGCGAGCGCCCGACTTCGTAAACGTGGCGTTCTGGGTGCACGATATCCGTCGCCGCCGCAGCATCAAGGACAAGAGCAAGTTCGAACATAGCTTCAATCAGGCGCTCTCGGACGGTTATTACGACTCGCTTTCGAGTCAGAAGCTCATGCAGAACGAGCTTTACCTGACGATGATCTATCGCCCTGTCGTCTCGGGAAAACGTTTCGTCGAGAAATCGTCGAACGTCGAACGGCTTCAGGCCGAGCAAGCGCAAGCGATCGCCACGATCCTGGAACTGGCCGGCAACGTGGAGGCCGTACTCAAGGACTATGCGCCCACGCGCATGGGCATGTATGAAGCACCCAACGGGGTCGTTTTCTCCGAAGTGCTCGAACTTTACGGGTACATCCTGAATCGCCTCGATGAGCCAGTGCCGGTGCTTTCCGCCCCAGTGAAGGACTACCTGCCGGTCAGCCGGCAACGGTTTTCGTCGAAGACGGGCGACTTCGTGCTGACGACCCCTAACGGCGTCAACCATTTCGGCGCCATCCTGAATATCAAGGAGTACGTCGAGGGGACCTATCCGGGCATCCTCAACGGGCTCAAGTACCTCGATTTCGAATACGTCATCACCCACTCCTTCAGCCCCATGGGCCGCCAGGATGCGCTCAAGGCCCTGGAGCGCACCAAGGGCATGATGATCTCCTCCGGCGACAAGGCCGTCAGCCAGATCATCGAAATGGACCAGGCGATGGACCAGCTCGCGTCGGGCAACTTCGTGCTTGGCGAGTACCATTTCACCATGGCCGTTTACTCGACCGCACAGGAAGCTCTGTCGCAGCAGATCGCCGCCACGCGTGCCGAGCTGTCCAATGCAGGGTTCGTGTCGGTGAAGGAAGACCTGGCGGTGACTTCGGCCTTCTATGCGCAGTTCCCAGGCAACTGGAAATACCGCACTCGTCTGGCAAATGTCAGCTCGCTCAACTTCCTCGGCCTGTCGCCACTGCACAACTTCGCCACGGGCAAGAAGCAGAACAACCCCTGGGGCGACTGCGTCACGACACTGCAGACGACCAACGGCCAGCCGTACTACTTCAACTTCCACGCCACGCATCCGGCCGAGAACTCGTTCGGTGAAAAGGCCATCGCCAATACCATGGTCATCGGCAAATCCGGTACCGGTAAGACGGCACTCATCAACTTCCTGTTGAGCCAGGTGCAGAAGCTCGACCCGGCGCCCACGATCTTCTTCTTCGACAAGGATCGCGGCGCCGAGATCTTCGTTCGCGCCTGCGGTGGCAACTATCTCGCCCTGGAAAACGGCAAGCCCACCGGCTTCAATCCGTTCCAGTGCGAGCGCACGGAGGAGAACGTCCAGTTCCTGGCTGATCTCATCAAGGTGCTGGCCGGCAAGAGCGTCTACAGCTCCCGTGAGGAAGAAGACATCTACCGGGCCGTCGAGGCGATCCTCGACACCCCCATGCATCTTCGGAACATGACGAACTTCCAGAAGAGCTTGCCGAATCTCGGCGACGACGGCCTCTTCATTCGCATGCGCAAGTGGACTGCGGGCAACTCGCTTGGCTGGGTCTTCGACAATCCGAAGGATACGGTCGACCTCTCCCGCGCCAATATCATCGGCTTCGATTACACCGAGATCATCGACAACCCTGAAGTCCGCGCGCCGGTCATCAACTATCTGCTGCACCGCCTCGAAGCCCTGATCGATGGCCGCCGCCTCATCTACGTCATGGACGAGTTCTGGAAGATCCTGGACGGCAAGGGCGGTCTCAAGGAATTTGCCAAGAACAAGCAGAAGACCATTCGTAAGCAGAACGGCATGGGCATCTTTGCCACGCAAAGCCCCGAGGATGCGCTGGCCAGCGACATCTCCGCGGCACTCATCGAGCAGACCGCCACGATGATCCTGCTACCCAATCCGAACGCCAGCCGCGAGGACTACGTCAACGGCCTCAAGCTGACCGACGCGGAGTACCAGGTGGTGGTGAGTCTCGACGAGCGCTCTCGCCGCTTCCTGGTCAAACAGGGGCACGCCTCTGCAGTGTGCCAGTTGAATCTGCGTGGCATGGATGACGCATTGGCGGTGATCTCCGCGTCCACGGACAACATCGAGATCATGCACGAGGTCCTTGCGCGACAAGCGGAGGACCTGGGCGTTCCGGCAGACGAACTCACGCCGGACCAGTGGCTTCCCTCCTTCTACGAACACCGAAAGGGCAGCGGCAAGAAGCCGTCGCCCGCCTCCCCCTCGACGCGTCCTGCCCGCTCGGCGGCCCGCTGACCCAGGCACGCATTGACCTTGGAGAACCCAACCATGACCCTTCCCTCGACCCTCCGTCGGCAAAACGCCCTCCTTCACCGCCTGCTCGGCGCAGCCGCCTTCGCCTTGGCGCTGTCGCTGGCCGCCCCCGCTGCCCATGCGCAGTGGGCGGTGAATGACGCCAACGCCAACGCCACGCTTAAGCAGATCGAGACACACACCAACGACACCGTCACTCAGACGACGGACATCAACTCGGTGCTCGGCAAGACGCTGGGCGATGGTTCCACGGTGAATGGCAACATCAATGCCATCAACGAGAAGCTGAAAATCGGAACGTACGACGAGAAGCAGCCGGGCGCTCGCGTGAAGGACCCCACGCAGACCCTGCCGGAGGACACGACCAAGCTTGACGACGGCACGCGCTGCAAGGCCGTCGCTCAACCGCAGCAGGCGACGTGCCAGCAGATCGTCGACATCGAGAACGCTCAGTACCAGTACATGCTGACGATGTACAAGAACACCGCAACGCGTGACGCCATGTTGCGCGAGCTGCTCAAGGAGCGGGCAGCCATCCAGGCAAGCGATGCCAACCAGTTCGGCAAGCTCGAAGACAACACCAACAAGCTCACCGCGCTCTACAACCTGATCGCGCTCGACCAGCAGCAGATGCAGACCGTGAACTACGCCTACGAGGCCAACCTGCGCTTCCTGCGCGCCAAGCAGACCATCGCTGCAAACGCGGCAAGCACGGGTAAGCAGCCTTCGGATTGGGGTTCGATCTCCCTGCCCGGCATCGGAGACGTCAACATCGGCAGCGCGATCAGTGGCCTGGCTACGGGCGCTGCGCTGAAGGCGTCGCTGGATGGCGTGCAAAGCGCCAAGCCCTCTGGCATGCAGACCCTGAGCATCGGTGACTCCAATGGCTTCTGATTCGCTTCTTCACATCCACATGAACGGAACACGGCGTCATGGTTGACATCACCGGTATGCTCGCTGGTCACTCGGCGCTTGCCATGCTTGCAGGGCCGCTCGACACGGCGACGAACTTCGTCTTCTTTCAGACGATCAACGACTTCCTGCGCACTGAAATCGACATCATGCAGTGGAAGCTGCTGTCGAGCTCGGCAACGATCATCGGCTTCGTCGCCGTCTCGGTGCTGACCGTGTGGATCATGTTCCAGGGATTCCGCATCGTCACCGGGCAGTCGCGACAGCCGATGATGGTTCTCGTCGGCGATTCGCTGAAAGCAACCCTCGTGGTCTTCATCGCCACGACGGCCGCTTATTCGTCGTCTTCCGTGTACTGGACGTTGAGCGACGGCATGTCGACGACGATCGCTCAGTACGTCACGGGAGAGAGCGGCAGTCCCTTCCAGCACATCGACAACAATCTCGCGGGCATGGAAGTGGCGATGGGCACCATCGACGCCATCGACACGGGCGGCGACCAGGCTGCTCAGGATGCGAAGGACCGCGATCGCTGGTTCACCGGTATAGGCATCGCGGGACCGAGCGTCATCGCCGGCTCCATGCTTTTGCTCAATAAGATCGCCCTTGCCCTCTTCGTGGGCTTCGGCCCGATCTTCATCATGTGTTTGCTGTTCGAGCCCACGAAGCAACTATTCAGCAAGTGGCTTCTCTATGGCATCGGCACGGTGTTTTCGCTGGCGGTACTGAGCGTCATGGTGACCATCGCGATGAAGATGATGGCGGCCGTCACCGCCTCCTTTGCCGTGAAGTACCTGCTATCCATGCCGGAATTGGGTGGCGCGGGCAGCACCGACGGTATCAACAGCATGGCACTTCAGCAGGGTGGTCTCGGCCTGCTGCTCACCACCATGATCATCAGCGCCCCGCCCATGGCCGCCTCCTTCTTCCAGGGCACGCTCGGCCAGTTCAACTCGTACTCGCCGTTTGGACATATCAAGCCTGAGCCGCCGGGTAGCCGCGGTGGCGGCTATGGTCCGCCGGGTTCGCCGACCTATCTGCCGCCATCCAGCGATCCGAGCAGAGGGCAACAGGTGGGCTCGACGGGACAATCGTCGAACCCGTTTGCGCATACGGGTGCGTTGGCTACTTCATCTTCCGGGTATAAAGCAACACCCGATGAGATCCGTAGGAGTGAGCAAGCATGAGGAGAATCTTCAGCAAAACCTCAATCACTCTAGCCTTGCTTTGCTTTCATACTTCGGCCGTATTCGCCCAGTGTGCCACTGGCGTGAACACGGGAGGTGGCAACTGCGTGCCGCCAGACGCTCAGGGTATGCCAGGTAATGTTCCACCAGGCGGATACGCACCGGCCGCGCCCCCTCCCGTGTGGCAGGACATGTGGGGTGCGATCGTGCTGGACGCGAAGGGTGGCGCGAAAGGCACTGCCACGGACCAAACAAGCAAGGCCGCAGCCATTCGAATCGCCATGGACGAATGCCGCGCAACTGGAGCGCGAAACTGTGAGGTGAAGCTGACGTACCACAATCAATGTGCGGCCGTTGCGTGGGGCGATGAATCATATGGCATCGCTCATGACCCATCGCTGCAAGGCGCATCCCAGGCTGCCGTCGAATCGTGCTCGACCGGCGGAACGGGATGCAAAACGGTTTACACCGCATGTGTACAGCCTCAACGCGTTCGATAATACGCATGCTTGATGAGGACCAAGCCAATGTGGCTCAAGCGACGCGGCCTAGAAGAGCACACGCGTTCGCCTGGCTATTTGTGCTTGGGGCTATCTCAGCTCCTGCGTGGGGCCAGTGTGCGACCAGCGTCAATACAGGTGGAGGAAACTGCGTTCCGCCAGACGCTGCAGGCATGCCAGGTTACAACGCCCCAAATGCTTCGACACCAGTCGCGCCCGCGCCGGTTTGGAAGGACAAATGGGGAGCGATTGCGCTCGACAAGGATGCTGGAGACGCTGGAACGATTGCTGACCGGGACACGAAGGCGATTGCCGTTCATGATGCGATGTCTGATTGCAAGGCCCGGGGGGCTCAGGGATGCAAAGTTGTGCTCACCTACTACAACCAGTGCGCGGCCATTGCTTGGAGTGATGATTCATATGGAGCATCCACCGATAAGAACCTGCAAATGGCCGAGGACGGAGCACTCGGCGCATGTCGCAAGAATGGCACCGGATGCAAGATTGTTTACTCGGCTTGCAGCATGCCTGAGCGGGTTCGTTGACCAGTCATGATCATCCGCGTCGACACGTGGCGGCGAAGATACGCCGAAACACGTTGTGCAGTGCCCTTCTTGCTCGGTGTTTCTCCATGTCAGGCGCTGGCCGGCAAGGCCACCTTGCTTTTGAACCGCTAGATCTGACTTCGCGCTCGAAATCTTAGAACAGACGGTCGGCTACATATGAACGGGCATGTATCGCTCATCGCTTGAACACTGGATACGAAGCACAAACCACCGCAGTAATGGTGACCTATGACAAAACATCCGACCCTGCTTTCCCTGAGTACCTGCGCCCTGCTGCTTCTCAGCCCATGGGCCAACGCGCAGAACAACCCGTACGCACCCACGTCTCACTCGGTATCCGCATCCGCACCGACCAAAGGAAGCAAGATGGATGACCTGACACGATTCGCGACAGGTGGGGCGAAGGTCCTCGACTCGGTGAAGGGCGCGCTGACCGACAAGGGTGGAGCCGATGTCATTCTTATCCTCGACCCGCCCTCTTCGGCGACGGCAAAGACGGATGATTCGCCAGGACGCGACGTGCTGTTGCTCGTGCGCGACGCCTCGGGCGTGCTGCAGAAGGCAGCGTCCAATTCGCACGTGGTGCCGTGCGCAACCTGCGGCGGCGTGGCCGGCGATCCCTACGGCTTCACGAAGATCGACGCGGGGCACTTCACCATCGTCAACGGTGGCGGCAGCCGGGAGCACTGGTCCGACGAATACACCTTTACCTATGCGCCGGAAAAGAAGAACTGGTTCGTGACCCGCGTGGTACGCCGCGTGGACGACACGATCACCGGGAAGTACAAGTCGTCCGAGCTGACCCCGAAGGAACTCGGCTCCGTGACCTTTTCCGATTTCGATCCTTCCACCCTGCCGGAGGTGACGTTGCCCTGAGCGTTACGCATTGATGTGAAACCGCCAGGACCGGCTGGTTTGAAACACGCAGGAAGCGAGCAATTCCGTGAGTCAACCAGGAGCTACACATGGCGATTGATCGTGAAACGCAGGTCCTGACCGAAGCCTATGCGGCTGGGATCCGGTCCCCGAGGGAGCTGGCCAATTTCATGGCCCAGGTCACTCATGAATCCAACGGCCTGAACCGGCTGGAGGAAAGCTTCCGCTACACGCGGAATATTTCGCAGATTCCCGTCCAGTCGGCTTGGCGCGAAGGCCCCGAAGCCCTGGAATCCGCCCGTCTGCAGGCCTTGCACGGGCGCCCCGAACGCCTTGCCGAACTGATGTATGGCGGCCGCAACGGCAACGACGCCCCCGGTGACGGCTGGCGATACCATGGTCGTGGCTACATCCAGCTCACCGGCAAGGACAACTACCGCGCCGCTGGCGAGGCACTGGACCTCGATCTGGTCAAGCACCCGGAACTCGCAGCGGACCCGCAGAATGCTTCGCGCATTGCGGTGTGGTACTGGGAGAACCGCGTGCCGGAGCAGGCGCGCGAAGACGTGCGGGCGGCGACGCACGCCGTCAACGGCAAGTACAACGGCCTGGAAGATCGGCAAACGCGTTTCCACGACTGGGAGAGACGGCTCACGCCCGAGGTGATGCAGCGTCTCGAGCACGGCGCCGCTTCGCTGCCCGCGCACTCCGCGCCTGCGCACCACGCCGACCACGGCTCGACCCTGCGCACCGGCGCCCACGGCGACGAGGTACGTACACTCCAGGCCAGCCTCGCGGGGCTTGGTTACACCGACGCGCATCGCCAGCCTTTGCAGGTGGACGGCAAGTTCGGTCCCGGCACTCAGGCTGCGCTCGAAGCATTCCAGCGCGATCATCATCTGGCGGCTGACGGCGTGGCCGGACCGAAGACACGTGCCGCACTCGACGCGGCGACCCGGCAGCCTGTCGTTCGCCTCGACGACCCGTCGCATCCGGACCATGCCTTGTTCGAGCAGGCACGGGCCGCCGTGCACAAGCTCGACGCGGAGCACCATCGCACGCCGGACCAGCAGAGCGAGAACCTCGCCGCGGCGCTTACCGTGGCGGCCAAGAAGGAAGGCATGACGTCCATCGACCGCGTGGTGTTGAGCGACGACGCCAGCCGTGTGTACGCCGTGGCCGGCGATACGCAGTCGCCGCACAAGCGCGTTGCCGACGTACAGACAGCGCAGGCGGTCAACACGCCCGTGGACCAGAGCGCATCCGCCCTGCCCCAGGCTCGGCCGGAACAAGCGACCGCGCCAGCGCCTCAGCAGCAGACCAACGCTCCCACGCATCCGGGAATGGGAGCGCCATGATGGAGAACCGCATGATTCACGCCATCCACGAGTTTCACGGACTCCCGCCTGCTCGCGCGCTGCGTACTGCTGCGCGAAGCGCAATATGCATCCTGGCTGCCGCGCTTCTGGCGGCTTGCGGCCCGTCGTCTCCGCCGCCTCCGCAGGCTCCGTCCCCGGCAACGACAGCCACCGCCGCCGATGTAAGCACCGCTGCTGCGCCATCCACCGCAGCAGCGAGCGCGACGACCTGCCCGGCGGCGAGCTTCGACCAGTTCCTGCCGCTCTTCGAAAACGACGTCAGCGTGCAGAAGACCTATGTGACCGATCCCCTGCAGAGCGATTCGGTCGATCCCAACGCCGATCCGGAACCGAAGCCTGTTTCGAAGTCGCTGCCCAAGGACCAGGTCACCTTCCCGATCATGCCGAGCCAGGCCGATCAGGCAAAGGATGGCCTGACGGCCAAGCGCACCGACACCAGCGCTACCGATATCGCCGTGAAGCTGGTCAAACCGGATACCGATTACCAGATGACGTTCTTCTTCCGGAAGGACGATTGCTGGCACCTGTATCGCGTGAAAGACGATTCGCTCTGACCCGGAGGATGCACCCATGCCATATCAAGACGTCATGAATGTCATCCTGCCCAAGCAGGGTAACCACTCGGCACATATCACCGGTCACTACGGCGAACATCGCGCCAAGGGGCCTCACGGCGGCTCGGATTTCAACTACGAAGGCGGCCAAGCCGGCGTCAACCTGACCCATCCCGAGTTGCATTCGCCGATCGCCGGTGAAGTCACCTTCGTGGGCGGCCAGTACGGCACGATCAAGATCCGCGATGCCGAAGGCAACAGTCACGAGATCCTGCACACGCAATCGCAGTCGGTCAAAGTGGGCCAGCACGTGCAGGTGGGAGATGCGATCGGCCACATGGGCGGTCGTGGCCCCGATGGCGCCACGCAGTACGCCCAACACGTCCACTATCAAATGAAGGACGCGCACGGGCGTCCGATCAATCCGGAGACGTTCTGGCGCGATCGCGAGGTCGGGCACGTCAACCATGCCCCGCCAACGACCGCACGCACGCACGCCGAAGCTCCGCATGTCGTTCGCGAAGGCGATCACGGCGCCAGCGTGCGGACGTTGCAGGAGAACCTCAATGCACTCGGCGTTCGCGACGAGCGTGGTCGCCCGCTTTCGCCGGACGGCCGTTTCGGTGCGCATACGAAAGAAGCGGTGGAAAACTTCCAGCGCGCGCATGGACTTTTTGCTGACGGTATCGTCGGACCGCGCACCACGGAAGCGTTGCAGAAGGCCCAAACGCACGGCGCGCCGCGGCTAGACGACGCGTCGCATCCAGGCCACGAGATCTACCGCCAGGCACGCGAAGGCGTCCATCGATTGGACGCCCAGCACCAGCGCACGCCGGACCATAACAGCGAACGGCTTGCCGCATCGCTGACCGTCGCCGCGAAGCAGGAAGGCCTGCACCGCATCGACCACGTGGCACTCAACGAGGACGCCACCCGCACGTACGCCGTGCAAGGCGACCCGCAATCGCCCTTCAAACAAGTCGCTGAGGTGAACACCCAGCAGGCCATGGCGACGTCCGTCGAGGAAAGCAGCCGCGCCTGGCAACAGGTGGCACAGCAGGCCCCCAACACGGCCCATCAACAACAGCAGGCGCAACAGCAGCAACAGGCGGCGCCGACCCTGCCGGGCGCAGGCCCATGAGGACGACAGCGCTGCAACGCGGCGTATTCACCGCCCTCCTCCTGCTCCTGTCCACACATGCCTACGGTGCCTCCATGAAACAGCCTGACGTCAAGCTCAACCCGAATCCGCGCATGCGCTACGAGATCACGATCGAGGTGAAAGGGGCACCCGGCCCATTCGATCGTATCGAGGGCGTGGTCGATTATCGCGTTGCGAATGAAGCCTGTGTACCGCTAACGCCCGTGACCGGCGCAACGGTACCGCCCGAAAAGCGAGTACCCATCTCGCTGACCCCCTCCGGCAATGGCACCTATAAGGGCGAAGTCTTCGCCGATCTTCTTCAGGACGAAGATTACTTCGGCAAGGGTGTCTGTCATTGGTCCGTCGTTGCTGCCAGCGCAAACCTGTTCGTCAAGAGCGTGGACTTCAGCGCACCGCTTTTTCATGACGACCTGTTGAAAGGCAAGTCCACCACGCGCTATTACTCGAACCGTTCTTACGCCACCACGCATCTTGATCGCGTCGACTTGGGCGAAGACGATCGGGCCAAGTATCAGGACGAAGCGAACGCGACCTTTTCGATCACCGTCCGTTCCGAGGAGAAGCATCAATGACTCTCTCCTCTACCGACTATGCGTTACTCGCACAGGATTCCTATCAGGATCCTGTGCTAAACAAGCCGAAGATCCTCGGCGGCGCAACCTATGAAGCCATCGACGTCGCGGACAATCCGCGTACGGGATTTCAAGCGACTGCTTACCGCCGAGTGGACACCGGCGAGATCGTGATCGCCTACCGTGGCACGGAGTTCGATCGCGAGCCCATCCACGATGGTGGGGTCGACGCGGGCATGGTGCTGACTGGGTTGAATGCCCAAACCCCGGATTCGGTCGCGTTCACCGAACGAGTGCTAGAGCGCGCCAAAATCGACGCAAACCTGCATCACAGACCATTGCAGGTTACGGTCACGGGACACTCACTGGGCGGTACGCTTGCCGAAATCAATGCGGCGAAATTCGGGTTGAAGGGCGAAACCTTCAACGCCTACGGCGCAGCGGGATTGCTGCAAGGCGTACCCGCTGGCGGCAATCAAGTCATCGACCACGTGCGTGCCGGTGACATTGTCAGCGCCGCGAGCACACACTTCGGCGAAGTACGGATCTACGCCGCGCAACAGGACATCGATACCCTGTCGAAGGCCGGTTACCGCGACGACAGCGGCATCCTCTCGCCGCGAAATCCGATCAAGGCGACGGACTTCGACGCGCACGCGATCGACAACTTCGTGCCGGACAGCAAGCTGCTCGGGCAGTCGATCATCAGCCCCGAGAGTCAGGCCCGCTACCGCGCCCACGAAGGCATGATCGATCGCTATCGCGATGACGTGATGGATGTCCGCAAGGTTCTGTCGGCCAGGTGGGAAGTGCCAAAGGAAGTCGTCGAAGGCGCGGCCGCGCTTGGCCACGAAGTGGCGGACGACCTCGCTACCGCAGGACGCGCCGTCGGACGCGCCGCTCACGAGGTCGCCGACGCCGCGAAGCGTACCGGCCGCGAGGTTGCGGACGATGTCGCTACCGCCGGGCGTGCGGTCGGACACGCCGCGCATGAGGTTGCCGATGCTGCGAAGCGTGCCGGCCACGAGGTCGTGGACGGCGTTACAACGGCAGGACGTGCAGTAGGCCACGCCGCCCATGAGGTCGCCGACGCCGCAAAACGCGCCGGCCACGAGATCGCGAACGACGTAAGCGAGGTGGGCCACGCGATCGGCAACAAGGCCTCAGGGGCATGGAACACCATCACGCATCCCGGCTCGTGGTTCCAGGACAAGGAGCCGCCGGCACGCGTCGATCACCCGGATCACCCGGGTCACGCGCTCTTCCAGCAGGCACGCGCAGGCGTCGAGCGTCTGGACGCTGAGCATCAGCGAGGTTCCGACGAGAGCAGTAAGCGCCTGGCTGCGTCGCTGACGGCAGCGGCACGCCAGGAAGGCATGCAACGGATCGACCACGTGACGCTCAATGGTGACGCGAGCCGCACGTACGCCGTCCAGGGCGACGCCGGATCGCCGTTCAAGCAGATCGCCGAGGTGAACACTCAACGTGCGATCAACACGCCTGTGGAGCAAAGCACCCAAGCCTGGCAGCAGGCCAACGAGCAGCAGACGCGCGCAGCGATGCAGGCTAAGGAGGCTCAGCAGACGCCACAGCCTCCGACGCTGGCACCGCCCTAATCGGCCGCGCCCCCAGAGACTCACTACGGTGGATACATACAGGACACGACAGGAAGGCTTATGAAAATCGGATTATTCATCGCACTCATGCTTTTCGGCTTCGCCTCGCAGGCGCAGGTACTGACTTATCGTCAAGGCGACCCCTTCCTGTTCTGTACCAAGGGGCGGGACGACCCCAGTCGGTGCTGGTGGCCAATGCCGCCGTATCTTGGTACCACCTACATGGTAAATCCTGCCTGCGAACCGAACCCCTACGGCAAGCCATGGTCGGCCGACGACGTCGCATCGTTTGAGCAATACGCGACCGTATGTCCGGCGGGTCAGAGGCCCGGCGGTTGGGACTCGGCAGCTGGCCAGCCTGAGTTCGTTCCCAGCTACCACTAATACCTAAGCGTTGAAAGGTTTTTTTGCATGAGCAAGAACAGGGGATATGCCGCCGCCGCACTCATGGCGGCGGCGGTTTGCTGCGGAAACTTTCTGTCGGGTTACCTGACGCTACTCTTCCTCGGCCTGAAGGATGAGCACGTTCGCTGGAACACCTACTGGACCTATATACGGGCGCTAGGACGCCCCGAGGTGCAGCCGTATGTTTGGAAGATCGAGACGGCGGGACTGATCGGTTTCGTTCTGCCGCTCATTGCCGTGCTGATTGCCCTGTACTTCCTCCTGAAACCCAAGAAGCAGGCGATGCACGGCGACGCCCGCTTCGCCACGGCGGCTGACCTGCGCAAGCAGAAGATGCTTTCGCCTGCGCCCAACGGCATCCTGGTGGGCAAGTTCAAAGGCGATCTCGTTCGGCTGCCCGGCCAACAGTTCGTGATCCTCGCCGCGCCCACCCGCTCGGGTAAGGGCGTGGGCGTAGTGATCCCGAACCTGCTCGACTACCAGGAATCGGTGGTGGTGCTGGACATCAAGCAGGAGAACTTCGATCTGACCAGCGGCTGGCGCAAGTCGCAGGGTCAGGAAATCTACCTGTTCAATCCGTTCGCGGAGGATCGCCGTACACATCGCTGGAATCCGCTGAGCTATGTGTCGAAGGACCCGGCGTTCCGCGTGTCGGATCTGATGAGCATTGCCTCGATGCTCTATCCCGATGGCTCCGACGATCAGAAGTTCTGGGTCAGCCAGGCACGCAATGCGTTCATGGCTTTCTCGCTATACCTCTGCGAGAAATGGGAGGACGACGAAAAGAAGGGGCGTCCGGAAATCATCCGAAGCAAGCCGACGCTCGGCATGATCTATCGCCTTTCGTCGGGTGACGGCACGGATCTGCGCGAACTGTATACGCGACTGTCGAAGGAATCTTTCCTGAGTGCGAACGCTCAGTCGGCTTTTGCCAACCTGCTTTCGCAGGCGAACGAAACCTTCGCATCCATCCTCGGTACGTTCAAGGAACCCTTGAACGCCTGGATCAATCCCGTTCTCGATGCAGCCACCAGCGATGACGACTTCCAGCTCACGGATGTACGCAAGAAGAAGATGACGATCTACATCGGCATCCAGCCGAACAAGCTGGCGGAGAGCCGGCTGATCGTGAATCTGTTCTTCAGTCAGCTGATCAACCTCAACACCAAGGTGTTGCCGCAGAACGACCCGTCGCTCAAGCACCAGTGCCTGCTGCTGATGGACGAGTTCACCTCGATCGGCAAGGTGGAGATCATCGCCTCGGCGGTGTCGTACATGGCCGGTTACAACATCCGCCTTTTACCCATCATCCAGAGCATGGCTCAGCTCGACGCCACCTACGGCAAGGACGTCTCGCGCACCGTCATCACGAACCACGCTCTGCAAATCGTCTACGCCCCTCGCGAACAGCAGGACGCGAACGATTACTCCGACATGCTCGGCTACACCACGGTGCGCCGCGAGAACATCACCAAGAGCAAGAAGGGTGACGTCTCGAAGAGCCACACGGAAGAAAAGCGCGCACTCATGTTGCCGCAGGAGTTGAAGGCCATGGGCACCGAAAAGGAAGTCTTCCTCTACGAGGGCATTCCTCACCCGGTCATGTGCGAAAAGATCCGCTACTACCAAGACAAATACTTCACGTCGCGATTGATGGAGAAGGTGAAGATCGAGCCGCTCTCCATCTGATAAGCCCCTTCAGCTTTCCTTTGCCCGAACAGAGTCGCCCCATGAATCATTCAGCAAAAGCGCTGTTACTCGTCGCATCGACGGCCCTGATGCCGGCAATCGCCTTGGCCAGCACCACGCCTGCAAGCATGTGCGCAAAGAGCGACCAGGTCGTGTTCTCCTGCCCGCTCGCAGGAAGCCAGAAGACCGTTTCCATGTGCGTCGCAGGTGACGTTGCCCACGGTGCCGGCCGTTTCTACTACGCCTATGGCCGAGAAGGGAAACCCGAATTGACTTACCCGGCGGCAGGCAGCGAAGGCGAGTTCACGCGCACGCACCTCACCTTTGCCGGCAATACCGGAGGCTACGCTTATGCCTTCACGAATGCCGGCTTCAAGTACGTCATCTATTCCGTCTCCGGCTCCAACAATTTGCAGGACGGCGGACTGGTGGTCTTGAAGGACGGCCAGGCAAAGCCTGTGAAACAAAGTACCTGCCAGTCAGGCAAAGTTACCGACACGGATGACGATGCGCTGATCGACGCAACGCTCAAGTGGAAGAGCGACCCTGCGATCGACAAAAACGGGATCCCCACGCGCTGATCGCTCGTTGATCCCTTCTTTAATTAGCCAGGAGTTACACCATGTCCGCGAAAGAAAACGCCGACTATCTAATGGAAGCCGCCATGAAGGCAGGCATTACAGATCCCAAGGAGCTGGCCAATTTCATGGGCCAGATGCAGGTTGAGTCGGGTGGCTTTGCTCGCATGAGCGAAGGACTCGGCTACTCGGGCAGCCGTCTGCTCGAAGTGTTCCCCGGTCGCAACGGCATGAATACGCTTGCCGAGGCCAACAAGATCGCCGCCGGCGGCCCTGAGGCAATCGCCAATGAAATCTATGGTGGTGCCTGGGGCAAGAAAAACCTCGGCAATACCGAGCCGGGCGACGGCTGGACCTTCCATGGCCGCGGTTACGTCCAGCTCACCGGCCGCGCCGGCTACGAGAAGATGGGCAAGGAATTGGGGTTGGATCTGGTCCATCACCCCGAGCTTGCCGAAGACAAGGATGTAGCAGCAAAAATCGCCATCCAGTATTGGAAGGATCGCGTCCAGGCCAATGGGCATCAGACCAACGTGGACGCCGCATGCAAGGACATCAACGGCGGGCACAATGGCCTTGATGCACGAAGGAATGCTGCCGAGGCATGGCAGGGCGCCATTGAGAAGGGCTACAAGCCCGGAGGCCCTGAGGCGATACCCGGCGGGAAAGCATCGCATGGCATGAGCACGGAAAAAGCAAAACACGTGCAGGCGCTACTCAACGCCCATGGCTACACCGACTCGGCAGGCCAGCCGTTGAAGGTCGACGGACATCCCGGCAAGGAAACGCGTCTGGCAATCGAGCGTTTCCAGGCAGATCACCATTTGAAGCCGGACGGCGTAGTGGGCCCGGCAACGTTGAAAGCACTGGAAACCCAGCGCCAGCACGTCGGCGCACCCTCGCTTGAAGACACTCGCCACCCGTCCCACGACATATATCGTCAGGCGTTGGACGGCGTGCAGCGCCTCGATACCGAGCACGGGCGGCAATCCGGACCGCATACGAGCATGATCGCAGGCTCACTCACCGCGGCCGCCGTGACAAACGGCATGCAAGGGATCGACCATGTGACGCTCAGCGGCGATGCCTGCCGAGCCTACGCCGTGCAGGGCGACACAAAGTCACCGTTCAAGCAGGTGGCTGAAGTCGATGTACTCCAAGCCACGCAGACGCCATTGGCACAGAGCAGCGCGGAAGCCATGCCTCAAAACCAATCCCAGGCGCAGGTTCAGCAGCACGCCGAGGCGCAGAAGCAAAGCCAACAACAAGCGTCTATGACCATGTAGAAAATCGGCGGGGCCGCGTCATCGGACGCGGCCCCGCCGACGATAACGATTCCAGTCAGCGATGCATCTCAGGTTGTTGCTGCTGTTGTTGTTGTTGCGTCTGCGTATGCACGGGCTGCTGGGTCTGGGTCGGGGCTTGCTGCCACTCCGCACTGCTCTGCGCCATCGTCTTGCCTACGGACTGGTTCACATCCACTTCCGCGATCTGCTTGAACGGCGAGTTCAGTTCGCCCTGCACGGCATAAGCGCGTTTGGCGTCATCGCTCAGCACCACGTGATCGACGCGCGATAGCCCTTGCGCGTGCGCAGCCACCGCGATGGACGCGGCCAGGTTGGTGCTCATTTGGTCCGGGGTACGCCCCTGCTGAGCATCCACGGCATGCACGCCATTGAGCGCCTGCTGAAAGATCGCGTGGCCGGGATGGTTGGCGTCGGCAAGCGTCGACTGCGCCGGCTGCGTCGCCTTGGTCATCGCTTCCATCGTCTTCGCTCCCGCGATGCCATCCGGATTCAAGCGGTGGTCGCGCTGGAAGGCCTGCAAGGCGCTCTTCGTATTGGCGCCGAAGTCGTTGTCCGGGTGCAGCGGACGGCCGTCAGCCCCCTTGTAGCCGAGCTGAGCAAGCTGGGTCTGCAAGGCGCCGACCTGCGGCGAATGATCGTGTTCGCGCAAGGTGCCGGCGTGCTGCACGTGATCGCCGCTGGCGTGAGCCGGCGCATGCGCGGGCGCCCGCCCCGCGGGCTGGCTGCGCACGTTGCCCGGATGGGTGATGTGGAGCAGGCGCTCGTCGGTACCGTTGCGATGCACGTTCACGTCGAGCGTGCGATCGGCATTGACGTGCGTGGACACGTCGCGGCTGTTGACCGAACTCCACTGGCCATTGACCAGCGCGTGGCCGTTGCCGGAGCGATCCCAGGTCACCAGGTCGCGGCCTTCCGCATAGAAGCCGCGATGATTGCTGCCCTTGGCATACGAACCACCCTCACCCAGGGCCTGTACCATCGGGCGCGAGTGCGCCGGATCGGTGAACGCGTCGCGGATGGCGGCGTACTCGTGCGGCAGGTTCGGCCGCGTCGGGTCGTTGCCAAGGCGGGTGGGATTGACCAGCGGGTCCGCCACCACCGTGTTCCATGCCGGTCGCAGTGGGTGGTTGGCGTCGGTCGCGCGAAGATCGTTGAACAGAGCCGCGCCAGCCAGCGCATGATCGCGCCCTTCCGTGACGTAACCGGGGTAACGATCGATGGAGTGCTTTACGTCGTCCACGCTGTGATGCTGGCCGTTCTGGATCTGCTGGACGAGGCGGCCACCGTAGGTCTCGCTCTGGTTGTAGAGCTTGGCGGTCATGGTGATCAGACGCGCCTGGTCCTGCTCGGACGCGTGCTGGTACAGCGGCGTCTGTTGCAGCGGCGCAATGGCATTGGTCATAAGGCGTTCGACCTGCGCCGAATCGTGGCGATGCACGAAATCCACGCCGGCATCGCTGGCCATGAAGGCGTCGAGATGCGACTTGACCGTGCTATCGAGCGGGCGCCCATGCTGCGCCTCAATCTGGCGGCCGGTGCGACCGAGGTCGGCAACCGTCTGTGCCTGCTGGTTGGCGTTGAGCACCCAATCGGGATGCGCCGTGCGCGCCCACGTCTGGTAGGCGTCGGTGAGCTGCGTGGCTACTTCGGGGTGCTGGCCCAGATCGGTCTGCAAGGTACCGATGGAGAAACCGCTGTTGCCGATGGGATCCATCACGGTATTGCCGTGGGCATCGGTGCGGTAATTGCCGGCGAAGCTCAGACGGTAGGCGACGTCGCTACCCTCCGAGCTGACGCCGATGGCGAAATAGGACAACGCCCGGGCTTCGTTATCTGTCAATCCTGGCATGTTGCAACTCCTGGCTCATGATCGTCGTATTAGTCGTCCTTGCACTGGGTATCCAGCGGCGCCTTGCCGCCTTTCGGCACGCGATCCAGCGTGACGTAATGCTTGAAATGGTTTTCCGAGGCCGGCCCATCCACGCGGTACCAGGCGAGGCGCTTGCCTTCGGGCACGACGTAAGCGTCCACGTCGCCAAACGCCGGGCACACGGGATAGCCGCCGCGCTCCTCCGTCTCGGCGCAGAAGCGCAGGTAGAGCTTGCCGTCGCGCCACTCGCCCTTGAACTGGCCCTGCTCGCCGCTGGTTCGCGTGCCGTCGGACCAGGTGCCCTCGGGAGCGGCACCCGCGTTGGCGACACCCAGCTCGGCGTAGTGGCCGAGGTTGCAGTCGCTGCGGTAACCCCAGTCGCCAGCGACGGCGCCCTTGCTCGCGCCGGACGTCTTCGACGGTGCGGAGGCGAGACGCTTTTCCAGTTCGTCGGCACGGGCACGGGTCTGGTCCGTGGTGCAGTCGTTCTTGGCGACGCTGCCTGAGGCGACACCGCAGGCCTTGTCACGGCTGGCGATCCACTGCCGTTCTTCGTCGCGAAGCGACTTGCGGCCGGCATCGTCCAGCGATTGGGAGAGCTTCCGATAGGCCGCGTTCAAGCGGGCGTCCTGCGTGTCGTAGTTACTGGACGTGCTGTCTTGCGGCGCCGCAAAAGCCGCACCGCTGAACACGAAGGCAGCCATGACCAGCCACCGGAAATGGGCATTCGCCCGCACTATTTCCTTTCTGCCACCGAGCATTGGAACTCCTGATGGTTACTGTGCGCACCCCTGTTGCGCAACTTTAACAGGCCAAACGTGAAGAAATCCGTGCACGGTTCGCGCTGCATGGGTGTAATAGGAGAGGCGGCGACGCTGCGGTTTCAACCCGCGGCCCAATGGATCCGGCTTATCCACGAGCCCCTACGCCGACAGGGGTATATAAACCGGACCCCACGAATGCTAAACCTCTGGGTACACAGCGCAGTCAGGCTGCTTTGCCTCATGGATGGGGAACAATATGAGACGCCAACGGAACGCTGGGGATGTCGATCCCGACTTCAATAACGGTCAACCGGTGGATCTTCCGATCGACGGTGTCGGCACGGGTCGATCGCATCTACTGCCTGACGGGAAGATCGTGTCCGTCAGGATACGTGGCTGGAAAAGCGTTGTTCTGGTCCGTCATCTTCCAGATGGGACCATCGATCAGGATTTCGGAGAAGGAGGCGTCGTATCGACGCCGCTGCGTATCGCGGGCGACTTCATTCTTTCGTCCAGCACCATCACCGCGGACGGAAAAATACTGATGGCGGGTCATGTCGACATGAGAGACGTGCCGGACAGTCAGGACGCCAGCTATCTCTGCTATGTACGCCTGACCCGCGAAGGCCAACTTGACGGCTCTTTTGGATTGGCCGGACTCGTGCAGATAAATCTCCCCAACACGCCCACCGATGAAGCCAATCAGGTGACGGCCCTTCCGGATGGCAAGGTGGTCGCTCTCGCAAAGTCGGTCTGGGGGCCTGGCGCCATTGATGACGTGATCTTTCGCCTGAATGCCAACGGCAAGGTGGACACCACGTTCGGCAGCAACGGCTTTTCCTATGAGTTTCCCTACGACGCCTACCTGTGGAGGTTGCAAACCACACCGGATGGCATGCTCTTGATAAGCGGGCACGGCCGCTTCGGTGGGTTGCTTTCCCGTTACGATGCCAATGGCAGGCCAGATACGACATTTGGCAAATACGGGCATTTCTATACCTCGATGTCGGGCAAGGATGACCAAGCTCAAATAACTGCCGCAGCTATTCAATCCGACGGAAGAATCGTCATAGCGGGCTCCTACGGCTTTGCTCCCCAAACGTCGTTCATCGCAGGCGTGGAGCTGAACGGTGGAGGGTTCGACTCCTTCTTCAACGACGGGCGACCTTTTCTTCTTCCGTGGCGCGGTGCGGGAAACATCGAGGAGGCCGTTGCCATCGATGCGAGCGGCAAAATTCTGTCGCTTGGCATGACCTTCGGCGAGTCATCCATTGCGACCTTGCGCCGTTTCAACCCCAACGGCATTCCCGACATCGACTTTGGACGGAAAGGCATCGTCGAAGTCGACTCGGGCCCCGGTGTCTTCCACATGGTCAGAGGACTGGAAATCCAACCCGATGGAAAATACCTGGCATCGGGAGCGGTGCTCAGGTCAAGCGGATGGTCGATAGGGATCTACCGCTTCCTGCCCTAGAGTAAGAACACGACGCCGACTTCGTCAGACCGGGCATGCCACCGCTCGATTTGCATGGAACCTCGGAAAATCATGACTCTGGCAGGAGACATGTGGGAACCCGCAGGCCATACTCCTTTCATGCGCAGTGTCGTTATGTCGGCGACCACGCTCGGGGGAGCACGCGAATGCCGAGAATATCCAAGGACTTTTGGGCCTATTTCGTTGCCGCCCTATGGCTGGCATCGAGCGTCGAGGCCATGGCCCAGCCCGCGGCGCCGGTCGAAGCGCGCGTTCCCTTCCCGCCTGCGCCGTTTCTGGGTAGCGATGGTTCCACTCATCTGGCGTACGAGCTTCAGATGACGAATGTTTACGAAGACTCCGGAGCGCTGAAGGTTTCCGAATTGGAGGTCATGGATGAGAACCATCACCCGCTCCTCCACCTGGACCATAGCGACCTGGCTCATGCATTTCGTCCGGCGCCGACCGATGATGGCTCCGCAACGATAGCCCCAGGAAAAACCGGCACCGTTTTTGTCTGGGTGACGCTCCCACCCAACGTTTTACCGAAGACGCTCACCCATAAAATCGTCTTTGCCAATGAACGACATGGGTTGAGCAGCGTTGATGGGCTGGCAGTGACCGTTTCGCCGCCGTCCTCGCTTCGCTTGGGTTCGCCGCTACGAGGCGGACGCTGGCTTGCGCATGAAGGCCCCGGAAATGCACGGTCGCATCACTGGGGCAGTCTGGTTGCGGTCAACGGTCGTCTGACCATTCCTCAGCGCTACGCGATCGACTTCGTTGGCATCGATGCCCAAGGGCGCGCGTTCAATCCAAGTAAACCGACAAATGCGACCAAGCTCGCCGACTGGTTTGGCTTCGGAACACCCGTCCTTGCCGTCGGTAACGGAAAGGTCGTCGCGGTGCGCGATGGCCAGTCGGACCATGAGCCATTGACCCCGCCGCCGGCGTCGAACGAGTTGTCGCTCATTGGATTGTTTGGAAACTATGTGGTCATCGACCTGGGCGGTGGCTCCTTCGCCGCCTACGCCCATCTACGGAAAGGCACGGTTCGTGTGACACAGGGGCAGCAGGTGACGCTCGGCCAGGTTATCGGAGAGCTGGGCGAGTCGGGAAGTTCGGCTGCGCCGCATCTCCATTTCCAGGTAAGCAACGCAGCGACATTCGAAGGGTCCCAAGGACTGCCGTACGTCTTCGACCGGCTCAACGTGTGCGGGACGGAACACGAGGCGCAGTTGTTCGGGCAAGGCGACCGTTGGACCCCATCGCCGTGCCACGCGGCGAACGGTTCGCTGCCGCTGAACGACATGATCGTTGAATGGCCCAAGTGAGCCTGTGAGCGGTTCGGTTCAAGCCCGGATTGCCCCCCGACCTTGACGCCCCGGACCTTCCACCCGGAACCCAATTAGGCGGTGCACGACGCCGACCTTCTTCCCGGGCGGATGAAGCGCCCCCCAATCCGGGAGGCGCGTGCTGGTGCTCATCGAATACGATATAGGGCTTGAGATCCGGATTCGACTCGGAGCGCACCTTTCCGCCCGGCGTCTGCGCCGGACATTCGCTAATTTTGCGTAAGGCACTGATGGAACAGCATTCCCCCACCCCTTCCACTGATGTCACAGGCCACACGCCGTTCATGCGCCAGTACCTGGCGGCAAAGGCGGAGCATCCGGACATCCTGTTGTTCTTCCGGATGGGCGACTTCTACGAGCTGTTCTATGACGATGCGCGCAAGGCGGCCCGTCTGCTCGACATTACGCTGACTCAGCGCGGTCAGTCGGCGGGCGCGCCGATCCCCATGGCTGGCGTTCCGTATCACGCGGTAGAGGGCTATCTCGCACGGCTGGTCAAGCTCGGTGAATCGGTGGCCTTGTGCGAGCAGATCGGCGACCCGGCGACCTCGAAGGGCCCCGTAAAGCGCGAAGTGGTGCGCATCGTGACGCCGGGCACCGTCACCGACGCGGCCCTGATGGAAGAACGCCGCGACAACCTGTTGCTCTCCATTGCCGCAGGCCCCAAAGGCTACGGTCTCGCCTGGGTCGATCTGTCCACCGGGCGCTTCCTGCTGACCGAGACACCGACGCCCGAAGGGCTCGCCGCCGAACTGGCGCGCCTGCAACCCGCCGAGACCCTGGTCAGCGAAGACGTCGCCTGGCCGAAGCTGGTGTCCGCCCTGCCCGGCTTGCGCAAACGCCAGCCCTGGCACTTCGACGTCGACGCCGCCACGCGCGAGCTGTGCCGTTTCTTCAAGACGCGCGACCTGCTCGGCTTCGGCGTGGAGGGCATGCCGCTGGCCGTCGCCGCGGCGGGTTGCCTGCTGGGGTACGTCGAAGAAACCCAGAAGAGTGCCTTGCCTCATCTAACCGGGCTTGCGGTGGAGAACGCGGGCGAGACCATCGCGATGGACGCGGCGACGCGGCGCAATCTGGAAATCGACACGCACCAGAGCGGCAACGTCGATAACACCTTGCTCGGCGTACTCGACGAAACGGTGACGCCGATGGGCGCGCGCCTGCTGCGTCGCTGGTTGAACCGCCCGCTGCGAGATCGTCAGATCCTGCGCGGTCGGCACCAGGCCATTGGCAGCCTCATCGATTCGCGTCGGCACCTGACCCTGCGCGAGCGTCTGCGCGGCGTGGGCGATCTCGAACGCATCCTGGCTCGCGTGGCGCTCCGGTCGGCGCGTCCGCGCGATCTTTCCACATTGCGCGACGGTCTTGCTGCAGCCCCAGGCCTGCGCGACGACATCGACGGCCTCGATAGCCCGCTATTGCACAGCCTGGTGGAACGCATCGGCGATCACGCCGACACCGCCGCCCTGCTCACCCGCGCCATCATCGCGCAGCCGCCCGTTCTACTACGCGACGGCGGCGTGTTGGCCGAAGGCTACGACGACGAACTCGACGAGCTGCGCCGCTTGTCCACCAACGCGGACCAGTTCCTGGTGGACATGGAGGAACGCGAGAAAGCTGCCAGCGGCATTCCGACGCTGAAGGTCGGCTACAACCGCGTCCACGGCTACTACATCGAGATCACCAAGGCACAGGCCGACAAGGCGCCGCAGCATTACACGCGCCGGCAGACCACGAAGAACGCCGAGCGTTACATCACCGAAGAACTGAAACAGTTCGAGGACAAGGTGCTCTCCGCGAAGGAGCGCTCGCTGATGCGCGAGCGGGCACTGTACGAACTGTTGCTGGACCGCCTGATCGAACATCTGCCGGCGCTGAAGATCGCCGCTGCCGCCATGGCCGAGCTGGACGTGCTGGCGAATCTCGCCGACCGTGCAGAAGCGCTGGACTGGTCGGCACCGGTACTCACCGACGTGCCTGGCATCAGCATCGAACGCGGTCGCCATCCGGTCGTGGAGAAGGTGCGCGACGAGCCGTTCGAGCCGAACGATCTGATGCTCGACAAGCGTCGGCGCATGTTGGTCATCACCGGCCCGAACATGGGCGGTAAGTCCACCTACATGCGCCAGAACGCGCTCATCGTCCTGCTCGCTCACGTCGGCAGTTACGTGCCGGCGTCGGCGGCGACGATCGGGCCTATCGATCGCATCTTCACGCGCATCGGCGCGGGCGACGATCTGTCGCGCGGCCAGTCCACCTTCATGGTGGAGATGAGCGAGACCGCCAACATCCTGCATAACGCCACGGATTCCAGCCTCGTGCTGATGGACGAGGTGGGTCGCGGTACCAGTACCTACGACGGCCTGTCGCTGGCACGCGCCGCCGCGGTGCATCTAGCAGCCACCAGCTGCGCATTCACCCTCTTCGCCACGCATTACTTCGAACTGACGGAGCTGGCCGCCGAGTATCCGACCATCGCCAACGTGCACCTGGATGCGGTGGAATACGGCGAACAACTGGTCTTCATGCACACGGTGAAGGATGGCCCGGCCAACCGCAGCTTCGGTTTGCAGGTGGCCGCCCTGGCAGGCCTGCCCAAGAGCGTGATTGCCGACGCCCGGCGTTATCTCTCGGCGCTGGAGCAAGGCCATGAGGTGACGGCGGCCGTGGCAGCGCCACCCACGCCAACCCCGCAGATGGGCCTGTTCGCGCCTCCGCTGCCCTCACCGGTCGAAGAAGCATTACGAGCCATCGACCCGGACGACCTCAGCCCGCGCGACGCGCTGGAGCAACTCTACAAGCTGCAAAAGATGCTGCGCTGAACGATTGGGTGCCGCTATCGGACCGATTGGAACAAACGAATTCACCGCGGCGAGTCGCCTGCCTATAGTGCATCCGCATGGGCGGTGAACACCGACACCGCTCATGCTTTCCACGGTGTCTTACGACTCTCCATCTTCCGGCACCGTGGCGTCCCCCACCCCTCCCGAGTCAGCAGCCCGGGCAGGGATTCGGGGGGCGGTTTTGCGCGTTCAGAGGGTCTTCTTGAGGTCCTGGATCAGGCGCCGATCGCGCTTGCCGGGTCGGGCATCGGGACGCAGCAAGGCACCGCCGGTAAGGCGACGATCTTCGATCCGGCGTTGGCGCTCAGCGGCACTCGCCTCCGTTTCCGCGTAGAGCTTCTGCGCCTCCGAGGCGGGGCCACGTTTCTCGGAAAGGGCCACCACCACGCACGTCAGCCGCTCCTCTCCGCGGGTCACCTTGAAGGTGTCACCGACGTGCACGACCTTGGCCGGTTTGCACGCGGCATCGTTGAGTTCGATCTTGCCACCGTCGATCGCCTGCTTCGCCAGGCTGCGGGTCTTGAAGAAGCGGGCGGCCCATAGCCACACGTCGGCGCGCACGCCCTGAGTCGTGAGATCGGTCATGGGAAGGAGGATGTGGCCGTGTCGCGGGAATCCAAGCGTCAGCCCGCCGGCAGGAACAGGTTGCCCACGGGAATCGTCACGAGCGAGACCAGGATGCCGGCGCCGAGCACGGTGTTTGCCAGGCGTGGTTCAAGGCCGTACTGATCGGCAAGGATCGCCGCCGAGATCATCGGCGCCATCGCCGCCTGCAGCACGCCGACCGTCAACGGCAGACCGCCCACGCCCGCCGCCAGTCCCAGACCGAGCACCGCCAGCGGCGCGAGCAGCAGCTTCCAACCCAGGCCCGCGGCGAGCGCACCGACTTGCTCCCGCCGCAGATGCAGGCGGAACTGCAGGCCCACCGAAAACAACGCGAGTGGCGTCAGCGTCTGGCCGATCTGCATCAGCACTTTCTCCACCGACTCTGGCCATCCGCCAAACAGTCCGACCATCGCGCCAGCAAGCAGCGCGAGAAAAGCCGGGAACGTGAGCACGCGACGCGCAATGGTGGCGGCGTTGGCGCTCCTGCCCGAGTACATCGACGCCACCACGATCCCGGCCGCGGCGAGCAGCGGGAAGCAACCCAACTGATCGGCGATGACGGCGAGCGACAAGCCCGGCTTACCGTGCAAGGCCTCCATCATGGGGTAACCGATGAACGAGGTATTACCCAGCCCGCAGACCAGGGTGAGGCAGCCCACTCGATGACGCGACCAGCCCAGCCATTGCCCGAGCGTGGCGAACAGAGCCCAGGCGCCGAAGAACGTCAGATGCATCGCCGCGACGGGAAACCATAGCCGCGCATCCACCGTCACGTGTGGCACGAGTGCCAGCACCAGCGCGGGAAGCGCGATGTTCAGCACCCACCAGTTGATGCCGGGAACGATGCCCTCGGGCAGCGACGCGTAGCGACGGGAAAGGATGCCGAGGGCGAGACAGACGAAAAGAATGAGCAGTGCGGACATGACGCGGAACGATAGCAGAGCCCGTACCCGCGTCAGCGTGGCTGGCGCTCATGACCTCGCCATGAGGCCTCGAAGAAGCCCGCGCGCGATGACCGACTCATCGCGCGCGGCTTGGCGCGGGAGGATCAGCCCAGCAGCACGCGGTTCATGCGCTGCACGAAGGCGGCCGGGTCGGGCAACTGCGCACCCGCCGTGATCTCCGCCTGTTCCAGCAGCAGGCCAGCAAGATCGCTCGCCTTCGCGTCATCGGTCTCGGCGGCCAGCCGCTTGACCAACGCGTGCTCAGGATTCAACTCAAGCACCGGCTTGCTGTCCGGCACGTCCTGTCCCGCCTCGCGCAGCAGGCGGGCGAGATGCGGTGCAAGGTCGAAGTCCGCCAGCGCAAGGCACGACGGGGAATCGGTCAGTCGCGCCGATACCCGCACGTCGCTCACGCGGTCGCCGAGCAGGCTCTTGGTCCGTTCCAGCAGCGGCGCCGCGGCGGCCGTCGCGGCTTCCTGCTTCGCCTTGTCCGCCTCGTCGAGCGGGAACTCACCCTTGGCGACGTTACGCAGGCGCTTGCCACCGTACTCGGTGAGATAGCCGAGCATCCATTCGTCGACGCGGTCGGACATCAGCAGCACCTCGATGTCCTTCGCCTTCAACGCTTCGAGCTGCGGGCTGCCCGCGGCCGCAGCGTAGCTGTCCGCGGTGACGTACCAGATCGTGTCCTGACCCACGGCCATACGGCCGATGTAGTCGTCGAAGGACACGGTCTTGTTGGCGCCATCGCCCTTGGTGGAGGCAAAGCGCAGCAGCTTGGCGATGCGCTCGCGGTTGGCGGTGTCTTCGACGATGCCTTCCTTCAACGTATTGCCGAAACCCGCCAGGAAGGTGGCGAACTTTTCGGGCTCGTCGCGCGCAACGCGTTCCAGCAGATCCAGCACGCCCTTCACGCAGCGCGCCTTGATCTGCTCGAGCTGGCGATTCTGCTGCAGAATTTCGCGGCTGACGTTGAGCGGCAGGTCGTCGGCGTCGACCACGCCGCGCACGAAGCGCAGGTAGTTAGGCAGCAGTTCTTCCGCGGCGTCCATGATGAAGACGCGCTTGATGTAGAGCTTCAGTCCCTTCCGCTCGTCGCGGCCGCCCATCATCAGATCGAACGGCGGTTGCGACGGCACGTAGAGCAGCGTCGTGAAGCTTTGGCTGCCTTCGACGCGGTTGTGCGTCCAGGCGAGCGCATCGTTGAAGTCGTGGCCCAGCGCCTTGTAGAAGTTCTGGTATTCCTCGTCGGTGATCTCGCTCTTCGGCCGCGACCACAGCGCCGAAGCGGAGTTGATCGTGGTCCATTCGGTCGGATCGGGCTTGCCGTCCTTCTCGGCCGGCATGCGGATGGGGAACGCCACGTGGTCGGAGTACTTCGTGATGGCGCTGCGCAGCGCCCACGCCTTGAGGAACTCGTCCTCGTCCGCCTTGAGGTGCAACACCACGGTCGTGCCGCGCTCGGTGACGTTGGTGTCTTCGAGGGAGTACTCACCCTTGCCGTCGCTTTCCCAGCGCACGCCCGCAGTGGCGGGCTGGCCGGCGCGGCGGGTGATGACCGTGACCTTGTCTGCCACGACGAAGGCGGAATAGAAGCCCACGCCGAACTGGCCGATCAGGCGTGCATCCGCCTTCTGTTCGCCCGAAAGCGCTTCCAGATAGCGGCGAGTGCCGGAGCTGGCGATGGTACCGATGTTGGCCACGACCTCGTCGCGGCTCATGCCGATGCCGTTGTCGCGAACGCTGATCGTACGCGCCTCCGGATCCCAGCTCACTTGGATGCGCAGATCGGCATCGCCGTCGGTGAGGCTGGGGTCGGCCAGCGCTTCGAAACGCAGCTTGTCGCAGGCGTCGGAGGCGTTGGAAATGAGCTCGCGGAGGAAGATTTCCTTGTGCGAGTAGAGGGAATGGGTCACCAGGTGCAGGACCTGGGCGACCTCGGCTTCGAACTTTCGGGTTTCCTGGCTCACGGTGCCGTTCCTTCAGGTTGGGACAGGCACCGGATTATGGGGGCGGCGTCAAGGGGAAAAAAGGCGCCGCCCCCGGTTTCAGCGGGCCCCCTGGAGGGCGGCAATGCGCTCTTCGATCGGCGGATGGCTCATGAACAGGCGCTTCACGCCGGTCGCCAGATGGCCGGAGATACCGAACGCCTGGATAGTCTGCGGGAGCGTGTTGTCGCCGTGGTTGGCCGACAGGCGCTGCAGGGCGGAAATCATCGAGGCCCGGCCGGCAAGCTGGGCGCCCGCCGCGTCCGCACGGAATTCGCGCCAGCGGGAGAACCACATCACGATCAGCGAGGCGAACAGGCCGAATACGACCTGCAGGATCATCACGACCACGAAGTAGCCGATGCCGCCTTCCCCGTCGCGCTCGCGGCCGCCGCTCATCCAGCTATCCACCACCCGACCCACGATGCGGGCCAGCACGATCACCAGCGTATTGAGCACGCCCTGGATGAGGGTGAGGGTCACCATGTCGCCATTGGCGACGTGACCGATTTCATGTCCCAGAACCGCCGAAACCTGCTCCCGGTCCATCTGCTGGAGCAGACCGGTACTGACCGCCACGAGCGCGTTGTTGCGCGACATACCCGTGGCGAAGGCATTCATTTCCGGCGCGTCGTAGACCGCCACCTCGGGCATGCCGATACCGGCCTTTTCCGCATGGCGGCGCACGGTGTCGAGCAGCCAGCGCTCGGACTCGTTACGCGGCTCGGTGATGACCTTGGCACCGGTGGACATCTTCGCGGTCCACTTGGAAATGGCCAGCGAAATGAAGGCACCGCCCATGCCGAACACGGAGGCGAAGACGATCAGGCCACCGAGGCCCATGCCGCGTTGCGCTGCCCACTGGTCGATACCCAGCACGCGGCACACGCAGGTCAACAGGACGATGACCGCAAGGTTGGTGGCAACGAACAAGGCAATGCGTTTGAACATGGTCGATTCTCTCTGTCATACCGGCCGGCATCGGAGTGCCGCCGTGCTGCAAGTTTTCGGGGCGAAGGCTGAACGATTCAATGGCAACCGCCGACACCCGGGGCGGAACGCTTGGCGCGCGCGGCTCTGCTGGCATGGCCTTCGCCTACACTGACAAGCTCACACGTCAGACTGATTGAGAAACCTCTCAAACCACGCCTCATGGTCTCTACGCCACGCTACCGAGGACGATTCGCGCCCTCCCCAACCGGTGCCCTGCACTTCGGCTCGCTGGTCGCCGCGCTGGGTAGCTGGCTGGCGGCGCGCCACGCTGGTGGGGAGTGGCTGGTGCGCATCGAAGACATCGATCCTCCGCGCGAGGTTCCCGGTTCGGCGGCATCGATCCTCGCCACGCTCGATGCCTTCGGCCTGTCGCCGGATCGACCGCCGGTCTACCAGTCGACACGTCAGCCCCTGTATGAAACCGCCTTCGCGCAGCTGCGCGACGCCGACCAGGTCTTCCCCTGCTGGTGCAGCCGCACCGAACTGGCGGCGCACGGAGGGCTGCACCGCGACGGCCACTGCGTGGCGCCGCCCGACCCGACGCGTCCGCCCGCCTGGCGCCTGCGTACACCCGACCTCACGGTGCGCTGGGAGGACGACCTCCAAGGCCCCCAGTCCGAGAATCTCCGAGACGTAGCGGGGGATTTCGTAATCCGCCGGGTCGAAGGCCTCTGGGCGTATCAGTTGGCCTGCGTGGTGGACGACGCCGAGCAAGGCATCAGCCACGTCGTTCGCGGCGCGGACCTGCTCGATTCCACGGCCCGGCAAATCCATCTCCAGCACCTACTCGGGCTTCCCACGCCCGGCTATCTGCATCTACCGCTGGTCCTGGACGCCGAGGGGCGAAAGCTCTCCAAGTCCGCCGCCGCCCTGCCCGTGGACGCTGCCGATCCGATGCCCGCCTTGCGCCTTGCACTCGACCGCTTGGGGCTCGCTGTGCCGTCCCGCGGAGGCACGCCCGCCGCCTTGCTGGATGAGGCGCTGCGGGGATTCGCCCCTGCGGCGCTTCGCCGCAGTAGTCTTGGCGCCAGCCCGACGTTATAAGAATCGTTTGCCCGGCGCCCGGGCCCCTATCGGAAGCTGGTGAGGATGAAGCAAGGCATGACGCAACGCACGGCACTGGTGACCGGTGGCACCGGCGGCATCGGTACGGCGATCGTCCGCTACCTCGCCCGCCAGGGTCACCGTGTGGCGACCAATTACCGCGACGATGCGCGGGCAGCCGCCTGGCGCGAGGACATGATCCGTGACGGCATCGACGTCGTGATGGTCCCCGGCGACGTCGCGGACCCGGTCTCGGCCGAAGCCATGATCCGCAGCGTCGAGGAACTGGCCGGCCCGATCGAGATCCTCATCAACAACGCCGGCATCACCCGCGATACCACGTTCCACAAGATGGACTACCAGCAGTGGATCGAGGTGGTGAACACCAACCTCAATGCCTGCTTCAATGTCACCCGCCCGGTGATCGAAGGCATGCGCTCGCGGCAGTGGGGCCGCATCGTGCAGATCAGCTCGATCAACGGGCAGAAGGGCCAGTACGGTCAGGCCAACTACGCGGCAAGCAAGGCCGGCGTCCATGGCTTCACGATTTCGCTCGCGCAGGAAAACGCGCGCTTCGGCATCACCGTGAACACGGTGTCGCCCGGCTATGTCGGCACCGATCTGGTGATGGCCGTGCCCGAAGATGTCCGCGCGAAGATCGTCGCGCAGATTCCGGTCGGTCGCCTCGGTCGCCCCGAGGAAATCGCCCATGCCGTCGCCTTCCTCACCGCCGAGGAATCCAGCTGGATCACAGGCTCCAACCTGGCGATCAATGGCGGCCACTACATGGGCTGGTAATCAGCCGGCTCCGCCTGAGCGATACCGGCTACAGGCCAAGCTCCAACATCGACCGCGGCTCGCGGATGTCCACACCATTGTGGTGCGCGCGAAACTTCGCCATCACCTTGTACACAACCCGACGTGCGCGCATCACCGAACCTAGCGGGCGATGCGCGGCGACGCCGTGCCACGGACTGAAGGCGAGGCCATCCTCGATCGCTTCACGCCGCGTCGCATTCCATGCCGGTTGCGGCGGCACCACGATGCGTGCCACGTCGATGTACGGGCTTTTCTCTTCGGGCCATGCCACTGAGGCATCCTCGATGGGCATGCTCTCGGGATCGGTACAGAACTGCACGCGTACGTCCCATTCACCGCCCTGCATCGCGAAGTGCTCGACCATCGCCTCGCGCAGACCGTTCGGCTTGCCGTTGACGTTGAGTTCGGCATCCGTCAACGCGGTGAGGTTCGGCGAATGCGGCGCAATGGAAAACTTCACCACGTAATCGCCGAAGCGCAGCGGCACCTGCGAGTAATACGTGTCGCCGAGCGGATGCGTCTCGGGCTGACCACCGAGGCTCAACAACGTGGTGCTCTTTCCACCGAGTGCCTCGATCACCCGCTCCGTACCACGCAATACAGCGGACAAAGCCTTCTTCGCGCCCTCGGCGCGGTCCGTCGTCGCCGCCACCAGCTTGAGCGACGCCGCAAATCGTTTCGCATTTGGGGCAGCGAATACCGGGCCGTTCACCAGTACGAAGTCCTGGGTCACGTCACCTTCGCTGCCGGGCAGACGCTCGCCTTCCACACCAATGATCTTGACCGCCATGCCGCGCGGTGTGGACACAGAGTCATCCAAAAGGTCACCCGGCACGGTCGACAGGCGCATGACCAGCGGGTAGCGTCCCGCCCTGCCGAAGATGCCCTGGGCAAGCTCACGTGGAAGATCATCGGGAACGATGAGTTCGCCTGTCAGCAACGCGTGGCTCTTTGCATGCACGGACCGATGCGCGTGCTTCTCGTGCGCGAGCGTCGTCTCGTTGATTCGCGTCAACGTTTCGATCAACTGCTCTACCGTCTCGGCTTCGTCCGCCTCCACGCGCTCAAGGGATTGGTCGAAGCGTATGGGTGGGGGAACCAGCGACAGGGGCATGACAAGACTCGATACGTGCGGACGCACGATCTTGCCGCCGAACTTGTGAAGACCCGGTCACATGAGCTTGTAGCTGAACGTGAGATTCCACCGCATGTCTCGATCCTTGCTTTCGGGCGGTTTGTCGCCCGTCGGCCAGGCGAGAGCGAAGTCGATCGCATAGTGCTTGTTGTCGGAGGCACGCACGCCAACAGCGGCGGAATCGAGCCGATCGATAAGCGGCCGGGCTCCGTTGAGATAGACGCGTGCTGCCTGGTAGGCAACGTAAGGCGTGACCGAAGCGATCCATTTAGCCCCCGGTGAGAACGCCCGATTCAGTTCCGCCGACGCCGCCCAGCCACTGTCGCCTGCCGCGTCGCCGGGGTCATAGGCGAGCGCGAAATTCTGCCCGCCAAAGTTGATCTGCTCGGTCGACGGCAAGGCATCGTGGCTGTATTGGCCAGTGGCTCGCATGACCGTTCCGAACTTGTGCGCCCACTGCTGCGACCACATGGCGTTCGCGGTGTAGCGTGTGAATGCCACGTCCGGCATCGCGATGCCGAGTACCCCGAGATTGCTTACGGCACGCGAGTAAGCGCCCATGCCATCGAAGCCGTGCGCCACGGCAAAGGCGAACTGAAGCGTGCGCGCCTTCTCCACGCTCAGCGACGAGAGCTCGGCGTTGAGCACGCGCACGCTGGATTGCAACGCGATCATCGCGCCGGTATCGACGTTCCTGTAGCGGTCGTCCTGGCGGGATGCATAGACGCCCATCGACAGGTTGACGCGGCGTTGGTTGGCAAGCACCAGCGGATAGGTCGCGGTCAATGCGAGGCGGTCCTGTGTCAGCCGATGATCGAGGTACGACGGCAACGGGTCGTCCGTATCCGGTCGCCCCCAGTAGCGGCTGGCGTCCACCTTGCCCTGCCAACCCCGCGACCCGATCGGTTGCACGTACGCCGCGGAGTAAAGGCGCTGACCACCGCCATTGGGGTACAGCGTGGAAACGCTCAACTGTTCGCCCAACGGCGTGGCGCCGTTTTCGATCAGCGACATCACGCCCTGCGTTCCCGGGTGGTTGAAATCGAGGCCGTAACTCATGTCGTAACGCTGCCGCGAGACGTCGAGTTCCAACCGGGTGGCGCCGTCCGTCGTCGTGGGCGGAGGTACGTTCGCCGCCACCTTCAGGCCGGGCAGTTGCCCCAGCAATTGGGTGTAGCGTTCGAACGTGTCCTGTCGTAACGGACGTTCGCCAACGATGTGAGCTGCCATCGCCTTGATGCGCGGCTCGAGGTTTCCGGCATCGCCGCGGATCGCCACGTCAGCGACATAGCCTTCCACCACCTGGATCGTCACGACACCGCCCGCCAGCGTCTGGTTGGGCACGAACGCGAACGACAGTGCGTAACCGCGCCCCTTGTAAAGCGCCGTCACACGGTCGGACGCCGCCACGAGATCGCGCACGGTGCAGTCCTTTCCGCGCATGGGCGCAAAGATCGCCGCGACATCCGCAAAGGGGATGGACTTTACGCCGACGACGTCGAAGCGCGATGGCGTGAGGTGCGTGGCAAGCAAGGCTTCCAGTGCCGGGTTCGGCGCCTGCACGCTCACCTTCACCGACGGTGCCTGCTTAGGCGTTTCGGTGCGTGGGAGGGTTTGCAATGGGTTAGCTGGCGCGCGAACCTGCGCCTGGGTGGAACACACGACGGTCATGCCCAGGAGGCAACCGAGCCATCGATTCATGAACACTCCTTGGGTGGCACGGATCTCGCGGGGGCGACGCACATGCGCCGCCCCCGCCCATCACGACTTAGCGGCGCGAACCTAGCAGCCCCTTGAGCGGCCGGTTGTCTGCCTCTGCCGTACCGCCCGTGACGCCACCCACGAGCCCGCCGACGACGCCGCCCACCGTGTTGGTCACGCCTGCGACGACACCACCCACGCTCGCGCCGGCACCACTGCCGGTGCCACCCGTCCCGGTAGCGCCGGCCACGCCGTTGACCACGGTGCTTACCGTACCGGTCACGCCCGAGAGTGCACCGCCCGAGCCGACGGCCGCTGTTGCGCCGTTACCGATACCGCTAACCGTGTTCCCGACCGCTGACGTCAGCGGCGAGAGCGGGGCCAGCGGGCCTGAAGCCGCCGCCGTCACCGTGCTGCCGAGCGCCGACACCGTGGTCGTCGCGCCCGAGAGCGTGGTCCCGACGGTATCTCCCGCACCCGGGGCAGCCGTGCCGAGACCGCTGTGCAACCCCGTGCTCAGCGGCGCAAGCGCATTGCCTGCGTTCTGCACCGTGGTACCGAGCGATGCGGTCAGGTCGCCTCCTGCTCCCGGTATCGGCGCGTTGGCGATATTTGCACCCAGTCCAGCGACGGCCCCACTGCCTCCACCCACGAGACCACCCGCGGCGTTGCCCACCGCAGCCACGAGGTTGCCGGACGCGATCGGCGAGGCACTGTCACCGAGCACCCCGGCCAAGGGCGAAACGACGTCACTGACGGCTTGGGTCAGGCTGTGGGCCGTCGACGATTCCAGTGCACCGTCCAGGCGCGTGCCGACCTGTTCCACGCCGGTTCCGACAAGCGCTACCGTGGTGCCGACGGCGGCGGTGATCGGTGTGATCGGCGTTCCGGCACCAACGGTACTGACGCCGCCGCCAAGATCGTTCACCGCGCCGCCCACCTGCGTTACGACGTTGCCGAGGCTATCCGTGGTCGTGCCTACCGGATTGGCGATGTTGCCCGTCTGCCCGAGTCCATCGCTGATGCCGTTGCCCAGCGTCGTGATCGCGTTGCCCAGGCCATCGACCGCGCTGCCCGTCCCTTCGGCGAGACCGCTCGTGCCACCGAGCACGGTGGTCGCCGGCAACTGTGCACCGACGCCGGACACCGTACCGCCGACAGCGGCGATGATGTTCCCGGCGCCTGTTGCCACGGCGCCGACAGCGTTGCTCGGCGCGGCCGTACCGCCACCGGTACCACCACCAGTGCCGCCATCGCCGCCCGTGCCACCGCCGCCCGTCCCGCCAGTACCGCCACCGGTGCCGCCAGTACCGCCACCGGTGCCGCCTGTGCCAGTGCCTGAGCCGCCTGTGCCACCCGATCCGGTGCCCGTCCCACCCGTACTGCCTCCGCCGCCGTCGCCACTACCACCACCGCCGCCCGTGTCTCCGGCGCCGCCTGGCTGGACCGTGCCGCCCGAACTGCCACCCGAACGGGTTGACCCGTGGCCGCTGCACGCGGTGACCGAGATGGCCGCCGCAGCGATGCACGTTGCCAGCAACGTACGAGTAAGGACGCTTCCGAACTGCTGTTCGCTCATGATGAACACTCCTCCGACGATGCCCCGAAGGGCAAAGCCCCCTGCCAAGGGAGCCGAACGGCTGGATGTGACGTCGGTCACATCCACGGTGTCATGAGACGCGACACTGCCGTTTCGTGTTAGGCAAAAGCGGCAAGTTGAATCATGAGATGCCTGTGATTTCGGCCAATTGTCGAAGCCATGTGACGCCCACGGCGAGATCGCATGAAAGATTCAACCTGTGCCCGATGCGGTTGTAGGCGCCGCCATGGCGGCGAGGTGGGCTCAACGGTGGGAGCCATCCTGATGGCGAAAAACCAACGAAGCGGTGTAGCGGTGAGGCTGATCCCGTCGCCACCAGGTGGCTCCCACCACCACAAAAAAACGCCCCGATCACTCGGGGCGTTTCCGTGAAACCTTGGCGGTCGAAATGCCGTTTCAGTGCACGGTGAAAAGCTTATCGAAGCCTGCGATGCGCAGCGTGTTGCGAAGGTCCGCGCTCGCGTTGACGATGCGGATCTCGGCGCGGTCGCCGCCCGCGTGTTCGCGGAGCAGCATGAGCATGCCGAGCGCCGAGCTGTCCATGCCGGTGACCTGCTCCAGGTCGAGCACATAGCTGCGTACCGGCGCGATGTCGCCCAGGCAGGCATCGTGGAAAGCGCGGTGGATAGAGAAATCGAAACGCTCGCCCAGGTGGAGGGTGAGGCAGCCCTGTTCGGAATCGTGGTGGACGTTGATGGCCATGAGAGCTTTCCTTTAGAACAGGTCGATGTCGCCAGCAGCCATCGACTGCTGCAAGGCGGGGCCACGCGCACGGAGCCGGGCGCGCTCGCGCTGCTCGGCAAGGCGGGAGCGGACGCGCTGGGCACGCGCACCGAGATCGGCGGCGTCGGCGGGCACGCAAGCCAGTTCCTCGATATCGCGCGTGCAGTCGGCGGTGATCTCCTGCAGTTCCACCAGGCGCGAACGGGTTTGATGTAGCAACTGGCTCAGGATGTCCTCGAACTGCAGCGAACGGATCGTGGTCGAGACGTCGTTGCCCAGACCGCGGTTGATGGAGGCCGCTTCGTCCGCCGCCGCGCTGGTGCGCGCATTGGACTCGGTGATGGTGGCCATCATCTCGTCGATGCCGCCCTTGGCCGACAGCGCCACGTTCATGTCCTGCGACGCCATGTTGCCGACCAGCTCGCGGAGTTGCTCCATGGCCGTGCGCGAACGCTCGACGTGGGTACCGATCTTCTCGTTGAACTGGTTGCTGTGCTGCGCAAGGTTGCGGATCTCGCCGGCCACCACCGCGAAGCCACGACCGGACTCGCCTGCACGGGCCGCTTCGATGGCTGCGTTCAGCGCCAGGAGGTTGGTTTCTTCAGCGATGGTGTTCACGTTCTTCAGCAGCGCGAACACGGCGTCCATTTCCTTCGCCATGCCATCGATGCGGTAGACAATGCGGAGGCTTTCACGCGAGAGCTGCACAATCAGGCCGACGAAGTGTTCGAGCAGGCCAGCGGTACGGTCGGCGAAGTCCTGCACCGAAATGCCCTTGCCGCCACCCTCGATGATTTCGCTGAGCAGCTTCTGCTGCTTGCCGGTCTTGTGCGACAGGCCGTTGAAGCCGCCGCCCAATTCCGCGACGGCGTCGCGCAACAGATCAAGTGCCTGGTTGAGTTCACGGCTCGCGTGACCCAGTTCATCGACAATCGCGCTGCGCACGTCTTCCATCGCTTCGCGCACCGACGCTTCGTCGCTGGACGTGGAATTGAGCACCACTTCCACCGCCGGCAACGGCGCGGGAATCAGGCTGATCGCGATCCAGGTCGCCGTCAGCAGGGCCACCACGACCGGGGCAACCCAGGGCGAGTGGAACACCAGCACCAGCACGAGCGCCACGGCGCTGGCGGCGAAGCCGATGGTTCGTTCGTTTTTTGGTATCTGCATGATGACGTCTCGGTGATCAGGTGCCGACGCGGGCGGCGGCGGACACGGGGGTTTGGGCAAGCGCGAGAAGGCGCGCGGCAATGGCGTCCAGCGGCAACATCTCGCTCGCGGCACCGGCCTTCCAGGCGGCGCCGGGCATGCCCCACACCACGGAACTGGCTTCGTCCTGGACGAGGGTCGGCGCGCCGATCTCTTTCAGCTCACCGAGGCCGCGCGCGCCATCGTCGCCCATGCCGGTCAGCAGGCAGGCGATGGTGGCGGCGCCGACACTGGCGGCCATGGAGCGGAACAGCACGTCCACGGCCGGCTTGTGCCGGTTCACGGGCGGGCCGTCATGGAGACGGCACACGTGACGCGCACCGTCCCACATCACCAGCAGATGCTGGCTGCCGGGGGCGATGTACGCGTGGCCGGGCTGAATGGGCTGGCCGTCGCGTGCTTCGCAGACGCGCATCGCGGAGCAGGTGTCCATGCGTGCCGCGAACGGGCCACTGAAGGCGGCGGGAATGTGCTGGGTGATGACGATCGGCGGTGCGGTCGGCGGCATGGCCTCCAGCACGACACGGATGGCCTCGGTACCGCCGGTGGATGCACCGATCGCGATGATGCGCGTACCACCGCGACTGCCTGCGGTCTGAGCACGCGGCAACACGGCGTCGGCCGAAAGGCGCGGCGCCACGTCCAGCTTGGCAACGGAGCTGCGCTCGCGCGGCTTCGCACCGGCGGCCAGGCGCACCTTCGCGCAGATCTCCGGCGCGTGCTCCATGAACGTGTTGGCGAGGTCGGCCGACGGCTTGGTGAAGAAATCGACCGCACCGAGTTCCAGCGCGCGCAGCGTGACGTCGGCGCCGCGCTCGGTGAGCGTGGACACCATCACCACCGGCATCGGGCGCAGGCGCATCAGGTTTTCTAGGAAGGTGAGACCGTCCATGCGCGGCATCTCGACGTCCAGCGTGAGCACGTCGGGATTGAGCTGCTTGATCTTCTCCCGCGCGATCAGCGGGTCCGCGGCCGTGCCCACCACCTCGATGCCCGGATCGGACTCGAGCATGGTCGACAGCACCTTACGCACCAGGGCCGAATCGTCGACGATGAGAACGCGTACTTTCTGCATGGGTTCTAGCAACTCGGTGGAAGGACGGTCACGTCGGCGAACCGACAGGATGACAATGACAAGGTGGTCTGCCGACGCGACGCGTCAAAACAGTTCCACCTCTCCCGTTATCGGATCGTCAGCCAATCGCTTGAGGTATCGCTTCTCGCGATCGGCCAGACTGTGGTCGTGCATGGAGCGAAGCTGGCGCACGCGCACCTTGCCGCTCACCGGAAAAAACTGGACCTGGCGCGGGTAGATGTCGCCCACGTCGGCCGCGCAGAGCTTCAGCTTTTCCGTGGCGATGTAGCGCTGCACGAAAGCGATGTTGCGCTGGCCGATGTCCGTCATGGTGGCGAGCACACGCCCGCCGCCGAAGATCTTTACCTCGAGGTCGTCGCGCTTGCCGCCGGCCTTGAGGATCGCGTTGATCAATTGCTCCATGGCGTCGTTGCCGTAGCGTGCGGCACGACCCACGGTGGAACTCCAGCCGTCCCGCTCGCCTGCCGGCTCGGGCAGCATGAAGTGATTCATGCCACCGATGCGGCGGCGCGCATCGCGCACGCAGGCAGAGACACACGAGCCCAGCACGGTGGAGATCATTTCCTCCTGCACGCTGACGTAGTACTCGCCCGGCAGGATCTTGACCGTGACCACTTCCTGCGCCGGATCCCAGAAACGGCGCACGTGTTCGAAGCCCGGCAGCACGCTCTTCGGATCGAATCCGGCGAAGGTACGAGGCTGAATCGCGTACGCATCGCTCATGTGCGTTTCCGGTAGACGGTGCGGCCGATGAGGTCGAAGTCGTCGGACAGGCCGTACATCGACTCCGAATGCCCGAGGAACAGGTAACCGCGACTTTCCAGCATGCCCGCATAGCGCGAGAACAGACGCTGTTTGGTGGGCTTGTCGAAATAGATAACGACGTTGCGGCAGAAGATCGCATCGAAGCGACCCTGCATCGGCCACTCGTGCAGAAGGTTCAGCGGCTGGATGGTGACCAGCTCGCGCAGACGTGGATGCACCTGCGCATACCCGTCGAACGAGCCTTCGCCACGCAGGAACCAGCGCTTGCGACGCGCATCGCTCACACCGCCGAGGCGATCCACCGGATAGACGCCCTTGCGCGCGGCTTCCAGTGCCTGCGGCGACAGATCGGTGGCGAGGATCTTCGCATCCACGCTGCTGCCTGTTCGCTCGATCGCTTCGGCGAGCACCATCGCGATGGCGTACGGTTCCTCGCCCGTGGAGCAACCGGCGGACCAGATGCGCAGCCGGCCACCGCCGCGCTTCTCTTCGAGCCAACGCGGCAGCAGTTCGTCCACGAGCATGTCGTAGTGATGCATCTCGCGGAAGAACGAGGTGACGTTCGTGCTGATGCAGCTCGCCAACTCGCCCAGCTCCGATGCCGGATCGCGGCGCAGGAGGTCGCAGTACGCGCCGAAACCGGGAAGACCCAGCGCGCGCAGGCGGCGTAGCAGACGCCCCTGGACCAATTGCCGCTTGTGATCGCCGAGCGCGATGCCGCAGTGTTGCAGTACGAATTCACGAAGGAAGGCGAACTCGGCTTCGCCGAGGTTAGGCCCTCCGGCGCCCGCCATTCCGGCGGCTTCGCCGTGGTTGACGAGCGCATTCATCGATCAGAACTCCTTCCAGGCGCCGGCGTCGGCCGGTTCCGCCTGGCGCGACGCACGAGGCGCCGGGGCGCTGCGCACGGCAGCGAAGACGGTTTCCATTTCTTCCTTGGCGGCATCCTTGCGCGCGGCCTTGGCAGCCGGCGCCTGGGACGCATGGCCCGAGATCTGGAAGAACGCGACCTGACGGCTCAGCTCGGTCGCCTGCTCGTGCATGGCGCGCGCCGCGGCGGCGGATTCTTCCACCAGCGCCGCGTTCTGCTGTGTCATCTCGTCCATCTGCAGCACGGCGTGGTTGACCTGATCGATACCGGCCGACTGTTCCGAACTGGCAGCAGCGATCTCGGCGACGATGTCGGTCACCTTCTTCACGCTCTCCACGATTTCGGCGAGCGCCTTGCCCGACTGGTCGACCAGCTCCGAGCCCGTCTTGACCTTGCTCGCGCTGTCGTTGATGAGACCCTTGATCTCCTTGGCCGCATTCGCCGAACGCTGCGCGAGGTTGCGCACCTCGGTCGCGACCACCGCAAAGCCGCGACCCTGCTCGCCCGCACGCGCCGCTTCCACCGCCGCGTTCAGCGCCAGCAGATTGGTCTGGAAGGCGATCTCGTCGATCAGGCTGACGATGTCGGAAATCTTCTTGCTGGAGGTGTTGATCTCGCGCATGGCGACGACCGTCTGCGCGACCACCGCGCCACCTTGCTCTGCCTGCTCGCGGGCACCGCGCGCCAGCTGGTTCGCGTGGCTGGCATTCTCGGCGTTCTGCTTCACCGTGGAGGTCATTTCCTCCATCGACGAGGCCGTTTCCTCGAGGCTCGACGCCTGTTCCTGCGTACGCTGCGACAGATCGTCGTTACCGCGGGAAATCTGCTGCGCGGCCGTGCTGACCGAGCCTGCGCCGTGGCGCACTTCGGACACGATGGCGCTGAGGCGCTCGTCCATCGCGCGGAACGCCCCCTGCAACTGGCCGAGTTCGTCGTTGCGCGTGACCTGGATGTCGTGACCGAGCTTGCCCTCGGCAATCAGGTGGGCGACGGCGACGGTCTGAGCCAGCGTGCGCAGAATCGAGCGAACGACCAGCACCGCGATCAGCAGCGACAGCGCGAGGCCGATCGACAACGCAGCGACGCAGATCGCGCGGACCATCTTGTACTGCGAGGACTCCGCGGCATAGATGCTGGATGCCTCGTCGCCCTTCATCTTGATCAACGCACCAAGATGAGACTGGCGGTCCATCAACAACGGACGAACCTGCAGTTCGAGCACGTCGGATGCGCCCTGGTCGCCCTCGTTCAGCGCATCGACCATGTCCGACTTGGCCTGATCATAGTCGCTATTGGTGGCCTGCCATTTGTCGTAGAGCTTCTTCACGTCGGCCGACATCGGCACCTTCACGAACTCGGCCTTGGCCTTGTTCGTCTCGTCCTGGAACTTCTGGAATTCGGCGACCTTCTGCTTCACCTGGTCGGGGCTGCCCACCTTGGCGGCAGCCTCGCCGAGCACCACGAACGACATCAGCGACATCTGATTGATGCGTGCGAGCATCTCCGCCGGGACGACTTCTTCCTCGTAGATACGGCGCATGCCTTCGTTCTGGAAGTGCAGCGCGCCCAGGCCGATGGCGGCGCCGCCAATGAGCATCAAGGAGAGCATGCCGACGACGCCGTACAGGCGGCCACGGACAGTCAAGGCGGGGATCTTGAACTTGAACTTCTTCATCACGATTCCAATCGGCAAGGGCGACAAGGGCAAGCCAGTGAGGGTTTGGCGGCTATCGGCGTTCGACAGCTCAGGCGACGGCCTTCACATCCGACGAGGCCAGGGCGGCTTCGAGCATCTGAGCGTCCTGCGGCTGCAGGAGGCGATCCACGTCGAGGAGCAGCACCATGCGCTCGCCCACGGAGGTCAGGCCCTTCAGATACTCGGTGTCGACCGTGGTACCCATGTCGGGCACCGGACGCACCGCGCCAGGCAGGACATCGACCACGTCGGACACCGCATCGACCACCACGCCGAACTGGCGGCCGGCGACCATGACGATGACGCAGACGGTGGTGACGGTGTATTCCTCGCGCGGCAGACCGAAGCGCAGGCGCAGGTCGAGGACGGGGACGATGGCGCCGCGGAGATTCAGCACGCCGAGCACGTAAGTCGGCGCCTGCGGGATGCGCGTGACCGCGGTCCAACCACGGATCTCGCGAACGGCAAGGATATCGATGCCGTATTCCTCGTTGCCGAGGTTGATGGTGAGGTACTGCGCAGCCTCTTCGGGCGTGGCGGTATTGGTGCTGGATGGCTGGTTCATGTCGTTCCCACGTCGGATCAGTGGCGGTCCGGGACCCCTTCTCAAGGGGTATCGGCCGTGGCCGTGGGGACTTGAGGGGGAATATGAAGCGCCTTGCGGCGCTTCCTTACATCGTTCGTCAGGCGGCCTTGCGACGCGCCTGCATGCGTACGAGGCCGGCCACGTCGACGATGAGCGCCACGGAGCCGTCGGCGAGAATCGTCGCCCCGGACACGCCCGCCACACGTCGATAGTTGGCCTCCAGGGACTTCACCACCGCCTGCTGCTGGCCGATCAACTCGTCCACGAACAGGCCGATGCGCGTGCCCTCACCCTCCACCACGATGACGATGCCCTCGTCCACCGGAGGACGCTTGCCCTCGCAGCCGAACACGTCGAACAGGCGGACGATCGGCAACCACTGGTCACGGAAGCGGAACAGTTCGCCGCCGCCGACCACGCTGCGCACGCTGTCGGGCTGCACCTGCACCGATTCCACGATGGAAACCAGCGGCACGATGTAGGTTTCTTCCGCCACCGCCGCCGTAAGGCCGTCGATGATGGCGAGAGTGAGTGGCAGCGTGATGGTGAAGGTGGTGCCGCTGCCATGCGTGCTGCGGATGGCGACGGTGCCGCCCAGATCCATCACGTTCCGCCGGACCACGTCCATGCCCACACCACGCCCCGAAAGATCGGTGGTGGCGGCGGCCGTGGAGAAGCCGGCCTCGAAGATCAGTTCCGCCACAGCGTCGTCGGACATACCGTCGCCCGAGGCGATGATGCCGCGCTGCACGGCCTTGGCGACGATGGCCTCGCGATTCAGGCCAGCGCCGTCGTCCGCCACTTCAACCACGATGGCACCGCCACGATGGAAGGCTTCCATGCGCAGCGTGCCGGTGTCGCCCTTGCCGGCGGCAAGGCGCTTGGCCGGTACTTCCAGGCCATGATCGATGGCGTTGCGGACGAGATGGACCAGCGGATCGCCGATCTTCTCGAGCACGGTCTTGTCGAGTTCGGTGGTCTCGCCGCGCAGGTCGAGCACCACTTTCTTGTCGAGCTTCTGCGCCAGGTCGCGCACGAGGCGCGGGAAGCGGTTGAACACCGTGCTGATGGGCAGCATGCGGATGCTCATCACGCTTTCCTGCAGCTCGCGCGTGTGGCGACCGAGCTGGGCCAGACCATCGCGCAGCATTTCCAGCTGCGACTCGTCCACGCCGTCCTGGAACTGGCTGAGCATGGACTGGGTAATGACCAGCTCGCCCACGAGGTTGATCAGCGTGTCGATCTTTTCGATGCCGACGCGGACCGAACTGGCCTCGCTGTTGGCAGCCGGATCGCGCACGGCACGCGGCGCGGCCGGTGCCGCGGGCGCGGCGACAGGGGCCGATGCGGGTGCCGGGGCAGCGATACGAGGAGCGAGATTCAGCTCGCAATCGCCGTCCACCCAGTCGAACACGCCTTCGACGGCGGCGCGCTTGGCGCCGGCGTCCAGATGAAGCGACCAGCCGAGGTAGGACGACGAGGCGTCCATGTCGGCCAGCGAGGGAAGCTTGCTGGGGTCGCATTCGACACGCAGCGGGCCGAGGGCACCAAGCTCGCGGAACATGCGCGCCGGATCGTTGCCCGTCTTGAGCAAGTAATCGAACGGACGGAACGTGATGTCCCAGCCCTCGACGGTTTCTGCGGGAGCGGCCGCCTTCGCGGCGGCGACCGGCGCGGCAGAGCCGCCGGACACCATCGCCGACAGTTCGGCGAGCAAGGCCTGGCTCTCTGCCGTGGCGGCCGGCTGGCCTGCCATGGACAGGGACAGCATGTCGCGCACGGTGTCGCCCGAGCGGAGCAGCAGTTCCACCACGGCCTTTTCCATCGGACGGCGGCCGCTGCGGACCTCGTCCATCAGGTTCTCGGCCACGTGGGTGAACGCGGCAACGTCGGTGAAACCGAACGTGGCCGCGCCGCCCTTGATCGAATGGGCAGCGCGGAACACGACGTTGATCAGTTCCGGATCGTCGGAGCCCTCGTCCAGCGCGAGGAGGGCCTGCTCCATGGCGTCGAGACCGTCGAGGCTCTCTTCATGGAACGCCTTGTGGAATTGCGCCAGATCGACTTTGGACATGGTGGACCCTGGATTACCGGAACGTCTTGCGAAGGGAATTAACCGAGCACGCGGGCGACGGTGGCCAGCAGCTGGTCGGGATCGAACGGCTTCACCAGCCAGCCGGTCGCACCGGCCGCCTTGCCTTCCATCTTCTTCTCGGGGTTCGACTCGGTCGTCAGCATGAGGATCGGCACGCCGCTGTAACCCGGACGCGTGCGAATCTCGCGAACCATCGAGATACCGTCCATCACCGGCATGTTCACGTCGGCGAGGATCAGGTCGAACTTGTGGTTACCGGCGGTATCGAGCGCGGCCTGGCCGTTCTCGGCCTCTTCCACGTCGTGGCCCGCGCCACGCAAGGTGAAGGCGACCATGCTGCGCATGGAAGCCGAATCGTCTACCGCAAGAATCTTTGCCATGGGAGCACCTTCAGTTCACGCCGGCTTCGGCCGGCAGTTCGATCAAAGCATGAAGACCCAGCACGGACACGCCGCGCCGGAGGGGATCGCTGACACCGGTCCAGGCGACCGGCAGACCGGCGGCACGGGCATCGCGCGAAAACGCCGCGAGCACCTGCAACCCGGCCGTATCGATCTGGGTCACCGCCTTGCCGTCCAGCTGAATGGCCTCGCCCGCGGCCAGCGCACCCAGCAGGGCTTCGCGCAGCGCGGGCGCAGCGCCGATGCGCAGGTCGGCATCCAGCGCCAGCGGGGCGCGAGGGGCGTCTTTGGAGGATTTCTTCGCCATCGTCCGTACCGTTGGGACCCTTGGCGCACATCGCCTTGGGGTCGTTCGATGGGCTTATCGGCCCTGTCGGGGAAAGCTTTAGGGGAGGTGGCGCTCCACCGAGGGAAGGCGACGGCGATACGAGCTGTGCCACCATGCGAGCCGGTCAGCCTCCCTACCCGCTTCGTGCAGCGACGTCGCTCTGGTCACGCTTCGGTTCAGCGTACCGCGCCGTCCGCAGCCCTCCGAGACCTCCGGTGAAACGTAAATCGCTCCTGTGGCAGTTGTTCGTGTCGCTTTCCGTGGTGCAGACCGTGGTGCTGTTCTTCGCCTTCGGCGGCCTGCTCTATCTGCTGCTGGACGGCCGCAATACCTATATTTCGGACGGCGTGATCAAGACGGCCGCGCAGGCAGTCCGCACCAGCCCGGCAGGCCTTTCGATCGAGCACACGGAACGGCTGGAAGACTTGCGCCGCCAATATCCGTCGTTCTGGCTCATGGTGGCGGACGCCGATGGGCACTCCGCGCGTTATGGCAACCCGCCCTCCTATTACACGGAGCTGTCGCAGCAGCTCGCCTGGATCGGGCCCTCCGAGATCCACGCCTATGAAGAGCGCGCGCCCTACGGCGTACGCATCGACGTGAAAAAGGTCGATGGCCGGCGCATCCACATCATGACCGGCGGCGCGTCTCGCGACGACCTCGGACGCTGGGTGGCCGTGGTCAGTGGTGTCGTCAGCCCCATCGTGTCGGTGCCGCTGATCCTCTCGACGCTCGTGATTGCGCCCCTGCTGATCTGGCGCAGCATGGCGGGGGTGCGCAAGCTCGCACAGTCGGCGGCGGCCATCGACCTGTCGCACCGGGCCGTGCAACTGGAATTGGACACGGTGCCACGCGAGATCCACCCCCTGGTGGCGGCGTTCAACGAAGCGATCGATCGCCTTCGCACGACCTACGTGGCCCGCGACCAGTTCCTGCGCGACGCCGCGCACGAACTGCGTCTGCCCATCGCCGTGCTGATGGCGCGCATCGACACCATGCCCAAGGGGCCCGACAAGGCCCTGCTGCGGGCTGACGTCAGCAGGCTCGCCACGCTCGCGGAACAGTTGCTCGATCTTCAACGCATCCAGGCGCAAGGCGTCCAACGGACGCCGGTAAACCTGTGTGAAGTGGCGAGAGACGTGGCGTCTGACGTGGCGCCATTGGCGTCCGCGCAGGGTTACTGCCTGGAAGTAGATGCGCCGGACGATCCCGTGTGGGTATCCGCGGAACCCCTCTCGCTCGGCCGCGTGGTGACCAATCTTGTGCAGAACGCGGTGGTCCATGGCGGCGGTGCAGGCACCATCAGCCTGCGCGTGGTCGCGCCAAACACGTTGCGGGTCTGCGATCAGGGGCCCGGCGTGGCCGAACAGGACCGCGAGCGCATCTTCGAGCCGTTCTACCGCGCGCAGACGGGCGACCCGGGGCACGGCCTCGGTCTCCATCTCGCCTTGGAACTGGTGCGCAGGCAAAACGGGCACATCACGGTGGAGAACCTGGCGGAAGGCGGTGCGTGCTTCGCCGTCACGTTCGAAGCGCTGTCGCAGCCCCAGCTCCCCGCTCCCGAGCCAGCCTGACGTCTACCCTGCCCGGCCCCACCGGCAACATTGCCGGAACGTTGCCGGTGACTCCGGATCGATCGGCTAGCATGCTGCCCTTTGCAGGACGGAGCCGACACACGTGCGCCTATTGCTGGTCGAAGACGACGAACCACTGGCGCTGTTGATGCGGAGCGCACTGCAGCGCCATGGTCTCCTGGTAGACATCGCCGGATCGCTGTCTGTCGCCGCGGCGGCCTTGCGCTCCGGTGTTCACGACCTGCTGGTACTGGACCGCTCGCTACCCGACGGCGATGGCGTGGATCTGATCGCACAGGCACGCAGGATGCTGCCGGGCTTACCCATCATCGTGCTGACGGCGCGGGGCGAACTGCCCGAGCGTATCGAGGGCCTGGACGAAGGGGCCGACGATTACCTGGTGAAACCCGTCGCCACGGACGAGTTGCTCGCGCGCATCCGTGCCGTGGCACGCCGCCCCGCCACCATCGCGCTGCCCCAGGCGGCGATGGGCGCGCTGACGTACGACTTCGGCGCCCGGGAGGCCGCCGTCGGCGGGCGCATGCTGCGGCTGCCGCGTCGCCAGTTGCTCATCCTGGAAACCCTGATCTATCGGCAAGGGCGCACGGTGCGTCGCGAAGCCCTGCGCGAAGCCGTCTACGGATTCGACGATGCCATCCAATCGAATGCGCTGGACGCGCACATTTCCAAGCTGCGCCGCGCGCTGGATGAAGCCGGTGCCGGCGTGGAGATCAGTGTCATCCGCGGCGTGGGTTATCTGCTGAAGGAGCTCGATTAACGGAACAAGCTCACAGATCGCCGCACTGGATGCACGCGGCGCAATGTTCAGACAACTTCGCTGGCGCAGCATGACGGGACCGGATCTTGAACGGATGTCCCGATGGCAAAGATGACCTTCCCCTGCCTCGCTCTGGCAGGCGCCTTGCTGATACCCAGTGTGCCGATGGCAGCCCCATCGACATCTCAATTCAGCCTCGGCGTCGGGTTCGCATGGAGCCCCAGCCCTTATCGCTCGTACGACAACAAGGCATGGCCACTGCCCGTGGCGAACTACGAAGGCGAGCGTTTCTTCATCCGTGGCGTCGGCGTGGGCATGCGTCTGTGGCGCGATGAAGGTAACGAACTGTCGCTGGTCGTTTCGCCGATCGGCAACCGATTCCGCCACGACGACACCGACGACACCCGCCTACGCCGCCTGTCCGACCGCGATATCTCAGGGCAATTGGGCGTGCAATGGCGATCGAGAGGCACGTAGGGCGTGGTGCAGTTCGCGGCGCAGAAGGAAGTGACCGGACACGGCGGCGGTCATGTCTTCGATGCAAACTACGGCTACCCGTTGCCGTTCGGGGGCGGGCTGGTACTGATACCGATGGTCGGCGCCACGTATACCAGCGACGCGCTCAACGATTACTACTACGGCATTACCGACAAAGAGGCGCTCAAAAGCGGCCTGCCAGCCTACCGGGCGGGCTCCGGCACCGCGCCGTACGCGGGCGTGACGGCGAACGCGAAGCTCGGCACGCGATGGAACCTGCTCACCACGCTACGCCTCAGCCGCCTTCCCGACGCCGTGAAAGACAGCCCCATGGTGACGGGCAGCAGCACCCGCAGCTACCTCGTCGCGCTCTCGTACCGCTTCTGAGCATGAGCACCGTCACCCGCCGCATCTTCGCCCTGGCGAGCCTCATCGAGCCCGATCCCTCGGCGACATGGCAGTGGTTCATGAGCACACCGCTACCCGGTACAGGCGAGCAAACCGCTTGCGACTTGCTGTTTGCGGGCAGAGGCGATCGCGTTATCCGCTTTCTTCGTCGTGCTCTTGCGGAGCAATTTGCGGGGAGCCGTGTCGTGCCGTTTCCTAGTACGTGGCGGCAGATGGGTCGTGATGCAGGTTGTGCGTATCGTTCTGCATACTAGTTGCACTCGCCGCTCACCCGCCACGTGGTGATGACGTGTCGATGTAGCAAACAAAATTTCAATGCTTCTGCCGTGGCCTAGCCCCCCCACCGCCGTCAGAAGTATTGCTACGATTCCGATAAAAATGCTGTTCTTAAACGCGGTAAGTCAGATGGCTTCAAAATTGAAAGCAATTCCCGCAATGAGGCAGCGGACGAATACGACGGCTACGATAAGCATAAAAAAAAACAATCGCAAAGAAGCCGCCCACCATTAGAATACGTACCGGTCTACTTAGTTTCATTTTTTTGAGCCTTTAGAGTTCTGACCTGCCCCCAACTGCCCTACCGATGATTACTGCGAAAGTCCGGGGTTGAAGGTTACTGCGTTGTTGTCCTGTTGTGCGCGATGGTGGGCAGCGAATTGCGACGGTGCGATGCGACCACAGCTGCTATGGGGTCGAACCTCGTTGTAGTCACGACGCCAGCTTCCGATAACGTCACGCGCTTGGGTCAGTGAGGTGAACCAGTACTCGTTGAGGCATTCGTCGCGGAACTTGCCGTTGAAACTTTCGATGTAACCGTTCTGCGTGGGGCAGCCCGGCTCGATCAGGATGTGCTCGACACCGTGCTGCCGCGTCCAGGCGATGAAGGCGCGGCTGGTGACCTCGGGCCCATTGTCGGTGCGGACGGCGCGTGGATAGCCACGGAAGCAGGCGGCCTGATCGCGAAGCCGCACGACGTACGCACCGCTGATACCGTGATCCACTGCGATATCCACTCTCTCGCGCGTGAAGTCATCGACCATGGTCAAGCATTTGATCCGACGCCCGTTGGCCAGCGCATCGAAAACAAAGTCCATGCTCCAGGTATCGTTCGGTCGGGACGACGCCCGCAGCTTTTGACGCTCGCCGACCGAGCGCTTCGCCTTGCGCGGGCGACGCACGGCCAGTTTGGCCTCCCGATACAGGCGATAGACTTTCTTGTAGTTCACCACCGGGAATTCCGGCTTCAACAGGTCATGCAGGCGGCGGTAACCGAAGCGGTGGCGTACCTGCGCCAACTCGACCAGCCGCAGCGACAGCGCCTGCGTGGCAGGCGTGGGTACCGGTTCATGACGGAACGCATCGCGGGATACCCCCGCAAGGCGGCAAGCCCGGCGCTCACTGATCACTGTCAGTTCGCACATGCGCCGGATTGCCTCACGCTTGCGTTGCGGGGCTAGCGTTTTATCCCGAATCCGACCTTCAGCGCCTCGATGTCCAGATGCGCCTCCGCCAACAAGCGTTTGAGCCGACTGTTCTCGGACTCCAAGTCCTTCAGCAGCTTGGCGTCTTTGGCCTCCATGCCACCGAACTTGGCCCGCCAGGCGTAGAAGCTCGCGGGGCTGAAGCCATGTTGCCGGGCTAGCTCCGCAACCGCCATCCCTGCGTCGGCTTGCTTGATGAAGCCAATGATCTGCGCGGTGGTGAAACGACTTTTCTTCATATCCGTCCTCGTGGTTGACGGACTTTACAGCGTCATGTGGTACGGCTCAGTGGGAGCAGGTCAGTGGCCATAGCTCATCAACTTCTCCGTGCGTGACATCGGTAGCGGATCATCGCGCTACCGATGTCACGTGCTCGTCGAGGGCCGGCAGATCAACCGACGTAACCGGATTCGATCGAGGCAAGGTAACCCAACAAGTCATCGGTGCACCTGCGGCGACAAGCTCTAGTGCAGTCTTGCCGCCAAACGTGGCAATCGGCTCCTGCAGCCAGACAACCGCTTTACCGCGATCACCCGATATCGCCTCGGCGGCCTGCAGGACCCGTCTAACGCGTAGATCATCAACGACCGCCACACCGCCACTGGTCGATAAGCAATGACCATCATAAAGAGAAATGCCCGCTCAGGTCGGGCGCTTCTCGATAGAAGCAATCATGCCTTAGAAAACACATCGCGGACATGTCGCAGCCATCGCTCATAGCTCAATCCCTGCGAGCTTGGATCAAAATAGCATCCAACCTTATCAACAAGAATTTCCCTCAAAGCACTTTCAGAAGGCGGCCTAGCCAAGATTTCATCAATCTCGCTTACCGCCATGGAAATTTGCTCCTTTGGCTCAGCTTCAACGATCGCCCGCAAGGCGGCCTCGTCACTCTCAAACTCGTCGGGCCAATCTTGATGAAAATAGCAGCCTAACAATTGTCCTAGTGCGTCGAGTTTTTCGTAGGTCATGGTTTTGTCGGAAACCCAGTAAGGATTTTGTACCCGGTTGGCATGGATGCATCTCTCACCAAAATCATACGAACGGAATTGACGTCGAGCGCGCTCGTTGCACCGCGAGAGACGGAAATGCCGACGGGATCAGACAAGGAATAGTCAAGACGCAAGCGACCTGAAGATCCATTATTCAACCAATTTGTCACTGCCTTCTGGTTCGCGTCAATGGTTTGCGAAACGGCATTTTCTGCCGCAGCCCGATTATAGAAGGACGAAGAGCCGCTGATGTTTGGTTCTGCAGCCAACCGATCCACAAGGTCCTGCTCCGACTGCCCAACGTGTTTCTTCAAGAGATGTCCACCGGCATCTTCGTGAGCTTGCAGTCCACCACCGTCAACTATGGGGCTAAATGGCACTTCTGTGTTTGGAACGGTGTTTGACGGTCTAGCACTTGAACCGGCATTTCCTTCGTTTCCAACGAGCGCCCAGGTGGCATCACCTGCGACCCGACCAAGCCACACCCCCTGTGCTGCACTCGCGGACATTCCATCCGTAAATTGCGGTGCCGCACCCCCTGATTGCGCGGGAATAAATGGGTTGTCGCGATTTTGCCCCTCGTCGTTACCGATAAACGGGAGAATTCTGTTCCCGTAGGCGGCGCCGGCCCCGGACAGGAACCTGCCTAGCTCACCCTCCTGAGGGGTGTTGGCGTAGTACGATGCAGCAAGGCCACCGAAGAATCCTATATCTCCAAAGTATTGAGATTGCTCCAACTGCCGATCACGTACTTGATCGCCCTGCAAGCCGAGCGGCACGACGGGGCTGTCGTAATACGATTCCAGCGCGCCGAGACCCTGGTAGCAAGCCGTTGATGCTCCGGCATTGCAAACAATGGCCAAGGCCACGTCATTCAACTGAGATTGCTGTTTAGCCGAACTGATCGCATCCGAGCGACATTGTTCTGTCGCACAGCTCCCCAGCGCTTGGTTTAGATCATCAATCTGCTTATGTGTGAGATGGTTGTACTTGGTCGCATCCAGAGCTGCCACCGCGCCAGAACCTCCACCCACAACTGCACCAACCGCAGCGCTCCCTGCCTGCATAAGGGCGCTGTATTCGGGATCCTTGGCCTCATAACCGTGACTTAGAAGGTAGTCAGACATCGTGGTCATGACGACCTGGTTGGCTACCGCACCCGTGACTGCCTTGCCAACGTCCCCGCCACCCAAAGATGCCACAGCGGCGGCCACCGCGCCGTGAAGCGCAGCGCGTTGCGGGCTTCCTTCGGCCCATTTCATCTTGTTGGCGATATCACCAGCAGCACGAAAGCCTACGTGCGCCGCGACCTCGGAAAGCTCTTGCCTGTCGGCAATCATCTCGGGGTCGAAGGAATTCTTCAGCGAGGCGTTGTCAAGAGTTGGATTTCGGTCGAGTCCAGTCAGATCCTTGGCTGGATCGTTGCGTATTGTGATCGTCCCATTAGCCACCCCTGATCGGGTTTCGCTGCTGCTGTTTCCACGCTGTGGCATTGCCATGGAAATCGCCGCACCGATCGCGCCCACGACATTGCTCGATACAGTGCTGCCCCCGCTAATGCTCACCTGGCTGGCGTTGTACTTCGACTCGTTGTGCAGATCCTCCCAGACCAGATCGCCCGTGATGAGCACGTTCTTGGAGGCATCGGTCGAGCTGGCGATCTGCCCACCCACCAGATGAGTCGTGCCGCCAACGTCGATCTGGAAGCCGCCGTCGCCGGCCTTGATGCCGCTGACTTCGTTGACGCTGGTGTAGTGGCTGTCGACCTTGCTTGCGGCGTAGTACGCACTACCGCTGACAAATCCACTCTGGGTAATACCGACCATGAGCTTGTCGCCAGCCTGCATGGTCTTGCTGGCGTAGTCGTCGGTGTCCTGCTCGCTGCGGATGGTCAGGTTGTTGCCGATGTCGGCGACAACCTGATTGCCCTTCAGCTGGGCGCCTTCGATGGTCGTGTCGTTACCACTGACGATGGTCAGCTTGTCGTCGGCGTTGATCGTGGTTTCGGCATGAGTGCTGCCGTTGCCGTGGGCCTTGCCACTGCCGACGCTAGCCGATGCATAGATGCCGAAACCATCGGAGCCGAAGCTGACGCCAATACTCCCCGCGGAATTCTTCGAGTCGTTCTTTAGGCTGTGTTCCTCGGACTGGCTGAGCAGGTTGATGTCGTGCGTCGCAGCTAGGGCAACGTTCTTGCCGGTCACCTCGCCGCCGATGATGGTCAGGTCGCCACCGGTTGCGCCAATGGTGACGTTCCCGCCACTGGTGATATGACCGCCGAAGGAGGTGCTGTCGTGTGTCGTTGTCTTGCTGCTTGCGCTGCTTCCACCAATCCCGACCTGAATGTTGATGCCCGTCGCGCCCGCCGCACTCTGGGCATCGGTCACGCCACTGATACCCTGAATCGCCTGAACACCATCCTTGATTTCGTATGCTGCCTTGGCGGCATACAGCGCTTTCAAACGGTCGTCGTCGGTGTCGTTTGCGCGGGTGGCTGAGTTACGAACGTCCATCGCCAGGTCGTATAGACCACCGCCCAATCCTCCGGTGATGCCCCCCTCGCTATGCTTCTGCGACTGCGTCGTATCCAGCGTGTCCAGCCCAGCGTCGATCGTGACGTTCTTGCCGACGATCGTCGTGCCGGTCTTGCTGATGACGTCCGTGCCCGTCAGGTGGAGGTCACCACCCGCCGTCAACGTCACCTGTCCATCGGTGGAACCGACGACGCTTCCCGTGTGGGTCACCTGGTGCGAGCTATCCGAGCGGCTGTCCTTCGCCTGCCCGTAAAGCTCGTTCATCCCGCTCTTGGAGTAGCCCGTCTTGGTGACCGTCTTGCTATGGCTGTCGTCGTAGATGTCGACGGCCGTGGTGAGGGTCAGGTTGTTACCCGCTGCCACCACTACATCGTGTGTACCGGCGATCTTCGCGCCTTCGCCGAGCACGTCGTGGCCTGCAGCGACAGAGATCGAATCGCCACTGAGCAGGGTGCCATTGGCGACATGCTGTGCGGTGTCGTCGTTCGTCACCGTCTTCTTGCCTGCCTGGACGATGCCGCCGCCGCGGTTGAGCGTGAAGCCAGACTTCTTGACGGTCTTGTCGTGGGTCTCGTTATAGGTGTCCGTCGTCGCTAGCAGGTTCACGTCGTGGCCTGCCGCCACGGCGATGCCGCCGGTTGCCTGGACCGTCGCACCCATGGCAGTGAGGTCGTTTCCGGCCACCATGTGGATGTTGTCGCCACTGAGCGACGTGCCGACGGCCAACGTCTGCTCGCTGGTGTCGTGGGTCGTGGTCGTCTTGCTGCTGAAGAGGCCGCTTTTCTTTTTCTTGGTGTCCGTGACGACGGTATGCGTTTCGTCCTCAGCGCCAAGCGTGAGGTCGTGTCCCGCGGCCAAGGTGATGTCGCCGGTCTTGGTGGCGACGGTCGTCGCATCCAGGGTGGCGTCGTGACCGGCGGCGATCTGCACCCCCGTACCGGCGTCGATCGTCACGCCGCGAACGGTCTCATCCGTCGTCGTCTCCGTAACGCGCTTCTTCCCCTCCTTCCAGCTCGCCGTCTTCGTCGTGCTGTCGGTTACCGTGGTGAGGTCGAGATCGTTGCCGGCCTGGAGCGCCGCCGTGCCGCCTGCCTTGATCTGCGTGCCTTCGAGCAGCGCGTTGTTTCCGGCGGCCACCGCGAGATTGCCTCCGCCGGCACTGCGTCAACTCAAAGAAGCCGCGATCGGCTTAATCACCTACCCGGCTGCTTCCTCAACCATAGCCCGTCAAGACGGGCGATCTGCCAATTCTTCGATCAGTCTGTCCAGCAAAACAGCGAGGTCTTCGGCGGTTTCAACCACGATGTGAGTCATAACTAGAATCCTTCAGCATTTGCCCCGGATGCAGACCACACGATCTTGAGATGCGGTATCTGCGGTCCAAGACCGTGAGTCGATGGCTCTTCACCGCGCAGCGCGATTCGAATCAATCTATGCTCAAATTCTGAAATCGAATCAGTCATTTGCCTCTGTACGACTCAGCAAAGATGATCCGGCCAAATGCCGGACCCGATTCGACCGAAGTCATGAGGCAAGACCCGACTTCAGAAAGTGCAGCCCACTCTCATCTCGTATCGCGTAGATGGAGGAATACTCGAACGATAGGACGAATCGCTGGCTGAAACGTCCGGCGAGTGACCTTATGAATCGTTCAAGTTCATACCAGCAAGCGTCATAGTTCTGCGGATGCATAACAGCAACGCAACGTGCGCCAACCCGCCAACTAAGCGCCGGATCTTCTACTCCCGGTGCAGGATTTCCACGGTTGTCCCTGATGAATAATGTCATCCACGATTGTGGGAACCATAAGTGTCTATCGCGGATCTCACCACCAAGAGATTCGCCCAACCGAAATAGTGAAGGGATATCGACCCCCTCTTCGATCTCAAGTGAGAAATCAAGAGACATCAGGAACCCTCAATGACCGTGATCTTTCCGTTTTTTATAACATAAACACGCTTCAGCCCCTCTACAGGATTGGACTCTACAACCTTCTGAATATCCTCCGGCACTAGCGGTGAGTCGGCGAGATTGATCACGACAGTGTCCGCTTGCCTTTCAACTTTGTTCTGAATAGTCAGACGCACCGAGTACGGACTGGACGTTGTGGGAGACGCCACGTCCGCCTCGATTCCGTTGATCTTGAGATCAGGACTTACGCTCTTGCGCGTATTTGGGAGTTGCTCGACATCAAAGCCCGAATCAGCGAGCAGCTCAGCCGCTTCGTTCTGCCTTGTGATTGCACGCACTTGGTCCAGCGATGCATTCTTCGGAGGCACCTCCGGCTCGCCCTTTAACGCGCCCTTGGTCGCACCAATACTTCCGGATGCCTCGGCTGACGGCGCGACGTCCCCTGTCGACGCCAATATCTTCGACGCGTCGTCGACTGCCGACTTCGCTGCCTCCTTCTCAAGAGACACCGCAACCTTCTCTGCTGTGGCCTCGACAGCCTTACCCGCGACCTTCACGCCAGCACCAACAATCTTGCCAGCACCAACAGCATTTCCCAGGGCGGCGGTAACTTGCAATGCCGTCACCGTCTGGATCGCACCGCTTACGTCCTGCCCATAGATCAGCTGCATCCGATCTTGAAGGGACTGGTTAAAACTTACGGCAGCGCCCTCGCCCATATTCTGAGCGCCCGAAACGAATCCGTCCTTCAGTCCGTAGTAGGTATCTATCGGGTGCGCAAACACACCGCCAATTGCGGAACCCAAGCCGATCACTACGTTCTTACCCACTCCAAAGGGATCATCCTTGATTGCCCCTCCAATGGTGGAAGCGAATTTCTCCGACTCCTGAGCCATCCCGGTGGTGAGGTCGCGAGTGGCCCCTGGGCGAACATATTTCCCAATAAAGTCCAGGTCAGCGTCAGGCGCGTTTTGCGCTGGGGCAAAGAATTGCCCTCGTTCAGCAGTGAACATCGTCTGCTGCTTGCCGAGATCGTTCATAAACGTTGCATCAGTCGACGCAAGGTATGCCTGCGCTGCGGAATCGTCCCCCGAGCCAAGAACACTCTTCCAGATGAAGTCGACGTCCTTGGATGCCTGCTGACCGAGCCGTGCCGTGGCAGTTTCGACTTGCTCTTGCGACGGATCGCATCCGCCGCACTCCTGCCGCGCGAAGTCCGTCGCGTGCTGTTTGATCCACGCGGTTTCGTCGGGGTGAAGCTGGCGATTGTTCAGTTCACCGTCCAGGGCGGCAGCGGCACCACGCGAGCCGCCGATGGCGCCGCCGATGGCGGCGGCGCCGAGCTCCATATAGGTCTTCTTCTCTTCTGGCGTCGCGTCCGTCGTAGCCAAATAATCTTGCATGGCCTTCGAGGCGGCTTCGGCGCCCCCCGCTCCGAGAGCACCCTGCAGCGCATTGCCGCCTCCAAGCGACGCCATCGCCGCGCCGACGACACCGTGAAGAATTACCTTGTTTCGACTCCCGTCCGCCCACGCCGCACGCTGCTCGTCCGTCGTTGCGTTGTACTGCATGTACTCCGCAATAGCTCCGACGGTGCGCATTCCGACATAGCCAGCCTGCGTAGCCAACTCCTGCTGCTCGGACACCTTTTTGGGGTCGTAACTATTCTTCAACGCTTCGTCATCAAGCGTCGGATTTCGATCTAAGCTGCTGAGCTCCTTGCCCGGATCATTCCGAACAATGATGGTGCCCTCAGCAATGCCCGAATGAGTGTCGCTGCTGCTGTTCCCTTTGTGCGGCGTAGCCATGGATATCGCCGCGCCAATGGCTCCGGCAACATTGCTTGACATCGTGCTGCCGCCACTAAAGCTGACTTGGCTGGCGTTGTACTTCGACTCATTGTGCAGATCCTCCCAGACCAGATCGCCCGTGCTGAGCACGTTCTTGGAGGCATCGGCCGCGCTGGCGATCTGTCCACCCACTAGGTGGGTCGTGCCACCAACGTCGATCTGAAAGCCACCATCACCCGCCTTGATGCCGCTGACTTCGTTGACGCTGGTGTAGTGGCTGTCGATCTTGCTTGCAGCGTAGTAGGCGCTACCGCTGACAAACCCGCTCTGGGTGATGCCGACCATGAGCTTGCCGCCAGCCTGCATGGTCTTGCTGGCGTAGTCGTCGGTGTCCTGCTCGCTGCGGATGGTCAGGTTGTTGCCGATGTCGGCCGCTACCTGATTGCCCTTCAGCTGGGCGCCTTCAATGGTGGTGTCGTGGCCGCTGACGATCGTAAGCTTATCGTCCGCGTTGATCGTTGTTTCGGCGTGCGTGCTTCCGTTGCCGTGAGCCTTGCCACTACCGACGCTGGCGGATGCGTAGATGCCAAAGCCGTCCGAGCCGAAGCTGACGCCAATGCTACCGGCCGAGTTCTTCGAGTCGTTCTTGAGGCTGTGCTCTTCCGACTGGCTAAGGAGATTGATGTCGTTGGTCGCGGCAAGGGCAACGTTCTTGCCCGTAACCTCGCCGCCGATGATGGTCAGGTCGCCGCCCGTCGCGCCGATGGTGACGTTGCCACCGCTAGTGATGTGACCGCCATAGGACGTACTGTCATGCGTCGTGGTCTTGCTGCTCGCGCTGCTTCCACCAATCCCGACCTGGATGTTGATGCCTGCCGCTCCCGCCGCACTCTGAGCATCGGTCACACTGCCGAAGTTGCCTGTTGCTGCAAGGGCGTCATGCACCTGATAGGCGGCCTTCACGGCATAGAGCGCCTTCAAGCGGTCATCGTCGCTGCTGCTGGCCTGCCTCACTGAGTCCCGTGCGCCCATGGCGAACTCGTAGGCGGCTCCGCCCAATCCTCCGGTGATGCCCCCCTCGCTATGCTTCTGCGACTGCGTCGTATCCAGCGTGTCCAGCCCAGCGTCGATCGTGACGTTCTTGCCGACGATCGTCGTGCTGGTCTTACTGATGACGTCCGTGCCCGTCAGGTGGAGGTCACCACCCGCCGTCAACGTTACCTGTCCATCGGTGGAACCGACGACGCTTCCCGTGTGGGTCACCTGGTGCGAGCTATCCGAGCGGCTGTCCTTCGCCTGCCCGTAAAGCTCGTTCATCCCGCTCTTGGAGTAGCCCGTCTTGGTGACCGTCTTGCTATGGCTGTCGTCGTAGATGTCGACGGCCGTGGTGAGGGTCAGGTTGTTACCCGCTGCCACCACTACATCGTGTGTACCGGCGATCTTCGCGCCTTCGCCGAGCACGTCGTGGCCTGCAGCGACAGAGATCGAATCGCCACTGAGCAGGGTGCCATTGGCGACATGCTGTGCGGTGTCGTCGTTCGTCACCGTCTTCTTGCCTGCCTGGACGATGCCGCCGCCGCGGTTGAGCGTGAAGCCAGACTTCTTGACGGTCTTGTCGTGGGTCTCGTTATAGGTGTCCGTCGTCGCTAGCAGGTTCACGTCGTGGCCTGCCGCCACGGCGATGCCGCCGGTTGCCTGGACCGTCGCACCCATGGCAGTGAGGTCGTTTCCGGCCACCATGTGGATGTTGTCGCCACTGAGCGACGTGCCGACGGCCAACGTCTGCTCGCTGGTGTCGTGGGTCGTGGTCGTCTTGCTGCTGAAGAGGCCGCTTTTCTTTTTCTTGGTGTCCGTGACGACGGTATGCGTTTCGTCCTCAGCGCCAAGCGTGAGGTCGTGTCCCGCGGCCAAGGTGATGTCGCCGGTCTTGGTGGCGACGGTCGTCGCATCCAGGGTGGCGTCGTGACCGGCGGCGATCTGCACCCCCGTACCGGCGTCGATCGTCACGCCGCGAACGGTCTCATCCGTCGTCGTCTCCGTAACGCGCTTCTTCCCCTCCTTCCAGCTCGCCGTCTTCGTCGTGCTGTCGGTTACCGTGGTGAGGTCGAGATCGTTGCCGGCCTGGAGCGCCGCCGTGCCGCCTGCCTTGATCTGCGTGCCTTCGAGCAGCGCGTTGTTTCCCGCGGCCACCGCAAGGTTGCCGCCTGCGTCGAGGGTGGTCACATCGTGGGTGACCTTGGTCGACGTGCCGTTGCTGGTCGCAGTCAGCGACAGGTCGTGGCCTGCCAGCAGGGCCATGTCGCCGCCGGCTTTCAGCGTGCCGGCTTGCACGGCGAGGTCGTGCCCCGCTTGCAGCGACAACGAACCGCCTGCGTCGATGGCGCCCGCGGTCGTCTGGGTCGACCAGCGCGTGCCGCTCTGCACCGCCCCCAGGGTGAGGTCGTTGCCTGCCTGCAAGGCGGCGTTGCCGCCCGCCTTCAAGGTGGTGGCGGACAGGGTCATGTCGTTGCCGGCGACCAGCGACAGGTCCTTTCCGGCACTGAGCGTGAGCCCGTTGGCCGTGGTGCCGGTGAGCGTGTTGCTCCACGCGTACGGGTGGGTCGTGGTCACGCTCGACGCGATCGACAGATCGTGCCCCGCGGCCAGCGCCAGGCTTCCGCCCGCCGACACGCCCTGCCCGGCCAAGCTCAGGTCATGGCCCGCCGTCAGCAGCGCGTCGCCGCCTGCGGTAACCGCCGTGTGATCGAGCGAAAGGTTATGTCCTGCGCTGATCTGCAGGCCTTGCGTGGCGGTGATGCTTGCACCATCCATGCCGCGACCGATCAGTCCGCCCACGTTCTCGGAGCGAATATCGCCTCCCGCGATCACGCTGACGCCAGCACCGTCGATGCGACCGTTGAGGTTGGTTACATTCCCGGTAGCGCTGATCGCCGTGAGGCCGCCGCTGGAAATGCGACCGCTGTTGAGCAGATCCTGCGCGGTGAGCAGCGTGCTGTTTTCGCCGCGGATCAAGCCACCGTTGGACAGAGTGCCCGACGCCTCGATGCTCACGTCCTTGCCCGCGATCACCGCGCCTTGCGCCGTGAGGGCCAGGGTGCCGTTCGCCAGGTAGACCACCGGAACCAGCACCTCGTGGCCGTCCACGTTCTGCTGCACCATCCAGACCATGTCCTGGGTGAGTGCGCTGACCTGTTCCGCCGTCAGTGCCACGCCCACGCTCAGGTTCATCGCCTGCGCCACGTGCGTGGCGTTGTTCATCAGCGACTGGTATTCCTGCAACCCGCTCGAATAGTCGGAGAGATAGGTGCGGCCAGTGAGCTGCGTCACCTGCTGGGTCACCAGCTGCTGCTCATAGAAGCCGTCGCCGAGACGCATCATCGTGCGTGCCGGGTCGACGCCTAGCTTGTCCAGCAGGTAGTCGCTGCTGATGAACTGGCTGTAGTCGACGAAGCGCGAATTGGTTTCGATGAGGTAGTTGCCGCTAGGCGGATGGCCCAGCAATGCGGTGAGGTACGCATTACCCATCAGGCCGACGTTGCGCGCCGAGACACCGCCCGCCAGTGCGGAGAGCTGATCCGCGCCGACATTGCCGACGGCCGTGCGTTCGCCGGCACTGGCGGCGGTAATCTGGCCGCCTGCGGACGGCCCATCGACGGCTACGCTGTCACTGCCGCTCGCACCGCGAACACTGTAGATACCCCCCGTGGGAAGCGTCACGCCGGCCAACGGTTGTCCTGCGCCACCAAGCACCTGCGGCGCGTGGCCGGTTGCCGGATCGACTTGCGCACCGACCGGCAGACCCGCCGCACCCTGCGCGCTGCCCTTGTTCAACGATGCGAGGCCGATGGCCTGCGCATTGGGGTCCAGGCGCGTGTTACCAACCGAACGGCCATCCGGCGTGACACCGCCGTTGGAGACGTTCACACCGCTGATGGCGACACCACCGGAGCCCGTCATCACCGCGCCGAGTGCGGTGTAGTTGTCGTGCAGGTAGGTCGAGGGATCCGTGTTGGGTCGGTAGGTGTAGTACTCCTTTTCGTCTTCCGGGTCGCACAGGCTGGGATCCCATCCGCAACGAATGTGATGGGTCACGGCCACCTGTTGAATGGTGCGGCCCGCTGCGAGCGACTGGTTGGCGACGTTTTCGTTACCGAGCACCATGCCGGTCCCGCCACCGGCGCCCTGCTGGTTCACGGCGAGAAAGCCGTTGGCCGCGATGGTGGAGGTGCTGTTCGTCACCGAACCGTAGAGCGAGATGTTTCCGCCGGCCAGGATCTGCGACTGCGCGCTGGCCGCATTGACCACGGTCTCTTGGATGGTGTGGTACTCGGTGTAGGTCTCGTACTCCTGCACCTTGTTGACCGAGTGCTTATAGTCCGAAACCGGCAAGGGCTGCGAAGCGGCCGATTCCTCGGCCGTCAGCACGTGGTCGGTCGTGTTCAACACACGGCGTACGTTATTGATCTGGTTCGCAGCGAGCAGGATGCTCCCCTGCGCCTGGATCGAACCGGAGATATTGTCGATCTGACCCGCGCGTGTATCGAACAAACCCTGGCCGTTACGGCGCGCCCCCGCGACGTTGATGTTGCCGAGGCTGAAGATCTGCGCGTCGCGGTTGAGCAGGTAGCTCGTGTAGATGTCCACGCTGCCCGTCGCGGCGATCGTCCCGCTCTGATAAGCCGCGTTGCCGGTCGCCTGGCCGAAGTCGGCACCGTTGACCACGCTACCGGCCTGGATCGTGACGTTGCCGCCCATGATCGTGCCGGTGTTGTTCACCGCACCGGCCGTCATGCCGACCGTATTGCCCTGGATGCTGCCGGCGTTGGTGATCGTGCCGCCCGTGTTGAGCTGCGTATTGGCGGAGTTGAGCAGCGCACCCGCGTTGTTGGTGATGTTCGCCGCGCTGATCGTCAGCCCGTTCACGGCCTGGATGCTGCCGTTGTTGACGAACTGCCCGTCCACCGCGAGGCTGAAGCCTCCGCTGGCCTTGATGCTCGATCCTGCTGCCTGGACGTAGTCGCCCACCAGGTGCATGCCGAGCGTGTTGTTGGCGACGATGGTGCCCTGGCCGACGAGGCTGCGGATATCGAGCATGACGTTGCCGACACCACCCACACCATCGATGCCGGCCTGCACGGTGCCGCCACTGTTGTTCAGGCTCGCCAGCGTGAGGTTGAGCTGCTGCCCCGCGGTGATCTTGCCGCCCGCGTTGATTGCCGATGCGCCGGCATTGACGAAGTTGAAGGTGTTGCCGGCGTAGACCGTGCCGTTGCTGTTGTCCAACTGGCCGGTGCCGAGCGTCATGCTTCCCGCCGCCACGAGCGTGCCGCCCTGGGCATTCGAGATCGACGTACCGGAAAGGGTGACGTCGCCCTGGCCGCCGAGCGTGCCGCCACGGTTGTCGATGCCGCCACCTGAGGTGACCTGGGTCGATACGCCGCTGGCGTTCGCGATGCGCCCGCCGACGTTGGAGACGGATGCCGAGGTCAGCGTGGTGGCACCGTTCGCCTCGATGCTGCCCGCGTTGTTGTTGATGCCGTTGGTGCCGCGAAGGTCGAGCGCGCCGCGGCTCTGCAGACGACCGCCGACGTTGGCGATCGTGTTGGTTGCCTGCACACTGAGCTGGCCGGCCGTGACGGTACCGGCGTTGTTCACCTGGGCCGCCGTGAGCTTGGCCAGCGTGCCGGCCGCGATGGTGCCTGTCGCGTTGTCGAGCGTACCGTTGACGCCAAGCGTCACGGCAGCAGGTGCGGACTGGATCGTGCCGCCGGCATTGGACAGACCGGCCGCAGACAGCGTGAGGTCGCCTGCCGTGGCCTGGAGCAGGCCACCCGCGTTGTTCACTCCGTTGCCGACGGTCACGCCAAGCGCGCTGCCCGATATCGCGCCGTTCGCCGTATTGCTGAGCGATGCGGCGGCGATCGTAGTGGCGCCATGCGCGTTGATCAGACCGCCATCATTGAGCAGGTTGGTCGTCGCGGTGACGCGGGTCGCGCCATTGCCTGCGAGGGTGCCCTGGGTGTTGTCGATGTCCTGGTCGGCCTTGACGTCGAGCAGCCCCGTGCCGGCCAGTTGAATGCCGCCGCCGCGATTGACGACGCGCGTGCCATGCACGGTCAGATCGTTGCCGTTCGTGGCGATCGTGCCGCCGGTGTTGTCCAGCGTGCCGGTGGTCAGCGCCCACGCCGCGTTGCCCGTTTGCAGCAACTGGCCGTGGCCATTGTCGATCGACGCGGCGCTGAGCAGCAGTGTGTTTGCCTGCATCCGCGCAGCGCGACCATCCACACCGCGATTCAGCAGCGTTCCGGAGGCCTGCGCGGTCAACGCGCCGCCGACGGCGAGATCGCCGGCCGTATGGTCGATGTTGCCTGCGCGCGCCACGAACGTGGCATCGGTCCCGGCCCGCTGCGTGCCATACGACAGGTCGAGCGCATTCGCCCTCGTGTCGAGCATGTGGCCGGCAAGCAGGCTGCCGTGCGCGGTCAACGCGCCATCGGCGGACACGCGAAGGTCGCCGACGCTGTCGAGCGTACCGTCGGCCTTCACGCCTGCCGCCAGTACACCGGAGGCGTCGACCGTGCCGCCATGCACGGTGAGATCGCCCGACGACAATGTCTTGCCGCCGTTGCTCACAGCGGCGCCATCGAGCGTGATCGTGTTCGCGGACAGTGTGCCGTTCTGCGTCAGCGTGGCGCCGCTGGTGAGGGATGCCGTGAGCGCGCTGATGTCGCCCTGCGCATTGAGGTCACCGTCGGCATGCAAGCCCAGCGCGTTGGCGGACAACTGGCCGCTCTGGCGGATCGCGCCTGAGGCCGATCCATTCAATGCCGCTGCCGACACGACCGTGCCGCCCAGCACGAGATCGCCCCGGCGCGCCTGAAGATCCAGGTCGCCCTGCTGCGTGCCGAGCGTGCCGGTGCTGGATACGCTGCCGCCCTTCACGTCGAGCGATTTCGCGGCGACGATCTTGCCGGCGTTGTTCACCGCACCGACCACGTCGATGGCGATATCGTCCGCGCCCGTGAGTTCGGCCGAGGCGCCCTGCGTGAGGCCGTTCGCTCCGAGAGTGATCTTGCGGCCCGCGTAAGCGGTGCCTTGGTTGTCCAGCGCATCGGTGGCGTGGAGGTCGAGCGTGCCGTCGGTCGACAGTGCACCGGTGTTGCTAATGTTCGCCGCCGTTACCGCCAGCGAGGTCGAGGCCAGCAGTTTGCCGGCGTTGTTCACCGCACCGGTCGTGGCGATGCCCAGCGCACCGCCGGCCTGCGTGGTTCCGGACAGGCTGACGTCGTCCTGCGCGGCCACCGAGACGTCATGTGCGCTCGCCAGCGTGCCCTTGCTGTCGATACTGCCGGCCGTGACGGCCAGATTGCCGTTCGTCTGCAAGGCGCCGTTCGTGGCCTGCGTCAACGCGCCCGCATCGACGGTAAGGCCCTGCTCCGACGCCAGGCTGCCGCGATTATCGAGATTGCCCGTCGACTGCAGGCTCAACGTGCCGGACGTGTAGACGCTGCCGGTGTTGTGAAGGTCGCGCCCCGCGTTCAACCCCACCGCGCCGTTGGCCGACACGTCGCCGGCCAGGGTCATGTCCGTGGCGGCGGTCAGTGTCGCGGCGGCAGTACTCAGCGCACCCGACTGAGCAAACGCAGCTGCGGATGTCGCATCCAGTCGACCTGCCGAGACCGTGGTACCCACCAGCGAGAGATCGCCCAGTGTCGTCGCGATCGACACGTCGCCGGCCGTGCTGCCCAGCTGCGCCGTGCTGCTCAGGCTACCCGCATTGATCGCGAGACCGTTGCCACCGATGATGGCGCCTGCGCTGTCGAGCGCACCCGACACATCCAGCGATACATGATCGGCCGCATGAACCTGTCCGTCGCTCGTCTGAGTAAAGCTGGCGGCGTTCAATGCGAGCAGATTGCCCGCATAGAGCACACCCGCATTGACGACGTCCTGCGATGCGGTGAGCGTGAGGTTGCGCCCCGCGCTGACCGCGGCCTCCTTGGCGCCATCGAAGTGCGCCGTACCCAGCGTGACATCGCGTGCCGCAACCACGGTCGCGGCCTGCGTCATCGTGCCGCTCGCCTGGACATGCACATCGCGCGCTGCCTGCAGGCGACCTGCCAGCGACGCGGCGTCGACGGTCAACAGCAGATCGTTGCCGGCGTCGAGCGTACCGTGCGTGACGATGCTCGCCGCCTTCAGTGCAAGGTCGCCACCGGCGTGCGTCGTACCGGACTGGTCGATGCTGGCCGCATGAACCGTCAGCGCACCATCGGCATAGGCATCGCCACCGAGGGCGATGCTCTGCGCAGCGTCGAGTACGGCGTCGCCGGTGGCATGGATCGCGCCAGCGAGCGTCATCGATTGTGCAGCCAGATCCAACGACGTGCCCGTGAGCGTACCGTCGAGAAGTACGTTGCCCGCTGCATGAGCGGAGAACGCGCTTGCAGCTGACGCCACGCCGCCAAGGTGAAGATCACCGCGCGTCGTCAGCGCCGCGCTGCCCATGCTGCTGCCCACCGAGCCGGTGGAATCGATACTCTGCGCATCGACGGCCAGCGACTGCACACCCACCACACTGCCGGCATTGCGGAGCGCGTCCTGAAGTGTCAGCGTCGCGGTATCCACGGCACTGACCGCCCCAGCAGTGCCGACGGTCAGTGCATGGGCGCTGATGTCGAGTCCGTGACCCGCGTACAGCTGACCGGCGTTGTCGACGTCGCCCTGAACATCGAGGGCGAGGTCATGTGTCGCCGAGATCGCACCGCTGTTCGTCAGCGAGCCTGCCTGTACGGTAACGTCACGCCCCGCAACGACGGCTGCCGCGTTATCTACGCCACCCGCCACGGTCAACGCCACATCGCGACCGCCCTGCACGTTGCCAGCAAGACGCATCGTCTGCGCGTCGAGGGTGACGTCGCGGGTCGCGTCGATCTGCTTGGAGCTGTCGATCGACGCGGCGTGGAGCGCGAGTTCCGTGCCTGCGTGAAGCGTGCCGCTGTTGGTCAGCGTGCCGTCCGCACCGAGCGTGAGCTGCCCGTCGGCATACAACGAACCCGTGTTGGATAGGTCGTGCGAGGCATGCAGTCGTGCATCGCCGCGCGCATATGTTTCGCCGTTGTTTGCGAGCGAACCGACCTCGGCGTCGAGGTTCGCGGTCGTGAGCTGGCCCTGCTGCGTGACGGTGCCCGGCGCCCGCAGGCTCAAGCTGCCGTCGACTACCGTCGTGCCGGTGAGGGTGATATCCGAGCCGCTAACGAGCGCCGCATCGCCCTGCTGCGTGCCCAACTCGCCATCGCTGGCGATGGAGCGCGCGTTCACCGCAAGCCCACCGCCACCGACGAGCGTGCCGCTATTGACCAGGTTCCCGGCCAACGTCACCTGCGCACTGGCGACGCCATGGAGCTGAGCCGCTGCCGCTTGTGTGAGCGACGCTGCATTGACCACCACGCCACCGGCGGCGTAGAGCGTGCCCTGGTTGAAGGCGTCGCCTGCCGCGTTCACCACCAGATCGCTGCCCGAGGACACGATGCCCGAAGCGAGGTTGCTGACCCGGGCGGCCTGCAGATCGAGGCGACCGCCCGAGACGATCGTCGCGCCGTTGTTCAATTGGTTCGTCGCGCGTACGGCGACGCTGCCGGCGCCCTGTACCGCACCCGCCAAGTTGGCATCGCTACGGCTGGACAGCGTCAATGCACCGCCTGCATCCACGATGCCGTTCGTGGCGACGCCACCCGCGTCAATCGCCAACGCGCCGCCAGCATGCAGCGTGCTCGCCGCCGTGGCATCGAAGAGACCGTTGGCGAGAATCGAGCCGCCGCCAAGCCCGTAGATCGTGCCTTCGTTGTGCAGCGCATTCGCACGCAGGTCGAACGCCTGATCGGAGTAGATGAGTCCTGCATTGCGCACGGCGCCTGCGGCATAGACCGCAAGATTCCCTCCCGCACTAAACCGGCCGGACGAGACCACGTCGCCCGCGGCATTCACCGTGAGCGAACCGCCCGCAATCACGCGGCCGGGAACGGTGAGTGTGCTGCCGCTGGTCAGGGACGCCGCGCCATTCTGCGTGCCGAACGTGCCGTCGACGGTCACCGGACCGCTGGCATCGAGCGAGGCATTGCCGAGCGCCACGGTCGTGCCGCCCAAACGCACTTCACCGGCGTTGCTCAGCGTCAGGTCACCGGCCTGCGCAGCGATCGCGCCGCTGCTGACCACGCCGACACCTGCTTCCGTGCCGACAAGACGGATCTTCTCCGCGTACATACCACCGAGTGCGGCCACGTCGATCGCGACCGCCGGGTGGGCAGCGTCCGTAGCGTTCACGCGCACACCGGCATCGGCGTAATTGACGTCATTGCTACCCGCGACGACGGACAGATCCTTCGCCCACAGCTGACCGTTCAACTGCACGGCGCGCGCGATCAGATCGGTGCGATCCGCGACTGAACCGTCGAGGCCGCCGCTGCCGATGGCGATGCTGCCGCCGGTAACGTGGAAGGCGTCCAGGCTGCCGCTGCCACCAAAGACGGGCGTGCCCGTTGTCAGCGTGAAGCGCTGGCTGTTGATGACGCCGCAACCGTCGCAGGTGATGCCATAGGGGTTGGCGATCACGACCGGCGCAGCCTTGCCGCCCACCTCGATGTAGCCGCGCAGGCTGCTCGGCAACGCAGACGTCACCTCGTTGAGGATCAGCGACGCTTCGCCACCCTTGAGGTTGTCGTTGCCGGCGACATAGCCGCCGAGCTGGGTACGCACGATGTTGGCGCTGTTGTTGAGGATCACGCCGCGCTGGTCGACGTCGAAGCGCTGGTATTTGTTGTGCGATACGCCCTCCGCGTTCGGCGCGACGATATCGACCACCGGCACGCCATTGGCCGCCGAATCCATCGTCGGGCGATGCGCTCCCGCCGCCGCGTCCGGCACCTGCTGTGCCCACGACACCACGGGAATGCCCAGCGTCGCGAGCGCGACCGCAAGGGCCAGCGAGCGCACTGTCGAGATCGCTACCGCACCGTACCGGTGGCCCATCGTTGCCTTGATCGTCATGACCTTGTCCCTTTGTCGGGCACCGCGCCGGTACCCCTGCCCGTATTCAGTACTGGTAGATCAACTGGAAGCCCGTGGTCGGGTGTGCGGTGTCGAAGCCGCGCGGCGCATGGATCCGCCGCCCCGCAAAGAGATCCCAGCTCAAGCCGCTGTAGCTGCCACGCAAGCCGATGACGCCGCCGGTCAACTGGCGATGCCCTGCCTGCGTGGATGGTCCGGAGACGCGACCGACGTCCACGCCGAGGTAAGGCGCCAACACGCCCAGCGGCAACGTGAGCGTGTTGCGCAGGTAGGCGCCGCGTTCGCCAGCGAGCGTCTGCTCGCCGTCATAGCCGCGCACCGAGTAGCGCCCGCCGATCGTGATGAGTTCGGCGGCGGGAAGATGGTCGGTGGAGCGCTGCACGCGCAGGCTGCTGTCCCAGATCGCCTGGTGCGTACCCAGCTTCAAAGGCTGGCTCAGCGACAGATCGAGCGTGGTCAGCCCGTAGCGATTGGTCGGAAATCCAATGGATGGGTCGTAACCGTTCCACTGGCTGCCGAACCATGGCGTGCCGCGCTGGTAGCCCAGGCGCGCGTCGAGCTGCGCCTGACCGATGTAGTGGCGATGCACCAGGGCCAGCTCCGCACTGGCGACACGTTGGCGCTGGATGCCGACTTCCACGCCCTGGATGTAGCTGTGCGCGCTGCGTCCGGCCAGCCGCATTTCCAGCGAAGTCTTGCTCGACGTGCCGCGGGTCAACAGACGCTGCACGGTGATGTCGCTCGACGTGGACGTGCCGGTGGAACGGAATCGACTCTGGAAACCTTCGATCCACTGCCGGTAGCGGTAGGTGGAGATCGACCCGCTGAAGGTCCACCAGCCCCAGGGGATGCTGTATGTCGCGTTCTCGCTGAACGTGCTGCCACCGTCAGCGTGCGTGAACAAGGCGTGGCCCGCGCCGATCGAGAACAGGTCGTTGAGCCCGAGCGGGTTGTCGTACGAGACGTTGAGGTTGCCCTGGTTGCGCCCCGTCCCCTTGAGGCCAGCGTCGCTCGTATCCACCACCACGTGCCAACGACGCGTGGTGTGAACGGTCAGCACCACATCGGACTCGCCCACTTTCTCGGCGGGCGCGATGTCCATCGTCACGTCTTGCGACGGCACGCGCTTGAGCTGCTCGAGCCCCTGCTCGATCGCATGGAGATTGAGCAGATCGCCTTCGCGGATCGGGAAGGCCGTACGCCAGTCGAGTTCCGGCGAGCCGGCGGCGAAGCGGATACGGCGCAGGATGCCGGGCACCAGCAGCATGCGCAGTTGACCGTTGGAAATGTCCTGCGCCGGCACGCCCACGCGGGTGGTGACGAAGCCGCGCGCGATCACCAGGTTGGACAGACGGCGCTGCAAGGCTTCCAGCCCGTTCCGGCCCACGCACTGGCCGACGAAGCGATCGAGATAGCGCTGCGCCCAGGCGAAATCCGCCACGCGGGCGCCTTCGAGGCGAAGGCTCTGCAGCGGAAAGCAAGGGGTGTCCTTCGGCAACGGCGCATCGAGCCGCTCGGCCGGTGCGGGTTGTCCGGGCTGGAAGGGCGCGTCACGGCGCGCCTCCTCCTTCTCATCAAGCTGCTGAGCGCGACGCAACTGTTCCTGCTTGTCGAGCGTGCTCTGCTGCGCCATCGCCGCGCCGCCGACACCTAATGCAAGCAGCGACGCGAGCGCGCAGACCGTTGTGCGCCAACGGCTCTCCCCTGTAACCCTCATTAGTCCTGGTACTCCTAACCGTCCTGGTTCAAGGGCGCGCGGGAACACTCTCGGGTGCCGCGGCCCGGCTCTTCAAGTGCCCCTAATCGGCAGGTGACGCGGAAACTTTAGGTTCTTCGCGGACATTCGGGCAGTCCGCGCTGGTCTTGCCTCGCGGTAGTCCTATGAGGGTCTGCTTCGTAGGTCTCGGTAGTCGCCATGGCGGCGATAAGCCAACATGCCTGCCGCATGTGGGAGCCGCTATAGCGGCGAGAAGCCAACGAAGCGACGAAGCCATGAGGCAGGTTCCCATCGCCAGCAGGCTGGCTCCCACCGGCAGCTTCCGAAAGGCTATGAAGATAGGTGGGAGCCACTCTAGTGGCGATATGCCAACGAAGCGGTGTAGCCATGAGGCAAGTTCCCATCGCCAGCAGGCTGACTCCCACCGGCAAGCTTCCCCTCTCCGCCATGGCGGCTCCCAGAAGATCGCCGCTAGGGATTTGCGGAAACGTTCTGCTTCGGCGGAAGGATCAGCATCGCGTCGCCATAGGAGAAGAAACGGTAGCGTTGTTGCACGGCGTGGCGGTAGGCGTCGAGGATGGCCTCCTTGCCTGCCAGCGCCGAGACCAACATCAGCAGCGTGGATTGCGGCAGGTGGAAGTTGGTGATCAGTGCGTCGATGCTCGTGATCTTGTAGCCGGGGAAGATGAAGATCTGGGTTTCGCCGGCAAAGGGGCGCAGCACGCCCTCGACCGTGGCGCTTTCCAGTGCGCGCACCACGGTGGTTCCCACGGCAACGACGCGACCTCCGGCGGCACGTGTCGCGCGGATCTTCTCGACAAGCGCCGCGCCGACGTTGAGCCACTCGCGATGCATGACGTGGTCGCGGACGTCGTCCGCGCGCATCGGCTGGAACGTGCCTGCGCCCACGTGCAAGGTGACGTAACCCGTTTCCACTCCGCGTGCGCGCAGGCGTTCGAGCAATTCCTCGTCGAAGTGCAGGCCGGCTGTCGGCGCTGCGACGGCGCCGGGCTCGCGCGCGAACACGGTCTGATAACGCTCCTTGTCGGCTTCGCCGGCACCGCGTTCGATGTACGGCGGCAGCGGCATTTCGCCGAGGCGCGACAAAAGACGTTCCAGCGGCTCGTCGATATCGAAGCGGAGCAGGAAGAACTCGCCCTCGCGACCCAGCACCGTCACCATGCTGCCGTCAGCGAGTTCGATGCGCCCGCCTTCCTTGGGCTTCTTGCTCACGCCCAGTTGCGCGCGCGCCTCGTGCGCACCCGTAACGCGCTCGATGAGGATTTCCACGGCACCGCCGGATTCCTTGCGGCCGTAGAGTCGTGCGGGCAGCACACGCGTGTCGTTGAAGATCAGGAGATCGCCCGGTTGCAGCATCTCCGGCAGGTCGCTGAACTGACGGTCCTGCTTGCTCTGCGCGTCAACGTCGAGCACCAGCAGCCGGCTCGCGGAACGGCGAGCCAGCGGCGCCTGCGCAATCAGCTCGGGCGGCAGGTCGAAGTCGAAATCGGATTTCTTCACGGTACGGCCGGGGAAAGCGGTGGATGGCGGATTATCGCCGATCCCCGGCACCGGAGGCGACGGCGCCTCCGGTGTCGCTTGGGGACTAGAGCCAGCCCTTCTGCCTGGCGAGACGATAGGCCTCGATGCGATTCGCCGCACCGAGTTTGCCGATGGCCTCGGAAAGGTAGTTGCGGACGGTGCCGTGCGAGAGATTCAACTGAGCGCCGATATCGCTGGCGGACTGACCCTCGCCCGCCAGACGCAGCACCTGGCGTTCGCGATCGTTGAGCGGGTCGGCGTCCGACCAGGCTTCGAGCGCGAGCTGCGGATCGATGGCACGACCGCCGCGATGCACCGTGCGCAGTGCCTCGGCGAGGTTTTCCGCGGGAGCATCCTTCAACAGATACCCACCGACGCCGGCATCCAACGCACGGCGCAAAAAGCCTGGGCGCGCAAACGTGGTCACGATGATGACCTTGATCGGCATCTCGTGGCGGCGTATCCGCTGGGCGAGCTCCAGACCGGTGAGGCCGGGCATTTCGATGTCGGTCACCAGCACATCGGGCTTCAGCCGTTGCAGCTCGCGCCACGCGGTTTCACCGTCAGCAGCCGATCCCAGGACCTCGATGTCCGATTCGAGGTTGAGCAGCGCAGACAGCGCGCCGCGCACCATGGCCTGGTCCTCTGCCAGCAGCACGCGGATCATGCGCGGCGCTCCATGCGATGAGTCGCCGCGAAAGGCACCCCGATCTCCAAAGCCGTGCCGTGTCGTGCAGGGGAATCGATGGCGAGGCGGCCGCCGATCTGGCGCATGCGCTCACGCATGCCGGAAACGCCATTACCGTGCGCCGCGAGACCGCCGCAGCCGTTGTCCGTGATACGCATCGAAAACTCCTGCCCGTTCCGGGCGATGACAACGCGCGCCTCCGTGGCGCGCGAATGACGGTGGATGTTGGTGACAGCCTCGCGCAGCACGAGGCACAGCGTGGCTTCGGTCTGCTCTGGCAGCTCGAGTTCGGCGGGCAGTTCCGCGGTGAAAGCGATACCGGACGATTCCAGCATCAAGCGGGCCGACACCAGTTCGCTGGAAAGATCGCCGGCCCGCAGGCCGGTGACCGCGCTACGCACTTCCGCCAGCGTATGCCGGGCGACGCGCTCCACTTCTTCCATTTCTTGCCGTGCCCGCGATGGATCGTCCAGGGCAAGCCGCTTCGCCAGTTCGGATTTCAAGGTGATGAGCGACAGCGTGTGACCCAGCAGATCGTGCAGATCGCGTCCGATGCGCTCGCGTTCCGCCAGCGTGGCGAGCCGCCGCACTTCCGACTGCGACAGGCGCAGCTCAGCGTCGCGGCGTGCGCCGCGTACGTAAAGATAATTGCTGAAGCCCGCCGCCAGCCCCGCACCGAAAACGACGGCCACGTGCACCAGCGGCACGTCGAAGGCATATCGCCAGACAAGCGTCACGAGTGTGGCGACCGCGACGCCACCCAACCACAGGCGCGGACGATTCGAGTAAGCCAGCAAGGTGACACCGATGACCACATACCCAAGCGCGAGCGGGTTGACGGGCCACAGGACGAAACCGAGCGCGCTAATGGCGATCGCATTGAACGGAAGGCGGGCCACGGGTGCCGTGTACACCGCGACGTAGCACACGAGATAAACGGGAAGGGAAGCGAGCGTCGGCGCCATCCAGTCCCACTGGAAGCCCCTTAAGGCAAGCGGTGCCTGGATCAGCGCGATCAGCCAGAACACCTGCAGGCCGGCCTGCCAGCGCAGATAGACCGGCGAGCGGAGCACTCCAAGAAGTGAGTCCCTGTGCGGCGACGGAATACGGATCACGAGGCCAGCCTGTCGCGTTCGGAAGGCAGCGACTCGTCCTGCCGCGTATCAACGGGCGGGAGCCGGTCGGCGGGTACGAGCGGCACATGGATGCGCACGACGGTGCCCTTCTGCGCCGCGGACTCGAAGGCCAGCGTGCCGCCGAGGGTACGCACACGTTCACGCATGCCGCAGATGCCGTTGCCCTCACCGTTCGCGAGGCCGCGGCCATTGTCCACGATGGTCATCGTGCAAGCGCGATCGTCCATGCTGACGGTCGCCTCGGCAAACGTGGCACCAGCGTGGCGATGAATGTTCGTCACGGCTTCGCGCAGCACGAGGGCAAGCTCGTTGTCGACCCGCGGCGGAAGCTCGGGTACGTCTGCGCGGTAGACGAAATCGATCATCGAGGCAGTCAGGAGCAGACGCGCGGAAGCCAGTTCGGCCACGACACCGGAGGCGCGTATGCCGGTGACGGCCGAACGTACCTCGGCCAGTGCGTGTCGCGCGACCTGCTCCGCTTCCTCGATTTCGCGACGGGCGGCGTCGGCGTCGCGATCGAACAGGCGGCGCGACAATTCGAGCTTCAACGTAATCAGGGAAAGCGTATGACCCAGCAGATCGTGAAGATCGCGGCCTATGCGCTCGCGCTCCGCCGTCGCGGCCAGACGCCGGACCTCATCGTGAGAGAGTTTGAGTTCCACGTCGCGCTGCGCGTTGAAGCGATACACCACGTTCACCGTTCCCACCGACAGGGCGATGAAGGACATCATGGCAACGACGGCGAGAGACCAGTCCATCATGAGATACGTCACGGCGACGAAGCCGCCAACGACGGTGGCCATGCCGACGAAGCATTTCTTAGGCTGGCCTTCGAATCCGAGCATGGCGCAGGCGTAGATGATGTACGACGCGCCGCCGGTGTGGTTGAACTTCAACGTGGCATACGAAAGCAACGCCACCGCACCGGCATACCAGGTTACGTGACGAAGCGGACGGATATACGCCGCCGCGTAGAGCAGCAGGAAGATCGGAAACGATAAGGCCGTGGCCAGGCCCCACCCAGGGCCCAGCTCATTGGCGAAGATGAGGTCCCCGAAGACATACACCGCCCACACCAGGTTGAGCAGACCAGAGATGCGCTGCCTCGGTCGGTCGCGGAAGCGGTTCCAGAGCGAGTCCGGGGTCGGCTTGAACCACGAGAGCGACATGGGTGTATCCGTGGAGAGACGTGCAGTCATGCTACTTCAACCGTAGCGGCGCAGGCGACGCGCGGCGATGGTCACGAAGACCACGGTGTAGCCAAGGAGCGCCGCCACATGCATCCCTTCCCGCCCCTGGCCGAGGCCCACCGCGGAGAGCGCCAGCTGGTCGAGATGGTAGGCCGGCCAGATCGGCGCGATCGATTGCAGGAACGACGGCATGACCGACAACGGGAACCACAGGCCCGACAGGAACGCCATGGGCAGGTAGACGAGGTTGACGATGCCCGGCGCGCCCTGCCCCTTCACCAGCGTGCCCAACAGCAGGCCGAGCGCGACGAACGGCAGCACGCCCAGTACCTCCACCACGAAGAACGCACCGATGCGCGAGGCGGGAAGGTGCACGCCCGCCAGGAAGATCGCCATGCACAGGAGCAGCACAGCCACGATGGCCGCGACCAGGAGCGCCATGCACATCTTGCCCAGCAGATACGCGCCGGGCGGCATCGGCAGCGCGCGCTTCAAGGTGAGCAGGCCCGTGTCGCGTTCCAGCGCCAGCGACACGCCGAAGCCGAACAAGCCCGGTGCCATGACGCCGAACGTGCCGTACGACGCCAGCAGATAACGTGGCGCGTCCGCACTGTTCGCGTGCGCAAGGAAGATGCCGAACATCAGGTAGAACACCGACGGGAACAGTAGGGTCGGTAGAAGGAAACCCGGATTGCGCAGGTAGCGCAGGCACTCGGCGCGGGCCTCTTGCATATAGGCGTTGATGACCTGCGTCGTGGTCATGACGGGCGTGGCGACGCTATCGATCGTGGTCATGCGGCCTCCTTCGCGGTGTCGGTGCTGCGGGTGATTTCCTGGAACGCTTCGGCGAGGCCGGCGCGCTGCACTTCGAGTTCGGAAAGCGCGTAGTCGGCAGCGAGCAGCTTTCTCACGACGCCTTCGGCGTCGGCGGTGGCGATGACCTTGCGGCCGTGGTGGATTTCGATGGAAGCGACACCCTCCCAACTCGATATGACGGTTTCGCTCACGGAGGTGACGCAGCGGATCTTGCGCAGGGCCACCTGCGCTCGCAGCGCATCGACCGTGCCTTGCGACACCACTTTTCCGGCAGCGACGACGCAGACGCGATCGGCGAGCGCCTCCGCCTCTTCGAGGTAGTGCGTAGTCAAGACCACGGCGCACCCCTCCGAGACCATGTGCCGGATCGCGGCCCACAACGACTGGCGGGCATCGATATCCATGCCGACCGTGGGCTCGTCCAGAAACAGGATGTCCGGGCCCCCGACCATCGCCATCGCGAACTGCACACGGCGCTGCTGGCCGCCGGACAGCCCGCCGTACTGCCGACCGAGCAGATCGACCACGCCGGCAAGTTCGGCGCACGCCATGAGCGACCGGGGCTGCGGGTAATAACTGGCGGTGAGGCGGATCAACTCGCCGACTTTCAGTGTGGCCGGCAGGGTCGCCGACTGCAGCATGACGCCGATGCGTCGGCGGGCCTCGATCGCCTGCGGGTCCTTGTCGAACAAGGTCGCCGATCCGACGTCGGGGCGTTGCAGTCCCAGCAGCATCGCGATGCTGGTGCTCTTGCCGGCGCCGTTCGGGCCCAGCAGCGCCAGCACCTCACCGCGGTGCACTTCGAGGTCGATACCGTCGAGCGCGGTCACCGCGCCGTAGCGCTTGCGGACGTTCTGGAGCCGTGCGATTTGCGTGTCTTGGTTCATGGGTCCCCTCCTTGCGACGCAACATATTCGTTCGCAACCCATTGGCGGCAGTCGTTTGCGTCATTGTGCGGATGTGACAAGCGTCACCCGGGGGTTACGCGGCCAAAACCCGCGTGCTATGCTGGGAAAATAATCCCTTTACATATAGATACTTAGCGGCCTCTTAAGGGATCGTTTCGCACCAGTGCCGCGTCATCCAGTACGAGGAGTGGGTCTATGGACGTTATCGGTCTTCTGCGTGAGTTGCGCGACTTTGGCGGTTCGCCGCGCACCCGGGGCCTGCCCGACGACGTCATCGTCCGCTTCGCCGCCACCGACCCGCTGCTGGTGCGCGCCATCGAAGAAGCCGTGGCCTATCACCGCGCCCTACGCGAGGACATGGCCGACCTGCTTCGCCTGGACGAAGCCGAGCAGATCAAGCGTGTGCAGGCGGGTCTCGTCAATTTCTATCCCGACGACGGCGTGAATCCGTATCTCCCCGCCTCTGCGCGCGGTCCGTGGGTGGTGACGCTCAAGGGCGCGGTGCTCCACGACGATGGCGGCTACGGCATGCTCGGCTTCGGCCACAATCCGGAGCACGTGCTCGAAGCGATGGCGCGACCGCAGGTCATGGCCAACGTGATGACCGCTAACGTTTCGCAGCTGCGTCTCTCGAACGCGCTGCGGAAGGAACTCGGTCATACGCGCGGCGGCAGCCCCTATTCGCATTTCCTCTGCCTCAATTCCGGTTCCGAGTCGGTCACGCTCGCCGGCCGCATTGCCGACGTCAATGCGCGCTTGATGACCGATCCGGGCGCACGCCACGCGGGCCGCACGATCAAGCGCCTGGCGGTCAAGGGCGCGTTCCACGGTCGCACCGAGCGCCCGGCGCTCTACTCCGATTCCTCGCGTCGCAACTATCAGCAGCACCTCGCCAGCTTCCGCAACGAAGACACCCTGATCACCGTCGAGCCGTACAACGTGGCGCAGTTGAAGGCCGCGTTCGCCGAAGCCGACCGGCAGGGCTGGTTCATCGAGGCGATGTTCCTCGAGCCGGTGATGGGCGAAGGCGATCCGGGTCGCGCCTTGACACCGGAGTTCTATGCGGCGGCGCGCGAACTTACCCGCGAGCACGGCACGCTGTTGCTGGTCGATTCCATCCAGGCCGGCCTGCGCGCGCATGGCGTGCTCTCGATCGTGGATTACCCCGGTTTCGAAGCACTCGAAGCGCCGGACATGGAGACCTTCTCCAAGGCGCTCAACGCCGGCCAGTACCCGCTTTCGGTGCTGGCAGTGACGGACCGCGTGGCGGGTCTCTATCGCAAGGGCATCTACGGCAACACGATGACTGCGAACCCGCGTGCGCTCGACGTCGCCGTGGCGACGCTGGCCGAGCTGACCGACGAGGTTCGCCGCAACATCCGTGAGCGCGGGCAGGAGTTCCTGAAGAAGATCGAGATTCTGAAGGGTGAACTCGGCGGCCTCATCACCAAGGTGCAGGGCACCGGCCTGTTGTTCTCTTGCGAGCTGGCCCCGGAATTCAAGTGCTACGGCGAAGGCTCGACCGAGGAGTACATGCGCGAGCGCGGCGTGGGCGTCATCCACGGCGGTGCCAATTCGCTCCGCTTCACGCCGCACTTCCGCGTGACCAGCGCCGAAGTGGACCTGATCGTCGAAGAGATCCGCCACGCACTCACCGCCGGTCCGCGCCGCGCGGAATCGACCAAGGCCGCCTGATACGGTTGCCGGGGCCCTGAGCGGCCCCGGCTCTCCCGGCGCGTGGTTCGCAGAAGCACGCGCCGGATCGCGGTAAGCTCCAGCGGCCGGATTCACCGGCGTCACGTAGGGGTTCGCCATGCGTACGCAGATTCGTGTCCTTGCCGCCGTCTCCCTCCTCGTCTTCGCCGCGGCTACCGTCGCCGCGCCACAGACCCCCGCCAAGAAAGAGCTCACGCCGCAGCAGCAGCGCATGAGCACATGCAACACGCAGGCCGCCGGTAAGAAGGGCGACGAGCGCAAGACCTTTATGAGCAGTTGCTTGAAGGGCGAAGCGCCTGCGAAGACCTCTCAGCAGGACAAGATGAAATCCTGCAACAAGGACGCCTCGGCAAAGAGCCTCAAGGGCGACGAACGCAAGCAGTTCATGAGCACGTGCCTCAAGGGCTGACGCCTCGCTTCCCATGCGTTTCGCCACCTGCGGCGAGGCTCTGACGCCTCGCCGCAGCGCATGCCGTTTGCGTCGCGCCAATGCGACAATGCATCGTCACCGCCGAACGAAGTGTGCCCATGAAGATCGTCGAAGTCCGCCACCCCCTCATCCAGCACAAGCTCGGCCTCATGCGCCGCGCCGATATCAGCACGAAGGAGTTCCGCGAGCTTGCCTCCGAAGTCGCAGCGCTGCTGACCTACGAGGCCACGGCAGACATGGAAACCGAGTGCAAGACGATCGACGGATGGGCGGGCCCCGTCGAAGTCACGCACATCAAGGGCAAGAAGGTCACCATCGTGCCGATTCTGCGTGCAGGGCTGGGCATGCTCACGGGCGTGCTGGAAATGATCCCCGCCGCAAAGGTCAGCGTCGTGGGCCTTCAGCGCGATGAGGAAACCCTGGAACCGGTGGCGTACTACGAAAAGCTCAGCGGCGGCATGGATGAGCGCACGGCGATCATCGTCGATCCGATGCTGGCGACCGCCGGCACCCTGGTCGCCACCGTGGACATGCTGAAGGCGGCGGGCGCGAAGAAGATCAAGGGCCTGTTCCTCGTCGCAGCGCCGGAAGGCCTCAAGCGCATCGAGGCGGCGCATCCGGACATCGAGATCTACGTTGCCTCCATCGACGACCGGCTCAACGAACTCGGCTACATCCTGCCGGGTCTGGGCGACGCCGGTGACAAGATCTTCGGCACCAAGCAGAAATCGGCCTGAAACGGCCACCGGGCGTCTCGCGCCCGGCTGAGAAGCCGCCCGCGCCCTACCCTCGGCGCGGGTCTCGGCGGGTCGGTCACATTCCTCTGTCATAAATTTGCGGCACACTCCGCGGGTGGGCTCGACAGGGGGAACGTCACGCAGGGGATGCGCGGCGCTTTCGAGTCGCACATCAACAATCGACTCGATCGAGGGGACATTCGAATGCGTTCGACTACGTCACGGCGCGCCCTGTGGGCAGCGCTGGCAGGACTCTCCGCCGTGCTTCCGCTACAGGCGGCCGATCTATCCATCACCCAGTTCCGCGTCCGCGGCCCCGCGGGTGGCAACGATGAATTCGTGGAACTGCAGAACACCGGCAGCGCCCCGCTGGACGTGTCGGGCTACAAGCTCAACGCCTCCAACGCGAGCGGCACGACCGGCACGCGCTTCACCCTTCCTGCGGGCACCACCGTGGCGCCGGGCTGCTTCCTCTTGCTCGCCAACGGTGCCAGCTCCGGTTACTCGGGTAGCGTGACGCCGGATCTGAAGTATTCCACCGGCGTTACCGATGACGGCGGCCTCGCCATGCTCGATGCCTCGGGCACGATCATCGACCAGGTCGGCCTCAGCGCCGGCTCCGCGTACAAGCTCGGCACGCCGCTCGCCAGCCTCGGCAGCGCGAACCAGGATCAGGGCTACGGCCGCAAGACTGACGGCTCAGGCCTGCCGCAGTCCACCGGCAACAATGCGGCCGATTGGGTGAAGGTCGCCCCGACCGCTCCGCGTTCGAGTGCATCGCCCTGCGCCGTGATGGGCCTCAGCCTGTCGATCGCCGATGCCACCGTCAGCGTGCGCAACGCCGACGACCAGCAGATGCCGTTCACGGTCACGCTGAGCCAGCCGGCACAGGCGGACGTTTCCGTGCACGCGGTGACCGCCGACGACACGGCGACCGTGGCAGCCGGCGATTACGATGCCGTCGATACGACACTGACCATTCCGGCCGGCAGCACCAGCACCACGGTCAATGTCACCGTGCATGGTGCGAAGGCCGCGGGCCCGGACAAGGCGTTCCGCGTCAACCTGTCGAATGCGACGGGTGGGGATGTCCGTATCGCGAAGTCCTCCGCGATCGGCGCGATCCTCAACGAGATTCCCATTGCCGCCGAGATCTGGCAGATCACGGGCCGCGGTCAGGTCTCGCCGCTGGTCGGCAAGCGCGTAGCGACGCACGGCAACGTGGTGACGGCCGTCGGACCGGCGGGCTTCACGATGCAGACGCCGGACAATCGCGCGGATGACGATCGTCTGACCTCCAACGGCATCTATGTCTTCACCAGCAGCGCCCCGACCGTGAAGACGGGCGACCTCGTGGACGTCGAGGCCACGGTGGACAACTACTTCAACCTGCCGGAACTGAAGAACGCGTCGATCACCACGACCATGCACGGCGCGCGTCTGCCGAAGCCTGTGGTTTTCGGCAACAACGTGCCTTCATCGGATCCGAACGCACTCTCGTGCGGCGACACGAACTTCCAGTGCTACGTGGGCATGCGCGTGTCGATCGACAACGGCATGATCACGACCGGCAACCTGCGTTTCAGCAACGAACCGTTTGCCGAGGTGTACGTCACCGCCAACGGCAAGCGCTCGCTGCGCGAACCGGGCGTGCGTTACACGGTGCCCGTGCCGGACGGCGTGAACCTGCCGAACTGGTCGGGTAACCCGCAGGTGTTCAAGATGAACACGGCCGACTTCGGTGCCGTGGCACCCAACACGCCGTTCAACGCCGGCACCACGTTCCGCGCGGAAGGTGTGATCTCCTACGCGTTCGGCGCGTACACGTTCATCCCGACCTCGTTCACCATCAAGAAAGCGGCGACCTTGCCGCGTGCCGTCGATCCGCGTCCGTTCTACGCGGTGCGTGTCGGTGCCTTCAACACCGAGCGCTTCTGCGACACGGAATTCAACACCACCTTTACCTGCAGCGGCGGCGATACCGAACCGACGGCGGACCAGGTGAAGCTGAAGACCGAACGTCTCTCGGCGTACATCGGTGGCGTGCTGAAACTGCCGGACATCCTCTCGGTGGAGGAAGTGAAGAGCTTGCAGGTGCTGCAGGGACTCGCGAAGCAGCTCGGCGACGATTACCCGGTCCAGTACGAAGCGTTCCTGCAGCCGGGGCATGATCCCAGCGGTATCAACGTCGGCTTCCTGGTGCGGACGGATCGCGTGCGCGTACTCGACGTACGTCAGCTTGGTGCCGACGAGACCTGGCAGGATCAGGGCCAGACGGCGTTCGTACACGACCATCCGCCGCTGTTGCTGACGGCGGAAGTGCCATCGATCGTGGGTCGGATGCGCATCAACGTGATTGCGGTGCATCCGAAGGCACGCCAGAACGTCGACAAGACGGGCACCACGGCGGAGCGCGATCGGCAGAAGCGCTTCCTCCAGGCCAAGTCGCTGGCGACGCAGGTGCAGGCCCTCCAGACCGACCGGAAGAACCGCCTCGCGCCGCTGTTGGTGGTGGGCGACTTCAACGCCTATCAGTTCACGGATGGCTTCACCGACGTGGTCGGCCTTATCTCCGGCAAGTACGACGACAGCCAGAACCTGCTGAAGCTCGGCACGAACATCGTGAAGCCCACGCTGTGGAACGCCGTGGATTCCGTGCCTACGCAGGACCGTTACTCGTTCCTCTTCACGGAGAACTTCGGCAACATCCAGGGCCAGGCGCCGCGTCAGGTACCGACGCATCAGGTGCTCGACCACGCGCTGTTGAACACGATTGCGCGCGGCCTGTTCCTGCAGATGAAGTACGGTCGCGGTAACCTCGACGCACCGGTACAGACGCTGGACGATGCAGCGAAGGCGACCGGCGTGCAGAAGGCCATGGGTTCGTCCGACCACGACGGTTTCGTGGTGGACATGCTGGCGCTGCCGACGATTCTGCTCTGATGTTAAGGGGGGGGGGGCCTCTACGGCCCCCCTTTTTCTACGGGAGCCGGCCTAGCGGTGAGAGCACGGCTGGAAGCATTGGTGGGAGCCACTCTAGTGGCGATAAGCCAACAGAGCGGTGTAGCCCCAAGGCAAGCTCCCATCGCCAGCAGGCTGGCTCCCACCAGCTAGTTCCCACAGGCAAGCTCCCACCTGTGTCTGGCTTACCCCGCGAAGCGATCCGTGGCCTTCACCAGTTCGCGCGCGATGCCCGGCTCGAATGCCGAATGCCCCGCGTCCTGCACGATGCGCAGGTCGGCTTCGGGGAATGCGCGGTGCAGATCCCACGCGCTGCGCACCGGACACACCACGTCATAACGACCTTGCACGATCACGGTAGGAATGTGCCGGATGCGATGCACGTCGCGCAGCAGTTGACCGTCGACCTCGAAGAAGCCTGCGTTGACGAAGTAGTGGCATTCGATGCGCGCGAAGGCCAGCGCGAACTCGTCCTCACCGCTGGATGCGATGTGGCCGGGGTCTTGATAGAGATAGCTTGTCGCCGCCTCCCACACCGACCACGCCCTTGCCGCTGCTACGCGCGTCGCAGCGTCCGTACTGGTCAGCCGGCGGTGGTAGGCACTGATGAGATCGCCGTGCTCCGCCTGCGGAATCGCCGACAGATAGGTTTCCCAGGCGTCCGGATAGAGCTGGTCGCAGCCTGACTGGTAGAACCATTCCAGCTCCGAGCGACGCAGCATGAAGATGCCACGCAGTACGAGTTCCGTGGTGCGTTCGGGATGCGTCTCGGCATAGGCCAGCGCCAGCGTGGAGCCCCACGAGCCGCCGAAGACCTGCCAGCGATCGATGCCGAGGTGCTCGCGCACCCGCTCGATGTCGGCGACGAGATCCCAGGTGGTGTTGTCGGTGAGTTCCGCGTGCGGCGTGGACTGGCCGCAACCGCGCTGGTCGAACAGCACGATGCGGTACTTCGCCGGATCGAAGAAACGCCGGCAGCGCGGATTCGTGCCACCGCCCGGGCCACCGTGCAGAAACACCACCGGCTTGCCCTGCGGATTGCCGCTCTGCTCGTAGTACAGCGTGTGCAGCGGCGAGACCTGTAGCATGCCGCTGTCGTACGGCTCGATCGCGGGGTAGAGGTCGGGAGCGTCCTGGGCCATGAGGCGGGTTCCTGGGGAGGGAGACCGTCAAGGCTAGCGGGCACGGGCGCGCCACGCCAGCGGCCGACCCGCGCCCGGGACGCCGGTTACAGCAACTTGCCCGGATTCATGATGCCGTTCGGGTCCCACACGGCCTTGATGCCACGCATGAGCGCGATCTCGGCCTCGCTGCGCACGCTGCCCAGCCAGGGCTTCTTCACCAGACCGATGCCGTGCTCGGCCGAGATGCTGCCGCCGTGCCGGGCCAGGGTGTCCACCAGCATCGAGGTCACGTGTTCGCATTGCTCCACGAACGACGCGTTGTCGATATCCGTCGGCTTGAGCACGTTGATGTGCAGGTTGCCGTCACCGATGTGCCCGAACCAGACGACGTCGAAGTCCGGGTACTCGCGCGTCAGCAAGGCCTGCATCTCCGCCATGAACGCCGGTACCGCGGAGATCCGCACGGAGACGTCGTTCTTGTACGGCTTGTGCGGCGCGAGGCTTTCGGTGATGCCTTCGCGCAACCGCCACAGCGCTGCGGCCTGCGCATCGCTGGACGCGATGGCGCCATCCACCACCCAACCCTCGGCGAGGCAGAACTCGAAGAACGCTAGCCCGGCTGCCTCGGCCTCGGCGTCCGCGGCGTCGAACTCGCTCACCACGTAGAAGGGGTACGCATCGTCGAATGGCCGTTGCGCACCGTGGGCGAGCACGTGGTGCAGCGCGCGGTCGGTGAAGAACTCGAATGCCTCCAAGCGCAACCGGTGCCGCGCTTCCGCGAAGACCTTCATCAAGGCGTCCATCGCGGGAATCGCCAGCAACATGACCTGCGACGGCGGCGGAGGTGCCGTGAGCGCGAGGGTCGCTTCGACCACGATGCCGAGCGTACCTTCCGAGCCGATCACCAGGTGCCGAAGATCGTAGCCCGAGGCGTTCTTGATCAGGCCGCGGTTCAAGTCGAGCAGTTCGCCCGTACCGGTCACCACCTTGAGCCCGGCGATCCATTGCCGCGTGTTGCCGTAGCGGATGACGCGGATGCCGCCCGCATTGGTCGCCACGTTGCCGCCGATCTGGCAGGAACCGCGCGCGGCGAAATCCACCGGGTAGATCAGCCCGTGCTCGCGGGCGGCGTTCTGCACCGCTTCCAGTGCCATGCCCGCCTGCACGGTCAGCGTGCGGTCGATCGGGTCGAAGTCGAGCACGCGGTTCATGCGATCGAGGCTCAGCACCAGCTCGCCGTTCGCAGCGACCGCGCCACCGGACAGGCCCGTGCGGCCACCCGACGGCACGACCGCCACGCCCTGCTGGTTCGCCCAACGCACGATGCCCTGCACCTCGTCGATCGACGCCGGCCAGGCGATCGCCAGCGGCGAGGGGGGCCAGCGCCGGGTCCAGTCGCGGCCGTGGTGCTCCATGTCGCCCGGGTCGGTCGACAGCTTGAGATCGGGAAACAGGCGGGTCAGTTCGGCCAGGCGGTCGGTCATGGGGTTCTCGCTCGATGTCGGCCGAGGGTGCCACTCCGTTGGGTGCGCCGCAACATGAACGCCACGTTCTGGCATAGTGATCGTCCAATCCCTGGGACTTAAGGGCCGCCATGAAGCGTACGTCGTATCCGAAGGAAGACATCAAGGTGCTGCTGCTCGAAGGCGTCAGCCGAAGCGCCCTCGACACCTTCCGCCAGGCCGGGTACTCGCAGATCGAGTTCCACGAAAAAGCGCTGCCCGAGGAAGAACTCCGCGAGCGGATCGCGGATGCGCACATCGTGGGCATCCGGTCGCGCACGCACCTGACCGCCGAAGTGCTCGCCGAAGCGCGCCGGCTCATCGCCGTGGGCTGCTTCTGTATCGGCACCAACCAGGTCGATGCCGCGGCAGCGGAGCGCCTCGGCGTCCCCGTCTTCAACGCCCCCTATTCCAATACCCGCAGCGTCGCCGAGCTGGTTATCGCTGAGACGATCCTGCTGGTACGGCGCATCCCCGAAAAGAATGCGCAATGCCACCGCGGCGGTTGGTCCAAATCGGCCGCGGGCAGCTTCGAGGTCCGCGACAAGGTGCTCGGCATCGTCGGCTACGGGCACATCGGCACCCAGGTGGGCGTGCTGGCCGAAGCGCTCGGCATGCGCGTGATCTTCCACGACATCGAACCCAAGCTGTCGCTGGGCAATGCACGCCCCGCGGCCAGCCTGGACGATCTGCTGGAACGCGCGGATGTCGTGACCTTGCACGTGCCCGAGACGCCGCAGACCAAGAACCTCATCGGCGCCGCCGAACTCGCCCGGATGCATCCGGGCGCCATGCTGGTGAACGCATCGCGCGGCACGGTGGTGGACATCGATGCGCTCGCCGCCGCGCTTCGCTCGAAGCATCTGGCCGGCGCTGCGATCGACGTCTTCCCGGTCGAGCCGCAAGGCAACAGTGATCCGTTCGTCTCGCCGCTGGTGGGCATGGACAACGTGATCCTCACCCCGCACGTAGGCGGCAGCACGGCCGAGGCGCAGGAGAACATCGGCATCGAGGTTGCCTCGAAGCTGGTGCGCTACAGCGACAACGGCAGCACCTTGTCGGCGGTGAATTTCCCGGAAGTGTCCCTGCCCGGCCACCCGACGAGCCGGCGCCTGCTGCACATCCACCAGAACATCCCCGGGGTGATGTCGCGCGTCAACGACGTGTTCTCGCGCGCAGCGGTGAACATCGATGGCCAGTACCTGCAGACGTCGCCGCAAGTCGGTTACGTGGTCATCGACGTGACCACGACCGAGGAACACGCGGCAGCCCTGCGCAACGAGCTGGCCGCGATCGACGGAACGCTGAGGGCGCGCGTTCTCTACTGAGGGCGCGCCACGGCCTCTAGACGAGGCCGCCGTCGGATACCACCCGCGCGCGGCCTCGCTCCTTGGCGAGATAGAGGCGGCGATCGGCCACGGCGATGAAGGGCGTGGTCTCGTCGTGCTCCCCGGGTATGGCCGTGTGCACGCCTGCGCTGAGCGTGAGGCGCTTGCCCGGACCCAGGCCGACGTGCGGAATCAGTGCCTTGTCCACAGCGTCGAGGCAGCGCCAGGCGAGCGCCATCGCGGCGGCTTCGTCGGTATCCGGCAGCAGCAGCACGAACTCCTCGCCGCCGAAGCGGCAGAGCAGATCACGCTGGCCGCGCACCACGCCTTGGAGCGCTTTCGCCACGCGTTTCAGGCATTCGTCGCCTTCCAGGTGACCGTAGTGATCGTTGTATTGCTTGAAGTAATCGATGTCGAGCACGATCACCGACAAGGGCTGGCGCAGTCGCTGCGCATTGCGCCACTCCACGGTCATCATCATGTCGAAGCGGCGGCGATTCGCCACACCGGTCAGGCCGTCCTTGTAGGACAGCTCTTCCAGTTCGCGCTGCATGTCCAACAATCGCTCTTCGGTCCGCTTGCGTTCGCTGATGTCGAACATGAAGCCGACCAGCGCGTTCGGCGTGCCGTCGTCGTTGCGCACCACGTGCACCACGTCGCGAATCCAGACGAATTCGCCATCCTTGCGCAGGGCACGGTAGTCGGCCTCGTGATCCATGCCGGCTTGCGACTGCGCCACGCAGAAATTGAAGACCCGCTCGCGATCTTCGGGATGGATGCGATCGGCCCAGTCCTGCACGGTGGTCCATGACGACGCCGACCAGCCAAGCAGGTCTTCGATCTGCGGACCGATGTAGGCGAAGCCGAGCGTCGCCCAGTCGAGTTTCCAGGGAATGGCGCGCGTGGATTCCAGCAAGGTCTTGTAGACCCCCGCATCCTCGTAAAGCAGCGCGTCTTCGACGCTCATGGCAGCGATCTCCCCCTGGCAGCGGCCTCAGCCGCGAATAGTCGTCCACCCCCTATCGGCGGAGCTTGGTAAAGCTTGAACCATTCGGAGCCATTGCGCTCGCTCGCGACGCATGTATACACTGTAAACATGCCAACTGACACCACTGCCGAACGCATCCTCGCCGCTGCTCATGCCCTCTTCGATGCCCACGGTGCGGAGGCCGTGACCATGCGTCGCGTGGCGGCGGATGTCGGCCTGTCGGCGATGGCGATCTACCGGCACTTTCCCAATCGCGAAGCGTTGCTGACGCGGCTCTCGAACGACAGCTTCGAAGACGCGGCGCGCACCTGGGCGAGCCACGCGCGCCAGCAGGACCCGCACCGCCGTCTGCTGGCCATGCTGGAGTCGTACCTCGACTACGCCCTCGCGCATCCGCACCTGTTCGACCACGCCTTCGGACTGCCCCGTGACGACGCCAGGCGCTTCCCCGAAGATTTTCGTGCTCGCCGCTCGCCTACGCTGAACCTCATCGCCGACGCGATCGCGGAAGGCATGGTCCAGGGCGCGATGCGCAAGCTCGACGAATGGGATCTGGCCATGGACCTGTGGGCGCATGCCCATGGACTCATCGCGCTGTACCGGGGCGGTCGCTTCAGCTTCGACGAGAAGCGCTTCCGAACCTTCTACCTCGCCTCATTGGGACGAACGATCGATGCCTTTGCGCCCTGAACGCTCCGTAGTGCCGGCCTGGATAATGGCGACCGCCCTTACCGCCATCGGCTGGTGGCTCGGCAGCGGTACCCATCCCGTGTGGTGGATCACATGGCTTGCCCCCGTGCCGGTGCTCTGGCTGGCGTCGAGGGTAAGAACGCGCTGGGCTGTTGCCTCCGCGTTCCTCGCGATGGCGATCGGTTCGGGCAATCTGTGGTCCTACATGCACGGCCACATTGGCCTGCCCTTCGGTGTCGTCGTCTTCGCCATGCTCTGGCCCGGCGTGATCTTCGCGCTTTGCGTGCTCCTGCATAAGCGTCTGCTGCGACGTGGACGCGTCGTCGCTGCCGCCTTGGCGGTCCCGGTCACGTGGGTGGCGCTGGCGTTCTTCAATAGCCTGATATCGCCTCACGGCACCTTCTTCGATATCGCTTACACGCAGATGGACGCGCTGGCGGTGATCCAGTTGGCGGCGATCACGGGTATCTGGGGTATCGGCGCGCTGATGCTTTTCGTCGCGACCGCCGTGGCCTTGCTGAGCGCCTCTCAGGCGAACGCAAGAACGCGGCGCGCCCTGGCGGGGAGCGCGTTGTTGCTGCTCGTCATCGTCCTCGGTTTCGGCATCTGGCGACTCGCTGCGCCGTCCACGTCTCAGGCTCGCGTGGGGCTCATCGCGCTCGATCAGACCGGCAAGCCGGTCGCCATCGACTCGCCGGAAGGCCAGGCGCGTCAGGATCGTTACCTTGCCGCGCTCGGTCGTGCCGTCGATCAAGGCGCGCAGATTGCAGTGCTTCCGGAGGGCATCTTCGCTGCTGGCGCATCCATTCCGGCCTTTGCGGAGTTCGCGCAGCAGCACAGCATGACTGTCGACGTCGGCGTCAACCTGCAGGAAGACCATGGCGTGGAGCGCAACACGGCGATGGTCTTCCAACCCGGCGCGGTTTCGCCTGCGATGCATCACAAGCATCACCTGATCCCTGGTTTCGAGAGCCGGTTCACACCAGGCAACACGTTTCAGATGCTGACGGGCGCGCCACGAATCGGCCTGGCGATCTGCAAGGACATGGACTTTCAGGACTTTTCGAAGGCCTACGGGCAGAGGAACGCGCAGCTGCTGCTCGTGCCCGCGTGGGACTTCGTGGAAGACGGCTGGCTGCACAGTCGCATGGCGATCATGCGTGGCGTGGAGGGCGGCTTTGCCGTCGCGCGCGCCGCTCGCTCCGGCCGACTCACGCTCAGCGACGACCGTGGACGGGTAGTTGCCGAAGCATCCAGTGAACAAGACGACGCCGAACGGGTGGCCAACCTGCCGCTGCGCGAAACGCAGACGCTCTATGCGCGCTGGGGGAACTGGTTCGCGTGGCTCGACGTCGTCGCGTTGCTGGCGCTGCTCGGGATGGCGGTCGCACCGACCTTTCACCGCTCGCGTTAGAGACGACATCTTGAGGCACTCGTCCGATGGAAGCCACCGCCATCGGCAACGAAAAAAGGCGCCCCGAAGGACGCCTTTTCGAATAATGGTCGGGGTGGCGAGATTCGAACTCGCGACCACTACACCCCCAGCGTAGTGCGCTACCAGGCTGCGCTACACCCCGACGAGCGAACGATTGTAACAGCATCGTCGCGACCAGCGGAAGCCGATCAGCGGCGAAGGAGGGTCAGGACTTCTTCCAGTTCCAGGCGAACCTGGCGGACGATCTGGTGCGACATGCTGGCTTCCATGCGCGCCTGCGGACCTTCCAGGCGAGCGCGGGCGCCCGTAATGGTGAAGCCCTCGTCGTACAGCAACGAGCGGATCTGGCGAATCATGAGGACGTCGTGGCGCTGGTAGTAACGGCGGTTGCCGCGACGCTTGACCGGCTTGAGCGCGGGAAACTCCTGCTCCCAGTAGCGAAGGACATGCGGCTTGACGCCGCAAAGCTCGCTGACCTCACCAATGGTGAAGTAGCGCTTCGCCGGAATGGCGGGAAGTTCGGTGTTATTCCCTGGATCCAGCATAGCCCTCGACTCTTACCTTGAGTTTCTGGCCGGGGCGGAAGGTGACCACCCGCCGGGCAGAGATGGGAATTTCTTCGCCGGTCTTGGGATTGCGACCGGGCCGCTGATTCTTCTGCCGCAGATCGAAGTTGCCGAAACCCGACAGCTTCACCTGCTCGCCCCTCTCAAGCGCTTCGCGCACGACTTCGAAGTACGCGTCCACGAATTCCTTGGCCTCACGCTTGTTGAGACCTACGTCGAGGAAAAGCCGCTCGGCCATTTCCGCCTTGGTCAGCGCCATCTCATCCTCGCAATCTTGCCTTGCATGTCTTCTCCAATGCCCCCACCGCGTCAGCCACGCGGGCGTCGGCATCGTCGTCGGTAAGGGTGCGTGAAGCGTCCTGTAAAATCAAGCCCATAGCGAGACTCTTTCGCCCTTCATCGATCCCTTTTCCGGCATATCGATCGAACAGGCGAATCTCCTTGAGGACATCGCCGAGCGCCCCGCGGACGGCGGCTTCCACGGCGGCCCAGGACACCTCTTCCGGCAGCTCCACGGCAATGTCGCGACGAACTGCCGGGAAACGCGCCACGGCCCCCGCGCTCGGCAGGCGGCGGGCGAGCAACGGTTCGAGCGCCAGCTCCATGACGTGGACGTCGGGGCCGAGGTCCAGCGCCTTGGCAAGCGCCGGATGCAGAGCGCCGAGATAGCCGGCCGCCTGACCGTCGCGCAGCACGCGGGCGCCGCGACCGGGATGTAGCCAGGACGGCAGGTCAGTGGCGTCCACCGACCAGCGCGACGGTTCACCGGTATGAGCGATCAGCGCGTCGAGGTCACCCTTCAGATCGAAGAAGTCCACGGGGCGGGACGGCTCGCCCCACTGCTCCGCGCGCGCGCCGCCGGAAGCGACCACGGCCACGCGGCCGATCTCGTCGGGGGCCGCGCCCGTGGCGTGGAAGCTGCGCGCCACTTCGAACAGGCGCACGCGGTCCTGCTGACGCGCGCGATTGTGGCGCAGCGCCTCGACCAAGCCCGGCAACAGAGACGTGCGCATGACGGCGAGGTCGGCGGACAGCGGGTTGGCCAGGGCGACCGCATCGCGATCCACGCCCCAGGTGCGCAGCAGGTCGGCGTTGACGAAGGACAGCGTCACCGCCTCGAAGTAGCCGCGCGCGGCCAACTGGTCGCGCAGCGCCATCTCGGTGAGACGTGCCTCCGGTTCCGCACGCAGTGCGATCTCACCCGCGGGGACGTGGGTGGGAATGCGCTCGTAGCCGTGGATGCGCGCGACCTCTTCGATGAGGTCTTCCTCGCGCTCGATGTCGAAGCGGCTGGTGGGCGGCGTGATGCGCCAGCCATCGGCCACCTCGACGACACCCATGCCCAGGGCGACGAAGATGCGTGCAACTTCGCTGGCGGCGACGTCGATGCCCAGCACGCGGCGCAGACGCGCATGGCGAAGCATCACAGGCGCGTGCTCACGGAGGTCTTCGGGGCGTTCGGCCACGGTGACCGGTCCCGCCTTGCCGCCAGCGATTTCGAGCAGCAACTGCGTCGCCCGTTCGATGGCACGTTTCGGCAAGGCGGGGTCCACACCGCGTTCGAAGCGGTGCGAGGCATCGGTATGCAGGCCGAGCTTGCGCGCACGCCCCATGATGGCGGACGGCGCGAAATGCGCGGCTTCGAGGAATATGTTCTGCGTGGCGTCGGTCACCCGCGAATCGAAGCCACCCATGATGCCGGCGGCGGCCAGGGGATGGGCTTCGTCGGCGATCACGACGAACGTGGTATCCAGCTTCGCTTCGTTACCGTCGAGCAGCTTCAGGCGCTCACCGTCGGCGGCATGGCGGACGACCACCGCGCCGTTGAGCGTGTCGTTGTCGAAGGCATGCAGCGGGTGGCCAAGTTCGAGCATCACGTACTGCGTGATGTCGACGATGGCGCTGATCGGGCGGATGCCGGCACGACGAAGGCGCTCGGCCAGCCACAGCGGCGAACGCGCCTTGGCGTCCACGCCCTCGATGACGCGACCGAGATAACGCGGCGCGTCGGCGCCGGCTTCGAGCCTGACCTCACGCGCGGTATCGATCGTGACGGCGGCATCGGTCGCGCCGATGGCTTCCACGCGGCTGCCGAACAGCGCGGCCACGTCGTGCGCCAGCCCTTGCAGGCCGAGCACGTCCGGACGATTGGGCGTGATCTTCAGCTCGATGCTGGCGTCCGGCAGACCGAGGTACGCCGCGAGCGGCTTGCCGATCGGCGCGTCGCTGGGCAGCTCGAGCAGGCCGGACGCATCGGCATCGATGCCGAGCTCCTTCGCCGAACACAGCATGCCGAACGACTCGACGCCGCGCAGCTTCGCTGCCTTGATCTGGATGCCACCGGGAAGCGTGGCGCCGACCATGGCGAGCGGCACGCGAATGCCGACGCGGGCGTTGGGTGCGCCACATACGATCTGCAGCGGAGCGCCCTGCCCCGCATCCACCGTGCACACCTGCAGGCGATCGGCTTCGGGATGCTTCGTGGCGGCGACGATCTCGGCGACCACGACGCCGTCGAGGCCATCACCCAGCGGGGTGACCTCTTCGACTTCCAGGCCCGACATCGTCAGCGCGTGGACCAGAGCGGCGCGATCCGCATCGATGGTGACCAGTTCGCGCAGCCAGTTTTCGGAGAATTTCATGAGAGCCACTCGTTGAACGTGGAATCGATGGCCGGCTTCGTGCCGGCCATACGGCGAGACGGATCAGGCGAACTGACGCAGGAAGCGCAGGTCGTTCTCGAAGAAGGCGCGCAGGTCGCCGACGCCGTAGCGGAGCATCGCGAAACGCTCCACACCGAGGCCGAAGGCGAAGCCCGTGTAGCGCTCCGGATCGATGCCGCAGTTCTTCAGCACGGTCGGGTGGACCATGCCGCAGCCGAGCACTTCGAGCCAGCGCGTGCTGCCATCTTCGGCATCCCAGCGGATGTCCACTTCCGCGGAGGGCTCGGTGAACGGGAAATAGCTCGGGCGGAAGCGCATCTCGAAATCGCGCTCGAAGAACGCACGCACGAACTCGGCCAGCGTGCCCTTGAGATCGGCGAAGCTGGACGTCTCGTCCACGAGCAGCCCTTCGATCTGGTGGAACATGGGCGAGTGGGTCTGGTCGGAGTCGCTGCGATAGACCTTGCCGGGCGCAATGATGCGGATCGGCGGCTGGCGCCCCTGCATCGAACGGATCTGCACCGGCGAGGTATGCGTGCGCAGCAGGCGACCGTCACCGAAATAGAAGGTGTCGTGCATCGCGCGCGCGGGGTGATGCGGCGGGAAGTTGAGCGCTTCGAAGTTGTGCCAGTCGTCCTCGATCTCGGGACCGTCGGCACGCTGATACCCGAGGCGACCGAAGATGTCGGCGATGCGCTCCAACGCGCGGGTAATGGGATGGATGCCGCCGTATTCGCCGTCGCGTCCCGGCAGGGTCACGTCGATGCGTTCGGAAGCGAGGCGGCGGTCCAGTTCGGCCTGCTCCAGCGCCTGCTTGCGCTGGGCGATGGCGTCGGTCAGCCGCTCCTTGACGCGATTGACCTCGGCACCCCGTGCCTTGCGCTCGTCGCCGGAGAGCTGCCCCAGGGCCTTCAGTGCCGCCGTGACCGCACCGTTCTTGCCCAACAGCGCGACGCGCACGGCGTCCAGCGCTTCCAGCGTGGAGGCGGCTTCGATGTCCCGCAGCGATGCGTCGATATGCTCGATCGATTCCATCGGAATTCCTGGTTTTTCCTGGGCCGGAAAAAAGAATGGGGAGAAGGCAAGGCCTTCTCCCCACGTCATCCATCATCGCGCGGCATTGCTACCGCGCGTGGTAAAGCGGATTACGCAGCCAGACTGGCCTTGGCCTTCTCTGCGATCGCGCCAAACGCCTTGATGTCATGCACGGCCAGGTCGGCGAGGACCTTGCGGTCGACCGAGATGTTGGCCTTGGCCAGACCATTGATCAGGCGGCTGTACGACAGACCGAACTGACGAGCGGCGGCGTTGATACGGACGATCCACAGCGCGCGGAACTGGCGCTTGCGCTGCTTGCGACCGATGTAGGCGTACTGACCGGCCTTGATGACGGCCTGGTTGGCTACGCGGAATACCTTGCGGCGGGCGTTGTAGTAGCCCTTGGCACGGCCGATGATCTTCTTGTGACGACGACGGGCGGTAACGCCACGCTTAACACGAGCCATGGTTCAAGCCTCCCTTAGAGATACGGCAACATGCGAGCTACACCCTTGGTGTCGCACGCTTTGACGTGGTTGGGAGCGCGCAGGCCGCGCTTACGCTTGGTCGACTTCTTGGTCAGGATGTGCGACTTGAAGGCGTGACCGGCCTTGAACTTGCCCGACGCGGTCTTGCGAAAACGCTTCGCGGCCGCCCGGTTGGTCTTGATCTTGGGCATCGGAATGCTCCGTATTCGGTTGCTGACTGATCCGGCGGCAAGGCGTTGAAGCGCCTGCACTTTCCTTCCTGCCGGGTACGGTGAATCGGCCCATCCATACGGACCGAGCCGGCGATGATACACGAATCTTAAGGCTATGTGTAGGAGCCGCTATAGCGGCGAGGACAACCTGCCCCGCCGCTTCATGGCTCCGTGGGCTTCTCGCCGCTATAGCGGCTCCCACAGTTTCAGAGATCAGACCTTCTTCTTCGGTCCGATCATCATGACCATCTGGCGACCTTCGAGGCGCGGGAACTGCTCGACCACGCCTTCCTCGCCGATGTCGGTCTGGATCTTGCGGGCCAGGTTCTGGCCGAGGTCCTGGTGGGACATCTCGCGGCCGCGGAAGCGGATCGTGACCTTGACCTTGTCGCCTTCTTCAAGAAACTCGCGCATCTTGCGCAGCTTGATGTCGTAGTCGCCCACGTCGGTGACGGGGCGGAACTTCACTTCCTTGATTTCGACCTGCTTCTGCTTCTTCTTGGCGGCCTGAGCCTTCTTCTGGGCTTCGAACTTGAACTTGCCGTAGTCCATGATCTTGCAGACCGGCGGATCGCCGTTCGGCTGGATCTCGACGAGGTCCATGCCAAGCTCTTCGGCGGCACGAATCGCATCACGGGTGTCCATGATGCCCATCTGCTCGCCTTCGGCGCCCAGCACGCGGACCTTCGGCACGCGAATGTCGTTGTTCTTGCGATTGCCCTTGTTATCGGTCGTAGCGATACCGCTATCCTCCAGAAGAATGATCTCAATACCGGACCCGCGGCCTAGCGGCGGGTCTCGGCTTCCAAACGTGCGACGAATTGTGCCACCGGCATGCTGCCGAGGTCTTCGCCCCCGCGGGTACGTACGGAAATGGTACCCGTTTCCTTTTCGCGGTCTCCGACCACGATGAGATAGGGAACCTTCTGCAACGTATGCTCGCGGATTTTATATCCGACTTTTTCGTTGCGCAAATCGGCATCCACCCTGAAGCCTTGTCCGACAAGGGTTTGCACCACTTCACGCACATAATCGGCCTGAGCGTCGGTGATGCTGAACGCCACCGCCTGAATGGGGGCAAGCCACGTCGGAAGCAAGCCCGCATGGTGCTCGATCAGGATGCCGATGAAGCGCTCCATCGACCCGACGATGGCCCGATGCAGCATGACCGGGTGCTGGCGCTGGCTGTGCTCGTCGACGTACTCGGCCCCCAGGCGCTCGGGCATCATGAAATCGACCTGCATCGTGCCTACCTGCCAGGCGCGGCCGATGGAGTCCTTCATGTGGTACTCGATCTTCGGGCCGTAGAAGGCACCCTCACCCGGCAGTTCCTCCCAGGCAACACCGGCAGCCGACAGCGCCGCGCGCAGCGCGTGCTCGGCCTTGTCCCAAACCTCGTCCGAGCCGATCCGCTTGTCCGGACGCAGCGCGATCTTCATCGCGATGTCGTTGAAGCCGAAATCGTCGTAGACCTTCATGGCCTGCGCGTGGAAGGCCGCGACCTCGCCCTCGATCTGCGCGGGCGTGCAGAAGATGTGCCCGTCGTCCTGGGTGAAGGCGCGCACGCGCATGATGCCGTGCAGCGCGCCCGAGGGCTCGTTGCGATGGCAGCCACCGAATTCGCCGTAGCGGATCGGCAGGTCGCGATAGCTGTGCAGATTGGTGTTGAAGATCTGCACGTGGCCCGGGCAGTTCATCGGCTTAAGCGCATAGGTACGCTTTTCCGACTCGGTAAAGAACATGTTTTCCTGGTAGTTGTCCCAATGGCCGGACTTCTTCCACAGGCTCACGTCCATGATCTGCGGGCCGCGCACTTCCTGGTAGCCGCTGCGGCGATAGACGCCACGAACGTACTGCTCGACCGCCTGCCAGATGGCCCAGCCCTTCGGGTGCCAGAACACCATGCCCGGCGCTTCTTCCTGCTGGTGGAACAGATCGAGCTGCTTGCCGATGCGGCGGTGGTCGCGCTTCTCGGCCTCCTCGAGTTGCAGCAGGTAGGCCTTGAGATCCTTGTCGTTCAGCCAGGCGGTGCCGTAGATGCGGGTCAGCATCGCGTTGTTGGAATCGCCGCGCCAATAGGCACCGGCCACCTTCATGAGCTTGAACGCGCGCAGCTTGCCGGTGTTGGACACGTGCGGGCCGCGGCACAGATCGGTGAACTCGCCCTGGGTATAAAGCGAGAGCTCTTCGTTGGACGGAATGCCCTCGATGATCTGCGCCTTGTATTCCTCGCCCATGTCGCGGAAGAAGCGGATGGCCTCGTCGCGGCTCTTCACCGAGCGCGTGACGGGAATCTGCTCCTTCACGATCTTCTCCATTTCCGCCTGGATGGCTTCCAGGTCGTCGGGCGTGAAGGGGCGTTCGTACGCGAAGTCGTAATAGAAGCCGTTGTCGATCACCGGGCCGATCGTGACCTGCGCGCCGGGGAACAGGCGCTGCACGGCCTGGCCGAGAAGATGAGCCGTGGAGTGGCGCAGGATATCCAGCGCCTCCGGGCTCTTCTCGGTGACGATCTCGAGCGCGGCGTCATGGTCGATGAGGAAGCTGGCATCGACGAGCTTGCCGTCGACCTTGCCGGCGAGCGTAGCCTTGGCGAGACCGGCGCCGATCGAGGCGGCGACGTCCTGTACGGTGACGGGATGCTCGAACGGGCGCTGGCTGCCGTCGGGTAGCGTGATCTGGATCATGGATGCGTGGTTCCGGACAAACAAAAAGGGCGCCAGGCGCCCTTCGAAAGATGACGAAGACGTGGCGTGGGATCAGGTTGGGAAGCGCGTAGTCCGCATGTCGCACACTCGGCCGGCGTTGCCGCGGGCCACCTTCGTCTCGTGGATATCGGGCAAAAGCTAGATCACGGCCGCTGCCGTGTCAATCGGCGCCTCCGTTACACTGTGAGACCGCTCACATCGCAGGTCATCTCATGCGCATCCTGGTCACCGGCAGCGCCGGCTTCATCGGCTCGGCCCTTACCGAGCGCCTGCTCGCCCGCGGGGACACCGTACTGGGCTTCGACAACCACAACGATTACTACGATCCGGCACTGAAAGAAGCCCGCCTCGCGCGCTTCTCGGCCCATCCTAGTTACACCCACCTGCGCGCCGACCTGGCGGAGCAGGCGGCGGTCGACCGCGCCTTCGCCGACTTCCAGCCCGAGCGCGTGGTCAATCTCGCGGCGCAGGCGGGGGTGCGTTACTCGCTGACCCACCCGCATGCCTACGTGCAGAGCAATCTCGTCGGGTTCGTCAACGTGCTGGAGGCATGCCGCCGGCATGCGGTGGGCCACCTGGTCTACGCGTCATCCAGCTCCGTGTACGGCGCCAATCGCAAGATGCCCTTCGCCGTGGAGGACGCCGTGGATCACCCGGTAAGCCTCTACGCTGCCACGAAGAAATCGAACGAGCTGATGGCACATACGTATAGCCACCTGTTCGGTCTGCCGACGACGGGCCTGCGCTTCTTCACCGTGTACGGACCATGGGGTCGCCCGGACATGTCGCCGATCCTCTTTGCGAGCCGGATCATGCGCGGCGAACCGATCGACGTGTTCAACCATGGCCAGCACAGCCGCGACTTCACCTACATCGACGACATCGTCGAGGGTGTGATTCGTACGCTCGACCATCCTGCTGCGCCAGATCCTTCCTACGATCCGGTCAATCCGAACGCAGGATCGTCGGCCGCGCCGTATCGCGTCTACAACATCGGCAACGACGAGCCGGTGCAGTTACTCGATTTCATCGCCACGCTCGAAAAACACCTCGGACGCACAGTAGAGAAGCGCCTGCTGCCCATGCAGCCGGGCGATGTGCCGGATACATGGGCAGATGTGTCGGCGTTGCGTCGCGATGTCGGTTATGCGCCCTCGACGTCGATCGACGAGGGGCTGGCGAAATTTGCCGAGTGGTACAAGCGCTTCTACGCGGCGGACTAGACGCGTTAGTCAGAGCAAACGACGCAGCAGCCCCGAGGCTCGCTGCGTTTTCCGCTGCACGGCGTAGCCGAGGATGTCCGGCGCGGCCAACAGCGTGAACCAGCGACGCGCACGGGTCACGCCGGTATAGACGAGTTCGCGGGTCAGCACCGGCGACGGTTCGGGCGGCAAGGCCAGCGCCGTATGTTCGAACTCGGAACCCTGCGACTTGTGCACCGTCATCGCGTACACCGTCTCCACCGCCACCAGCCGGCTCGGCACCACGAAACGAATGCGCTCGCCGCCGTGTTCGTCCATCACCGAAAACGCCACGCGCAAGGCCATGCCGCCGCGGCCATCGGGTACCCATAGCGTCACGCCCACGTCGCCGTTCATGAGGCCCAGCGCGTAGTCGTTGCGGGTCAACATGACAGGGCGCCCTTCGTACCAACCGCCCGTCGCTTCGATCAGGCCACGATCCAGCAATCCCTGTGCGATGCGCGCGTTCTGCGCGAGCACGCCATGCTCGCCGAGGCGCGTGGCGCAAAGCAGCTGGAACCCGGCATAGGCACGCAAGGCGCCACGGCCCCACTGCATCAGTTCGTCTTCGCTCGCGCCGACCGAGGGGCGTGTGTTCTCGATGGCGTCGAGGTAATGCCGATAGCCAGGCGCGCCGTCACGCCCCTCGATGGCCAAGGTGGCGATCGCAGCAGGCGACGGCGCGCCGAGCGTCACGTCGGCGAATGACGCAAACACGGCGCGCGCTGCGTGCGCATCGCCCTGATTGATCGCCGTCGCCAGCGCGCCGATGCCGCTGTCGCTGCCGAAGCGGCGACTGTGCCGCAGCATGGCCACATGCTGATCCAACGCACGTGCGCTGTCGCCATCCGTCCAGGCCGACACGTCTTCCTCGCAGGCTGCCGCAATCCAGTCACGCGTCGCGAGTGAGTAGTGGCCGACGTCCGCACGAGCGCAAAGGTCACCGAGCACCGCACCGGCTTCCACCGATGAAAGCTGATCCTTGTCGCCGAGCAGCACAAGCCGTGCCGTTGGCGGCAAGGCATCGAGCGTCGCAGCCATCATCTCGAGGTCGATCATCGATGCCTCGTCGATGACGAGTACGTCGAGGTGCAACGGGTTCTCTGCATCGTGACGGAACGCTCGCGTATCCGGGCGACTGCCGAGCAGGCGATGCAACGTGGTCACCTCAGCGGGAATCGCCTGCTTCACCGCAGGATCGACCTGCAACTGCGCTACCTGCCCGGCGATGGACGCATTGAGCCGTGCCGCCGCCTTACCGGTTGGCGCGGCTAGGCGAATGCGCAGGCGACTCCCGCCTTCGCGTAACGCCAAGGTCTGCAGCAAGCCGAGCAGGCGCACGACGGTGGTCGTCTTACCAGTGCCCGGCCCCCCCGTGATGACGGCGAAGCGGGACCGCGCTGCCAGCGCGCAGGCGATCTTCTGCCAGTCCGGTCGCACATCGTCGGATGGAAACAGCCGCTCAAGTTCCGCGGGCAGATCCGGATGCACCGGCTGCACGCCGAGCCGGCCGACGATTGCTTGCGCAACGCGGGATTCGTCGCGCCAGAAACGGCGCATATAGAGCAGATCGTGGTCGAGCACCAAGGGTGCCGACGGATCGCCATCGGCTGAGGCCACCAACGGCGTCGAGGAAAGAAAAAGCGACGGATCGCCAAGCGCCGGCTCGCGCTCGCGCAAGGTCGTCAGCGGCATGCAGATATGCCCCTCGCCCAGTTCGCGACTCAGGAGTGCGGCAGCCACCTGAACACGCGGATCGACCGCCGGGTCCAGCGTGCGCAGGAAACGGGCAAAGGCCCGATCGACGCGCTCGATCCGGCCCTCGGCAAGCGCTTGATCGAGCCATGCAACGCCATCGGCGATCATGCGGAGGCTCCTTCGAACAACCGATCCATCGCCTCGATCATCGCCCGAGGCGGCCGTTCCACGTGCACCCCGTGCCCGTGCCCATCCACGCCACGCAGATAGAGATAGACCGCACCACCGATGTGCGTGTCGTAGTCGTAGGCGTCACCGAGTCGGGCGCGCAGTTGGCGATGCAATGCAAGCAGGTACAACGCGTATTGCAGTTCGTAGCGCGCTTCCAGAATGGAGCGGCGCATCGCAGCGGTCGTGTACGCCTGAGCATCCACGCCAAGCCAGTTCGACTTGTAGTCGATGACGTACCAGCGTCCTTCGTGCTCGACGATCAGATCGATGAAGCCCTTGAGCATACCGTTGATGATGTCCGCGGCCAGCGTCGGGCGCGCCTCGCCATCCAAGGTGTGCTCGCGCACGATGCGATCCAGGGCGAGCGTATCGACGCCACGCGAGGCGAACAGGAACTCCAGCTCGGCACGATAGCGCGAGGGATCGTCGAGCGAGGCAAGCGCGAGCTGGCCACCGTCCGGCAGCGCCAGCGGCGTCCGCAAAAGCATCGACAGCCAATCCGTCAAGAGATCGATGAATGCACTCCAGCCCCGCCGTTCGCAACGGCGCGCCACCGTGTCACGCAGCCGTGCGGAATCACTGGCTACGATGGCGAAGCCTTCCTCCGCAATCCATTCGAGAAGATCGTGCAGGAAGGTACCCGCCTCTGCGCCCCGCTCGAAGGCGTGAATACCTGCCACAGCCGGGGCCGCGACGACGGGCTCGGTGGCGTATTCCACGATGACGTCGTCCGTCGCGGTTTCCGGTGCAGACACCTCGTCCGCATAGCGCAGGCCGCTGTAGCTGGCGATGCGCCAGGGGTCCGCGCGCCTCGCCATGGCCTCTCGTGCGGGTCGCGCTGCCTCGGGACGATCCGGCGCGACAAAACGGCGCTCGTCAGGGGGCGGCATGTATTCCACGCGGATCGACGGCGTAGCCTGCGCCAGCTCGTGCAGCAGGCCCGCGATGCGACCGTTGCCGATCTCCTCGCCACCGCTGAGCAAATGCCCGAACGCGCTGCGATGCACCTGCGGCGTACGCGAGGTGCCGTGGCACACCGGCGCGACACCCACGTAGCAAGCGTGTCGTGCACGCGTCATCGCTACATAGAGCAGGCGCAGGTCTTCCTGCATTGCCGCCAGATCCGCCGCGTCCTTGGCCTGTTCGGAAGCGGCGCCGCCTTTCGACTTGCTCACCAGCTCCAGTTGGCTTCCCGTCCCATCGTGATATCGATAAGCGGTTTGGCCCGGATGCGGACCGCCGCTGGCACAGACAAACGGCAGGAATACGATCGGGTACTCCAGGCCCTTGGACTTGTGGATCGTGATCACTTTGACCACATCGTCATCGCTTTCCAGGCGCACGAGCTGGTCGTCGCCATGGTGGCTGGCCGTATCGGCGATGCGTTCGGCCACGTGGCGAATCAGGGCCTGCTCGCCGTCGAGCGTGGAAGCCGCGTGCTGCAACAACTCGGCCAGATGCAGCACATTGGTCAGCGCGCGCTCGCCACCAGCGCGCGGGAGCAGGCGTGCCGGCAGGTCGAAGCGATGCAGCAGCGCATGCAGCATCGCAAGCACGCCGGCATGCTGCCAGACCTGGCGCAGGGCCAGGAATTCCTCGCCGCGGCGCTCCCAATGGGCCTCGTCCACATTCAGCTGTTCGAGTTCGGTATAGCCAAGGTCGAGCGTGCGTGTAGCCAGGGCCGCGCGCATCGCCGTGTCCGACGCAGGGGCAGCGGCGGCACGCAACCACGCGAGTACGTCCTCCGCCTCCGTGCTTTCCCAGACCGAATCGCGATCGGACAAAAACACGCTGCGAACCTGACGGGCAGCCAGCGACGCTCGCACCTGTGCCGCTTCCGAGCGGCTGCGCACGAGCACGGCCACGTCCGCCGGACGGAGCGGCACGATGTGCCCGTCTGCCTCGGCAAACCCCGTGTCCCCGCGCGTGGCACCTTCCAGCAGGCGCACGATCTCGCTGGCGCACGCGTCCGCCATCTGCTCGCGGTAATGACGCACGCCGACGGGCCGTTCGTCGTCGAGCAGCCAGAGGCGCAACGCCGGCTGCGATTCCTTGGCGACGACGAAGCGCTCCGCCCTGCCCTTTGCGCTCACCGCCGCGAAGGGCAAGCCGCGATCCGGAAAATGAAAGGCGCCACGAGGATGCCGCTCGCCGTGCAGGAAGACGGCATTGACCGCCTCGATCATGGCGTGACTCGAGCGGTAGTTCGTGTCCAGGCTGTAGTGCGGCGCGAGCGCCTGCGCACGCGCCGAGAGATAGGTATGAATATCGGCACCGCGGAAGGCGTAGATCGCCTGCTTCGGATCGCCGATCAACAACAGGCCAACGTCGGGGACACCGGCATAGATGCGACTGAAAATGCGGTACTGAACGGGATCGGTGTCCTGAAACTCGTCGATCAACGCCAGCGGGAACTGCCGGCGAATGGTTTCAGCCAAGGCGTCTCCCGCGTCGCTGCGCAGAGCAGCGTCGAGACGATGCAGCAGGTCGTCGAACCCGATCTGTGCGCGCCGCCGCTTCTGCGCAGCAAACCGTTCGCGCACGCGCGCCAGCGCATCGACCAGCAAGGCGTGGCGAATGTCGACCTTGTGCTCATGCCACGCTTGCCAGGCATCCAACGCTGCAAACGCCGGATGTTCCGGACGCTGTTTGCCCTTGCCTGCGGCATCCGCCAGGCGCGTGGCGGTGAAACGCTGCAGCGCTTCCTCGATCGCCTCACCGCCGAACGCCCAACGTCGCACCGGGGCGAGATAGCCCGGCATGCGATCGGGACGATAGCGCGTGTTGTTCAACACCTTGGTCGCGGACGCCTCGGTGAGCAGGGCTTCGATACGATCGACATCGCTGCGCCACGCCTCCGCCGCTTCCGCGAGCAGCCGATCGTGCTCGGCTTGCCATGCCTCGCGCGAGGCCATCAATGCGCGCGGATCGGTCGCGGCGGCAAGCACCTCACCCGCGACACGCAGCGTGACTTCGCCGCCGTAGAACAGTGGTTTCAGCGCACGCAGCAAGTCGTCGGGCGAGCGCCATTCTTCCAGCACCATCTCGGCCTGCCGTGGCGGCAACGGATAGAACGTCTGACGCCAGTAGTCGCGAACGCAATCGGCCAGCAACTCGCTTTCGTCCGGTTCCAGCGTGAGCGCGAATGCGTGTCCGCTGCCGAAGGCATGCTGGGTGAGCATGCGCTGGCTCCAGCCGTGGATGGTGAAGATCGCCGCTTCGTCCATCCACTGCGCGGCCAGTTCGAGACGTCGGGCACATGACGCGTGCGCGTCGACGGGATAGGTCGCGATCAGCTCGGCCAGGAACGGCTCGTCGGATGCCGACGCGCGGAACGCGCGAGCCGCCTCCACGAGACGTGCACGGATGCGCTCGCGCAGCTCCTGCGTGGCGGCTTCGGTGAACGTGACCACGAGCAACTGCGGCGGAAGCAAGGGCTGCGGCATGTCGTGACCCAACACGGCGCGCACATAGAGCGCCGCGATGGTCCAGGTCTTGCCGGTGCCTGCGCTCGCCTCGATGAGGCGCACGCCATGCAATGGCATGGTCACAGGCTGCAGTGGCTGCATCGGCGTGCTCATGCGGCCTCCACCTGCAATGCCGCCAGGAACTCCGCGTAAGCTGGCAACCAGTCGACGAACCCCGCCGCCAGCAGCGCACCGAACGACGGATACGCCCGACGCAGATACGCATCCTTGTCGACCTCGCCAGGCACCAGACTGCCCGGCACTGCCGGGCCATAGGCCAGCCGCGCCGCGGTCTCTGCCCGTGCCTCGTCCTCGGCCAACCACGCCAGCGCCGCGCGCAACGCGACAGGCAGCGGACGGCACATGCCTTCTCGCCACATGCGTACCACGCGCAGGAGAGCGACGTGCGCGCTGTCGAGCGGAAGCGGCGGTATGACGACCGTGGCATCCGGACCGACGTAGCGCGTTTCCACCGCAAATCCGCCCGCCTGCGCCACGAGATGTTCGACCCAGGGCTCCACCATGCGATGGGCGAGTGGCCGGCCGTCCTTGTCCAGCACGGCCGTCGGCGACGCGCGCAGCGCTGCCAGCCTGCCGTTGTCGTCCGCGTGGAGGCCCGTCAGCCAGTCCTCGATGAACAGGCCATCGATGGCGACGCTCAGTTCTCGTTTGCCGGCATCCACGGGCCAACGCGCGCGCTCGGCGACGTAGCGCGCATGGACGGCCAGTGCCCCTTCCTCCAGCGTCTGCGCGGCCATGTCGGCGAAGCCGCCCATGGGCAGCACACCGCTGCGGCGCAGGCGCGCACTGGCGGCACCGATGGCGGCGAGAGGATCGCTTTCCGTCTCGCGCAGGGCGGCGCGCAAGAGGATGTCGGTCATGCCGTAGCGATCGAGCCCGCCCAGCGAGAATGGTTCGTTGTCATCCGCCGCGGCTTCCGCCACGTCGAAGCGGACACCGAGGCGACTGTTGAAGAACTCCCTCACCGGATGGCGCAGGAAGCGGCGAAGCGTGGCGATCGCCAGCGGCCGCTCGACGACGAGCGGCTCGAGCGGCGCGTCGCGATGTTCGTCGCGCGTATCGTGTGCACTGCGCCACTCGCCGGCATAGGTGAACAACCGCCGGTCGCCCGCCTGGAAGTACGCGCGACTGAATGGCTGCAGCGGATGTTCGACGGTCAGCGCCGGCAAGGCGTCGCCACCGCCCGCTGCGCGCCAGCCCGCAGCGAGGTAATCGCGCAATTGGCCGACCAAGACGGACGGTGCCAGCTCGGCATTGTCCCGCGCACTGCGGCCCACCCAGCCGACGTGCAATGCATCGCGCGCGGAAAGCAGCGCTTCCAGGAACAGATAGCGGTCGTCCTCTCGACGCGAGCGATCGCCAGGACGCCATGCGCCGCCGCGCGCCATCAGGTCGAAATCCATCGGCGGCCGCGCGCGCGGATAGGCGCCATCGTTCATGCCCAGCAGGCAGACGAGGCGAAACGGAATGGCGCGCATCGGCATCAACGTGCCGAAGCTCACGGCGCCAGCAAGAAAGCGTTTGGATAGCCCGTTGTCGTCGAATGGTGCGAGCCACGCCTCGCGCACGACGTCCACCGGTAGCGGCTGTTCGAACGAGGCCTCGGCGCAGGCGCGCTCCCACGCTTCCAGCGTATCGAGCAGCCGCATGTGCAACATGCGGTCCTCGGGCTCGGACGGTGCGAACAGATCGCGCAGCAATGCACGCAGGCGCTCGCCCCACACGGCCGGCGGCGCCGGTTGCGCGAGTTCGCGCCAGTGATGCCCCAGGGAATCGAGCAGATCCGCCAGCGGCCCGACGAGGCGCGCATCCAGGCCTCCGATTTCACCGTAGGGCTCGATGTCGCCCCACGCCTCGCCCTGACCCGCAGCGTAGCCGAGGAGCATGCGGCGGAGGCCGAAGGTCCAGGTGTTCTGTTCGAGGGGCGGCAGGTCCAGCGATGCGCGCTGCGATGCGTCGAGGCCCCAGCGAACCCCTGCGCCGTTGATCCAGCGCTGCAGGAGCGGCAGGTCGTCCTCGCCAAGGTCGAAGCGCTGGCGCACGGCCGGCACGTCCAGCATGTCGGCCATGTCGCCGATGCCGAAGCGCGATTCGGGCAGCGCCAGCAGCATGTCGAGCGCCATGATCATCGGCGCCGTGCCGCGCGCCGTGCGGTCCGCGATGCTGTAGGGAATGAAACGCGCGTCGTCGCGCGGTACGCGGCCGAAGACCGCGTCGATGTGCGGCCCGTAGGTCTCGATGTCAGGCACCATCACGATCACGTCGCGCGGCAGGATCGGAGCGCCGCGACGGGCGGCGTCCTCGAAACGCGCGAGCAACTGGTCGTGCAGTATCTCTACCTCGCGCTGGGGACCGTGCGCCACGTGGAAGGCGATGGAGGTGTCGTCGGCGTCCAGCGTGCGTGGCGTCGCCGGCAGCGGCTCCAGATCCAGGATCGCCGCCTGCACCTGGCCCAGTAGCGTTTCCGTGCGCGGCTCGACGAACAGGTCGATGCGCTGGTCCCACGCGGTGAAGCGTTCGCGGTAACTGTCCGGGTGATCGAATTCGTCCAGCAGCCGAATATAGTCGCGTCCCTGCTTGCCCCACGCCGCCAGCAACGGGTGGGCGTGCAGGTGCAATTCCTCGTCCGACAGTTGCACCGGCATGCCGGGCTTCGCGCTTTGCCGGCGACGTTCTGCGCGCAGCAGCTCGCGATCGTCGACGATGTCGGCCCAGTAGTGGCGGCACGGATTCATCACCACGAGCAGCACCTGCGACCAGCGCGACAGCGCCGATAGCGCTTCCAGGGTCTGCCGCGGAAGCGACGACATGCCGAACACCACGATCCGCCGAGGCAGCCCGGCCGGGCGCTCCACGGCACGGGCGACCGCGTCGAGAAAGCGCTCGTGCACGGCCGCGCGATGGCCATCGGCATCCGCGTCGCCGACGTCGGCCAGGAGGCGTCGCCAGAGTTCGGCCTGCCAGCGGTCGCCCGCATCGAGGTCCGGTGCGCCACCGCGCGCGTCGCGCATCACGTCGCGCCCCGCGGCCCAATCGTCGAGCCAGTCAGCGCGGTAGACCTGGTACTGGTCGTACAGGTCGGCCAGTCGCTCGGCCAGTTGGTGACATTTGCGAGCGTCGTCGCCAGCACCGAGAAATGCCGCGAGCGGCTCGAAACCCGCCTCGTGCGACACCGCGGGCAAGAGCCGCATCAAGCGCCACACGAGGCGTGATTTATCGAAGGGAGATTCGGGCGGCACGGCGTCGCGACCCAGCACGGCGCGATAGGCAACCCACAGGAAACGGCCCGGCAGCTCGACATTCACTGCCGCGGCGATGCCCAGGCCGCCCTCGTCCCGACCGCGCGCCAGCGCCATGCGAAACCACTGCGCAATGCCGTTGGATTGCACCAGTACCCACTCGTCTTCGAGCGGACGCAACGGCGTGCGCGCCAGCCAGCCAACCAGCACATCGCGCAGTTCTTCAAGGCGATTGCCGTGCAGGACCATCAGGCCCGGCACGATGTCGTGCGCGTCGCTCAACGAGCGCCTCCAGGACGAAATACGTCGGCTCGCATCATCGCCGATCCCCGTCTCGCCGGACGAGACCTCAGAACGGCTTGGCGACGACGAGATAGACGATGGCGAGCAGCACCAGCACCGGCAATTCGTTGAACAACCTCAGTGTGCGCGACGGCGGGAGGCTGCCGCCGGCCATGCTGCGCTTCAGCAACCGGCCGGACCAGATGAAGTAGCCGAGCATCACGAGGACCAGCGCGATCTTGGCATGCAGCCAGCCGCCGCTGATGTGGAAGTAGAGCCAGAGCACGAGGCCGAACAGAAAGGCCAGGCCGAACATGCTGTGGCCGAACTTGTAGAGCCGGCGCCCCATCAACTCGAGACGCGCCTTCACGGCAGGCTCCGCGCCAGCCTCCGCGATGTTGACGAGAATCCGCGGCAGGTAGAACACCGTGGCCATCCAGGCGATGACAAAGACGATGTGCAGGGACTTGGTCAGCAGGTAGGCCACTGGCGACGCTCCACCAAAAGACGTCAGTGTAGCCCAGGCAGGCATACGGCCCGCGTGCTGGGTGACATGTCAGGAACGGCCTCTTGCTCGGGCTCCAGGCAAGAAAAAAGGAGCCTTGCGGGCTCCTTAGTCTTTGTCTTCAGGCCACTTTTCGCTTGTGGGAAAGTGGTGGGCGGTACAAGGATCGAACTTGTGACCCCTACCATGTCAAGGTAGTGCTCTACCGCTGAGCTAACCGCCCGAAGAGCTGCGCAGTTTACCGGCCACCGCCCGCCCCTGCAAGAGGTCGGCCGGAAATCCGGCGCCCTGGCGTCAGCGCAGGGCCCGCTCGCGCAGGCGGTGGATCTCGTCGCGCAGCTTTCCGGCCTCTTCGAACTCGAGGTTCTGCGCGTGCTTGTACATGCGCGCCTCGAGTTTCTTGATGGTGGAGCCGACCTGCTCCGGGGTAAGCGAACCGTAGTCCGGCGCTTCCTCGGCTACCTTCTTCGCGTCCCTTCCCTTCTTGCCCTTGCCACCGCGCGAACCGACGTCCGCGCGTGCGCCTTCCATGATGTCTGCAATGCGGCGAACCACGGTCTTCGGCGTGATCCCGTGCGCCGTGTTGTATTCCACCTGCTTTTCGCGACGGCGGGCCGTCTCCTCCATGGCTTCCTTCATCGAGCCGGTGATCTCGTCGGCGTAGAGGATCGCCTTGCCGCGCACATTACGGGCGGCTCGACCGATCGTCTGGATCAGGCTACGGGTCGAACGGAGGAAGCCTTCCTTGTCGGCATCGAGCACCGCCACCAGCGAGACCTCGGGCATGTCCAGGCCTTCGCGCAGCAGGTTGATGCCCACCAGCACATCGAATTCGCCGAGACGCAGGTCTCGGATGATCTCGGTGCGCTCCACGGTGTCGATGTCCGCGTGCAGGTAGCGCACCTTCACATCGTGCTCGGACAGGTAATCCGTGAGGTTCTCGGCCATGCGCTTGGTCAGCGTGGTGACCAGCACACGATCGCCCATGGCGACGCGCTTGTGGATCTCGCCGAGCAGGTCGTCGACCTGCGTGCGCACGGGACGCACCTCCACTTCCGGATCGATCAACCCGGTCGGGCGCACCACCAGCTCCACGACGTTGCTGTCGGAGCGCTCCAGTTCGTACTTCGCAGGCGTGGCGGATACGTAGATCGCACGCGGTGCACGACGCTCCCATTCCTCGAAACGCAGCGGACGGTTATCCATCGCGGACGGCAAGCGGAAACCGAACTCCACGAGGGTCTCCTTGCGTGAACGATCGCCCTTGTACATGGCACCGAGCTGCGGCACGGTCACGTGCGATTCGTCCACCACCATCAACGCATCCGGCGGCAGATAGTCGAACAAGGTGGGCGGCGGCTCGCCGGGACCGCGGCGGGTCATGTGTCGCGAATAGTTTTCGATGCCCTGGCAGAAGCCCACCTCGGCCATCATTTCCAGATCGAAGCGCGTGCGCTGCTCGAGCCGCTGGGCTTCCACGAGCTTGTTGTCGCGATAGAGCTGTTCGAGGCGCTCGGACAATTCGATCTTGATCGTCTCCATCGCATTCAGCACGCTCTGTCGCGTGCTGGCGTAATGGGTCTTCGGGTACACCGTATAGCGCGGCACCTTGCGCAGCACCTCGCCCGTCAGCGGGTCGAACAGCGACAGGTTCTCCACATCGCCGTCGAACAGCTCGATGCGCAGCGCTTCGGATTCCGATTCCGCCGGGAACACGTCCACCACTTCGCCGCGCACGCGATAGGTACCGCGACGCAGTTCCATCTCGTTGCGCACGTACTGCAGCTCGGTGAGCTGGCGGATCAGTGCCCGCTGCTCGATGTGCTCGCCACGCGAAAGAATGAGGCGCAGGCTCATGTAGTCTTCGGGATCGCCGAGGCCGTAGATGGCCGAGACCGTCGCCACGATCAGCGAATCGCGGCGGGACAGCAGCGCCTTCGTCGCTGCCAGACGCATCTGCTCGATATGGTCGTTGATGCTCGAATCCTTCTCGATGAAGGTATCCGAGGCCACGACGTAGGCTTCCGGCTGGTAGTAGTCGTAATAGCTGACGAAGTATTCCACCGCGTTATGCGGGAAGAACTCCTTGAACTCGCCATACAACTGCGCCGCCAGCGTCTTGTTGGGCGCGAGCACGATGGTGGGCTTCTGCACCTTTTCGACCACGTTGGCGATCGTGAAGGTCTTGCCCGAACCGGTGACGCCGAGCAGGGTCTGGGCGGCAAGACCCGCCTCGAAACCCTCGGTGAGACGGCGGATGGCCTCCGGCTGGTCGCCAGAGGGCTTGTACGGTGAAACGAGCTGGAAGCGATCGGTCATGACGGCTATATGCAGGTTCGAAGGTCGAGTTTAAACGGCGAACGCCTACACGCCGTGATGTATCTCCCCGATGGGCGGCGTCGGGCCCGGCCGCGATCATCCCTTGGCCCCGGCCACTACGGAATGAATCATGCCGCCGCGCCCCCGTGGTTTCACGTTGATCGAACTGGTGACGGTGCTGCTCATCGTCGCCCTGGTCGGGGCCATTGCCCTGCCCCGCCTGGCCGAAGCCATGGCGCGCCATCGCCTGGGGGCCTCCGCCGAGGCGCTGCTGGACACGCTGGAGCGCGCACGCACGGCTGCGGTGAGGCGCAACCACGCCACACGCACCTGCGCGAGCGCCAACGGCCATACGTGCCAGGACTGGGTGGACTGGACCCGCGGCTGGATCGCCTACGACGAGGAACGACACACGGTGTTCGACCGCGTGGATGCACTCGATGCCGCCCTCTCGGCCCACCGCGGCCACCGCCTTGCCGTGCGCTTCGACGAGGACGGCACGACGGCCGACAACCAGAGGATAACGCTGTGCGTTCGCGGCCGCGCCGCCACGGCGGTCTCGATCGTGGTGCCCAAATCAGGCGTTGCTCGGCGAGAACGCGCCAAGGACGATGACGCCACCGCCTGCGCGCTGGCGGGTACGCGCCGCTGACGACCTGCTGTGGGCCAGTTCTAAAACGAAAAAAGCCGTGCATCGCTGCACGGCTTTCTCAATCTGGCGCCCGAAGTTGGACTCGAACCAACGACCCCCTGATTAACAGTCAAGTGCTCTAACCGGCTGAGCTATTCGGGCGGGGAGCCACGTATTTTGTGCAAGTACCGTAGGGCTGTCAAGCATTGGCAGCGCTGCCACGGATGCTTCTCACGCGAAGCGCAATGCGGCGAGCAGTTCCTCCCGCCCGTACGGTTTCTGCAGCCGCGCGTGGATGCCGGGCGTGTGGTCGGGCAATTCGGCGTAGCCACTGGCCAGGACGACATGCAGGTCGGGACGCGTCTTCGCCAGCCGCGAGGCCAGTTCCACGCCCGTCATGCCGGGCATGGCGTGGTCGGTAAGCACTACGGACACCGAGGGTGATTCATCGAGCATTTTGAGCGCCTGCGCACCGGACGACGCACCTATGGCTTCGTAGCCGGCAAAGCAAAGCATCTCGACCGTGGTCGAGAGCACCAGAGGGTCGTCGTCGACCACAAGGATCGACGTCGCCCGCCCATCCATGGGCGCGGCGTAATGCGTCGATGGCGCGATGGCCGGGGGAGCGTCAGCTCCGAGACCGAGGGCGCCGGCAACGGGCAGCCAGATGTCCACGGTCGTGCCGCCCGGGCGCGTGCTGCTCAGACGTAGAGCGCCGCCACACTGCTGCACGATGCCGTGCACCATCGACAGGCCCAGACCCGTCCCCTTGCCGACGCCCTTGGTGGTGAAAAACGGCTCGGTGGCCCGGCTCAACGTGGCCTCATCCATGCCTTCGCCGGTATCGGCCAGCGACAGGCGGACGTACTGCCCCGGGCCGATCCCGAGCGCACGCCCATCCTGGACACTTTCCGCGCGGGCCGAGATGGTCAGGGTGCCCCCATCCGGCATCGCATCGCGCGCATTCACCGCGAGGTTCAGCAGGCACAGCTCCAACTGGTTGGCGTCCGCCATGACCGGCGGCAAGGACAACGGAAAGCTCGCCTCCACCAGCACCGACGGCCCCAGCGACGTACGCACGAGATCGGCCATGCCGTGCACGAGGTCGGGCAGCAGCACGGGGGCGAGATGAAGCTGCTGGCGTCGCGCGAAGGCCAGCATGCGCTGCACCAGCGCCACGCCACGACGCACGCCACTCAACGCATTCGCCACCAGCGGGCGCGCGCGATCGGGGAGGTCGTCACGCTGGGTGAGCAGGTCCAGATTGCCGTGGATCGCCATCAACAAGTTGTTGAAGTCGTGTGCCACGCCGCCCGTAAGCTGGCCGACCGCCTCGAGCTTCTGTGATTGGAACAGCGCATTGCGCGCCTGCTCCAGGGCAAGGGCGGTGTTCCTCTGCTCGGTGACGTCGCGCGTCACCTTGGCGAATCCGACGAATTGCCCATCGTCGTCGTCGATGCGATCGAGGACCACGTGAGCCCAGAAACGGCTGCCGTCCTTGCGCACCCGCCAGCCTTCCGTTTCCAGCCGCCCGGACGCCTTGGCTGCCGCCAGGTTCGACCACGGTTCGCGGCGCTCCACGTCCTCGGGGGCGAAGAACGTCGAGTAATGCAGCCCGATGATCTCGTCCGGCCGATAGCCCTTGATGCGCTCCGCGCCGGAGTTCCAGCTGGAAACGTTTCCTTCGGGATCGAGCATGTAGATCGCGTAGTCCGCGACACCCTGGACCAGCAGCCGGAACTGCTCACGGCTGCGTCTTAGCTCGTCGATGTCGTCACTTTTCATGGATGTCCTCGGCCGCGGTGGCAACCTAACGGCGCACCCCTCATGGAGACGTGAAGACGTCTTCACTCAGCTCGTCGCGGAATTCAGGGTCGCGAGACGTTCGGGTTGCCGGCAACGAACCAGCGCCAGAGGAGATCGGTGCCTTCGCGGATACCGATGCGTGCCGAACCCGGCACGTTCTCCGGAGCGGGGGTTCCGTCGTCGACGACAGTGTACCCATCCCGAGCCCGCACGAGATCGATCCCGTTCTGCGCACCCGTGATGCCCATGGCCTGGGTCAGGCGGGCGGGTCCGCTGCACAGCTCGCGATCGCGGCGCACCTTGGGCCGCGCTTCGCGCATCCGCTCGATACCGGCCAACGGGTCCAACGCGCGAATGAGCACGCCGGAGCCCTCGCCGTCCTCGCCGCAGACCGTGTTGCAGCACCAGTGCATCCCGTAGGTGAAGTAGACATACATATGCCCGGGCGGACCGAACATGACGGCATTGCGCTTGGTCTTACCGCGATAGGTGTGCGCAGCGGGGTCGAAGGCGCCGCAATAGGCTTCCACTTCCACGATGCGCCCCGCACGCCCGTCAGCACAGGCGAGCACCTTGTTGAGCAACTCGGGACCGACCACGCGCGGATCGCGCTGGAAGAACGCACGGGGCAGGATGCTGCCGGGCCAGCGAGAACGCCCCGCCATCAAGGCTCCAGGGGCTCGCCGTCGGTATCCGGATCCGGCCCGGGGCGCTCGATCGGTTCATGGTCGAAGGGCGGCGGCGACGTGCCGGGAAGGCTTTTGTCAGTGTCGGGCACGGGACGGTGGGGTCGAGGCATGGCGGCTCCAGAGACGCTTACGCGTCATCGGCCCCGGGGTCGCACCACATGGGTGCCACCCCGGGGCGGGACGCTCAGAATACGCCAAGCAGCCAGCAGATCAGGACAATCGCGAGAATGACACCGATACCACCGCTGGGACCGTAACCCCAGGAGCTGGAATAGCCCCAGGTCGGCAGGCCGCCGATGAGGGCAATGATCAGGACAATGAGAAGGATGGTGATAAGCATGAGGCTCTCCGCCAGTGGCTGGTGGCCGCATCCTCGCCCGCGGGGCCGTCTAGACCTTGTGACGCGAGATACGTGCTCTCGCATCACATTCAGCATCGGGACGGGCGATGCATCGCCCGTCCCGTCCTGCTCGACTTACGTACGCACCACGTAGCACGGCTCGTAAGCGGTGCCGCCGGGGAGCTTCATGCGGTGCTGCTCCACGAAGGCCTTCAGCAGATCGTCGAGCGCCAACATGATCTCGGTCTCGCCGTCGATCACGAACGGGCCGTGCTCCGCGATCGCCTTGACGCCCTCTTCCTTCACGTTGCCGGCGACGATGCCGGAGAACGCGCGACGCAGATCGGCTGCAAGCTCGTGACGCGGACGGCCGCGATGCAACGCGAGGCCGGCCATCGCTTCGTGGGTCGGACGGAATGGCTGCTGGAACGGCAGCGGGATGTCCAGGGCCCAGTTGAAGAAGAAGGCGTCCTTGTTGTCCAGACGGTGATTGCGCACCTTGTCGATGCCGGCCACCATCGCGTGCGCCACGGCAGCGGGATCGTCGATGATGATCTTGTAGTGGCTCGCCACTTCGTCGCCGAGCGCGAGACGCAGGAAGCGATCGATCTGCTCGAAGTACGACGCCGAGTTCTGCGGACCGGTGAAGATCAGCGGGAACGGAATGCCCTTGTTCTGCGGCAGCAGCAGGATGCCGAGCATGTAGAGGATTTCTTCCGCCGTGCCCACACCGCCCGGGAACACGATGATGCCGTGGCCGAGGCGAACGAACGCCTCGAGACGCTTCTCGATGTCCGGCATGATCACGAGGTTGTTGACGATCGGGTTCGGCGATTCCGCCGCGATGATCCCCGGCTCGGTCACGCCGATGTAGCGGTTGCCCTTGCGGCGCTGCTTCGCGTGCGCAATGGTCGCGCCCTTCATCGGGCCCTTCATCGCACCCGGACCGCAGCCCGTGCAGATGTCCAGGCTGCGCAGACCGAGCTGGTAACCCACACGCTTGGTGTATTCGTACTCGTCGCGCGAGATGGAGTGACCACCCCAGCAGACCACGAGGTTGGGATCGACCTGCGGGCGCAGAATGCGCGAATTGCGCAGGATCTCGAACACCGCATGCGTAATGCCGACGGTATCGTCGAGATCGAACGCGCCGGTTTCCAACTGCGTGGACACGTACACGATGTCGCGCACCACGGCGACCAGCAGTTCGTTGATGCCGCGAATGATGCGACCGTCGACGAACGCCTGCTCGGGCGCGTTCTTCAGCTCGATCTTGATGCCGCGGTCTTCCTGCAGCACCTGGATGTCGAAGTCCGGATACTGCTCGAAGATCGAGCCCGGATCGTCGGAAAGATTGCCCGAGGTGAGCACCGCGAGCGCGCAACGGCGCAACAACTGGTGCAGCCCGGACCCGCTCGCGTCGCGCAGACGCGCGACTTCGTTGCGGGAAAGGATGTCGAGGCCGCCGGCCGGCGATACGCGAGCGCTGACGGTCTTGCCGTTGACCGGCTCCCCGAAGTGGATGGCATTCATGGAGTTACTGTCCTTCTGACCGCGAATTAGCGGCGAACCCCGCCCCCACCCGGGAGCGGACCGCCTAGCATCACGCGACAGGTCGGCGGGGGTCAAGAGCCGCGGCTCGGCGACGTGGCCGCCCCAGTCGGCGCACAAAAAAACCGGCACCCTCGCGGGTGCCGGTCGTGTAGCAAGCGAATCTTTCGCTTAGAACGTGTAGCGCAGGGTCAGCATGGCCGACCAGCGGGAGACCGGGTTGACCTTGGTCGCGCTGTTGTCGGTCGGGGCGTCGTAGATGCCCTTCAGGCCCGGCTGGTAGTTGCCGTTGGCGTCGGTCGGCAGGTTGTAGATGTACTTGCCCGTGGTCGGGTCCACGCCACCGAAGTTGGCGAGGGTGCGGGTGTACGGGAAGCCGATGTACGACTGCTGGCCCAGGTTCTTGTTCACCAGGTTCAGGAAGTTGTAGATGTCGAGACGGATCTCGCCCTTGTTGCCCTTGAAGATGCCGGGCACTTCCTGGCTCAGGCTCAGGTCGATCTGGTTGACCCAGGCCGACGTGGCGCCGTTGCGCTTGGCAACCTTGCCCTGTTCCTTGCGCAGGTAGTTGTCGTTCTGGATGTAGTTGTAGAACTGGTCGACCAACTGCTGCGAGGCCGCGGCCGTGCCACCCGAATTGCGGAAGATCGTACCGTCGCCGCGCTTCGGAATGTACGCCAGATCCTTGGAGTAGCTGTCGCCGTTCGAGTCGTTGCCGAAGATCCAGCTGTACGGCACGCCGGTGTGGCCGTCGTAGAACACGCTGACGCTCGTGGCGTAGTCACCGAAGAAGTTGTGCTGCCAGGTGAGCGACGCGTTGAGGCGCTTGGAGATGTTGGTGTTCGCCGTCGATGCGACGTCTTCGTTCGGGTTGTACCAGGCGCTGTTCGAGTAGTTCGAGGTCGCCTGGCTGGAGGTGCCCGGGTTCACTTCGGTCGAGTGACCGCCCGTCGCGGCGACGCTCCAGGACCAACCGTCGGCCATCGGCTTCGAGAACGACAGCGTCACGGTGTCGGCACCACCCTTGTGGGTGTTGGTCAGGTAGGTCACGCCCTGGGCGAAGCGGCCGTTCTGGCGAGCACGGGCGAATGAGCCACCCGTGTTGGAACCCGTCAAGTTAGTGCGGCAGTTGGCACCCGTCGCACCACCCACCGGCGTGGAGCCACCAATGCAACCGGCATAGGTGTAGCGACCGTCCGGCATGACGCCCGTCGGGGCGCCCAGGTTGAGGTTCTGGTACAGGATGCCGTCCTGCACGTCGAGGTGCTGCCACTCGATGCTGGCGATGATGCCCTGCCACGGCAGCTCACGATCGAACGCGATCGACGACTTCCACACGCTCGGCAGCTTGAAGTTCTTGTCGACGGTGTCGACGGCCTGCTGCGGCACCGTACCCGGGCCGCTGGTCGGCTGCTTGAACGGGTTCGAGCTGAACGGGGGGCACGGAAGCGTCTGCGAACCGAGCTTACACGTGATGCCGTCCGGCTGACGGTCGTACGAGTAGGTGACGATGTTGATACCGTTGTTCTGGTACGGGTTCGTCATCCACACGGTCGGCGGATCGGACTGGAACAGGCCAACGCCACCACGCAGCTGCGTCTTGTACTCGCTGTCGAAGCTGTAGTTGAACGACAGGCGCGGCTCGACGAGCTTGCTGCCGTTGATCGTGTTGGCGTTGCTGAAGCCGAAGGTGCGCTGGAAGTCAGCGTTGTACAGCGGCTTGTCGTCGGTCAGGTACTTGTTGACGCGGAAGCCGTACTGGATCGACAACTGATCGGTCGCCTGCCAGGTGTCCTGCAGGAAGAACGTGTGACGACGCAGCTCCCACTTCGCAGCGATGTCGTCGAGCGAGTAACCGGGTGCCGGCTGGTACAGCGAGTAGTTGCTGTACAGGCCCGGACCGAAGTTGTTCAGGCCGTTGTTGCCGAAGGTGTACGCACCGAACTCGGTACGACCGAACAGGTTGTAGATGCGGTTGCGCTCCCACTCGAAGCCACCCTTGATGGTGTGGTCGTCGAGGTACAGCGTGCCCGCCCACATCGCGTTCAGGCTCTTCACCGACGCGGAGTTGTAGTGGCTGAACTGGTCTTCGCCGAGGTTGATCGTCGGACCGGTGGCGCTGGTACCGAAGCCGGTATTGTTCAGGCGCACGGTGATCTGCGGCTGCTGGTACGGCACCGAGCGGTTGAGCTGGTAGTCGCTGTAGCCGATCTTGGTTTCCGACGAGAAGATGTCGCTCCAGTCGTCGAACGACTGCAGGGTGTAGTTCTTGATGTCGGAATTGACGGTGTACCAGTAGCTGGACAGGCCGATCGACGAGGTACCGTTGCCCTGCGGATTGGGCTTCACTTCCTTGGTACGCGAGTACGCAAGGTTCATGCGGTGGCCGTCGGTGATGTTCCAGTCGAGCTTGGCGATGTAGCGCTTGTCGGTCAGCGTACCGGCGTTGGCACCGGTCGAGCCCGGCTGCAGGCCGAGACCGTTCGCCGCATTGATGATGCTCTGCAGGTCGCCCGGCGAGACCTTGTTGATCGTCGAGCGGCTGAGGGTCGGATCGAGACCGTTGACGGCACCCGAGCTGAGACCCGTGACTTCTTCCTTCTCGTAGCCCGCGAAGAAGAACAGCTTGTCCTTGATGATCGGGCCACCGACGGTCGCACCGGCCGTCCAGTTACGGTCGAACTCGGTGTAGTCGCGGTTGTTGTCGAGCCAGCCGGCCTTGCCGACCATGCTGCTGGCGTTCTTGAAGCCGTAGTACACCGAGCCATGGAACTCGTTGGTACCGGACTTCGTCACCGCATTGATGTCGGCGCCGACGGTGTCGGAAGCGACGTCGTAGTTGGCGGTGGAGATGTTGAACGAGTCGATGGTGTCCATCGACACCGGCGAGCCGACCGTCGGCATGCCGGTGGAGTTCAGACCGAACGGGTCGCCCACGCCCAGGCCGTCGACCTTGATGCTGTTGAGGCGGGTGTTCTGGCCGTTGGCCGAGATGGCGCCCGTACCGTGGTCGACGGTCACGCGCGGATCGAGGCGCGCGATGTCCGCGATGTTACGGCTCGGCGACGGTGCCGCCTTGAGCTGAGCCTGCGAGATGTTGGTGCCGAGACCCTTGTTCTCCGAGGTGAACTGGCCCGACACGGCCGACACGGTGACGGCGCCCAGCGCGGTCGCGTCGGCGGCGCTGGCAGCGGAGGCGCTGAGGTTCACGGCTGTGTCGCTACCGAGCTGCAGGTAGACATTGTCCTGGCGAACCGACGGCATGCCGTCCTTGGTGGCGGTCACGTCGAACGGACCGCCCACGCGCAGACCCTGGGCCGAGTAGCGGCCGTTGACGTCGGTGGTGGTGGTCTTCGTGGTGCCCGACGGCTCATGCACGATGACGACGGTGGCATTGGCGACCGGCTGGCCGCTGGCGTCAACGACGCGACCGCTGATCGTGGAGGACGTCTCCTGCGCGAAGGCAGGTGCCGCGAGCAGCGATGCGATCGCAAACGGCAAAAGTTTGGCGCGGACTCGGCTATTCATCAATGGTCGACCCTGTGGCTTGCAACGAAAAATTTCGGCCGAACGGAGGGCGCCTGGCTAAGCCGGGCAGTGGATTCCGTTCGAGCGTTCCCCAATCTTCTTGGCTGTGTCGTCTCGTGTGATCCCGGTCACATCCATGGACCCGGTGGCGACAGTTGTTAAGCCAACTTTAACGGCATTGTATGACAGATTTGTAACGTTTTCACGCCGGATTCATAAATACCACTTTTTCCTACGCGGACTGGTTTTCGGCTCATCTTATTGTTATTTAAAGATATTTATTTTTACCAAGAGGAAGTGCTGTCGGAGACGGAGAAGCCACCGGCGCACCATCGCAGGACTTCACGTTGAGGCCTGTCGCAAGGTCCCCCGCCATGCCACGAGGTTTCGCGGCTCACTCGCAGACATTTGTGGCGCGCCCTTTTTAACTGCGGGAGCCAATGTGGGAGCCCGCGAGGGAGTGAAACCTCGCATGGGCACTCGGGTGGGAGCCGCGTCCTGGCGGCGATCCCGCGCCAGAGGGCAGGTGCGGCGCGAGCACCCATCGCCGGCAGGCCGGCTCCCACCAAGCGCAAACAAAAAGGCCTGAGTCCGGCGCCATGCCGGACTCAGGCCTTAGGTCCTGCGCGCTACGTTTTCGTCAGAAGAACGAGGCGCCGAAGGTCACCATGAAGGTGCGTTCCTGCAGGATCGAGTAGTACGGCGCCGTGGCGTAGAGCGTCGTTCCGTTCGCATCCTTGATCTTGCCCGGGTTGCTGGCCAGGAATGCGGAGACGTTGCTCGCATAGGTAAGCGCCTTGCGGTCGGCCAGGTTGAACACGTTGACCTTGATGTACGGCTTGCGGAACCACGGCGAGAAGTCGTCGAAATTCCAGCCGGTGCCCAGGTCGATCGTTGCGTACCCGCCCACGCGTTCGGTATTCGACCAGTCGCCCCAGATCGCGCCCTGGTATTTGGCACTCAGCGAAGCCCAGAACGGCCCGTTGTGGTAGTCGACTGCGACGTAACCCGAGTTCTTCGGCACGTTGAGCAGGGTCTTGCCCTTCGTGTTGTAGATGCCGTCGCCCAGCGAGTTGAGGTCGTCCTGCATCAGGGCACGCGTGTACGAATAGTTTGCATACACCGTCCACTGGTCATCCAGCTTGAAGCTGCTCTCGGCGTTGAGGCCGCGCATGTGCACCTTCTGCAACTGTGTATAGACCGTCAGCCCGGTCGTCTGGTCGAAGCCCGAAACCTGCTTGTTGTTGAGATTCGACGCATAGGCATCGATGTTCGCCGAGATGCGTTCGCCATAGAAACGCCAGCCCAGATCGGCGGTGGTCGAGGTCTCCGGCTTGTTCGGCAGCGCGGCAGCGGCCGACGAGCCGTAACCGTAAAGGGCGTTGCTCAGCAGTGCGCCGTTGATCGGTGCACGGAACGTCTTGCCGATACCGAAATAGAACTGGTTCTCGTCATTGAGCTGATATTTCGCGCCCGCCGTGGGCGTGAACTTGTGGAAGGTCGCCGTCGGCGACGCGTCGAACTGCGCATTCGTCGTGGTCACCTTCCCTGCTGCGCTGATCGAGCCGATGGAATTCGGATACTCAGCGATATAGCCGTCACGCTTGGTCCATACGTAGGCGAGGCTGCCGGAGAACGTCCACTGGTCGTTCGGCGTCCAGTTGTCGGTGATGAAGGCCTTCTCGTTCGTGGTGGTGGTGTACTGGTCGTACACCTTCTGCACCTTGCCATCCGGGTAGCGGATCAGCACGTCCTTGCCCCAGGTGTCGACGGGCACGCCGGTGGCAGGATCCACGGGCACGAGTACCTGACCCTGCTGCTGACGCGGCCGCTCGTACCACACGCCGTATTCCAGGCTGTTGTTGTCGCTCAGATCCTGATTGAGCTTGGCGATCACGCCGGGACGGTAGGTGTACGAATAGCTCAGCGAGTTGACCAGCTTCGTGCCGCTGATCTTGCCGTCACCATCGAGGTCGACGTTCACCGACTTGAAGTAGTTGTCGTTGGCCAGCGGGTTCTCGGTGACCGTGCTGCCGCTGCCGCCACCGCCGTAGCCATACTGGAAGTACGGCACCACGGACAGGCGCATGCTGTCGGTGAGGGTGAACTCACCATCGAGGCTGGCGAGGTAGTTGCGGAACGGATTCTGATGCAGCGCGTAGTAGTTGCTGCTGGTGCTGCCACGGGTGTAGGTGCCGAGGTAGCTCTGCTTGTAGTCCGCGGCGGCCTGAGCCTTGGTCAGTGACTCGTAGTTGGTCTTGACCTCGCGGTTGTACTGCAACGAGAACGAGATCGAGTTCTTGTCGTCGATCTGCCAGACCGACTTGCCGTCGACCTTGGTCACCTTCGACTTGCCGCGGCCGCGCCACAGGTTCGTTTCGTTATTGGAGTACGACAGCCACGAACGCACAGGACCCAGGTCGCCCGTATTGAGGCGCATGAACGTGCGGTGGTAGCTGTTGTCGCCAAGGGTCTGGCTGAAGTCCAGGCCGGCCTGGTGCGACGGATCGACGGTCACCCAGGCGATGGAACCACCCGCCGCGCCTGCGATCGGTGAGTCATTGTCCGGATAGCCCTGCTGGACGGTGATGTCGCCCATGTTCTCGGTGTCGCCGTACTCGGACGAGTAGATCTTGTAGTTGCCGCTGTCGTTGATCGGCGCACCGTTGACCGTGACGCCGATTTCGTCGAGCGGAAAGCCACGGACACTGGCGTTGCCGTCATTGAGGCCGGTGTAGTCGTCGGTAGACGACACCACGCCCGGAATCGAATTGATCGCCTGCACGAAGGTGGCACCCGGCGCCGCCTTGACGATGGCCTCGCGGGACACGGTCGAAACCGCTTTCGGCGCGTCCTGGATGGACATCAGGCCACCGCCCAACGCCAGCGAGTTGGCCTTCACCTGCACTGCGCTCATCTGCTGCGTGGCGCGGCGCGTGGCGTTGTCATTCGTCGTGTTCGAGCTGCTCGCCACGTTGGAACGCTGCGGCTGCGTGGCGTTGGTCTGGGGACTGGCGTCCTGGGCCAGTGCGGCGCCTGCGGCCACGAAAAGGGTCACGGCGATCGCGGCCGAAAGGGAATTGCGGTTCATCGACAGGTTTCCTGAAAATTTGTCTAGTTAATGGCGGTCTCTCCTGACCACGTGAAATCATTCGATCCGTCGTTTGAAATAATGGTTTTCGTAATTAATTGGCGATTATCTCTGCATCGATATTTATTACGTCTACGCAAGAAAAAACGTTTTCTCCAGACACAGCGAATCGCCCAGCATCTTTGCCGGGACGAAAAAACACCGAGTGACCCACTGAACCCCTCAAGCCAATGCCACGAGGGATGTTGTGACCTAACGAGGCAGTACCGTAGCACTGCCGAATGACAGTTTAGCGATTATCTGACGATTTTTTATCAGCAGGAAATAGGTATTTTTCCAGCCTCACCGGGATACCGGCCGGAAGATATTCCGGCCGGCCCGAAAGTGGTCACACCTTGCCGAGGTAGCGCGAACGCTTGGCCGGCTTGAGCGAGGCCAGGTCGAGCATCACCAGGCCGTCCACGCAGCCGGAGAAATCGGGGTCTTCGCCGAAGGCAAGGAACTGCACACCTTCCGGTTCCACGAGATCGACGTACTGGCGATAGAGCACCGGCAGCGTGACGCCGAGCGCATCGAGACGATGCTTCAGCTTGCCCAGCCCGGTTGCGGGATCGAGCCCTTCGAGTTCGCGGCGCACCGAATCGATGGTGGCCTCCGGAATGACGAAGGGCTGCCGCGCGGCGGCGAGACCCTGTACACCGAAGAAGTGCTGGTGAGCCGCCGCGATCCACTCGCGTGCTTCACGCGGCATGCTGACCGACATGCTCACAGGACCGAACAAATAACGCAGTTCGCGGTGACGCTGGAGGTACAGGCCGATGCCCTGCCAGAGCTGGTCGAGCGCACGCGAGCGCCAGTACGCAGGCGCGATGAAGCTACGCCCGAGTTCAAGACCCTGAGCGAGGCGCGATTCCAGTGCAGGCGAGTAATCGAACAGGCTGGATGTGTACAGGGCGCTCATGCCGTGCTCGGCGATCAAGCGACCGCCATGGCCAAAGCGATACGCACCGACGATGCGCAAAGCTTTCGCGTCCCACAGCACAAGGTGTTCGTAGAGCGCATCGTAGGCGTCGAGATCGCGGCGCTTGCCGGTGCCCTCGCCCACGCGGCGGAACGTGAGTTCGCGCAGACGCCCGATCTCGCGCATGGCATAGCTGTCGGACGAGCCCTGCATCAGCAGGATCTTCTTGCCATCGGCGAGTTCGGCGAGCAGTTCGGCCTTGTCGAGTTCCGCGACAACGCGCTCCACCGGCTCCGGATGAGCCAGCGGCGTCTGGCCGCCGAACACGAGACCGCGCTGGCGTGCAAGTCGATAGACATGCCGACGCATCAGCTTCGCGGCCTGCTCCGACGAGCCGCCGCTGGTCTGTTTCAGCTCATCCGCATCGACCAGCTTGCCAATGCGGAAGCCCACGCGCTGCCGGCCCGAGGTCGCTTCGCGCGGCAGCATGGCGGTGCTGAGCGGCTTGGCGAGCATGGAAAGGCCATAGAAGGCGACCGAATTGCGCGCGGCGATATGCACGGGAAGCACCGGCACACCGGCACGCATGGCGATGCGCGCGAAACCGTCGGACCACTTGCCGTCACGCACGCCACCCGGGCGCACGCGCGACACTTCGCCCGCGGGGAACATGATCAGCACTTCGCCGGCCTCGACGGCGCGGAACACCGCGCGCATCTTCGAGGTGGCACCCTTGCCGAACACGTCCACGGGCAGCAGCAGCGAGCCCAACTGGGGTACGGCCGCGAGCACGTCGTTACCGAGGATGCGAACGTCACGGCGTACCGAGCCGATCAACTGGATGAGCGCGATGGCGTCGACCATGCCCAACGGATGATTGGCCACGACGATGAGCGGTCCCTCCACCGGAATGTTCTCGCGTTCGCGTTCGGTGACGCGGCAACTCACGCCGAGATAGTCAAGCGTCTTTTCGCAGAACTCGAAGCCCTGCGCCGGGCCCGCAAACGCGAGTGTGCGATTGAACCGGTCTTCGTGGGCCAGGCTTTCCAGCATGCCGACGAGGGGTTTGCGCAGGCGCGGATGCTGCGCAAGCCAGGGCATCCGGTCCAGCAGCGCGCGATCGATGCTCAACATGACTTAGGCTCCCTTTGACGTCGAACGGTGGCTACCTTGCCGGGCCGGTGCGGAGTCGTGTTTTCTCATATCGCCTTCGAACATCTCGTTGCCCCTTGGGGCTTGCCCCATGCCCGGGGAATAGGACATTCCCATCCCCTGACCATGCTCGCGGGCAATTATGACAGTAACCCTACCGTCGCGTATGTTCTTGCGGCAACAAGCCTAGGCATACGCTAGGTGGCGATATGCAGGTAAGCGGACAGGCCGCTCAGGAACATCTGCACCGAAAGGGCAATCAGGAGCATACCCATCAGGCGCTCCATGGCCGTGAGCACGCTCTCGCCCAGCCAACGGAAGAGGAAGGTGGAGCTGAGCAGGATGATCGCCGTGGCAAGCCAGGCCAGGAACAGCGCGATACCCCACTCCGCCGTGCGGCCGGGCTGCGAATTGGTGAGCAGCAGCAGGGCCGCCATGGCCGAGGGGCCGGCAACGCCGGGAATCGCCATCGGCACGATGAACGGCTCGCCCTCACCGGGCTTGCCGAAGACGCCGCCCTCCACCGGAGGGAAGACCATGCGAATGCCGATCAGGAACAGGACGATACCGCCGGCAATGCTCACCGACTCCTGGCGCAGCTGCAGCACCTTCAGGATGTACTGCCCGCCGAGCAGGAACGCGACCAGCACCGCCAGCGCGATCAGCAGCTCGCGAATCATGACCTTGCGGCGGCGCTGCGGCGGCACGTCCTTCAACAGGGCGAGGAACAACGGAATGTTGCCCAGCGGGTCCATGATCAGGAACAGCAGGATGCCCGCGGATAACGTCGTCATCTGCGTTTCCATGGAGAAGAGCTCCTTCTAAGCGTGGTTTGCCCGCATCATGCAGGCGACGTGGGTCAGTGGGTGTGGCGAAGGTCGAGCACGGTACCGCGCGCTTCCGCACCGGCACGGGAAAGCAGATAAACGATGGCATCCGCCGAGGCCGTGGGTAGCGGCCGTTCCAGCGTGTTCTCGCCGTAGTAGGCGGCACGACGCAGTGCCGTACGCATCGGCGCCGGCAGCACGGCATGCACACGCATGGCGTTGCGGCCGTTCTCCGCATGCAGCACGGCGGCCATGCGTTCCACGGCCGCTTTGGATACGCCGTAGCCGCCCCAGTGCGCGCGAGAAAGCAGCTCCGGGTCGTCGAGCACGAAGATCACCGCGCTGTCGTCGGCTTTCGTCAGCAGCGGCATGCACGCCTGGGTCAGCGCGAACGGCGCCGATACGTTGACTTGCATGGCACGCAGCCAGTCGTCCGGCTTGTGCATGGCGATCGGCGTGAGTTCGTTGAAATGGGCGGCCGCATGCACGATGCCGTCCAGCCGACCGAATTCATTCTCGATGCCTTCGGCCAGCGCGGCGTAGTCGGCGGGCGTGGCGCTTTCGAGATCGAGCGGGTGGATCACAGGCTCGCTGCCACCCAGCGCCACGAGTTCGTCGTAGCGTTTTTCCAGCGCACGCACCTTGCGGCCAGTGATGACGACCGTGGCACCGGCGAGCACCGCCGCTTTAGCCGTCTCGCCGCCCAAGCCACCGGTGGCACCGGTGACGATGACCACGCGCCCCGCGAGACTGCCCGGGACCGGCGCCCAGCCGGACGGCAGGTGCGCCGACGGCAGGCTGCTCACGTATTCGCCCCCGCGACGTCGGCCGCCATGCGCTCCAGCTCGCCCGCCGCATGCAGATCCTCAACGATGTCGCATCCGCCGATGAACTCGCCCAGCAGGAACAACTGCGGGAACGTCGGCCAGTTCGACAGCTGCGGCAGCCCCGCGCGAATCCGAGGATCCGCCAGCACGTTCACCGAATGGAACACGGCACCCGCCGCCTCCAAGGCCTTCGCCGCGCGATCGGAGAATCCGCAGGTGGGATATTCCGGTGTGCCTTTCATGAAAAGCACGATCGGGTGGGCCTGAACGATGGCCTTGATCTCGTCTGCGACGTCCATAGCTCGGGTTTCATCATTAGAATGCGAGTGATTGCATAGTGTAGCAGCGCCGGGCCTCGCGCCTCCTGCCCGCACCCTTTCCCCCCAGCCAACCGCTAAGGAGTCCCGCAATGGCGTTCGAACTTCCCCCGCTCCCCTATGAAAAGAATGCGCTGGAGCCGGCCATCTCCGCCGAGACCCTCGAGTTTCACTACGGCAAGCATCACCAGACCTACGTCACGAACCTCAACAACCTGATCAAGGGCACGGAGTTCGAGGGCAAGAGCCTGGAAGAGATCGTCAAGACCTCGTCCGGCGGCATCTTCAACAATGCCGCGCAGATCTGGAACCACACGTTCTACTGGCACTCGATGCGCCCGGCGACGCAGGCTGCCGAGCCGCCGGCCAAGCTGGCAGACGCCCTGACCAAGGCCTTCGGCTCGGTCGACAAGTTCAAGGAAGAGTTCAGCAAGCAGGCCGCCGGCAACTTCGGCTCGGGCTGGACCTGGCTGGTGCAGCGTCCGGATGGCTCGCTGGCGATCGTGAATACCTCCAACGCGGCCACGCCGATCACCGGCAGCGACAAGCCGCTGTTCACGGCCGACGTGTGGGAACACGCCTATTACATCGATTACCGCAACGCGCGCCCGAAGTATCTCGAAGCCTTCTGGAGCGTGGTGAATTGGGACTTCGCTGCCAAGAACATGGCCTGAGGTCGTCTTCGATCAGGCGCCGGCTGAGCCCGGCGCCTGATCGAGCTGGCACGTGATTAGCCAAGCACCTCGATCGCCGGCGCTACCTGCGCCTCGCGATTCAGCGCCGCACCCACCTCCACCAGCTTCGCACGCAGGCTGCCCGCATCGCTGGCGCAGATCGTGGCATGGCCCACCTTGCGACCCGGGCGCGCATCCTTTCCGTAGTCGTGCCAATGGCCGTCGGCCACCGCAAGCACGGGCGTCGCCTCGGGCATGTCGCCAATCCAGTTGAGCATCGCGCTGGCGCCACGGACACCGGTATCGCCCAGCGGCAGACCCAGCACCGCACGAATGTGGTTTTCGAACTGGCTGGTGTGCGCGCCTTCGATGGTCCAGTGACCGGAGTTGTGCACGCGCGGCGCCATTTCGTTACCGAGCAGCTCTCCGCCTCGGACGAACAGCTCGAGCGCGAACACGCCGACATAATCGAGCCGCTCCGCAATCGCCTTGGCCTGCGCGACCGCGGCCTGTTCCAGCTCGTCCGACGTATCGGGCGCAGGCGCGAGGCTCAGCGAGAGCACGCCGTCCACATGCCAGTTGCGGGTCAACGGCCAGGTACGGAACTCGCCGTCGCGCGCACGCACGGCCACGACCGACAGCTCGCGATCGAACGGAACGAAAGCCTCGAGGATCAGCCCATGCTCGGCCGCTGCCTCGCCTAGAGCGGACCAGGCGGCGTCGATATCCGCCGGCACCTTGAGTCGAAACTGACCCTTGCCGTCGTAACCCAGCCGACGCGTCTTGAGAATGGCGGGAAGACCGATGCGCTCGACGGCGGCCACGAGATCGGCCTGCGTATCGACCGCGGCGAACTCCGGCGTGTTCAAGCCCGTCTCGCGGAACAGCGTCTTCTCGGCCATGCGGTCCTGAGCCACGGCCAGCGCGCGAGGATTGGGATGGACCTCTACCTGGTCCGCAAGGCGCTCCGCCGTCGTGGCCGGGACGTTCTCGAAATCGAAGGTGATCGCATCCACGCGACTGGCGAGGGCTGCCAAGGCGGCTTCATCGTTCCAGCCCGCCGCGATCAACTCGGCCACCTGCCCCGCGCAGGCATCCGCGGCCGGGTCCAGCGCAAGCGTACGGATGCCCAGCGGTGCCGCGGCCAGCGCGAGCATCCGCGCAAGCTGCCCGCCGCCGAGGATGCCTACCGTAGGGAGCGTCCGGTTCATGCGCGCGGGTCCGGGTTGTCGAGCACCGTACGGGTCTGCTCGGCACGGAAGGCGTCGAGCGCCGCGGCGACCGCGCTGTCGTGCAGGGCCAGCACCGAGGCCGCGAGCAACGCGGCGTTGGTCGCCCCTGCACGGCCGATCGCCAGCGTGCCCACGGGAATGCCGGCCGGCATCTGCGCGATCGACAGTAAGGAATCCATGCCATTCAAGGCCTTGGACTGCACCGGCACGCCGAACACCGGCAGCGGTGTCTTCGCCGCGAGCATGCCCGGGAGATGCGCAGCGCCACCGGCACCGGCCACGATGACCTGGATACCGCGATCGCGAGCCGTGGCGGCATAGTCGAACAGCAGGTCGGGAGTGCGGTGCGCGGAGACCACGCGAACCTCATGCACGATGCCCATCCGGGCCAACGTGGCCGAGGCATGTTCCATCGTTTCCCAGTCCGAGCGCGAGCCCATCACCACGCCTACGCGTGGCGCGCCCGCTTCGTTGCCGCCGTTGGAAATCATGGCCGGAGCACCCAAAAGTCGCTATTGTAAAGGCATTCCCGTTTATCAGGTTGGCCCTCTGCGGCCGTTGCCCCATGGACAAGCGTCTCCTCGACATTCTCTGCTGCCCGGTCAGCAAGCGTCCGCTGCGCCCGCTTACGTCGGCCGAGCGCGATCAACTCAACAACGCCATCCGTGCCGGCTCGCTGGACACCGTGGCGGGTGAAAAGGTCGCCGAGCCGATCGCCGAAGGGCTGATCACCACCGACGGCCAGGTCGTCTATCGCGTGGAGGACGGCATTCCGGTCATGCTCCCCGAGGCCGGCATCGGCACCGTGCAGCTCCAGGGCTTCCCAGGGAACCCGGCTCTCGCGCAAAATCCGTGACGCAGGTCACGCTATAAAGCATTGGTTCCCGCACAATGGCCCTTCGGGCGGGGGCCTAGTACTCATCCAGGATGCGCGATGAACAACGCGAGCGAGCCATCCAACGTCGTCGATCTCAGTCAGCGCCTGGATCCGCGCAGCGAGCGCGTGGGCGCGCTGCTGGTCACGGTCCGCGGTCTGGCGACCAAGCGCCTGCACGCGCTGGCCTCGAACATGTTCGAGAACATCGACGACGCGTTGTTCGATCTCGCTGAAAAGGCAGAGAACAACGCGGCGCAGACCCAGTTCTTCGACGGCATGCGCGAAGTGCGCAAGAAGCGCGCGATCGTGGAGCGTACCTTTCTCGGTCAGGTGGCCCGCGACCTCGCCGATTTCTCGGCCGGCCGCACGCACGCGCCGGAGACGGAAACGGTCAGCCGGCCGCTCGCCAACATCGAGCTCAGCCTCGTCGGCGAAAACGAACTCGAAGAATCGCTCGCCATCACGAGCATGATCGGCAAGAACGAGCAGCGCCTCGCCCGCGCGCTCTTCGCCGTGAACCAGCGCCTGTCGGTCATCTGCGGCGGCGCACGGATGGACGACGCCACGAATCCGGTCGGACCGGCGTCGCTCGCCAGCGCCTTCCGTCAGGCCATGCGCGAGTTGATGGTCGAGGTCCGGGTCAAGCTCATCATCTACAAGCTGTTCGATCGTTACGTGCTCGCCGGCATCGACGAGCTCTACGACGACATCAACAACGAACTCGCGGCAGCCGGCGTCCTTCCGCAGTTGCGCCACGAGATTCCCACCCGGCGCAGCGATGCACCGGCACCGATCGGCCCCGTGTCCAATACCGTCCCCGGCACGCCGGGCGGGCCTGCGGTGCCGGTAACCGATGCTGCCGCGGCCGAGTTCATGCAGTCGCTGCACGCGTTGTTTTCTGCGCGGCGTGGCGACACCGCAAGCCCTGGCATGGGTGGTTCGGCCAGCGGCACGCCGATGCCCACCGGACCGCTGCCGAGCGCGGCCGAGTTGCTCGGTGCGTTGACGCTGCTGCAAAGCCAGATCGCGGTGCTGCCGAGCAATGCGGCGCCGCTCGCGACGCAGGCCGACGTCACGCGCGACGTGGCTCAGCTCAAGGAGCAACTGCTCGCGCAGATCGGCCAGTTGCGCGGCCAGCAGACGGCCCACGTATCGGGCATGGACGAGGACACGATCGATCTCGTCGGCATGCTGTTCGAGTTCATCCTCGAAGACCACAACCTGCCGGCCGAGATGCAGGTCATGCTGGCACGCCTGCAGATTCCTTATCTCAAGGTCGCCCTGCTCGACCGCCGCCTGTTCGCGCACAAATCGCACCCGGCACGCCAGTTGCTCGATGCGCTCGCCGATGCCGCGAAGGGCTGGTCGACCGAAGCGGATCGCGACGGACGCCTGTTCGACAAGGTGAAGTCCATCGTCGAGCGTCTGCTGCACGACTTCGACGACGACGTTGCCATCTTCACGCGGCTTGCCGGCGAACTGCAGGACTTCCTCGACATCAGCCGCAAACGCGCGGAGCTGGCCGAGCAACGCGTTGCGGAATCGACCCGTGGTCGCGAGAAGCTCGAGCAGGCCCGCCGTCGCGCGGCGCAGGAGATCGTCGGTCGCATCGGCGGCGCCTCGCTGCCACCGCTTATCTATGGCGTGCTGACGCGTGCCTGGGCGAACTACATCGTGCTCACCCTGCTCCGCCAGGGCGAGGAATCGCCCGAGTTCCGTGAGTCCGTCCGCTTCATCGACGACTTCATTACCAGCGCACGTCCCGCGCACGACGCGAACGCACGGCGCGAGCTGCGCGCCACGCTGCCCGGTATCGAGCGCTCGCTTCGTCGCGGGCTCGCGGCTGTCGCGTTCCAGGAGACGGACACCGAGCAATTGCTCGGCCAGTTGCATGCGTTCTATCGCCAGCAGTTGGGCGAGGCAGCACCGGAAACCGCATCGGGCACCATTGTCTCCAGCGTCATGCCGTTGCCGGAAGCCATTCAAGCGATCGAGGAACCCGTCGCCGAGCCCGAGCCCGACGACGAAGTGGAGGCCCTGAGCGACGACGCCTTCGACGAACGGTTCCTGGCGCAGGCACGCGAGCTGAAGGTCGGCCAGTGGCTTGAATTCACCGCACCGGACGGCACCACCGATCGCGCCAAGCTGTCGTGGATCAGCCCGATCAGCGGACGCTACCTGTTCGTCAATCGTCGCGGACTCAAGGTCGCAGACCACAGTCTCGCGGGCCTCGCTCAGGCCTTCGCCGCGGGCACCGGTCGCGTGCTCGATTCGACGCTGCTCTTTGATCGCGCGATGGATGCCATCGTGGAACGCCTCCGCCAGCCGGAAGCCGAATGAGTCCTGCCGATTTGCGCGACCTGGCCAGCGCATTGCCGTCGGCCGAAGCGATTCAGTCCGATGTGTCACGTGCGTTCGCTGAGGACATCGGTCCTGGCGATGCCACAGCCGACCTGCTCGATCCGCAGGCCACCGCTACCGCGGTACTCACCTGCCGCGAGAACGCCGTGCTGTGTGGCACCGCCTGGTTCGACGCCTGCTTCCGCACGCTCGATGCCGATGTACGCATCGAGTGGCTCGCGCATGACGGCGATCGCGTTGCCGCTGGCAGCGCCATCTGTCGCATGGCCGGCAAGGCACGGGCTCTGGTGACGGCCGAACGGTCGGCACTGAATTTCCTGCAGATGCTCTCGGCCACCGCAACCGTCACGGCGCGCTACGTGGATGCCATTGCCGGTACGCGCACCCGCGTGCTCGATACGCGCAAGACGATTCCTGGCCTGCGCCTGGCTCAGAAATACGCCGTGCGATGCGGTGGCGGCACGAATCACCGCATCGGCTTGTTCGACGCGATGATGCTCAAGGAAAACCACATCATCGCCGCGGGCGGCATCCCCGCCGCGGTGCGTGCAGCGCGTACCATCCACCCGAACCTGCCGTTGATCGTCGAGGTGGAAACACTCGACGAGCTGGCGCAGGCCATCGCCGCGGGCGCCGACCGCGCCTTGCTGGACAACTTCACGCCCGCCATGCTGACCGACGCCGTGGCGCTCGCAGCGGGACGTATTCCGCTCGAAGTGTCCGGCAACGTCGAACTCGACACCATCCGCGCCATCGCGGAGACCGGCGTCGACTTCATTTCCAGCGGGGCGCTGACCAAGCACGTGCGCGCCATCGACCTGTCGTTGCGGCTCGACGTGGCCGCGTAGCGACCGGCGCCGTACGGGACTTGTGGCAAGCGCTGCTCGGCCACACACTGACCCCATGTCTTCCTTCACCGATCTCTTCTGGCTCTTCGTCCTGGCTGCGACCGTCGCCTGCTGGTACCGGCTGACGCGTGCGCGCGAGGTCGCGGTGCGTGCCGCCACCGCCCTGTGCAAACGCCACAGCCTGCAACTGCTCGACCAGAGCGTCGGCCTGCGCGCTATCCGCCTGCAGGGCGTGGATGGCGTGCGCCGGCTGGAGCGCTGCTACGCGTTCGAAGTGAGCGAGGACGGGCAATCCCGCCAACCTGCACGCCTGTGGATGGCGGGCAACGACGTGGCGAGTTTTTCGTTGCCGCTGTCAGGTTCGCCGGAACTGGAGACCGTGGTCGCCACCGATTCGGTGGTCCACTCGGGCAACGTGGTGTCACTCGCGGATCGGCGACGGCTGCACTAGGGCCTCGCCGTCACCCGAAACACCGCGTCGTTACTTCACCACGCGCAGATGCGGAGCACCGCGCTTCGGCCGATCGTCGTCGCCACCCACGTTCGGCGGCGTCTCGTTGGCTTCATTGGCCTCGTCGGCCGCTTCGGGCCCATTGGACGGCAGCGCATCGTTCTCGTCGGCCGGGAACATCATGCCCTGGCCGTTTTCCTGCGCGTAGAGCGCCAGCACGGCCTGCACCGGGATGACGATGGACTGGCTGACGCCCGAGAAGCGCGCCTGGAAAGCAATCCGGTCGTTGCCGAGGTCGAGATTGCCCACTGCGCGCATCGCCAGGTTGAGCACCACCTGACCGTTCTTCACGACATGAGCCGGCACCTTGACGCCCGGCTTGGCGGCGTCCACCAGCACGTACGGCGTCAGGCCGTTGTCGCTGATCCAGTCGTAGATGGCGCGCAGCAGGTAGGGGCGATTCGAAGTCATGCCCGCATTTTCGTTCGTATCCATGGAACCGTCCTCGTCGTACCCGCCGGTTGGTCGGGGATCACCAAGAGCCCCGGCAGGGCAAGGCCAGAGGAGAGTTTAAGCGATACGCGCCTGCGCGGGGCTAACCCGGGCTGAAATTGAAGTCCGGGCGCATATCGCGCTCTTCGGGCGTGAGGCTGCGGGCGAAGCCCTGGCTATGGAACAGGCGCTCGCCGTAATCGATGATCGGCTTGCCTTCCTTGCCCAGATCCACGCCCAAGTGCGGCAAGCGCCACACCACTGGCGCCACCAGGCAGTCGATGAGGCTCATTTCCGGGTTGAGGAAGAACCGCGATGCCTTGAACAGCGGCACCGACATCAACAGCTGCTCGCGCAAGCGCTTACGGGCACCCTCCGCGACCTTGCCACCCTCGCCGATGGCCTCGATCTCGGGCAGCCAGTCGTTTTCGATGCGCCAGGTGCCCAAACGCAGACGCGCCCGGGATAGCGGATCGATCGGCATCAATGGCGGGTGCGGATAGCGCTCGTCGAGGTACTCGACGACCACGGCCGGGTCGTAGAGCGTGAGGTCCCGGTCGACCAGGGTCGGCAGGGTGCCGTAGGGATTCAGTTCGAGGAGATCGGGCGTCGGCTCATCGGCTTTCACGATGATCCGGTCGTAGGCGACGCCTTTGGCGGCCAGTACGAGACGTGTGCGATGGCAATGGATGTCGTCGGCGCTGGTGTACAGCGTCAGAGCCGAGCGCGAACGTGCGTTCTGGACCATGCTTTCGATCTCCCTCCCTGCTGCCTCAACGAAAACGGGGCGACCCGCCGGGGCCGCCCCGTGGGGACGTCAGTCAGTGACTTTCGTGAACGTCCTTCCAGTACTCATGTTTCAGAAGGTACAGGAGGAAGGTCAGGCCAGCCAGGAACAGGATGACCCAGACGCCCACCGACTGCCGCTCGAGCGCAGCGGGCTCTGCGGTGTATTCGAGGAAGGTGGTGAGGTCGCGTGTGGCGCTGTGGAATTCCTCCGGCGTCATGCGACCCGGCGTGGAGATTTCCAGCTTTTCCACCGCCGCTTCCTGCCCCGGCGCCGCCTCGCCGTGCACCGCCGTCTGCAGGCCCTGCAACTCCCACAGGGGATTGGGCATGGACGCATTCGGGAACACGGTGTTGTTCCAGCCTACCGGCCGGCTCGGGTCGAGGTAGAACGAGTTCAGATAGTTGTAGATGAAGTCCACGCCCTTGGCGCGCGCTTCCAGCGAGAGATCCGGCGGATCCTTGCCGAACCAGGCCTTGGCGTCCTCGGCCGGCATGTGCGAGATCACCGGCTCGCCGAACTTCGCTCCCGTGAAGTTGAAGTTCGTCATCACCTCTTCCTCGGACAGGCCGAGGTCGGAAGCGAGGCGCGAATAGCGCACGTACTTCAGCGAGTGGCAACCCACGCAGTAGTTGAAGAACAACTTGGCGCCGCGCTGCAGGGACGCGCGATCCGACACGTTGGTGCCGGCCGACGCGAGCCCCTCACCTTCGGAGGCCAGGGCGGGAAGCGTGGCGACCGCGAGGCCCAGCGCCAGGGCGATGGCGGAGATAGAGCGCTTAATCATGCATCGTCACCCGTTCCGGAACCGGCTTGGTCTTCTCGAACCCAAAGCGCGTATAGACCCATACGAATACGAAGAACCCGAAGTAGCCCAGCACCATGAGTCGGCCGAAGGCGTTCTCCACGGTGGTGACGTCAGCGCCCGGGAACCACACCGGAATCAGCTCGGCGGTGACGCCCGCACCGACCAGGCCCAGGGCAAGGAAGGACACCACGAGCACGCCCAGGGCAATGCGGAAACCGAGGCCGCGGTAGCGGACCGAGCGAACGGCGCCCTTGTCGAGCCAAGGCAGCAGTGCCAGCAGCAGGATCGCGCCGAACATGCCGATCACGCCCCAGATCGCCGTACCGAAGAACGACGGGATCATGCGCAGAATCGCGTAGAACGGCGTGAAGTACCACGACGGTTTGATGTGGCTCGGCGTGACGAGGTTGTTGGCCGGCGTGAAGTTGTCGTGCTCCAGGAACCAGCCGCCGAACGTCGGCGCGAAGAAGATGATGAACGCGGCGATCGTGAGGAAGAAGCCGACGCCCACCAGGTCCTTCACCGTGTAGTACGGATGGAACGGGATGGCATCGATGGGCTTCTCGGGGTTCCACTTGTTGCCCTTCGGGCCGTGCTTCACGTCGACGCCATCGGGGTTGTTCGAACCCACTTCATGCAGTGCCGCGAGATGCAGCACCACCAGGAGCAGCAGCACCAGCGGCAGCGCGATCACGTGCAGCGCGAAGAAGCGGTTGAGCGTGGCGTCGGCGGGCAGGAAGTCGCCCATGATCCACTCCACCAGCGAACCGCCGATGTAGGGAATGGTGCCGAACAGCGAGATGATCACCTTGGCACCCCAGAACGACATGTTGCCCCACGGCAGCACGTAGCCCATGAACGCCTCGGCCATCAGCACGAGGAAGATCAGCATGCCGAGGATCCAGACCAGCTCGCGCGGACGCTTGAACGAGCCGTACATGATCCCGCGGAACATGTGCAGGAAAACCACCACGAAGAACAGCGACGCACCGGTGGAGTGCATGTAGCGGATCAGCCAGCCCCACTCCACGTCGCGCATGATGTACTCGACCGAGTTGAAGGCTTCCGCCGCACTCGTCTTGTAGTTCATGGTGAGGAAGATGCCGGTGATGATCTGGTTGACCAGGACCAGCAGCGCCAGCGAACCGAAGTAGTACCAGAGGTTGAAGTTCTTCGGCGCGAAGTACTCCGTCATGTGCTTCCGGTACATCGGCGCCAGGCTCGGGGCACGCTCGTTGACCCAGTCACCGATGCGGGTAAAGACCTTAGCCATCAGCCTGCCTCCTTCGGATCCACGCCGATCTGAATGTGCGTGTCGTCGACGAAGTGGTACGGCGGCACGGGCAGGTTCTTCGGTGCGGGCACGCCGCTGAAGACACGGCCGGAGAGGTCGTACCGTGACTTATGGCAGGGGCAGTAGAAACCACCCTTCCAGTTGGCGTCGAACGGCTCGGGCTTGATGTCCGGCACGAAGTCGGGCACGCAGCCCAGATGGGTGCACAGACCGATGACGACCAGCCATTCGGGCTTGATCGAGCGGGTCTCGTTGGTGGCGTACTTCGGCTGCTGTGCCGCGTCGGACGACTGCGGGTCCAGCAAACGGGGCTCGAGGCCCTTCAACTGGGCCAGCTGGTCCTTGGTGCGGTTGACGACGAAGACCGGAAGGCTGCGCCACGCGAAGGTGACCTTCTGGCCGGCCTCGATGGCACTGATATCGACCGTGACAGGCGCTCCTGCTGCCTTTGCCCTTGCGCTCGGTTCCCACGACTTGATGAAGGGCACGACCGCCGCGACCACTCCCGCACCGCCGACAACTGCTGTCGTAACGGTTAGGAAGCGACGGCGCCCGTGATCGACGACTTCGTTCGCCATCAGGCTCTCCGGAACTTATGCCATTGAGGTGCGGACCCCATCGCCGGTTCTTTCGGAAATCGGCTTCCGCAAAATCGCGTCAGTGTAACGTCAGCACCAGCCACGTACAATAAACTGACATCGCCCCCTATCTCGTAGGGACTGGGGCACCACGGAACGGCCCGAACCGCGGGCAACAGGTTGCGCTTCGTGGGCAAGGCGACGCGACGACGACAGGACCACAGCGCTCTTTCATGAAACACGCCGCCCGCACGCTCGCCTTCGTCGCCCGCTTTGTCGTGCTCGGCCTCGCCGTCGCCTTCGTGATCGGCCTGTTCTGGCCGGGCAGCGGTGCCTTCCTTCGCCAGCGTCTCGCGCCCGCCTCCGCAGGCGGTCAGGTGACCGCACCCGCGAACGCGCCCGGCTCAGCCCCGGCCTCCTATGCCGACGCCGTGGCCAAGGCCGCGCCGTCGGTGGTCAACATCTATGCGAACAAGCTGGTCACCGAGCAGCCGCGCGAGCTCTATTCGGACCCGGTGCTCCAGCGCATCTTCAGCGTACCCACCGGCCCGGCGCGAACACGTCGCCAGCAGAACCTCGGCTCCGGCGTGATCGTCAGCGACGATGGCTACGTACTGACCAACAACCACGTAATCGCCAACGCGGACGACATCCAGTTGCTGCTGTACGACGGCCGGGTCGCCAAGGCGCGCGTGGTGGGTTCGGACGACGAGACCGACCTCGCGGTGCTCAAGGTGGATGCAGGCAACCTCCCTGCCATCCACATGACCGATGCGGAAAGCCGTCCCCGCGTGGGCGACGTGGTCCTGGCGATCGGCAATCCCTTCGGCATCGGGCAGACCGTGACGATGGGCATCGTCAGCGCCATCGGGCGGCAGCTCAACCTGTCGAGCCTCGAGAATTTCATCCAGACCGACGCCGCGATCAACTTCGGCAACTCGGGCGGTGCGCTGGTCAACGCCCATGGCGAACTGGTCGGCATCAACACCTCACTGATCGGACAGGCCGTGGGCGCGGAAGGCATCGGCTTTGCCATTCCGGTGCAGAGCGCCCGCGATGTGCTCGACCAGATCGTGCAGACCGGCCACGTGGTGCGCGGTTGGATTGGCGCGGACTACGGCGCCGTGCCGGTGTCGGCCGATAGCGGCCTGCCTTCCGCGGCCCGCGGTGTCGTCGTGAACGAGGTCTCTCCGGGTGGTCCTGCCGCGCTCGCAGGCATCCAGCAGCGCGACGTGCTGCTGCGCATCGGCGACGAAGACATTCTCGATCCCTCGGACCTTCGTCGGCACGAAGCGTCGTTGAAGCCGGGGGTCCCCGTGAAGATCTCCGGTCTTCGCTACGGCGCGCCTTTCAGCGCGACCGTCACCCCTGCGCAAAGGCCGCCGAGCGCACCGATGCAGGCACTGCGGCAGCCGTAATCAGTGCCCCATTGTGGGAGCCGCCATGGCGGCGAGAAGCCCACGAAGCGGTGTAGCAGTGAGGCAGGCTCCCATCGCCAGCAGGCTGGCTCCCACCAGCAAGCTCCCCATCGCCACACTATGGCGGCGATAAGCCAAGGCACCGGTGGGAGCCACCCTGGTGGCGATAAGCCAACGAAGCGGTGTCGCGGTGAGGCAAGCCCTCATCGCCAGCAGGCTGGCCCCCACCAGCGAACTCCCACCGGCAAGGGCCCACTGGCACCGGTCGTAGGGTCGGTCAGGCCCCGCGGGCGGCCAGCGGCACGCCGGTGCTCGGCCGTTGTTTCAAGGTCTCGGCGTAACGCTTGCGCAGCACGCCCACTCGCTCGACGTAGACCTGCGTTTCGTCGTACGGCGGCACGCCGTTGTACTTCTGCACCGCGCCCGGACCGGCGTTGTACGCGGCCGCTGCCAGGCGCTCGTTTCCGTTGAAGTTCCGCAGCAAGAGCGCGAGGTAGCGCGCGCCGCCGCGAATGTTCTGGTTGGCGTCGAAGGCATCGAGCACGCCCATGTCCCGGGCCGTGCCGGGAATCAACTGCATCAGGCCCTGCGCCCCGGCAACCGACAAGGCGCGCGGATTGAACGCGCTCTCGGCATGGATCACGGCACGCAGCAGCGCCTCGTCGACGCCGAACTCGCTGCTGGCGGCATGAATGGCCTCGCCGTACGACGAGATATTGAGTGCCACGCTGTTCCAGTCGATCTTCGAATGGACGTCGCAGGCAGCGCAGGTCGCTATATAAGTAAAGAGCATCTTGATGCTCTGCCCCTTCCCACTGCCGCCTGGCGGGATGTTGGTGTATTCCACACCGCCATCCGCCCGGGTGATCCGGTAGACGGCGCCGCGCAGCACACGTGATCCCTTGGGCGACGGCGGCGCCTCGGCCACAGTGAGGTCGGCCGTGGACGACTCCCGGTAATCCCACGTGCCCTTGGGCGCGGTGACGGGGGGCAATGAGGGAGGCGCGACTTCATCGGCAGCGTTGCCCACTACCCCGCCGGTGACACCGACCAACGAGGCGGCGGACGACGGCGCGGATACCACGGACCCGATCACACCCCGCAGCGACGGCGCTTCCTCGACCGGCTCGAACACGGGACTTTTCGACGGCGCGGGCGCAGCGGGACGTGCCGGACGAGCCGGCGGCGTGCTGCCAATGCGTTTGCAGTCCCGATAGCCGGCCGTGCTGCCAGAAAATACCGTCTCGCCGGTACTGCCGACGCAGCGATATAGCGAGCCCGCGGTCGCGGGGCCGGCGACCAAGGCCAGCAGCAGGACGCACGACGCCGCGACCCGTCGAGGCATCGTTCGAGCACGTGGGAACCGGCGGGCGGGATGGCCGGCGCTGTCCCCTGGCATCGCGTCGTGAACCATGGGCGCGAGTGTGCCCGAGGCCCCTCGCCCTGCCAAGAACCCCAAGCGTGACCGCCTTCACGCAAGTCCTTGATCCATCGCGCCGATGTGGCACGGGCGCCGGCCCCGGCGTAAACTACGCGGTTCGGTATTCCCCCAGCAACACGGTGCCCCGGCCCATGAGCGGCAAGCTATTCATCAAGACCCACGGCTGCCAGATGAACGAGTACGACTCGGCCAAGATGGCCGACGTGCTGCGGGCATCGCATGGTCTGGAGCTGACCCAGGACGAATCGGAAGCCGACGTCATCCTGGTCAATACCTGCTCGATCCGCGAGAAGGCGCAGGAAAAGGTCTTCAGCCAGTTGGGTCGCTGGAAGGCGCACAAGCAGGGCGGCAAGCCCGTGCTGATCGGCGTCGGCGGTTGCGTGGCCTCGCAGGAAGGCGACGCCATCATCAAACGCGCGCCCTACGTCGACCTCGTGTTCGGCCCGCAGACGCTGCACCGCTTGCCCGAAATGATCGAAGCCCAGCGCGCCAGCGGCAAGGCGCAGGTGGACATCAGCTTCCCCGAGATCGAGAAGTTCGACCGCCTGCCCGAGCCGCGCGCGGAAGGCCCCACCGCCTTCGTCTCGATCATGGAAGGCTGCTCGAAGTACTGCTCTTACTGCGTGGTGCCGTACACCCGCGGCGAGGAAATCAGCCGTCCGTTCGACGACGTGATCGTCGAAGTGGCCCAGCTCGCCGAACAGGGCGTGCGCGAGGTCAACCTGCTCGGCCAGAACGTCAACGCCTACCGCGGCCCGACGCATGACGGCGAAACCGCCGACCTTGCCGTGCTGATCCACGCCATTGCCCAGATCGAAGGCATCGGCCGCATCCGCTTCACCACCTCGCATCCGCTGGAGTTCTCCGACTCGCTGATCGAGGCCTATGCGAACGTGCCGCAACTGGCCAACTACCTGCATCTTCCGGTGCAGGCCGGTTCCGACCGCATCCTCGCTGCCATGAAGCGCGGTTACACGGCGCTGGAATTCAAGCAGCGCATCCGCAAGCTGCGCGCAGTGCGCCCGGACATCTGCATTTCCTCGGACTTCATCGTCGGCTTCCCTGGCGAGACGGACGAGGATTTCGAAAAGACCATGAAGCTGATCGACGACGTCGGCTTCGACCAGAGCTTCTCCTTCATTTTCTCGTCGCGCCCCGGCACGCCTGCGGCCAACCTCGCCGACGAGACGCCAGCCGAGGTGAAGCATGCTCGCCTGTCGCGCCTGCAGGCCGTATTGAACGAGAACGCTCGCCGGATCAACGAGGCGATGGTCGGCACCGTGCAGCGCGTGCTGGTGGAAAAGCCCAGCCGCAAGAATCCGAACGAAATGACCGGCCGCACCGAGAACATGCGCTACGTGAACTTCCCCGGCCATCCACGGATGATCGGGCAGTTCGTCGACGTCGTGATCACCGAGGCCATGTCCAACTCGCTGCGCGGCCGCGTCCGGATGGACGATGAGGTCGCGTTAGCCTCGTGAATGCCATGACCCAACTTTCCCAGCGCGATTTCGCCCTCGATCCCGAAGACAACGTTCGCCTCGCCAATCTCTGCGGCCCGCTCGACGAGCATATCCGCCAGATTGAGTTGCGCCTCGGTATCGAGATCGACCACCGCGGCAGCCTGTTCCGTGTCATTGGCGACGAAGCATCGTCCAAGGCCGGCGAGCAGGTGCTGCGTGCGCTGTACGACGCCACCGAACACGAAACGCTCAACGGGCAGACGATCAACGTGCGCCTGGCGGAGTCCGGCATCGACGCCTTGAACGAACAGGCGGCGGAGTCGGCCCAGGACGTCGTGATCAAGGTGAAGCGCGGCGTCATCAAGGGCCGCGGACCGAACCAGGCGCGCTACCTGCACGCCATCACCACACACGACATCAACTTTGGCGTCGGCCCCGCCGGCACCGGCAAGACCTATCTCGCCGTTGCCAGTGCAGTGGAAGCGCTGGAAGCCAACCGCGTGCAGCGCGTGCTGCTCGTGCGCCCGGCGGTGGAAGCAGGTGAAAAGCTGGGCTTCCTGCCTGGCGACCTGAGTCAGAAGATCGATCCGTATCTGCGCCCGCTCTACGACGCACTGTACGAGATGGTCGGCTTCGAGAAGGTGTCCAAGCTCATCGAGCGCAACGTCATCGAGATCGCACCGCTGGCCTACATGCGCGGCCGCACGCTCAACGATGCCTACGTGATCCTCGACGAAGCGCAGAACACCACCGTGGAGCAGATGAAGATGTTCCTCACCCGCATCGGCTTCGGCTCGGTGGCGGTGATCACGGGCGACGTCTCCCAGGTGGACCTGCCGCGCAACGTGCGTTCCGGCCTGCGCCACGCCATCGAGGTGCTGCGCGGCGTGGACGGCATCAGCTTCACCTTCTTCACCTCGCGCGACGTGGTGCGCCACCCGCTGGTGGCGAAGATCGTGCGCGCCTACGAAGCCTTCGAGCAGAAGCAGGACGAAGAACGGTGAGTCAGGTGGATGTCGCGGTGGGCTACGCCACCGCGTCGCGAAAAGGCGTGCCCGCGTCGGCCAGCTTCCGCCGCTGGGTGGAGGCCGCGCTCAAGGGCGCCCGCCGACGCAAGGCTACCGAGGTGGCCATCCGTATCGTCGATGCCGACGAGGGGCAGGCCCTCAATCTTCAGTACCGTGGCCGTGACTACGCCACCAATGTGCTTTCCTTCCCCGCCGACCTGCCGCCCGGGGTGAACCTGCCGCTGATCGGCGACCTCGTCATCTGCGCGCCGGTGGTGGCTCGCGAAGCCGCCGAGCAGGGCAAGACGGCCGCCCACCATTGGGCACACATGACCGTGCACGGCACCTTGCACCTTCTCGGCTACGACCACATCGACGATGCCGAGGCAGAAGCCATGGAGGCCCTGGAAACCCGCATCCTGGCCGGCCTGGGCATCCCCGATCCGTACGAAGCCGCTCCGTAGCGGCCGCCTGTGGGAGCCGCCATGGCGGCGAAAAGCCGGTGGGAGCCAGCCTGCTGGCGATGTGAGCTTGCCTCGCAGCCATACCGCTCCGTTGGCTTATCGCCAGCAGGCTGGCTCCCACCGGCGAGCTTGCTCTCGCCAGCAGGCTGGCTCCACCGGCAAGAACCCGCTCCCACAGCGATCTCCACGGGGGTACGCGGATCGCTCACCTGAACCGTCACACGAATTCCAGTAGACTGCTTGTTCCGCCCACTTGGGCCGAACCCAAAAGAGAATGAACGAGGACCCTGGTAGTACCAACGGCCCGGCTCACCGATCGTGGTGGGACCGCCTGGGCCATATGTTTTCCGGCGAGCCACGCAACCGCGACGAACTGATCGAGGAACTGCGCGCCGCCCAGGCCAACGGCCTGCTGTCGAACGACACCCTGACCATGGTCGAGGGTGCGATCAAGGTCACCGAACTCAGCGTCGACGACGTCATGGTGCCTCGCGCCCAGATCGTCAGCCTTCCCGCCGACGCGCCGCTGCCCGACATCCTTGCCGCCGTGGTGGAATCGGGGCACTCCCGCTTTCCCGTACATGGCGAAGACAAGGACGAAGTCCTCGGCATCCTTCTCGCCAAGGATCTCCTGAAGTATTTCGGTCAGAGCGATGGCTGCGACGTGCGCGCCCTGCTCCGCCCCGCCGTACTGATCCCCGAGTCGATGCGCCTCAACGTGCTGCTCGCGGAGTTCCGCCTCACCCGCAATCACATGGCCCTGGTGGTCGACGAGTACGGCGGCGTTGCCGGCCTCATCACCATCGAGGACGTCCTCGAGCAGATCGTCGGCGAGATCGACGACGAGCACGATGACGAGGAAGAGCCCGTGCTGATGCAGCCGCTGCCCGAAGGCGGTTTCGCCGTAAGCGCGCTCACGCCGATCGCCGATTTCAACGAGGTCGCTGGCGCGCACTTCTCCGACGAGGAGTTCGACACCGTCGGCGGCATGATCACGTCGGAGTTCGGTCACCTGCCCGCTGCCGGCGAAGAGATCACCGTGGGCAACTTCGTGTTCCGCGTCACGGAAGCGGACGACCGTCGCGTACAACAGTTTCACGTGGCTCCGGCAAACGGCTCGGGCTGACCCATACACCCACCTGTGGGAGCCGCTATAGCGGCGAGAGGCCAACGAAGCGGTGAAGCTTTCGCATCACCCCACCTCGAGGCAATCTCCCCTCGCCGCCATGGCGGCTCCTACAAGTGGTGCGTTACCTAGACGGACCCCTGACCGAACCCATGTGTCGAATTCTGCTTCTCGTCCTGGCCGTGTGCCTCGCTCCTGCCGTTCGCGCGGGCATCGTCGACGCGCCTGCGGCGAACCTGGAAATCTCGCTGATGACCTACGGGCCCGGCGACATCTACTGGGAGCGCTTCGGCCACGATGCACTGGAAGTGCGCGACACCGTCAGCGGCGAATCCATCGCTTTCAATTACGGCGTGTTCGATTTCGATCAGAAAGGTTTCCTGCTGAATTTTGCGCGCGGCATCATGGCCTATCGCATGGATGCCGAGAGCACGCAGTCGGACATCGATTTCTACGCCAGCGAAGGCCGCTACGTGCGGCGCCAACGGTTGGCGCTGGACGACGCGCAGAAGGAACGGCTGCGGCGCTTTCTGCTCTGGAACATTCGCCCCGAGAACGCGGGCTATCACTACGACTACTACGTCGACAACTGCACCACCCGCGTGCGCGATGCACTCGACGATGCGCTCGGCGGCGTGCTGAGCACCGCGTGGATCAACCAACCCGGCGGCATGACGTTCCGCGAGCAGACCGCGCGACTCATGAGCAACCAGCCGCTGCTGATGCTTGGCATGGACCTGGGCCTGGGACCGTACGCCGATCAGCCCATGACGGCCTGGAAGGAGAGCTTCCTGCCGATGACGCTCGAAGACCAGTTGCGCAGCATCTCCGTCGATGGCCGCCCCCTGGTGGCCGAAGACACTTTGCTGGTGCCGGCGAAGCTGACTCCGCCCCCGGATCGTGCGCCGGATCTGCGCTGGCCGTTGCTCGCCGCTGGCCTTCTGTTCGCCGTTCCGCTCGCCCTGCCTGCGCTCACCCGACGTGGTGGTGCGCGTGGCGTGTTCGTGGCGGCAGGCACGCTGTACGCGTTGTTTGCAGGCCTCGCGGGGCTGCTGATGCTGGCCCTGTGGACGTTGACACTCCATCGCTCCGCCTGGGGCAACTTCAACCTGCTTGCGTTCTCGCCGCTGGCGTTTGCGATTCTCCCGGGCATCTGGCGGATTCGCCGCGCGGGACGCCCGATCAGTCGTGCCACCTCCCGCGTCACGGCGATATCGTTTGCCGCATGCGCGATCGCGCTGTTGCTGCATCTGTGGCCCGACTTCCCCCAGCGGAACCTTCCCTGGCTCCTTTTCGCCCTTCCCTGCTGGGCCGCTTTGACCTGGACCTTCTGCCGCCGACACGACTGATGCCGGCGTGGCGCGTCAGCGCGTCGCGATCAACTTGGCGATCATGGGATCCTCGCTGCCGAAGTCATAGCCGAGATCGGCCAGATACTTCGCACCCCATGCCTTGAGGTTGTCGAGGTAGGCCACGCCGGCCGTGAACGCTGCCGGGGTGATGACTTCGCCTTCCTTGTCGAACATGCGCAGCAGACGCATCTTGTCGCCACAGATGCCACTGGTGAGCGTGAGACACGGCACCGCAGGCACCTTGAGCGCCACGCGTCGGTACCACGCGTTGAATGCGGCCGGGCGCTCGTGGATCGGGCTCGCATCTTCGCGCGTTTCCCAGTATTGCTTCGCCTCCTTCCGAAACACGCGAAGGTGGTAGAAGTCGCGCACGCGCCAGATGAGCGCAACGAACGCCTCGATCACCGAGAAGGCCACGTCGATGATCGTGCCCGCGATACCCGCACTGATACCTTCCAGCGTCAGCGCGCCAGCGCTGCGCAGTACGCCGTAGGTTTCCGATGCCAAGGCGAGATTCATGGCGTGCTTGATGCCGTCGACGGTACTGCGCGGCGTACCCGGCACGATGGACACGCCCTTGCCCTTCGTATGCACGACATAGCGGTCCACGCCCGCGGACGTGGCCTTGATGAGGCCCTCCACGGTACCGACGCCGTTGGCGAGGAAGGGCGCGATCTGATCGAGAGCCTTATCGACCAGGTAGCGGCAGGCCGCCTGCATGCCGCCCGGCACGGCGTCCCACATGTCCCGAAGGCTCTTCGCCTGATCCTTGTCGGCGTCCTGTTTCGGCAACTGCGCTTCGATGGCGATGGCGAGCTTGTCGTGCAGCGATGACAAGTGCGCTACGAGTCGGTCGCGAGCCCCCTTGCGAACCGCGTCGGTTGGCGCGGGACCCGGCTTGACCAACCAGTCGCTCGCCTTCAGGGCGCGAACGGCCGGCTTGCCATCGCCCTTGCCCGCGAAGTCCAGCACGCCGCTGGTGACGAAACGGAAGACGCCCTCGTCCCAGGTGGTATTGGCAAACAGGTAGAGAATGCCGAGCCGCGCGTTGATCATGCCGGGCGACATCATCTCAGGCATGCCGAGGGAGACATCGGTATCGCCATGGATCGCGGCGTTCAGATGCGCGATGAGGTACTTGCGGTTGCGCTTGCTCTCCGCCCAGGCGCCCGGGCCATCCTTGTCGTCCTTGTGATCCATCCAGTCCCGCAGCGCCGCACGAAGTACCACGAGCGCGCTCGGTGTGGCCTTGGTCGTATAGACATCGACGGCGCGGTCCAGCGCGTCGAATTTCGCCCGGGCGGTCTTGTCGAACAGGGGCGGCAGAGTGATCGAGGTGCCGGCTTTCCACGTCTTGTAATCGAATGGAAGCGTAGGAAGCGGTGTCGCAGATGCCATGCTCTTCTCCTTGAAATAGCGTCCTTGGCGCAAGGGCGCACCGCCGTTCCGATGCCGTGCGTCCTCCGCCCCTCAAAGCTATATCGACGCCCCCGGGGCAAAACATCGGGGCCGCGCCGATATGCGTCTCCGCCCATCGGTGCGCGCCTACCGCCGGACTGAGCTCGCGGCCTCAGGGGAAAGGAACCCGCCCAGCAAGATCGTGTGAACGTGCCTCACCCACGCCTGCAATTGCCGCGTCACGCCGGCCCCGGCATCATGCCGCCATGGCCTCCGTATCGACCCTTCCCGAAAGCACCCCCACCCAGCCGTCCCATGGCATGGTCATCAACTGCGTGGCGTACCGGACGAACGGCCAACGCATCGGCGACATCACCATCGACGCCATCAGCGATGTGCTGAAGGAACCGGATGTGTTCGTGTGGGTGGGCCTGCACGAGCCCGACGAGGCCCTGCTGCTGAAGCTGCAGGAAGAGTTCAACCTGCACGATCTGGCGATCGAGGATGCGCAGCACGCGCACCAACGCACGAAGATCGAGGCCTATGGCGACTCCCTCTTCATCGTGGCGCAGACCGGTCAGCTCGTGGGCGGCAACATCGCCTTCGGCGAAACGCAGATTTTCGTGGGCCAGCGCTATTTCGTGACGGTGCGCCACGGCGCCTCGCTCTCGTACGCGCCCGCACGGCGCAGTTGCGAACAGAGCCCCGAATTACTCGCCATGGGACCGAGCTACGCGCTGTATGCCGTACTCGACTTCATCGTGGACAACTTCCTGCCCATCGTCCGCGACTTCCGAGAAGAGCTGCACGAGCTCGAAAACGACATCTTCGCGGAAACGTACAACCGCCAGACGATCAAGCGCCTGTACGACATGCAGCGCGAACTGATGACGCTGCGCCTGGCGGTCGCGCCACTACAGGACGTAGTGGCACAGCTGGTTCGCCTGCACCCGCACCTCATCCACGACGAACTGCGCGCCTACTTCCGCGACATCTACGACCACGTATTCCGCGTCAACGAGTCCATCTCGGCCATGCGCGAAATGCTCGGCGCAGCGATCAGCGTCAACCTCTCCCTGGTCACCTTCGGCCAGAACGAGGTGATGAAGAAGCTTGCAGGCTGGGCCGCCATGCTGGCGGCGCCCACCTTGATCACCAGTTGGTACGGCATGAACTTCGTGCACATGCCGGAGTTGGACAAGCCCTGGGCTTATCCGGCGATCACGTGTCTGGTGGCTTGTATTGTGGGTGGGATATTCATTGCGTTGAAGCGGAATCGGTGGTTTTGAGTTCTTGACTCACGCATCGCCCCCGCTGCTGCACAGACTAAAGCACACCTTCACACCAGCGACTTGCAATCGGTGGTGGCCCCATGGCCACCACCGATTGCCTTGATCACTTAGCCTGCGGAGCCGTCCACTCCTTCAGCCACGCATTGACCGTCTCATGCCACTGCACGCTGTTCTGCGGCTTGAGCACCCAGTGGTTCTCGTCCGGGAAGTGCAGGAACTGGCTGGGGATGCCGCGACGCTGCAGCGCGGTGAACGCGCCCATGCCCTGCGTGTCGGGAATGCGGAAGTCCTTGCCGCCGTGGATGACGAGCATCGGCACGCGCCAATCCTTCACGTGATTGATCGGATTGAAGCGCTCGTAGTTCTCCGGATGGTCGAACTGCGTGCCGCCGTTTTCCTTTTCCTCGAACCAGAGTTCGTCCGTGTCGTAGTACATCGCGCGGGCGTCGAAGACGCCGTCGTGGTCGACGAAGCACTTCCACGGCTGGTTCCAGTTACCGGCCATCCAGTAGACCATGTAGCCACCGTAGCTGGCGCCGAGCGCGCAGGCACGATCGCCATCGAGGAAGCTGTATTTCGACAGTGCGGCGGTCCAGCCGGCCTTCAGATCCTCCAGCGGCTTGCCGCCCCAGTCACCCGAGATGGATTCGGTGAAGGCCTGACCGTAGCCCGTGGAACCATGGAAGTTGACGGTGACGACAGCAAAGCCCTGGCCGGCGTACGTCTGCGCATTCCAGCGATAGCTCCAGCTGTTGGTCATGGCGCCCTGCGGGCCACCGTGAATGATGAAAGCCACCGGGTAGGTCTTGCCGCGCTTGAAGCCCACCGGCTTCACGACATAGCCCTGTACCGTTTCGTTGTTCCAGCCCTTGAAGGTGAAGAACTCAAAATCGCCGGTCTGCGCGGACTTGATGCGCTTGGCATTGAAGTGCGTGACCTGCTTCAGGCCCTTGCCCTTCGCATCGGCGGTGTACAGATCGGCCGGGCGCTTCAGATCGTCGCGCGACAGCAGGATCTTCGTCTTGCCGACGGAGAAGGCGCTGACCGCACCATCGGTGACGAGGGTGCTGACTTTGCCCGTTGCGACATCGATGCCGAACAGCGGATGCTGGCCGTTATCGTCGGTGGTGGTGTACAGCGTCTTGCCATCGGCCGAAAGCTGCAGCGCGCTGGCAGTGCGATCCCACGACGGCGCCACTTCGCGCTTGCTTCCCGACGCCAGATCCATCGCCATGATGGCAAAGCGATCCGCTTCCGAACCCGGCTCCTTCATCGCCGTATAGAACAGCGTGCGGCCGTCCGGCGACACGAGCGGATTGGCGTCCCACGCGAGGTTGTCCGCGGTGAGATTGGTCGGTGCCGCCGAGCCATCGGCGGGCACGCTATAGATGTCGAAGTTGGTGGACCACGGCTCGGTCTTGCCGGCAATGCGCACATCGAAATACACGGTCTTGCCATCGGGCGAGAAGGTGAACTCGTCATCGCCGCCAAAGGGCTTGCTCGGCACATCGCCGTCGATGCCGCGGGTCAGCAGTACCGGCTGCGACGGTGCATTGGCGTCCGCGACGAAGAGCTGCGAGCGCCGGCCATCGGCCCAGGTGTCCCAGTGACGAACGAACAGCTTGTCGTACACCGTACCGGTGGACTTGTCCTTTTCGCGACCGTCCAGGCGCTCCTTGGTGCAGGCCAGGTCCGCGCAATCGGTGAAGACGTCGTAGCTCAGCAGCAGCTTCGCACCGTCGGGCGACAGCTTGAATGCATTGACGTCCAGAGGCGCATCCGTCACCACCTCGCCAGCGCGAACGGTCAGCGCGAGCCCTTTACCCGACGCATCGGCGTCGAAACGACGATGCCAGACCTGGGCGGTGCCGTCCTTCGGCGCGGTGTAATAGATGGACTGCCCATCCGGCGCCCAGCGCGGCGAGGAACCCTTCTCCACGACCTCCACCGGCTGCGGGGGCTTGTTGAGGTCCACCACATAGATGGCAGTCGACCCCTTGTTGGCCGCGTAATCGGTGGATCGCACCGAGAACAGGGCGTAACGCCCATCCGGCGACAACTGCGGATCGCTCACGCGATCCATCATGACCAGGTCGCGGATAGAGAACGGATGCGGGGCGGCGCTATCGGCGTCGGCGGCCAGGACGGGGCCGGACGCCAGCGCGAGGGCCAGCGCGGCGAAGAGGGGTTTCATGGTGGGGCTCCCTTGGGTGTGCTTTGGACGGGCACGGTAAGGCCAGGCGACCGTGCCTGCAAGTCGCGCTACGCCTGACCGCGGCAGGAAACTTGTGCTGTCAGAGGGCTATCAGTTGACCGGTATCCAAGTCCACGACAGGAAGACCTGCGATCAGCGCCTTTGCTTTCGGCGGAGAGAGGTAAGACAGGCTTCCGTCGCGAGTCCTGGATTCGCGAAATCGAGCAGGCGCGATTCCCGGGTGCTCGGCCATCCGCCGTAGGCGCTCGGTCAGCAGGTCGTCTCGCACGAAAAAGGCATTGTTTCCAGCATCGTTCGTTCCCACGAAGGCATACCCTCTGCCTTCCGCAAGCGCGCGGAAAGCCGGAAGTGACGCTCCGAAATAGAGGTTCGAGTAGTGTACCCGCGTTCTTTGGAAATCACTGGCGTAGGGAATCGTGACGGCACGATCCAACGGAAAAAGCGGGTTGTACTCGCAGACAAGTATGCGCGGCCTGTATCCGACGATCGCGTCGAGCACGTGATAATCGCTGCCGTCGATGTCCACGGAGAGGATGCCGAGGTCTTCATCCATTCCGCTTTGCGCAAGAAGATCGTTGATGTTGTCGCGAGTAATGAACGCCGCGAGGGCATTCAGATCATGCCGCCAGAAATAATAAGAGCTGCGAATTCGCGCCACATTCCGTGCCGATCCATCAATGACGAATCCCTGCCATTGGTCGTTCATCATCAGGAACCGGCAGTTCGACTCCGTGAAGTCCTCCACGCCGAACTCGATGAAGGTCTTGTTGGCGATCTCCACCTCGCCGATCAGAAACTGCAGGATGCCGTCTTCTCCCCACTGGGAGAACACTTTGAAGCCGTAGTCCCCCAGGATGGTAAAAGCTTCCCGCCGATTGGCCTGAGCCAGCGCCCTGCCTTGCAGGACGGCGATCGCGTCGAGGCGCTCCTGAAGGTGGAGAAACCGCTGCACGCTGTCGCGAAGCCGACGCAGAATACGGTTGGACAAGACGACACCTCGGCAGTGGAGACGGGATAACTCCGCCTAATGTAAGCGAATCGGCGGCTGTCCGGGTCTGCACATGAGGTACCCTGGCCGACCGTTCCACGCGCGGCACCGTGGTGTGAGGCCGTAGCTGCCATCGGCTAAGCTGGTGCGTCGCCCGGCAAGCGCACGGGCAAAGGGGAATGTCGATTGGCCAGCGAAACCGTTGCGCGAGTGCCGCGAGGCTCAGCACTCTTCCTAGCGGCGATCTGCATTGCCGCATTCGTGCTTCGCTATGCTTACGTGCGCACGGCGGTGGTCGACGATCCGCTTCGAGGCGACGCATGGCAATACTTCTGCTATGCGTGGAACCTGCTGAACCACGGCACGTTTTCGCTAGCTCGCCCCATGGCCACCATGGTAGCTCCCGACAGCTTCCGCGATCCCGGCTATCCGGCGTTCCTGGCTGGATTGATGGCGCTTCGGGGTACCGGTCCCGCGGTCTACGATGCCATTCTGTTTACGCAATGCGTGCTCGGCACGGCCACCGTGGGCTTGTGTATGTCGCTCGCGCGCCGCTATGGGGGCATGGCGGCAGCCGTCGCGGCCGGCATCCTCCTTGCCTTCTGGCCGCACCTGGTCGGCTTCGCAGGCTACGTCCTCAGTGAAACCCTGCTTGGCTTTTTGATCGCGCTAGCCCTATGGCTGCTCGACACGTCCTTGCGTCGGCGTTCGATCCCGCTGGCTGCCATGGCCGGTCTCGCCTTCTCGGCCGCCGCACTAACAAACGCGGTTGTGTTGCCCATGGCTCCGCTTCTGGGTGCGCTCATGCTTTGGAAAGACGTGCCGCGCCGCCGTCTCTGGCTGGCTCTCCTAGTGGCTTGCGCACTTCCCCCTGCCGCCTGGATCGTTCGCAACGCCATGCTGCCTCCAACGACGGATGCCAGCGCCAGGGTTTCCATCAACCTGGTGCAAGGAGCATGGCCGGAATACCACCGGGCCGCGTTCGACGCGATCCAGAGAGACGATCCCCAGGCACAAGCCATCATGGCGGCGATCGACCAGGAATCCCGGGCCATGCAGGCAGGGTGGACCGAAGGGCTGCCCTTGCTATGGCGCCGCCTCTCCGCAGATCCGTGGCGCTATATGGGTTGGTACGCAAGCAAACCCGCTCTGCTGTGGGGCTGGAACGTCGCCGTAGGTCAAGGCGACATCTATGTCTTCCCCACAGCGCACTCCCTGTTCGAGGACAGTGCCGTGCTGCATGCGTGGGAAGGCATCTGCTACGTGCTCAACCCATGGATCGCCCTGCTGGCCCTCATAGGCACCCTTGATGCATTGCTTTCGAGAAACCGCCCGTTGGCGCTTCGCTGGATGGCAGCCATAGGCATCCTCGCAACGCTGACCTTCACCCTGCTACAGGCCGAACCGCGCTACGCCGTACCGTATCGAGGCTTGGAAATACTCCTGGCGGTAAACGGCGCAAGGATGCTCTGGCAGGTGTGGAAGCACCGATCGGTGCGCGCATCCGCTTGAATCGACAAAAGAAGAGTGCCCAGGCGCGTCACATAGTGACGCGGTTTGTCACTATCGGCACAACGTCCGTGACGCGCTCGGCATTCCTGTAACGACAGCTATTGTGTAACCGCCGCCGGTATGGAAAATCTGCCCCGCCTGCTGTTCAGGGCAAGCCGCCCGAAACGTGGCACATAACGTGCTTGTTTTCGCGGCGAGCTTCCTGGTCGTTTTTTCCTCAGTGTGTGACGAGGGGGGAACCGGGCCAGCCTAGGAGGTCCGGTGCTAGGGCTCAGGGGGCGTCAAAACACCACGGTTAGCTAACCATTCGAGGAACATCCATGAAGACCATGCAGAAGGGCTTTACGCTCATCGAACTGATGATCGTCGTCGCGATCATCGCGATCCTGGCCGCCATCGCCATCCCGCAGTACCAGGACTACACCAAGCGCGCCAAGGTGTCGGAAGGCCTCGTGCTGGCTGACGCCGCCAAGCTGGCTGTTTCGGAAACGTATCAGGCTAAAGGCGCTTGGCCGAAGGACGAAGCTGCTGCTGGCTATCAGACGGCGAAGAGCACCTTTGTTTCAAGCGTAGGCATCGCTAACGGCGTGATCACTGTGACCTACCGGAACATCAAGGATGCCAACATCGACAACAAGACGGTCATTCTGACCCCGACCGCCACCCAGGGCTCGATCCAGTGGGATTGCAACGGCGCGGCCGGTCTCGGCGGCACCAGCGGCACGATTGGCTCGAAGTTCGTCCCGGCCAACTGCCGCAAGTAATAATGCTTGCGCAAGGCATCGCTCGCTAGCCGTCAGGTTGGAGCGTCGCGAAGAAGGCTCCCTCGGGAGCCTTCTTTTTATCCCGGACCATGCTTTAAGGGGGGCATATGGCCATGAAGGGGATCAAGGGTTTCACGCTCATCGAACTGATGATCGTGGTGGCGATCATTGCCATCCTGGCGGCCATCGCCATCCCGCAATACCAAGACTACACCCGGCGCGCCAAGGTATCGGAGGGGTTGGTTCTCGCTGACGCGGCGAAATACGCCGTCGCCGAGACGTATGGTTCGCGAGGCGCCTTCCCGGGCACCCCCGCAGAGGCGGGCTACCAGACGGGTGCCAGTACTTACGTGAGCCAGGTCATCATCAAAAACAAAGGGGTGATCGAGGTCACCTTCCGGAACATCGACGCGAGCAAGGTCGATGGGAAAAACTTCACGCTGACGCCCACGGCTTCCGGTGGCATCATCACGTGGAGCTGCAACGGCGCGGCGGGCTTCGGCACACCTGGCAATCTTGCAGCTAAATTCCTTCCCGGCACCTGTCGCAGCTGATCGCTGACTCCGACGTGCCTTGCCACTCGGAGTCCACTTGTCCACTGAAATAGCATTCGGCGTCGCTTCTCGGCGCAACTTCGCATGGCTAATCGTCCTCGCCATTCTGTGCCTGACGATTGCGATGTACGCGCCGGGGCTGCACGGCCCCTTCCTACTCGACGATATCGGCAATCTCGAACCGTTGAAGCGCTGGGTCGACGGTAACCTCGCGTGGCAAGGTGTCGTGTTCGACAATCGGTCCGGTCCGGGTGGCCGGCCGTTGAGCATGCTCACGTTCCTGGCCAACGCGTCGTCGGACCCCGCCCTGGGGACGTTTGCCTTCAAGGCGACCAACCTCGCCGTCCATCTGGCATGTGGCGCGCTCGCCTTCGTGCTCGGCGTGCAGGTATTTCGACAAGCAGGCATCCAGCCGAAGCATGTCGGTTGGCTTGCCGCGTTCGTCGCTGTCGCCTGGCTGTGGCTGCCCATGCAGGTGAGCACAGTGCTCTACGTCATACAACGTATGGCGCAGCTGGCCACCTTACTGACATTCGCCACCTTGGTCGCATTCATGGCGGCACGGCGTGGCGTACAGCAAGGGTCGCGCGCAGCCACTTTGGCTTTGTGGATAGGCGTTCCCGCGCTGACCTTGCTCGCGGTAGCGGCAAAAGAGACGGGCGCGCTTGCCCTGCCATTGGCTGCGGTTCTTGAGTACACGCTTTTTCAAAAACGACAGCGCCCCCGTCAGATCGACATCTTCTTCACCGTAACCGTGGGCATCCCCGCGATCTGCGCGATTGCCTTCGCCCTGCTGCGCCCTGATTGGATTCTTGGAGGCTACGCGAACCGCGATTTCACCTTGCCGCAGCGGCTTCTAACCGAGCCACGTGTCCTGTGGAGCTACCTGCAAACCACCTTTTTACCAGTAGGCCCACGCATGGGCCTTTTTCACGACAACTACCCGGTCTCCACATCGCTTACCAGCCCAGGAACGACGCTCCTCAGCCTGGGAGCATGGATTCTCACCATTGCGGTCGCAGTCGTCTGGCGTCGTCGTGTCCCACTCCTTGCCTTAGGCGTAGCAGGTTATCTGGTAACGCATGCGCTGGAAGCGGGCCCGATTGGCCTCGAACTCTACTTCGACCATCGCAACTACGGGGCCGCCCTGTTTGCGCTCATCGGTCTTGTTGGCCTTCTCCACCACTTCCTGGCGTCACGTACGGAGAAGCCCCGCGTACGCCATGCCTTGATCGCATGTGCCATAGCGTGCGTGGCGATCTATGGCCTTGGAACCTGGAGCCAAGCCGAAGGATGGAAGGACGCACGGACCTTTTATGCCGTTCAGTACAGCTACAACGCTGACTCGCCGCGATTGCTGTCAAATTTCACCGGAGAGGCCCTGGCTGCCGGAGACCTTGAGGGCGCACTCTCGTACATCAATCAAGGCGAAAAATCCGAACCTGCGTCCGAACACATCACATCGACCATATGGCGGTTCGTCGCCTATTGCGCCGTCGACACCCAGCCGGCACCCGAGGCGCTGTATGACGAATTCGAACAACGGGCCAAGGGACGCATCACGACATACGCCATGGTCGGTTGGGAGCTGCTGGCGCAAAAGGTGTCCGAGGGATGCAAGTCCGTGGATTCCGCGCGGCTGGCAATGGTCAGTCTGACCTGGTTGAACGGAAGCGGCCAGGCAACGCGCGATCAACCCGTCTGGCGGACCCGCTACAACACCGGTCGTATGATGGCGGAGGCCGGCCGCATCGCTGAAGCTCGCGACGTCGTGAAGCAAGCTTGGCTGGATAGTGATCGCAACAACGGCATCGGCGTCCTGCTCTTTCAGCTGGACGCTTCGCTTGGTGACATCGCGGGATGCCGTGAAGTCCTGGCATCACTCTCGCGTGCCGAAGGCGGGGCGGATCGTCGCCTCACCCTAGCGATCCAGACGTTTCGTCAGGCGCTCGATCGCGGCCAGATCGACGGTAGCGAAAAATGATGGAAGCCTTGGTTTCTAAGGCGAAGTGGCGACAACTCACCATCATCGCGACGCTGATCGCCATCACGGTAGCCGTCTATGCGCCCGGGCTCGGAGGCGGCTTCTTCTTCGACGACTACCCCAACATCGTCGACAACCCCCAGGTTCAACCGCACGAGCTTTCTATCGGGTCGTTGGCTGCAGCAGCCTTGTCTTCACCATCCAGTGAACTGAAGCGCCCATTGGCATCGCTGACGTTCGCGCTCGATTACTTCATGAATGGGGGGCTGAATGCAGCTTCCATGAAGGCAACGAACATCGCCTTGCACGCGATCAACGGCTTGCTCGTCTATCTGCTGTTCGCCGCCCTGTTTCGCCTTGATCGAAACGAAACGTATACGGAAAAGACAGGCACGTTCATCGCCGCCGCCGCGGCGCTTGCATGGCTGCTTCTTCCTATCAACCTGACCGCTGTGCTTTATGTCGTCCAGCGCATGGAGTCGCTGGCCAATCTATTCGTGCTGATAGGGCTGCTGGGCTACGTCCGCACGCGGGAGCGCATGCAACGAGGTGAGTCTGGCCTTCTCAGGGCCATGGCTTGGATTGTCGTACCTGCACTGCTGGGCACCATGGCGAAGGAAACCTCGATCCTGCTGCCGCTCTACGGCCTTTGCGTCGAGGCCTTCGTGTTCCGCTTCCAGTGGCGACAAGACTTACCGGGAAAGGACCGACGCCTCGTATGGTTCTACGCATTGAGCCTTGGCCTGCCGTTCCTTTTGGGCATGGCATGGATCGGCCCCGGCCTTCTCGATGCACGGACATGGGGAACACGCGACTTCACGCTACAGACCCGACTCCTCAGTGAGGCCCGGGTGGTAATCAACTACATAGGCTGGATTCTCGTCCCCACGCCCGACCATCTGAGTTTCTACCACGACGATTTCACGCAAAGCACGGGATGGCTGTCGCCGCCCAGCACGCTTTTCTGCACCGTTGGACTCATCGTTATCGTAAGCATGCTGTGGTGGATAAGGAAAAAGGCCCCCCTCATCTGCCTCGGGGGCTTTTGGTTCTTTGCTTGTCACACCTTGACCGGCACGGTGCTTCCTCTGGAGCTCATCTACGAGCACCGGAACTACTTTGCGAGCATTGGCATCGTGCTCGCGGTGACGGAAGTCCTGCAAATAGCATTCGCCTGGCTATCCAGAAATGGGTATAGCGGCCTGAGAACGGTCCCTCTCGCTATCGGCGTTGCACTGACAGGATGGGCAGCAGCACTTTCGGCGCAGACCGCACAGGCATGGGGGACTCCGTTATCGCTTGCCGAGGAATTGGCCGCGCGAGGGCCGACATCACCTCGCGCCCAATACGAGTTGGGCAGGGCATACATCATTGCTTCGCACTACAAGCCTGATTCGCCTTATGTGGCGAAAGCGGGCGAGGCCCTGGAACGCGCCGCCGCCCTTCCCGGATCCTCGATCCTTCCGGAGCAGGCGCTCGTTTTTCTCTACGGGCGAATGGACCTGCCCGTGCGGCAAAGCTGGTGGACGAGCATGCGAGACAAGCTATCTCGGCGACCTGTGACCGTCCAGGATGACAGCTCTCTCCTGGCTCTTGCTTCCTGCATCGAAGACGATCTTTGCCATTTCGACGCAGACGAACTGAACGATACCTTCCGGACCGCCCTCGGCAAACCGGGCGCAAGCGCCCGCCTGAAGGCGGCATATGGGGCTTTCGCCGCTCAGATACTCCATGACTACCCGCTGGCACTCGAAATGGCCGACAACGCTGTTGCATCTGCACCGAATGAACCTGCCTACCGCATCCATTACGCCCGCTTGTTGATTGCGCGCGGCAATGTCGATGAGGCCAAGCGACAGCTCAACGCCCTCGACAAGATGAACATTGGCGGCCGCCTGGACAGGGACATCTCATCCCTCAGAAGTCAGCTAGAGACAAGGGCACCTACAGCACAGCCGATGCGAGACGATTGAGCTGCCGTATTACACTTCTGCCTGATCCGGGCCTCCAAAGCCGGCAGACGAATCAAGCCTATCTGGAACATGTCGTGAAACGAGCACTTATTTCAGGAATTACAGGTCAGGACGGCGCTTACCTGGCGGAGTTCCTGCTCGAAAAAGGCTATGAGGTGCATGGCATCAAACGCCGTGCCTCTTCGTTCAACACGGAACGCGTGGACCACTTGTATCGCGATCCCCACGAAGGCGACCGCCGCTTCGTCTTGCACTATGGCGACCTTACCGACGCGACAAACCTCATTCGCATCATCCAACAGGTTCAACCCACCGAAATCTACAATCTCGGCGCGCAAAGCCACGTGCAGGTGTCGTTCGAAACGCCCGAATACACGGCTGACGCGGATGCTCTGGGCACCTTGCGGCTGCTGGAGGCCATTCGGATCCTGGGCATGGAAAAGACGACGCGCCTCTACCAGGCATCGACCTCCGAGCTTTACGGCAAGGTCGCTCAGACACCGCAGAACGAGCAAACACCTTTCTATCCGCGGTCGCCCTACGGTGTCGCCAAACTCTATGCGTACTGGATCGTAGTCAACTATCGCGAGTCCTACGGCATGTACGCCTGCAACGGCATCCTCTTCAACCATGAGTCGCCTCGCCGAGGGGAAACGTTCGTCACGCGAAAGATCACGCGAGGCCTTACCCGCATCTTTGCAGGACTTCAGGATCGGCTCTATCTCGGAAATCTGGACGCACGTCGCGACTGGGGCCACGCCCGCGACTTCGTCGAGGCGCAATGGCTGATGCTGCAGCAGGATCAGCCGGACGACTTCGTCATCGCCACCGGCGAACAGCATTCCGTCCGGGAATTCGTCACCCTAGCCGCTGCCGAACTTGGTATGGAGCTCGAATGGCAGGGAACCGGCACACAGGAACATGCGCGCGTGCTGAATGCTCCACCTGACTCCGCCATCAAGTCGGGCCAGACAATTGTAGAAGTGGATCCCCACTACTTCCGCCCGGCGGAGGTGGAAACACTTCTGGGAGATGCAAGCAAGGCGCGAGACAAACTGCGCTGGTCACCAAGAACGTCCTTTGCCGAACTGATCTCCGAAATGATGGCAAACGACCTCCAGGACGCCCGGCGGGACGCCTTGGTCAAGAAGGCTGGCTTTGCCACCTCGGAGCGCTACGAATGACGAGCATGGATCTTGAACTCCCCATCTATGTCGCCGGCCATCGCGGGCTTGCGGGCTCAGCCATTGTCAGACGGCTGCAACGGGCTGGCGCAAGAGACATCGTCGTGCGGAGCAGCGCGGAACTGGACTTGCGCGACCAGGACGCCACCGATGCATTCTTCAGAACGGTGAGACCGGCATACGTGTTCCTGGCTGCGGCGAAGGTCGGCGGCATCCTTGCCAATGCGACTTATCCCGCGGATTTCATTCGCGATAACCTCGCTATCCAGACGAATGTCATCCACTCGGCATGGAAGCACGGCGTGCGCAAGCTCCTTTTCCTGGGCTCGTCATGCATCTACCCACGGGATTGCCCCCAGCCGATCAAGGAGGAGTACCTGCTCACCGGCCCCCTCGAACCGACGAACGAGGCGTATGCCATCGCCAAGATCGCGGGCCTGGCAATGTGCCAGGCATATCGGCGACAGCATGGATTCGATGCCATCAGCGCCATGCCGACAAACCTTTACGGCCCGAACGATAATTTCCACCCCGAGCATTCCCACGTCCTACCGGCGCTGATACGTCGTTTCGTCGAAGCAGCAGATACCCAGGCAGGCGTCGTCACGGTGTGGGGGAGCGGCAAACCGCTACGGGAATTCATGCACGCGGATGACATGGCTGACGCCTCGTACTTCCTCATGAACCACTACTCCGATGTCGCACCCATCAACATTGGCAGTAACGACGAAGTAAGCATTGCGGATCTGGCAAAGACAGTCGCGCAGGGTGCAGGCTTCAAAGGTCAGCTCGCCTGGGATACGACCAAACCGGACGGCACACCCCGAAAGCGCCTCGATTCGTCGCGACTCCTTGACCTGGGATGGAAGCCGGTCGTACCCCTACGCGAAGGTATCGACGATGCAGTCGCCTGGTTCCGCCAGCACGCTGCATGACCATGGGCACCAGGCGATGGCACTGGTCACAGTGGCTGGGCCCGCGTGGTCAGTCCGTATTGCGCACCGGTAGCTGGTCGCTTATCGCGAAGTGCGTAGCGGCGATCAACCTGTTCGTTGCCCTGCCCTTTGTCATGCGATCACTGGGACCTGCCGAATTCGGTGTCTGGGCGACATTGGTGTCGGTCATGACATTTGCCGGCTTTCTGGATTTCGGCATCGGCAACGGTGCCATGAACATGATCGCCGATGCGCTAGGGCGAGGGCGACTGGATGAAGTCCGTATAGTCCTCCGCGAAGCTTCATCGGTACTCGTTCGCATCGCGCTCATCATGCTCGTTGCCGCTGTCGCGATGGCATGGCTTCCCTGGTGGCGGATGCTCGGGCTTTCACAGGCCGCTGATACGCAAGCCACGTCGGCCGCGCTCATTGCTCTCGCGATCGTGGCCTGCGGCGTGCCCTTGAGTCTCGCCACGCGTACGCAATTGGGCCTCGGCCTGGGCCACATCGCCTTTCGCTGGCAGGCATTCGGGCAAGTTTTCTCCTTGATTGCCACGATCACGGCCGCGCTACTTCATGCAGGACTGGCCTGGCTGGTGGCGGCAGCGCTCTCATCGACGGCAGTACCCGCTGTATTGAATGCCGTTTCGTTATGGCGCCACCCCGTACACGGCATGGCGCAGCGACCCGCCCCATCTCGGCGGCCGGATGTGCGCCAGAGGATACGCCGCGATGGGTTTCTGTTTTTCGTGCTGCAACTGGGTGGAGCCGTGGCGTTCACGATCGACCTTCCCTTGATCACAGCCATACGTGGTCCCGTGGAGGCAGGCGAATACGCTGTCGTGCAGCGATTGTTTTCGGTGATCCCCCTTACGCTGTCGCTGCTTTGGGTGCCGCTGTGGCCAATCTATCGGACTGCCCTGGCGGCTTACGATTTCGGCTGGGTACGCAGAACGCTCGCCAGGTCCGTGATCGGTGCAGGCGGTTTTGCCGTGGCGGCCGCCTTGTTTTTTTCGCTGGCGTTCGCGGCAATAACCCATATTTGGCTGCACAAGCCACTTTCCGTGTCGTGGGTACTACTCGGCGGATTCGTCGCGTGGTCGTCAATCGAAGCCGTCGGGCAGGCGTTGGCTACGTTTCTCAACGCAGCCGGCATTCTCAGGTTCCAGGTGGCCGTAGCCGTTCTGCTCGCCATATTGTCTATCGGACTGAAACTTGCCGCACTTATCTTATGGGACGCGTCGCTTGTGCCCTGGTGCACGTTCGTTGCCTATACATTGACCAGCCTCATTCCCACCATCATCCGGCTACCGGCATTTCTGCACCGGGCCAACTCTTCCCCCGCAGATGCGCGATGAGACCCGAAAGCTTGTCCTCGGATGGCGCGACCGGGAAGTGGTGGTAATCGATGCGAGGATTCGCGAATTGGCTGCTCAACAGCGCAGCCAGGCGACCGTATCGCTCGCGATCATGTCGACGTGGAATCCATCGACGAAACTCAGCGTGTGGGAACTCCATAGCGCAGGAAGCACATTTCCCACGATGCGCTCATGACCAAAGTTCCATGTAGCCATGTACCGTGAGAGCTGCCGTTCGATCCCAGGAGAAGGAACGACTTCGGGCACGTCCACGCTCGCTGAGGTCCATCAAAGCCGATTCGTCATAGAGAAGCGTCTCGAGTGCGTACGCCAGTTCGGCCGAGTCGGCACCCCCGACATAGCGAGCCGCTGGTCCGCCCACCTCCGGGGTCGAACCGCCTCGGACGGCGACGACCGGACACCCTGCCGCCATCGCTTCCAGCAGCGGCAGACCAAAGCCTTCATACAGGGACGTGCATACCAGTACATCGGCGCGCGCGTAAAGATTCGCCAGAACGGCATCGCTACCGGCGACATGCTGAACGTCACCCGCGCGGAGCGCAGCCTGCTTCTCCCCGTCATCGAAGCGCGGCCCGCCAAAACAGACCAATGCGAAGTCCGAGCGAAGGCGCGCGCTCCTCTGATAGGCCTGGAGCAGCAGCTCGAAGTTCTTGTAGCCGGCCCGGTGGCCGACATACAGAATAAAGGGCTTGGAGGGTCTCGATCGCGGATACACCGGGAGCGAAGCGGCCAAGGGCGTTACGATCATGCGATCAGCCGCGATGCTCCAGAGGTCCGCCGCATCGGCGCGCGTCGTTTCGGAAACGCAGAAAATCAGATCGGCACGTTCTACAGCCTGCCGTTTTCGACGCGCCTGGACATCGGCGCCTCTTACGTCTCGGGGAAATCGCTCGCAGATCATGTCATGCACGGTCAAGGCACGGGGTGCCCCGCCGAGTGCGCGACGATGTCGCTCCAGGTACCAGGTCTCGTGGACTACGGCACCCTTCTCGCGTCGCGTGCCGAACTTCGCCAGACCATGACCGAGCCACGTGACACCCGGGAACACGGGGACATGCCGACCCTTGACCGCGACGCCGTCTCCTGCGAGCCCTCTCACGGCATCCGTAACGTAGATCGGGCTGTGGATTTCGACCGCCACGCCCGCACGCGCTATGCCGCGCGCCAGCTCCGAGAAATACCGCGACACACCGCCGAACCGCTGGGTCACGAAAATCCCGTGATCGAAAATAACCCGTGGTATCAATGGACTACCCTTCGAGGGGGTACACCCCCCAGAGCCTTCGACGAACATACACCCCTTACCTGCCACGCCTTCCTCAGGCAGCAGGACGCCGCCATAATGCCGCCATGCCAGATCAATCGCCAGCTTCGCGCCCCGTCCTCAGCATCATCGTCGCCACGTATAACGCTGCGCGAACGATAGAGCGCTGCCTCGCCTCGGTCGTGAGCCAATCCTGCCGTGACTGGGAACTGATCGTCATCGATGGAATGTCCTCCGATGGCACGATGGCGATCGTCGAACGCTTTGCTCCACACATCGCGTATGGCGCGTCAGAGCCCGACGACGGTATCTATGACGCATGGAACAAGGCTCTCGCCCGCGCTAGCGGTCAATACGTGTGTTTTCTCGGTGCCGATGACGCGTTCTCGGACGCCGACGCTGTTTCGGCGCTGGCGGATGCGACCGCAGGCAAGTCCTTTGATCTCGTATCGTCCCGTTGCCGTTGGGTGAACGCTAACGGAGACGCCGTCGGCGAAGGCGGAGGTGCCTGGAATTTTGCCAAGATCGGCAGACGAATGCCGATGTGTCATCCCGGACTTTGGCACGCCCGCAGTTTGTTCGAGCGGTACGGCCATTTCGAAGCCAGTTACAAAATCACTGGTGATCTCGATTTTCTACTGCGCCTCCCTGAGTCCACAAATGCCCTGCATGTGGAGCGCATCACGGTGAATGTGGAGATCGCGGGCATAAGCCGTGCCCAGGTGATACGCAGGCTGCGCGAGCAGCGGCGCGCGCTGGCGACCTGCCCGCGCTTCGGGCCGATACGCGCGTGGGCCGTCTGGGCCGACAAGATGTGGCGATACCCGATCGCCCGAGCGTTGGATATTCCCTTCTGAACATGGCGCCCAAACACGTGGTCGTCATTATCCCGGTTTTCCGCGACTATGACCGGGCTAGACAGACCGTGGCGGCGATTCTGCGGTGCTCGGTCCCGTCACCGTTCTCGGTCCGTGTGCATGTTGTGGACGATGGCTCCGGCGACGGCACGGCCGAGCGCCTTTCTGAACAATTCGGTGGACGCATCGAAATCATCGGGCTTCCCGAAAACCTAGGGAGATCGGCCGCTCGCAATGCGGGCGCGACGAATATCAGTGCCGATCTACTACTTTTCGTCGATGCCGACTGCGAACCGAGCGACGACCGCTTCCTCGCTGCTCACCTCCTATCCATCCGGGAAGCCGACGTTTCCATGGGAGTCGTCGAAGGCCAGGACGACGGGTTCTGGCACGCGTATCAGCAGGCCGCACGGGTTCGCCGCGACCGACTGGCGCGCCGTACGTTCGTCGCGCATTTCACGACCCAGAACGTCATGATCGATGCAAGGCTATTCAACTCGGTCGGTGGGTTCGACGAAGCATTCAAGGGCTATGGTTTTGAGGACAGGGATCTCGCCATACGCCTGGCTAGAGCCGGCGCGCGCTTCACCATAGCGCCCGGAGCCCGCGTCATCCATCGTGACACGCTCGATCTCGCACAGGTCTGCCGAAAAATGGGCGAAGCCGGGGCAACGACGTCCCAGATATTCGCCTCGCGTTATCCATTCGAATATCGCACGCTTGGTTACGAGGCGATAGACGGCCAACGCCATCCCTGGCGTGGTGTACTGGCGAAACTCCTATGGCCCGTATTTCAGCCATGGACGCAGCACGACGCGTGGCTTCAATGGCGACTCGTTCCGTTCAAGTTACGGGCGGGTATCGTGCGAATCATGGTGGCGGTGAGCTACCTTCGCGGGACGCTCCGTCGACATCGCTAGCCCCTTCCATCGGCCGCGTCTCTGTGTGCGGCAAGCAGGATATCGGCATAACGCCTGGCGACCGCGTCCCAGTCGAATTGCTCCACGAGGCGTGATCGCCCCAGGCGCACCTCGGCGGGAGCGTTGCTGGTGAGTATCTGCAGAATCCCCGACGCCAATGCAGGAGCGTCTGCTTCCGGCACGCGGACTACTCCTGGCATGTCTGTCAGCACGTCACGTACCGCCGGAAGATCCGAAGCGACGACTGGACAGCCGCAACCGAGCGCTTCCACGAGAACCAGTCCAAGGCCCTCCTGGTCGCCCGAATGGGCCGTACGGAACGGCGCCACAAACGCAGCGGCCGAACGGTATTCATTCACCAAAGCGGACGATGGCTTGGCACCTGCGAACGTTACGACACCGTCCAGCCCCAGATGAGTGCATTGAGATCTCAGTTCTCCTTCGAGAGGCCCGAACCCGACCACTGTCAGCCTTACTTCAGGGCGAACACTCAGGACAATGGGCAGGGCACGAAGCAGAACATCCAACCCTTTCTTTTCGACCAAGCGACCAACGAACAGCAGCCGGAACGCCTCCCTAGCCACCTGCTCGTCTGGCGTGAAGACATGCTGAAGATCCACGCCCATGGGCGCCACTAAGGCCGGGCTTCCATCGCGCAATGCTTGCGCCAACGGCAACATCGCCCGACTGACTACCGTCATACCGGCACTGCGCCTGAGAACCCAACGCTTTATGGCGGTCGGTAGGCGTCCTCGCAGGGCAAAGAGATCGGCGCCGTGCGAAGTGATCACGTAGGGTGCGTTCAGACAGCGAGCAACAAGGCCTGGCGTCAGTATCCAATGGGCATGCACCACCGCACCGGACGTCACGAGACGCCGTGCGACGATCCAATGGCTCAGGATAAACGTGGGCACGAGTAGCCATTTCCACGAAGACCGCCGAAGGTTCGTCGTGATACCCCCGTCATTGACCAGCGTTTCCAAGGAGTCCGGCGCGTAGCGATACCGTTCGACCTGCACGCCGTCCATCATCTCGCTACGCACCGCCCCGACAGCGTGAGGGCACACGACGAAGACATCAAACCACTCCGTCAGGCGGCGCGCGAGTTCATGCACGAACGAAGGTTCGTGATCGTCCTTCCACCTCGGATACGTCGACGCCAGCACGACGAGGCGGGGCTTTCGAGCCTGCTCATCCGTCACGGCGATAGGTCAGCGCGGTGATCTGCTCAGATACCAGACCGATGAGGAACACGATGACTGCGGCACTCCACATCAAGGTGCTTCCATTGGTAAGGCGTCCGTAGGAAAGATAGGTGTAAAGATAATTGAGGCAGCCCAGAGCAAAGAACGCAAAGCTCACCGGAGCAAATAGCTTTAGCGGCGAGTACAGCGTCGCAATCTTGAAGATGATGAGCAGGAAGCGCACGCCATCTTTCAACGGACGAATGTGGCTCTTGCCGATGCGTTGCGCCGCTTTGATCGGTTCATAGGCCACGCCGTAGGCGCTGCGAAAGAATGCCATGGTGCTGGTCGTAGGGTACGAAAAGCCGTTGGGAAGAAGGTGCAGGAATTCCCGAAAACGCGCCGCACGCACAACGCGGAAGCCGGACGTCAGATCCTCCACGACGTGACCGGTCATGCGGGTAGCGAGCCAGTTGTACAGCGTGTTGGCCAACCCGCGACCGACGCCCGCCTGACTGCCCCAATCCCTCGCTCCCACCACCATGTCGAAACCCTGGTCCAGCCGCGCGAGCAGGCGCAATACGTCAGCGGGATCGTGCTGACCGTCGCCATCCATGAACGCAAGGATCTCGCCGGAGGCTGCGCGCGCCCCACGCTTGATGGCAGCACCATTACCCATCGAATAGGGAGAAGACAGGCAAATGACACCCGCGTTCGCGCAAACGCCCTTCGTGTCGTCGGAGGATCCATCATCGACGACGATGATCTCCGCGTCCGGCAGTACCGAGCGCACGCGTGGCAGAAGCTCAACGAGTGCCGCCGCCTCGTTCTTCGCAGGAATAACCACAGTCAGACGTGTCAACGGAGTCGCTCCTGGCGTTCTTTGTCGGGTGTGTCGGTCGAAGGGAATGTCGTGGCAGATACAGAAGGATCGTTCACCTTGAACAAGTTCTGCATCAGATCGCGAGTGAAGGCCTGCTGGTCGCGCATGTCCAGATGGGCACCGTCAGGACAGACGAAAGCTGCCAATACAGGGACGTCTTCGTAGTGGAGCCCAGGAGCCTTGACGATCTGCATGAATCGGTTCCAATACCTTTGGCGAGGGAACATCCGCTCGTCCGCCTCTCGGACCAGGCCACTGCGGGGAAACATGATAAAGACCACCTGACCTCCCCGCTGCTCGATCTTCCGGACCATTTGCTCGATCGCCCGTGCGTTTTGCTCGAAATGCGAAAGATTCGCCATTCGCAGTGTCCGGATGCGCCCGGCAACTTCCGCATCGAAAGCCGCCCACCCCTGCGCAGATGGCACCTCCGTGATCCCCGCATTGCGGAGCACTCTGGCGTAGTAAAACTGAGGCATGGCTACCTTGCCATAGTCCGCGCGGCGCTCGCGATCGGGAAGCGTCACAAGATACTGGGGCGTGGCTGTAGAGTCGAAGACCCGTAAAGCCAGTGACTTAAATGGCCCGGACCCGTCGGCGAAACTCCGTAGATGTCGATGCAGCAAGTCGTCCAGCCAGGCCTCGACCGTAGCAAAATCGGGTATGGCGCGGCGATGGTTCACGCGTCGCCATTCGGCAAGATAGGCGACAGCGCCGTCTTCCCTGTTCAAATCGTCGACTACATGATCCTGGTAATCGACGAGGATCGTTCCCGTCACCCGTTCATCGTTCGCGAGATCTTGCAACACGGGTACGAACGAGCTGCCGTCGATCGCCAGTTGAACGGGCTCGTGTCCCGTCATCCGGCGCATGGTGTCGAGATCGACATCCAGTTGCATCCGCGATGCGCCGATCAGGATAAGCGCGCGATCTCCAAGGCTGCTGGCCCGCTCGCGCTCACGCGCCCAGATGGGCGCCGAGTCGACGATCGTTGGCTCGAATCCGCGCCTCGCGAGCGCCCATTCTTCGGCGGCGATCGCGAGCAGGCTCAGGCACCCTGCCAGCACCAGGGGGATCACCCAGCGGCCGCCGGGTATGTATCGCTGGACCAGGTGAATATCAGAATTGGAAGTAGATGAACGCACGCTCATCGCCCCCCGACGCCAGGAAAATGCCGATCATGCATGCTGCAGCAACGACGGCGCGCGATCCGGTCCCGAGCGTTGCCAGCCATTCGTCCAGAGAGCGGTCGCGCATGCGCCAGTGCCAGGCGAACATGCACAGTGCCGCAGCGAGAGCCAACCATTCATCCGCATACCCATCCCTCCAGCGTGCGAATGTGCCCAGGTAGGCCCATGCCGAAGAAAGATTGGGTGCGCGAAAAGCCACCCAGGCCACGCACACCAGAACGAACGTCAGGATTGTCACCATGGCGTCCAAGGCTACGTTCGTCCTACCTGTCCAACGCGACCTGAGCGCTCTCTCTGCAACAAGGTACAGCCCATGCAGGGCGCCCCAGATCACGAACATCCAGGACGCGCCATGCCATAACCCGCCCAGCAGCATCGTGATCAACAGATTGCGATGTGTCCGCCACCGGCCGCCGCGATTCCCGCCTAACGGAACGTAGAGATAGTCGCGCAACCAAGTGGACAAGGATATGTGCCAACGACGCCAGAAGTCCGAGAAACCTCTTGCCCCATACGGGAAACGAAAGTTATCGGGGAACGCGAAACCAAAGCACATCGCAAGACCGATAGCGCACAGCGAATAACCGCCAAAATCGAAATAGATCTGGCCCGCAAAACCGAAGAACGCAGCCAAGCCACCGACGATACCGAACGCCGACGGCGTGCCGTAGACCGCATCCACCACGGGCGCAAAAAGCCGGTCGGCAAGGACGTCCTTGCAGAACAGCCCGATGAGCACCAGCACCATGCCGTAGGCCACGTGTTCAGGCGTTACGTTACGCGGCGTTGCGATCTGGGGTAACAGTGCGCGGGCACGAACGATCGGGCCCGCCACCAAATGGGGAAAAAAAGCAACGAACAAGGCGTAATCGCGCAGCGACGCATCGCCAGGAATTTCACGGCGATAAACATCGATCGTGTAGGAGAGCGAGGCGAAGGTGTAGAAAGAAATACCTACCGGCAAGACGATGTTCCAGGCCGGCGGCATGTAAGACACCCCGAACGCACTCATGACGTCCTGGGCCGTCTGCAACGCAAAGCCGCCGTACTTGAAGAACCCCAGCAAGCCCAGATTGGCGAGCAGACTGACCACGAGGAGCGCTTTCCTGCGCCCCTCCGATGTTTCTTGACCGAGTCGACGCGCAAGCCACCAGTCCAATCCCGTGGAGAAAGCCAGGATGAAGACATAGGCAGGATTCCAGGCGGCGTAGAACACGTAACTCGCCAGGAGCAGAAACGTCCGCTTCGCGCCCCAACCGCGCAGCGCCAGATAGATCGGGAAAACCAGCGAAAAAAAGACCAGGAAACTCAGCGAGTTGAAAAGCACCTAGCTCCCCCTGGAGCGGGCAGGAATACAACGGGACACCGGGCGTTCCGGTATGCGCCCCAAGGGCTGCGGCATGATAGCGGAAGGAAAGCGAATGACGCGCGCCTTCACCGCGCTGCGCGTGACCGGGAACACAATCTAGAGTAGATTCAGGACCATACCTCGGGGATTCGGGATTCAAGATGGCATCACAAATGCATCAGCCCATGCTCGCCGGCTTGACCGGCATGGCACGGCGCCTCGTCAGTGAAGGTGTGCTGCCAGAGGCGGACGTGCGCAAGGCCGTGCAGGATGCCGCCGAGAAACGTGTTTCTCTCTCAGCCTGGCTGGTTGACCACAATCTGGTCGACAGCGGCAAGCTGTCTCAGGTGGCCTCGTCGGAATTCGGCATGCCGTTGATGGACATCGGTTCCATGGCGCCGGGCGCGATGCCACTGGACCTGGTGACCGAGGCTTTGATCACGAAGCACCAGGCACTTCCCCTGTTCAAGCGCGGCAAGCGGCTGTTCGTCGGCATCGCCGACCCGATGCAGTCGCACGCGCTCGACGAGATCAAGTTCCACTCGAACCACATGGTCGAGCCGGTACTGGTCGAGCGTGGGCAGTTGCGCCGGGTGATCGATAGCGCCCTTTCGGCGATGAACGCCAACGTGCCCGGTTTCGAGGACGGCGGGCTCGACGAACTGGTAATGGAAACGGGCGACGACGACGGCGAAGGCACCACCGGCATCGACGCGAACGCCAACGACGACGCCCCGGTCGTCAAGTTCGTGAACAAGATCCTGGTGGACGCCATCAAGCGCGGCGCCTCGGATATCCACTTCGAGCCGTTCGAAACGGTTTATCGCGTGCGCCTGCGAATGGACGGCATCCTGCGCATCGTAGCCACTGCGCCGATCAAGCTGGGCAACCGGATCGCCTCGCGCATCAAGGTCATGAGCGGCCTGGACATCGCCGAACGCCGCGTGCCGCAAGATGGCCGCATCAAGCTCAACCTGACCAAGACCCGCGCGATCGACTTCCGCGTCAGCACGTTGCCCACGCTGTTCGGCGAGAAGATCGTGCTGCGTATCCTCGACGGTTCGTCGGCCAAGCTCGGCATCGACAAGCTGGGTTACGAGGAACTCCAGAAGAAGCTGTATCTGGAAGCTATCGAGAAACCCTACGGCATGGTGCTGGTCACCGGCCCGACCGGCTCGGGTAAGACTGTGTCGCTGTATACGGCGCTCAACATCCTCAACACCGAGGGACGCAATATCTCCACGGTGGAAGACCCGGTCGAAATCCGCGTCGAGGGCATCAATCAGGTTCAGCAGAACACCAAGCGCGGCATGACCTTCGCGGCCGCCCTACGCTCCTTCCTGCGCCAGGATCCGGACGTGATCATGGTCGGCGAAATCCGCGACCTCGAAACCGCCGAGATCGCCGTGAAAGCCGCCCAAACCGGCCATATGGTGCTGTCCACCCTGCACACGAACGACGCGCCACAGACGATCTCCCGCCTGATGAACATGGGCATCGCGCCCTACAACATCACCTCCTCGGTCACCCTGATCATCGCCCAGCGCCTGGCCCGACGCCTGCACGACTGCAAGCGGGCGATCCAGCTCCCGCCGGCCGCACTGCTGGCGGAGGGGTTCACCCAGGAGGAAATCGACGAGGGCATCACCATCTACGAAGCGGTGGGGTGCGACAGCTGCAACGAGGGCTACAAGGGCCGCGTGGGCATATACCAGGTCATGCCCATGGTCGAGGACATCCAGAAGATCGTCCTGGAGGGGGGCAACGCTCTCCAGATCGCCGAAGTGGCCCGCAAGGCCGGGATCAACGACCTCCGCGCCTCGGCGCTGCTCAAGGTGAGGAACGGTGTGACCAGCCTGGCCGAGATCAACCGCGTCACCAAGGATTGATGTTCGGCGGCCGCACCGTCAGGATGTGCGCCATATGGCAGAAAAATAAGCGGAAAGTCGTTCAGACTGTCCGCCAGGAAGGGGGCGCCAAAGGCGCTCCCTCGACTAGTTGAATCCGGGGGGAACATCACGCCATGGCAGTAGCCACCGCCAACAAGACCTCGCGCGCGCTCGGCGCCGCCAGGTCCGAGGTCAACAAGCTGACGATGTACGACTGGACCGCGCTCGATAAGCGCGGCAAGCGTATGACGGGCGAGATGCAGGCCAAGAACGCATCTCTGGTCAAGGCGGAACTGCGCCGCCAGGGCATGAATCCGCAGACGGTCCGTGAGCGTGCCAAGCCGTTGTTCGGTGGCTCCGGCAGCACGGTCAAGCCGCGCGATGTCGCCATCTTCAGCCGCCAGATCGCCACCATGATGGCGTCCGGCGTGCCCATGGTGCAGGCCTTCGACATCATCGCGAACGGCCAGAAGAATGTCCGCTTCAAGAACATGCTTCTGGACGTCAAGTCCAACATCGAAGGCGGCGCATCCCTTCACGAGGCGCTTGGGCAGTACCCCGTCCAATTCGACGAGCTGTATCGAAACCTCGTACATGCCGGTGAGTCTGCCGGTGTGCTGGACACCATCCTGGACACCGTCGCGACCTACAAGGAGCGCGTCGAGGGTATCAAGTCGAAGATCAAGAAGGCGCTGTTCTATCCCGCCATGGTCCTCGTCGTGGCCCTTCTGGTCACCATGATCCTGCTCCTCTTCGTCGTGCCGGTCTTCCAGCAGACGTTCCGTGACGCGGGCGCCGAGTTGCCGGTCCCCACGATGGTCGTGGTCAAGGCATCGGAATTCATGCAGAGCTACTGGTGGCTCGTCATTGCGGTGATCGCAGGAACGGGCGTCGCCCTGGTCATGGCGAAGAAGCGCTCGGCGAAGTTTGCCCATTTCCTCGATCGGGCGTCGCTGAGGATTCCGGTGATCGGCAATATCCTTCGGCAGTCGGCACTGGCTCGCTTTGCCCGCACGCTCGGCGTCACCTTCCAGGCGGGTGTGCCACTGGTCGAAGCGCTGGAGGCGGTATCGGGCGCCACGGGCAGCATCGTCTACGGTGAAGCGGTCATGAAGATGCGCGACGACGTATCGGTCGGTCACCAGTTACAGCTGGCGATGCGCCAGACCAACCTGTTTCCGAACATGGTGGTGCAGATGACCGCCATCGGCGAAGAATCCGGCTCCCTGGACTCGATGCTGTTCAAGGTCGCCGAGTTCTACGAGGAAGAGGTCAACAACGCAGTCGATACGCTGAGCAGCCTGCTCGAACCCTTCATCATGGTCATCCTCGGTGGATTGGTGGGCGGCATGGTCATCTCGCTTTACCTGCCCATCTTCAAGATCGCCGGCACGACCTGAGCGAACAACCGATGCACAATAAGAGCCCTTCTTCCGAACACGGAAGGAGGGCTTTTCTTTGACAGCCGAAACGAGCCCATGCCCGACATCCCCCTCGCCCTCTGGATCGCCCTCGCCGCCGTCTTCGGCCTGCTCGTAGGCAGTTTTCTCAACGTGGTCATCCTGCGTACGCCCGAGCGGATGCAGTGGGAATGGCGGCGGCAGGCTCGCGAGGTGCTCGAACTGGAGCCGGTCGATGAGCCGAAGCCCCCTGGCGTGGCGCTGGAGCCGTCGCATTGCCCGAAGTGCAAGCATCGGCTCGCTGCGCGGGACAATATCCCCGTGTTCGGGTGGTTGTTACTGCGCGGGCGCTGCCGCTACTGCGGCACGGCCATCTCGGCGCAGTACCCGCTGGTGGAGCTGTTCACGGGTGTCGCCAGCGCATTGGTCGTCTGGCATTTCGGTCCCACGCCAGCCGCGCTGGCCGGCCTGGTCTTTACGTATTTCCTCATCGCGCTGTCCGGCATCGACACGCGTACCCAGTTGCTGCCGGACGAACTCAACTATCCCCTGCTCTGGATCGGCCTCGGGCTTTCCCTGCTTCCCGCGTGGCAGCCACTGCCCGTCGCCCCCACGTCGGCGATTCTCGCTGCATTGATCGGCTACCTCAGCCTGTGGAGCGTGTACTGGGCGTTCAAGCTGCTCACGGGCAAGGAAGGCATGGGTCATGGCGACTTCAAGCTGCTCGCGGCGCTGGGCGCCTGGATGGGGCCGGTGTCGCTGCTGCCCATCATCATGCTTTCCTCGCTGATCGGAGCACTGGTGGGCGGTGGCCTGATGATCTTCCGCAAGCATGAGCGCGACACGCCGATCCCGTTCGGGCCATACATCGCCGCTGCCGGCTGGGTCTGGTTTCTGGCCGGCGATCGGTTGCTCGCGGCATACCTGCGAATCAGCGGTCTGCAATGACGGGCTACGTCGTCGCGCTGACGGGTGGTATCGCCTCGGGCAAGAGCGCCGTGGAGCGTCGCTTCGAGGCGCTCGGCATTCATGCCTACGATGCCGACCTCGCGGCGCGAGCCGTCGTCGAGCCGGGCTCGGAGGCGCTGAGCGAAATCGCGCAGGCGTTTGGGCCCGAGGTTCTTGCCGCCGACGGGCGGCTGGACCGCACAGCCATGCGCCAGCGCATCTTTACCGATCCCACGGCACGTACCACGCTCGAAGGCATCCTGCATCCGCGCATCCGCACGTGGCTGCGCGATGCCGTGGCGGCCGATGAAGGCCCGTACTGCATTCTTTCGATTCCGCTGCTTGTCGAGAATCGCGAGCACTACGCCTGGGTCGATCGCATCCTCGTCGTCGACGCACCCGAACACGTACGACTGGACCGGCTCACGCGGCGCGACAGCATCGAACCGGCCCTGGCCGCGAAGATGATCGCGGCACAGGCGTCCCATCCCGAGCGCCTGGCCATCGCCGACGACGTGATCGTCAATGACGGTGACGAATCCAGCCTCGATGAAGCGGTGGCTACCCTGGACCGCACGTACCGGGAGCTGGCAGCCCGCTGAGCCGCGTTCGGCTCAGATGAGCGACGCGGCCGCCAGACGCTCCGCCACGAATTGCTCGGCCGGCACGGGCTCGCCAACGTGATAGCCCTGGACCAGATCGCAGTCCATCTCCACGAGACGAATCAGCGTCGCTTCGTTTTCCACGCCCTCCGCCACGGCTTCCATGCCCAACCGATGCGCCACGTCGATCATGGCCTGCACCAGCAGTTCGGTACGGGCGTCGGTCGTCATGGCATCGACGAAGGTGCGGTCGATCTTGAGTTCGGTCGCCGGAAAATGGCGCAGATAGGCAAACGACGCGTAACCGGTACCGAAGTCGTCGATCGCCACGCGCACGCCACGATCGCGCAGGCTACGCAGCACCCGCACGCTCATGTCGAGGTCGGTCAGCAGCGCCGTCTCGGTGATCTCCACGATCACGGCTTCCGGAGGCACGCCCCAGATTTCCATCGCACCGATCATCTGTTCCGCAAAGCCGGCTTCAACGAAAACGCGCGGCGACAGGTTGATCGCCACATCCAGCGGGCATCCGCCGCGATGCAAGGCAGCGGCATGGCGCAGCGACGCGTTGAGGCTCCAGCGCGTCAGGGGCACGATGAGATCGCTACGCTCGGCGAACTGGACGAAATCGGTCGGTGCGACATTGACCTGGGCCGCGGTGATCCAGCGCGACAGCGACTCCACCCGCACCATCTCGCCCGAGCGCAGGTCATGCAACGGCTGGAAGGCCACGTGCAGGCGGTTGGCTTCGATGTCCTCGCGCAGCTCACCGTAGAGAATCTCGACCGGCGTGGCATCGGGCTCGTAAAGCGCGAAGGGCTCACCGACGCGCACGGCTTCGTCGTGAGCGAGTTCCGCGCGGCGGTAAAGCAGCTCGGCCACGGTACCGTGTTCCGGATGCACGGCCACGCCCACTACCGGTCGGCCATGCCACGGGCGTTCGCCGCGGAGCAGTGGCGCATCGAAGGCACTGACGATGCGGGTCGCCGCCAGCAGTGCGTGGGTGCGGTTGCGCACGGAAGGCAGCACCACCACGAACGTATCGTCGCCCGCTACGAATACCGTATCGACGTGGCGTACGGCCTGAACCAGTCGCCCGCGGGCGGCCAGCATGATCTCGTTGCCGAAGTCGTAGCCGAAGCGCAACTGAGCCTCGCGCATGCCCTGCAATCTCACCACGAGCACCGCGCGCCAGCCCGAATCCGGCACTACCCGGTCGAGGATCATCTGGACGGCGGGCAGGATATCGGCACGCTCACTCATTGAAGAAAAAACTCCCTTGGGTCGATACCGTGGCTACCTGCAGGCAAGGTTCGCAGGATTTCGCGGCGGACCACGTCCGCCTGGTTCATCAGGTCGACGATGAGGAAGTCCTCGCGCGGCCCCTTGTCCGCCCGGGTGAGAATCGCCACCCGCGGCTGCAGGCGGCGCGCCTGATTCTGCACCATCACGACGGCGACTTCACCCGTGTTCAGCTCCACCATCGTTCCGGTGGGGTAGACGCCAAGGCAGGCCTGGAACTGTTCGACCAGTTCGCCCTGGAATTCGCGATCGCGCCCGGCGTAGAGCTGGCGCAGTGCCAAGTGCTGCGACATCGCCGGTCGATAGGGTCGCATCGACGACATGGCGTGGTAGCTGTCGATGATCGCCGCCATGCGGCCGGACAGCGGAATGGCCGTGCCCGCCAGCCCGGCGGGATAGCCGCTACCGTCGAAGCGCTCGTGGTGCGTCGTGACCATGTCGCGGATCTCCGGATCGTCGACGCCGGAATGATCGAGGATGGCGATGCCTTCGCTCACATGCTGCCGCGCCACCGCCCACTCGTCGTCGTTGAGCGGGCCGGGGCGCTTCAGCATTTCCTCCGGCATCTGCGCCTTGCCCACGTCCAGCAACAGCCCGCCTGCCGCCAGGCTCTCGATCGTTTCGCTCGCAAAGCCCATGTGGCGCCCGAACGCCGCCGCCAGAGTGCTGCAGCCGACTGCGTGCTGATAGGTGTAGCTGTCGCGTCGACGCAGGCTTTCGATCCAGAAGAAGGCATCGCCGCTGCGCAGCACGCTGGCGACCATCGGCCGCACGGCCTCTTCGACCGCGCCCGGTTCGATCGGCTTGCCTGCCTGGATGTCGTCCACCAGGCGCTCCGCAAACGCCGCCATCGTGTTGAACGCCTCGCGCGCGCGCGGCACTTCCTCTTCGAAGGAGGCCGTGTCGGTATAGCTGTGTCGCGCCACGAGCCGCGGATTGATTGCTGGTCGCGCTGCCGTCCGGGCCGCCATGGCAACCCTGGGCAGGGTCTGCGCCGGAGCCACCCGGCGGTGCAGGTCCACGAAGACGTACTTGCAGAACTTGGACAGCTTGTCGATGTCGTCCCGAGACGTGATCGGCACGCCCTGGAGCGGAAAGGGCGTGGCGGACCAATCGCAATCGAGACGGCTCACGTACATGCCGACCTCGAGGTCAGTCACGAACACGCGTCTCTCTACCAGGTCGTACGCCACGCTTCCCTCCCCTGCCATTGCTGCCGCCGGCCTGCGGAGGCGAGCATGAACGGCAGATCGAAGCGGCGCACGTGCCACCGCATAACCACGTTGTCCCATCCGCGCGGGGCCGCCCGTCCACGGTCGTCCCCCGGCGTATCGGCGGCGCCCGCCAATTCTGTAGGGTAAGAACGAAGGGACTCGTCGGACTGTGAAGACCCGCGCGTGAGATAAAGGTTCGTGGTCCGGTCTTATTGGATACGAACCCCGTCGGAGATTGCCATGCGCCGTCGTTTCCTGCCTGCCCTCCTGCTCGCCCTCACGGCGTGCTCTGCCGCGTCCGCGGGCGACGCGGGAGTCCGCCTGCCCGCTCCCATCGTGGATGTCGCCCCCGGCTCCCGCATCGATGCGACCGCCGTCTTCGCCGGTGGCTGCTTCTGGGGCGTGGAAGGCGTGTTCCAGCACGTTCGCGGGGTGAAAAGCGTGCGCGCCGGTTATGCCGGCGGCGACGCCGCCCATGCCAACTACGACGACGTGAGTGACGGCGACACCGGCCACGCGGAATCCGTCCGCGTCGTCTACGACCCGACGCAGGTCACTTACGGGCAACTGCTTCAGGTGTTCTTCTCTGTAGCCCAGGACCCCACCCTGCTCAACCGGCAGGGCCCGGATGTCGGCACCCAGTACCGATCGGCGGTCTTCTACGCCAACCCCGAACAGAAGAAGGTCGCGGAGGCGTATGTCGCGCAGTTGACGGCGGCGCACGCGTTCCCGGCGAAGATCGTCACGGAGGTCACGCCGCTCAAGACGTTCTATCCGGCCGAGAACTATCACCAGGACTACATGCGCCTCAATCCGGACACGATGTACATCGTGGTCAATGACCGGCCGAAGGTGCTGGCCCTGCAGCGGCTCTATCCCGAGCGCTACACACCCGAGTGGGCCAACGGTCGCTGAGAACCGCTATAGCGGTTCCCCAGGCGAATCGCCGCTCCAGTAGGAGCTTGCTGGTGGGAACCACCCTGGTGGCGAAAAGCCAACGAAGCGATGAAGCGGTGAGGCAAGCTCCCATCGCCAGCAGGCTGGCTCCCACCAACTGCCTCCCACCAGCCAGTTCCCTCCGGCGAGTTCTCATCGCTACCAGGATGGCCGCAGGGTCTTAGCCTATCAGAGCATGGGCAGATCGAGGCCCTGCTCCTTCGCGCAGGCAATCGCTTCCGGATAGCCGGCGTCCGCGTGACGCATGACGCCGGTGCCGGGGTCGTTCCAGAGCACGCGGGCGAGGCGCCGGTCGGCCGCCTCGCTGCCATCGCAGACGATCACCACGCCGCTGTGCTGGCTGTAACCCATACCGACGCCGCCGCCGTGGTGCAGGCTGACCCAGGTCGCGCCGCCGGCCACGTTGAGCATGGCGTTGAGCAGCGGCCAGTCGCTGACGGCATCGCTGCCGTCGCGCATGGCTTCCGTTTCGCGGTTCGGGCTGGCGACGGAGCCGGAGTCGAGGTGATCGCGGCCGATCACCACCGGCGCCTTGAGCTCGCCATTGCGCACCATCTCGTTGAAGGCAAGCCCAAGGCGATGGCGCTGCCCGAGGCCCACCCAGCAGATGCGCGCCGGCAGGCCCTGGAAACTGATTCGCTCGCGCGCCATGTCCAGCCAGCGGTGCAAGTGTGGGTCGTCCGGAATCAGTTCCTTGACCTTGGCGTCGGTCTTGTAGATGTCCTCCGGATCGCCCGACAAGGCCACCCAGCGGAACGGGCCGACGCCGCGACAGAACAGCGGCCGGACGAACGCCGGCACGAAGCCCGGGAACGCGAACGCCTCTGCCAGGCCTTCATCCTTCGCCATCTGTCGAATGTTGTTGCCGTAGTCGAAGGTCGGCACACCCATTGCGTGGAACGCGAGCATGGCTTCCACGTGCCGGCGCATGGACGCCTTGGCGGCACGCGACGTCGCCACCGGATCGCTCTTGCGGCGCTCGAACCACTCATCGACGGTCCAGCCCGAGGGAAGGTAGCCATTCACGGGATCGTGCGCGCTGGTCTGATCGGTCACGGCGTCAGGCCGCACACCCCGTCGGACCAGTTCCGGCAGCACGTCGGCGGCATTGCCGAGCAGCGCCACGGAGACCGCGCGCCCCTCCTTCGCATACCGCTCCATGCGCGCCAGTGCGTCGTCCAGATCGGTTGCCTGCTCGTCCACGTAGCGGGTCTTCAGGCGAAAGTCGATGCGGCTCTGCTGGCATTCGATCGTCAGCGACGACGCGCCGGCCAGGCTTGCGGCCAACGGCTGTGCGCCGCCCATGCCGCCGAGACCTGCGGTGAGAATCCAGCGCCCGGCGAGCTGCCCGCCGTAATGCTGCCGCCCCATTTCCACGAAGGTCTCGTACGTGCCCTGCACGATGCCTTGCGAGCCGATGTAGATCCACGAGCCCGCGGTCATCTGGCCGTACATCATCAGGCCCTTGCGATCGAGCTCGTTGAAGTGTTCCCAGTTGGCCCACGCCGGCACCAGATTGGAGTTGGCAATGAGCACGCGGGGCGCATCCGGGTGCGACGGAAAAACGCCCACCGGCTTGCCCGATTGCACGAGCAGGGTCTGGTCGTCGCGCAGTTCACGCAGGCTGCGCAGGATCGCGTCGAAGCATTCCCAATTGCGCGCCGCGCGACCGATGCCGCCGTAGACGACCAGCTCGGCCGGATTCTCGGCCACCTCGGGATCGAGGTTGTTCTGCAGCATGCGGTACGGCGCTTCGGTCAGCCAGCTGCGGCAGGTCAGTTCGCCGCCGCGCGGTGCGCGAACGGTGCGGGTGGTGTCGATGCGCGTGACAGCGGTCATCGGGGAGACTCCGATCCTGGGGATCGCCGATTATGGTCTCCGGCAGCGACGCCTCGCCAGACGCGTCGCAGCAATGCCTCAGTGCCCCGTCGACGTGCTCCGTGCCGGCAGCGTCCGCGTGTCGTCGGTCTGCTGTTCGGTCTGATAACGCCGTACCGCGGCGTTCTGGCGCGCACGGTAGAGGTCCTGCTGGCTGCGGTCCGCGGCGTCCAACTGGTTGCGCAGTGCCGGGTTGCTGGTGTTCGTGCGCTGCATGTCGAGGTTGTCCTGACGGAGGCGCTCACGCAGGGCGTTCTGATCCTGGCGGCTCTGAAGCTGCTGGCGATCGACCTGGCGCTGCCACTGCTGGCTCGGGCTGGGCGTGGCGACCACGACGGGCCGAGGCTTCGGCGGCGGGGCGGCGGGCTTCACCGGCTGAGTCTGATTCTGCGCCAGCGCGAGCGCCGGCATGGCGAGAGCAAGAAAGGCAAGCAGGAACTTGCGTGATGAATTGGTCACGGGACTCGTCCATCATGGGGAGATTGTCTGTGCCAGAGCGTACGTCCTTCCCCATGAACGCCACGTTGTCCCGCTGCGTGATCTTCCTCACGCTGCTGTTGCCGGTACTCGCCGGCTGCGCCACCCGACCGGTAGCGCCCGCGCCCCGCCCGAATCCCGTCCTGCTCGTGTCCATCGACGCCTTTCGCGCCGACTACATCGATCGCGGATTGACTCCGAACCTTGCCGCACTCGAACGCGAAGGCGCCAGCGCGCCGTACATGCTGCCATCGTTCCCTTCCCTGACCTTTCCCAACCACTACACGCTGGTGACCGGCCGTGTGCCCGATCGCAACGGCATCGTGAACAACACCATGCGCGATACGGCGCTGGGCAAGTTCACCACGGCCAACCGTGACGCGGTCCGCGACGGGCGCTGGTGGGCACAGGCCGAACCGATCTGGATCACGGCGCAACGGCATGGGCTGCGCACCGCGACCCTGTTCTGGCCTGGCTCCGAGGCTGAGATTCACGGCGCGTGGGCGGACCACTGGTTTGCATTCGACGATGCACTGACCTCGCGCCAGCGCGTCGACAAGCTGCTGTCCTGGATCGACGAGCCGGGCCCCAAGCCCGTCTTCGACACGCTGTATTTCGACGCGGTAGACCATGCCGGGCACGAGTACGGCCCCGATTCGGCGGAACTCGACGCCGCCCTGCGCGAGGTGGACGACGCGCTCGGTTATCTGGTCGCGCAATTGCGCCGTCGCGGGCTTTACGAGACCACCAACCTCATCGTCCTGTCGGATCACGGCATGGCGGACGTTCCCCGCGGCAACATCGTCTTCGCCGACGAGGAAACCGACCTCGACGCGCTCGCGGAGGTCTCCTACGGCGTCGTGGCCACCTTCGATGCGAAGCCCGGCGTAGACAGCACCCATGCCGTGGCGCGGCTGCTGGGCCCGCACGCGCACATGCACTGCTACCGCAAGGGCGACCTGCCGGCCCGCCTGGACTACGGCAAGAATCCCCGAGTGCCGGACTTCGTCTGCCTCGCCGATACGGGCTGGTCGATCACCAGCCACAAGGTGCTCGCCGAGCGCACCACGCCGATGTCGCGCGGCGAGCACGGCTACGACAATCTCGATCCGAGCATGCGGGCGCTGTTCGTCGCCCGCGGCCCCGCGTTTCGGCCGGGCAGCCGCATCGCTCCGTTCCCCAACGTCGACGTGTACCCCCTGCTCGCCCATCTCCTTGGCCTGCAGCCGCTGCCGAACGACGGCCACCTCGACGATGTGAAGGGCGCACTGGTCTCGCCGTGACGGGCGCCGGGGCGCCCGGCGGCGCCTCGGCAATTCCCGTAGAATCGGCCGATGCGCCAGATCTATACCTCGCCACGCCAAGACAACATCGACCGGGTCGTCGCCCTGCTCACTGAGCACGGCATCGAGACGACGGTCACCAACCGCTCAAGCTGGAATCGCCCCACCTACCAGCGTTTCAGCTATTCGCAGCGCCAGGACAACCGGGATGCGTGGCCGCAGGTCTGGGTGAAAGGCGCCGACGACTTTCCCACGGCGCGCGCCGTGCTGAAGGAGATCGGCATCGAGCCCGTCGTGCGCTTCCAGGAAGAACTCCAGTTGCACCGCCAGCCGGAAAACCGCCCCCGTGCGCAGCGCACGGCTGCACGGGTCCGACTGATGGTGCTGGCGATCGTGGCGGGGGTCATGCTGGTCGTGGTGCTCAAGGCCACCCAGGTCCTCTGAGTGGCGGGCGCCCGCTCCGCCGTTTCGCCGCCCCACCTGGCCCTGCGGACCGCGACGCGTGACGCGCACGAGGCGGCGGAAGCCTCGCCGATGATGCGCAGCCTCGTTGCCGGCGAACTGGACGATCTCGGCTATGAACGGCTGCTCGCCGCGCAGTGGACGCTCCTGAGTCGTTGGGAGGCGGAACGGTCGGCGTGGCTGGATACGCTGCGCGTCCTGCATGGGTGGCCCTACGCCTCGCGTGCCGCTGCTTTGCGCCGCGACCTCATGGCCACGGGGATACAGCGCGACCACTTGCCCGAGTTGCGGCAAACCGCCGTGCCTTCCCTTCGGATGCCCGCTGACGACGCACTGCCTGCCGCTCTGGGCGAGTTGTACGTGATCGAGGGTTCCGCCCTGGGCGGGCGCGTCATCGTGAAGGGGCTGCGTGAGCGGCTCCCGCACCTGCCGCACCATTTTTATGCGATCGGGGAAGGCACAGCCGCTCCATGGCGTCGATTCCAGTCCCTACTGGACGATGTGCTGACCAGTCCGGCTTCGCTCGCGGCCGCCATCGATGCCGCGCGGCACATGTTCGCGCGCTTTCAACAGACGTTACAGGACTCTCCCGCGCATGTCTGAGCTCCCCGACCTCACCGCCTGCGATCGCGAGCCGATCCACATTCCTGGCTCGATTCAACCGCACGGCGTGCTGCTCGTGGTCGATGCAGTAACGGCGGCGATCCTCCAGGTCAGCGAGAACATCGGCGCCGTGCTTGGCCTGAGTCCGGAAGCGGCACGTGGTGCCGCGTTGCATGAGGTGCTCGATCTGCCGGCCCTCGCTCAGACCGACCGCCCCGAACACAGCACCTGGTGGCCGGTGACCTTTCCGCAGGCGCCCGACATCACCGACTGGTATGCCGCTGTGCATGCCTACCCGGACCGCTGGCTGATCGAGGTCGAACCGCGACTCCCATTCTTCGACGAAGACCCCGCGTGGGTGACCTCCGATCACGCAAAGCAGCTGCAAGGCGATGCCACGGTGGAGCGCGCGGCGGCGCGCACCGCTCGCCGCGTACGCAATGTGCTGGGTTACGACCGGGTGATGGTCTATCGCTTCGACCGCGACTGGCACGGCGAGGTGGTTGCGGAAGCCCGCCGCGACGATCTCGAGGCCTATCTGGGGCTGCACTATCCGGCCACCGATATTCCCGTGCAGGCGCGCGCCCTCTACCTGCGCAACCGCGTGCGCCAGATCAGCAACTGTCGCTACGTTCCTGCGCGGATTTGGCCGGTCAACGATCCGCTCACGGGGGCGGCCACCGATCTCAGCGACGTGTCGCTGCGCAGCGTGTCGCCCGTGCATCTGGAATACCTGGGCAACATGGGTGTCACTGCGAGCCTCGTGGCATCGATCATCGTGGACGGCAGGCTTTGGGGCCTCATTTCCTGTCACCACTACAGCCCCCTGTTCGCCGACCACCGCATGCGCAACGCCGCCGACGGCATCGCGAGCGCTTTCGCGGCGCGCGTGGCGGAAATCGAGGAACTGGCCGACATCGAGATGGAAAGCTCGCTGGCGACCGTGCGCGAAAAACTCATGACGGCCTTCGACGAGCACGAGCGGATCGATCCTGCCTTGCTGACCTCGCTGGCGCCGGCATTGTTGGAAGTCGTGGATGCGGACGGCGTGGCGATCTTCGCCGGTGACAAGGTCATGCGCCACGGACATCTGCCCGACGCGACCGCCTTGCTGCGCATTCGCCAGGCATTCGCGCAGGACGAACGGGCGAGCGTGCAACACACCGACGATCTGGGCGCGCGCCACCCCGAGTTGGCCGAATCTGCGATCACGGATCTCGCCGCAGGCGTGATCTTCATGCCGTTGGGGCCGGACCGGCACGACGCCATTCTCTGGACACGCACGGAGCAGGTACGGCACGTACGCTGGGGCGGAAATCCGGCACTGGCGAAGCTCGAGACCATCCCCGGTGCCCGGCTCTCGCCCCGGCAGAGTTTCGAGACATGGCAGGAAACCGTGCGGGGGCGATCGACCCCGTGGTCGCGCCAACACCTGGAATCGGCGCACAGCCTGGGCGTGCTGATCGAAACGATCGAGCGGACGCGCAAGCCCCCCACGGGACGGTGAAAGCCGCGGTGACGCAGGGCTCGCCGGGGCGCTATAACATCGACGCATGACCGATCGCGTCCGCCTGTTCCAGACCCTGCCGCATACCTGCGGCTATTACGCGGAGCGGACCGCGCAGAATCTCGTGGTCGATCCAGGCGCACCGCACCTCGATCGGCTGTACGGTCCGGCACTCACCAAGGGCTTCCGCCGTGCCGGCGGGCATCTCTACTTGCCGCAGTGCGGCGCGTGCCAGGCATGCGTGCCCTGCCGCATCGACGTGGAACACTTCGTCGCCGACCGCACCCAACGCCGCTGCCTCAAGCGCAACGCCGACCTCACGATCGAAGAGGCCTTGCCGGGCTTCACGCATGAGCGTCACGCGCTATACCAGCGCTATCTTCAGGAACGGCACAGTGGCGGCGGCATGGATGCCGCAGACGCGGAAGATTTCCAACGCTTCCTCACCGCGCCATGGAGTCCCACCGTCTTCCTCGAATTTCGCCAGGGCAGCCGATTGGTCGGCGTGGCGGTCACCGACGTCACGCTGGTTGGGGCGTCGGCCGTCTATACGTTCTTCGATCCTGACGAAGCTGCCCGGAGCCTGGGCACCTTCGGCATCCTCCAGCAAGTCGAACTGGCGAAACGGCGCGGCATCCCGTACCTGTATCTCGGTTTCTGGATCGCGGGGCATCCCAAGATGGATTACAAGCGCCGCTTCCGGCCGTTGGAGATCCGCAAGCACGATCGCTGGATCCCGATGCCCTGATGCGGCATCGCGAAGCGTCGTCCTAGGGCCGCATCGCCCAGCGTGCAATGACCGCGTGTATCGCCTCGATGCCGTCGAACAACGCCGCCGGACCTGGCTGCAGAATGATGGGCGACTTGATCTCGTGAAGCTCACCGTCGCGCACCGCGGGCACGTCGGCCCAACCCGGACGAGCGGCCACGTGTTCCGGCCGAAAGCGCTTGCCGCACCACGAGCCGAAAATGATGTCGGGCTCGCGCCTTACCACCTCGATCGGATCGGCCAGGATGCGTTGCTTCGCGAGGGGCTCTTCCAGCAATTCCGGAAAGACGTCGTCGCCACCGGCGATGCGCACCAGTTCGCCGACCCAGCGAATGCCGGTGATCTGCGGATCGTCCCATTCCTCGAAGTACACCCGCGGTCGCCGCGGCAGCGCTGCCGCTTGTGCGGCGATCTTTGCGAGATGTGCCTCGGCACGCGATGCCAGTTCATCGGCCTTGGTGGCAGCACCGACCATGGCACCGAGACGACGGATGTACGCCACGATGCCTTCCACACTGCGGTGATTGCTGATCCACACTTCGACGCCTGCGCGAATGAGTTCGCTGGCAATGTCCGCCTGCAGATCGGAAAAGCCGATCGCGAGATCCGGCTTCAGCGCCAGGATCTGATCGATCTTGGCGCTCGTGAATGCGGATACCTTCGGCTTTTCCTTCCGCGCCCGCGGCGGGCGCACGGTGAAGCCGGAAATGCCCACGATCCGATGCTCCTCGCCAATGGCATAGAGCACTTCGGTTGGTTCCTCGGTAAGGCAGACAATGCGCTGGGGATACGCGTCGGACATCAATGCCCCAGCACGGTGACGGTGATCTTGCGCTGATGCGCCTCATGGCGATGTTCGTAGAGGAACACGCCCTGCCACGTGCCCAGCAAGGGTTTGCCGCCGTGCACGGGAATCGACAACGAGGCGCCGGTGAGCACGGAACGAACGTGCGCCGGCATGTCGTCCGGACCTTCGTCGCGATGGCGAAACAGCGGGTCGCCATCCGGAACCAGCCGTGCGAAGAAGCGCTCGAGGTCAGCGACGACGGTGGGATCGGCATTCTCGCCGATCAGCAACGACGCGCTGGTGTGCTGCACGAAAACGTGTGCGATGCCCGTGCCGACGCCGCTGGCCGCAATCGCTTCGGCAATCCGCTCGGTCACCTCGCCCAGCGAGCGGCCGCGGGTGTGCACGGTGAACGTGGTCTGCGCGATGTGCTGCACGGGCTGGGCGCGAGTCATGAAGCCTCCGGTCAGGGATAGAGCAGTCGCGTCGTCCAGCTTGTACCTTCCGTGGTGTGCACGATGCGTTCGTGCAATCGGAAGGTGGCGCCGTACCAGAACTCCACCCGATCGGGCTCCACGAGATAGCCGCCCCAGTGTGGGGGACGCGGCACGTCGCGGCCTTCGAATTCCTTTTCGTAGTGCGCCACGCGCTCGTCGAAGGTCTTTCGGTCGGGCAGTTCCTGGCTCTGCTTCGAGGCCCATGCACCGATCTGGCTTCCGCGGGGACGGCGGGCGAAATAGGCATCTGACTCCTCAACGCTCGCCTTGCTCACTCGGCCCTCGAAGCGCACCTGGATGCCTTCGCGAATCTGCTTCCAGTGGAAGCACAGCGCGACCTGGTCGTGCTCGGCGATCTCGCCGGCCTTGGCGCTTTCGTAATTGGTGAAGAAACGCAGGCCTTTCTCGTCGATGGCCTTGAGCAGGACGATGCGGGAGTGCACCCGACCGCGGCTGTCGACGGTGGCGAGGTTCATCGCGGTAGGCTCGCGGTCGCCGCTAGCCTTGGCCTCGTCGAGCAGGCCGCGAAAGGTATCGAGAATCTCTGAGTTGAGCATGACGGTGGACTATGCTGCCGGCCATGGAAGTCATCGATGCTAGCACGCTGGCCGCCGCCGTCCTCGGGCATTTCGCCGCGGGTCCGGCGCGGGCGGCGCGCCCTTTCGTGCTGGGGCTCTCCGGCGTGCAGGGCAGCGGCAAGAGTACGCTCGCCGCTGCCATCGTCGATCAGGCCCGCGCGCAGGGCTGGCCCGCCGTGGCCTTGTCGCTGGACGACGTGTATCTGACCCGCATGCAGCGCGAGACGCTGGCGACGGATGTGCATCCGCTGCTGCGCACGCGCGGCGTGCCCGGCACACATGACCTGAACTTGCTCGACACCACGCTCGATGCGCTTGCCCAAGCGTCGGCAACGCACCCTGTCGCCCTGCCCCGCTTCGACAAGGGCCAGGACGACCGCGCGCCCGTCGAGACGTGGCCTTCGGTCCGCGTGCCTCCCAGGCTGGTGGTGCTCGAAGGCTGGTGCCTCGGTGCGAAGCCCGCCGACGCGGAAACACTGATCGAACCGATCAACGCACTGGAGCGCGATGAAGATCCGGACGGCACCTGGCGGCGCTGGGTGAACACCCGCCTCGCGGATTATTTACCGCTATGGAAACGGCTCGACGCGCTGGTGGTGTTGCGCGCGCCATCGTGGGACGTCGTGGCGCGCTGGCGCGAGCAGGCCGAACAGCCGCTGCGCGAGCGCCGCGAACCGCGCGCGATGGATGCGTCGACGCTCGCACGGTTTCTCCAGCATTACGAGCGGATCAGCCGTCGGTTGTTGGCAACGTTGGACAGCGAGGCGGACTGGGTGATCGCGCTGGACGACCATCGCCATGCGACCCTCCCGTCAACCACGCCGCGGTCCGGGGCCAAGTAGGGATGCCCTAAACAAGTTCTCGCACGTCGTTCGCGTGGAGTCGCCGGACGCTTCTGCCTTCGCAGTCACGACGGCGAGCGGCTTGCCGCGCTTCGGCTGCGTTTGCGGCTCTCCCAACACGTGATCTCAGTCATCGCGGGAGTCTTCGGTGTCCCCCTCGAGGCGAGTTTCCGCACAAGAGAGCGGCCGAAGGCCACTAGGTACACAGGCCGCGCCAGCGGCCATCCTTTTCGAACGCGGAGGACCTGTCTGAGCAGCGAGAGGGGCACCGAAGGCTCTGGCCTCGCCGCACGAGCTAGCGGTAGCTCCAGCCGACGGACATGCAGTCAAGCGGCGAATGAACCGACGTATCCAGACAGCGCCCAGCAATTCCGCGATGAACCTTTTTTCATGCGTGAGGGCCGATCTGCGATAACGCGTTCGGAGCATCCCTAGGTCAATAGAGTTCGCTCATGAGCCTTAGATAGCCGTCCAACGTCTCGACGCTCATGTCTAGCTTTCGCTTATGACGCTTTGCCGCCAGCTTCAGGTCGTAGGCCAGCATGGCGACGGCCGAGTCGAATTCGTTTCCCCTCGCGGGAGCGAGCTCAGCGTCGAAGCGGTCCGACAGTCGTAGCTTTCCTGCGGGGATGCCGAGCTCTTCCGAAACGTGTGTCATCAGTTCTCGGAAAAGGTCGAACGGCATTTGATCAAGGTAACCGGCTTCGTCGTAAATCGTCTGAAGGGGCAATGTCTCTCGGTGGTCGGGGATAGCCATCACGTTTCCGACTCCCTAGGCGCATTACACCGAGGAGGCCCGCACGAGAGCGGCGTACCCCTCGCGGGCATCCGGCCATGCGCAACGAAAGCCAAGCTCGCGCAAGCGCGCGTTGGACAGTCGCTTGTTGCCCACGCCTGCGGGCGCCGGTCCCTCCGGTGGCCGGGGCGCGCCGAGCAAGTCGGCCAGGTGATCGTAGAGAACGTCGATCGGCAACGGCGTGTCGTCGACGCCGAGGTAAACCGATGCAGGCGTCTCCACGTCCAAAAGCATCGCCAACGCCGCCGCCGCGTCATCGACGTGGATCCGGTTGGCATAGACCTGACGGTCGCGCGGCACCCCTGCCTTGCCTTCGCGCAGACGATCGAAGAGCTGCGTACGGCCGGGCCCGTACAGCCCAGCCAGACGCAGACTGACCCCGCCCACGTCGCGCGTGGCAAGCCAGCGCTCCGCTTCCAGCAGCACGCGACCGTTGAAACCCAGCGGCGCGGGCGGCGTGTCCTCGTCTATCCACGCGCCATCGTGCTCGCCATAGACGGCGGACGAGGACACGAACACGGTGCGCCGCGGCGGCGTCGGCAGCGCATCGATCACGTGCCGCAGCCCGTCCACGAACACGGCGCGATACGCCGCCTCGTCGCGCGCGTCGGGGGTCGCTGCGAAGACCAGGGCATCTACCGGAGGGAGACCGGCCAGCGTGTCCGGGCGAAGGAGATCCCCTCGCCGCCAAACGATGCCGTCGCCACCGCTTGCTTCGCTACGCCGCAGGGCGTGAACGCGCCGCCCCTCCGCGGCCAGCCGGCGCGCGAGACGTGTGCCGACATCGCCGGCACCGGCGATCAGGATCGATTCGTATCTGTGCATGGGGCTTGCTAGCATGACGGTGATGAATCCTTCGCCCAACCTGTTCCTGGTCGGCCCCACCGGGGCCGGCAAGACATCGATCGGACAGCGCCTCGCGGCGCATTACGGCCTGCCGTTCGTGGACCTCGACGTCGAGATCGAAGCGCGCTGCGGCATGCCGATCGCAGACCTGTTCGCACGTGAGGGCGAAGCGGTGTTTCGCGCCCACGAATGCGCGCACCTGGACGAGTTTAGCCGCCGCGAAGGGCTTGTGCTTGCGACCGGTGCGGGCGCGGTGCTGGACGCGGGCAACCGCGAGGTGCTGGCGTCGCGCGGCACCGTGCTCATGCTCGCCGTCGATGTCGACGAGCAACTGGAGCGCCTGCGCGACGACACCGCGCGACCGCTGCTCGCGGGCCCCGATCGTCTCGCCCGTCTGCGGGCCCTCGCCGAACACCGCACCCAACTCTACGAGGACGTGGCGGATCTGATCTTCCACGGCCGCCACGAAAGCGTGGATGACGCGGTGCCCCGCGCCATCGCTCTGCTCGAACGCCACTGGAAACGAGACGGATGGAAACGCAGTTGATCGAAACCGTTGAGGTTGCGCTCGCCGGCCGCAGCTACCGGGTACGTATCGGGCCGGGCCTCCTTGCCGACGCCTCGCACTGGCGCTCTCTCGTCCGCGGGAAGCACGTGCTTGTAGTGAGCAACACCACCGTGGCGCCGCTGTATCTCGATGCGCTGGCGAAGGGGCTCGACGGGCTTCATTGGTCGTCCTTCCTGATCGACGACGGCGAGACGCACAAGACCTTCGCCAACGTCGGGCGCGTGCTCGAAGCGCTTGGCGAACTCGGCGCCACGCGCGATGCCTGCGTCATCGCCCTCGGCGGCGGGGTGGTCGGCGACCTCGCCGGATTCGCTGCCGCGTGCTGGATGCGTGGCATCGACTTCATCCAGGTGCCCACGACGCTTCTTGCCATGGTGGATTCCTCCGTCGGCGGCAAGACGGGCGTGAACCTGCCCGCCGGCAAGAACCTGGCCGGTGCATTCCACCAGCCACGCGGTGTGATCGCCGATATCGATGTGTTGCACACGCTGCCGCAGCGCGAGTTCAGGGCGGGGCTGGCCGAGATCGTCAAGGGCGCCGCCATTGGCGATGCCGACTTCTTCGCCTGGCTGGAAGACCACGCCGACGCCATCGTCCGCCGCGACGCCACGCCCCTGGTAGCCGCCATTGCGCGCAAATGCCGCTACAAGGCGGGCGTTGTATCGCGCGATGAAACCGAACAGGGCGAGCGCGCCCTGCTCAACCTCGGCCACACCTTTGGACACGCCCTGGAAACCGCGGGCAACTACAGCGAGATCCTGCATGGTGAGGGCGTGGCGATCGGCATGGTCCTCGCCGCGCGTCTTTCCGAACGTCTTGGCATGGCGTCGGCTGCCGACACGCAGCGGCTGATCGCCCTGCTCCAACGCCTTGGCCTTCCCACCGAGCCGTCGCAGACGCATACGGCAAGCCGCCTGCTCGACCTGATGCGGCTGGATAAGAAAAACACGGCCGGCACCCTGCGCCTCATTCTCTGGCGTGGTATCGGCAAGGCCGAGATCGTCTCGCACGTGCGCGACGAGGACGTGCTCGGCGTCTTGGTGAGACCCTAGGCGAGGCGTGCGAGGCAAGCCACCGGCAAAGCCCCTACAATGATCGGCCCTGCACCCGCCACGGCGCCTTAGATGCGGATCTACCTGCAAACCATGCCCGACGCTGGCGCCGAAGCGCCCCGCTACGTCCAGATCACGCTCGAACAGGATCTGCTCGGTGCGTGGACCCTGTACCGCGAAACCGGCGTGCAAGGCGGCAAGGCCATGCTCAAGCGCGAGGTGTTCGTGGATCGCGAACTCGCGATCGCCGCCTTCACCAAGGCGCGCGACGCACAGCTCAAGAAAGGTTTCAAAGTCATGTTCAGCCAGGGACAGGAGTCGGCGCATGGCCGCTGAACTCCGCAACGACCGCTTCCTCCGCGCGCTGCGCCGCGAGCCCACGGACACGACGCCGATCTGGGTCATGCGCCAGGCGGGCCGCTACCTGCCGGAATACCGCGCCACGCGTGCGAAAGCGGGCAGCTTCATGGGCCTGGCGACGCATCCGGAATTCGCCTGCGAAGTCACGCTGCAACCGCTCGCGCGTTTCGACCTGGACGCCGCGATCCTCTTCTCGGACATCCTGACCATTCCCGACGCCATGGGTCTGGGCCTATCGTTCGAGCAGGGCGAAGGTCCGCGGTTTGCGCGTCCGCTGCGCGATGCCGCCGCCATCGAAGCACTGGCCGTGCCGGACATGGATCGCGAACTGCGCTACGTCATGGACGCCGTGCGCCTCATCCGCCGTGAACTCGACGGTCGCGTACCGCTGATCGGGTTCTCCGGCAGCCCGTGGACGCTCGCCTGCTACATGGTCGAAGGCGAAGGTTCACGCGACTTCGCGCGGGTGAAGGCGCTCGCCTGGAACGAGCCCGCCCTCGCGCACCGTCTGCTGGATACCGTGGCTCGCGCCGTGGCGGCCTATCTCATCGCGCAGGCACAGGCCGGCGCGCAGGCCCTGATGGTGTTCGACACCTGGGGCGGTCTGCTCGGCCCGGGTCCGTTCCGCGAGCTTTCTTTGCGCTACATGGCGCAGGTGGTTGACGCGCTGAAAGCCGATGCCGCCAGCCGCGACCTGCCGGTGATCCTCTTTTCGAAGGGCGCCGGTGGACAGCTCGAAGCGCTCGCCGACACGGGATGCGCCGGGCTCGGCGTGGACTGGACGCTCGACATCGGCGAGGCGCGTCGCCGCGTCGGCGATCGCGTGGCACTGCAGGGCAACCTCGATCCGTCCGTGCTGCGTGCGTCGCCGGAGGTGGTCGCCCGCGAGGCGCGTGCCGTGCTGGATGCCTTTGGCGACCACCCGGGGCACGTGTTCAACCTCGGCCACGGCATCACGCCCGAGGTCGATCCGGACACCGTCAAGGTGCTCGTGGACACGGTCCACGAGCACGGACGCGCCATCCGCGGCTGAGATAACGACGGCGGCCTGGCCGCTGCCGTGTTTCCTCATGGATGGAACGACTGCGAGGCCGCCGCTGGCGGCCTCGCGCGCATCAGAACCGGTTCGGTCCGGCGATATGGCACTTCGCCAACTCACCGCGGGCCGCGTTGGCGCCGTTGGTATCGCTCGCCTGCAGGCGCATTTCGACGATCGTCTGCCAGTTGCGGGCGCACAGGCTGCCGGACTTCGGCCCCATGTCGAACGACTGCTTCGCCAGCTTCTCCGCCAGCGGGTAATCCTGGCGGCGGATGGCGATCTCGGCGCGATCCTGGATCAGCTCCGGCGCATCCGGCGCCAGCTTCAACGCCTGGACCAGCTTCGCGTCCGCGTCATCGTACTTGCCGGCGCGTTCGTCGGACTGCGCGGCATGCTCCAGACCCTGAACGCCCGGGTCGCGCAACGGCGCGACCTCGATGGCGGATTTTTCCCTTTCACCCGCCGCGCGGACCTGGGCGACGATGTCGTAGTTAGGCTTGCTGGGGCGGGTGGCCTGCGGCGGCGACGGCTGGCTGCAGGCGGCGACAAGCGTGGCGGTAACGGCAGCGAAGGCGCAAAAACGAAGGTAATGCATGGGTCAATCCGTAGGATTACTGGGTACGGCCGGCGCGGCGGGCTCGGCGTCGCCGCCGAACATACCTTTGATTCGCTGCCAGAAACAGCCCTCTTCCGCGTCCGGCACGTAGCCTGAGACAAACGGGAATGCTCGGGCGCCCTCACACGAGGGGTCGGTACGCTTGCCGGTCTGCGGATTCACATAGGCCATTTCCAGCCCTTCGCCCGGCGCGGCGGACAGCGGCCGCGTCGGCAGCTTGCGGAACAATTCCTGCCAGACGCGCATGCTGCCGGTGGCGCCGTAGAGGCCCGTGGGCTTGTTGTCGTCGCGGCCCATCCAGACGATGGCGAGGCGATCGCCGGTGAATCCGGCGAACCAGCTATCGCGCTGGCTATCGCTGGTGCCCGTCTTGCCGGCCGCATGCAGCCACGAGAGCCCGGAATTGCCGATGGCCGCAGCGGTACCGCCGTTGACCACCTGCTGCATGGCCCAGGTCGTGAGGCGCGCGGCGGTCTGATACTCGCCGTCGCCACCCTTCACTTCATAGCGTTTGATCGCCTGGCCCTTCGCGTCCATCACGCCGCGCACCGCCACCAGCGGCAAGGCATGACCGTCGGCGGCGATGTACTCGTACAACTGGGCCACCTGCAGCGGCGAGAGATCGATGGCACCGAGCAGTAGCGACGGGCTCGGATTCACGTCTTCCAGCCCGAACGACTCAAGGAAGCCCTTGATGCGCGGCACGCCCACCTGGAGGCCCAGGTTCACCGTGGCGAGATTCCACGAATGGACCAGTGCGTCGAGCATCGGCACCTGTCCGTGGATCTGGCGATCGTCGTTCTGCGGCGTCCACGGCTTGCCGTCCGGCTGACGCAGGTTGATCGGCGTGTCGTCCACGATCGAGGCCAGCGACCAGCGCGACGGCTGCGCGAGCGCCACCAGGTAGACCAGGGGCTTCACCAGCGAACCGATGGGCCGGCGCGCGTCGAGCGCGCGATTGAAGCCTTGGTCGCCCGGATCGCGTGAGCCCACCACGGCAAGCACGCTGCCATTGCTGGTGTCGGTGACGACAGCGGCCGCCTGCGCGGCAGCCCCGCGCTTGCCGAGCGACTTCATGGTGCTGAGGATCGCCTGCTCGGTATAGAGCTGCGCGGCCGGATCAAGGGTCGTGAAGATCGACAGGCTACCGTCGCGCAGCGCCGCCTCGTCGAAATCGGCGGTGATCTGCGAGCGCACCAACTGCATGAACGCCGGGAAGCGATTGTGCGGCAACTGGGCGTTGGCCGCGATGCCGAGCGGCGTCGCCTGCGCGGCCTTGGTCTGCGCATCGTCCAGCAGGCCGGTGTCGTGGAACTGCTGCAGCACGAGATTGCGCCGGGCAAGCGCGCGATCGGGATAGCGGCGTGGGTCGTAGTAGCTCGGCCCCTTCACCAACCCGATCAGCAGAGCGATCTCCTGCGGGCGAAGGTCTTCCAGGCGACGACCGAAGAAGAACTCGCCACCTGCGGCGAAACCATGGACCGCCTGGTTGCCTTGCTGACCGAGGAAGACCTCGTTGACATACGCCTCGAGGATGCGCCCCTTCGAGTAATGCGCCTCCATCAGCAGAGAAAGGATCGCCTCGTTGACCTTGCGCAGCATGTTCTGGCTGCGATCGAGGAACAGGTTGCGCACGAGCTGCTGGGTGAGCGTCGAGCCGCCCTGCACCGTGTGTCCCGCGCGGAGGTTGGCGAACGAGGCGCGCGCGATGGCCGAAAAATCAAGGCCGATGTGATTCTTGAAATCGCGATCCTCGACACCTTGCAGACCCTGCACGAGCAGAGGCGGTACGTTGTCGAGGCGAACGATGCGGCGTTCTTCCTGCTGCGCGCCGTACAAGGTGGCGATGCGCGCCGGATCGAGGTGGATCGACTTGATCGGATTGCCGTTGGTGTCGTCGACGACCGAGGCGACCTGCCCGTCGGACAGCGCGACTCGAATGCGATGCGGCAACTCGCCGCCATCGGGACCGGCGTAGCCGTGGGACGCAATAAGGAAGCGCGATCCGTTCTTCGAATAGCTGCCCTGGATCTTGCCGCCGCCTTCGGTCGTGTACCCGGCGAAGGTCAGTTCCAGTTCCAACGCGGCCGGGGTCATCGGCAAACCCTGCGCCAACGGCAGCGGCCGCGCGTAGACGCGCGTGGGTACCGCGAAGACGAGATCGTTGAAGCGATCCTGCAGGCGTGCGTTGAGGATCAGGGTGTACGGCAGGAGGAAGCCGAACACCAGCCCCATCAGCAGCCAGAAGGGAATGCGCAGCCAGGGCCAGCTGGCGCGCAGAAGGGAGCCGAGGCGATTCAGGAAGGCCAACGCGGGGAGGTCCTGGGGAAGAATACGTGCGGGGATGATAGGGGCAGTCGCCCGGCGCCGATCTGAACGGATGCTGGCAAGGCGATGGCTGCTTGGCTCAACGTGGCGTAAGCCACGTCTCTGGCGTGGGTTGGAAGGCGCGCGGATGGACGCCCAGGCACCGCTCCAGTTCGCGATTGTCGGCGATCAGGTCGCTATCGAGGCGGTGAATAGGCCCTCGCAACGCCGGGGACAGCCATCCGGCCAGGTCCAGCGCCAAGCGAGGCACGGGCACGGGCAGCGTGAAGACGCCCGCGCTGCGCCGAACACGCCTGAACATCTCCGCCGCGCTCATCCGCTCGCCGCCGCCGATGGGAAAGGTCCGCCCCTGCGCCGCCAGGGGCGACGAAAGCGCCGCCACGACCGCTGCCGCAATGTCTTCCGCGTGCACCGGCTGGCGTTGCCCACGGCCTGCAGGGAGCGGGAACAGCCGACGTCGGCGGGCAGTGTGCACGACCGGCGTCAGGCTCTTGTCCACACCCGCGCCGTAGATCAGCGTAGGACGAAACACCGTCCACGGCATGCCGCGCGACGCGCAGGTGGCGACGGTCTTGGTTTCGGCATCCCGCAATCGCCGGGACAGATCGCGCTCGGCGGGAACCTCGGAATCGCGCTTGGTCTCGGCGCTCATCGACGAGGTTGCGATGACGTGCGGCGTGCCCGCGAGCCGCGTTGCCGACAGCCAGGGCGCCAGGTGATCCAGCGGACCGAGGCAGATCACGGCGCGCAACGGCGGCAGTGGCGGCATCGCGTCCGGCAGGGCGCCTGAGATCCAGCGCGAATCGCCGGGTGGTGGGTCGCGGCTCACGGCGAGGTAGTCGAGCCCGAGATCATCCAGTCGCGGCAGCAGGAACCGGCCGATCTGGCCGGATGCCCCGATGACCAGTATCGGCGTCCGCTCGCTCAACGACCCGTCGCAATACGTTCGTAGGCGCTTTGCAGGCGCGGGTCGTTGGGCACGTAGCGACGTGCATGATCGAGCGCCTGGAACGCGCCCGTCCGATCGCCTTGCGACGCGCGTTGCAGGGCGTTGTCGATCCAGGCACTGCCGAGGCGATGGCGCATGTCGGCTTGCGAGGTGTCGCCGGGCGCAAGATCGGCGAGCGTCGCGAAGAGGTTCTCCGCGCGCTGCACGTTGCCGTTCGCGACCGCCTGCTGCATCTGCTTTTCCACCTGCGTGGGGAGCCCCTGCAGACCGGCACGCGCGGCCGGATCGTTGCCGTCGATGGACAAGGCATTGCGGTAAAGGTCGTATGCGCTGTCGCCCGGCGGATCCATGATGTCGCCACGCGACGCTGCCGCCTGCGCACGACGCACGAGGTCGGCAACCCGCGCCTTCTGTTCGGGGCTGACGGCCAGCGATGCTTCGGGCGCCGCGTCGTCGCCAGCCACATGCACACCATCGTTCGATGCAGGGGCCTTGGTTTCACCGCCAGCGATGCGTGCTCGCGCGGCGGCCAATTCGGCGGACTTCGGTGCGAGCTTCGCGGCCTGATCGAGCAGGCGATTCGCTTGATCGTCGTCTTCGCTGTCGATCGCGGCATTGGCCTGGACGATCAATGCCTGCGCTACGCGCCCGAGTCCCGCCTTCGCTTCGGCGTTGTCGGGATCGGCGGCGAGCGCCGCGCGGAAACGTGCCAGCGCGTTGTCGTCGCCGTCGCCCGTGAAGCGCCCCTCGCGCATCGCATCGTTGCCTTGCTGGATGAGCGTGTTGACGGCCTGGTCGTCCTGCTTCCTCGTTTCCGCCAGGGCCGCGCGGAGCGAAGGCAGATCGCCGTAGCCGGGCACCAGGATGGCGATGCGATCCACCAGCGCATTGGCCTTGGCCTTGTCGTTGGAGGCGATGGCCTGGCGCGCCTGCGCGGCGAGCGCATCGCCGACCTTGTCGAGACCGCGCGCCGCGACCGCATTGGATTTGTCCGCATCGAGCACGCGGCGGTACAGCGCACCCGCGCCGTCGTCGCCGTCCAGATGGCCCGCCGCAAAGGCCTGCTGCGCCTGATCGATCAGGGATTCGGTGCGACCTTGCGGATTGCGCGCCTGAGAGAGTCGTTGGCTCAACCGTTCCACATCGCTGCCACCGCCGAGCAATTCGCGGGCGACGTTGAGCGCTGCCTCGGCTTCGTCGAGGCGTCCTGCTTCCAGGGCTGCGTCGGCGCGCGCCACTTCGGCCTGGCCCACGCGACGCAGGCCGTCGCGCGCCTGGTCGCTGTCCGGTTGCTGGTCGCGCGCCTTCTCGAACAGTTCGCGCGCGCTGTCGCCCGCGGTGCCGTCGAGACGACCGTCGGCGAGCGCGCGATTGGCCTGCGCGAGTGTGTCGTTGAGCTCGGTGGCGGGCACCAGATTGCGCAAACGATCCTGCTGCAACCAGAGACCGGTGAGCACGCCGATCAACGCCAGCACCAGCAGAGGAATCAGCCAACCGCGTTTGCGCGGCCCCCGCGGGGACGCAGGCGGTCGGGCACCCGTGGGACGGCGCGGCGCGTCGACCACGATGTGCGGCAGGCCGTCGTCGGGTGGCGTCGCCGGCTTGTCGAGGTCGTCGAGCCGTCCGAGCGTGGGTTCGGTGCGACCGCGCGCGTCGCGGTCGTGGCTGTCTCTGCGTCCGCTCATGAGATTCGATCGTCCATAGGAGCGAGGGAGCTTAACATTCGGGCGTGAACGCTCGTTGTAGAGCGCCCCTGGCCGTTAGAGTTCCACTCGGATGCGGCTCGCCGCCCGCTTGGCCTTCTCCAGCGCCTCTTCGACCGTCGCCGCGCGCGCCAGCGTCACCGCCATGCGTCGGCGACCGCGCACTTCCGGCTTGCCGAAGATGCGAAGCATCGTGCCGGTTTCGGCGAGCGCATCGGCCACGCCGTGGTAGGTCGGTGCGAGTCCTTCGCCCTCCACCAGCACGGCACAGGAGGCGGCAGGCGCAAACGCATGGATCTCCGGCACGGGCAGCCCGAGGATGGCTCGCGCATGCAGCGCGAACTCCGAAAGATCCTGCGAGATGAGCGTGACCAGACCGGTATCGTGCGGACGCGGACTGACCTCGGAAAAGATCACTTCGTCGCCGCGCACGAAGAACTCGACGCCGAACACGCCCCAGCCTCCGAGCGCCGACGTGATGACGTCGGCTTGCTTCTCGGCCGCGGCACGCGCCGCGTCGCTCATCGGTTGCGGCTGCCACGATTCGCGATAGTCCCCGTCTTCCTGGCGATGGCCGATCGGCGCGCAGAACGAAACACCGTTGCGGTGGCGCACGGTGAGGAGAGTGATCTCGTAGTCGAAGTCGATGAAGCCCTCCACGATCACCCTGCCCTTGCCGGCGCGCCCGCCGGATTGCGCATAGTCCCAGGCGGCATCCGCATCGGCGGCGGAACGCACGACACTCTGCCCCTTGCCGGACGAGCTCATCACCGGCTTCACCACGCACGGCGTACCCAGCTCCGCCACGGCATCGAGAAACGCCTCGCGCGTGTCGCAGAAGCGGTACGGCGACGTGGGCAGCCCGAGCTCTTCGGCAGCGAGCCGACGGATGCCTTCGCGATTCATGGTCAGCCACGCCGCCTTCGCGGTCGGCACGACCTTCAGGCCGTCCTTCTCCATCTCGACCAGCGTGGCGGTGTGGATCGCTTCGATCTCCGGCACGACGAGGTCCGGCTTTTCCTGTTCGATCAACGCACGCAGCGCAGCGCCGTCGAGCATGTCGATGACGTGGCTACGATGCGCCACCTGCATGGCGGGCGCGTTCGCGTAACGATCGACGGCGATGACCTCCACGGCAAAGCGCTGCAGCTCGATGGCCACCTCCTTGCCCAGCTCGCCGGAGCCCAGCAGGAGCACCTTGAGCGCGGTAGGGGAATGCGGCGTGCCGAAGGTCTTCATGCGCGGGGTCCGGAATAAGGGGGAACGTCATTCTAGAGGCACGCCCCACCTGACCAAAGAAGTACTTGACTGGGGGCGCCAAAGTGGTGTGATGGTCGCGTCCCCAAAATCCGGAAGTACGCTCATGAGACGCTTTCTTGTCGTCCTCGCCGTACTGTGCGCGATTCCGTCGGCCGTCCTGGCCCAGGAGCGCTGGATGACCGTCCTTCTGGACGGCCGCAAGGTCGGCAGCCTGCGTATCGACCGGCAAGCGGAGGGGGACCAGGTCGTCACCCGGCAGGTGCTCGACTTCCGCATGACCCGCGCCAAGACGCCCCTCGCCCTGCGCACGGAGTTGCGTTCGACCGAGTCGACAGCCGGCAGGCCGCTCGGTTTCTACGCAAGCACGCGCATGTCGACGCAGGAGAATCTGGCCACGGGCGAGGTCCGCCCCGACGGCACCTTCCAGGTTGCCAATACCGTTGGCGGTCAGTCGAAGATCAACCTGTTGATCTGGCCCACGGGCGCCACGCTGGCGGAAGGCCAGCGCCTCGTCATGAAGGAGCACGGCTTCAAACCGGGCACGACCTACCGCCTGCGCAACTTCGATTCGGTCAGGCAACAGGTGGCGGACGTGGACGTCACAGTGGTGGGCGACGACATGGTCGACATGCCCGACGGAGCCCGCGTGCGCCTGCACCATATCCGGCAGGCAATCGCGAACGCACCGGACGATCGCGCCGTGGACGTATGGGTCGACGACGAGGGCTTCATCCAGCGCAGCCTCGCACCGCTGCTCGGCTTCCGTCTGGAGATGGCAGCCTGCGACGCCGCCTGCGCGCAGGCGCCCGACCAGGACATCGATATGCTCCGCGCGGCTATGGTGACGTCGCCGCGTCCCATGGTCCTCGCGCTGCGCTCGGTACCGGTCCGCTACACGATCTCCGTACGCGGTTCGCAGCCGAACCCGTTCATCAATACCGATGAGCAGTTGGTCCGCCCCCTCGGCGACGGTATCTACGTCGTGGACGTCGGTTTCGGCATGCGCCACGGCGACGAGCCCGGTCCGTTGCCGGAAGACACCGCGCCCAACGCCTGGGTGCAATCGGCCGATCCGGATCTCGTCGCCTTCGCCAAGCACGTGGTCGGCGATGCGCAAACCGACCTGCAAAAGATGCGACGCCTGCGCTCCTTCCTCTCCGACTACATCGATGCCAAAGGCCTCGACGTCGGCTACGCCTCGGCACTGGAAACCTTGCAGACGCGGCGTGGCGACTGCACGGAACATGCGGTACTGCTGACCGCCCTGGCCCGAGCCGTCGGCATTCCTGCGCGCGTCGTCACCGGCATCGTGTATGCCGAGCGGATGGGCGGCGCGTCGCGGGTGTTCGTGCCGCATGCCTGGACCCAGGCATGGATCGACCATCGCTGGATCAGTTTCGATTCTGCACAGCGTCGCTTCGATTCGACCCATATCGCGCTCGGTACGGGCGCCGGTGAACCATGGCGCTTCTTCGCCGCCATGAACGCGTTGGGGAATATCCGGATCGAACGCGCCATCCCCGGTTCGAACCTCATCGACCTGCCAGGACCGAGCGATGCCGGTGCCCCGGCAGGCGGCGGAAGGGGCGCGCCCTGACGGTACTTGATAGTGATATCGATTTGATATCAAATGACCCCGCCAACCCAGGGGTCACATCGCCATGAACGAACGTCCCGCCGCATCATTGCCAGGTATTCCTACTGCCGTCGTGCTGCTTGTCCTGATCCTGCTGGCCGCAAGCGCGGCGCTTTATCTCGGCACGCTTGGACGCAGCCCCTTCGCCGCCAGCGGCGTCGTGCTCATTCCGGTCGTTGCGTTTCTCATCAAGGGTTTTTTCCAGGTCCAGCCGAACCAGGGCCAGGTGATGCAGTTGTTCGGTAAATACGCCGGTACCGAACGCCGGGAAGGCCTGCGCTGGACCAACCCGTTCTACACACGGCGACCGGTCAGCCTGCGCGTGCGCAACTTCGAAAGCAGCCGGCTGAAGGTCAACGACAACGACGGCAATCCGATCGAGATCGCGGCCATCGTGGTCTGGCAGGTGGTGGACACCGCGGAAGCCGTCTTCTGCGTCGATGACTACGAGAACTTCGTGCAGATCCAGAGCGAATCGGCGCTCCGGCAGATGGCGCAGAGCTATGCCTATGACGCCCATGACGACAGCAAGGTGTCGCTACGCAGCCACGGCGACGAAGTGAACAATCATCTGCGTCAGGAAATCGAGGCGCGTCTGCAGAAGGCCGGTGTGCAGGTGATCGAATCGCGTATCAGCCATCTTGCTTACGCACAGGAAATCGCCCAGGCGATGCTGCAACGCCAGCAGGCGAATGCCATCGTGGCGGCGCGCGAACGCATCGTGGAAGGCGCCGTCGGCATGGTGGCCATGGCCCTGGATCAACTGCGCGCGCAAGGCGTGGTGGAACTCGACGAAGAGCGCAAGGCCGCGATGGTGTCGAATCTGCTGGTGGTGCTATGCGGCGATCGCGCTACGCAACCCGTCGTCAACGCCGGCACACTGTACAGCTGAACGCGTGGCCGAGAAAAAAGCCTACCCCTTGCGCATCAGCGCAGCCGTCCTCGATGCCATGCAGGCATGGTCCGAGGACGAGTTGCGCTCGCTCAACGCGCAGATCGAATACGTACTGCGCGACGCGCTTCGCCGCAGCGGACGTCTGAAATCGAAGAAGGTCGATCCGGTGGACGATCCCGACGAATGATGCGCGTATCGCCAGCCGTCGAGGCAAGCTTCCATCGCCAGCAGGCTGGCTCCCACCGGCAGGCTCCATTGCCACACCATGGCGGCGAAAGGCCAACAGCACCGGTGGGAGCCACCCTGGCGGCGATAAGCCAACGAAGCGGTGTAGCAGCAGGGCAAGCCCCGATCGCCAGCGGGCTGGCTCCCACCGGCAGGCTCCATTGCCACACCATGGCGGCGAAAGGCCAAGAGCACCGGTGGGAGCCACCCTGGTGGCGATAAGCCAACGAAGCGGTGTAGCAGCAAGGCAAGTTCCCATCGCCAGCAGCCTGGCTCCCACCGGCAGGCCCCATCGCCACACCATGGCGGCGAAAGGCCAGGAGCACCGGTGGGAGCCACCCTGGTGGCGATGAGCCAACGAAGCGGTGTAGCAGCAAGGCAAGTTCCCATCGCCAGCAGCCTGGCTCCCACCAGCGGATCCCTATCAATCGCGGTTCGCCCGCAGCGCGAAGCCGAGCGCAAGCCAGCCCACAATGAATGCCACGCCGCCCAGCGGCGTGACGGGTCCAAACCAGCGTGGCGCCCCGAGCGCCAGCGCATACAGGCTTCCGGAAAAGAACAGGATGCCCAACGCAAAGGCGCTTTGGGCGACCTGACGAGCACGGCTCGCGGGCAGAAGACAGGTCGCCAGCAGGGCCAGCGCGTGCCAGAAATGGTATTCCACGCCCGTGTGCCACGTCGCCAGCGCAGACGCGTCCAGCGTGTTGCGCAGGGCGTGCGCGCCGAAGGCGCCGAAGGCCACGGCGGTGGCGCCAGCGGCACCGACGAGCGCAGCGGTGGCGTTACTGACACGGTGTCGCATGCGCGGATTTCCTGGACAGGTGTGCCGGATCGCCGGCATGGGTGGCGTATCCTTCGCAGGATATCCCGCGGAGTGTCGCATGAAGCCATCCACCTGCCGCCGGGCCCTGCTGGGCCTGTTCGCCCTCGTCGCCATCGCCGTGCTCGGCGCCTGCCAGCGCGAGCCGCAGCCCGAATGGCGGCTCACGGACGTCTCCGGCCATCTTCCGGACCTCGACTTCCGCCTGACCGACGACAACGGCAAGCCGGTCACCGGCGCGGACTTCAAGGGCAAAGTGGTGCTCATGTATTTCGGTTACACGCACTGCCCCGACGTGTGCCCGCTGACCCTGACCCAGTTGCACGTGATACTCGATCGATTGGGTGCGCCAGCGGATCGCGTGCGCATCCTCTTCGTCAGCGTCGATCCGGCGCGTGACACACCCGCGATCATGCACGACTACGTCAATGCCTTCGACAAGCGCGCGGTCGGCTTGGTGGGTTCCAATGCCGAAGTGGAGGCACTCGCGAAACGATATCGCTCCGCCTTCACCCGCGAGCCGGATCGCGGCGACGGCAACTACGAAGTGAGCCACAGCTCCGCGATTTATATCTTCGACGGCCAAGGCAAGGCGCGGCTACTGGCGACGCCATCCGCAGCGCAAGACGATATCGTGCACGACCTGCACCTGCTCACGTCCATGGAGGCTCAGCCGTGATGTTTCGATCGCTTCTCACATGTGCGCTGCTCGCCAGCGGCACCGTATACGCCGCGGAGCCGGCGACCGTCGTCGCCAGCGACGGCTGGGTCCGCGTGCTGCCGGGTAACCTGCCAGCGGGTGGCTACGTCACGCTTCGGAATGAGACCGACCGCGCGGTGTCGATCGTGAGCGCGAGCAGCCCCGACTATGCCGACGCGATGATCCACCGCAGCAGCACGGAAGGCGGCATGGGTCGCATGGAGATGGTAGACAGCGTCCCTCTTCCGCCGAGCGGCAAGGTCACCTTCGCGCCCGGCGGTTACCACGTGATGCTGATGCAGGCAAAACACCCGGTAAAACCGGGCGATGCGGTGTCGGTGACGTTCACGCTGTCCGATGGCAGCAAGGTGCCGGTGACGCTGACGGCACGCCCTGCGAACGCGACCGGCCCTTGATGCAGCCCATTGCAGTAGCGCGCCGGGGTCGTATCCGGCGCCCGACGATCTAGCTCACACGAAAATCGGTCGGCGCGTCGTGAGCGCCGAGTTCCTCGCGGTAAAGCTCGTTCACCTCCGCCGAGGGTGGCCCATCGTGCAGCCATACCTCGAGTTGGTCGATCGAGGTGGCGTTCCCATACGCCACCACTTCGACACTGCCGTCGAGCAGGTTTCTGGCATGGCCGGTCAGCCCCAGCGCGAGCGCGCGTTCGCGAGTGGAAGCGCGGAAGAACACGCCCTGCACCTTGCCTCTCACCACGAATCGCACGGCATGCATGTCATTTCCCCTTCGCGATGGCCTCGTCGAGCTTCGCCGCGGTGATGGGACCGACGAAGCGCTGCGCCACATGCCCATCGGGCGCAATCAGATACGTGGTAGGCAGACCCTTGGGCGGATCGAAATCCTTCGGCGGCGCCGTGACGTCCACCTGCGCAATCGGATATGCGACAGGATGCTTGTCGAGAAACGCGACGATGTCCTTTGCGTCGGTGTCCTCGAAAGCGAGGCCGATCGCAACGACATCCTTGTGACCCTTCACATAGTTGGAGATGTCCGGCATTTCCTTGATGCACGGCACGCACCAGGTCGCCCAGTAATTCACCACAACCCACTTGCCGCGCTGCGCGGCAAGGTCGAAAGGCTTGTTGTCCAGCGTGGTGACCTTGAGTTCGGGAGTCGCGACCGTCGCGGCGATCGCCGGCAACGAAACGGCGAGAGCGGCGGCGGCGAGCAAGGGGCGGATCATGCAAGGGTATCCTCGGTGGGGACGGGGACCGACGGGGGTGGGAACAACCGGTCGAGACGCGCGCCGAGCGTAGCGTCGAGCGCAGCGGCGAGATTATCCAACAAGCCGAGCAGTTCCTGGGGAAGCGCGATGCCGAGCCGCTCCACCTGCTCACGCGGATGCAGCGGAAGCCGGTACTGGGTGCAGCGATAGACACGCAGCAGCTCGGTGGCATCGAGGCTGCGACTGAGCAGCCAGCCACCGGCTTCGCCACGCTGGATCATGTCCGCGCGCTGCAGGTCGTCGAAATAACATGCGATCGCACTGGACGGCAGGTACGGCTCGCGCAAGCGCACCGTGGCGGGATCGACGCTTTCACCCGTGCGCTGCGCGGTGACGAAGTGCTGGAGCACGACGAGCAGACCGATGAATTCGGCACCCTCGGGTAGCGCCTCGTGCGGCACGGTGTACTCGAACGCCGAGATCGACGCCGAAATGGACGCCCCCAGGATCACGATGATCCACGACAGGTATATCCACAGCAGGAAGATCGGAATGGCCGCCAGCGCGCCGTAGATCTCCTCGTAGTTGGGCGAGTTGCGGATGAACTCGGCGAAACCCCAGCGGGCGAACTCGAAGAGGATCGCCCCAAGGAATGCACCGATGGCCGCGTGCCGCCAGGACACGCGGCGATTCGGCACCATCGTGTACATGAGGATCAGCGTGACGAAGGTGATCACGAACGGCAGAAGGTTCAGCAGGCGACTCTGCGTGACCAGCTGATCGGCGGCCTCGTGCAGCAGCGGAAACGCGGCGATGTACGACGACAGGGCCAGCCCGCCCACGACCAGGATCGGGCCCAGGGTGAGTGCCGCCCAGTAGAGCAGCAGGCGGGAGGTCCAGCCGCGCGGCTTGCGCACGCGCCAGATGCGGTTGAGCCGATCCTCGATGCTGATCATCATCGACACGGCGCTGAACAGCATGACCAGGATCGATATGCCGGTGAGCTGGCTGGCCTTGTCGGCGAAGGCCAGCATGTATTCCTGCACCTTCATGCCCGTGGCCGGGACGAAGTTCTGGAAGGCGTAGTTGGCCAGTGCGCCTCGCCACTCCGCGAAAACGGGAAAGGCGGAGAGGATCGCGAAGATCGCCACAGTAAGCGGCACCAGCGATACCAGCGTGGTGTAGGAGAGTGCACCGGCCGTCTCGAAGCACTTGTCGTCGAGAAAGCGAAGCCAGGTGAAGCGCGTGAAGCTGAGCGCGCGGTCGCGATCGATGCGCAGCGGCATGTCCATCCTCGTAAGATCCCGAACGATTGGGAACGCGTGGCGGTTCTGCGAGACTAGCGCCTTCGCAAAGGCGGCCATCCATGTCCCACGACGTCCTCGTACTCTACTACAGCCGTAGCGGTCACACCGCCCAACTCGCCCGGTTCATCGCTCGCGGCGTGGAAGAAGTGCCCGGCATGCGGGCACGGCTGCGCCAGGTGCCGCCCGTGGCACCGGTGACGGAAACGGTCATCCCGCCGGAACCGGAAGAAGGCGCGCCCTATGCATCGCGCAACGATCTCATCGAATGCGTCGCCCTCGCCATGGGCAGCCCCACGCGCTTCGGCAACATGGCCGCGCCACTGAAACACTTCCTCGACACGACCGGAGCGGAGTGGGCATCCGGTGCGCTGGCCGGCAAGCCCGCTGCCGTGTTCACGTCCACCAGTTCGATGCATGGCGGTCAGGAAGCCACATTGCTGTCGATGGCGCTGCCCCTGCTTCACCACGGCATGCTGATCGTCGGCATTCCGTATACCGAACCGGGCCTCAGCAGCACGACCACCGGCGGCACGCCCTACGGCGCCAGCCATCTGGCGGGCGCGCGTGGCGACCATCCCGTCAGCGAACACGAACGGGATCTGGCGCGCGCGCTCGGTCGCCGCCTCGCCGACGTCGCACGACGCCTGGGGCCCGGCGCGTGAGCCTCGCCGCGACGCGCACGCAGCGCATTGGACTGGCCGCCTGGGCGGCGCTGCTCGTATTGCAAGCACTCTGGTACGCGCTGTATCCGCCGGTGTCGATTCCGACCTGGGTCGCCCTCGCCCTCAGCGTACCGCCGCTGCTGCTGCCGTTGCTGTCGCTGCCGAACGTCACGCGCGCGCTGCTCTGGGTCGGCATCCTCGCCCTGTTCTACTTCTGCCATGGCGTCTCCGAGGCATGGAGTTCCACGAGCGATCGCTGGCTGGCATGGATCGAGATCGCGCTCACGCTCCTGCTGATCGGCACGCTTGGCGTTGGCGTCCGCCGTCGGAGCTAGGGCCCGCCCAGGTTTCCGTCACCGTGGACATGTTGCGCAGCGTATCGACGGATGCCAGGCAGACAGGCACGCTAGATGCCTGTGATCGATGCCGAGGACGCCACCATGGGTTTTGTGCAGGACGCGCCGCAGTTGGCGCATCCCTTTCATGCCGACCGCACCCTCAACGCGTGGCTGCGCCACACGTTGCCGTCCGAGCGACTGGCGGCGACGCGCCCGGATCTTGAAGCACTGGGCGACTACGCCCTCATGGCATGGGAGCGCCGTGGTCGCACGCCGCGCAGCGAACCGATCCTTACGCAATGGGACGCCTGGGGCGCGCGCGTCGATCGGATCGCCTTGACGCCCGCCTGGGAAGAAGGACCCGGCATCACCACGCGGCACGCTGTGCTCGCAGCCGGACACGCCGACTCGCCCTGGGCGCGCGTGGAAGCATTTGCGCGCGTTTATCTGTACCACGTCGCCAGCGAGTTCTATTGCTGCCCACTGGCGATGACGGACGGCGCCGCCACCGCGCTGCGCGCGTCCGGCGATGCGGCGCTCATCGAGCGTGCGCTGCCGCACTTCTTGAGCCGCGATCCGGCGACGTTCTGGCTCTCGGGTCAGTGGATGACCGAAACGCCCGGCGGCTCCGATGTGGGCCGCACGGAAACGGTGGCGCGTCGCGACGAACACGGCCAATGGCGTCTGTATGGGCGCAAGTGGTTCAGCTCAGCGGTGGTGGGCGAAGCGGCGTTGGCGCTGGCGCGACCGGAGGGCGCGGGCACCGGTACCGCAGCGCTGGCCTTGTTTTACGTGGAGACCAAGGACGAGAACGGCGCCTGGCGAGGCATCGCCATCGATCGCCTGAAAAAGAAGCTCGGCACGCACGAACTGCCCACTGCGGAGATTCATCTCGATGGCCTGCCGGCTACGCCGGTCGGCCCGCTCGATCATGGCGTTCGCCAGATCGCGCCGATGCTCAACGTGACGCGCACCTGGAACGCCGTCTGCGCCGTGGCGAGCATGGCTCGCGCCATCGCATTGGCGCGTGATTACGCGCTGCGTCGCGATGCCTTCGGTCGGCGCCTCATCGAGCATCCCTTGCATGCGCGCACGTTGGCCGACATGCAAGCCGACTACGAGGCGGCATTCTCATTGACCTTCTACGTCGCGGAGCTTTTGGGTCGGACGGAACACGGCCATGCCGAGGCGCACGAAGTGGCCCTGCTCCGCCTGCTGACGCCCCTGGCAAAACTGTGGACGGCGAAGGTATCGATCCGCGTCGTCTCCGAAGCGCTCGAATGCTTCGGCGGCGCCGGGTACATCGAAGACACCGGACTGCCGCAGTTGCTGCGCGACGCGCAGGTGTACGCGATCTGGGAAGGCACCACGAATGTCCTTTCGCTGGACATGCTGCGCGCGCTTTCGGGTGGGCTCGCACCCTTGCGTCAGGCGGTGGACGCGCTGTTGCCGGGAGACCCACCGGAACGGGCGGCCATTGTCACCGCGCTCAATGCGGCAGAATCCCTGCTCGCCGACGTCGCCGCCGACCGGGCGGCGCTGGAAGCCTCGGCGCGCGGACTGGCCTTCACCCTGGCTCGCTGCATGGCCGCGGCGCTGCTGGCGCGCTCCGCACGATGGGGAGCTGAGGACGGCGATCCGCGCCCTGCCGCCGCGTGTCGCCGGTTCATGGCGCGAGGGCTAGACCGCCTGGCGCTGCCCGAACACGAGGACGATGCCTTGCTGGCGTCCGACGTGGCGCCCCGTCCGGGCGGCGCCGCGCGAGCGATGTAGAATGTCGACCCGTTTCGCCCGCTTCCCAGGCCAGTCCATGCAGCAACTCACCATCGTCACCACCGGCGGCACCATCGACAAGGTGTATTTCGACGACAAGTCGGACTACCAGATCGGCTCCCCGCAGATCGGCGACATCCTTCAGCAACTGGGCGTCGCGTTTCGCTTCGACGTGATTCCCATCCTGCGCAAGGACAGCCTGCACGTGACCGATGAGGATCGGGCACTGATCCGCAGCACCATCGAAGCCCAGCCCCATCGCCACGTGCTGGTCACCCACGGCACGGACACCATGGTGGAAACAGCCCGCGTGCTCGCGGGCATTCCCGGCAAGGTCATCGTGTTGACTGGCGCGCTGAATCCGGCGCGCTTCCAGGGCTCGGATGCCGTGTTCAACATCGGTTGCGCCGTCGGCGCGGTGCAGACCCTGCTCGACGGCGTGTACATCGCGATGAACGGCCTCGTCTGGCATCCCGACGCGGTTCGCAAGAACCGTGACGCGAATCGGTTCGAGGCCGTCTGAACCCCGGCCTCAGCGGCTGACGCGATCCTCGACCACCGCGTCGACGGTCGCACCCGCGTCCATGAGGCCCGCACCGCATCCCTTCGGGCAAGGGCCAGGCAGTGGCCGGGCGTTGTCCACCAATTGCTGCCTCACGGCATCCACGCTGATCGCCGGATCGGCGGAACGCATCAGCGCCACGAGTGCCGATACCTGTGGCGCCGCCATGGACGTACCGGCGTAGTAGCCGAAGGCCGGGGTTTCCCGGCTCCGCTTGCCCAGATACAGCGTCGAAAGAATGTCGTCGGAACCGCGCTCGCGCAGTGAGCCTCCCGGTGCCGACAACGTCACCTGCGCGCCGTAGTTCGAGTACCAGGCCATGGAGCCGTCCCGCGCCAGCGCGGCCACCGTGATCACGCCCGGGCAATTTCCCGGCACGTGCAAGGAGGCGCTGGATTCGTCGTTGCCCGCCGCCACCACCACCACGGTGCCGCGCGCCATGGCCTTCTCGATGGCCACCTGCATGCTCCAGCCGCATGCGCCGATGGTACCCAGGCTGAGGTTGATGACATCCGCCCGCCGGGCCAGCGTCGGCACGCCCGGCACGTCACCGCCACTGGCCCAGACGATGGCGTCGGCCACATCGGACAGCTGCCCGCCGCAGCGGGCGAGCACGCGCACGGGAATCACCTTCGCCTCCGGTGCGAGGCCGACGATGCCTGGCCGATTGCCGGCGCGTGCGGCGACGATGCCGGCCACGTGGGAACCATGCCAGGTCGATTTGAGTCGCGGACGCAGACATTCGCCCGGGTCGGCCCAGTCGCCTTCGTCGTTGGGATCGGGATCGCGGCCATCGCCGTCGCGCGCGGCCTCCGGATCGCTCACGAAATCGTATCCCGGCAGAAGCTGCCCATCGAACTCCGGATGAGGCGTGATGCCGGTATCGAGCACCGCGACCACCGCCCCGGCGCCACGCGTATAACGCCATGCCACTTCCGCATCGACGCCCACCTTGGGATCGTGCATGTACCACTGGCGCCGCCACAGCGGATCGGGTCCCGCCGTCGGCTGCAGAACCAGATCTTCCTCGACGGCGACCACGCCCGGCGTGGCCGCGAGCGCCGACGCATCCTCGGGCGTGAGCTGGAAGAGTTCGCCGCCCGTGGCGAGCGTCCGCACATGACGTGGCGCATGCGCGTCAGCCTGCGGCTGGACCGCAGCGCGCAGCGACTGCTGTACGGCAGTCGCCATCACATTGTCGGCGAAATGAACGATGTACCGGGAGGACTCGGCAACCGCGACGGGCGCGGCAAGCGATGCAAGCAACGCAGCGGGGATAAGGCGCATGGGGCGTTCCTTCGACGATGCGGCAAGCCGCGGGACGTTGACGGTAGGACGCCGCATCGAGCGCGCCTACGCGGCAGCGCCCGCCTCGACGGGTGCGCATCGTCCGTGCCGCACCCACGAAAAGGCCCGGGCGTTACCGCCCGGGCCTCGCTTGCTCACGCGTTATGCAGATAGCGCCTTACGGGGTCCAGGTCGCCTTCAGCGACACGCCCGAGAAGCTGCTGTAGCCGCGCACCTTCACGTAGTACGTGCCGGCCTGCGGAGCCGCGAACGTGCACGACTCGTTGTTGCCGGTCTTGTACGGACGGCAGTTGTAGCTGGACGTCGTCGGAGCCGAACCGAACTTCACGTAGAGGTCGGCATCGCCGGTGCCGCCGCTGGTCGCGATGGTCAGGTTCGTCGCACCGGCCGCAATCACCACGGTGTAGTTCAACTCGGTGCCCGAACTGCCAGCGAGACCGGTCTTGGCCACGCCATTCTGCAACTGCGTGGTGCCGCCACCGCCACCACCCGAGCAGCTCACGCCCACGCCGGTGAACGCCGCGGCGACATCCGTCGCGGAATACCCGAGATCCGTGGCTGCGCTTGCCACTCCGCATGCACCGCTGTTGAACGTGGAGCTGGCCGTCCAGTACAGCGCATTGGCGCGGGCGAACACCTTGAACGCCTTGACCGTATCCCAACCGGAGGTCTTGGCGAGCAGGCAGAACGCCTTGTTGTACACGCCCGAGGAGTAATGCACGTCCAGACCGTTGTAGTAATTGGCGGCGTTGTCGATGGAGCCGCCGTCCTGGGTCGGATTGCACATGTAGCGCAGGGCGTTGCCGATACCCGCGCTGGTCTTGACGATGTCGGCACCGACCAGGAAGTCGTTGGTGCCACGGTCGAAGTATTCCGCCGCTTCGCCCGCGATATCCGAATAGGCTTCGTTCATGCCGCCGGACTGCCCGCTATAGGCGAGGTTCGAGTGCTGTTCCGTGTAGCCGTGGCTGATTTCGTGCGACGTCACGTCGAGCGCCACCAGCGGATAGAACGTGCTGGCGCCATCGCCGAAGGTCATCGAGCTACCGTCCCAGAAGGCGTTCTCGTAGCTGTTGCCGTAGTGCACCTTCATGATCAGCACCTGATTCAGCGGCGCCGCGCCGGTGTACGCGGTGTACATGTCATGCACCACACCACCGAAATGGTGAGCGTCGTTGATCGGGCCGTAGGCGCCGTTGATGGCGTCACCGCTGGAGTTGAAGCAGGTGAAGCTCCACAGCGTGCCGCTGCCGGAGGTCGCCTTGTTCATGTTGTACGACTTCACGTACTGGTTCTGCGCGGTACAGGTGTTGCCCGACTGCGTCACGAGCAGCGCCGGCTTGCCGCCCGCGCCCCACGTGTACTGGCCGGTCTTCTGGTTGCCACCCGGACCGGTCGCGTCGGCGTTGGTGAGGCCTTCCCACTGTTCGATGATCTGTCCGGTGTTGGCATCGACGATCGCGGTGGGACGGGTCGGATGATCGCCGCCGACGAAGAACGAGGTGAGATACACCAGGCGGGCCGGTGCGCCATCCACGGGATAGACGTACAGGTCGGCCTTGACGTTCTCCGGCTTGGCGCCCGTGGCGCTCAACGTACGAGACTGGCGCGACAGCGCGGCGACGGCGGCGGCCTGGTCGATGCGCGGTGTGACCGAAGCGAGATCGACCTGCAGGTCGGAGGTGACGACGCCATTGGCGACCAGTGCGTTGCCCTGCGCATCCTGTTCGACCGCGATGCTGCGGCCGTAAACCGGCACGCCCTTGAAGGTCTGTTGCATGCGCACGGTCTGCGTGCCTTTCACGGTCGGCAACGCGTTCTTGGCGACGAAGGCGTTATCGGCAGAAAGCCCGAGCTTCGTTGCCAATTGGCTGGCGGGTACCGCGCCAAGGTTCTGCGCACGCAGAGCCTGTTCGGTGCCGGCCATGGCGACGGATGACGCAGCGATGGCCAGCGAAGCGGCCAGGAGTTTCAAGCGAACATGACTTGCCATTACGTTCCTCCTCCGGGAATGGGCCGCACGAAGCCATTGCGGCCGTGGGGACCACATTCCGAACGATATGAATTCGCGCCGTAGCGCGATGCCCGTGTTGTCCAGCAGCCCCGTGCCCGTCCGCCTGTCGCCCCCTCCTCCTGGTCCCTCGGAAAGCGGCATGGACTTCGTTTGAAAGGCGCCGTCGTATGCGTGGGCGGCGTCCACGGAACCGACCACCGGTCTCCCTGCCGAAGGTCATGGTCAACCTAGCGCAAGTTTTCGCGGTCGACTACCTAGGGATTTCCCTAGGGGCCCTGATCAGGCTATCCCTGAGCCTTGAAAAAACGCGATGCTACGCACGCCAAGACCTCATGAACCTGCGAAAGGGATTCCCGATGCGCGAAGCTGCCGATATCGAGTCGGACCTCCGTCACCTCACCCCTTCGGTACGCGCGGCTTTCCGCCTGACCTCGGAACGGCAGACGCTGGACCATCTCGTGGGCGAGATAGGGCTGGCCGGCGCAACCACGTGGCAGAAGGGCGAGCACATCGCTCGCTCCGACCTGCAGCGGCGAACCAACGGATGGTGCTTCGAGCTGCCGTGGCAGCGCACGTACATGCTGGACGATGCCCTGACCCTGCTGCTGCGAGCCCTCGCGCCGCACCGCGACGAGATCCTTGCCGTAACGAAGGCCCTCGACCTCGATGCGCACTTCGCTCTCGAAACGCGCATGTACGAAAACCGCGTCCCCGCCGGATATCTCTCTCCAGCCAACGTCAAGACGATCGCCAGCTATGGTGCGTCGCTCGATGCGGGTGTGGTGCCGATGGCGGTGGATCAGAGCGAAGAGGACGCGTGAATCGCGGGCTCTTTACGTCGGTGACCTGCGACGAGCGCGCCGATGCGTCGGAGATACCATGCATGCTGACGTCGGTAGCTCACGCTCGCCGTACGCTAGTTCGGATCTGCCATCTAGTTTGGATCTGCCATCGGGACGCGCGGCGGTTCAGAGCATCCCCGTCTCTAGCTTCGCCGCGTCCGACATCATCGAATGGTTCCACGGCGGATCGAAGACGAGGTCGACGTCGGCTTCCATCACGGTGGGAATGATTTCGAGCTTCGTACGCACGTCGTCGACGAGGATGTCGCCCATGCCGCAACCTGGGGCGGTAAGGGTCATCTTGACGTAGACCTTGCGGCCGCCCTCGTCGCCGGTTTCCAGGCTCACGTCGTAGACGAGGCCCAGTTCCACGACGTTGATGGGAATCTCGGGGTCGAAACAGGTGCGCAGTTGCTGCCACACCAGCTTCTCGACGTCCTCGTCGGAGGCGTCGTCGGAGAGTTCGATCGGCTTCGGTGGCTCCTTGCCCAGCGCGTCGGCGTCGTTGCCGGCGATACGGAACAGGTTGCCCTCCACGTAGACGGTGAAGCTGCCGCCGAGGGCCTGGGTGATGTAGCCGACCTGGCCGGCCGGAAGCGTCACCGTCTCGCCCTGCGGCACCATGACCGCCTGGCAGTCGCGCTCGAGGGTAAAGGGTTCGCTGCTGAGGCTGAAACCGCTCATTACTGTCCTGTGAAGGCCGCAGCGCGGCCGCAAAGTCGCCGATTATGCTCCCGCCCGTCGCGCGCGGTAAGCATCCACGGAGTCCTACGTCGGGGCAGCGCCCGTCCCGCTCAAGAGCGGGCGGCCGGTACGCCCGCTATCATGGCCGCTTTGCCCTCTGGCCCCTCCCATGCGCGACCTGGACCCAACCCGTGCCGGCTGAGCCTTTCCGCCTTCCTGGCTTCCTCTTCGGCGTGTTCTGCGCCGTGATGTTCGGCTTCGCCGTGGGCGCCGTCTGGATGGTGCCCACGATGATGTTCTCGCGCCCCCTGCCCGCCATGGTGCTGCCCGCCGGATGGATACTCGGCACCGTGGTACGTCGCTGGCTTCGCTTCGAAGGCTGGATCGGCGCGCTGCTGGCCGCCGGATCGACACTGATCGCCGCCATCTACGCCGCCTGTCTGGCGTCTGGGGCAACGATCGCCGGCATGATGGGCATGGGCCTGGCGCGAGCGCTGGGCAACGCGGGCCCGGCCATGCTGCTCGAGCTGGCGCGGCTGTCCCAAGGCCCGGCAGACTTCGTCCTGGCGGCCGTGGGCGCGGCACTGGCCGCCGCGGTGGCCTGGCCCCTCGCCGTGCGGCGTCCCGACGGACTTCAGAAGCCGTAAATCCCTGCCCCCGGAAGATGGCGCCCAACAGGCAGTCAACCGGCGGTCGCCGACCGCGTTTATCGGAGCGTACCAACGCCGTATGGAGCACGAGGATGCCAACACCGACGCCGCGGAGAGCACCGTGAACGCTGCGCTCGCGCTCGCCGGCACGTCGCTGGAGGACGTTCGCGAGGTACCGGCGAACATGGACGCCTTTCTCGCCGGCATCGAGCGGCGCGCCTGGCGCATGGCGGAAATTCACCTGGGTAACCGGGAGGACGCCCTGGACGCGGTGCAGGACGCGATGTTGCGACTCGTTCGCCACTACGGCGACAAGCCCAATGGCGAATGGACGCCGCTGTTCTGGGGCATCCTGCGTCGGCGCATCGTCGATCTTCAGCGCCGCCGCAAGGTGCGCTCGATCGTGGTGGGCTGGCTGGGCGGCGGCTAGGACGACGACGGCGACGAGTTGCCGAGCTGGGAGCCTGCCGACGACGCCCCCGACCCCTCGGCGCGGTTGCAGGATTCGCAGGCCTACGCAGACATCGTCGCGGCCCTGCGCAACCTGCCCACGCGCCAGCGCGAGGCCTTCATCCTGCGCATCATGGAAGGCCTGGACGTGGCGGAAACGGCCGCAGCCATGGGCTGTTCGGACGGCAGTGTGAAAACCCATCTTTCGCGCGCGATGCATGCGCTGCGCGGTCAACTGGAGGCATGGCGATGAGCCAGCACGATCAGGAATTCGAACGTCGCGCCAGGGATCTCTACCTGCGCGCCAGCCGGGACGTCGACCCGGCCATCGCCGGGCGCCTGCGCGCGGCGCGGCGTACTGCCCTGGCGAAGCCGCAGACCTCGGCCACGCATCGGCTGCTGCTGCCGACCGGCGCCTTCGCAGTGCTGGCCCTGGCCGCGTTGATGGCATGGCGGCCCGGCGTGGCGCCCAGCGCGCCGCCGGCAGTCACCCAGATGGCCGACGCCGACCCGAACGACCTGCCGCCCGACGCCGACAGCGCCGATCCGGCGCTCTACAAGGACCTCCAGTTCTATAGCTGGCTGGCGTACGCCGACACCCCCAACTCGTCCCGCAAGTGATCGCCATGCGTCGCGTACCGCTCGTTCTCGCCCTGCTGGTCCTCGCCGCGGCGCCTTTGGCCGCCATGGCGCAGGACCGCCCGCCACCGCCTCCGCCGCCGGGCGAGCAGGGCCCGCTGCCGCCGCCGCGGCCATGGAGCGCCTTGTCGCCGGACGAGAAGGACATCCTCGCCCCTCTCGCGCAGGACTGGGATACCTTCCCGCCGCAGCGCCAGTCGAAGATGCTCGACAAGGCACAGCGCTGGCGCGGCCTGCCGCCCGAACGCCGCGCCGAAATCCGCGAGCGCATCGAACGCTGGCAGCACATGACGCCCGAAGAACGCGCGGAAGCGCGCCGGAACCGGCAGAAATTCCAGGATCTCTCGCCCGAAGAGCGAGCGAAGCTGCACGATGCGTTCGAACGCTTCCGCAACCTGCCGCCCGCGCAGCGCCAGGCGCTGAAGGAACGCTGGGAAAACCAGTCGCCCGAACAGCGCCGTGCTGCCGTGGACCAGCTCGGCCCCAAGGACGCGCTGCCGCCGCCCCCGGATGATCGCCCGCCGCCGCCGGACCACCCCTAGGTCTTCGGGTGGGAGCCGGGAGGCCGGTCCGGTAAACTGGCGCGATGACCGATCTCGCCTTTCTCAACGCTCGCCGTTCCGTGCCCTCACGCCAACTCGGCGAGCCGGCGCCCGATGACGCCACCTTGCGTCGTCTGCTCGAAGCGGCGCTGCGCGTGCCAGACCACGGCAAGCTCACACCGTTCCGCATCCGCGTGCTGCGTGGTGAGGCCAAGCGCGCCTTTGGGCGTGCGCTCGCGCAGCGTGCCGAAGAAAACGACCCCGGACTGTCCGATGCCAAACGCGAGAAGGAACGCCAGCGCTACGAACACGCGCCGCTCGTTCTCGTGGTCTCGGCGAAGATCGACGGCGACAGCAAGGTGCCGGCACTGGAACAGGATCTCACTGCCGGCTGCGTGGCCTACAACCTGCTGCTCGGCGCTCAGGCGCTCGGTTTCGGCGCGCAGTGGCTGACCGGCTGGGCCGCGTACGACCGCGAGGTCGCCAAGCTGCTCGGCATGAAGAAGAGCGAGCACGTCATCGGCTTCATCCACATCGGCACGCCGTCGATAGAGGCCCCCGAACGCGACCGCCCGTCCTACGACGAGATCGTGAGCGTGTGGACGCCGTGAGCGACGACTCGCTCGTTCACCTGGTCGACGGCAGCCTCTACGTCTTTCGCGCCTGGCACTCGATGCCGGACGAATTCCACGACCACGAAGGCGAATCGGTCAACGCCGTCCACGGTTTCACACGATTTCTCTGCGAACTGCTGGAACGCAGCCGCGCGGAGCACATGGCCGTGGCGTTCGACGCGTCGCTCACTACGTCGTTTCGCAATGCGATCTATCCCGCTTACAAGGCCAACCGCGAGCTGCCGCCACCGCAACTCGTGCGCCAGTTCGCGCTGTGCCGTGAGATCGCCGCGGCCCTTGGTCTGACCGTGCTCAACGACCACCAGTACGAAGCCGACGATCTCATCGGCAGCGCCTTGTGGGGTCTGCGTTCGCATGGGTTCCGCGGCGTGATCGTTTCGGCGGACAAGGACTTCGGCCAGTTGCTCGGCGAGCGCGACGAACAATGGGATTTCGCCAAGAACGTGCGCTGGGGCGCGGCAGGCGTGTTCGAGCGGATGGGCGTGCATCCGCACCAGGTCGCCGACTATCTCGCGCTGTGCGGCGACGCCGTGGACAACATTCCGGGCGTACCCGGCATCGGTGCGAAAACCGCCGCCGCGTTGCTCGCCCACTTTGGCAGCCTCGACGCCATTCTGGATCGCGTGGACGAGGTGCCGTACCTGCGCTTCCGCGGAGCAGCGGCCTGTGCCGTGCGCCTGCGCGAGCATGCCGAGCAAGCCCTGCTGTGCCGCCGACTGACCCGCATCGCGCTCGACATCGCCGTGGCCGAGACGGCCGACGCCCTCACACGGCGAGCCGGCGACGCAAGCGCCGTGGACGACCTGTGCGAGCGCATCCGCTTCGGGCCACTCACCCGCACACGGCTACGCGCGCTGCTCTGACCGCAAACGGTGGGAGCCCTGTGGGAGCAGCTATAGCGGCGACAGGTACCTGCCGGTAGGGGCTCGCCGGTGGGAGCCAGCCTGCTGGCGATGGGAGCATGCCTTGCCGCTACACCGCTTCGTTGGCTTTTCGCCACCAGGGTGGCTCCCACCAGTGCTTTTGGCTTTTTCGCCAATAGAGTGGCTCCCGCGTCACACAGGCGCGATACCCTTGGCCGGATACTCTGCCGTCCCGTCCAGGAGCCGCCCATGCTGAACAGCCCGCTGCCGCACGCCTCGCCCATTCCCGATGACGCCTCGGCGCCGGAAGAAACGATGTTCACCGGCAAGTGGCTGGCCCTCAAGAAACGGGGGCGCTGGGAGTACGCCGTGCGCACCAACCCGCGCGGCGCGGTCATCATTCTGGCGGTGACGCCTGAAGACAAGATCGTCTTCGTCGAGCAGTACCGCGTGTCGATTCTCGCCAACACCATCGAGATGCCTGCCGGCCTCGTCGGCGACATCAGCGGTGCCGAGGACGAAGACGTGCTGCTGGCGGCGAAACGCGAACTCGAAGAAGAAACCGGCTATACCTGCGGGCGCATGGAATTCGTGCATGAGGGCCCGTCCTCGGCCGGCATGAGCACCGAGATGATCGCCTTCGCCCGCGCCTGGGATCTCACAAAAATCGGCGAAGGCGGCGGCGACGACACGGAGAACATCATCGTGCACGAGGTCCCCCGCGCCGAGGCCGGACAGTGGCTGTTCGAGCGGGCGAAGGAGGGTTTCTCGATCGACGCGAAACTGTTCGCCGGGCTCTGGTTCATCGAACACCCGACCGCACACATGCGCTGAGCGCCCGCCGCGCCGCACGCCCGGTGCGACGCCAATCCGCATGTCAATTCTTGTTCTGCGCGCCGTCGGCGGGTAGCCTTCCCCCTGCCTTACCCGGCGTCGCCCATGTCCGTCCGTTTCGCCCACCTCCACCTGCACAGCGAGTATTCGCTGGTCGACTCGACCATCCGCATCAAGCAGCTGGTCGGCGCCTGCGTGCGGGCGGGCATACCCGCGGTCGCCTTGACCGACGAGAGCAACCTGTTCGGGCTGGTGAAGTTCTACAAGCAGTGCACGGCGGCGGGCATCAAGCCCATCGCCGGCTGCGACATCTGGGTATCCAGCCCCGACGATCCACGCCCCTGGCGGCTCACCCTGCTCTGCCAGGACCGCGACGGCTACCTCAACCTGTCGCGTCTGGTGTCCCGCGCGTGGCGCGAGGGCCAGGGCACCGGCCGGGCGCTGGTGGATGCCGCCTGGATGAACGCCGAAAGCGTGCGCGGGCTCATCGCCATCGCCGGCCGCGAAAGCGAAGTGGCGCGAGCGGCGCTCGGCGCCGGCCTGCCCGCGGCCCGTCTGCGCCTCGAACCGCTGCGCCGACTGTTCCCTGATCGCCTGTACCTGGAACTCACCCGCACGGGCCGGGAGAACGAAGAACATTGGGTGCGCGCCGCCATGGCGCTCGCTGGCGAACACGCGTTGCCGGTCATTGCCAGCAACGACGTTCGCTTCCTCGAACGCGAGGGTTTCGAGGCACACGAAGCGCGCACGTGCATCAACCAGGGCCGTGTGCTGGCCGACCCAAAGCGGCCGCGCGATTACAGCGAAGAGCAGTATTTCAAGTCGCCCGAGGACATGGAGGCGCTGTTCGCCGACATTCCGGAGGCACTGGAAAACACGGTCGAACTCGCCAAGCGTTGCAACCTGGAACTCACCTTCGGCACTTATTACCTGCCGAACTTTCCGGTGCCCGAAGGCCACACGCTCGACACGTTCATTCGGGAGCAGGCGCAGAAGGGTCTCGAGGAACGCCTGCGCGAGCATCCGCTCGCCCCGGGCAAGACACTGGCCGACTATCAGGCACGCCTCGATCGCGAGGTGGACGTCATCATCCGGATGGGCTTTCCCGGCTACTTCCTGATCGTGGCGGACTTCATCAACTGGGGTAAGCAGAACGGCATTCCGGTAGGCCCCGGTCGCGGTTCGGGCGCCGGCTCGCTGGTGGCCTGGGTGCTGAAGATCACCGACCTCGATCCACTCCAGTTCGAGCTGCTGTTCGAGCGATTCCTGAATCCCGAACGCGTGTCGATGCCCGACTTCGACATCGACTTCTGCATGGATCGCCGCGACGAGGTCATCGACTACGTCGCGCGCAAATACGGCCGCGATCACGTCAGCCAGATCATCACCTACGGTTCGATGGCGGCGAAGGCCGTATTGCGCGACTCAGGCCGCGTGCTCGGCATGGGCTACGGCCAGGTGGATCGGCTCGCCAAGCTGATTCCGAACCGGCCGCTCGACCTCACGCTGTCCGATGCGCTCGGTCGCTCGGAAAAAGCGAAGAAAGAGCCGGACCGCGTCGTCAAGGAATTCTGCGACGTCTACGAGACCGAGGAAGAACCGCGCACGCTCATCGATCTTGCGCTCAGCCTCGAAGGCCTCACGCGCAACGCTGGCAAGCACGCGGGCGGCGTGGTCATTGCGCCCACGCCCCTGACCGACTTCGCGCCGCTGTATTGTGAAGCGGGCGGCGAAGGCGTCGTCACGCAGTACGACAAGGACGACGTCGAGGCCGTGGGTCTCGTGAAGTTCGACTTTCTCGGCCTGCGCACGCTCACGATCATCGATTGGGCGGTGAAGGCGATCAACAAGCGACGCGCGCAGGAAGGCGTCGAACCGCTGGTGATCGAAGCGTTGCCGCTGGACGACCCGAAGGTCTACGACCTTTTGAAAAAGGCGCAGACCGTCGCCGTCTTCCAGCTCGAATCGCGCGGCATGCAAGGCATGCTCAAGGAAGCGCAGGCCGACCGCTTCGAAGACATCATCGCGCTCGTGGCGCTGTACCGCCCCGGCCCGATGGATCTGATCCCCAGTTTCTGCGCGCGCAAGCACGGCAAGGAGGCGGTGGAATATCCCGATCCCCGCGTCGAGCCCATCCTGAAAGAGACCTACGGCATCATGGTCTATCAGGAGCAGGTGATGCAGATGGCGCAGATCGTCGGCGGCTATACGCTCGGCGGCGCCGACCTGCTGCGCCGCGCGATGGGCAAGAAGAAGCCCGAGGAAATGATCAAGCATCGCGCCACCTTCCGCGAAGGTGCCGCGAAGGATGGCATCGACGGCGAGAAGGCCGACGCGATCTTCGACCTCATGGAGAAGTTCGCAGGCTACGGCTTCAACAAATCGCACGCCGCCGCGTACGCGCTGGTCTCATACCAGACCGCATGGCTGAAAGCGCACTACCCGGCCGAGTTCATGGCCGCGACGATCTCGTCGGACATGGACAACACCGAGAAGGTAGTCACCTTCCTCGACGAAACGCGGGCCATCGGCATCAAAGTGCTGCCCCCGGACGTGAACGCCTCCGAGTGGATGTTCGAGGCGGTGGAGCCGAAGGTCGTGCGCTACGGCCTCGGCGCCATCAAGGGCGTGGGCCAGGGCATCTGCGAAGAGATCGTCGCCGAGCGCAAGGCGCGCGGACCGTTCCGCGGCCTGGTCGATTTCTGCCAGCGTGTCGGCTCGAACAAGCTCAACAAGCGGACCATGGAAGCGCTGGTGCAATCGGGCGCGCTGGACGCGCTTGGCGTCAACCGCGCCACGCTGCTCATGCACATCCCCGAAGCCATGCGCGCGGCCGACCAGGAAGCGAAGAATCGCGCGTCGGGCCAGGTCGACATCTTCGGCAATGCGTTCGGTGCGGCCGAGGCCCCCAGCATTATCGAACTGTCGGGTTCTGTGCCCGAATGGCCGCTGGAACAACTGCTGCAGGGCGAGCACGACACACTCGGCCACTATCTGTCGGGCCATCCGACCGATCCCTGGAAGGCGGAGCTTGCGCAGTTGTCGAGCTGTCCGATCGGTGAGATTCCGCAACGCTATCAGCCGCCCAAGCCGCGGCGCAGCGACGATGACGACAACGCAAGCCGTTTCCGGCGTGGCCCCGAAACGCCGTGGACCGTGGCCGGCATGGTCGTGGGCATGCGCAAGCGCGGAGACAGCGACGCCTTCGTGCAGATCGAGGACGCCACAGGCCTGCTGGAAACCAGCTTCTTCCGCGAAGTGTTCACGGAAGCGGCGCCGTTGCTCACGCGCGGCAACCTCATCGTCGTGGAGGGCGGCCTGCGGATCGACGATTTCGCCGGTGGTTATCAACTGCGTGCGCGCAAGGCGTACTCGTTGTCCGATGCGATGGAACACTTCGGCCGGTTACTGACGGTGAAGCTCAACGGCGTGGGTGCGGATTTTCCGCAGCACTTACGTCAGGCGCTAATGGGCTATCGCGGTGGACGCACACCATTGCTACTCGCGGGATACCGCAATGGCGTCGGCCAGGCCAGCTTCGAACTGGGCGACGCGTGGCGGGTTCGCGCCCTGCCTGATCTCGTGCGTACGCTACGCACGCTGCCCGGCGTACTCGGTACCGAACTGCGGATCGTGCGGCCGTCCGATTGAGTGTCGCCGCCCGCACCGCGGGCAGCGACGCTCCGTCAACGCAGGTCGACGGCGCCTTCTTGCAACATGTCGACGAGCATAACGTCGGTTACTTGGATCGACGATCCGTTCCCGCCATTCGAGATCTTGATGAGCACGTGCGCAGGCGCCGGGAATGGCTTCCCGTTCGCGACCAGTTCGACAACGCGCCATTTACCCACCGAGGCAGTGGCCATCACGCTTCCGATGTGCTGGGTATACCGTCCAGTGTCGTCGCTCATGTACAGCGCCGCGTCGACTTCGGTGTCGGCGGATTCGGCGCGGACACGGAAGCGAAGCGCATAAGCTGCTCTACTCCACTTGTAGAACATGGCGTACACGGGCTGCTCGATCGAGCTTCCGTGACCCATGGAAAGATAGGAGGCCCCGCCTTCGCTACCGAGCGTGACGTCACCGAGGGCCTCCCAGCCGGTAAGAGCGGTGAAACTGCCGTTCTTCACAGGCAGGCGGCAGGTAACGTCTGGTTCGATGGTCGAATGGCACGCGGGCAGACTGGGGGCAGGCATCGTGCCGGCCGTGGCCTGGTCGGCGAAGAGGCAAGCGCAGACCACGGCCGCACTCATCGCGAGGCGGGATGGATAGAAGGTATTCATGATGCTCCTTGAGGATTGGGGAGGGGCGGCGCCAGCGGACGGATTACACCGTAGTCGGGCTGCCTTCAGGGCACGCCCGACATGGGGCGAGCCCTCCTCCTACACATCTTCGAGGTATCGGCCGATCAGCCCACGCAGGCGAGACCAACACCAGGAGAGGCGCTTACGTCGAGCAAGGATCTTTCCTACGAAGCTAGGCGATCAATTGGCGCTCGCGAAGTACGGCGACGATCTGCGCTGCGAGATGCGCCGGTGTCTGCTCCGCACCGTCCAGGCGAAGGTCGGGCGCGGCGGGCACTTCATAGGGATCGCTGATGCCCGTGAATTGCTTGAGCGCACCCGACCGCGCCTGCGCGTAGAGACCTTTGGTATCGCGCGCCTCGCACACGTCGAGCGCGGTACTGACATGCACTTCGAGGAAATCCCCATGCGCTTCGACCAGCGCGCGCGCGGCCGCCCGGTCCTCGGCGTAGGGAGCGATCGGCGCGCAGATAGCGATGCCACCGTGGCGGACGATTTCCGATGCGACGTAGGCGATCCTGAGAATGTTCGCGGAGCGATCCTCGCGCGAAAATCCCAGGCCGGCCGATAAGGTCTTTCGTACCTCATCGCCATCGAGCACGCTGACCTGCCGTCCGGTGTTTTCAAGGATGGCCGCCTTGAGCGCCTGGGCAATGGTCGACTTCCCTGCGCCGGAAAATCCGGTGAAAAAGATGGCGCACCCTCGGTTCTCGGGGCGTGGGAAGCGCTGCCTGAGGATGGCTTCCACTTCCGGATACGTGAACCATGCAGGGATGGCGCTGCCCTCGCGGAGGTGTTTGCGCAGCTCGGTGCCCGAGACGTCGCTCACGGCTTCGCCCGGATGAAGTTCATCGCAGGAGACATACGCCTGCCGCCCTGGCGCGTAAACCATCGGCGCGAACGGAAGCACTGCGATACCCAGCTCGTCGGCATGGGCCTGGACCAAAACCTGCGCCGCCAATGGCTCGTAGTACGCCTGTCCCGAGGCATCCTTGCCTGGCCCGGCATGATCGCGCCCGACGATGAAGAAGTTCGCACCGTAGTTCTTTCGGATGATGGCGTGCCAGAGCGCTTCGCGCGGCCCGGCCATGCGCATGGCCAGCGGCAGTACCGACAGCTTCACCGCATCTTCCGGATAACGCTCCAGCAGGGCGCGGTAGCAGCGGACGCGGGTATACCTATCGACGTCGCCGTCCCGCGTGCGCCCGACGACGGGGTGCAACAGCAGTCTGCCACCGACCGCATCCATCGCTCGGCGCGTGAGTTCCACGTGGGCTCGATGCAATGGGTTCCGTGTCTGGAAGGCCACGACGCGATCCCAACCCCGATCGGCGAGCCACGCACGCATCTCGCGCGGGGACGCACGCAGGTCGGTGAAATCGTGGTGGGCGGGCCTCTGTAAACCGCAAACCCGACCGCCAAGGCAGACCTCGCCCCTGCGCAACAGATCGGCCACACCGGGATGCCCGGAATCTCGCGTTCCGTAAACCTGCAACGCTTCCCGCATCTTGTCCGGGCGGAAGATGTCGGACAGCGTGAGCAGCGCCAGCGCCGTGCCCTGGACGTCGCGCAGCACGACGTCTTGCCCTATCGATAACGATGCCGCGGTGTCTGCAGAGACATCGAGCACGATCGGCATGGGCCAGAGGGTGCCGTCCGCCAGGCGGAGGCCAGCGACGACCGCCTCGTAATCCGCCTGGCCCATGAACCCTTCGAGCGGCGAGAACGCGCCGTCGAGCAGCAGTTCCAGATCGCAGAGCTGCCGATGTTCCAGCCGCAGGCTAGGCAGCGCGCCGGAAGCACGCCGCGCGGCCAGCGCCTCCGCTTCCGGCAGGTACAGATGCTTGAGCACACCCCCATGCGGCTCGATCATGGTCAGACGATGGGCACCTGATGGACGTTGTTCTTCGGATCGGCCCAGAACGCCTCGTTGGCGAAGCGCGCGAAGACCTCACGCGGCAGCACCGGCGGGCGTTCGACGGCCTCCACCTTGGCACGGACGACGTGCAACCCCGGCATGCCCACCCGCGCGTCGAATTCGTCGGCGCTGTACGCGATGTCGTCGAAGTCATGCGCGAACCAAGGCTCGCCCAGGAACCGGTACACCGCGCGCAAGGCGGCTTCCGGATCGCGCACCAGGCTCTCATAGGTCAGCAGCAACAGGTGATCGCGCGCCCATGCGCCGTAGAAGGCTTCCTTCGTTGCCTGGTACGCGAAACCGACCATGCCGCGTGGATCGGTCAGCGCCTCGACGCGCGAATAGACCGTCGTGTTGGTATCGAAGCGAAACACCTTGCTGACGCTCACCGGCTGCTTCTGAACCAGACGCTCCATGCTGTCGAGCACCCAGGCAAGCTGACGCACGCAGGCGACGACCTTTACCCCCGGAAACAGCGTGGCGAGCAGACCCATGCGGCTGCACCAGAGGCGGCTCATGTCGAACACCGCTTCCGCGCGGGTATCGACGGAATAGAAGTTCTCCACCAGGCCCCGCAGCATGGCCGTCCGTTGCGCGTCCGTGACGTCGAAGGCGAAGTCGTTCTTGCTGCTGGCCTCGGCCACTACCACACCCATGATGTCGGCCACCGGGCTGGTCATGCCGGCGCGGAAGCGCGGATTCTGGTTCAGGATGGCCGCGAGTAACGTGGTGCCCGCGCGCGGCAGGCCCGAGATGAAATGGTATCGGCGCTCGGACATACGGTGTTTCCTCTAGGGCGGCGCGGGCGCTGTGGATGCACGCAGACGCATTTGGTAGTCGACCTCGACCATGTGGGGTTCGCCTTTGCCGAGGAGACCAAGCAGCAGTTCCTCCGTGGCGCGCTTACCCATGTCGCGTACTGGCTGGTGAACGGTGGTGAGCAGCGGCCAGACCTGCGTCGCGATCGTCGTGTCGTCGAAACCGCAGATGGAAACCTCGGCGGGCACCATCACGCCCGCTTCGGCGGCGGCCCATATGGCACCGACGGCCATATCGTCGTCGGCTGCGAAGATCGCCGTGGGTCGCTGCTTCAGCCGCAGCAACTGGCGAGCAGCCTTTACCCCGGATTCGAACGAGAACTGGCCCTGCACCATGTAATCGGCACGTTCCTCCAGGCCGGCGCGCTTCATGCCGTCGCGGTAGCCCGCGAGGCGCCACACACCTGCGCCATGCTTCGGATCGCCAATGATGTGCGCGATACGGCGATGTCCCAGCGCGACCAGATGATCGACCATCGCAGCCGCAGCCTCGCGCTCATGAAGGATGACCCCCGCGACGCCCTTCGCCTTGCGCGGCGCGATGGAAGCGAACGGCAGGCCCGCGCTGCGCAGGTGCGCGAGCAGCGCCGGGTGGTCCGTAATGGGCGGCGTGAGGATCAAACCATCAGGGCGGTGCCGCCACAGGATGCCTTCGACGCGCTCCATGAAATCCGGCGCCGTGGAGTCCAGCGGTTGCACCATCATGCTGTACTGCTGCGCCTCGCAGGCCTCCTGCACGCCGGCCTGCACCTCCATGATGTAGCTGGGCGAGAGGTTGTCGTACAACAGCCCGATCATGAAGGAACGATTGGTAGCCAGGCTTCGCGCCGACGTGAGCGGGCGGTAGTTCAATGCCGCAACGGCCGCCATCACCCGTTCGCGCACTTCCTTGCGCACGCCCGGTTCCTGGTTGAGCACGCGGGAAACGGTCTTCTTGGATGTATCGGACGCACGAGCCACATCGTTGATGGTCACGCGCGACATGAAGGCCTCTTCAATGCTTCGTTCCCTGGGTGGCTCCCGCAACCACCTGCGCCGCGGGAGTATTCCAACCGGACACCTCGACCACCGTACCGGCCGTGCCCTGCGCCGGATAGCGCGCCGTGAGCACGACGGATTCGCCGGGCCAGAGCGTCACGTCATTGTCAGACCAGGTCACGGGCAGCGCAAGCTCGCCCTTTGCCCCACGGCGGATCGCCAGATGTTCCTGCACGGCAGCCGAAGGCGACGACGAAGGAATGGAGAGCGTGACCGTGGTCACCGCGTAGTCGCCGTCGCGCACGGTCGAAGCGCGGACCTCGCGAGTGGCCTTCGGCAACGAAGCCAGGGCGCTGAAATCACCGTACTGAACGACCGGTGTCAGGTACCAGTTCGACTTCGGCCAGTCGAGCGTGTCCTTGCGCGTGGACAGCCAGTAGACATTACGGCTCACGGGCTTTCCGTCGGCTTCGGTCAGTGCGAGTTCGACGAAATACACCGTGGACAAACCGGCGACCGACGGCAGATCGAGCACCGTCTGTGCATGATTGCCCAGCAGGTCGATGCGCTGCACCTGCTTGTCGTAGCGCACGCTGCCGTCGAGGTTGCGCACCTTGACCGAGGCCTGCAAGCCACGTCGTTGCTCCAGCGTATGGTTCACGACCACGATGGAGCGCGAATCGTACGAGTACTGGATGTGCAGCGGTTCGTTCGCTTTCTTCGCACCGTAGTACGCGCCAGCCGGATTAAGGTAGTAGTCGTACAGGTGCCAGTGAAGCGACGGCCAAGCGTTGTTGAGCATCCAGTAGATGACGCCCGTGGCAGGATTCGCCGCACCCATGCGTGCATTGAAGGCTTCGAACTGCGCGCGCACATTGTCGTAGTTGTCCAACTGAGCCTTCGCCACATAGTCGGCGAGGTCGGTCGGTGCGCCGTAGCGTTTCGCGAGCGCAGTGTCGAATGGCGTGAGCACGGCGAACGTCGACCAGTCGGCCGAGGCATGGTACTGCCGGGTCTCCGGGTACCTCCACAACGCTTCCTGCTCCTGCGGTGACAGCATGCGCTGCACATCCTCCAGACGCGGGATGACGGCTCCCGCACTGACTTCCGAATCGAACCCGAATGCCGCGCCGAGTTTGTCCGCGTACCAGTACGAGGGCGGGATCCAGTCGTAGGGGCCCGCCATTTTCATGCCCGAGGGGCCGGCTTCGGCCGTCGTCACGTCGATGGCTGCGGAAATGACGGGCAACGACCATCGTTCGGCACGAAGCGTATCCATGTACATCTTCGCAAGCGCAGGCGGCGGCGCGTGGTCGCTGCCGATGTAGAAGCCGATTACGGACGGATGATTGCGCAACAGGCGCGCCTCGCTCGCCATCGATGCCTGCGCGACGCGCATGTCGGCGTCGGTCCAGGGCTCGCCACCCGTCTGCGCGGCAGCTTCCCACTTGTCGCAGCATTCCCAGCCGGGCAGCACGAGGATGCCGTTGCGGTCGGCAAGATCGTAGAAGCGTTCGTTCTCCAGCTTGCCTTCGCTGCGTATGGTATTGAGGCCGAGATTCACCACGTAGCTGAACTCGGCCTCCATGCGCGCTGGATCGTCGCGCAGAAACATATCGGGTGCCCAACCGCCGCCGCGTATCAACAACGGCTGACCATTGATGATGAACTGGCGATAGCCCTGGCGGGTGAGCGTGGACTCGACGCGGCGCACGCCGAAGTTCGTCGCTGCGCGGTCCGAGGGCGCGCCGTCGACCGTCGCGGTCACCGCCATTCGATACAACGGATGTTCGCCCATGCCGATGGGCCACCACACCTTGGGATGATCCAACGTCACGACCGGCGCGGAACCGGAAGCGAGCGACACGACCTTCGCCTCCCCCGGGCTGAGACGGACCGTCTGTTGCACCGGCTTGTCGGCGGCGGTGCCCGAGACGGTGACGTCGTGCGCCACCGCATCGAGGTTCGTCGCCGTGACGGTCACGGCCAGGGTCGCCTGAGCCAGGTCTGTCGACAAGGTCGGAGCGACGTGTGGCGCGCTCAGCGCCACGGGGCCCGTTTGAACGATGTCCACGCCACGCCATGGGCCCATGTTGTTGTCCGGCGGCGTGGGATTCCAATCGACCCAGCCGATGGACAGACTCATTCGTGGATCGCCGGGATAAACCTTCAAGGCGACGACGTTGGCACCGGCATGCACCCATCGCGTCACATCGATGTCGTGCTCGGGATACGCCCCGGCGAGATCCGCATGGTCGGCCACCTTCTGCCCATTCACCCACGCGTCCGCGGCGGCGATGATGCCGTGGGTGCGCAGCAAGGTATGTCGTGTTCCCTCCGCCTCCGACAGTTCGAAGCCCGCGCGGTACCACCACGGCGTCACGAACAGGTTGCCGCTGGCGTCGGGCACCTGCACCGCGCGAAGGTTGTCGCTATGGAAGACGTCGAACTTGAAGACGTCGTTCTCCAACAACCCTGCCATGACCGTGGCGCGGCCGGTGACCGGATACCAGTCCTTCGTGGCAAAGCCATGCTTGGAAATCGTCGCGCCGTCGCTCTGCGCTTTTGCGGTGTCCTGAATCTGCCAATGGCCGATCGGGCTGGCTGTGCCGGTGTCCGCGGCAACGCGCGTGTCGGTGTAGGTAGTACCTGCCATCGCCACGGAGGCGGATGCCAGGCTCGTTGCGATGACTGCTGCAAGGACGATCCTCGCTGAAACTGGCATGACGTCAAAGCTCCGGGGCGGCGGTGGAGGGCATCTCGGTCGGCGCGAAGGGCCATGCTGCGTTCACCCGAGCCCACAGCGTGAACACCACGAGGCCTGCGACGATCCATGCGCCCGACAGCATCAGCGAAAGCGGTGACGCGGATACGTACACGTACACCCAGCCCACGAGGGCAATGATGCAAGGCACCGGGTAGAGCCATTGCCTATAGGGCCGGTGAAGCCCAGGTTCGCGGCGACGCAGGACGATGAGGGCCACGATCTGTGCGATCGACTGCACCAGGATCGTCGCCGTCAGCAGCATGTTGATGACGTCGGTCAGATCGAAGAAGGTGCCGATGGCCGTGACCGTGCCCATCGTCAGCAAGGCGATGTGCGGAAAGCCGTGCTTCGCATGAAGCCTGCCAAAGGTCGAAATGAAAACCTTGTCACGCGCCGCCTCGAATGGCACGCGCGAGCCGCCGAGCAAGCCTGTGAACACCGAGGCCAATGCGGTGATGATGATGAGAGCCGTCATCACTGCAGCCGCCGTATGGCCCCAGCTCCGCTCCACCACCAGCGATGCCACGGATTTGGACGCGGCGATCTCCTGCCACGGCGCCACACCCAGCACGCTGATGTTGAGGAGGAGATAAATCACCATCATGGCGACGATCGAGATAATGATGGTGCGCGGCATGGTGCGCCCCGGGTCGCGCAGTTCGTCGCCAATATAGGCTGTGGTGTTGTAGCCGAGGTAGTCGTATACACCGATAATGAGACCCGCCCCGAGCCCGACGAAGAAACGCGGGCCGAATGCACCCGCCGGAAAGTCGAATGCCAGTCGGGGATCGAAATGGGAGAAACCGGCCGCCGCCACTCCGACGATCGAGACGAGCATGATCACCCACAAAGCGATGGTGATGACTCGCACGGATTCGATGCGGCGGTAAAGCAGCCACGTCACGAGTGCCGTCGCTGCCACGCCGACGATGCGTGCGGTCCACCAGCCCATGTTCGGGAAGAAGAACTGCAGGTATTCGACCATGCCGATGATGCCCGTGGACATCAGCAGGGGTATGGCGAGCAGCATCGTCCAGATGAAGAGGAACGGCATGAGCTTGCCGCTACGTGCCTGGAACGCCCGCCGGAGGTACACATAGGTACCGCCGGAACCCGGCATGGCCGCGCCCAGTTCCGCCCACACCAGTCCATCGGCGATGGCGAGCAGTGCGCCCACGATCCACCCGACGATGGCCTGCGGCCCGCCCATGGCCGCCACCATCAGCGGGATGGTGATGAACGGACCGATCCCGCACATCTGCGTCATGTTGATGGCGGTGCCGGAGAAGACACCGATAGACCGATGGAACTGACGCTCGCTCATGGGTTCCCCTACCACTGGCCACGGATGCCGAACATGAACATGCGCTCGGAGAATGTCGAGTGCCCGGGCTGATCCTTCCACGTCAGGTAATAGCGCTGGTATTCGTTGGTCAGGTTCGTGCCGTTGAGGAACACTTCGAGCTGCTTGGCGAACTTGTACGAGATGGATGCGTCGATGTATTCCTGCGGCGCTTCGTACAGCTCCAGCCCGGTGATGCCGCCGACGCTGTCGGACACCGCGCGCCGCGAGCGATAGTTGTATGCCACGCGTGCCTGGAAGCGGTCGTCCTGGTACCAGAGGATGACGTTGCCCGACTTCGTCGAATTGTCCTGGAACGGGATTTTCTTGCCGGCAAGATCCTTCTCGCCGGAATTGCTTGGCGCGTAGGTGGCATTGAACTCCACGCCTGTCTTCGAGAAGATGCCTGGCAGGAAGGTGAAGCCCTGGCGGTAATCGAACTCCGCGCCCTTGATGCTGTTGCCTGTGCCTTGCACAGGCTCGGTGATCACGATGCAGTGGTTGCGCACCACACCGTCCTCATCGGGCAGCGTGCAGTTGGTGACGCTACCGTTCTTGATGAAGCTGTCCACGTTGATGCGGAACAGCGCGAGGCTGACCATGCTGGTGGGGTTGATGTACCACTCCGCCGAGGCGCCGAAGTTGGTCGAACGCCAAGGGTCCAGTTTAGGGTTGCCCGACGACGTGCCGTTGGCCACACGGAACACGGGCCCGTCCGGCGTCTCGGACAACGAGTAGTTCAACTGCAGACCGCCGCCCCAGGTGCTCAGGTCCAGCGGCATCATGTTCTTCGAGTACGCCAGGCGAAACTTGAGGCTGTCCGTCACGTCCAGGGAGAAGTTGGCCGACGGCAATACGTCCTGGTACGAGCGCTTCGTGATGTCCCTGCCCACATCCTCCGGCTCGTCGCCGTACGCGCCCGGATCGCCGCTAAGATGCTGCGTCACGTCGAGGTTGCTGCGGATGAGACGTACGCCGACGTTGCCGCTGTAAGGCATGTCGCCGATCATGCCGTTGAAGTCGCCCTGCAGGTAGCTCGACAGTTCCTTGAGCCGCACGCCCCAGGTGGTGCCGGGTTCGGCCACCCGCACCGTATCCGGGTATAGCGACTTCCAGTAAGCCTCGGGATTCTTCATGGCATCCGGGTCGATCGCCCAGAAGTCGATGCCGGAGCCGAGCAGGTTGTGATACGCCTTGAAGTTGTTCGCCAGCGGTGCCGCGGTGTTCGGCATGGAAATGGCCGACAGTGGACCGGCGCGGAAATAGCCCTGGTCGTTGCCCGCCGTGCACGACCCGCTGTTCAACACCACATCGGCGCCGACGTAACGCACCAGACACCCGCCAGGATCGCTCGCACCCATGCCGGCGTAGACCGGCGTCTCGAACGTCCAGCCCTTGTTACCGGCGTTGCGGATGCTGTTGCGCACGCCGAACTCGAGCTTGAAGCCGTCGTTGAACTCGAACTTGCCGTCGAATCGCAAGGCGTTGAGGGCCACCTTGCGATCGTAGTTGCCGGACGATTCGAGCGTCTTCATGGTCCAGGCGGCGGGATTGGCGAACGCTGCCGCCAGCTCGGCCGGTGTGCTGATCTTTAGGTATCGGCCACGGAAGTCCGCGACGATGGGAAGCGTGTTCTGCGGGATGCCCGTGGGATTGAAGACACGATTGCCGCCCAGTTCAGCGGGATAGACCATCGTCCCGGGCGGGACCGCATCATCGGACACGCCGTCCTTCAGCACGTTGGGCCAGAGGGCGCCGTCCGAATCGGAAATATTGACGTCGGTTTCCTGCACGGATTGCGACGCCGTGTCGTGGATGCCGCGAAGCGATCCGGTGAAGGGGCCGCCGTCATCGTAGTCGAGCTGCAGATTCAGGTTCTTCGCTACGGAAAACTTGCGGATCATCTGTGAATACGACTCCACGTCGCCCGGCCACTTCTTGTAGACCTGCGTCGTGTAGATGTTCGATCCCTCCCAACCCGGTTCCGGCGTGCCGTATGAACCGAGTGCCGGCCGGCCGGTATCGCGCGACTGCAGCGGCACGTACGTCGCGCCCTGCCAGTTGGTGGAGTTGAACTGGACGCCTACGTTTCGATCGAACTGGTGCTGCTGCGAATAGAAGTAATCGCTCGTCAGGCTGAAGCCGTTACCGATGTCGAACTGGAACGACGCATTACCCGACTTCCGCTGGCGCTGGGTAGTGATCTGGTTGATGCCGAAATTCTGGCTGCCCATGAAGACGCCGTTCGACTTGCCGTCCCCGTTCACGTCCACGCTGCCATCGGCGTTCTGCACGATCTGCGAGGGGATGGGCGCACCGTTCCACGGCGTGAGGAAGCCGTTGTAGCCACCGGCGCTGGTGGCGTTCTCGCCGTTGAGCACCGCGCCATACTGATCGAGGCCTTCGGTGGAGTTCATGCGCCGCGTATCGGAGTAATCGCCCGAGATGAGGAATCCCCAGCGACCGTGGTCGTTGTAGGAAAAGAGGCCGTTAGCCTCCGGCCCCGTATGCTTCGTGGTCGAGCCGCGCTCGCCATTGGCCGAATAGCTGTACGTGAAGCCCGAAGGCAGATCCCAGGGCCGATAGGTGTGCAGGTCGATCGCGCCGCTGATACCCGCATCGGTTTCGTTGGCGGTGGACGATTTGACCACGTCCGCGCCGTGGAACAGCGTCGATGGCAGCATGCTGAAGTCGGGCTGCTGGGAATCGATCTGGTCCGCGGTGATGAATACCTCACCGTTGAGCATGGTGCCCACCTGCGGGAGGCCGCGCACGTCCACCGAGGTACCCACACCCGCATCGCGATTGATCTGCACACCGGTGATGCGCTGGAGCGAGTCGGTGATCGTCGTGTCGGGCAGTGCGCCGATGTTTTCGGCAGTGATGCTGTCCTGGATCTTGTCGGCGTCGCGCTTCACGTCTATCGCCTTCATCTGCGATGCGCGAACGCCCGTGACCGTGACGCCGGATAGATCGACGGCACCCTTCGCCGCGTCGCCTTGCTTGTCCTTGTCGTCCCCTTTTTTGGCGGCGACCGTGGGCGGCTTGGCTTGCGGGGTAGCCGGCGGCGCGGCCTGCCCGTCCTGGGCGACCACTGCCGTCGAAGCGACGGCCAGCAGGGTCACCGCGATGGCGAACGACAAGGGATGCTTGCGAAGTGCTGTGGACATGAGCCGTGACCTCGTGACTGTTGCCTGTCGGGAACGCGTACTGCCCGGCCGTGCCCGAAGGCGTGCCGTCTTTACTTCAAGAACGAAAGCTTTCCGATCGCCCACTGCCCTTGGCGTGGGTCGCCCGTTGCGAAGACACACAAGGCGTGCACATCCGCAGCAATACGTGCCGGGAGGTTCGTCTCCCGTCGCACCAACCCGCCCGCCGGCAAGACGCTGCCAAGCGGCAGCATCGCCAGTCGCGGGCCGTCGCAACGGTTGGCATGGATTTCGATGGCGTCGCCCGTATCGTTGCCACTGTGCACCACGGCACCACGGGCTTCGTCGCCGTAGCGCCAGGGCAGCTTTTCGGCCGTCACGGCCACACGGGTCGCGCCCTGCAGGCTTACTGCCGGCCAGATCCAGCAGGCGTTTCCGATCTCGACCGCGTAGACTGGACTCGGGCCATGTGCCGGTGCCGAACCCTGCAGACGCGACGGTGGCTCGCCCGAGCAGGTCTCCAGCGCAGAGCTGTCGCGGCTCCACAACGTGGCCTCGTCCAGCGAGGTCGAACGGGCCGTGGCAAGGACGCTGCCGTCGGTCGCAAATGTGGCTGCCCGCAAGGTGGCTCCCACCGGCAGCGAAAGGGGCTGCGTGTAGGTCGGGGAGTTCGCGGCAGGCTCGGTGCCATCGATGGTGTAACGGATGTCGCCAGCGTGAATCTGGTTCGCGAGCACGGCGCGAAATGCTCCTTCGGCCGGATGCGATATCTCGAACGTCGGCGCAAACGCGCTATCCGCGCTGGCGATACCTAGTGCGCGGTAACGCGCCAACTCACCGGGGAGACGCGCAAGGAATCCATCCCAGTCATGGGCAGCCGGCGGCGACCAGCCCAGCTCGGCCAGCGCGGCGATGCGCGGGAAGGCGGCATGCTGCACATGCGCGAACGTCAGCAACTGCTCGGACCAGAGGCCGGCCTGCACGCCGACGATATGTTTCGCTTCGTCCGCACGGGTGCCCGGGGGTACAAGCTGCGTGTCGTAGGCGTCGCGCAGCGTGACCTCGGGCGGCGGGCCAGCCCATTCGTCCGCATGTCCGGATTGCCGGTGGTCGAAGTACAACGATTCCTGCGGCGTCATCACCACGTCGTGGCCCTGGCGAAGCGCCGCAAGCGCCACGCGCTCGTCGTGATCGCCGTGCCAGGACATCACTACCTGACCCTGCGGAAGTGCGACGCCCGCGGCTACCTCGTCGTCCCAGCCCACCGGTGTCCGACCGTGCTCGACAAGATACGTGGCCACCTGCTGCATGAACCAGCCCTGCAGCTCGTCCATGTTGGCGAGCTTCAGCGCCTTCATCTGCGCGTTGACCTCGGGCGACGCGTTCCACTGTTGCTTGTCCGCCTCATCGCCGCCGATGGAGATGTAGCGCGACGGAAACAGCCGCATCGCTTCGTCCATCACGTCCGTCACGAAGCGCAGCGTCTTCGCATTCGGATTGAGCAGCCATGGGCTCACACCCCAATCGGTCCACACGGGTGGGCGCTTGCCCGTCACACCGAGCCACGGATAGGCGGCGATGGCGGCTTGCGAATGCCCCGGAAGATCGATCTCCGGCACGATCTCGACATAGCGTGCGGCGGCATAACGCACGATGTCGCCGATCTCGGCGGTCGTGTAGACCTTGCAATACGGTTTGGTCGGAGCACCGGTTACTTCACTGTCGTTGCCCACCGCGTCACGACAGGCGCCTGTCGTGGACAGCTCGGGGTAGCTCGGTACCGGCAGGCGCCAGCCCTGGTCATCGGTGAGGTGCCAGACGAGCACGTTGAGCTTGTCGAGCGACATCACGTCGATCAGTCGCTTGATCTCGTCCGCGCCCTGGTAATGCCGGCTCGAGTCGAGCAACACGGCGCGCCATGCGAAGCGCGGATGGTCCTCGATGTTGCCGTAAGGCACGCGCGCGGGTTCGCCACGCGTCCAACCCGGCTGCGTCATCAACTGCCATACCGTCACGCTTCCGTAGAACGCGCCGCGCGGCGTGCGCGCCGTGACGACGATGCCCTGTTCGCCCACGGCTATCGCATAGCCTTCCTCGCCCACGACGGGTGCGTCCGAGCGAACGTCGAATGTCACCATCGCCGGCTCGCCGCCAGCGACCTTGCGCATCGTCAGACCACGCACGGTCGCGAGTCGCTGCACGAAGTTGTCGACGACAGTCGCCATGGCGGCGTCGGAGACTCCGCGCACGGCGACGCCTGCGCCGTCGCGGATGTCGACCGTGCCCGCAGCGGCCGGCCTCACGACGGCGGGCATGGGGAGTAGCGACCAGCCCGAGGCGGATCCGGCGAACGCGCTCGTCGCCAGCACACACGCGGTCATTGCCGCGCACGCCGCGGCGACACGTCGGATCGCTGTTCCCGATCCGCGCAGCCTCACGGCGATGCACCCGTAGTGGGTGCGACACCGGACAACGCACGGTGGTGCATGTACCAGCGGGCGGCGCCCTGCACGCCGTGGCTACCGTGTTCGGTGACCCATACCGGCACCTCGGCAAGGAGGGCCCGCACGCTGCGCCCATGCAGAAAGCGTTCTTCGAAGGCGCTGCGCGCGAGCAGGTCGAACATGGAGGACAGGAAGCCGCCCGCCAGGAAAATCCCGCCGGTAGGCATGGTCGTCATGGCGAGATTGCCCGTGAAACTACCGAGCGCCGCGCAGAACACGTCGACCGCTTCCATCGCGTAAGGGTCGGCTTGCGCCGCGGCCGCGGTGGTGACCGCTCTCGGTGTCGCCAACGTCGGCAGCTCGCCGTCGATGCTGCACAGCGCCTCGTAGAGGGTCAGCAGTCCCGGTCCCGATACGATACGTTCGACCGGTACGTAGCCACCCTCAGGCGCGAGCCACGCCAGCACCGCGCGCTCGCGCAGCGAGTGAGGCGCAAAATCCATCTGACCGGCTTCCGTCGCGAAGACCGCCGCATGGGGCGATCCGGGCACATAGACCGCCGCGCCCAGGCCGGTGCCCGGACCGACCACCAGCGACGGTCCCAGGCCGCGTACGGAAGGACCGCAAAGGTGCCTACCGCTCGCCGCCAACGGTCCCTCGATGGCATAGGCCAAGGCTTCGAAATCGTTGAGAAGCGCGACCTCGGCCAAACCGAGCGTGGCGCGCAGGATGTCGGACCGAACGGGCCAGGCGAGATTGTCGTTCACCACCTCGTCGCCCATCGCCTGGCCGGCGCACGCCAGCACACAGTGCGAGACCGGTTCACGAACCTCGGCCACGATGAATGTCTGGAGCATGGCGGTGAGCGAGGGAAAGTCGGCGCAGGTGAACACCCGATAGGCGAGCGTCTCGATGCCGTCCGGTCGCCCGTCGGTGGCGGCACGCACAAGCGCGACGTGGCCGTTCGTGCCGCCGATATCGCCCGCAAGAAAGTTCATCCCCCGATGTCCCCCACCCTTTTGGTCCCCTGGGTGAATCACCCCATCCAAGTGCCCCCGCACCGGATTGGTCATCAGGGTGTAATGGGACTGACACCGGTGTCAAGGCATGGCGCAACAGGGGCAGCAGGGGCAGCAGATCGCTCGCGAGCCGTGGCCGGCGAGAAAAGCGGTGTTCGTGAAAATCCTTCTATGCGAGCTGCGCGAGGCAGAGGCGGAGTCCGCTTCCGCCGGCCGAGCCCGATATCGGGTGACCGATCGTGAAGCGGACACCGCTAACGCAGGTGCTTACTCTTCGCTGGCCAGACGCTGGCGCAGCAGCCGCACCTTATCCAGCTTCAAGGACGCCGCGGCGTTCGTGTCGACACGGCTGACGGTGATGGCAAGAGTGGTCGATGACGACGGCACCTGGTCGAGGACGAACCCGCCGGACGGGGTGCTCCACTCACCGTCCACGACGTAGTCCCTGGAAAAAACGACGGGGCTTTCCGGTCCGTCGAGCACCTGCACCTTGAGACGGACCGTGGCCTCGCCGCCCTCGCTTCGCACGCGCAACTGCGGAACGAAGTTCATGGCGTGGTTGTCGGCCGTGGCGGGAGCATGGACCATCTGGAAAATCATCTGATCCGGTGCGAAGGAAAGCTGACCGTCGGCATCCCCAAGCTTCTCCCATGCGGGCGACGTGACCGAGGGAAAGCCCGAGCCCCAGGAAAATCGTGACGAGGCTTGTTCGAAATGCGCGTTCTCGATAGACACGCGGCATTCGGCGGTCGCCGATGACGGCGAGCAGAACGGGACGCTGGCAGCGGCCGCCGTTGCAGAGAGCGACAGCGCGAGGGCGAGGCAGGCGGTTGTGAAACGGGGGATGGACATTGACTAGACTCCCTGTCAGTCGTTGGGGGGAAAAGCCGGCGGTGCACCGGCCGACCGATTACACCCGAGTCCGGCCTCATCCAGGGCACCCGCTACATCGGGCGAGCCCAACCCTGACTGCCGGCGACGGCATCGGCCTACGGGCCGGCCCAGGCCCGAAAGCCCCTGGAACCGTCCATACCGGTGCGCACGCCACCCGCCCCATCCCCCGGTTATAATCACGGGTCTTGTCCGGAATATCCGAATCCATGAATCCCAACTTCCTCGATTTCGAACAGCCCATCGCCGAACTGGAAGCGAAGATCGAAGAACTGCGCCATGCCAGTAGCGGGCAAGCGTTCAACATCGACGAGGAAGTGGGCCGGCTTCGCGAGAAGTTGAAGGTCAAGACCGCCGAGATCTTCCGCAACCTCACGCCGTGGCAGATCAGCCAGGTGTCCCGCCACCCGGCGCGGCCGTACACGCTCGACTACATCCAGGGCATGTGCGAGGAATTCCACGAGTTGAAGGGCGACCGCATGTTCGCGGACGACCAGGCCATCGTCGGCGGCCTCGGTCGCATCAACGGTCGCTCGATCATGATCGTCGGCCACCAGAAAGGCCGCGATACCAAGTCCAAGGTCAAGCGCAACTTCGGCATGCCGCGCCCCGAGGGGTATCGCAAGGCGCTGCGTCTGTTCAAGCTCGCCGAGCGGTTCCAGATTCCGGTGTTCACCTTCATCGACACCGCGGGCGCATGGCCCGGCATCAATGCGGAAGAGCGCGGGCAGTCCGAAGCCATCGCGCGCAACCTGCTGGAGATGGCAGAGTTGCGCGTGCCGATCGTCTGCACTGTCACGGGCGAGGGCGGCTCGGGCGGCGCGCTGGCTATCGGCGTGGGCGACCGTACGCTGATGCTGCAGTACTCCACGTACTCGGTCATCACACCCGAGGGTTGCGCGTCGATCCTGTGGAAGAGCGCCGACAAGGCGAAGGACGCCGCGGAGGTCATGGGCCTCACCGCGCCGCGCCTGCTCGAAAACGGCCTCATCGACAAGATCGTGCGCGAGCCGCTCGGTGGCGCACACCGCAACCCGCAGTCGATGGCCGTCCGTCTCAAGGCCGTGCTGCTGAACCAGCTCGACGAACTGGAAAGCCTGCCGATCGACGAACTGCTGGAGAAGCGCTACCAGCGCCTGCGCGGCTACGGCGCCTTCAACGAGGGCTGATGTCACCGGGCGGTCGCCCGGGTCCGTGTACCATCGGTGCACCGTCAACCCTGGATACCGCCATGGCTAACGACGCCAACAAGCTGGCCGTGCTCATCGATGCCGACAACGCACGGCCGGCCATCGTGGACGGCCTGCTCGCCGAAGTCGCCAAATACGGCACGGCACACGTCAAACGTATTTACGGCGACTGGACAGGACCCAACCTCAACGGCTGGAAAACGGCTCTGCTCGACCACTCGATCCAGCCCATCCAGCAGTTCGCCTATACCTCGGGCAAGAACGCCACCGACTCGGCGATGATCATCGACGCCATGGACCTGCTCTACTCGGAGCGCTTCGACGGCTTCTGCATCGTCTCCAGCGACAGCGATTTCACCCGTCTTGCCTCGCGCATCCGCGAGGCTGGCCTCATCGTCTACGGGTTCGGCGAACAGAAAACGCCCAAGGCGTTCGTTTCGGCGTGCGACAAGTTCATCTACACCGAGGTGCTCGTCGGCACGGAGCAAAGCGAAGCCGAAGTGGCCGCCGCGCCGAAGAGCGGGAACGAACTGCGTGGCGACACGAAACTGATGAACCTGCTGCGCAACGCGATCGACGCGGCATCCGATGAGAACGGATGGGCCGCGCTAGGGGGTATCGGCAGCATCCTCAGCAAGCGCTCGCCCGACTTCGACTCGCGCAACTACGGGTATTCGAAACTGAGCGGGCTCATCAACGGCATCGGCTTGTTCGACGTCGAGGAACGCCAGTTCGGCAACGCGAAGCATCTCTACGTGCGCATGCGTGGCAAGGGGAAATGAGCGCCACGCTCGCCGATCATCTTGCAAGTGAGCTCGAGGCCGCCGGGGAGGCTCCGCTCGTGGTGGGCTACAGCGGCGGCCCGGATTCCACCGCCCTGCTCCACGCGCTCGCGATACGCACCCCACGCCCCGCACTGCGCGCGCTTCACGTCGACCACGGCCTGCATGCGGAAAGCGGCATCTGGGCGGTGCATTGTCGTCGCTTCTGCGAATCCCTCGACATTCCGTACGAGACCTTGCGTGTCACGGTCGACCTGACCCGCGGCGAAGGCGTGGAAGCCGCGGCGCGACGCGCACGGCGCGCCGCCTTCGCGGCGTCGCTTCGACCGGGTGAACGGCTGGTGCTCGCCCACCATCGCGAGGATCAGGTAGAGACGGTGCTGCTCAAGCTCCTGCGGGGCGCGGGGCCGGAAGGCCTCGCCGGCATGCGTGCCCTGCGCCCCCTGGGTGCCGGCATGCTGTGGCGCCCCTTGCTCGGCCTGCCACGCGCCGCCCTACTCGAACACATCGCCGCGTTCGATCTGGAGACGGTGCACGACCCGTCCAACGACGACCCGCGTATCGCGCGCGGTTACCTGCGCGGCACCGTCATGCCAGCGCTGACGGCACAGTGGCCGCAGGCGGCGGTCAGCATCGCACACAGCGCGCGCCTCTGCGGCGAGGCCGCCGAGAGCCTGCGCGAGGCCTGGCTTCAGGCGCTTGCCGGGCTGCGCGACGACCGCAACAGTCTCGACGCGAGCGCGTGGCTGGACCTCCCCTTGGCGTGGCGCGCCCCGCTGCTCGAACACTGGCTGCACGCCCAGGGGCTCACCGCGCCCACTACCGCGCAACGCGAGACGCTGGAACGGCAGGTACGCGAGGCAGCGGCCGAACGGCTGCCGCTGGTGGGCTGGGCGGACACGGAACTGCGCGTGTGGCGAGGCCGGCTCTGGGCCATGCCCCGGCGCGCCGGCTTCGACACCGACTGGTCTGCGCCGTGGCGCGGTGAGCTTCTTGCGCTGCCGTGTGGCGGCACGCTGATGCTGTCCGGCGCGCGGCTCCCGGAACCGGTGACCGTGCGCTACCGGCGGGGCGGCGAGGCCCTCCGCCCCCACGGCGATCGGCATACGCGCGAACTGCGCGACCTCTTCCAGCAAGCCGGCGTACCGCCCTGGGAGCGTCAGCGCATCCCGCTGATCGAGCATGCTGGGAGGCTCGTCGCCGTGGCCGACAAGTGGTTGAGCGAGGAAGGGAAAAGGCTGTTCGCCGATGTGGGCGGAAGCCTGCTGTGGCATCGCGACGATTGATCGAAAGCCCTGCGTGAGCTAGTTTTGCGGCCATGCCGAAGTCTCCCGCCCCCACCGCTCCCACCGCCTCGATTGCCGAGTTCGAGCATTCGCTCGACGAACTCGAGCAGTTGGTCACGCGCATGGAAGGCGGGGAGCTGAGCCTCGACGAATCGTTGAAATCGTTCGAACGCGGTATCGGCCTCTACCGGCACTGCCAGACAGCGCTGGAGCAGGCGGAATTGCGCGTGCGCCTGCTGCTCGATCCCGAAGCCCCCGATACCGCCGAACCCTTTGACTCCCGCATCGACTGACCTTCCGGCGCCGCTCAAGGCGCTGGTCGGCCGGGCCGACGACGCGCTCGCACGCGTCCTCCCCGGCGAAGAACTCCCGCCCGCCGACCTGCACAAGGCCATGCGCTATGCCGTGCTCGGCGGGGGCAAGCGTCTGCGTCCGCTGCTCGTTTACGCTGCCGGCCACGCGCTCGGCTGCGACGGAACGATCCTCGACGCACCAGCCTGCGCCGTTGAAGTCATCCACGCCTATTCGCTCGTGCACGACGACTTGCCGGCTATGGACGACGACGATCTCCGCCGCGGCAGACCCACCTGTCATGTGGTGTTCGGCGAAGCCATGGCGATCCTCGCGGGCGATGCCCTGCAGGCGCTGGCCTTCGAGATTCTCGCCATCTCCAACGACGACGACGACGACGATCCGCGGCAACGCATCGCCATGCTCCGCACCCTCGGCGCTGCGTGTGGCGCGGAAGGCATGGCCGGCGGTCAGGCCTTCGATCTTTCCGCGGTCGGCCGCCGACTCTCGCTCGACGAACTCGAACGCATGCATGCATACAAGACCGGTGCGCTCATCCGCGCATCCGTCCGATTGGGTGCGCTGGCCGCCGGGTGCGTCGACGACGCCACCCTTGAACGACTGGATCGCTACGGCCACGCAGTGGGTCTCGCCTTCCAGGTGCGCGACGACATTCTCGACGTGGAAGGCGAGTCCGCCGTCATCGGCAAGACCGCCGGCAAGGACGCTGCCGCCGACAAACCCACCTTCCCGTCGATCATCGGCCTCGATGCGTCGCGTGCGCGATTGAAGACGCTGGTCGAAGACGCACTCGATGCGATCGCGCCGCTGGGCGAACGCGGCGAGTGGCTCGCGGAACTGGCGCACTACGCCGCGCGGCGTCAGCACTAGCGGGGCCACGCTGTTCGGCGACGGCGCGGCGAGGCATGTGGCGCTCGCTGTGAACTGCTCGTTCCGCGTCGGGAAAAAAAGGACGCCCGCCAAGGCGGGCCTCCTTTTTCTGCGTACCGCCTGCTCGATCGATCAGGCAATCAGGCGCAGCGTGAACGGATAGCGGTAGCTGCCCGTCTGGCTGACACGAATGGCAGCCACGATGCAGAAGATGAGGTTGAACAGCCACAGCAGCGGCGTGAGGAACGCGCCGATGATGACGAAGGCGAGCACCCAGCAGATCACGTAGCCGATAAGCACGGTGATCTGGAAGTTCAGCGCTTCCTTGGCTTCCGTGACGAGATAGGTCTTGTCGGCACGGTCCTTGTGGATCAGCCACACGATGAGCGGCACGATGATGCTGAAAATGATCCCCGAGAGATGGGTCAGCATGGCGATGTTCTTGTCATCGGTGTTCACGGCCGCGTGCCCCGTGGGCTCGTACGGCGGTGGCGACGGCGGAATCTGATCGGACGGCGTACTCATGATGAACCTCCCCAGGTGATGTCAGCACTCACTCTCGGGCCCGCCCGCCTGCCTGTCAAGCTGACGACCGGCCTATGTGCCGGTCGTCTGTGACACCGGTCACTCGCCTGCGATGGTCATCTTCTCCACCAGCCAGGAGCCCGTGAGGATGTGCGAGCGGCGATCGACGTCGGCACCGACCGCCACCAGATTTGCGTACATGTCGCGCAGGTTCGCGGCAATGGTGATTTCCTCGACCGGATACGCGATCTGGCCGTTTTCGACCCAGAAACCCGACGCGCCGCGCGAGTAGTCGCCAGTCACGATCGAAACGCCCTGCCCCATCACGTCGGTGACGAGCAGCCCCGTGCCGAGACGGCGCAGCATGCCGGCAAAATCGTCGTCACCCGTCTTCACATACAGGTTGTGCACGCCACCGGCATTGCCCGTGGAGACCAATCCAAGCTTGCGTGCCGAATAGCTGCCGAGGATGTAGCGCTGCAGCACGCCGTCCACGATCAACGGTGCGTCCAGCGTCGCAACGCCTTCGGCGTCGAATACGGACGAACCCATGCCGCGCGGCACCAGCGGCTTCTCGTCGATACGGAACCAGGACGGCAGAATCTGCTTGCCCACATGATCCACGAGGAAGCTGGAGCGGCGGTACAGCGATCCGCCGCTGACCGCACCAAGCAAGTGGCCCAGCAGCGAACGGGCCACCTCCGGCGCGAACAGTACCGGCGCCTGCCGCGTCCCGAGGCGCCGCGCACCCAGACGGGAAAGCGTGCGTTCGGCAGCCTTGCGGCCGATCGCTGCGGGATCCATGAAATCGCTCGCGGAGCGCGCGCTGTCGTACCAGTAGTCGCGCTGCATGCCCTCGTCGTCACCCGCGATCACCGCCACGGAAAGCGAATGCCGCGTGCCGCGCTCGCGCCCGACGAAACCGTGGGAGTTGGCGTAGACGGACACGCTCTGCCCCGCGTTCACGCTCGCGCCGTCGGAGTTGGTGATCCCGGCGACGGCGCGACCGGCGTCCTCGATCTCCTGCCCCAGCGCGATCGCCCGATCGACGTCGAGATCCCAGGGATGCCACAGGTCGAGGTCAGGGAACGCGGTCGCCATGCGGTCCGCGTCGGCAAGACCGGCAGCGGGATCTTCTTCGGTGAACCGGGCGATGGCACAGGCCTGCTCGATGGTCGCCTGGATCGAGTCCGGATTCAGGTCCGCCGTGCTCGCGGAACCCTTGCGCTGGCCGAAATACACGGTGAGCGCGAAGCCGCGGTCGCGGGTGTGTTCCACCGTCTCGACCTCACCCAGCCGCACGTTCACATTCAGACCGACGTCGACGCTGGCCGAGACCTCGGCCTGGGTCGCGCCCGCCGCACGGGCGCGGCGGATCGTGTCCTCGGCCAGTTCGGCGAGGCGGTCGAGGTCCTGAAGGCTGGTATCGCGGGTGGCAACTTGGCTCACGTGGGCGTCCTGGGGGCTGGGCGGTTAGAATGTCAGGCCGTATCCGGCCGATCCCCATCAAAGTGGGGTCGCGTCGCCCGATCAAAAGCAACGCACCATCCATCCCATGGTGCCATGGATTTTCCTATGAGCGTCCGCGTGGGCTACTACCGCCACTTCAAGGGCATGCCCTATCGCGTGCTGGGCACGGCCCTGCACAGCGAAACGATGGAAGAGATGGTCATCTACCAGGACCTGTACGACCAGCGCCGCCTCTGGGTGCGCCCCGCTGCGATGTTCGCCGAGACGGTCGAACGCGACGGCAAGACCTTCCCCCGCTTCGCCTTCGAGCGCGAGGCCGACTTCCCTTCCATTACGGTGGCCCTGCCATGAAGCCCTCCGATGAGCGCCCGAACGACGAGCACGAAGAAGACTTCGGCCCCAGCCGCAGCGAAAAGCGCCGCAATGCGCTCGACATCCTGAAGCTTGCCGGCCAGCTCATGGAGCTGCCGCCCAGCCGCATTCCCAAGCTCAACCTGCCCGAAGACATCGTCGACGAGATCGGCCGCACCCGGAAGGTCACCTCGCATATCGCGCGTAAGCGCCAGCTCGCCTTCCTGGCGAAACAGATGCGCCGGCACGGCGACGAGGCATTCGTGGACGCTCGCGCTGCACTCGGCGAAGATCGCGACCGCCAGCGCCAGGAAGCCGCCCACATGCACCGGCTGGAAGCCGCGCGCGAGCGCCTGCTCGAAGGCGGCGACGTGGCGCTGGGCGAATTGTTCGATCGCCATCCCGATCTCGACCGTCAGCATCTCCGCTCACTGGTCCGCCAGGCCAAGGCCGAGCGCGATACGAACAAGCCGCTGCACGCCTTCCGCGAGATCTACCGCATCCTGAAAGAGCTCGAAGCGTCGTCCAACGACTGACCGGCCGTCGGCGCCTGCAGGCTATCGGGTCATCCCCATCGCCAGCAGGCTGGCTCCCACCGAGCAGGATTCCTCCGATCCGGTGCGCACCTGCCCGTGATGCCAGCAGGCTGCCTCATCCTGGTGCTCACGGTGTTCCTTGTGTCGCCGGTGTTGGCGGTGGGAGCCAGCCTGCTGGCGATCAGGGGCAGTGAGAACGACATGAGCGGAACCTGCGCCACCGCTTGATCTTCGCACCGACACATGCAGGAGCCGTCACGGCGAGAAGCCCACAGAACCCATGTGGGAGCCGCCATGGCGGCGAGAAGCCAACGGAGCGGCGATGCAGAATCCCCCATCGCCCAGCCCCTCCGCCACCCAACCTCCACGGCGAGCTCCCCTCGCCGCCATGGCGGCTCCCACAACAGCGGCGAACCGTTGGCTTGCTGCACATACACGAAGAACAAAAAGGGCGGTGGATTTCTCCACCGCCCTTCGTTGTTTCCGCACTGATACGGCTTACCAGCCGATGCCTAGCTCCAGATGTTCCGGCTGCGTCTCGATCAGCGTCGAGCTCTGGTCGGATACATCGTCATAGGCGAAGCCATACGCCTTGCCGTTCACGCCATGCAGGTGCCAGAAGCGCGAGTAGTAGTTCGCTGGCGACTGCGTGTAGAACGTGCTCGGATCCTTCCACTGGGTCACGTCTTCCATCACGTGACGGTTGAACGCCGCGCAGATCTGCGCCTCGAGCTGGCCTTCGACACCCCAGGGATCGCTCGACCGGGCCAGTGCGCCCTTGCCTTCGAGCACGTCCTGCGTGCTTGGCTTGCTCACCTTGAACAGCATCCCCTGCGGTTCGTCCGGCTCGTGCGTGTCCGCCCAGTTGGTATGGGTGAAGGTCAGCACGCCATCGACCACGGTACCCTCGAACTGCTTGTTGCCGATGGTCATCTGCAACACGTGGTTCTGGTAGTACGTCCACGACTGGTCGATGTAGTCGTCGAAGTAGTGCTCCTGCGGCTTGCCGATGTCGAACGCCGCCTTGCCCGGCGCCAGGATGCGGATCGGATCGGCCTCGGCCAACTGGAACTCCGCCGGCACTTCCTGGTTGTACTGCGCAAAGATCTGCGCGCGCGTCTGTGTGATGCCCGATGCCTCGTGCCTGGACTTGTCGCCGCCATACACATCGAGCGACAGCGGGATCGAGAACTGATCGACCTGCGTCGTGTTGATGAAGATGGCGTTGTCGTTCCAGGTGAACTCGTACCAGTCGTAGTACACGCCGATGTTCGGATCGGTGTCGTTGAGCGGGTTGGGGCCCGCGAAACCGATCGAACCGTCGGCCGCCTTCAGGATCTTGATGTACATCGGTTCACCGACCGAGACGAAGATGCGGCCCGAATCCATCTTCGGCAGCTTGAGCAGCTTGGCCTGCGCCAGCGTGAAGAAGTAGTTCGGATAGTTCTGGCCGTTCTTGGTCAGGTGCCCCGCGCCATCGTTGTCCTCCACCGCGGCGGCCGTGAGCGTGCCGTCCGGCTTCACCCACGAGAACGCGTGCGACGTTGGATCGCGGCCGATCACGGCGACGAAGATCTGGTCGTCGCGCCATTTGCCGTTGGTCACGTTGCGCAGTTGCGTGCCGACAAAGCCCGGATAGGTTTCGTAGCTGAAACCCTGAGCCGGATCGTTCGCCTGCGGATTCTGCGGCGGCGTGCCCGTGCCATCGTCGGTAGCGGCATAGACGCCCATTTCCCACAGCGAATAGCCGTAGGCCGTGGAACGCTTCAGGCCCGTCATTCGCACGTACTGGGCAGAGACGGCCGGGAAGGTCACGGTTTCCACACCGCCCTGCCCGTTCTCGTTGTCGTACGCCACGTTCCAGGTCTTGCCGTCGATCGATACATCGATGCGGTAGGCCAGCGCATGCGCGTTCTCCCACGAGAGCACTACCTTGCCGATCGTCTTCACCGAGCCGAGATCGATCTGGATCCACTGATCATCCGTGAAGCCCGAGGACCAGCGGGTTCCGCCATCGCCATCGTTCACGTTCTCCGGCTTGAAAGCGATCGGGTTTTCGCTGTCGGAAGCCAGCACAGTGCGGTGGAGGGCGAGGTTGCCCGTAGCGGGCACCGTCGTGTCGGGCTGCTGCGGTGTAGTCTGCGGTGGCTGGTCGACGATCGGCTGCGTCGGTTGCACCGCCGCTGCCTGGTACACCTCGAACTCGAACAGCGAATTGCCGTAGTCGGTGTTGCGGGCCGTGCTGTTCATGCGCACGAACTGGGCCGTCTGCGGTGCGAACGACTGCATGTCGACGCCGCCCTTACCTGCGATCGGGCCTTTCACGGTACGCCACTGCTTGCCGTCGTCCGACACGTCGATCGTGTATTGGGCTGACGAGGCGGTTTCCCAGCGCATGATCACGTGGTCGAAGGTCTTCGGCGTACCGAAGTTCACCACGAGATCCGCCGGATCGACTTTCGGCGCCGAACTCCAACGCGTGGTGAAGTCACCATCGATGGCTGCCGACGGACCCAGATCGCCCCGCTCGCTGGCCACCGAGGACGAGGCGATCGCGCCGATCGCGATGTTCACGCCACCCTTGCCATCGCCCGGCGTGCCCGGACTCGGCGGATTGCCGGTGCCATCGCCGCCGTTGCCATTGCCGTTACCCGGCTGGGTGGCGACCGGCGCGCCGAACACGGGATCGAAGCCATCGGTGGAGGTGTCCACGGCCAGCGTGACGTCGCTGCTGGTCGTCGAAAGCCCCTGTGCGCTCACCACCTTCACCCGGAGGCGCGTGCCGTCGTTGGCCGTGGTCAATGCCGGCGTGGCATAGGTGCCGTCGGACGTGCTGGAGAGGAACGACTCAACGTCCACACCATCGGCGTTCTTGCTGACGCCGTACCAGTCGTAGCTCAGAGGGCCGGTACCGGTGGCAGCGACGGCGAAGTGCGCGGAGCGACCCACACCGGCCTTCTGGCTGGTGGGCTGTGCGCTGATGACCGGCGCGAAGACCTTCGCACCCTTCACGCAGAGCACGTGACCCGGATTGTTCTCCGCCACTTCACGACTCTTCACACCGAGCGAATTCACCTGGAAGGCGAACTGCGAGTCGCTCGGATCGGTGCCTTCGGTCCAGGTCGTCCATGCGCCCGGGAATGCGGCGGTGGAGTAGTTCTGGCCGCTGATCGCAAGCGCTTCGTCGACGGTCGGCAGACGCATGCTGTCCTTCGCGCAGGTCTGGATCGCGACAGACTGCGTGAACTGCGCGCCTTGATCAGTGAAGCCACGCTGCACGCGATCCCATTGCAAGCCGCTCAGCGTGTCGGTCACCAGGTTCGAACCGACGGTCGTCGTGTAGCGATCGGTCGTCGCGCAGCAGCCCGCGGAGTCGTATACCTCAAATTCGTACAACGAGTAACCGTAGTCCGTGGCGCGCTTGATGCCCTGCATGCGGACATAGCGACCGGTAACCGGGTGGTCGAAGGTGAAGTCCTCCGTACCGCCATTGCTGGTCTCGGCGTGGTACGCATCCTTGAAGCCGGTGTTCGGATCGTCCGAGTACTGGATCTTGTACTCGGAAGCGTGGGCGTTCTCCCACTTCAGCACCACGCGATTGAAGGTGCGCGAAGCGCCGAGATCGACGGTGATGAACGCATTGTCGTCACCGATCTTGGAGCCCCAGCGCGTACCTTCATTGCCGTCCACCGCCTGCCACGCGGCCGTGCCCTGCGCATTTTCCACCTCCGACGACAGCGTCTGCTTTTCGCGGGCCAGGTTTGCCCCCGGCGGCGCCAGCGTAAGCTTCGCCGATGCGGTAACGGCCGCGGCATCGCCGGTAATGTTGCTCACCGTGACGCTGTACGTACCGACGTCGGCCTGCTGCACCGAGGCGATCGTGAGCGTCGGTTGGTCGTCGCCGACCGGCTGTCCGCCGTGCGACCACGTGTAGTGGAACGGTGCCGTGCCCGCGACCAGCGTGGAGACGTCGAACGTCGCCGGCTGACCGGGGTTCGCACGCACATCCGGCATCGCGCCGGTAAACACCGGCGGGCGCGCGCCATTCACGGTAAGGCGAACGGCGTCCGACAACTGCTGGCTGCCGCTATTGCTGACGAACACGCTGTAGCTCTTGCCGCTATCGGCCTGCGTAAGCACCGGTGTGTCGTAGGTCGGCCCGGTGGCATTGGGAATCGCCACACCGTCCTTCATCCACTTGTACTGCACCTTCGGCGAGCCCGACGCCACGACGGCGAAGTGCGCCACCTGCCCTTCGTCCACGTTCTGCGGCTGCGGCTGCGTGGCGATCACCACGGGCTTGAAGGGGAAGACGTGAAGCGTGGCGGGTGCCGATTCCTGATCCGAACCCTGGCCGTGCACGACCACCGAGTAGCGCGAGCCGTCGTCGGCAAGCGTCGTGGCCGGCGTGGTGTAGCTCGCCCCCGTAGCCCCGGCAATCTCCACGCCGTTCTTCTTCCAGGTGAAGCTGAGCGGCGGTGCGCCCGAGGCTGTCACCGAGAAATGTCCGGTATCGCCCACGGTCACGCTGTCGTCGACCGGATCGGCAATGACCGAGGGCGGACCCGACGGCGTCGGCGCCTTCGGCACCGGCGAAATGGTGAACGAGACGTGCCCGGGCAGCAGGCCTGCCGCCGACGCACTCACCGTCACGGTGCCGGTGTCGAACTTCGTACGCAGGGCGATCTTCTGCAGGCCGCCTTCGAATTGCAGTTCGTGCGAACCGGGTGAATGGTAGTAATGGTGCGGCTCGGCGATGCCGCCGTTCGGATCGGGCGTCTCGCCGTCGCTGTAATCGACGTACTGCTGCGTGCCGCCGTTGTAGGTCACCAGCGAGGCACCGCTGTCGACGTCGAAGGTCACCTTCTGCGCCGCATCCGGTACGACCACGCCCTGCGCATCGACCACCTTCGCAACGATGAACGCAGCGTCCGAGCCGTTCGCGGTGATGCGGAACGCGGTGCCGTCGGGCTTGACGATCGGGTCGGCCGTATTCACCACTTCCAGCTCGATGTGATGCGCCGGGCCGGCGGTGGTGAGCGTATCGGCGACCGGATTGCCGTTGGCATCCGTGCGCACGTTGCCGAGATTGTCGAGGCACTGGGCAGTCGCTGTGCCGGCCTGCCAGGTCACGTTCCAATGCACCTGACCCGGAAGCTTCGTCGTCTTCTGCGCCTGATCGGCACCGACGATCTTGCCGGTGAGGTGATCGGTATCGCCGTTTTCGAGGTTGTATGAGGCCTCGTCGATGGTGTCCCAGGTGTTCGGCACCTGATCGTTACCCTGCGGCACACCGTTGATGAGCAGGCGAACCTTGGGGCAATTGCTGAACGCATTGACCTGCACGTCGCCGCCGCGGTTCCAATGGTGCGCGAGCTTCACGACGGGGCGCAGCTCGTACGGCACCCACACGGACTCGTAGATGTAATACAGCATGCGCGGGAACCGATTCGCGTCCGTCATCGACGCGTTGTTGCCACGCGCATTGTGGCGGAAGCCCTTGATCGGTGTGCCGTCGGCACGCGTGGCAATACTGCCGTCGGGGTTGCGCTGGTAGACCCAGTGCGTGGCGTCTTCCAGACCCTCGACAAGCTCGATGGTCTCTCCAGGCGTATCCGCGAAATACCACTGCGCCATGCCAAAGGTGCCCACCTTGCGCGCTTGCGAATACGGCACGAGGTAGTTGAGCGCGAAGGCCAGTTCGTAATCGTACGAGTGACGCAACGTGCCGGGGCCCCAATACTCAGCGCCCCATGCGGGCTTGTTCGGGTATTCGGTAGAGTGCAGATAGGTCTCGCAGCCGGCCTTGGAGCAGCTCAGGATGTCGCCGTTGGCGGCGTTGGGCGTACGGTCGGCCGCGGCACGCGGCGCGATGCTGTCCCAACTCCGGGCCAGCGCACGAAGCTCCTGCGCAAAGGCGGTATTCATCGCACCGTTGTTGTGTTCCCACGCAAGGATCGACGGGTGGCTGCGATCGCGGATCACGATGTCGCGGTGGACCTCGCGCTTGATCGTCCACATGTCCGCGCAAGCCTGGTCGCCTGCCGCGCAGGCATTCGCAAAGCCGTTCTCGCCGTCGCCGCTGGGCTGCACGATGAACACGCCCAGCGCGTCCGCCGCTTCGACGAACTCGGGGCTCGACGGCGAATGACCCGGACGCCAGAGGTTGCCGCCCGCCGCCGCCATCTGTTTCAGATCGCGCCACTGCTGCTCTTCGGGCACCGAGGAACCGAGGCCCGGATAGTCATAGCGACCCGAGCCGCCCCACATGTATTGCTTCTTGCCGTTGACGTACGGGAAGTCCTTGTCCCAGGTGATGGTGCGGATGCCGAGCGTGCTCTGCTTCGCATCCACCACCGTGCCGTCGATGCTGACCGTATGCAGCACGCGGTAGAGATACGGCTTGCCGTCGACGCTGTTGTTCGGATACCAGAGCGTCGGGTTGGCCACCGTCAGCGTCTCGTCGAAGACGGGGTTCTGATCGCCGGGAACCACACCGGGCGCCAGCGTCGCCTGCTTCTGATCGCTCGCCACGAGGTTGCCGTCGGCATCGACGATCTGCGTCGTCAACGTGACCGCCTGCGGTGCCGTCGTTTCGTTGACGACGTTGGTCTGCACGCGGATGGTGGCCTGCTTGTGATCCGCACTGAGCGCCTGCGTGCCCACGTACGTGCCCCAGGTGTTCTGGCCCGCGTACACGTTCTCGGGAATGTGCACGAGGTTGGTCACGTGCAGCTTGACCGGGCGGAAGATGCCGGCTTCGGCTTGACCGAAGCGGAACGAACCGGAGAAGCCAGGATCCTCGAAGAACCCACCGCCACTACGGCTGACCTTCACCGCCAGCACATCGGTGCCATCGAATTTCAGGTAAGGGGTCAGGTCCACGATGTGTGGCAGGAAGCCGATCACGTGTGTGGCCTGCGCATCCGGCTTGCCGGGCTGGTTCAACACGCCCGTGCCGGGGATGAACCGGCCGTTGACGTACACGCGATCGCCCGTGTGCGCACCTTCGAACTCCACCATGACCTTCTTGCCACGGTACGACGCGGAATCGGCGAGCCTGGTGCGATACCAGCTCGTCTCGCCATCGAGGCTGCCCTGGCCGCCGCCGGACTCCTGGTTGATGAAGGTCGTGAAATCGTTGGCCGCGTGCGGCAGGCCGACCGTGAGCCACTTGCTGTCGTCGAAGCCGACGGCGGCACCGTCGTCGCCATTCGGCACCGGTGCGTAGACGACCGGGTCGTTCGGATTGACGATGGCCTGCTTGGTGTACTTCCAGGGCTGAGCGCCGAGGTTGATGTCCTGTCGGTCCGATGGCGCAAGCGTGACGGCCTGGGCCGTCGCGGTCACGCCAAGGAACACCATGGCGAGCACGGCGGAAAGCCGTGCTCGCGGAGGTGCGCTCCGGTGTGCTGCGGGTAATCGCTTCATTGGGCGGGGGTCCCCTGTCTGGTCCACGTGGGAACGGCGCAGTTCGCGACGCGAACGACACGGAGCCGGCGTCGGGCGCCAGCCTGCCTCGAGTCATCGCGATGAGTGGACTGTTCGACCCTGATGCCGGTCTGTGCGAGCCCCTGCAGCTCAACCGGGTTTAGCCGTCCATACGCCGTCGCGGCGGATCATCCGCCCGACGATTGGCAGCCACAATACTAAATAGGGGTAGTCAGCCGAAAACGCGGACCATACGCACGCGTTCCGTGACGCACGTCCGGTTTATGCGCCAGCCCCCCCCTCACAACAAAGAGCAGCAACGAAGCGCATGTGGGAGCCGCCATGGCGGCGAGAAGCCAACAAAGCGGTGTAGCCGTGAGGCAAGCCCTCATCGCCAGCAGGCTAGCTCCCACCAGTAACCTTCCCTCGCCGCCATGGCGGCTCCCACAACGGTGTCATCGCTCGTCGTCGTGCGAGAAAGAGATTCGCTGCGGAGATCAAGCGCGCCGCAGTGCAGACACCGAATCCGCGTAGCTCCTACGCCGAAGGGCCTATCGGAGTGCGGCGATACATCGCATACGTTGGTCAAGGACCACGACCCTGACCGGCAGGACCGGCACCACGCAAGGAATGCACGCCCATGAACAGCCAGACCACCTCGCAGCCGACAGCCGTCTTCCGCGACGCCGCCGACGGCGCCCTGGGGTACGACGATCTTCTCAACCCTCCGGACCGTCCGACGCTCGTCACCGTCGGCCCCTGGGATTTCGAAGCAGGCGACAGCGTGGTGCTATTCGCACCTGGCAGGCGCACCGTTGGCATCGCCGAGACGCCACAAACCGCGGCCGGCGTCGAGAAGACCGTGTCGTTCTATATCGCCGGCAAAGCGCTTGCCGCGCTGGGTAGCGGCATTCACGACTTCGTCGTGGACGTCCTCAGGGAGGGCACCTCCGTTGCCTCGACGACCACCCAGGTCGCCATCTGGCTCGATCGACCCGGCATCGCCCCGGATGGAACAAACTCCCTTGCGACACCACGCGTATCGCCCACCGCGATCACCCCAACGACGGCGGGGGCCACGGTCAGCATCGATACCTACGCCAACATGCGAGCCGGCGACACCATTACGACTCGCTGGGGCGCCGCCGGCAACGAAGTCTCGCGCGTCATTACCGCAAGCGACGTTGGCGGCCCGGTCGACATTGCCATCGCACGAGCGCTCATCGACGCGGGAGGCACGGGCCAGGGCATCAACGTGAGCTACACCGTCAAGGACGATTCGGGCGACATGGCCATGTCGCCCTCCACTAACGTAAACGTAGCAGGCGCATCGCCCCTGAACCCGCCGACGATTTCCCAGGTGACGCTGATCGAGGGTGACTATGTACTGGACGTGGACGCGCTGCTTGGGGCACCGGCCAGGATGACCATCGCGCCGCTGGAGCGGGGCGACGTGATCATCGTGCATCTGGCAGGCACGACGGCGGACGGTCTTCCGATCGAATACACCGGGCCGGAGGTCACCGCCGCGCAGACGTTCAGTCGCACCACACTTCCGAACGACGTACTGGCGTCACTGATGGGAGGCGATGCCGCCGTGTGGTACGAGAGGAAGCGCGGCGATGCGGTGACGATGTCCGATCGTTTCAACTTCTCGATCGTCGGCAAGCCGGCGTCCCTCGTGGCGCCTGACATCCTCGAAGCGGAAGGCGACAGCCTCGACCCGGAAAAGGTGCTGGTCGCGGGCAAGGCCACGCTCGCCATTCCCTACAGCCCGCTGATGAAACCGGGCACGCGAGTTCGCTACCTCATGCACGGCACCGCCACGGACGGCACGACGATCATGTCCGAAGGGGACATCGACATCACCGCGACCAGCACCTTCCCGCTACGCTTCGACATTCTCAGCAACGAAATCAACGCGCTCAACGGGAGTACCGTCACCTTCACCTACAAGTTGCTCGTTTACAGTGGCGCGCCCGGAAAGGGAAAGCCGGTGCAATCGATCCAGGCACCCGAACGAACCTATCGCTTGCGCGACCCCACGCTACCCGTCCTGCCCGCAGCCATCATCTCGCAAGCGGACGGCGACACCATCGATCCGGCGAAGATAGACAACAATCTGGGCACGCGGGTGATAGTGAACTATCCCGGCATGCAGTCAGGCGATCGAATAACGCTCTATTGGTATGGCAGCATCGACAGGAACGTTTACAAGAAGACTCTCACCTCGCTTGGCTCCGCCTTGACCTTCCTCGTTCCGAAGGAACCGTTCCTCAACAAGAACGTCGGCAGCACGGTCACCGTGCTGTATACCGTCGAGCGAGACGACGAGACGTTCAATGCGGAGATCGCCGAGTTCAACGTCGGCATTCGTTTGCGCGATCTCACTGCGCCCACGATCGATGGCAGCGCCGCAGGCAAGCTGGACATCGGAACCATTGGCGACACCGTCATCGTCCGCCTTCCTGCAGGGCTCACGTTCCAGGCCGGCGACCTCATAAGCGTCAGTATCGGCGAGTACACCACGACCACGCGGCCAGCGACCGACGGCATGACCTTCGAGATTCCGGTGACCGAGTTCGCGCGCTATCTTGGTCAGCGCGTGCCCGTGATTTATACACTTACGCGCGGCGGCCTATCCTATGCATCCGACCCCGCCTTCTTGGATGTGGCTCGCACCGGCAGGAGCCGGGTCGCGTTGGATTTCAAGGAGTCGGGTATCTATACCGGGGCATTGCCGATCAATACGCCCATCTCGTTCGTCGGCGGCGCGGTGAAAATCACGGCGCTCGGTCCATTTGTAGGCATTGGTCAAGATAGATCGCCGACCGGAGACATCAGCCGCGGTTCGCTGTACGTCGCGGATACCGCGCGCGTACAAATCGAGATCGTCGGCGAGCCGGTGACACACATCCAAGTCGCCATCGTGTCCAACGTCCGCACGGCCTTCATTACGACATATAGCGACGACGGCACGCAGACGGAGACTTTCGCCAGATTAGGCTGGAAGGTCGAGCAACTCTTCGATCATACGTCTCGCTTCCCCATTCGACGACTGATCATCGGCGAAGGAGGCTCCACCATCGGCGACCACCATGTCGCCAATGTATTCCGGTTCGTACTGGAATAGCCCGGCGCACGCCGCGTGATGTCCATCACGCGGCGGTGCCACCCACGGTCATGCCGTCCACGCGCAGCGTCGGCTGGCCCACGCCCACCGGCACGCTCTGGCCATCCTTGCCGCAAACGCCGACGCCTTCGTCGAGTGCGAGGTCGTTGCCGATCATCGACACGCGCGTGAGCACGTCGGGGCCGGAGCCAACCAGCGTAGCGCCCTTCACCGGACGGGTGATCTTGCCGTCTTCGATGAGGTACGCCTCGCCTGCAGAGAAGACGAACTTGCCGTTGGTGATGTCCACCTGGCCGCCGCCGAAGTTCACGGCATAAAGGCCGCGCTTGACCGAACGGAGGATTTCTTCCGGGTCACGGTTGCCGGCGAGCATGTAGGTGTTGGTCATGCGCGGCATCGGCAGCTGGGCGAACGACTCACGGCGACCGTTGCCCGTAGACTTGACGCCCATCAGACGCGCGTTGAGCTTGTCCTGCATGTAACCCTTGAGGATGCCGTTCTCGATCAGCGTGGTGCATTCGCTCGGCGTGCCCTCGTCGTCGATGCTCAGCGAGCCACGGCGACCGGGCAATGTGCCGTCGTCGACTACAGTGACGCCTTCCGCCGCCACGCGCTGGCCGATGCGCCCCGCGAACGCGGAACTGCCCTTGCGATTGAAGTCGCCCTCCAGGCCATGCCCGATGGCTTCGTGCAACAGGATGCCGGGCCAGCCGGGACCGAGCACGACGGTCATGCTCCCGGCCGGCGCGTCGATCGCCTCCAGGTTCACCAGCGCCTGCCGCACGGCTTCCTCGGCGAAGGCCTGGGCGCGTCCGTTGTCGATGAGTTCGCGGTAACCGTAGCGTCCACCGCCGCCGGCATGGCCTTGTTCGCGGCGGCCGTTCTGTTCGGCGATGACCTGCACGTTCAAGCGGACCAGCGGACGCACGTCAGCGGCCAGCGTGCCGTCGGACGCCGCGACGAGAATAGTATCCATGGTGGCCGCCAGGCTCACCACGACCTGCTTGACCCGGGGGTCGCGCGAACGCGCGTACGCGTCTACCTCGCGCAGCAACGCGATCTTGTCTTCGTTCGGCAGGCTCTCGACCGGATCGATGGCGGGATAGAGGCCGCGCCCGGTCGCGAGCGACAGCGGCTTGCCCGCCCCGGCACCACCCTGCGCGATGGCGCGGGCGGCACGCGACGCCTCCAGGAGTTGCGGCAGCACGATTTCGTCGGAATAGGAGAACCCGGTCTTCTCGCCCGAGATGGCCCGCACGCCCACGCCCTGCTCGATGGAGTGGCTGCCGTCCTTCACGATGCCTTCCTCCAGCACCCAGGACTCGCTGCGCGAATGCTGGAAATACAGGTCGGCGGCGTCGATGGAGGGCCCCATCAACTGCGAGAACACGCGATCCAGGTCGTTGGCAGCGAGGCCGCCCGGGGTCAGCAAGCGACGTTCGGCGAGGGAGATCAGGGAATCCATCAGGTTGGCCGGCAAAAATTGATGAGAACCCCGGATGTGGGGCCGAAAGGGCTCAGCTTAAACCCTCGTTGGCCCGCAGGGATGCTCTGACCAAGTTCTCGCGATAACTTGTTCAGAGCATCCCCAGCGGGCGGGGCTGTCGTACGATGCGGCCAGCATTCACGAGGAAGGACGGGGTCATGAGCAAGGGAACCAAACGGGCGTTCGCCAAGCGGGTCGCGCAGGCGCCGGTAAGGCGCGTCGAGGCGGTGGTGGACGAGACCCGCGATCTGCTTCATCGCAGTGGGGAGCTTTCGCCGCGCAAGGCCATGGTCAGCACGGCGATCGCCCTTTCCCTGGGTTTTCTTTGCCTGCTCGCCGTCCTCGCCTTCCATTTTCCGCAGTACCTGACCACCCCCGACCTGCGCCACAAGTACTCTGTCGACGTGATGCGCCAGGTGCTCCTGGGTGGCCTGCTCGTCGCCGGAGGCCTTTCGCTGGCCAACGTGATCCTGGGCCGCCAGCGCAACCTCAACATCGCCGCCTTCGTCATGGTGATTGCCGCAGTGGCCCTCGGTGGCTCGCGCGTGCCGGTCGGCGAGTTCCCCGAGCACGTGCCGTACATCGGCCTCGACTGGTTCATCCTCGACCTGCTCGGGTCCACCCTTCTGTTCGTGGTGATCGAAAAACTGTTTCCGCTGTATCGCGGACAGAGCGTCTTTCGCTTCGAGTGGCAGACCGACATGAAGCACTTTGCGGTGAATCACTTCATCGTCGGCCTCTCGCTGCTGATCGTGAATTTCCTTATCCACCACGCCTTCGGCTGGATGGTCGATAGCGATTTCCAGCGCATGGTCGCGGGTATCCACTTCGTGCCGCAGTTGCTGCTGTGCATCCTCGTGGCTGACCTCGCGCAGTATTGGACGCATCGCGCCTACCACGAGGTGCCCTTCCTCTGGCGCTTCCACGCCGTACATCACAGCGTGAAGACCATGGACTGGCTGGCGGGGTCGCGCCAGCACATGCTCGAACTGATCTTCACCCGCGTATGCGTGCTCGCACCGCTCTACGTGCTCGGTTTCAGCGAAGCGGTAATGAACGCGTACATCATCGTCGTGGGCTTCCAGGCGGTGTTCAACCACGCCAATGTGCATCTTCCGTGGGGCCCGCTGAAGTACGTGATCGTGACGCCCGACTTTCACCACTGGCATCACGCGTCGGACGACGAGGCAATCGACAAGAACTACGCCGCCCATTACGCCTTCATCGACTACCTGTTTGGCACCGCCGTGACGTCGACGAAGCGCTTTCCGGAAAAGTACGGGGTGGTCGGCGATTACATGCCCGATGGATTCGTCCGCCAGCAGCTGTTCCCGTTCCGCCGACAGAAGCCCTGACGATCACTGCAGGGGCGGTGCCGTCGAGGGCTGCCCCTTGTCGATCGGGGTGAACACGGGTTTGTCCCAGCTACCGGTGACCTTGTAACGCTTGCGTGCCGCCTGATTGAGGCCATGACCCAGCAGCCCCTGCACAGCCAGGCCAGCGGCGGCACCAACCGGACCACCGGCCAACGCGCCCACCACAGGAAGACTGTTGCCGAGGTGCGGCACCACCAGCACTTCCTGGTCGTAATCGCGCGCCTTGAGGCCCGCACGTCCGGTGATGGTGATCTCGGCGGCCGGGCCACGGATCTTGAGGTTCTGAGTCGTGGCGTTGCCATCGGCGAAGCGGAAGTCGCCGGTGATCGAATCGAATCCGAAGCCCTTGCCCAGCACGTCGCCGAAATCGAGCGAGAGGCGCCTCGGCAGCTCAGTGACTGACACGAGTCCGAACAGCCGACCCACACCCGGCTGCACTTCGAGAATGCGTCCGTTCGCCACGTCGACCTTCAACGTGCCGTCCATGTTCGCCAGGGCGAGCGCCGAAGGTCCACCTGGCCAGGTGGCGTCGAGGCGCGCCTCAGTGCGTCCGCCCTGGAGAATGCCGGCGAAGCCCAGCGCGTCGAACATGCGTGCCACGTCCTCGGAGGCGAAATCCATGGCGAGGTGCGTGCGGCTGCGTTTCTCGTCGCCGTTCCAGTCGCCCGACGCGGTGATCTGCACGTTCTTCGATTGCGCACGCAACTGATCGATGTGCATGCCTTCGTCGGTGGGCCAGGTTTCGAGGCGTGCTTCGCCGAGACGCGCCTTGCCCAGACGCATGTCGGTGACTTGCAGATGCATGGGCGGCAGGCTGGCCGGGGCGACGCCCGCTTCGTTGGTTTCCGACGGGGTCTTCGGCGCCGCGGGCGAGGCAGGCGCCTTGGCGCTTTCGGTCTTTGCCAGCGCGGCAGCGGTCGCAGTGGCACTGCCGGCCACGGCCTTGCCCTTCTTTGCCGCATCCGCTGCATCGTCCGCCGAGGGCCACCACAGGCGATCCATGCGTGCGGTGATGCCGCGCCGACGCAAGTCGTCGTTGGGGACGGTCAACTGACCTGCCATGCCGTCGCTGTCCACGCGCAGCGCAAGCTCCTGCGGGCCGGGCTTCGCGACGATGTGCATGCCGGCGAAATGCTGGCCGAACACCTGGGCGTCGTCGGCCGTGAGGTCCAGTGACGACAGGCCCGGGCCGGAACCCCCACTGGAGAGCCCGACGACGTATTGCACCCAGCCGGAAACGTCCAGCGCCGAGGCATGGCCACCGAAGGCATAGCCTTGCGCCGGTAGCGTGGTCGGTGCCGTACTGCCGAGATTGAACGCCGCCGCGATGGGCACCTTGTCGGTGGGAAGACGCAGGCGTCCGCGCACGATGTCGCCGAGCGCCAAGTCAAGACGCGCGCCATCGACGGGGAGACCGACGGTCACGCTGAGCGGCGTGGCGACGTTGGCGGGTTTCTTTACCGGCGTGGGCATGGTCAGTTCCACGCCACGCAGATCGGAATCCACGCGCAGCGTCTGTGCCGTTTCGTCGCCCTGCCCCGTCTTGCGCAGATCGAAACCGACCTTGAACGTGCCCCGCCCTTTCGCGACGTCCGCGAGCCATTTCAGGTTCTCGTAATCGCCCACCATCTCGCCGACGGTAAACGCGCCGGTGACGGAGGCCGCGACCATGGACGAGGGATCGCCGGTCGCGTCCGCAATGGCGACGTCCAACTGCGCGGGCTGCCCATGGAACGACGTCTTCAGTCCCTTCGCGCTGAAGCCCTTGCCGTCGAAGCTCATCGGCCCGGTGATGCCATCCAGCCGAAGTTTCCATGCATCGGCGACGAGATCCGCGTCCTTGATCGACGCCTTGCCCTGCAAGGTGAAATCCTTCGCATTCTTAAGCGGCAACAGGAGATTGAAACCGAAGTCGCCGGTGCCGCCCAGTTTCATCTTGTCGAGCGCATCACGACTGCCACTGCCGACAGGGCTGTTCTTGACGAAATCGAGGTAGCTGGCACCCGTGCCCGCACCGCTGACACGCAGGTCGAGGATGCCGTCGGCAAAGTCGGGAATGGCTGCCGTGGCGGAACTGACCGCATTGCCGAGCGAATGACCGTCGCTGGCTTCGACGTACATGCCATTGTCGATGAAGGTGGCGACTGCCGAGACGCCTTCGGCACGCGGCCAGCCGGTGCCGTAATCGAGTACCAGGTCGTCGATGACGGCGCGTCCTTCGAAACGGCCTTCCTGGTTCTTGAACGGGAAGTCGCGCAAATTGCCGCGCACGAGTGCAGCGCCACTTTCGATGTGACCGGCCACCAGGCCGCGATTCAACCAGTTCTGGGCGGCCTCGGACATCGAGTGGATCGGCCAGAACAATTTCGCCGCGGTGATATCGCCGTCGCCCAAGGCCACATACAGATCGGCGAACGGTCCGCCGTCGCCCGCCGGCAAGACGAACTCGCCGCGCACCTGCCCGCCGTAGCCTTCGCCACGGAAATCCAGCGGATCGACGCCGATGTGCCAATCGCCGTCGTCCTTGTAGACCGCGATGTCACCGCCGAGCGACGACATGACGAAGGGCTTGCGAAACACCCCGGTGACGTCGAGCGTCGTCGCCTGCGTCGGGAGACTGAGCACGAACGCCTCGCCGTCGCCGAACAGCTCGCCCTTCAACGCAGACACGCCGGGAAGGCGCCCGCTCGCGTCGATGCCGAGGCCGGAGAACGTGGCGTGCGCAAAACGCACACCCTCATCGGAATTCCAGTCCGCGCGCAGTTGATCGAAGCGGCCGCGCGGACGGCCCTCGCCCAGCCAGCGCGCCAACGCGGGCGACATCTGCGGAAGCACGCCGGCCCAGGGGAGCAACGGTGCAAGATCGATGTTGCGCCCCGCCAGCACGCCGTCGCTGCGGTTGCCCGCGTGAGGAAGCAGCAAGGCGAGATCGCCGCCGTCGCGCCCCGCCCAGTCGATACGATCGCCATCGGCGCGACGATGCAGATCCACGATGCCGTGCAAGCCGGCGGTGCTGACCGTGCGCGCCGGACCGCGCACGGCGAGATTGTCGAGGTCCACGCGCCAGGTAGCGCGCACTACGCGCGCATCGCGCCAGTCGAGCCAGGATTCGAAGCTGCCCTTGCCGGCGGCGAGCGCGTAGCCATCGAACTCGAAGTCGCTGGTCAGCGCGGCGAAGTCGATGTCTGCGCCCTTGACGTAGACACGCCCGTTGGAGCCGTCCGTCGCGAACGTGCCCGCTGCCGTGAGCAGGCTGCTGACGTTCTCGCGACGCAAGGTGCCGCCGAAACGCGTAATGGCGCCCTGCATGCTGATGCGCAGCTGATCGGCGACGAGACCGTATTGCCGGTGCGTGGTTTCGTCGGCGATGTCGAGATGCAGATTGCTGAGCCACAGGTCGGCAGAAACATTGCCCAGCGACACCTTCTGCGTACCGCCACCGGCATCGAAGCCGTCGATACTCCACCGACCATCCGCCGCACGATGCAGGCCGAGGCGCAGATCGCGCAGACGCAGATTGATCAAGTGACGCGACGGCAGCACCAGGCCGCCGAAGTCCAGCTTCACCGCCGCCTGCGGGAGATGCAGCGGCTCGCCGCCGCCGGTAGAAGCGATGGTGACGTCGCGCATGACGAAGAGCGGGCCTGACGGACGCCAGAAGCCTTCCAGCGACGCGAAGCGCACGGGCCGCTGGACCTTTTCGCTGATGAGCGCGGCAACGCGCTCGGGATAACGGGCCGCCAGCGGCAGCAGAAGCTGGCCGAGCGCCATGACGATCGCGAGAGCGACCAGCAGACTCGCGACAAGACCCAGAAGCAGAAACCGCAGGCGTCGTACGCGATGGCGCCAGGACGAATTCACCGGCCCGGGCGCCGGCGGATCGCGCCGGGTTCAGAGAAGAACGACATCGAACTGTTCCTGCGAGTAATGCTCTTCCGCCTGAAAGCGAATGCTCTTGGCGATGAATTCTTCCAGCTCGGCAACCGCGGCCGATTCTTCTTCCAGGATGCGCCCGACCACCTTGGGGCTGGCCATCACCAGGAGTTTCTGTGCATTGAACTGACGTACGGCACGAGTGATCTCGCGGAAGATCTCGTAAATCACGGTCTCGGCGGTCTTCAGCGTGCCACGTCCACTGCATGCCGGACACGGTTCGCACAACTGGCGTTCCAGGCTCTCGGTGGTGCGCTTGCGGGTCATCTCGACGAGACCCAGCGCCGACATGGGATAGACCGTGGTCTTGGCGTGGTCCTTCGCCAGACCTTTCTCGAGCATGCGCAACACCTGGCGCTTGTGCTCGTCGTCGGTCATGTCGATGAAGTCGATGATGATGATGCCGCCGAGGTTGCGCAGGCGCAGTTGGCGCGCTGCCGCCTGCGCTGCTTCGAGGTTCGTGCGGTAAACGGTTTCCTCGAGGTTGCGGCTACCGAGGTAGCCACCCGTGTTGACGTCGATCGTGGTCATCGCTTCGGTCTGGTCGACGATGAGGTAGCCACCGGACTTGAGCGGCACCTCCTTGCGCAGGGCGCGCTGGATTTCGTCCTCCACGCCGTACAGGTCGAAGATCGGCCGCTCGCCCGCATAGTGCTCGATGCGGTCGGAAAGCACCGGCATGAACTTGTGCACGAATTTGACGGTTTTCTCGTAGGTTTCGCGTGAATCGACGCGTACCTTCTCGATGCCGTCGTTCAGCGAATCACGCAGGGAGCGCAGCGGCAGCGACAGTTCCTCGTAGACGCGCTCGCCGACCTTGGCCTTCTGGATGTTCTCCTGTACCACGCGCCATACCTTGCCGAGGTAGGTCACGTCGAATGCCAGGGATTCCTCCGACTGGCCTTCCGCATTGGTGCGAACGATGTAACCGAGGTGGTTCTCGCCGATGAGCGGAAGAATGATGTCCTTCAGCCGTTGCCGCTCGGACTCTTCCTCGATGCGCACCGACACGCCCAGCGTGCGCGAATGCGGCAGCAGCACGAGGTAGCGAGACGGAATCGACAGGTGCGTGGACAGGCGTGCGCCCTTGCTGCCGATGGGATCCTTGACCACCTGCACCACGATTTCCTGGCCCTCGTGGACCAGTTCCGAAATCGGCGGCACCGGACCGTGGCCGCTGCTCTTGCCTTCCACCGGCGCATCGGTCGGCGGCAGCGGCGGGCGGACGATGTCGGACGCATGCAGGAAGGCGGCACGTTCGAGGCCGATCTCCACGAACACGGCCTGCATGCCGGGCATCACCCGTTGCACCCGCCCCTTGTAGACATTGCCCACGTAGCCGCGCTTTTGCGCGCGCTCGACGTGGACCTCTTGGAGCATGCCGTTTTCGACGATCGCCACCCGCGTCTCACGCGGTGTGACATTGATCAGGATTTCCTCGCTCACCACGGCCCCTTTTCCTTGAGTCATCGTGCTTTATAGCCCGCGAATCGACGACCTGTCACGGACCGCGGAGGAGCCGGGAAGTTTCAAACAGCGGCAGGCCCATCACACCTGAATAACTGCCGGAAAGATGTGCCACGAAAGCAGCGGCGCCACCTTGGATGGCATAGGCGCCGGCCTTGCCGAAACACTCGCCCGTAGCGACGTAGGCGGCGATCTCGGCCGCCGAGAGCGGCGCGAAGCGCACCGTGGACACGGACACCGCCTCCCGTGCGCCCGTCGCATCCACCAGCCATACCGCCGATACCACGCGATGTTCGTGGCCGGCGAGGCGCGCCAGCATGGCGGCTGCGTCGTCGGCGTCGCGCGGTTTGCCGAACACTTCGTCGCCGAGCACCACCTCGGTGTCCGCGCCCAATACGCGCGCATCCGGCTCACCGGCAACGCGCGCAAAGCCGGCGCGTGCCTTGTCGAGCGCCACGCGCGAGACGTAGGCATCGGGCGATTCGCTCGTCTGGCGGATCTCTTCGACGTCTACCTCCAGCGTCCGATGGCTCACGCCGAGCTGATCCAGCAGCTCGCGTCGACGTGGGGATTGCGAAGCCAGGTAAAGCACGTCGTTTCCTTCAGGCGCGGTGGTAGGGATGGCCGGCGACCAACGTCGTGGCGCGATACAACTGCTCCGCCAGAACGAGCCGAACGAGCATGTGCGGCAAGGTCAGCGGTCCGAGGGACCAGGTCTGGTCGGCACGTGCGAGCACGTCGGGCGCATGGCCGTCAGGGCCACCGATCAGGAAGGCGAGGTCACGCCCGCCCATCCGCCACTGCTGGAGTTGCTGGCCGAGGTCTTCGCTGGACCACAGCTTGCCGCGGCCATCGAGGGCCACGACGTGGATGTCGCGCGGCAAGGCCGCGAGGATCGCTACACCTTCGTCGAGGATTGCCTTCGCATCGTCGCGACCCTTGCCGCGCGCGCCGGGCTTGATCTCGACCAGTTCGAGCGGAAGCTCGTGCGACAGCCGCTTGCGGTACTCGGCGAAGCCTTCGGCCACCCAGGCCGGCATGCGTTCGCCGACGGCGATGAGGCGAGCCCGCACGGCGGGCTCAGGCGTTCGCGGCTTCGGCGCCGTCGTCGCCGACGGTCCAGAGACGTTCCAGGCCGTAGAACTCGCGAATACGCGGCATCATCACGTGAACGATGATGTCGCCAAGGTCGACGAGCACCCATTCGGCTTCGGTCTGGCCTTCGACGCCAAGCGGCATCACGCCCGCTTCCTTGGCGAACTTGATCACTTCGTCGGCGATCGACTTGACGTGGCGGGCCGAGGTGCCCGACGCGATGAACAGGATATCGGCGATGGAGGTCTTGCCGCGGACGTCGATTTCGCGGACATCCTTGGCCTTGAGATCTTCGAGGGCTGCAACCACGCGCTGGCGCAGGTGCTCGTTACTGGCGGCGGACTTGGCCTTGCGGGATGCGGTCGAACTCAAGATGCGGAACCCTCTCACGGCGGAATGCCGGGGTTGGCGGGAGTATACCCCCCGCCCGGTCGGGTCGCGTCAAATGCCGAGGCAGGTTTTCGGCCCCACGCAAGCGGCGAGGGCCCTATACCGAGGCCAGCGCCCGGTACGGCGCGAGCAGCGTCTCATCCTCGAAACACGCCGACGGCAACAGGAAACGCGGCTCGCGTCCCGCCGCGAACGTCTCGCGAATGGCGGTGGCGGCGATGTCCAGGGGCGTGATGGCGATCCCGATCACGCTGCCGGCCGGCCCTTCGACGTGCGGCGCACGGCGGTCAGCCACGTATTCGGCCAGGGGATCGGATAAGGCGTGGGCCGCGCCCGGACGGGTGAGTACACCCACGTGGGCCAGAGTGAACAAGTCGCGCCAGCGGTGCCAGGACGCCAGGCCAGCGAACGCGTCCATGCCCACGAGCAGCACGAGGGGGCGTTCCGGCCCCATCTCGTCGCGCAGGGACGCCAGGGTGTCCACGGTGTAAGACGGGCCCTCGCGCTCGAGCTCGCGGGTGTCGATGGAGAGACGGTGCTGTCCGGAAAGCGCAGCGCGCAGCAAGGCCACGCGCCCCGCTGCGTCGGCGACCGGCGGCGGCCGGTGCGGGGGCGTACGCGCGGGAACCATGCGGACTTCGGCGTCCAGCGCTTCCGCGGCTTCCCACGCGGCACGCAGATGGCCGTGGTGGATGGGATCGAAGGTGCCGCCGAGGATGGCGAGCGGACGCATGCCGCTCATGCGAATGCCGTGGCCGCGCGCGGTTCGGCAATGGCGGCGATCAGCCGCTCCGCTTCGAGCCATGCATCGCCCTGCTCGCGCCCCTTGGCCATGCGATCGATCCGCGCGGCGCGAGCGAGGCAGGCCATCCAGTGTTCACGTGGCGCACGACGCAGCGCCTTGCGGAAAAGCTGCTCACGCGCGGGCCACAGGCGCTCGATCTTCGCCTGCGCCGAGACATCGCGGGCGTTGGCGAGGCGCATCGCCAATTGCAATTGGTTCACCAGCCAGCCCATCAGCGCGATCAGTTCGTCGCCCTCGGCCCGCAACCCGGCAAGAATGCGCAACGCGCGGCCGCCTTCGCCAGCGAAAGCGGCATCGGTGAGCTTGAACGCGTCGAAGCGGGCGCTGTCCGCCACCAGGCCTTCCAGCGTCGCGGCGTCGAGCGGGCGGTCGCCGGCAAGCACCACGAGCTTGTCGATTTCCTGGGCAGCGGCGAGCAGGTTGCCTTCCACGCGCTCGGCCAGCATCGCCACCGCGTCCGGCGTGGCCTTGAGGCCGCGCGAGGCGAGCCGCGAGCCGACCCATGCCGTCCACTCGTGCGGCCGGGGCGCGTTGAACACGACCTGGATACCGCCCTGATCCACGTTCTTCGTCCAGGCGGATTCGTGCTTGCTGCTCCACTCGGTGGCGGTGATCAGCAAGGTGGTGTCGGGCGGCGGATCGCCGACGAAGGCCGTGATGGCCGCACCGCCATCCTTGCCGGCACGACCGCCAGCGAGCCGCAGGTCGAGCAGGCGCTGCGTCGCGAACAGCGACAGCCCCGCAGACGCACGAGCAAGATCGTCCCAGTCGAACCGGCTATCGGCTTCGAGTACCTCGCGCTCCGCGTAGCCGAGCCGGCGCGCCATGGCGCGCACGGCATCGGCCGCTTCGAGTACGAGCAATTCCTCGCCCACCAGCAGATACACCGGCGCCATGCGGTCGCCGGCCAGATGTTTCTGCCACTGGGACGGATTGAGCGGCACCAGCGGTCAGTTCGACGAGGCGGGCGCCTGCGCAGGCGCTGCCAGGGCGGGATGCGCGCCGGCGGCCTGCAGACGGAACAGGATCGCCTGGACCATGTCGCCAATCAGGCTGCGCTGCAGTTCCTCGGTCTGGCTCGCGGTACCGATGGTGTTGGTGGCGTCGTAGCTGAACTCGCGCGACATGTCGACCGACTGCGGCGCAATGATCACCGTGCCATCGCTCGCCTTGGCGTTGAAGTCCACGTGGTAGCGCACCGCGTATTCCGTCACGCGCGCGGTGCCGCTCACCGTGAGCGAGTCGGTACGGAAGGTGTTGGACGTGATCGCGAGTTCGGCGGCATCGGTCGCCGGCTTGTCCACCACCGTGACGTCCGAATTCTCCAGCGCACGGGTCAGCTCGCGCTCGAGGCGTCCTCCGCCCGACACGGTGAGGTGGATCTTTTTCATCCCCGGCGGCAGAGCGGCACTGTGACGAAGGTGAAAACCACAGGCGCTGACCAGCGCCACGACGGAGACAAGCGCGGCGACGCGAAGCGAACGAAGGAGGTTCGGGCTCATGGTTATCCTGCGACGATGTTGACGATCTTGCCGGGCACGACGATCACCTTGCGCACGGTCTGTCCCTCCAGAAGGCGGGCCACGTTCGGTTCCGCCCGTGCCATGGCTTCCGCCTCGTCCTTCGAGGCCGCGGCCGGCACCTCGATGGTAGCGCGAAGCTTGCCGTTCACCTGAACCGCGTAGGTCAGCGAATCGCGGACCAGGGCTGCCGGGTCCACCTGCGGCCAGCCGGCGTCCTCGACCAGCGTCTCGCCATGGCCGAGCACCTGCCACAGCGCATGCGCCATGTGCGGGGTGAACGGGTTGATGAGCTGGACCATCGCCGTGAAGGCTTCCTGCCGCAACGCCACGCCCTCGCTGCTCGTGTCCTCGAACTTGCCGAGCGCGTTCAGCAGCTCCATCAGTGCGGCGATGGCGGTGTTGAACGACTGGCGGCGGCCGATGTCGTCGCCGACCTTCTGGATGGTCTCGTGCAACTGGCGGCGCAGCGCCTTGCGGGCGCCCTCACCGGCCGGGTGCGTCGCCGTGGGCACGGCCTCGGCGTGCGCGTTGACGTCGCGCCACAGGCGACGCAGGAAACGCGCCATGCCTTCCACACCCGCCTCGTTCCATTCCAGCGACTGATCCGGCGGTGCGGCGAACATGGAGAACAGGCGCACCGTATCGGCACCGTACTTCTCCACCATCGACTGCGGGTCCACGCCGTTGTTCTTCGACTTGGACATCTTCTCGACGCCGCCGATTTCCACCGGCTGCCCATCGGCGCGCAGCACGGCGCCGACGATGCGCGCGCGCTCGTCGCGCTGCACGTCCACGTCGGCCGGATTGAACCATGTGGACGAGCCGTCGGCTTCCTTCCGGTAGTAGGTCTCGGCGATGACCATGCCCTGGCAGAGCAGATTGACGGCCGGCTCGTCGCTCTGCACCAGCCCTTCGTCACGCATGAGCTTGTGATAGAAGCGGAAGTACAGCAGATGCAGGATCGCGTGCTCGATGCCGCCGATGTACTGGTCGACGGGCGTCCAGTAGTTCGCGCGTTCGTCGACCTGCCCCTTCGCGCCCGGGCTCGTATAGCGCGCGTAGTACCAGCTCGACTCCATGAAGGTGTCGAACGTATCGGTCTCGCGTTCGGCAGGGCCCCCGCAGCTCGGGCAGGTGGTCTTGCGCCACTCGGGATCGGCCTTGATCGGCGACTGCACGCCGGAGAATTCCACGTCTTCCGGCAGGATCACCGGCAACTGGTCTTCCGGCACCGGCACCGCGTCGCAGGTCGGGCAGTAGATGACCGGGATCGGGCAACCCCAGTAGCGCTGGCGGCTGACGCCCCAGTCGCGGATGCGCCAGTTCACCCGGCGCTCGCCTCGGCCCTGGGCTTCGAGCCGGGCGGCGATGGCGTCGAAGGCTTCCTTGAAGTCCATGCCATCGAACGGGCCGGAATGAATCAGCGTGCCGTAATCGGTGTACGCACCCACGGTCTGGATGCGGTTTTCGAAGTCCTTGATCGTGTCGACGGCAGCGGACGACTGATACGCATCCGAGGAACCGCCATCCAGTGCGTTCTGCACGGTGTCGGTGCCTTCGGCCGCGAGATCGCGCTTCAGTTCCGCCACGGCGTCCACGAAGGCGCGGTCGACCACCACCATCTTGATCGGCAGGGAATACTTCTGCGCGAACTCCCAATCGCGCTGGTCGTGGCCTGGCACCGCCATGACCGCGCCGGTGCCGTAACCCATCAGCACGAAGTTGGCGACCCACACCGGCACTTTTTCACCCGTGAGCGGATGCGTCGCATCCACGCCGGTGTAGTAGCCACGCTTCTCCTGGGTTTCCAGTTCGGCCTCGGACACGCCGCCGGACTTGCAGCTCTCGATGAATTCGGCCAAGCCCGGGTTGGACAGCGCAGCACGCGTCGCGATCGGATGCTCCGCCGCCACGGCGACATACGACACGCCCATGAGCGTATCGGGCCGCGTGGTGAACACGGTCAGCGGCTCGCTCTGCCCATCCACGTCGAAGGAGATCTCCAGACCCTCGGAACGGCCCAGCCAGTTGCGCTGCATGGTCTTGACCGCTTCCGGCCAGCCCGGCAGCGCGTCGAGACCATCGAGCAGTTCCTGCGCATAAGCGGTGATCTTCAGGAACCACTGCGGGATCTCACGCTTCTCGACGATGGCGCCGGAGCGCCAGCCGCGGCCGTCGATCACCTGCTCGTTGGCGAGCACGGTCTGATCGACCGGGTCCCAGTTCACGACGCTGTTCTTGCGGTACACCAGGCCCTTCTTCATCAGCCGGGTGAACATCTGCTGCTCCCAGCGGTAGTACTCGGGATCGCAGGTGGTGACCTCACGGGTCCAGTCGTACGCGAAACCCATGCGCTTCAACTGCTCGCGCATGTGATCGATGTTCTTGTACGTCCACTTGGCCGGCGCCGTGCGGTTCTTGATCGCGGCATTCTCGGCCGGCAGGCCGAAGGCATCCCAGCCCATCGGCTGCAACACGTTCTTCCCCTGCTGGCGCTGGAAGCGGCTGATCACGTCGCCGATGGTGTAGTTGCGCACGTGTCCCATGTGCAGGGCTCCCGACGGGTACGGGAGCATCGACAGGCAGTAGTACTTCGGCTTGCCCGGGTCCTCGGTCACCTCGAAGGCGCGGGTCTCGTTCCAAAAGCGCTGTGCGGCCGTCTCGACGACGTCCGGGGCGTAGCCGCCCTGCTCGCGCGTGCCCTGATCGTGGGTGTCCTGCATGGTGTTCGGTACCGGTGGAAATCGTGGGGTGGCCGCCAGCGAAGAACGCGGCGGTCAATCGCGGGAGACTATCCCACGGGGACGGTGAGGCCAAGCCTGGGGCCTTGTGGGGGCTGCTATGGCGACGATCGGAATTTGCTGGTGGAGCCCATCTTCGTGGTGATGGGAACCTGCCGGTGGGAGCCATCCTGATGGCGATGGTAGCTTGCCTCGCTGCTACACCGCTTCGTTGGCTTATCGCCACCAGGGTGGCTCCCACCTGTTTCTATGGGGCCTACAGAGCGCAGGTGGCGGCCTGCCCGGCGGCGAGCGAGCGGATCGCCACTGCCAACTGGTCGGCGACCTTGCCCAGCGCACGCTGATGCGCGTCCACGAGGCTGTCGTAGCTCGACCCGGCGGGCTCGGACACGCGCGACGCACACGTGACCGCGGCGCCCTCGGCGGGACCGCGCACGGACCAGGCACCCTCCACCGTCGCATCGCCACCCAGCACCGAGTCGAAGCGACGGACGTCGAACTGCACGCGGACCACCTTTGCGTCCCGTGCGCGCGGCAGGCCGTGCACGTCGTGCGTGCCAAGGCGTGCCGTCAGGTCGGTCGACAGCGCGGCCCGGATCTCGTCGCCCAGCGGCGAGGCCCAGCGCTCGCCGTCCAGCACCGCGATCGAGCTGGCGCCCTGACGAAGCACGAGTGCGGGTTGATCGACCTGCGGCGGCACGCCCACCGGCTGCACGTCGATGACAAACGCCGCCGTGCCGCTGGCCGGGGGAGCGGCCGGCGGCACCAGCGTGTGGAAATGGGTGGGCGACGAGGCGCAGGCGCCGAGGCTCCCGATGAGGGCCACGAGACCGGCAAGACGAAGGGAATGGATCATGGCTGTTCTTCCTTGCCCGTCTTCGCGGACGGGGTGCTGATCTTCGGCGGTGCGTCAGCGCCACGGCCGCGCAGGAGCGCCTCCGGATGGCGGCCCAGATAGTCGGTGAAGGCACGGACCGAGCGGACGGTGCGCTGCAGTTCCTCGAGCGTCTGGCTGATGTTCTGCTGCAGCGGCGAGTTCTCTGACAACGCGTCGTTGGCTGTGCCGACGGTGCGGTTCACGCCCTGCAAGGTCTTCTTCGCCTCGGGCATCAGCTCGGTGTTGACCTGCTTCAGCGTGCCGTTGAGTTCCTTCAGGCTGCCATCGAGGTTGCGGCCGATCGAATCGAAGGGAATCTTCTCGATCTTGTCGACGATGCTGGAAATCTGTTCCTGCAGATGGTCGAAGTCGCCCGGCGTGGTCGGCAGTTCCACCGGTTTGGCATTCGGGTCGAACGCCACCTTCTTGGCCTTCGGATCGAAGTCGAACGCGATGTAGAGCTGGCCGGTCAGCAGGTTGCCGGTGCGCGCCTGAGCACGCAGACCATGTGCCACCAGCCCGCTCATGATGCGCGGGAACAACGTGTCCTCGTCGCCACCAACGGCCTTGGCGAGTTTTTCATTTGCCTGGCCGAGACGCTGCGGATAGACCAGCGCGCCGACGATGACCGGGAAGGTCTGCGATGCCGGATCGTAGTCCAGGTTGACCGACACCACGCGCCCGATCTTCACCCCGAGGAACTCCACCGGTGCATCGACCGCGAGACCACGCAACGAATGCTCGAAGCGCATGCGGATGTAGCGCGGCTTGCCATCCGGCGGCGCAACGGCCGTAGCCTGATCGTTGAACAGCGTGTATTCGGCCATTTCCGGTGCCGGGCTTTCGTCGTGCGGCCCCGGGGGATCCTGGAACGCCACGCCACCGGCAATGACGGTGGCCAACGACTGCGTGTTCATCTTCAGGCCGTCTGCACCGAGCGAGACGTCGACGCCGCTGGCATTCCAGAATCGCGAGTCCTTCAGCACGAAGCGATCGTTCGGACCGTCGATGAACAGTTGCAGCGATACGCCCTTGCCGTCCTTGTCCAATTGATAGGACACGATGCGTCCAACCTGGATACGCCGGTAGTAGACCGGCGAGCCGATGTCGAGCGACCCGAGGTCGCCCGCGTGCAGCACGAAGCGCCGACCCGGCGCGCCATGGGTAACGGCCGGTGGCGTTTCGAGACCCTTGAAATCACTCTGTTCCTCTTCCGAAGCGCCGGCATCCGCGCCGATGAAAGCGCCGGAAAGCAACGTATCGATGCCGGATACACCGCTGGCACCGACGCGCGGACGCACCACCCAATAGCGTGTGCCTTTGGTGGCAAAGGCACGGGCGTCCTTCTCCAGGTCGATCATCACCGAGATGTGCGTGCGGTCCTTCGACAGCTTCATGGTCGTGACCTTGCCGATCACGACGTTCTTGTACTTGACCTGGGTCTTGCCGGCCTCGATGCCCTCCGCCGTCTGGAAAGTGACGGTGATCCGGGGACCGGCCGACAGGTAATGGCTTACCAGCAGCGAGAGGCCGACCAGCGCGGCCACGATCGGCACCAGCCAGATCAGCGAGAAGCCGAGCTTCGACTTCCGCACGACCGGTTGCGGCAGATCTTCCGGCGGCGAGGTATTTCCTTCGTTGCTGTCGCTCATTGCGATTTCCTGTTGTCCCAGATCAGGCGCGGGTCGAAGCTCATGGCCGAAAGCATCGTGAGCACGACGACCACGCCGAAATACACCACGCCGGGCAGCGGCTCGACGCGACTCAATATCTTGAAGTGGACCAGGGCCGAGAGGATCGCCACGACGAACACGTCGAGCATCGACCAGTAGCCCACCAGTTCCACGAAGCGGTAGAGCCTCGCCCGCTGGCGGGCTACGAAGCCACTGGACCGCTGCACGGACACCAGCAGGTAGCCCATGATGATGAATTTGAGCATCGGTACCACGATGCTCGCCGTGAAGACGATGACCGCCAGCCCCGGCGACCCGGCTCGCCACAGTTCCAAAATGCCGCTCAGGATCGTGTTGTCGTCTTTCGACGAGAGGCTCTGCGTGCGCATGATCGGGAACACGTTGGCCGGGATGTAGAAGATCGCCGCGGCCACCAGCAGCGCCCAGGCGCGGGCGATGCTGCCGTGCTTGCGCACGTGCAGCACGTTGTCGCAACGCGGACAGCGCGCATGAGGGTCGTCGCTGTAGGCCGTGATGAGCCGGCAGACGTGGCAGGACATCATCCCGAGGTCACGGGCCCGCGGTGGCACACTCATGCGGCGTCCTCGCGGGTGGTGTTCCACAGGTCGCGCGGATCATGGCTGGAGAACACTGTGATCAACAGCGTCAAAAACCCGAAGGCCCAGATGCCCGGCCCCGGAACCACGTCGAAATACGTGTGTGCCTTCACCACCGCCACCAGCGTACCGAGCATGAAGACCTCGATCATGCTCCACGGCTTGATCTTGACCAGCGCCGACATCGCCTGCGCGAACCCCGGAGCGCGGCGACCGCTACGGGCAAACCAGAGCACCCAGCCGAAGAGCAGGAGCTGGCTGAGCGGGAAGAAGAACAAGGTCATGGCGCTCAGGAACGCCACCACCTGGGCGCCGTCCTGCCACATGGCGATCACGGCGCCCCATAACGTGGTGGCGGCCGTCATGCCAGACAGCCCCAGGGTCACGATCGGCGACAGGTTGGCGATGGCGAAGACGATCAGCGCCGCCACGATGAGCGCGAACTGCGCCTCGACACCCAGCCACTGGTGACGTTCGAGCACGGCGCCGCAGACCACGCAGTCCGCCACCTCGCCACGGCCAAGCGCCTGCCTCCGATAAACGGAATCGCAGTGTTCGCAGACGATCAGTTCCTGGGCGGTATGCATGCCTTCCAGCGGTCCAAGGCCGCGAGGGCCCGCGCCATATGATCGCAAATCCGCGTAAACGGCGCATGACGGGAGCCGTCGGCGCTCGCCCCTCCCCGCCATGCCGGGCCTTGATATGCTGCCCCTCTTCCCCGACCTACGGGGCATCGACTTTCAAGGAGCATCCCCGTGAACAGCGCCCAGGCCCGTAGTGAACATGTCTTCGACGCGACCAGGGCGGCCTTCGAGAAGGACGTCATCGAAGCCTCGCTCACCACACCCATCCTGGTGGATCTGTGGGCGGAATGGTGCGGTCCGTGCAAATCGCTGGGCCCGATTCTCGAAAAGCTGGCCGCCGAGTACGCGGGCGCGTTCCGCCTCGCCAAGATCGACGTCGATGCCGAGCAGCAGCTCGCCGCCATGTTCGGCGTGCGCAGCATCCCCACGGTCATCCTGATCAGCGGTGGGCAGGTGGTGGACGGCTTTGCCGGCGCGCTGCCCGAAGGCCAGATCCGCGAATTCCTCACCCGTCACGGCGTGCAGCCGGCCGAGGCCGTCGAGACCGAGGCGACGCAGGCTCCCGCAGAGAGCCCCGAAGACGCCATCAACCGCATCCAGCAGGCCATCGCCGCCGAGCCGGACCGTGCCGAACTGAAGCTCGACCTCGCGTTGGCTCTGATGCGCGCGGGCCGTGTGGAACCCGCGCAGGCCGAACTCGACGCCCTGCCCGCCAACCTCGCCACCGATGCACGCGCCGTGCGCTTGCGCAGCCAGCTCGAACTCGCCCGGGCGCTCACGGATGCCCCGCCGCTCGACGTCCTGCGTACACGCGTGCAGAACGACGACAGCGACTGGGAAGCCCGCGACCTGCTCGGCGTGCGCCTGCTGATCGAAGGCGACACCGAAGCGGGTCTGCAGCAGTTCCTCGACATCCTCAAGCGCCAACGCGACTGGCACGACGGTCAGGCCAAGAAGCGCCTCCTCGCCGCCTTCGCCACCATCGACGACGCGGCGCTGGTCAGCACCTATCGCAAGAAAATGGCCTCCCTGCTGTTCTGAGGCACTCGCTGGATCAGCGCTTCGCCTTCTTGCGGCGAACGTAGAGCTGCTTGCGCACGGTGGCGACATGCTCACCGGCCGCCGTGCGCACCTCGGTATCGAACCAGCGCAGGCACTTCTCGCCGTTGGCGGTCGCCGCGCGCAATTCGTCCAGCACCGCGTCGTCGAGGCGGAACTCGGCGTAGACATCCTCGCGACCGGGCGCTACGAAGCGGATCTCGGCCGCCTGGTCCCAGACGATGTAATCGTCGCCAAGGCTCTTGAGCGTCATGATCATCCAGAACGGGTCGGTCATGGAGAACAGGTTGCCGCCGAAGTGCGTCCGCACGTAGTTGCGGTTGTACCAGGCGAGTTTCAGACGCACTTTCGCGTAACGGTAGTCGTCGAAGGTAACGACGCGTATCCCGGTGAACAGGAAGGGCGGCCACGCGTTGAGGATGCGTCGCAGGGTGGGTGCTTTCATGGGCCCATGCTATCGACGGCTTCCTGCCCTGCGAAGTCCCCCGTTTCAAACAAGGCCCGGGTGGGCATGACCTATGGCACGGGCCCGGAGCGACAGCCGCCCATGACCATCGGGGATCGCCAACCGCCAGGGGATCCGAACCATGCGTCTGCCGCTTCGTCGCGCCACCCTCGCCGCCGCCGTCGCTTCCGCGATCGCCCTCGCCGCCCCCGCCACGGCCGCCGATCTGCCCGCTGCCGTCGACCAGCCGTATCCGGGCAACCTCGTGCTGCACGTCGATCTTTCCGATGCCGCCAGGCACCTCTATCACGTGCGCGAGACCATACCGGTCAGCGGGAATCACGCGATTCTTTACTACCCGAAGTGGATTCCCGGCGTACACGGGCCTTCCGGCCCCCTCGCCAATGTCGCGGGGTTCGTGGTGACGGGCAACGGCAAACGCCTCCCCTGGCGTCGTGACCTGCAGGAGATGTACGCCTTCCACGTCGACCTACCCGCAGGCGTGAATGCGCTCGAACTGAGCTTCGACTACCTGGCGCCGGCCACGCCCAGCTACATCCCGCTCTCGTTCAACGAAGTGGCCTTCTATCCGGCCGGGTACTACAGCAGTCGCATCACGGTCGAACCCAGCGTGAAACTGCCCGCCGGCTGGAAGTACGCCTCGGCCCTGGAAACGGCCGCGCAATCCGGTGACGAGGTCCGCTTCAAGCCGGTGAGCTTCGAGAACCTCGTCGATTCGCCGCTGATGACCGGCAAGCATTTCACGCGCATCGACCTCGCACCTGGGCAGGACACCCACGTCCACCTCAACATCACGGGCGACACGGCCGCGGGGGTGAAGGCGACGGACGAGCAGATCGCGAAGCAGCGGTCCCTCGTGGTGCAGGCCAACCGGCTGTTCGGCGCCCATCACTACGCGCACTACGATTTCCTGCTGGTGACCTCGGACCACACCGGCCATTTCGGACTCGAACACCACCAGTCCAGCGACGACCGCCTGTTCGCGAACTTCTTCACGGACGCGGACGTCAACGTGGCCGCCGGCACGCTGCTGCCGCATGAATACATCCATTCGTGGAACGGCAAGTTCCGTCGCCCCGCGGACCTGTGGACGCCGAGCTTTGCCGAACCGATGCAGGACGACCTGCTCTGGGTATACGAAGGCCTGACCGATTACTGGGCCGGCGTGCTCACGGCGCGTTCGGGCATCTGGACCACCGCGCAGTGGCGCGACTCGCTGGCGGGCATAGCCGCCGATATGTCGGCCCGCACGGGACGTTCGTGGCGCTCATTGCAGGACACGGCTGACGGCATCCCGCTCACGTCGCGCGGCACGCCGGGGTGGACGAACTATAGGCGCAGCTCGGACTACTACCCCGAAGGGCAGCTGCTCTGGCTGGACGTGGACACGAAGATCCGCACCCTGTCCAACGGCAAGCACACGCTCGACGAGTTTGCGCGCGCGTTCTACGGCATGGACAACGGCAGCTACACGCCGAAGACCTATACCTTCGACGACGTGATCGCCACGCTCAACGGCATCCAGCCGTACGACTGGGCAAGCTTCCTCCGCGAGCGCCTCGACGCCACCGGCGACACGCTACCCGAGCACGGCATCGAGGGCGGCGGCTGGAAGCTCGTCTACGACGACAAGCCCACGCCGTTCGTGAAGACGGCGGAATCCCTCCGCAAGACGGTAAACCTGGCCTATTCGTTGGGCATCCAGGTATCCGACAAGGGCGTCATCACGGATGCACAGTGGGAAGGCGTCGCCGCGAAGGCCGGACTCGTCCCGGGCGTGACCCTGGTTGCGATCAATGGCAAGGACTATTCGGCGCAGGTCCTCAAGGATGCGGTCACGGCGGCGAAGTCGAACAGCGCGCCGATCGAGTTCCTCATCAAGGACATCGACGATTACTCGACCGTGAAGGTGGATTACCACGGCGGGCTGAAATACCCGCACCTCGTGCGCGCCGACGGCAAGGATCTCATCGGCGACATTGCGACGCCGCGGAAGTGACACGAGAGGGCCGGCGCCCGGGCGCCGGCCCTTTAAATCTTACGCGTGTTCGCGTGCGGTCTCGAAGAGGAACCACACGCGGCGCTCACCCTCATCGATCCAGTTCTCGATGAGGCTCGCGGTGGCGACGTCACCGTATTCGTCGCACACACCGTGCATTTCGCGCAGGAAGCCGACGTAGCGCTCGTTGTCGTCACGCAGCTCTGCAAGCATGTCCTGCGGGGTGACGAAGTCGGCGTCGTTGTCGGCCAGGCGCTGCAGGCGCGAGATGTGACCGATCGAACGCACCGTCGTACCGCCGACCTTGCGCGCGCGCTCGGCGATGTCGTCGGTGATGGCGAAGATCTGTGATGCCTGCTCGTCGAGCAGCAGGTGCAGATCGCGGAAACGCGGCCCCGACATATGCCAATGGAAGTTCTTCGTCTTGAGATACAGCGCAAAGGTGTCGGCGAGCAATGCGCTCAGTCCGCCCGAGATGTCGCGCGTGGCGTCCGCACCGAGGCCGGTCGGCGTGGCGAGATCCGACTTGCGCAGCTTTTTGGTCGTTTCGGGGTTCTTCATCGTGACGCGCTCCATGGGTTGGGCTCCTGAGGATGCGCCGATCACCTTTCGCGTGCTTGAATGAAACGCGCTCGCAGATCACGCCGTCGGCAGGGATACCACTACGCGCAGGCCGCTGGCGCCGTCGTCGCGGTCAAGCATGCGGATCTGGGCGCCGTTGAGTTCCACCGCGCGCTGCACGATCGACAGGCCGAGACCGTAGCCGGAACCCTGGGTATCGATGCCGCGCTGAAACCGGGTGAACATGGCCTCGCGCTTTTCCGCCGGGATGCCCGGACCGTCGTCCACCACCTCGATCACGGCCTCGCCGCCGGCCTGGCGGATCGACAGTTCCACATGGCCGCCTCGCGGCACGTGGCGGAAGGCGTTCTCCAGCAGATTGCGTAGCAGCGCGCTCAACGCCACGCCATAGCCTTCAACAAACTGGTGATCGGGTAGTTCGACGCTAAGTTCAACGCCACCGGAACCGATCAGCGCCGACATTTCCTCGATGACGTCCAGGGCCAGTTCGCTGAGATCGACGCGGCTGCGCGGGCCCGCCGCGGCACCTGCCTCAAGACGCGCCAGGGCCAGCAACTGTTCCGTACGGCGGGCCAGCGAGACGAGACACTCCCGCGCCGCCTGCAGTGCTGCCTCGGCTTCGTCGGGGCGGGCGGAGGCCATGGCGTCTTCCAGGTTGATCATGGTCGAGGCCAGGGGCGTGCGCAGTTCGTGGGCCACGTCGGCGCTGAAGCGTCGCTCACGTTCGAGCGCCTCTTCGAGCTGCCCGATCTGCTCGTTCAGGGCCGCGAGCACGGGTTGCAGTTCGGTAGGCGCGTCGCGCAGATGCACAGGCTCGCGACTGCCAGGCTCACGTCGCGAAAGCGCCTTGGCCAGGGCATCAAGCGGGCGCATGCCGCGTCGGATGGCCCAGCCGACGAGGTAGGCCATCAACGGCAGACCCAACAGCATCGGCAGACCGTGCTCGATCCACAGGGCACGCGTGATCTCGTTGCGGCTGTCATAGCGCTCACCCGCGCGGATGACGATGTCGTCGTCCTCCTTGATCAAGGTGAACACGCGCCACTCGTACTTGCCCTTGCGGACGTCCTCGTAGCTTCCATCGGTGGCCTGGGTCCGCGGCAACGCGGCCAGATTTTCCGTGGCCAGCAACAGCGTGCCATCGCGATCGAATACCTGGAATCCCACTTCCGACTCGAACGTACGGCCCTGAACGGTCAGTTCCTGCGGGTGGTTGGACACGCTGGGCACGAGCAGGCGCGCGGCCCGCTGCTGACGCAACTGCTCCACGCCGATGCGATCGACGAGTACCTCCAACGTACGCGCCGCCTGGGCCAGCCGGCCGTCCGAAAGCTCGTCCACTTCCTCCAGCGTGTGCTGGGCACTCAGGAAACCCAGAGGCACCAGCACCGCCGCCAGCACGCATACGATGAGGACAAGCAGGCGGGCGCGCAGGCTGGCCGCCGTCACTGCGGTTCCCGGGGCACCATGTAGCCGAATCCGCGTACTGTCTGAATCGCCCCGTGGCTCAACTTGCGTCGCAACGAGTGCACCAGCACCTCGAGCGCGCTCGTGCTCATGACGTTGTCAGGACCGTACAGCGAATTCTCCAGCGACTCACGGCGAACGATGCGGCCAGCACGCTCCATGAGCGCCTGCAGCAGCGCGAACTCGCGGCGGGTCAGCTCCACGCGCTCGCCGTGCCAGGTCACGTCGAAGGTGCCGAGGTCGAGGCTCAGCGCCCCCGCCTCGAGGCGGTTGACGGCGGCGCCCCTCGCGCGGCGGGCCAGGGAGCGAATACGCGCCGCCAGTTCGTCCAGGTGGAACGGCTTGATGAGGTAATCGTCCGCGCCTGCGTCAAGCACGCGGATGCGCGAGTCCAGCGCATCGCGGGCCGACATCACGATCACCGGCGTGGTCACGCGCAGGCGCCGCGCTTCGGTGAGCACGTCCATCCCGTCCCTGCCCGGCAGACCCAGGTCGAGCAGGACCAGATCCGCGTCGTGGTCGCGCAAGGCGAGCAGTGCCTCGTTGCCGTCGCGGAACCAGCTGATCGTATAGGCCAGCCGCTCCAGTGCCCGGCGAATCGCCTCGCCCAACTGAACGTCGTCTTCGACAAGGATGATGTGCACGGGCAGAGACTCGGCATCGGATATGAACCATTATCCTGGGCCCGAGCTTAGCGCGTCCTTAGGTACCTGGTCCGTGTACCGGCGACAGGCCGGCGGCAATGGCGGCCTCGGCCAGATCGCGCAGGCCTATCGTGCTCGGATCACCCGCCGGAGCGTCGTCGGCAAACGGTATCGTCGTGGTCGTGGGCCGGAAATAGTCCATGTAGTCCCGCCGGGCTTCCCGGGTCGCCAGCCAATCCCTTCCCGGATGGCGCACGGTCAGCCCGCGCGCATGTCGTCGCAGCGCATAGTCCACATAGCGACGCTCGGATATCGGGTCATGCTCGGGATTCCAGAGATTGACCCGCACCGGCGCCGCCAGCATGCGCTCCGTGAAGGCGACGGGCGACTCGGACGACTCGTGCCCATCCGGTTCCACTCGCATCATTTGCCGGCCGGACGCATCCCACCGCTGCGCCACCTCGCGAACCAACGTCGCGTAGCGGTCCGCGCTCGCCACCATGCCATACATGGGGTCCACGATGATCGTGCCCGCAGGCAAATCATCCAACCGCCGGCCGAGGGCCTGCTCAGGCCCCGCCATCCGCAGGGCACCTTCATCGGCAGGCATGATCAGCGTGAACACATGATCCTCCGCGCTGCCCACGAAGGCGACGTGCGCATCTTCTCGGAGCATGCCTCGCAGCCTTCGGGTCGTCATCAGGGCACTGACGTGCAGGTCGGCAAACCCCATGTCGATGAAAGCACTGATGGGCTGCCCCGTCCTGAACAATTCGGCGTAAGTGTCCACATCGAGGGGACGCCGCGACGATAGCTGAAGGTCCATCGCCATCGGCACGCGGGGATTGAGATGAACATCCGAAAGAGGAGGTAAGTGATTCGTCACGGGAATCAATGCCGGCGCGGCGGGGATCGGTCGCCCGTTTCGATCGACATGCGTCGCATAGCGCAGCGCAGTCCCTGAGGTGGGATGCCGAACAGTAAGCACTACCCCGCCGTCGGGAGCGATCTCGGCGCCGCTGAGCGACCGGCTGAAGAAACGCAGAAGCGGCTGCGGGATGGCATCCGCGATAGTCATCACGTTCGGCAGATCGCGCGAGATGTCAGCCGGAAGGACATCCGTCAGCGCGAGGGAAGTGGCGATGAACTCGCCCGGATCCATGACCGCAAGCCCTTCCGCGAGCGATGTCTCAGGACGCCATACGCCGTCTCGCTCGACGACGTACCGACCGGTCGAGCGATGCGTACCGTCTCCTTGTGCAAGCACCTCGTAGCCGACGGCGCGCGCATCCGGGGATATCTCGACGAGCTGCGTGCGGCCGTCCAGATGCCGTAGCCGGGCGTAGTAACGGCCTTGCATCCCAAGATCGTCGTCGGCTTGTGACCCCATCCTTGCCAGGACGGCCGGATCCTGGACCGTCAGGTATTCCAGCGCGGGAGGCAGCAGCGCGCTCTGTCGTTCGGCAATCCGACTCAGTACCCCCGCTGCCAGCAAGCGCGAGTCCATCACGCCGGGTGGCAGCGTATCGGGCAAGAGGTCGCGCACCTCATCGATCTGTCGTATCTCTTCTGGCGTGAGCGACGCGGGTTCGTGCGCCAGGGCATACCTCAGCCGCGAGATACGCATCAACAAGACGATCTGCTGGTGAGGCATGGGAAGGGAACCGATCCAGGACCGATGCATACGCTCGAGTTGAACGCGGTTGGACGTGGCATCGATCCGATCGGCCAGCATGGTACGGAAGGCGTGCTCGCGCTGCGCCCCATCCCCCATTTGCACCGGCACTCCGAACTGCGGACGCTGTCGCTCCACGGCCTCAAACAACGAGGCATAGCGAAACCCGCTGTCCGGAAGCCGAGGACCGAGCACGACATAGGCGTCGCCACGGCGTTCCACCAAGAGTGCCGTGTCCGGAACGTCTTCTTGCGCCACCTCGTTGCCGTCGGGCAGCACGGCAAAGGCAAGGCTGTGATCGCCACGGAACACGGCGAGGGCACGGCGCGTCTGCTCGGCAAGGATGGGAGCGACGATCCGCAACTCGGAAAGGGTCCACGTCCTTGCCGTCGGATCGCGCAGGCGGGCGGACAATGTCTCGATGAATCCGTGTCCCACACTCAGCCGTATCAAGGGATCCGCGATGTCCGCATTCGCCCCGATGCCCGTCACCAGGGGCCCGGATTCGGACACGCCGAATTGTTCCAGCACTTCCGCAGCGCGAGTGAGCACGCGCGGGTCGGTTGTGAACATGTTCGCCACCCGGTGCGCGAGCACACTACCAGGCAGGTAGTTGTCGGCAACGTCGGCAAGCCTCCAGAATCCGTCGTATCCGCGCTCGATCAGCGGACCGGGGCTGCCGTCGGCCAAGGCCATCCGATAGCCCCTGCCAGCATGAACGAGCTGCGCATAACGTGCGGTGGACGAAACGCGCAAAGGCACGTAGATCTGGTGATTGTGGGCGAAGGTGCCGTCGCCAAGGTGCATCGAATAGCGCGGAACCGCCCGACGGGTGTGCCGCCGCACCTCGTCTGCCGCCCAGAAGCCCGTGCTGCCGTCGTCTCGCGCAAAGACGCGATTCACCCTCTCCGCCCGCCAGGAGGGCGGACGCGTGGGCCCCAGGGGATAGCCGATCTTTCCGTGGACGCGTTGCGGACGAACGAACGATGGCCGCGCCTCATTGCTTGCCGTGTCGTCTTTCCCGGTCCGCATCTCATGCCCAAACACCGCGCCCAGCGGTACGTTGGTCACGACCGTGGAAACGACCTGCTCCACGCCGCCAGCCCTCTCCGCTTCGGTCCGGCCGTCGATGGCCTGTTCGATGCCCGTTCCGACACCGGCGAGTCCCGTGGCGATCTGCACGGGAATGGCCAGGATGGGCACATAGCCCAGCGGCGCGACCAGCGTCGCCGTACGATTGATCCGGGTTCGCCACGCATCCCATGCCGTGCTGGCCTGCAACTTCGCATCCTCGCTCAGACGCTCTTCGGCCTGCATACGCATGGCCTCGAACACGTCGCCGCTGATCGCCGTTTCTGCATGATCCACCGTGCCGCCATCGGCCTGCCAACGGCCGGTGGCGAGATCTTCCAGGCCGTGCTTGACGCCCGTCCAGAACAAGCTGTCCTGACTCTCCCACTCGCCGAAATGCGCAAGCAGGCGGGTCGCCTTCGCCGGGTCCTTCGCTTGCGTCAGCGTCCATTGGCGAAGCGCGGCCTCGTCACGGACGACCACGAAGCGCGGCGTCTCGCCCGGCATGTACATGATTTCGCTCTTGTCCGGGGCGAAGAACCGGATAAGGTCGCTTGCCGCATAACCGTTGATATCGAAGCGACGAGCGCGACCTGCGCTGGGCGAAGACTTCCGCAATTGTTCGAGAGTCACCGGACCGTTCAAGGGGACCTGCGACGCTGCGGCCTGCATGACGGCTCCGTATTGCGCCTCGGTAAGCAGGCCCGTGTCGCGCGCATGCCGCGCCTGCATGACGAACTCGTAACGCGCCAGCAAGGGCCAATCGGCGCGGGTTCGGGCCCAGTACGCATCCAGCTTGGCCTTCAACCGGCTGACGTACGGCAGTTCCGAGAACGTGCCGGGCGCGGCGAAAGATTCCACCAACTGCGAGAGCAGGATCGGACTGGCGTGGCCCGCATCGAAACCGCCGACCTTGTAGATGCCAAACGCCTCATCCAACGGGCGGCGATCCTCGCGGACGGTTTCAATGACGTTGCCCTTCGCGAAAAACGTGTTGTAGATATATCCAGGGCCGGTCCTGCTCCACAGCAACTTGCCAAGCGTCGAGAAGACGTCCGCGGCGTTCTTGCCGTGCACGAGGTGCACGACCGTAGCGACGATGCCGGGACTCGCCGCGCCGCCACCGTTCAGGCCACCCACCGTGTCAGACAGTTCGGCGAACCAGCCATGCCGATCATGATCGGGAAAGGCGTTGATCAGCGCGTCGATCAGGGACATCACGTTGTCGGGGGTTTCGCGGGCGCGTTGATCTGCCGTGGCGAAATGAGCGACCACGTATGCATCGCCATCGATGTTCCAGCGTTCCTTGATGATGTCCTTCGCCACTCGGCGCGGATTGGGAATAGGAAACCGGGACGCCTGGCGCGCGATCTCATGAAACGTCCGCTCGTCGTCGGCGGTCGCGAACGGCAGGCTGCGCGGCCATGCGGGAAGCTGGCGTGTCGCGGACATATCGCTCGCGTTCGCCGTTTGCGCCGCGTCCCTGCGCAAGGCAGGATCCGATGCGCTGGCGACGCTCGTCGCAGGCACCAGAGCAGCAACGAGCACGAGCAGGTGAGCACGTCTCTTGGAAGGCAGGTAAGTCATCTTTCATCCCTGTTGATGGAAATCGAGGGGCGTGACAATAGTTGGGAGACGACGGAGCGTCTGTCGCCCGAGAACGGATGGCGATGGCGGCTTCGACGTGCTCGGGTGTCCTACGCCGCCCACGTCGGCGAACGCATGCCGACGGTGCGGTTGGTTTCGGGGCTCCCTGTGGTCACGGAAATACACACGGTGCGGGTGACCATGCCCGGATCAGCGAGATGCATCGGCATCGGCATGAGCGTGGCGACGCACTCGCTGATCCTGGCCCGAGCTGAGCGCGTCCTCAGATACCTGGGGCCACGCCCGAAGTCAGCCCGGCAGCGACGGCCGTCTCGGCCAGACCGCGGACGTTCGATGCGACCGGATCATGGGCCGGGGCGTCATCGGCGAATGGGATGGCCATGGTGTCGGGCTGGAAGTAGCTCAGATAATCCCGCCGGGCCTCCCGCGTCACCAGCCAGTCCAGCCCCGCATGACGCACAGGAAGACCGCCCGCGTAACGGCGACGCGCATAGTCGACGTAGCGTCGCTCGGATAGGGGATCGTGCTCCGGATTCCAAAGATTCACCGTTATCGGTGTCGAGAGCATCCGTTCGGTAAAGGCAATGGGCGACTCGCTCACTTCACGCCCATCGGGCTCCAATCGTGTCACGCGCCAACCCGCTGCCTCCCACCCACGAGCCACCTCGCGTGCGAAGGCCGCGTAATGCTCTGCGCGCACCATCGCGCCATAGATCGAGTCCACGATCAGCGTACCCGGGGGCAACGCGTTCAGTGGGCGACCGACGGATCGCTCCGCCCCTACCATCCGCAGGGCGTCCTCACCCACGGGCAGCACCAGCGTGACCAGGTGGTCCGCCGCGGCGCCCACGAGTGCCATGTGCGAATCCTCGCGCAACATGCCACGCAACCGCCGCGTTTTTACCAAGGCACTGACGTGCAGATCGGCGAATCGCCCGCCGAAGAACGCACTGATTGGCTGTCCCGTCCTGACGAGCTCCCTGTAAGCGGCGGAATCGAATGGCGCGGGTGGGGAAACCCCTTGTCTCGTCGGGGCCGGCACGTGTTGCGTGACATGCTGATCGATGAAGGGTAACGCGTCGACGTCGATGGCGACCGCCGGCGGCGCAGAAGCGATGGGCTGCCCATGTCGATCGACGTGCGTCGCATAGCGCAAGACGGCGCCCGACGTGGGATGCCGGAGCGTGAGGACCACCCCGCCGTCGGCCGCGATCTCGGCACCTGTGAGCGACCGACTGAAGAAGCGCAATAGCGGCTGCGGAATGGCGTCCACGATGCCCATGACACTTTGAAGGTCACTCGCGATATCGACCGGCAAGACAGTACCGACCGCGAGGGTGGTGGCAATGAACTCACCGGGATCCACGAGAACGAAGCCGTCGGCAAGTGACTGTTCGGGTCGCCACATGCCGTCTCGCTCGACGAGGTAATACCCAGTGGCGCGATTCGTCGCATCGCCTGGCGCCAACAGCTCGTAGCCTGTCGCAGCCGCGTTCAAGTTGACCTTGACGACCTGCATTCGGCCATCCGGATGCCGAAGCTTCACGTAGTAGCTGTCCTGTATACCGAATTCGTCCCCTATTTCGGCCCTCGCTCGTCTCAGGATGTCTGGATCCCGGACCGTGAGATGAGCCAGCGCCGGAGGCAGCAACGCGCTCTGCCGCTCCACGATCCGAGCCATCACACCCGCCGCCAGCAGCCGCGAGTCGGTCACGTCCGCGGCAAGGGAATTGGGCAGAACGTCACGTACGTCGTCGATCTGTCGTATCTGTTCCGACGTCAGCGATTGCGAATCGTTCGCCAATGCATACCTCAGATTCGATAACGCCTTGATCCTCTCCTTGTGCTTCGTGGCCAGACGGAGGCCGTCGATCCAGTACCGGTGCATGCGCTCGAGCTCGGGGCGCGTGCCCCTGGCATCGATCATGTCAGCCAACATGGTTCGGAAAAGGTGTTCGCGCTGCGCGGGATCCACCATCTGCTCGCGCGTGGCCAAACGCCTGTATTGCCTTTCGAACGCAGAAAATACCGAGGTGTAGGACTCATCGGTATCCGGCAACCGTGGTCCGAGCACCACATACTTGTCGCCACGAATTTCTACGCGAAGCGCCGTGGCGGGTACACCCTCCGTCACTTCCCGCCCGTCGGGCAATACGGCGATGACGAGCCGTCCATCCGCCAGAGACAGTGCGAACGGACGACGCGTCGCCTCAGCCAGGATCGGTGCGATCAGACGCAGTTCGGTCGGCGTCCACACCTTGGCCGTGGGATCGCGAAGTCGTGCGGACAGGGTCTCGATGAATCCGTGTCCGACGCTCAGCTTGAGCAAGGGCTCTCCGGCGTCCGCATCGGGGCCGATACCGGTCACCGCCGGTGAGGACTCGGAGACGCCGAATTGTTCAAGCACCTCCGCAGCATGAGCGAGCACGCGAGGATCGGCGGTGAGGATCCCCGCTACGCGGTGCGCAATCAAGCTGCCGGGCAGATAGTTCTGCTCGATCTCGGCGAACTGCCACAGGCCATCGCTTCCACGTTCCACAAGGGGGCCGGGTGTGTCATCGCTCAGGGCCATGCGATAGCCGCTTTCACTGTGCACCAGACGCGCCAGACGCACGCGCGAGGCATCGCGCCATGGCACGTAGATGTCGCCGCCTTGAATATAGGTGCCGTCGCCGAGATGCGTCGCACGAGGTGGCAGCTGCTGACGAGTGTGGCGCCGCAGATCGGCCGCCATCCAAAGGCCGAGACGACCGTCGTCGCGCGCATAGATGCGATCCACTGTCTCGGCCGGCCAGGAGGGTGGCCGGGTCGGTCCCAGGGGATAGCCGATCTTCCCATGGACGCGTTGCGGATAAACGAACGACGGGCTCCCATCGGCCTTCGTCTCGCCCTGCCCCGCTCCGCGCATTTCGCCCCCGAACAGCGCGCCCAGCGGCACATTGGTCACGACCGTGGACACCGCCTGTTCCACGCCACTCAACCGCTCCGCCTCGGTACGGCCGTCGATGGCCTGCTCCACGCCTATACCGACGCTGGCGAGCCCGGTGACCGCCTGCAAGGGAACGGCCAACGCAGGCACGTAGCCCAGCGGCGCGAGCAGCGTGACCGTGCGGTTGAGGGTGGTTCGCCACGCGTCCCACGCCGTACTGGCCTGTACGGTCGCATCGCTGCGAAAACGTGCTTCGGCCTGTGTCCGCATGGCCTCGAACACGTCGCCGACGATCGCCCTGTCCGCATGGTCCACGGCGTCGCTATCGGCCCGCCAGCGACCGCTGCCCAGGTTTTCGAGACCGTGCTTCACCCCCGTCCAGAACAGGCCGTCCTGGGCGTCGTGCTCGGAAAAATGCGCCAGCAGACGCGTCAGCTTTGCCGGGTCTTTTGCTTGCGTCAGTACCCATTGCCGAAGCGCCGCCTCGTCGCGCACGACCACAAACGGCGAGGATTCGCCCGGCACGTACATGATTTCGCTCTTGTCCGGAGCGACGAAGCGGACGAGATCGCTTGCCGCATAGCCGTTGATGTCGAAGAGGAAGGCTTGGCCCGTGCCGTCCGGCGTCTGCCGCAACGCTTCGAGAGTCACTGCGCCCTCGCGCGGGACCTTCGGTGCCGCCGCCTGCATCACCATGCGGTATTGCATCGCGGTGAGCAGACCCGTATCGCGCGCATGCCGTGCCTGCATGACGAACTCGTATCGCGCCAGCAAAGGCCAATCGGCGCGCGTTCGAGCCCAGTAAGCGTCCAGTTCGGCCGTCAACCGGGTGACGTACGGCAATTCAGCGAACGCGCTGGGCACAGCGAAGGCCTCCACGACCTGCGACAGCCTGATCGGGCTGGCATGGTTGGCATCGAAGCCGCCGACGGCGTAGATGCCAAAAGCCTCATCCAGCGGCCGATGATCTTCACGGAACGTCTCCACAACATTGCCGCTCGCGATGAACGTGTTGTAGATGTAGCCCGGTCCGGTCCGGCTCCACAACAGCTTACCGAGCGCCGAAAAGACGTCTGCGGCGCTCTTGCCATGTGCCACACGCATCGCCGTGGCGACGATGCCTGGACTCGATGCGCCGCCGCCGTTAAGGCCACCCACCATGTCCGACAGTTCGGCAAACCAGCCATGCCGGTCGTGGTCGGGAAACGCTTCGATCAGCGCGTCGGTCAAAGGAATGACATTGTCGGGCTTGCCGTTGGCACGCTGTTCTGTCGTGGCGAAATGCGCCACCACATAGCCATCCCCATCGATGCCCAGGCGTTGCGCGAGGAATTCCTTCGCCACGTGGTGCGGCGCGGGAATCGGAAAGAGCGAAGCACGTCGCGCGATCTCGCGAAACGCACGTTCATCGTCGGTCGTCGCGAACGGCAGGCCGCGCGGCAACGCGGACGGCCTCCGGTTTGTGCTGGTCTCGCTCGCGATCGCGAGTTTCTCCGCGTCCGCGGGCGTATCAGCGCCCTGCAGCGTGTGGGCCGATGTCGCAGGCGCCAGGGCCACGGCAAGAACGAACATGCCGGCACGCCCGGCACATCCCATGGAAGGCAGGTAAGTCATCTTTCATCCTTGCGATAGACGTTGAGCCGCGTGACGATAGTCGGGCGACGACGAGGCGTCTGTCGCCCGAGGACGACGGCGCCCGGGAGCCATCGACAATGTCCGACGTGCTATGCCACCTACGGCATGGAGCTGGGGACGAAAAACCCACACAATGACGCGCTCACACAGCCGGAAGGTGTTCATGCCTGCGACGTTCCCCGCACGCCTCCTCCTCGCCCTGATCGCGGTGGTCCCCATGACGATCCATGCGAAAGACACCTGGACCACGCCCGCCGAGGCGTACAGGTTCCACAAAACGCCGTCGTATGCGGAAACTCAGGCATTTCTGCGCCGACTCGCCATGGCATCGCCGGAAACGATTCGCCTGGAGACCTTCGGCACCACGCCGGAAGGGCGACCGATGATCGTGGTGATCGCGGCGGCGGACGGGGATCTCACGCCGGAACGTGCCCGCGCAGCGGGCAAACCGATCGTGCTGGTCCAGGCAGGCATCCACCCTGGCGAGATCGAAGGCAAGGACGCGGGCCTCATGCTGCTGCGCGACTTCGCCAAGATGGGTCGCCTCCCCCACCTGCTCGAACATGCGGTGCTGGTCTACATACCCGTCTACAGCGTGGATGGACACGAAAACTCCGGGCCCTATTTCCGGATCAATCAGAACGGACCGGAGGAGATGGGATTCCGCGGTCAGTCGCAGTATCTGAATCTCAATCGCGACTACGTCAAGGCCGACGCACCGGAAACACGGGCCTGGCTAACACTGTGGAACACGTGGCGACCGGACCTGCTGGTCGACATCCACACCACCGATGGTGCGGATTACCAGTACGACCTCACCTGGTATGCCGAGGACGCTCACAAGCTACCGCCTTCGATTGCCGCGTGGCAGGCGAAAGCCTATGCCGACGACGTCATGCCCCGCTACGAAGCGTTCGGTCATCTCGCGTCGCCCTATCTCGAGTTCCGCGACGGTCGCGACATCACCAAGGGCATTGCCAACTTCGGCTCCGGGCCACGTTTCTCGACGGGTTATGCCGCCATCCGCAACCGCGCGGGGCTGCTGATCGAAACGCACATGCTCAAGCCCTACGAGGTACGCGTGCGCGCTACCTATGACGTGTTGCGCAGCGTCTTCGAGACCGTGAACCGCGATCCGGCGGCGCTGTTGAAGGCTTCGCGCGATGCCGATGCCTGGGCAGCGACGCAGGCGGCAAAGCCCGATGCCGCGTTGCCCGTCACCTTCAAGGAAGACCCGCGTCCGAAGCCGTTCTCGCTGAAAGGCTATGCATTCACCCAGACGGCCAGCGACATCTCGGGCGACACCTGGGTGCGCTACGACCCGACGATCAAGAAGACGTACGCCATCCAGAGCTGGAACGACCTGCTGCCGGATGTGGCTGCGCCATTGCCTGCCGCCTGGGCCATTCCTCCGCAGTGGACGGCTGTGATCGAACGCCTCGACGCCCACGGCATTCCCTACACCCGCACAACGGCCGCAACGCACGTGGCGGTCACGCAGGATCAGCTCTCCCACCCTACGTGGTCCGAGAAGCCGTTTGAAGGGCATCACATGCTCAAGGACGTGACGATCACACCCACGCCCACCACGGCGGAACTCCCGGCCGGCACCGTCATCGTGCGCGCCGACCAGGCCGACGCCGTGCTTGCGCTGAACCTGCTCGACGCACGCGCGCCGGACTCGATGCTGCGCTGGGGCTACCTCGATGCCATCTTCGAGCCGAAGGAATACGGCGAGCCTCGCGTGCTCGAAGCCCTGGCCCGCGAGATGCTGGCGAAAGATCCCTCGCTGAAGGCGGCGTTCGATGCCAGGCTCCACAGCGACCCGGCCTTTGCCGCGAGCCCGCGCGCACGGCTGTCGTTCTTTTTCGAACGCAGCCCGTGGTACACGGCACAGAAAGTGGGCGCCTATCCCATCCTTCGCCTCGACGCCACGGCGCTGCAGGCGGTACTTCGCAGCGAACCGCGCTAGCCCCGGCGTTACCCGGCGACAACGTCGAAGGGTCGCATCATCTCGTTGGCCTCGTGTTCGGCGAGATGGCAATGCCAGGCGTAACGGCCTGCATAACCGTCGAAGGTCGCCACGATGCGGGTGACCATGCCCGGATACGCCTGCACCACGTCCTTCCAGCCACGCTCGTGCGGCGGCGGTTCCTGCGCCGGCCCCACGTAACGCAGGGTCTTCTTTTCCATGTATTCGTCCACGTCGTACGGGCGACGATCCAGGATCTGGAAGCGCACCAAGTGCAGATGAATCGGATGGGTATCCTCGGTCAGGTTCACGAGGTTCCACATTTCCGTACTGCCCAGGGTTACCGTTTCCGTCACCGGCTCGTGCCATCGCTTGCCGTTGAGCAGCATCAGCATGGGCGTCGCGATGCAATCGCTGTATTCGTCCAGCGTCAACTCGCGCGCGCGCGATGCCGTCGATGCGGTGACCCGCGGCAGTTCGCGAAGTACCGTCGGCACGCGGCTCTCGTCGCGTACCACGCCCTGCCGAACAGCGAAACGCATGAGTGGCAGCGCGTCATTCATCAGTTCGGCCGTCGAGCCGTCCGCCCCGCTGAAGTCGACAACGATGTCGGCGCGCTCGCCTGGCGCGAGGAACAGCGACGTCATGCTCGCCGGTGACGCGAGCAGGCCCTGATCCGAACCGATGACCTGAAACGGCCGCCGGTCACGAAAACGCAGGTGATAGAAGCGTCCGTTCGCCGCGTTCAGCACGCGCAGGCGATAGCGCCGCGCCTGCACGTCGGCGCGAGGCAGCACAGCGCCGTTCACCAGCGTGAGATTGCCGAAGACTTCCGGCACCCAGGGGGCTTTGGCATCGCCCGAATCGGGGTAATACAGGCGCCCGTCGCGTCGAAGCAGGCGGTCCGCGAGCACCAGCGGTAGTTCCTGTTCGCCGGACGGCAGTCCGAGCGCAGCTTCGTGTTCGTCGCGAAGCAGGTACAGCCCCATCAGCCCGGCATACATGTTCAGCCGATTGATGCCCATCGCATGGTCGTGGTACCAGAGCGTCGCCGCGTCCTGCGCGTTCGGATAGCGATGCCGGCGCGATACGCCGGGCACGTACCAGTCCTCTGGAAAGCCATCGTCCTTGTGCGGCACCTTGGCACCATGCAGGTGGACGATGGCGCGAACGTCCGGTTTGTCCGCCTCTGCGCCGCAGATGGCGTGATCGATGGGCAGGAAGTGCTTCGTCGGCAGCGCGTTCTCCCAGGTCACCTCGATCGGCTGCCCACTGCGCGCCTCGATCGTTGGACCGGGATAGGTGCCGCCGTATGTCCAGAGCGTCGTCGGTGGAAGATCGCGGTGCAGTTTCTGTTCCGAGGCCGCCATGCGCACGTGCAAGGGCTTTCCGCTCTCGGCGTGGAGCACGGGCGGAACGGGCAAGGCGTCGACGAAGGGCGTGAGCGTCGCGGGATCGACCAGCCCCGGTAGGTGACTGGTGTCGCCCATGGCATGCATGCACAACGCGTTGCCCACCTGTCCGGCGGACGCGGGCTTCATGGCACGCATGTCATGCGCGAACAGCCGCGGCGGGAGACATCCCGCCGCGGCCGTCCAACCTGCCGTTATCAGGAAACGGCGGCGATCAACCATGCCCACCCTTCCCGATCGGCCAGTACGGCCAACCTGCGGGCTGCTTCGGTTGACCGGTGGATTCGTCGAGAATCAGCCTGCGGTCGAACAGGCGCGGCAGGAAGAAATCGAACATGCTGTCCAGGCTCCCCGCCTGCGCATCGCTGGAACCGCCGCCGATACGCTTGCCATCGAGCCAGTTGTCCTCGATGAACCGCGTGATGGAGCTTTGGTCGGTCACGCTGTGGTCCACCGTGTTTTCTCGTGCCCATGGCGAGATCACCATCAGCGGCAGGCGCGGGCCAAAGCCGCAACGCCCCTGAGCCGGCGTCTTGCCGTCCAGCCCGGGCAGCACGGCGCGACCCTTGCAGAGGCCCGGACCATCGAGTGCATCGGTGCTGCCTTGCGAACCGTTCACGTGCGGCGGCTCCTGATGGTCGTACCAACCGTCCGAGTCGTCATAGGCAATCACCACCGCCGTGTCCTGCCAATCGCCGCTGCGCTGAAGCGCATTGATCACGTGCACGATGAAAGCCTGCTCGTCGAGCGGATCCGAGTAGCCGGCGTGGCCGTCCTGATAGGCAGGTGCCTTGAGAAAGCTGACTGCCGGAAGGTTGCCGGCGTCGAGCGCATCGTAGAAGTCGTCGATGTCGTACTGATGATTCGCCGCATCGCCGCTGTGACCGATGGCGGCGATCGATGCCGGGCGCGCATGCGTTGGGTTCGCGGTGGACGGGTAGTACTGGAACGGCGCGTGATGCGGGCTGTAGTCGTTGGACGTGCTGTGGGTGACCTGCGACAGCGTACGACGTGCGCAGCCGGTGCTGCCGTCGGGGTTGGTGCGCGTGAGGTCGAAGCCACCTTGGAACCAGCCCCAGGTGATGCCGCGGTCGTTGAGCAGGTCGCCGATGTTGCGACCGCCCATCGTGACCTGGCTGGCCGTGGGCGAGGAGCAGACGTCGCCGATGGGATCGGGGTCGCCGATCATCGTCAGCCCGCCATGACCGTCGTCTGTGGTGGCGCCTGTGCCGTTCAAGGTATCGATCACGCCAGCGGTCTGGCCGGCGATAAGGTTGAGCGCACCGGGCGACGACGGACCGAAGGTGGTACCGTAGCTGTTGTCGCTCATCGCGAAGTGTTGGGCATAGTTCCACAGCGCCGTGACGGTGTTGCCGTCGTAATAGCCCATGACCTGGCCCTTGCCCTCCTGCGAAGGATCGCCGCCCGGAAGCATTTCGCCACGACCGGTGTACTGCGGGAAGAGATCCATCCTGCCGCCGTCAAAGGCACGCTGCTCGGCGGTGTAGCCATGATCCTGGTCGGCCGTGGCCGCCTGCGCACGAGCGAGGCGGAACGGGTTGATCGCGCCATCGCCGTTGGCGGCATTGCCTGCGTTCGGATTGCGGGTAAGCAGGCGATGGGTCAATCCGTTCACCGGCGGCGTGAACGGTCGCGCGTAAAACGCCGGCTCGCCGCTGGGATTCTCGGCAAACGGGTAGGTGCCGAAGTAGTGATCGAACGACACGTTCTCTTGAAAGATCACCACCAGATGCTTGATCGGCGTGGCGGTGCGCACGCCGTCATGGCCATGGCCACCATGACCGAAGCCGAAGGCGGAAGACGCCTCGGCAGGCGTCTCGACGACCTGTTGCGCCGCGACGATGGACGCGGCGGAAAGGGTGAGCACGCAGGCGACGCCCGCGGCCAGTAGCTTGCGCATGACAGATGCTCCTCGAAGTGAACCGACCGGCTGCATGTGCCGCACCCCTGTCTGCGGACTCGCTCAGCGTAGGAAGCAAAAATGACAGTGCGTGGACATCGCTCGCGAGTTCTTGCGAAATGTCACCAGGCATGATGCCGATCACAGTCCCTCGCGCGCAGCCGCGGGCCCGCCATCACCCCCCGGCTGCCCTCACAGGCTCCTTGGGGCGGTCGGAGACCAGTTCACCCAACGATGAGGTTGGCGCACCCGGGGCTCCGACCGCGGAGAATTCGACCGTAACCGCCAGATCCGTGAGGTCGTGCATCCGCTGCGCATGCACATCGTGCGACGGTGGAAGCTGCCCATCGGGAAACACGTCGAAGGGCGGCGCGAAGTAGCTCATGTAGTCGCGCCGGGCAGCGCGTGTCTGCAGCCAGTCGACCCCGGCACGCACGACCGGTGCGTGGGTCGCGTAGCGGTTCCGCATGTACGCCACGTAGTGAACCTCGGAAATCGGATCGTTCGCCGGGCTCCAGAGGTTGGCTGAGACAGGCGACGAAAGTACGCGCTCGGCGAAGGTCACCGGCGACTCTTCGATCTCAGGTCCGGCCGGATCGAAGCGTTTCATCTTGATGCCCGATGCCTGCCACGCCAGCGCGCGCTCACGCACTTGCCTGGCGTAGTCCGTAGCGTAGGCGCGCACTCTGAACATCTCATCGAAGATGATCGTGTCCGCCGGCAGGTCGGCGATGAGTCGTCCGCTTTCCGGACCGGAGCCGGCAACACTCAGGCTATCGGCATTCACCGGCATGACCAAGGTCATCACGTGGTCGGGGGTGGCACCAACGACAGCGATGTGTGCGTCCTCGCGCAGCATGCCGCGCAGACGCCGCGTGTTCACCAGCGTGCTGACATGGCGATCACCGACACCGCGAGCCATGAAGCTACTGACGGGCGACTCTGCCTGTAGCAGTCGTTGGTACGTCGACCAGTTGATGGCAGAGAGGGAGCGCGCCTCGGCGGGGTTGGTACTCCGCGGCACCGTCATGACCAGCCGCTTGTCGTCCTGGCGCAGCACGGACATACCGAGTTCCGTGGCATGCGACGAGGCGCTGGGCACGGGTCGGCCCTGCATGTCTACGTGGGTGAAGTAGTGCATCCAATCGCCCAGACCCGAATGACGGACCGTCAGGACGAGGCCACCGTCGGCCGACACGTCAACGGAGGCGAGCCCCCGCCGAACGAAACGCACCAACGGACCGGGCACCGTATCGACGATGCGCGCCATGCTGTCCAGGTCGTCCCGCATCGCCTCCGGCAGCTTCTCGGTGATCGCAGCGAGAAGCCCCACGTATTCGGCCGGATCCACCGGCGCGAAACCGTCGGCCAGTTCTGTCTCGGGATACCACAGGCCGTCGCGCTCGACTACGAAACGACCCGAGGCGCGATCGGGTGCGTCACCTGGCCGAAGAATCTCGCGATATCCACCGCCGTCCATCGACGTCTCCACGACTTGCGTCTGTCCGTCGAGATGCCGAAGCCGCACGTAGTGCCGACCTTCGAAGATCCACGCATCCGCCGTTGCATTGCCATGGGCGATGACGGCGGGTTCATTCACGACCAAATGCGCCAGGCCCTCAGGCAACAGTGCGCTTTCCGCTTTTACGACGGTCGGCAACAGGCGGATCAGGGCGGAGGGGTCGTCCGCGACGTTCTCGGGCGCCCGGTCGCCCTGATCTTCTGCCGCGCGACGAAGCCAGCGTTGCTGATCCTCCGTCAACCCTTCATGACGATCCATCAGCGCATGACGCAAGCGCGATATCCGCTTCAATACCTGGCCCTGCCGCCGCGACGGCAGCGTCGGATCGATCCAGAGCCGATGCATGCGCTGGAGTTCGGGGCGCGTCGATCGCGCTTCGATCGCATCCGCCATCTGCATCCGGAAGTCGGCTTCCCGTTGAGCCGCCGTCATGCTGCGTCGCTCGTCGGCAAAGGACGGCATTTCCGCCATCGCGGAGAAAACAGACGTGTAGGCGCCAGGTACGCCGGGACGACGCGGGTCGGCGAGCACGGCGTAGCCGTCTTTTCGACGCTGAAGATGCAATGCGTCAGCCGGAACGTTCTGCCGCGTAAAAGCGGTGCCATCCGGCCGCACACCCAGTTCGAAACTTGCATCTGGCCGATAAAGCGCTAGCGGCGTGTCCGCCATGCGCGCGAGGCTCGGGGCCAGCAGCGCCACTTCCCGGGCGGACCATGACGTGCCGGACGGATGACGAAGGCGACGGGCCAGCGTCTCGATGACGCCATGTCCGAGGGCCAGCGTCAGCAAGGGGTTTGCCGACGACGCGTCCGGGTTTGCCAGATGCGCCTCCGCGAGCGCCGCTTCCGACGATCCCCATTGCCAGAGCACCCCCGCGGCGCTGTTCAGTGCCATCGGATCGGTCGTGATCTCCGGACTCACCAATTCGGCCAGGATACTGCCGTCAAGATAATTTCGTTCGTTGAACGCGATCTGCCATGTGCCATCCGCCTTTCGTTCCACCAGCGGTCCCGCGCTGTCGTCGTCGAGCCGTATCCTGTAGCCCTCGCTGTCGGCAACGATGGGCACCGTTCGCAGGCCTCTGCCCCAGACGGGAAGCGTGATGAAGCGACGATTGCCATGCATGAAAACCCCGTCCGCACGTTCCACGGCACCGCTGGGGAGCTTCTCCACCAAACGCCTTGCGTCGGATGCGACCCAGCGACTCGGTAAACCATCCCGTCGAAGGTAAAGGCGGTTTGTCAGCGTGGTCCGCCAGCCGGGCGGCACGATCGGGCTGAGCGGATAGCCGATCTGGCCATTCACCCGCTGCGGCGCACGAAAACGCGGGCTGCCGCCGCGCACCATGCCTCCGAAGGCGGCGCCGAACGGCACCGCTGTTATGATCGTCGTCGCCACCTGTTCCGCACCCGCTTTGCGTTGTTCGAAGGTGCGACCGTTGATGCTCTGTTCTATCCCGATGGCCGCGCTGACCACGCCGGTAATCAGTTGGATCGGTACTGCGATTCGCGGGATGTAGCCGAGCGGCTGCGCCGCGATCAAAGCGCGGTTGATCGTGGCGCGCCACGCTTCCCAGGCGGTGCTTGCCTGCGTCTCCGCGTCGGCACGCAGCCGCTGCTCCACTTGCTTCCGCATGTCGTCGAAGACGTCGCCGACGATGGGGGCACTGACGTGATCGGCCATCTTGCCGCCCTGCCCTCCCTCGCTGCGCAGACGTTCCAGCCCCTGTTTCACACCCTCCCGGTACAGGCCGTCCTGGCCGTCGTAGATCGAGAAGTGCGAGAGCAATGCATCGAGCGTGTCCTGAGCGTTCGCCTGCGCCCCTGCCCAGCGACGGAGGTCCCGCTCGCTGCGGGCCGTGACGAACGCCGGATCGCCGCCCGGCACGTACATCACCTCGCTCCCGTCCGGCGCAACGAAGCGGATGAGATCGGTCGCGGCATAGCCGTTGATATCGAAGCGACGGACGATCACCGGCCCCTCCGGCGGCGCGCTCTGCAGCGCCGCCAATGAGATGGGCCCTTCCAGAGGAACGTGCGGCGCGGCGCCCTGCATCACCGATCGGTACTGGGCGTCTGTCAGGTGACCCATGGCGCGTGCCTCCCGCGCCTGCTGCACGAAGGCATACCGTGCAAGCACGGGCCAGTCGGCCCGATTGCTCTGCCAGTAGTCATCGATGGCGTCATCCAACCGGCGGACAAAAGGAAGCTCCGCAAACGTGCTCGGCTTACCGAACTGTTCGACCAGTTGCGAAAGCTGGAGCGGTGCCTCGTGCTCGGCCGTAAAACCACCCACTCGGAAGATGCCAAAGGCATCGTCCAGTGAGCGCGCATCCTCGCTGACCGTATCGATCACGTTCCCCTCGGCCAGGAAGGTGTTGTAGAAATAGACCGGGCCAAGCCTGCTCCAGAGGAGCAATCCCACCTTCTTGAACAGATCTCCAACGCTCTCGCTGTTCCACGTGTTTTCGAGGAATTGCACGATGCTGGGACTTTTGGCGCCGCCGTTCAGAACGCCACCCACCGCGTCGGCGAGCCCCGCAAAGAAGCTATGGCGCGAGTGGTCCGGAAATGCCTCCATCAAGGCGTCGGTCAAGAGAAGGGCACGGTCGGGTACGCCACGGGCGCGATCCGCTGCGCTGGCGAAATGCGCGACCACGTAGAGGTCGCCGTCGAGGCGTAGCGTTTCCTCGATAAGCGCCTTGGCGATGCGACGAGCTTCGGGCAATGGCGTGGCCCGAGCTTTCATCGACATCTGCTGGAAGAGGTCGAGGTCGGCCGCCGTATCGAACTGAGGAGCCACCGGCGTCTGGTGCAAGTCGTCAATGCCGGCGACCTTGTAAGAAGGCTCGTTCGCAAACGAGGACGCGGAGGCGCGGGGGCTGGGTGTGGGAGCGGCAACGAGTGCGCCCGCAGTCGCGGCACACAACATGCTTGCCAAGCAAGCTCGGGAAGTTGACGACAATCGATTCATCGCAGAGGTCCATGCAAGCGAAGACAAAGGCCGCGACCTTAGCCCGCGCCCGCTTGTGGGCACTGCCGGCAGGCACCCCGGACTGACGATGGCGACCACTGACGGCGCCGTAGGTGTACCGACTGGCGGAGGCCACACCCGACCATGACTTTCGTCACAGTCGGCCCTGCACCGGAGTCACAGGGGCTATGCTCGGACCCCACGGCGCCGGGGGCGCCGTCCAGTCACCACGTAACGAGGGACATCCATGACCAAGCAGTACCTGAAGCCGCTCGCGCTCGCGCTCGGCGTCGCACTCGCCGGCACGGCATGCAGCAAGCACGACGATGCCAGCACGGCGCCGCCGGCGCCCGCATCGTCCGGCACCGCTCCGGCCGCCGCTACGACGACCGCAGCTGCCAAGCCTGCCGGCCCGACGTTCAACATTGCCGACCTCGACACCAACATCGACGCTTGCAGCGACTTCAACGGCTTCGTCAATGCGAAATGGGTGGCTGCCAACCCGATCCCCGAGGACCGCACGCGCTGGGGTGCCTTCGACCAGTTGGCCGAGAACAGCCTGAACACCCAGCACGACATCGTCGATGCCATGGACAAGGGCGCCGCCAACGCGAAGCCCGGCTCGATCGAACAGAAGATCGGCCTGCTCTACCGCTCCGGCATGAACGAGGACGCCATCGAGAAGGCCGGCGTCGAGCCGCTCAAGCCGGAACTCGCGAAGATCGATGCGCTGAAGTCCACGCAGGACATCGTCGATTTCCTCGACAGCAGCTTCAACGAAGGCAACAGCTACGTGTTCGGCTTCGGCGCGGGCGCGGATTTCCAGAACGCCAAGATGCAGATCGGCTATGCGTCGCAGGACGGTCTGGGCCTGCCCACCAAGGACTACTACACCGATCCGAAGCAGGCGGACAACCGCAAGGCTTATCTCGCCTACATCACCAAGACGCTGACGCTCGCAGGCGTGCCGGAAGAGGACGCCAAGAAGCAGGCGGACGAGGTGATGAAGTTTGAAACGCAGCTCGCCGCCGCTTCGCTGGCCCCGGTCGAAATGCGTGCGCCGGAAAACCAGTACCACTTCGTGTCTGTGAGCGAAGCCGACAAGGTCACGCCGCACTTCAACTGGGAAAAGTTCTTCGCTGCCCAGGGCGTCACGGTAGACAAGGGCTTCTCGCTCTCGCAGCCGAAGTTCTTCAAGGAGTTCGACAAGATGCTGGCGTCCACGCCGGTGTCGACGTGGCAGGCGTACCTGCGCTTCCACGCCATCGACAGCGCGTCGCCGTATCTGTCCAAGGCGTTCCAGGACAACAAGTTCGACTTCTACGGCAAGACCCTCGCCGGTCAGCCGCAGCAGAAGCCGCGCTGGAAGCGCGTGCTGGGCACGGTCAACTCGTCGATGGGCGAGGCTCTGGGCCAGCTTTACGTCGCCAAGGTGTTCAAGCCGGAAGCCAAGCAGCGTGCGAACGAGCTGGTCGACAACGTGCGCAACGCCCTCAAGGCGCGCATCGAGAAGCTCGACTGGATGAGCGACGAGACCAAGCAGAAGGCCATCCAGAAGTGGAACACCTTCCTGCCGAAGATCGGTTACCCCGACAAGTGGCGTGACTGGTCCGGCCTCGATGTGAACGGTGAGAACTACTTTGGCAATGTGGAAGCCGCCAGCAAGTTCAACTACCACTACGACATCGCCAAGATCGGCAAGCCGACCGACCGCCTCGAATGGGGCATGACGCCGCAGACGGTCAACGCTTACTACAACCCCACCGACAACACGATCAACTTCCCGGCCGCAATCCTGCAGCCCCCGTTCTTCGATGCCAACGGTGACGACGCCATCAACTACGGCGGCATCGGCGCGGTGATCGGTCACGAGGCCAGCCACGGCTTCGACGACGAGGGCAGCCAGTTCGACGGCGAGGGCAACAACAAGAACTGGTGGACGAAGGAAGACCGCGCCAAGTTCGACGAGCGCACGGGCAAGCTCGTGGCGCAGTTCGACGAGTACGCGCCGATCAAGGACCGCCCTGACCTGCACGTCAACGGCAAGCTCACCCTGGGCGAGAACATCGCCGACCTGGGTGGCCTCAACGTTGCGTACGACGCCCTGCAGGAAGCATTGAAGAAGAATCCGCAGGAAGCGCAGTCGAAGATCGACGGCTATACGCAGGACCAGCGCTTCTTCCTCAACTGGGCCCGCGTGTGGCGTGGCAGCGTCCGCGAGAAGCAGGCGATGCTGTACCTCAACGTCGACCCGCATGCACCCGCGTCGCTGCGCGCCATTGGTGCGCCGTCGAACATGGAAGCCTTCGCTACGGCCTTCCAGTGCAAGCCGGACGCCAAGATGATCCGCGCCGCCGACAAGCAGGTGAAGATCTGGTAAGCAACGCGCCTCTCCTCTGAGGCACGTTTGAAGGCGCCGCATATGCGGCGCCTTTTTTTTGGTTCTCTGGGAGCCGCTATAGCGGCGAGAAGCCAACGAAGCGGTGAAGCCAGGACACAAATAGCCCAGTCCAAGGGCCACTCAAGTTAATTGCGAATCGTTCTCATTATGTTTATCATGCCGCCTGTCAGGGATTGGGCGTATTGCCAGCCCTCGCAGGGGATCCGTGCGTGTAGCGCATTGCCCGTGCGGGAGGTAATGCGTGCGCCGGTCCTCGCCTCTTCCATCCATGCCTTCAAGGACAACCCATGGCCTTCATCAAGAGCCGCAAGCATGCCGCTCCTGCCGCGCGCACCGTCGGTGCCGCCGTCCTCCTGACCCTCGCACACGGTGCCGCCGCGACCGATGCTCCTCTCGATCTCGCGCCGCCCCAGCAAGCCAAGGTCAACGACGCGCAGGCGCTGCCCGGCATGCAGGTGGAGGCCGATCGCTCCAGCGACTACCGCGTGGACAAGGTGTCGTCGCCCAAATTCACCCAGTCGCTGCTCGACACGACGCAGACGATCCAGGTGATCGGCAAGGAGCTGATCCAGCAGCAGGGCGCCACGACGCTGACCGAAGCGCTGCGCAACAGCCCGGGTGTCGGCACCTTCTACGTCGGCGAGAACGGCTCGACCAACACGGGCGACTCGATCTACATGCGCGGCTTCGACACCTCGGGCAGCATCTTCGTGGACGGTGCACGCGATCTCGGCACGGTGTCCCGCGACATCTTCAACATCGAGCAGGTGGAAGTCACCAAGGGTCCGGACGGCACCGAATACGGCCGCACCGCACCCACGGGTGCCGTGAACCTCGTCACCAAGCAGCCGGTGCTGGGCAATGGCATGTCGGGCTCCGTGCAGGTCGGCAGCGGCCAGCGCCGCCGCGCCACCGCCGACTGGAACCAGTCGATGGGCAACGATGCGGCGTTCCGCTTGAACGTACTGGGCCAGGACAGCGGCGTGTACGGCCGCGATCAGGTGGAAAACAACCGCTGGGGCGTCGCACCGTCGCTCGCCTTCGGCCTTGGCACCCCCACCCGCGTATACATCGACTACCTGCACATCAAGCAGAACAACGTGCCGGACGGCGGCGTACCGACGATCGGCCTGCCGGGCTACAGCAGCCCCGATGCACGCGCCTTCCTGAATAACGCGCCGAAGGTGGACCCGGACAACTTCTACGGCACGAACCAAGACCATGACCATGTCACCCAGGACATGTTCACCGTCATCGTCGAGCACGATTTCAACGAGAACGTGGCGCTGCACAACACCGCACGCTGGGGTCGCACCACGCAGGATTACCTGCTCAGCGCGTTCATGGGTTCGACCGCTAACCTGCTGACGCCGAATCCGGCCGATCCGTCCACCTGGACCATCGCGCGCAGCTTGCCGACGTTCAAGCACCAGTCCAACCGGATCGCCACGAACCAGACCAACCTCACGGCGAGCATCGGTTCGGGCGCAGTCACCCAGGACATCAGCACGGGCATCGAACTCACCCAGGAACAGGCGCGGACCATCGGCATGGGCGCGCTGGGCGGAAGCCACTGGCCAGCGGCCAACCTCTACCGGCCGTATTCGGACGTGGGTGGTTTGAACTACGGCGAGACGGGCGCACGCAGCGAAGGCAAGACCAATACCGCGGCGGCGTACTTCTTCGATACGGTGAAGTTCGGCGAACACTGGCAGGTGAATGCTGGCGTTCGCGTCGATCACTACAAGACCGACTTCAACAGCCTCGTGCTCTGCGGCGCCCGCGGCGCTCCCGCCTGCGGCCGGCTGCCCACCGGCACGCCGGTCCCCGGTGTCGATACCACCATCAGCGACAACCTGGTCAATTACAAGCTGGGCGTGCTCTACAAGCCCGCGGCCAACGGCAGCATCTACGTCAACTTCGCGCAGTCGCAGGAGCCGCCGGGCGGCAACACGCTCACGCTGTCGTCGTCCGCGAACAGCGCCGACAACCCGAACTTCGACCCGCAAAAGGCGCGCACCGCCGAGATCGGTACGAAGTGGGATCTGCTGGGTGAAAAGCTTCTGCTGACCGCGGCGCTGTATCGCACGACGGTGACCAACGAACTCGTGCAGGATCCGACCGACCTGCTGTATTACCAGATCGGCAAGAAGCGCGTGCAGGGCGTGGAGATTTCGGCGCTCGGCAAGATCACGGACGACTGGGCAGTAAGCGCCGGCTTCACCACGATGGATGCCACCGTGGAAAAAGGCACCAACGTGACCCAGAACGGTTCCGACGACCTGGCCTATACGCCCAAGCGTGCCTTCACCGCCTGGACCACCTACCACCTGCCGTTCAACCTTACCGTCGGTGGCGGGGCGCGTTACTCCGGTGAGCTGCAGCGCGGCACCGACGGCGCCGTCGGCACGCCCGCTTACACGAAGGCGTACTGGGTGTTCGATGCGATGGCCAGCTACCCGGTCAATCGACACCTGGACATCCAGTTGAACGTCTATAACCTCTTCGACAAGCGCTACGTCGCAGCGATCAACAAGAGCGGCTACCGCTACACCCCGGGCACACCGCGCTCCGCGATGCTGACCGCCAACGTCCGCTTCTGATCGCACGCTAAGGAGTTCTTCATGCTGATGCACATCCCGGAAGTCCTGAGCAAGAGCCAGGTCGCCGGCATGCGCCAAGCCATGGACGGCGTGGCATGGACCGACGGCAGGGAAACCGTCGGTCCGCAGGGGGCCAAGGTGAAGCGCAACCTGCAGCTTCCGGACGCGTCGCCGCTGCGGCGCGAGCTGGGCGATATGGTGGTGGCCGCGCTCGGCCGCCACCCGCTTTACCACGCTGCGGTGCTGCCGCTGCGTACGTTGTCGCCGCGCTTCAATCGCTACGAGGGCGGTGGCGAATACGGCTTCCACGTCGACGGCGCGGTCATGGCGACCGGGCGTGACGGCGAGCACGTGCGCAGCGACATTTCCTGCACGGTCTTCCTCAGCGAGCCCGAGGAATACGACGGCGGCGAGCTGATCGTGTGCGACACCTACGGCGAGCACGAGGTGAAGCTGCCCGCCGGCGATGCCATCGTGTATCCGTCGTCGAGCCTGCACCGCGTGGCCCCCGTCACGCGGGGGGCACGTGTCGCGTCCTTCTTCTGGGTGCAGAGCATGGTGCGCGACGACGGCGCGCGGCGCCTGCTTCTGGAAATGGATAGCGCCATCCAGGCACTCTCCGCCAGCGGCGCCGATCAGGCCTCGATCCTGCAACTGACTGGGGTCTACCACAACCTGCTGCGGCGCTGGGCGGAAACGTAGACGGTAGGCACGGGAGCCCTCGGGAGCGGATAATTGGCGCCCCCAAGATGTATCGGCTCCCCAACGCATGTTCCAACCCGGTCAACGCTGGATCTCCACCGCTGAGCCCGAACTCGGTCTCGGCACCATTCTTCGCGTCGAAGGGCGCAGCGTGCAGGTACTGTTCGCCAAATCCGGCGTGCTGCGCCCCTACGCCGCCGACAGTGCCCCCCTGATCCGTGCCGAGTTCCGCGCCGGACAGCGCGTATCCGGCAAGGGCATCGCCTTTCTCGTGGAACGTATCGAGGAACGCGAGGGCCTGCTGGTCTATCGCGGCGAAGGCCGGGAGCTGGAAGAAGGCCAACTGGACGACGAACAGGCGCTGTCCCAGGCTGACGATCGCCTGATCGGCGGCCGTACCGATCCCAACGACCGCTTCGACCTGCGCTTCGAGGCCTTGCGTCGGCGTGCCGATGCCCGTCGCTCCGCGGCGTGGGGCCTGGAATCCGCCCGTATTGGTCTCGTGCCGCACCAGCTCCGCGTGGCCGGCATCGCCGCGGCGCGACGCCCGCCGCGTGTGCTGCTCGCCGACGAGGTGGGCCTGGGCAAGACGATCGAAGCCGGCATGATCCTCGCCCGCCAGCTCGCCACCGGCCGCGCCGGCCGCGTACTGGTGCTGCTGCCGGAAACCCTGGTCTACCAGTGGTTTGTGGAACTGCTGCGCCGCTTCAACCTGTCGTTCTCCATCTTCGACGAAGAGCGCTGCGAAGCCATCGAGCAGGAAAGCGATGGACGCAACCCGTTCGAAGACGAGCAACTGGTCATCGCCGACTTCGCCTTCCTCGAATCGTCGCCGCGCCGCGCGGCGCAACTGGTCGATGCCGGCTGGGACCTGGTGGTCGTCGACGAAGCACACCACCTCGAATGGACCCCGGAAGCGGCGAGCCCGCGCTATCGGTTGGTCGAGGAGCTGGCGTCGGCCACGCCCGGCGTCATCCTGCTCACCGCTACGCCGGAACAGCTCGGCCGTGCGGGGCATTTTGCGCGCCTGCGTCTGCTGGACCCCCAGCGCTACGCCAACCTCGACGCTTACCTCGCCGAAGCGGAAGGCTATGCGGCCTTGTCGGACGTGGCGAGCACGCTCGCCGACGGGGCGTCGCTTAATGACGCGCAGCGCGACCTGCTTCGCGAGCGTTTTCAGGGCGACCGCGAACTCGCTGGCCTGCTGTCCCGCGACGATGCCAGCGCCGAACTGCTTGCCGCGCTGATCGATCGCCACGGCACCGGACGCGCCATGTTCCGCAACCGCCGCGCCGGTATCGGCGGTTTCCCCCGGCGCACGCCTGATTTCATCGCCATCGATCCGAACACGCTCGATCCGGGCCGGCGCGATGCGCTGTTGGCGGAATTCCGTTCGGACATCCAACAGCCGCCCGCGCCGCTCGAATTCGACTACACCAACGACCCGCGTCTCACCGCGCTGATCGCCCTGCTCGATGCGCACCCTGCGGACAAGTTCCTGCTGATCTGCCGCAGCCAGGCGAAGGTCATGGCGATCGAAGACGCGCTGCGTACGAAGAGCGGTGTCGGCGTGGCGCGCTTCCACGAGGGGCTGGGCATCGTCCAACGCGATCGCAACGCCGCGTTCTTCGCCCAGCCCGACGGCGCGCGCTTGCTGCTGTGCTCGGAGATCGGCTCGGAAGGACGCAACTTCCAGTTCGCCCATCGCTTGGTGATGTGGGATCTCCCGCTCGACCCGGATCTACTGGAACAGCGTATCGGCCGTCTCGATCGCATTGGCCAGAAGCAGGACATCGTGATTCACGTGCCGGTCGTGGTGCAGAGCGCACAGCATGTGCTCGCCCGCTGGTACGACGAGGGTCTGGACGCGTTCCGCGCCAGCCCCGCGGATGGACGCGAACTGCTTCGCCGCTTCGGCAGCCTGCTGGCAAGCCTTGCCGACGAGCACGCACGCGAAGACGATGAGCGCGACCAGGAGCTGGATGCGCTCATCGCCGAGACGCGCGGTGCGCACGAGGAACTCTCTGCGCTGATCCACGCGGGCCGCGATCATCTGCTCGAACTGGCCGCGAGTCGCGACCCCCATGCGGGCGATCTCGCCGGCAGCTTTGCCGCAGAAGACGAAGACGCGTCGCGTGATGCCTTCATCCAGCGCCTGTTCGAAACCTATGGCGTGCATGCCGAGGAACTGGCGCGCGGCATCGTACTGCTCGATCCGCAATACCTCTCGACCGATGGCCTGCCTGGGTTCGCCGAGGGTCCGCTTTCGGTCACGTTCTCGCGCGATATCGCGCTGGCACGCGAAGATCTTCCCCTGCTTCGACTCGATCACCCGATGGTCGCGGCCGCGGTCGATCTGCTGGTGTCGGGCGAAGACGGCAATGCCGCCTTCCTCGTCGACGACGCCCTGCCCGTCCGTACCGCCCTGCTGCAGACCGTGTTCGTGCTGGAAGTGGTGGCCGATCGCACACTGGACGCGGGACGGTTCCTGCCCGCAACGCCACTCATGCTCACCGTGGACACCAAGCTGAGCGAGCGCGCGTCGTTCCGTCCGAGTGACGTCGCGCTCCGCCGTGCCGCGGACCGCAACATCGAAGTGCCGCGCTATCGCAAGTTCCTTTCCAAGCTCGTACCGCCGATGCTGGAACGTGCTCAGGATCTGGCGGAAGCACGTGCGGAAGGGCTGAAGGCCGAAGCGACGGAAACGGCACGGCGCGAACTCGACGCGGAATATGCTCGCCTCGTCGCGTTGCATGCGGTGAATCCGTCGATCAGCGACGACGAACTCGACGCCGTCGCCGCCGAACGGGATGCCCTGCTTGCGGCCATTCCCGATGCGCGTCTGCGCCTGGATGCGGTGCGCTTCGTGGTCAGCCCGGACTTCCTCGCGCTGCGTTGAGCGGAGGAACGTTCCAGCGCCGGTCGCCCGGCGCTAGGACCATCGGCGTGGCGGCGACCTGACGCCCCACGCCAGCAGCAGCGCCAGCCCCGCGACGAGACCGCCCAGGTGGGCGAAGTGCGCCACGCCGGAGAGCGTGCCAGTCACGCCGAAGATCAGTTCCGCCGCGCCGTAAAGCGTGACGAACAGCCATGCCGGGATGCCGATCGGAATCGGGATGAGCATCAGCTTCTCGCGAGGGAACAACATCGCGAACGCACCGAGCAAACCGAACACGGCACCCGACGCACCCACGGTCGGATACATGCGCTCGGGCTCGAACAGGTAGACCACCGCCAGTTGCGCCACGGCTGCCGCGACAAGGCAGACGAAGTAGTAGATGACGAAGCGCCGCGTGCCCATCACACGCTCGATCAAACCGCCGAACATGTACAACGCATACATGTTCAGCACGATGTGCATCACGCTGCCATGCATGAAACCGTAGGTAATGAGTTGCCATGGCCGAAAGCCGATGCCGGCGATGTCACCGCCACCGAGATCCACCGCCATGTCATGACCATAGGGCCACAACGCAAACCAGCGCGTGAGCGCCAACGTGTCCTGATCGCGCAGGAGGAACTGCAGCGCGAACACCAGCACGTTGGCGATGAGCAGGTTACGAGTGACCGGGGGCAGATTCGTCGGCATCGGCGTAAGGTCACCCAGCCAGCGGCGTGGGCTGGAGTATCTCGATCCAGTACTCGTCCGGATCGCGGATGAAGGCGATGTGGCGCATGCGACCGTCGCTGAGGCGCTTCTGGAAGGTGACGCCCAGGGCTTCGAAACGGGCGCATGCCTCCTGCACGTCGGGCACGCTCACGCAAAGGTGGCCGAAGCCGCGCGGCTCGCTATTGCCATTGTGGTACGCGAAGTCCGGATCGTTCTCGGTGCCATGGTTATGCGTGAGTTCGAGCACGCCCGGCTGGCGCAGCACCCACTCGCGACGTGCTTCGTCGTCATCGGGAATCTGCGTGCGGTCACCCAGAAGCACCAGATACACGATGGTGAAGGCGGCTTCGTCGAAGACATGCCGATACACCGGGGTGAACCCGAGCACGCGCGTGTAGAAATCCAGCGAGCGCTCCAGGTCGCGCACGCGGATCATCGTGTGGTTGAAAACGAAGCCATGGGTCACGGCATCCGGCGTGGCAGTCACGCCCGGCAGCGAGGTAAGGTCGGAAAGAGACATGGGAATTCCTTGGGGCTCAAGCCCCAAGGGTGGCTGCCCCGGGTGGGCAATTCAAGCCGTGCGGGAGCGAGACAGGGAAAGCAGCAACAGCACAACCGCCAGCGCCCCATAGGCGGCGACGAACGGCCACACCAGCGCCTGCGCTGCTGGCGCGAGCTGCCACGGCAGATACACCGAGCCGATCGGTTCTACGGAATGGATAAGACCGAAGGCCGTGAGCACGGCGCCGAGAGCGACGATACCTGCCGCTTTGCGCACGTGGCCGTCGATCATCGCCACCACGAAGCTGGCCCAGACCATCGAGGTGATGATGAAGCCGTTGCCGAGGATCACGATGACGGCCAGCGGTGCGATGCCGTGGCTGGTATCGGCATACAGGGCGGCGAAGTGGGCCGGATCGACGATCGACGGGTCACCCAGCTTGATCGCCAGCATACGCGCGATGGCAGGAAAGAAGCTGAAGACGACGGCGCCCGCATAACGCAGCGGTGTCGCCTCGAATGCCTGCGTGGTAATACCGATGGAAACGAAGACCAGGATAGGCGCCAGCACGGCCACCGGCAGCAATTCCACGAGGTTCGACAGATAGCCGAACACCCCGCCAAGGCCGATGATCAACCCCGTCGCCAGCGTATAACCGGTGCGCGCGCCCATGGCCTTGTAAGCGGGCTGACCGATGTACGGCGTGGTCTGCGCCACGCCGCCGCAGATACCCGCGACCAGCGTTGCCAGGGCTTCGACCAAAAGGATGTCGCGTGTGCGGTAGTCGTCGCCAGCGGCGCGAGCGCTTTCCGTGACGTTGATGCCGCCGACGACCATCAACAGGCCGAATGGGAGAATCAACGGCAGATACGGCACCGTCGCCGGCAAACCCTGCACGAAGCCGAGCGTGGGCCAGGGGAAACCGAGCCGCCATTGCCATGCCGCAGGCGCGTGGTATCCCGTACCAAGAAGGCCTAGAGGGCCAAGTCCGTAGTACAACGCGACGCCCACCAGAAACGCACCCAGCACGCCGGGCATGCCGAACGGCAAGCGACGCTTTGCGACCAGACCGTACAGCACGACGCCGAGCCCGGCGAAGCCGACAACCGGCACGCGCATGATTTCGACCAAGGGCAGAAATCCCATGAGCACGAGCGCGATGCCAGCGATGGAACCCAGCAAGCCCGCCCGCGGCACGGAGCGCTGTACCCAGGCGCCGAAGAATGAGAGCACGAATTTCAGCAGGCCCATCACCACCAGCGATGCCATGCCGAGCCGCCAGGTGGCTTCGCCGGCCGCGAGGTCGTCAAGCCCTGCTTGGCGATAACCGACGAACGCCGGCCCGAGCACCAGCAGCGCCATGCCGATACTCGTTGGCGCATCGATACCGAGCGGCATGGCGGTGACGTCTTCTCGCCCCGTGCGCGCCGCAAGACGGCGGGCCATCCACGTGTACGCCAGATTGCCGAGCAGCACGCCGAGCGCGGTGCCGGGAAACATGCGCCGGAAAACGATATCCGCCGGCATGCCGAAGATGCCCACAAGGGCGGTGGCCATGAAGGCCAGCAGAGATAGGTTGTCCACAACCAGGCCAAGCAGCCCGTTGAGGTCGCCACCGCCGAAACGTCGACGCGGAGCAGTGTCGGCGGCCATCAGAACGACACCTCGGCCGGCTGGCTCACCCGCAGCACGGACTGATCGCCCGTCTTCGCCTTCCAAGCCGCGCGGATGGCGTCTATCGCCTGTCGCTGGGCGGGCGTGTCCGGATGCAACAGCACGACGAGCTTCGATCGAAGCCGCTCAGGCACGGGTTGCCCACTACCCTGCCATTGACCATAGGCGTCGAGGACCGTCAGCCCGGCGGGAAAGCGCGGCGTGACTTCCTGATCGAGAAACGCACGCCAGCCGGCCTCATCGACCCCGCCCTTTCCGTCTACCCCGCTAAGCCCGAAATACAGCTCGGTGCGCAGCCAACCTGACGCCGCCGCAGGATGCGCGGTGTCCCCCGTAAGTACCGGTGCGGGCGTCGCCTGCTGCGTGACGCATCCGGCACAGACAAGCGAGACCATCAGTAAAAGGACTGACGCAGCTCTCATGATTTCCCCTGTGGACGTCCGTACGGCTATGCGTCCGAAGGGTAACAGCGCGGCGGCCCTGGTCGGCAAAAAAGGTTCATCGCGCATGACAGGGGAAGGTTTTTTCTCGCTGTTGCTGTTGTCGCTGGATGCCTCGGCCTTCGCAGGCACGACGGTAACGGGCTCGCAGCGCCGCGGCTCTCCCGGCACGCAACCCCAGTCATCGCGGGAGTCTTCGGTGTCTCCCCTCGAGGCGAGTTCCGCACAAGAGAGCGGCCGAAGGCCACTAGGTACATGGGCCGCGCCAGCGGCCTTCCTTTTCGAACGCGGAGGACCTGTCTGAAGCAGCGAGGGGGGACACCGAAGGCTCGGGCCTCACCGCACGAGCTAGCGGTAGCTCCAGCCGCTGGACATTGGCAGTCGCGCTGCGGCGAACGAACCGATGTATCCACGCAGCGCCCCGAAAGCCTGGGAGGAACCAAAAAAAAGAGCCCGGCTTTCGCCGGGCTCCTTTGTGTTGCTACCGATCTTGCTTGGATTACTGCTGAACCTGCAGTTCCGTGCGACGGTTACGAGCGCGGCCTTCGGCCGTGTCGTTCGTGTCGATCGGGTTGTTCTCGCCGTGACCGATCGGGCCTTCCAGGCGGTCAGCCGAGATGCCGTGCGAGGTCAGGTAGTCGTACACGATCTTGGCGCGACGCTCGGACAGGCCCTGGTTGTAAGCGTCCTTACCGACGCTATCCGTGTAACCGGCAACCGTAACCTTGACCTGCGGGTAACGCTGCAGGGTGTCGACAGCCTGGTCGAGAACGCCCAGCGACTCGCTGGTCGGCTCCTGCAGGGTCGGACCGATGTTCGTCTCGCCCTTCTTCGGACGGTCGAACTTGAAGTTGACGCCGCGCAGGTCGATGACGACCTTCTGCGGGCAACCATCCGGGCCGACGATCGTGCCAGCCGGGGTGGCCGGGCACTTGTCGTCGCAATCGTTCACGCCGTCGCCGTCGCTGTCGAGCGTCGAGCAGTCCGGAGCAGCCGGGGCCGGAGCAGCGGCCGGAGCCGGAGCAGCCGGCGGCTCGCCGAAGCGCGAGACGATCGAGAAGCCAAGGAACCAGTCGCCGTAGCCGTTCTCACGGTCGTTGGTCTTGTCGTCCCAGTCGTAGCGGTAGCCGGCTTCAACGCGGAAGTCCGAGCTGTCGGTGATGGTCTTGGACACGCCGACGCCGAGCTCGGCGGCCGGGGACCAGCCGTTGTCCGACGGGTTGTGGTGGTACGAGCCCATCACACCGGCGAGCAGGTACGGACGCCAGCTGTCCCACGCACCAGCGTAGAAGCGGGCGGCAACGCCGTAGCTGTTGTTCGACCAGTGGCCAACGCCATCGTTATCGCGCTTGGTGCGATCGGCAAAGATGTCGATCGACGCGTTGTTGGAGATGAACTTACCGAAGCCGAGGCCGTAATAGACCTGGCGGCTGTTGGTGTTGCGGTCGGTGTCGTTGTAGTAACCGCCAACCGTCGGGGCGATGTACCAGCGGCCGTCATAGCCGTTACCCGCGGTGTCAGCGGATTCCTGCGCGTGAACGGCACCCACGCCGCCCAGGGCCAAGCCGATCAGCAAAAACAAGCCCTTACGTTTCATCGGTGTCTCCTCATTATTGGTATTCGCGACCGCGCTCCACCCCAGACGGAAATCGCGCGTAGAACTCTTATCGAATCCGGGGACTTCAGCCGTCCCTCGCTTTGATACCCCTTCAACGGGCGGCGGCAGTTTAGCAAAAATCAAACATTTGAGCACATGCTAAATACCGCCGTTCATACTTGAGTCACGGCCATTATCAAGCCGTGAAGAGCGTCATGAACTCGTGAACGGGCATGGCGTCCAGTTTTTCGGGCGAAGCGGTGATCGCCAGGACCTTTTCCACGTGGTCGGCGGGCATCTCCGCACGCAGCGCAGCCTCGAATTTCTTGAGCAGCACGGGGATGCCTTCCGCCCGGCGCTTGCGGTGCCCGATCGGGAAATCGATCGAGACCTTTTCGGTCGATGTGCCGTCTTTGAAGAAAACCTGCACCGAATTGCCGATGTAGCGCTTTTCGGGGTCGAAGTAATCCTTGGTGAATTGCTTGTTCTCGACCACGGTCATTTTCTCGCGCAATGCGTCGATGCGCGGATCGGCAGCCACGGAGTCGTTGTAATCGTCAGCCGTCAGACGCCCGAAAATCAGCGGCACGGCGACCATGTACTGGATGCAGTGGTCGCGGTCGGCGTAGTTCGCCAGCGGGCCGGTCTTGTCGATGATGCGGACGCCGGCCTCCTGGGTCTCGATGACGACCTTGTCGATCTGGTCGATGCGCGAGCCGACCTGGGCGTGCAGTTGCATGGCGCATTCCACTGCCGTCTGGGCGTGGAATTCGGCCGGGAAGCTGATCTTGAACAACACGTTCTCCATCACGTAGCTGCCGAACGGGCGCTCGAATTCGAAGGCGTTGCCCTTGAAGGCGACGTCGTAATAGCCCCAGGTCTTCGCCGACAGGGCCGACGGGTAACCCACCACGTCGCGGTACACGGCGTTGATGGCGTGGGTGACGGCACGACGGCAGGCGTCGCCGGCCGCCCAGCTCTTGCGCGGACCAGTGTTCGGAGCGTGGCGGTACGTGCGCAGGGCGCCGTTGTCGATCCAGCTATGCGAGACCGCGGTCGTGATCTGGTCCTTGCCGCCACCCAGCATCGCCGTGGTCACAGCCGTGGACGCCAGGCGAACGAGAATCACGTGGTCCTGGCCGACCCGGTTGAAGCTGTTCTTGAGGGCGTAGCAGCCCTGGATCTCGTGGGCCTTGATGGCGTAGCCAAGCACGTCGCGCACGGTGAGCGGCGCACCGCCCTCCTTCGCCGCCTTGCGCGAGAGGTAGTCGGCCACCGAAAGAATGGCGCCCAGGTTGTCCGACGGGTGACCCCACTCCGCAGCGAGCCAGGTGTCGTTGAAGTCGAGGTAGCGGATCTGGGTACCGATGGCGAACGCGGCCTGGACGGGGTCCAGCTCGTGCGAGGTAAACGGCACGCGGACGCCGCCCGACAGCACGGCGCCCGGCACCACAGGCCCCAGATGCTTCACGCAGTCCGGAAACTTCATGGCCAGGGCCGAACAGGCCAGCGAGTCCAGCAGCATGTAGCGCGCGGTGTCGTAGGCCTCCTGCGAGTCGATCTTGTAGTCGGCCACGTAGTTGGCGATGTCCACCAGCGGCTGGTCCGGGTCGGGACGCGTGGCGGAACGGATGTCGTGTGCGCTCATGGACTTCACTCGCGAGGGGGTTGGGAAAGCCGACGATTTTAACCGGGCGCCCCCCTCTGGTGTCTTGCCGCGGCGCAGCTCAACGGGGACAATGCGGGCTCTACCACCCGAAGGGGAGTAGTTCCGCGGGGCCGTTCCTTGGCCCCGTGCGCCACGATCGTCAGTACGGATGCCCCACGCATCCCGGTCGTCGCGGTGGCTTTGCGCCGGGAACGAGACTTTTGCGGTGACGACGGGCGCGCGTACCCGTCGCCGCCGCATTGGTCCACACAGCGCGCGAAGGGTCTCACCGCATGGATTTCCTCACTCCCGAGTTCTTTTCCGGCCTCGCCGCCATCGTTCTCCTCGACCTGGTCCTGGCGGGCGACAACGCCATCGTCATCGCGCTCGCCGCGCGCAACCTGCCGAAGAATCTCCAGAAGAAGGCCGTGTTCTGGGGAACGTTCGGTGCGATCGCGCTACGTGTCGTGCTCACCTTCGCCGTGATCTGGCTCCTTAAGCTGCCGGGCCTGATGCTCGCGGGCGGCCTGCTGTTGCTGCCCATCGCCTGGAAGCTGCTGAAGCACGAGGAGCACGATCCCAACATCGCACCCGCGTCGAACTTCTGGGTGGCCATCCGCACGATCATCGTGGCGGACGCGCTGATGGGCCTGGACAACGTGCTGGCCATTGCCGGCGCGGCGAAGGGCCACATGGGCCTGGTGATACTCGGCCTGGCGATAAGCGTGCCGCTGGTGGTCTGGGGCTCGACCTTGATCCTGAAGCTCATCGAGCGCTTCCCGGTCGTCGTCTACATCGGTGCGGGCGCGATCGCCTGGACCGCCGCGCGCATGATCGCTCACGATCACCTGGTGGCGCCGTGGTTCGAAGCGCGTCCGTGGGCGCCGTGGACGCTGGACGTGCTGCTGGTGGCAGGCATCTGCGGCGGCGGCTGGCTGTGGGCGCGTCGAGCGCGCCGTCGGGCGGCAGGCGCTTGATGGCGATGTCCCCGCTCGGCTCAGCCCTCGCGCCTGGCGTCTGAGCCAGCCAAAGAAAAAGGGCCGCCTCGCGGCGGCCCTCCTGGACTTCCCCGGAACAGCGGGAATCAGAAACGAAAACGCACGTAGGCCGCGGGACCGTGGAGCTTCATGTCGAGGTTGAGGTCGTAGCGGCTCTTGTCCTGATTGAGCTTGATGCGGGTGTAGGCGTATTCGGCGCCAAAGCCCACGTTCTGCCACGGGAACCACTCGACGCCGACAGCAGCGTCCCAGATGTGGCCGTTGAGCGAGCCGCCATTCTTCTTCACGCCCGAGGCGTTGACGTACATGCGCCACTGGTCGTTGAACGCATGGCGCCAGCCCAACTGCAGGTTCGGCGCCCAGGCGTTGGTGTTGGTCGACGCGCCGTCGGAGACGGTCTGCCCTGCTGCCGAGGCCGTGCCGTAGATGCTGGCTTCGACCTTGTAGTAAGCGGCACCCAGGCCGACGCCGAACACATCGTTGCCCGTACCGAACCACCACTTGTACGCCGCGCTGCCGAAGGTGAACTTCAGATCACCCTTGACGTAGGCGTCGGCCTGAATCGGGTTGCCGAGGAAGTTGATCTGCTCGGACAGCGACTTCGAATGCGAGCGATCGACCTGGTAGTAATCGAAGGTGAAGCCCTGGTGCTCGCCGATCAGGAAGTCGAGGCGCACGCGCGGCACCGTCTTGTGCTTCTTGAAGTCGAGATCGTCTTCGAGATTGACGTCGCCGCTGGTGTTGAGGACACCGGTCTTCGCGCCGATCGTCGTGTCGTTGTTGGTGTAGTAACCACCCACCCACAGGCTGATGTTATCCAGTGCGGGCGACTGGGATTTCTTGTTGCTGCTGTCCTGCGCATGCGCAGTGGCACCAAAGACGGCAAGAGAAGCAATGGCCAAGCCCGTGGCGACCTTGGCGTGACGATGTGGACGAGTGCGCATTGATAAAACTCCCTGCAAAGTATTTGTGTTGTACCCCCGAGCGAAATCTTAACGAGCCCTTACGTGTTTGTTACGTGCACGGGAACCCGCGCGCGTTTCAAACGAAAGCGCCCGCATACGGTGAAGCGTTCGTGAAATAGCGCGCAGAGCGCGTCAGAGCGTGATGGGTAGCCGCACGGTGACCGTCGTATCGGGCGTATCGCGCGTGATGCCGACGCCTAGCGTGACGTTCAACGTTTCCTTGTCGTTGAAGCGATACGAACCACCGATCAGCAGCGATCCCAGTGTGGATCGCGCCGATGCAGCCAACGGATGGCCGTTCTGCGTCGTGCGTGCCACGAAGGCCTGGTCGTAACCGATGCTGATCGACGCCTTCTCGTTGAGCGACAAGCCCATGCCGATGCTGATGTCGGCAATATCGCCGGCCTTGATGTCGCCGAGGAACTGCTTGCCCGCAGCAAGCACGTTGCGACTGACGTTCTTGCGTTCAAAGTTGTGCAGATAGCTGAGGTTGCCAAAGAACACGACGGGGTCGGACGGATACAACCAGGTCACACCGAGTTGTGCGGAATAGAAGCCGGAGCCGGTCGGATTGCGCAACGGCAGGCCCGTGCCGGTGAGGTTCTCGACGCAACGCGTCACGCAGTCGCTGGTGACTTCGAAGGGATCGCGACCCGTGCGCGACTTGGCGCGAAACCACCCGATGTAATACGGCTTGTCCGCACCGCCGTCGTTGATCTGGTAGCGCAAGGTCGCTTCGATATCGCCGAGGCCCTTGCCGCTCGTCGTGAACAACCGATCCTGCGCGGTGCCCGTGAAGATTTCGCGGCTGATCGTGTCGGTATGCGTATCCACGTACGGAATACGCACCTCCACTTCCATGCGATTGGTCAATCCATAACGGAACGCCACCGCGCCCGTCTGCGTGGTGGTCTTCACCTGGCGGACGTCCACCAGGCCGATGAGGATCGCGGGGATGACTGTGTAGCCCACAAGGGCAACGCGGTCGCTGGAGGAATAGCCGTACTGGTACGACGGTTCGACGATGAGGCGGCCGCGCGGTGTGAGGACGCCGGGCTGGTCGAAGATGGGTGCGACTTCCGGCGGACGCTCGTCCTGTTCGGGCCGACGCCCCACGGGCTGGGTAGCGACCACGGGTGCAGCCGCCCCAGGCGATGGCGCGCCCGGTGGCGGCGCCGATGGCGTTTCCTGCGCCGGGTCCGCCTGCGCACGTGGATCGGCGAGTGCCGCCGAGCCACCGCGCGCCTGCTCCAGCGCGCCGATCCCGACCGCCTGGCGTAGGTCGTTGTATTGCCGTTCCTGCACGGCGAGCTCGCGCTTCATCTGTTCGAGCTGGGCCAACTGCTCGGCCATGCGGCTGCGCATCTCGTCGATACGACGGCCCTGCGCATCGATCTTCTCGCGCAGTACCGGATCGGTGGCCGCCGCCGACTGCGCTAAACATGTGCCGGACCATAAGGGAAGCGCGACCAGCGCCAATGCGCCAGCACATGTTCTTGCCTGGATCACCCTGCCATTGCGAACCATGCGTTAGTTCCCCCTGAACTGGATCACCGCGTCATGCACCGACTCGGCGACACGCATGCTTTCCAGCATGTGCGCCGTGTTGACCGAGGTGTCGATGGTGGTAGTGGCCGAGATGGCCTGATTGTCGAGCGAGTTCTGCACGATGAGCCCCGGCGACGTCGACGCGGGCAGCGTGGCGGTGAACGTGGGTGCCTGCGCCGCGACCGCTGGCGCAGTGTTCGGCGCGTTGGTCGGCAGCGGCGCGCTACCCGGAGTGACCGGAACGGCACCGGCCACGAGGCCTGCTCCGTTGGTGACGACGGTGGTGCGCAATGCGTCCTGCAAGGCGGTCGCCTGTTCGCGTGTGATGTTGGCGATGTCGGGCACGTTGATCGTGGTGCGCATCGTTTCCATGCCATTGATCAGCACGGTGCGCTGCAGGGCGAACGAAGCGCGCAGGTTGTCGCCAAAGTCGAAGCCGCCGCGTATGCGGTCCAGCCGCGCATCGGCGATCGCGCGCTCGGCGGGGAAGTCCGCCGCCGTCGCCGCAGCGCATAGCCCTCCGCTCAGGGCGGCGATCATGAGGATTAGGGTTTTCATATATCCCCCGGTCCGCGCTTGGGCATGACGATCGGCGCAAGTCCGTTCCGCTCGATGCCTTCCCCGATGGGCGCCGCGGGAGCCACGGCCCAATCGCGAGGACTGTTGAAGATGGCGCGATCGCGCCGGTTGTGAATGACGAACACGACGTGATTGGTCCACATGTCGTCGAAGCGTCGCTTCGACATGGAACGCGTTCCACGGGCGGGATCGCCCACCAGCACGCGGCCGTTCTTGTACCCCTTCACCACCACGAAGTGGTGATAGCCCCGCTCGTTGATCAGCACGATGGCGGGAATGCCTTCGTCGTCGAGTCGTTCCAGCGGTACCTCGAAGCCGTCGGCGTCGAAGCCCTGCGCGGCGAGGAAGCGCTTGATGTCGAGCAGCGAGAAACCTTCCTTGCCGATCTTCGCCTGGTCGCCGTGCGAGAACATGACGTCGAAGGCAGACTGCTCGTCCACCGGATAACCGTACTGGTAGGTGAGCAGCGTCGCCACGGCCGCGGAGCCGCAACTGAAGTCATATTTCTGCCGGATGGTATTGCGGAAGCGGGCTTCCTTCAGGCTGGTCATCCGCACCGGATAGGACGTACCCGGACTCGTCTGCACCTCCGCCTTCATCGCCGAAGCGGCAGGCATTGCCAGCAGCAAGGCGAGAGCGAGGGCGCAGGCGACCTTCACGGGTTCATCCGCACGGTGACGATGGTCGAGTTCTGGATCAGTACGTTGTTGCCGGAGTTCTGGATCACCGTGGGCAGTCCGGCGGCGTTGCCGAATGCCGTGCCCGAGACGACGTTGCCGCCGCTGACGGTGTCGCTGGCTTCGGTGTTGCTCATGGTGCCGTTGAGCGTCTGCTGGTTGATGTTGTTGGTGGTGTTGGTGCCACCGGTCATGCCTTCCAGCCGCTCACTGCTCGTGGCCTGGCCGAAGGACGGCGGAGGTGGTTCGTTTCCGGCTGGCGTGGCACAGGCCACGCCGACGCTGCCGACGATGGCGAGCAGCGCGACCGCCACCTGCATTCGATGTGCGCGAATCTGCCGCATGGGGTTCTCCTCAAGGTGTCCAGCACTGCGTCGGGACGACCACGGAGCGCTCGCGCTCCGTGGTCTCCTTGCCGTGACTGCCTTACGGAGCCGAACCCACGCTCAGGTTGGCCTGGACGTTCACGCCCTGCTGGATCAACGACGCCGCGCCACTGTTCTGCGCGAAGTTGGAGATACCGGCCGCCGCGGCGCCCGCGCTGCCCATGTTGTTGGCCATGCTGAAAGAGCCCGCGTCGGCATACGCCGTTCCGCCCGCGCCACCGGCACCGCCATCCGCGCCCGAGCCCGAACCGCCCGTGCCGGACGCGCCCGCACCGCCCGCGCCACCGGCGCCGCCGGCCGCCATGGCTTCACCGCCCGCGCCGCCCGTTCCGGTACCACCGGTGGCCGTGCTGGTGCCGTCGCCCGAGGTGCCCGCGCCGCCCGTGCTGGCACTGGCGCCGCCGGTGCTCGCCGTCGAGCCGCCCGTCGGGGCGCCGCCGCCTGCGCCGCGCGAGCGAGCGTTGCCGCCGTCGCCGCTGGCATCCCCGCCGTTGCCGGAAGCGCGACCGCCCATGGCGGCGGTCATCGCGCCCGCGTCGCCGCTGGACGACGATCCGTCGCCACCGACCGCGCCACGCGCCCGTGCGTTACCGCCATCGCCGCCGCTTCCACCATCGCCGCCGTATCCGGTGGCGCCGTAGCCATCGCCGCCCGATCCTCCGCGTCCGCCGTTGGCATTGCCGAGGTTGCGTGCGACGTTGCCGATGCCGCTTACGCCCACGTTGCTGACGCTTCCGTTGAGCGTCGTGTACGAGACGGCATTGGTCGTGTTGAACGATCCCGAGGTCGTGTTGGTGTTGGTGTGGGTCGAGCTGTCGGTATAGGTCGAGCTGTCGGAGTACTGGATGGCCATCGAACGGCGCTGGGCGCTCGGGCCCGAACCACCGGTCTGGGTGTCGTCAGCCATGGCCGGAAGGGCCAATCCGATACCGAGGCAGATCGCCGTGGCGATAAGAGTCTTGCGCATGGGAGATTCTCCTGTGAATGCGACGCGGAACCCCTGTTTTTTCTTGATGACCGGCGCGTCCTGCCAAACCCACCGGGTTCTAACCTGAGAGCAATTTGCGTGCCTTGCCCGAGACTTGCGGCGAGCCGCGAAATACTGCGGGTTTACGCGACCGATGCGAGATGGGCCGCTTCTGCGCTGTAACGGCGCCGATACACGCCGTAACGCGGGTGCGGCGCTTCGCGTCGGTCGCAAGGTGGAAGGCGTGAGATCCGGCAGGGTCAGGGCATGGCGGTGCCCCTTGCCGTGCGCGCCGCTTGCGACGATCATTCGAACGGTCGTTTGAACCGGAGGCCTCCGTGCCCTACCCGCACCTGCTCGCCCCGCTCGACCTGGGCTTCACCACCCTGCGCAATCGCGTGCTGATGGGCTCGATGCACGTCGGCCTCGAAGACAAGGCCGCCGACTTCGACAAGCTCGCCGCCTTCTACGCCGAGCGCGCGCGTGGCGGTGTCGGCCTGATCGTCACCGGCGGCGTGGCGCCCAATATCCGCGGCTGGCTGAAACCGATGTCCGGCCGGATGTCGATGCCCTGGCACGTACCCCGCCACCGCAAGGTCACCCGCGCGGTGCACGCCGAGGGCGGCAAGATCTGCATGCAGATCCTGCATGCCGGCCGCTATGGCTATCACCCGCTGTCGGTCGCACCCTCGGCGGTGAAGTCGCCGATCACGCCCTTCACGCCGCGGGCGCTGTCCGCGCGCGGCGTGGAACGCACCATCGATGCCTTCGTCGACAGCGCCAGGCGCGCACGCGATGCCGGCTACGACGGCGTCGAGGTCATGGGTTCGGAAGGCTATCTGATCAACCAGTTCCTCACGGCCCGCACCAACCGCCGCACCGACCGCTGGGGCGGATCGGCGGAGAACCGCATGCGCTTTCCCATCGAGATCGTGCGGCGCATGCGCGAGGCCGTCGGCAAGGACTTCATCATCATCTACCGGCTCTCGATGCTCGACCTCGTGGACGAAGCGCAGTCGTGGACCGACATCGTCACGCTCGGCAAGGCCATCGAGGCCGCCGGGGCGACGATCATCAATACCGGCATCGGCTGGCACGAAGCCCGTGTGCCCACCATCGTCACCAGCGTGCCGCGCGCGGCGTTCACCTGGGTCACGCGGCGGATGAAGGGCGAGGTGTCGATCCCGCTCGTCACCACCAATCGCATCAACATGCCCGACGTCGCCGAACGCGTGCTGGCCCAGGGCGATGCGGACATGGTCTCGATGGCGCGTCCGCTTCTGGCCGATCCGGAGTGGGTGAACAAGGCACGCGCAGCGACGCCGGAGGCGATCAACACCTGCATCGCCTGCAACCAGGCGTGTCTCGATCATGTGTTCATGAACCGGCGTGCGTCGTGCCTCGTGAATCCTCGTGCCTGCCACGAAACCGAGCTGACGATCGCGCCGGCAGCGACATCACGGCGCGTTGCCGTGGTCGGCGCCGGTCCGGCGGGGCTGGCCGCAGCGACGACGCTCGCCGAGCGCGGCCACGCGGTCACCCTCTTCGATCGCGCCTCCCGTATCGGTGGGCAGTTCAACATGGCCAAGCGCATTCCGGGCAAGGAAGAATTCCACGAGACGCTGCGCTACTTCGATCACCGCCTCGATGCCACGGGCGTCGAGCGTCGGCTCGGTACCGAAGTCTCGGCGGACACGCTCGCGGAAGGCGGCTTCGATACCGTCATTCTTGCCACGGGCGTGCTGCCGCGCCCGCTCGCGATCCCGGGCGCCGATCATCCGAAGGTGCTCAGCTATCTCGACGTACTGCAAGGCGACGCGCCGGTCGGCGAAAAGGTCGCCATCATCGGCGCGGGCGGCATCGGCTTCGACGTCGCCGAGTTCCTCACCGAAGCGGTGCCCTCGCCCACCACCGATGTTGCGCGCTGGACGCGCGAGTGGGGCGTGGACATGGCGATGACGAAACCCGGTGGACTGATGCCGGCCCATCCCGAGAAGCCGACGCGCCAGGTCTGGCTGTTGCAACGGACCGAGGGGCGACCGGGAGCGCGGTTGAACAAGACGTCCGGCTGGGTGCATCGCGCCACGCTGAAGAACAAGCGCGTACAGATGGTCGGTGGCGTGACCTATGAGCGCATCGACGACGACGGGCTGCACGTGGTCGTCGAGGGCAAGCCGCAAGTGCTCCCGGTGGACAACGTGATCGTCTGCGCAGGTCAGGAGCCCAATCGCGCCCTGCACGACACCCTGCAGGCGCGTGGCATGGATGTGCGCCTCATCGGCGGCGCCGACGTAGCCGCAGAACTGGACGCAAAGCGCGCGATCGATCAGGCAACGCGCCTGGCCGCGACCCTCTGACCGCCGTCCCTAGTGGCAGCCCGCTCGATGGGAACCCGCTTGGTGGGAACCCGCTTGGTGGCAGCCCGCTTGGTGGGGACCCGCTTGGTGGGGACCCGCTTGGTGGGAGCCCGCTTGGTGGGAGCCCGCTTGGTGGGAGCCCGCTTGGTGGGAGCCCGCTTGGTGGGAGCCCGCTTGGTGGGAGCCCGCTTGGTGGGAGCCAGCTTGGTGGGAGCCCGCTTGGTGGGAGCCCGCTTGGTGGGAGCCAGCTTGGTGGGAGCCCGCTTGGTGGGAGCCCGCTTGGTGGGAGCCCGCTTGGTGGGAGCCAGCTTGGTGGGAGCCAGCCTGCTGGCGATGGGTGCTCGCGGCAAGCACCCATCGCCAGCAGGCTGGCTCCCACCCGATTCATCAGCGCGGCGGCGACAAGGCTAAGGATCGGCACTGTGGGAGCACTGTGGGAGCCGCTATAGCAGCCCCACAGGCGTGGTTCCCCTCACCGCTATAGCAGCCCCCTAATCGGACAGATCAGCGCTTCTCGATCGGCGTGTACGTCTGGTCTTCCGGGCCGGTGTAGTTCGCGCTGGGACGGATGATCTTGCCGTCCTGACGCTGCTCGATCACATGTGCGCTCCAACCGGACGTGCGCGCAATGACAAACAGCGGCGTGAACATCGCCGTCGGCACGCCCATCATGTGATACGCCGACGCCGAGTACCAATCGAGGTTCGGGAACATCTTCTTCAGTTCCCACATCAGCTTCTCAATGCGCTCCGACACTTCGAACAGCCGCGGATTGCCGCCGTCGGTGCAGAGCTTGCGCGAGATCTCCTTGATGATCTCGTTGCGCGGATCGGACACCGTGTAGACCGGATGACCGAAGCCAATGATGATTTCCTTGCGCTCGACACGCGCACGGATGTCGGCTTCCGCTTCGGCGGCATCGCGATAACGCGCAATGATTTCCATCGCCACTTCGTTCGCGCCGCCATGCTTCGGGCCGCGCAGCGCACCGATGGCACCGGTGATGGCCGAGTACATGTCCGAGCCGGTACCCGCAATGACGCGCGCGGCGAACGTGCTGGCGTTGAACTCGTGCTCGGCGTAGAGCACCAGCGAGCGATCCAGCGCGTGCGAATGCAGCTCGCTCGGCTTGCGGCCGTGAAGCACGTGCAGGAAGTGCGCGGCGATGGAATCGTCGTCGGTCTCGGTCTCGACGCGCTTGCCGTTGTGGCTGAAGTGATACCAGTAAAGCAGCATGGAGCCGAAGCTCGCCATCAGCCGGTCGGCGATGTCGCGCGCGCCGGTCACGTTGTGATCGTCCTTCTCGGGCAGCACCGTGCCGAGCACGGAGGCACCGGTACGCATCACGTCCATCGGATGGGTCGCCGCGGGCAGCAGCTCCAGCGCGCTCTTCACCGGTGCCGGCAGGCCACGCAGGCGCTTCAGCTTGGCGCGATAGGCGTTCAGCTCCATCCAGTTCGGCAGCACGCCGTGCACGAGCAGGTAGGCCACTTCCTCGAACGAGCCCTTGGCGGCGAGGTCGTGGATGTCGTAGCCGCGGTAATGCAGATCGTTGCCGCTGCGGCCGACCGTGCACAGCGCGGTATTGCCCGCGGCCACGCCGGACAGCGCGACGGACTTCTTGGCCTTGGGCTGGGTGGTGGTATCGCTCATCGGTGTAACTCCTTAAACCTTCTTGGAGAACAGTTCGTCGAGGTGACGTTCGTAGGCGTGGTAACCAATGCGGTCGTACAGCTCCTCGCGCGTCTGCATCGTATCGATGACGTTGCGCTGGTGGCCGTCGCGGCGGATGGCGGTGTACACGTTCTCGGCGGCCTTGTTCATGGCGCGGAACGCGGAGAGCGGATAAAGCACGATGCCGACGCCGACGCTGCCCAGTTCTTCGGTACTGAACAGCGGCGTCTGGCCGAACTCGGTGATGTTGGCGAGGATCGGCGCCCTCACGGCGTCGACGAAGCGCTTGTAGGTCGGCAGGTCGTACGCGGCCTCGGCAAAGATCGCATCCGCGCCGGCTTCGACGCAGGCGATAGCGCGCTCGATCGCCGCGTCCACGCCGTCCACGGCGATGGCGTCGGTACGCGCAATGAGGAAAAAGTCGGGATCGGTCTTCGCATCGGCGGCGGCCTTGACCCGATCGACCATCTCCCCGGCGCTGACGATCTCCTTGCCGGGCCGATGACCGCAGCGCTTCGCGCCGACCTGGTCCTCGATGTGGCACGCCGCGGCACCAAACTTGATGAGGCTCTTCACCGTGCGCGCGATATTGAACGCGCTGGGGCCGAAGCCCGTGTCGATATCGACCATCAGCGGAACATCGCAGACGTCAGTGATGCGGCGCACGTCGGTCAGCACGTCGTCGAGCGTATTGATGCCCAGATCCGGCAGGCCGAGCGACCCGGCCGCCACACCGCCACCGGAGAGATAGATGGCGCGGAACCCAGCGCGCTTGGCCAGCAAGGCATGGTTGGCGTTGATCGCGCCGATCACCTGCAGCGGCTGTTCGGCGGCGAGCGCCGCACGGAAACGGGCGCCGGCCGAGGGTTGCTGTGCCATGGAAGTCTCCAGGTAAAGACCGGCATTTTAGCGCACCGGACCGCCTGGGCCTTGCTGCGTCGCGGCGGAACCCGCGACGGGCGTGGCGCTACGGCGCCTGCCGGGCCCCACAGTGCGGCCCACGCGCGATCGCCCGGCGGATGTCTTCCAGCGCGTTTGGATCGTCGAGGGTCGAGAGATCGCCCGGATCGGTGCCCTGCATGAGCGCCTGCAATGAGCGGCGCAGCAGTTTGCCGGAGCGGGTCTTGGGCAACGCGGGGACCACGTACACGCAGCCCGGTCGGGCGACGCCGCCCAGCAGTTCCACGACGCGGCGCTCCATGGCCTGCGCCACGTCGCGCGGATCGTCGGTGACGCCCTGCTTCACCGTGGCGAATACCGCGGGCACCTGGCCTTTCAGCTCATCCGTGACGCCCACGACGGCCACCTCGGCCACGGCGCCGAGCGTCGCTACCGACTCCTCGATTTCGCGCGTGCCTAAACGATGACCGGCCACGTTGATGACGTCGTCGGTGCGACCGAGGATGAAGTAATACCCATCGGCATCGCGTACGGCCCAGTCGAGAGAGCTGTACAGCAGCGTCTTGAAGTGGCCGAAATAGCTGCGCCGATAGCGCTCGTCGTCACGCCAGATGGTCGTGAGGCAACCCGGCGGCAGCGGCGGCTCGATCACCAGCACGCCTTTTTCGCCGGGCGCCTTTTCCTCGCCCGTCGCCTCGTCGATCACGCGCATGCGATAGCCGAACGTGGGGAATCCGGGCGAACCGGGTTTCACGGGCTTCAGGTCCAACCCGGGCATCAGCGACAGCGCCGGCCAGCCCGTCTCCGTCTGCCAGTAATTGTCGATCACGGTCTTGCCCGTGCCCTCGCTCAACCATGCATAGGTCGGCTGGTCCAGGGGTTCGCCGGCAAGAAAGATCCACTTCAATGCCGACAGATCGTATTTTTTCAGCCACTCGGCGTCCTGCTTCTTCAGCACGCGGATACCGGTCGGCGACGAGAACATGGTGCGTACGCCGTAGGTCTCGCACAGCCGCCACCAGATGCCCGGATCGGGCCCCGTCGGTAGCCCTTCGTAGAGAATGGCCGTGCAGCCGCCAATGAGCGGGCCATACACGTTGTACGAATGGCCGACGGCCCAACCGACGTCGGAGGTGCAAAGGATGGTCTGCCCCGGTTGCAGGTCGAAGATGGTGGTCATGGACAGCGCCAATGCCACCGCGTAGCCGCCGACGTCGCGTTGCACGCCTTTGGGTCGACCGGTCGTGCCCGAGGTGTAGAGCAGATAGCTCGGTTCGTTCGATTCCAGCCAGATCACCGGGACGTGTGCGTCCGCGTGCTTCGCGCGAAGCGTTGCGTAATCGACGTCGCGTCCCGGCACCGTGTCCATGTCGGGATCGAGCCCGCGTCGCACGATCAGCACACGCGGTGGCGCTGCCTTGGCCTCGCGCAGCGCGGCATCCACCAGCGGTTTGTACGGAATCACCTTGCCGCCACGCATGCCGGCATCGGCGCAGATCAACAGCGCGGGCTCCGCATCGTCGATGCGCAGCGCGAGGTTGTGCGCGGCGAAGCCGCCGAAGACCACGGAATGGATAGCGCCAAGACGCGCGCAGGCAAGCATCGCGAACACGGCTTCCGCAATGTTCGGCATATAGATGACCACACGGTCACCCTTGCCCACGCCAAGCTCCTGCAGCGACGCGGCAAACGTGTTCACCTCGCGATGCAGCTCGCGGTAGGTGATCTCGCGGGTGATCCCGGTTTCGGTCGACACCGCTACGATGGCGAGCTGATCGGGGCGGGCATCGAGGTGACGATCGATGGCGTTATGGCAGAGGTTGGTGGTGCCTCCGACGAACCAGCGGCGAAACGGCGGCTCGCTGTCGTCGAGGATGCGCTGCGGCGGCGTGTCCCAATGGATCAGCCGCGCCTGCTCGCCCCAGAATGCTTCGGGTTCATCGACGGAACGCCGCCACGCGGTTTCGTAGTCCATGCTCAGGCCTTCGGGTGGGACCGTCTGAGAGTACGTGAGGTGCCGCCCGAGTGCCTCTGGACGATGGTCGAAACCACGGGGCCTCCGTCATGAAGAAGGCCCCACGGATAGGTGGTTTATTTGCCCTGCCCCGGCCGTGCCACGCCGTACATCGCCCAGGCGATCTTCTTGAGCAGAGCCTGGCGGTCGTCACCCTCGGTATAGAGATCGAAGTGCGTCTTGCCGGGGAAGAACTGGATGTCGCTCTTGGCGTGCAGACCGTCGAGGGTTTCTTTCAGCAATCGCGCGGAACCATCGAGGTAGAAGGTATCGGCGGTGCCGACGAACAGATGGATCTTGCCGTCGAGGTCGGGTTTCAACGCCGGCCACTGCGTGCGCAGCCGCTGCGCGATGTCGTAGTGCGCACGCCAGTACGCCGCCACGTCGGGATCGACCGCGCCGGTATCCCGGTTGAACATCGGCTGCGGGCGACCATCCTTGCCACGCGGCGAGAACACCCACTCGAACGACGCGAGCTGACCGCCGTAAGGCCCGAGCACGCGTTCGAGCTTGGCGAACGTCTCGAAGGTGGCGATGACCTTGCCCTTGTCGCGGACCAGTGGATTGGCCGAGCCGTCGGGTTTCTTATAGGCGTTCGCGTTCGGCGCGTAGATGTCGATGCCAGTGAAATCGCGGAAGTCGCTCGGATCGGGCGACGTGGACCAGGTACCGCCGAAGATCGTCGGGTAGCGGGTCTGCAACCACAGCGTGGCCCAGCCACCCGAGGAATGCCCGTTGAGGAAACGACCGCTCGGCTTGGCATCCATCCGGTAGCGGCCTTCCAGCCAGGGGATGTACTCGGTGGTCAGTGCCTGGCCCCAGGGCCCGTTGTTCACCGAATCGGCGAATTCGTGCGTGCCCGTCGGGCCGGACTCGTCGAGCAGCACCCAGATCATCGGCGGGATATCTTTCTTCGCCATCGCCGTCCACAGGTACGTCATGGTGGGAGCGAAGCGGTCGAAGCCGCCGCCGAAGCCGTGAGTCAGATACACCGTGGGATAGCGCGTGCTGCCGTTGGCATCGTAGCCGGGCGGCGTGATCACCCAGGCGCGGATCGAGAGCGGACGGCCGGCAAACGCGGTGAGCAACGGACTTTCCAGCACCTCTGCATGGGCATGCTGGCGCGCCTCGGGAAGCGCGTCGCGAAGGACCTGTGGCACGGAGGGCGGGAGCACCCAGGGATCCTTGGCCGGCACGCTCTTGCTGAGCTTGATCGTCGGCACGCTCGCGCCGGGCGACAGCTTCACCGGCGTCACCTCGCTGACGAGGTCGCCCGCGTGACGGCCGCTGTAGTTGTAGTCGTGATTGACGTCGAGCACGGCCTGGAACAGGTAATCGCCCGGCGGCAAGGCGGAGAACCCGGCCGGGAAGGCCTCGCCGTCCGCGTCCAGGTCGACCGACTGGCCGGGCGCGATCCAGCTCACCTCGCGTGCCGCCACGGACACCGCCTTAGGCTGGAACGGATTGGTGTCCACGGCATCGATCTTGCCGTCCTTGGCATCGGCCGCCGGCATCGCGAACAGCAGCAAACGTCCGGACGTGCCCTTGTCGACCGCACCGTCGAGGGTCACACGCACGATGCGGTGCGCCAGCGGCGCGTCGTCCGCATGGGCCGCCGCAGCGCCCACGGCGAGGAAAGCAAACAGCAGGGCCGCGCGGGCCGGCGAGCTTTTCATCGGAAGTCCCCTTATCGAGCCGCGGCGCGCGGCGTGGCAACATGGTCGATCCTGCCACGAGACGAGGAGCGAACGGAATGGACGCGGAGTGGATCAGCCGGCATGCGCTGTCGATCTGGGCGGTGCTGCTGGCGCTGGCACTCGTCGGCACCGACCTCGCCTGGCGACGCGCCGTGCGGCGCCGCGAGGGCCAGGATGCCGCTGCGCGCCGCCTGCTTCGACCGGTGACCGTGATCGCGGTGGTGGTCGCCACCCTGACGATCGCCGCAGCGATCGCAGTTGAGGTACGCGAAGCGGCCGGTCTTACCGTCTTCGATGCCGCGCTCGCGCAGGATCTCCGTTCCAACATGCCGCTCCCGGCGTTGCGGGTGATCGCGCTGCTCACGCATGCCGGCGATCCCCTCGTGGTCGGCGTCGCCACGCTGATCGTTTTCGTGGCTCTTCTTTGGCGGCGCCACGTCCGGCTCGCCGCGATGTGGATCGCGGCGTTGGTAGGTACGGCGCTCATCAATAGCGCATTGAAGGCCTGGTTCCAGCGCGAAAGGCCGCTGCACGATCACGGCTTCATCATCGAACGCAGCTACAGCTTCCCCAGCGGGCACGCCTCGGGATCGATGGTCTTCTACGGCATGCTCGCTTACGTATTGCTGGTGCTGGCACCGCCCCGGTGGCATCGCGCGATCGTGGTCGCAGCGGTCGCCATGATCACGCTGGTGGGCATCAGCCGCATCCTGCTTCAGGTGCATTATTTCAGCGACGTGATGGCCGGCTACGCGACTGGCCTCGCCTGGGTCACGCTCTGTGCCGGCAGCGCGGAGTACGTCCGCCTGCGCGAGGGACGCCGCGCTACGACGTAATTTCATGCGGGCATGACGGCGCGAATGGTTCCTTGTGACGCATGAGCCACGCATCCTCCTTCGCCATCGTCATGAACGCCGGGTCCGGCAAGCAGTCCGCTGAGGAGGCTCGGCAGACGATTGCCGCCGTCCTCGACGCGGCCGGACGCCCCTATCGCTTCTTCCTGATCGACGGCGATCGAGACATCGTGACCGTGGTCCGCGACGCTGCGGCCCACGCCAAGGCGACCGGCGCCGCACTGGTCGCAGCGGGTGGCGACGGCACGATCAACTGCGTCGCGTCCGCGGCCTGGGCGGACGATCTGGTCATGGGGGTGCTGCCGCAGGGCACGTTCAACTTCGTGGGCCGCACGCATGGCATCCCGCTGGACGCGCGGGAAGCGACCGAGGCGCTGGTGCGCGCGACGCCGTGCGACACGCAGATCGGCATGGTCAACGACCGCGTGTTCCTCGTGAACGGTAGCCTGGGCCTTTACCCGCAGGTACTGGAAGATCGCGAGGCGTGGAAGCAGCGCTTCGGTCGGCACCGCATCGTGGCCCTGTGGTCCGGGCTGGCGACCATGATGCGCGGCTATCGCCCGCTGCGTATCGAAGTGAGCGACGGCGAGCGCACTCGCCAAGTTCGCACGCCCACGTTGTTCGTGGGCAACAACGCACTGCAACTGGAAAAGATCGGGCTCGACGAGGCCGAGGCCGTGCATCGCAACGAAGGATGGCTCGCGGGTCTGGTGCTGAAGCCGATCGGCAGACTCACGATGCTCGGACTGATCCTTCGCGGCGCACTGGGCAAGCTGGGTGAAGCCGAGAACGCAGTGAGCTTCGCGTTCCGCGAAATCACCGTACAGCCGAAGCATCACCATCATGCGATCAAGGTGGCGGTGGACGGCGAGATCGTCTGGCTCGAGCCGCCGATCGTGTTTCGCGCCGCCCCGCGCCCGCTTCGTCTGCTCACCGATCGCGTACGTCAACCGGGGGAGGACCCGGGTTGAGCCTGGTCGTCCAGATCTCCGATCCGCATTTCGGGACCGAGCGTGCGGAAGTGGTCGACGCACTGCGCACGTCGATCCGCGCATTGCAGCCCGAACTGGTGATTCTCTCGGGCGACGTGACCCAGCGCGCACGGCGTGCGCAGTTCGCTGCCGCGCGACACTTCGTCGATACGCTCGAACGGCCGTGGCTTGCCATACCGGGCAATCACGACGTGCCGCTGCTCAATCTCGTCGCGCGGGCGTTCGATCCCTTTGGAGGCTATCGTCGAGCCTTCGGCACCGACCTCGAACCGATCTTCACCGCCCCCCGCCTGCTGGTCATCGGCGTCAACACGGTGCGTGCCACCCGGCACAAGAACGGCGAAGTGTCCGACGCGCAGATTGCGCGCGTGTGCGAGCGGCTGCGACAGGCAGACCGCGATCAACTGCGCATCGTGGTGACGCACCAGCCGGTGCATGTGATCCGCGAGAAGGACATCGCCAACCTGCTCATCCACCGCGAGCCAGCGATCGTCGCCTGGGCCGAGGCGGGAGCCGACCTCGTGCTCGGCGGCCATATCCATCTACCCTACGTCCGACCCCTCGACAACGAGACGCGTCGGCTCGCTCGGCCTTTGTGGTCGGTGCAGGCGGGTACCGCCGTGTCGTCGCGCATCCGCGAGGGGATCAGCAATTCCTTCCATGTCATTCGGCACGAATCCGATCGCGGCGTCGCGACGGTCGAACAGTGGGACTATGACGAAGGCCGCTGGCAGTTCGATGCCGGGCAGATGACAACTATCCCGTTGCAGCGATAGAACCTACACATACTGCATCTTGCGGCTCATGCCGCCATCCACGGTGATGTTCTGACCGGTGATGAAGCCGGCTTGCGACGACAGGAGAAAGACCGCGAGCGCGCCGATGTCCGGCGGCACGCCCACTCTTCCCACAGGGTGTTGCGCATGATCGGCCGCACTCAGTTTCGGCGTCTTTCGCGCCGACGGCTTCTTCCAGTCATCCACCGCAATCCAGCCTGGGTTGATCGCGTTGACGCGCACCGGACCGGCACTGATCGCGAGCGCGTGGGTCAAAGCCACGATGCCGCCCTTGCTCGCGGCATACGCTTCCGTGTCGGGCTCGGACTGATGCGCCCGCGACGAGGCGATGTTGACGATCGCGCCATTGCTTTTCTTTAACGACGGCAACGCGTGCTTGCTGCACAGGAAGACACCGCCGAGGTTGGTGTCGAGGCGGCGTTTCCACTCCAACGCATCCAGCGCGTCCAGCGGCCCGGTTTCCGGGTCCGCGATGCCCGCGTTGTTGACCAGACCGTCGATCCGTCCGAAGCGACGTAGCGCCGCCGCCACGAATGCCTTCACGTTCGCTTCCCGCGAGACATCGAGACGCCGGAACATCGCACGATCCGGAACGTTCCATTCCTCCAGACAGGCGTGTCCTGCTTCGACATCCAGATCACCAATCACCACGTTGCCGCCCGCTTCGAGCACCGCCTGCGCGATGCCCTTGCCGATGCCTTGAGCACCACCGGTCACGAGCACGACCTTGCCGGGCCATTCACGGGCCGGCGGCGCGGGAACCGGCGAAGCGCGTTTCGGTGTGGGCATGGGTGTCTCCTTGGCGATGGCAGGCATGCTCCACGCGATCGCGTCGACGCAACGTCATGCCGGGCGGTAGTAGTCGACCTCGCGGTAGCGCCGTGCGTACAGGCCAAAGGCCAGGGCGGCCAGCGCCGCGAGTGTGGCGAAGAAGAACATCTGGAACGCTGCGCTGCCGATGCCGGTGCTGGCGATGCCGGAGAGTACGGCGTCGTTGCGCACGCCCGCGTTCGCCAGCAGCACCCAGAGATTGCCCACCGTGACGCTGAGCGTCCAGAAGCTCATCAACGTGCCTTTCATCGAGGGGGGTGCCTGGCTGTAGGCGAACTCGAGGCCGGTGGCCGAGACGAGCACCTCGCCCATGGTGAGGAACGCGTACGGCACGAGTTGCCAGGCGATGGACACGGCGTCGCCGCCGTCGATCGCCAACTGGATCGCCCCCACGATGACCCACGCCACCGCGGACAGCACGATGCCCGTCGTCATGCGACGCAGCGCCGTCGGTTCGATGCCGGCACGCCTCAGCAGCGGAAAGACGACGAGATTGTTGAACGGGATGAACAGCAGCACGAGGGCGGGATTGACGGCCTGCATCTGCGCAGGGTGCAGCCAGTCCGGTGCGGCCATCGTGTTGGCCTGCAAGACCCAGGTCGACGCCTTTTGATCGAACAGCGACCAGAACGGTGTCACCAGCGCGAAGACCAGCAGCACGCGGAGCACCGCGCCCACGGCATCGATGGCATCGTCGGGATGCCTGCCGCGCGCCCGCTCCAACTGCATGCGCGCACCGACGCCCAGCCCGCCCAGCACGCATACGAAGGCAAGACAGAACGAGGCGACCACGCCGAGCGACGGCACCAGCGCAAACGCAGCCACGGCGAGCACCAAGGCGACGCATGCAACGACGAGGCCCGGCCTGCCCTGCCCCGGTGCCTGCGCGAACAGCGCCGTGCGTACGACTTTGAGGAACCCATGCGGATCGCCCTGCGTCGGCGGCAGCATCACGTAGTGACGGCGGCCGCTCCAGAACACGGCCGTCGCCACGAACATCAGCACGCCGGGAATGCCGAAAGCCACCGCGGCACCGTAGTGGCGCAGGAAATACGGCATCAGCAACGACGCGAAGAACGAGCCGACGTTGATCATCCAGTAGAACGCGTCGAAGACGACTTTCGCGAGCTTGCGGTTGCTCTCGTCGAACTGGTCGCCCACGAAGGCGGACACGCAAGGTTTGATGCCGCCCGCCCCGAGCGCGATCAGCGCCAGCCCCGTGTAGAAGCCGGCCACGCTGTGCTCGAAGATCGCCAGGCACGCGTGCCCCACGCAATAGAGCAGGCTCAGCCAGAGCACCGTGCGGTACTTGCCGATCCAGCGGTCCGCCAGCCAACCGCCGAGCAGAGGAAAGAAATACACGCCGATGACGAACGTATGGAACACGTCCTTTGCCGCGCCGGGCCGTTCGGCCTCGGGCAGGTACATCAGCAGCGACGTAAGCAAAAACGGCGTGAGGATGTTCCGCATGCCATAAAAACTGAATCGCTCGCAGCCCTCGTTGCCGACGATGTACGGAATCTGCCGGGGCAGACGAACGGGTGGCGCGGCCGTATCGGAAGCAGTCATGCGGATGCCGGAGCGGAAGGGAACCGCAGGATCCTAAACGAAACACTCAGCCCGACCGCGTTACCCTCCTCGCATGCCACCACGCGGAACGACCATGCATCCCATCCCCACCGGCCTCATCGGCTATGGCACGGCTGGCGCCGTCTTCCATGCACCGCTCATTGCCGCTGCCGAAGGTCTGCGGCTGGCCGCCATCGGCAGCCGGCGTGTCGCGGAGATCCGGCGCGATTTTCCGGAGGCTCGCGCTTACGAAAATCCTCAAGAACTGCTCGCCGATCCCGCCATCGAACTCGTGGTGATCGCCACGCCCAACGACAGCCACGCCACGCTCGCGCGGGCGGCGCTGGAAGCGGGCAAGCACGTGGTGGTGGACAAGCCGTTCACCCTCGACGCCGCCGAAGCCGATGCACTGATCGCGCTGGCGGCACGCGTGAATCGACAGTTGTCGGTTTTTCACAATCGGCGATGGGACAACGACTTCCTCACCGTGCGCCGTCTTGTCGAGGATGGTCGTCTCGGCGAGGTCGCCTATTACGAAGCGCACTTCGACCGCTTCCGCCCCGAGATCAAGCAAGGCTGGCGGGAAACGGAGACGCCTGGCTCAGGGCTGCTTTACGACCTGGGCGCGCATCTGATCGATCAGGCCCTCGTGTTGTTCGGCCTGCCGCAGGCGATCACCGCGGACGTGACGCGACAGCGCACCTCCGCCAGGACCGACGACTATTTCCACCTCGTGCTCGACTACGGGCGGCGGCGCGCCGTGCTCCACGCCTCGGTGCTGGTGCGCGATCCGGGACCGCGATTCCTGGTGCATGGCGACGGCGGAAGCTTCGTGAAGTACGGCATCGATGGTCAGGAAGCCGCCTTGCGCGAAGGGCACCGCCCCGGCAGCGCGGGCTGGGGCGAGGACACGCCAGCTCTGTTTGGCCGTTTCACCGACGCCGACGGCAGCGTCGCCATGATCGACACGCTGCCGGGTCGCTACACCGCATTCTACGAAGGCGTTGCGGCGGCGTTGCGCGGCGAGGCACCGCTGCCCGTGGAAGCGCGCGAAGCACGTGACGTCATCCGCGTGATCGAGGCCGCGCAGGTCAGCGCGAAGGAACGCCGTACCGTCCCCCTGTCTTAACCCTGTGGGAGCCGCTATAGCGGCGAGAAGCCAACGAAGCGGTTTAGCCGTGAAGCGAGTTGCCCTCGCCGCTATAGCGGCTCCTACAGGACTGCGGGAAGTCAGTTGCCGGTGGCGATGCCACGCGAGGGATCGCTCACCCAGCCGCTCCACGACGGTGCGTAAAGGCGGGAGCCGCACAACCCGGCATATTCCATCGCGAGCAGGTTATGGCACGCCGTGACACCGGAGCCGCACATATGCACGACGTCGGTCGGCTCGTGCGGACCGATGACGTGATGAAAGGCGCGACGCAGATCCTCGGGCGACCGGAAACGGCCGTCCGTATCGAGGTTGTCGGCGAACGGTCGATTGCGCGCACCGGGCACATGGCCGGCGACGGGATCGAGGGGCTCGACCTCGCCACGGAAGCGTGGCGCAGCGCGCGCATCGAGGAGCACCAGGCGCCCACTGGCGACGCCTTCCGCCAGTTCGTCGGCGCTTACCGTACCCGCCGCATCGAAGGTCACGTGCACGGCCGTCGGCTCGCGCACGGGCACGACGTTATCGGTGGGGAACCCTGCCGCTTGCCACGCAGGCCAGCCACCGTCGAGCACGGCGACGTTGTCGATGCCGGCAAGGCGCGCCAGCCACCAGAAGCGTGCCGCCGCAAGCGAGCCACCGGCCGCGTCGTAGACCACCACCTGCAGATCGGGCCGCCATCCGGCCTGTCCCAACCACGCAGAGAACGTGGAGGCCGCCGGCAGCGGATGGCGTCCACGGCCGTTCGACGGCGTGCCCATGTCCGCCAGATCGCGATCCAGGTCGGCGCGCACGGCACCGGGGATATGCGAGAGCGCGTAGTCCTGATCGCCCTTGCCGGGATCGCGGCCGCCGGGCTGGTTGAGATCGAAGCGCGCGTCCACAAAGAGGACGTCGTGCGCAGGAAGGTGCGCGGCCGTAGCCGCATCGATCAGCGTGCGCGAAATCAGCATGTGTGTCCCATCCGCTTGAGCAGGTTGAACAGGATGGCCGCCGTGACGCCCCAGATGCGGTAACCCGCATGGAGGAACTCGACCATGTCGCGGTCATGGCCGCGGAATTCCATCGTGTAGCGCCGCAGGTTCGCGGGCTCGAGGAAAAAGGAGAACGGCACTTCGAAGACCTCGGCCACTTCGCCGGGATCGGGCCGGAGCGGCGCATCCGCCGCCACGCGCGCCACGACCGGCGTCACCGCATAGCCGCTGATCGTCTCGAAGACGTCGAGGAAACCGAGCGGCGTGATCTTGTCCGCCGTGAGTCCGATTTCCTCGTGGCTTTCGCGCAAGGCGGCGGCGACCACATCCACATCGTCGGGTTCGACACGCCCGCCAGGAAACGCCACCTGCCCCGCGTGCTGTTGCAAGGTGTCGGTGCGCAGGGTCAGCAGCACGTTCTGCTCGCGGTCGTCGCGGATACCGATCAGGACGGCAGCGGGACGCCGCGGCCCCTTGCCGATCAGCTCGGCCATGTCGGCGTGGTTCCACCCACGCGGCCCCGGTGGCGCATCGAGCGGGAGCAGCGCACCGCGGAGCCTCGCCAGCATCTCGTCCATCAGGCGCCCTGCCGGCGTGGCAGGATCTCGTCCATGATCCAGAGCTTCTGCGCGTCATCCATCGTCGACCACCGCGCGATCTCGTCGCCGGTGCGCAGGCAGCCCATGCACAGGCCCCGGGCATCAAGCCGGCAGACACCCGTGCAGGGTGAGAGAGGAAGCTGGGAGGAGGAGGCAATAACCATACCGTCGGTCATTCTAGCGCCGACAAAGGTCACGCCGCCGACTACGGGACGATGCCCATCAGCTCGATTTCGAACACGAGCGCCTCATTCGGGCCGATACGCGGCAATTCGCCACGTTCGCCGTAGGCCAGCTGGGGCGGGATGACCACCTTCCAGCGATCGCCGACATGCATGCGCGGGATCACGTCCTGCCAGCCCGGGATGACCCGGTTCACGGTAAAAGTCACCGGCTTGCCATGGGCGTACGAGCTGTCGAATTCCGTGCCGTCGATCAGCGCGCCGCGGTAATTGACCACGACGGTACTGGTGACCTGCGCCTGTGGACCGCTGCCCTTGGCGAGCACGGCATACTGGATGCCCGACGGCAGCGTGACCACCCCGGACCGGGTGCGATTGCGCGCGAGGAAGTCGGCGCTGCGCTTCGCATTCGCCGCCGCGACACGGCGGAACTCCACCGCGGAATCGCGCTGCACCTTTGCGTCGAAGTTGACGAGCTGCTGCTGCATCACGTCGATGGAAACGCCCGGTGGACGCTTCGCGTAGCCGTCCTGCAGCGCCTTCACCAGCACCGCGATATCTACGTCCGGCTGCGCGCTGTTGGCGAACTGCGTACCGATCTGGTAGCCGATCGCATAGGAGAGCTTGGTCTTGTCGATCGCCGGTGCGCCCGACACAGGTGCCGTCGACGCCGACTGCGCGCCCACCGCCGCAAACGGCAGCGACAGGGCAGCGAACATGACCAGGAAACGCAAGGGTGACATCCCGTTCTCCGTGAACCCGGAACCATGGGCGTGCGTGGAGAATACCATCGGCAGGCGCCCCGTCCGTTCGCCATCAGACGCCACGAGCGGGGTAAAGGTTCCCCTGCTGCTACCATCCCGCTCCCTAAGACCTGTTCACCCCATTCCCATCGCTCCGGAGCCGCCATGGCCTTTCGTACGCTCACCACCGCCGATCGTGGCGCCGTCCGCACGATCACCGTCAACCGCCCCGACAAGCTGAACGCACTCAACCGCGAGACCATCGGTGAGCTGACGCTGGCGTTTCGCCAGGCAGCGCAGGACGACGGCGTGCGCGTGGTGGTGCTGTCCGGTGCGGGCGAGAAGGCCTTCGTGGCTGGCGCGGACATCTCGGAAATGACCGCCTGGACGCCGGTGCAGGCGCAGGCGGCCTCGCACGCTGGGCAGACCTTGATGCTTACGGTCGAACGCCTCGGCAAGCCGGTGATTGCGCGCATCCATGGCTACGCGCTGGGTGGTGGCATGGAGCTGGCGATGGCCTGCCATCTGCGTGTGGCGAGCGAGAAAGCACGCTTCGGCCAGCCGGAAATCGGCCTCGGCCTGATTCCTGGCTTCGGCGGCACGCAGCGACTGACCCGTCTCACTGGGCGTGGCGCGGCGCTGGAGCTGTGCCTGCTCGGCCAGCAGATCGACGCCGCACGCGCCGAACGCCTCGGTCTCGTGACGCGCGTGGTCGCCGCGGACGAACTGGACGCCACCGTCGATGCCATGGCCGACCAGCTCGCCGCCGCCGCGCCGCTTGCGCTGAAGGGCATTCTCGACGCGGTGATCGAAGGCGGCGAATGCGCGATCGATCAGGGTCTGGCGTTTGAAACGCAGGGCTTCGCGATCGCCTTCTCCACCGAGGATATGCGCGAAGGCACGTCGGCATTTCTGGAACGGCGCAAGGCGAGCTTCAAGGGCGCCTGAGCGCCCGCCAAGACAGACCCCCGCGCGGAGTCAGAGCCGGCACGCCGTTCCGGTGGGAGCCGGTCTGCCGGCGATGGGTGCTCGCGCTAGCCTTACCCGCTACCGCGGTATCCCTAGTGCCCACCGCGATAGGTCAGCTCACCCGCTTCCACGCGCACGTCGAGCCGGTTCTCCGGCGGCGCGAGCTGGCAGGTGGCATACGGGGTAAAGACGCACGGCGGATTGCGGGCCAGGTTGAAGTCGAGCACGAGCTTGCCGTCGACGGGCAGGCCCGTATCGAGGAAGCGTCCCGCACCGTAGGTTTCCTTGCCGCTGGTCAGATCCCCGAAGATGAAGAACAGCGCGTCGGGCGTCTCGTGATACGGATACAGCTCGTGCGTTTTTCCATCGCGCGTGAAGACCGCCTTCCCGGGAACGCTTTCCTTCTCGATGGTGCCGATGACCGTACCGAGTTCGAGTTCGTAGGGCGGATCGAACGGCACCCAATCGGCGACGACACGCCACGTCGGATCGATCGGAAAATAATTCAGCCCCTTGAAGTCGATGCGCGTCGGCGCGGCCTCGTCGCGCACGCGCAACGCCTTGCGGCCGTCACGCTGGATAACGAAAAGCCGCGCAGAGCCGAACTGCACTTCACTCGGCGCACGTCCGCCCGCGTCGTCGAGCAACGTGGCGCGCGGCACCTCGACGCCGTCCACGCGCGCGTCGGTGCCCGGAGCAAACGCGATCGTCGTCGTGCCGTCATCCTGCAAGGTGACGACGCCGAGATCGGCGGGGCCGGTCGTGAGCACGATGTCGTTGTGACTCGCGCTGCCGATACGGTTCGCCCCATCCTTCAACCATTCGAAGGCGATCAGGCTGAGCCAGCCGCCGGGCGCCGTCAGCAGTGCAAGACGAGCAGCGCGGGCTTCGTCCACCTCGCGCGAGTAAGTGGAAGGGTCGGTCATGACGATCTCTTGGGACAGGTGAGCAAGGAGAGAGGAACGCCGACGTCAGCGACCGCGCAGGAACATACGATCAAGTTCGCCGAGCGAGAGTTGCACCCAAGTGGGCCGGCCATGGTTGCACTGGCCCGAGCGTTCGGTGGCTTCCATCTCGCGCAGCAGGGCGTTCATTTCGGGAATGCCGAGGCGTCGGCCGGCACGCACGGAACCATGGCAGGCCATGGTGGAGAGCAATTCGTTCTCCAGCTCTTCCAGCCGGTGCGAACTACCGTGTTGCGCCAGTTCGCCAAGTACGTCGCGCGTCAATTGCGCCACGTCGGCGCCTTCGAGCAGTGACGGAATGCGGCGCACGACCACGCCGCTGGGACCACTGCGCGACAGTTCGAGGCCCCACTCACCGAGGGCTTCCGCATGCTCTTCGGCCGCGGCGGCCTCCTTCGCACTGACGGCAATCGACAAGGGCACCAGCAACATCTGCGAGCGCAGATTGGCGGTGACGCGACCGTTCTTCAGCTTTTCGTAGGTGATGCGTTCGTGCGCCGCATGCATGTCGACGAGCACGAGGCCGTGCGCGTTCTCCGCGAGCACGTAGATGTTCTTCAATTGCGCGATCGCATAGCCGAGCGGCGGAACGTCGCCGCCCTCTTCCGACGCGTCGCCAGCGGGCGGCGTCCACGACGTGACCGGCGTAGACGGCTGAGCGGAACCAAACAGCGTCGCGTAGTCGGCGAGCGGCGTGTCGCGCACACCGAGGTTCAAACGCGACTGACTGGCCGACTGCGGCCACGCAGGCATCGAGGACGACGGCAACGACGACGTGCGCGCTTCCGCGAAACCACTTCCACCGACGGCCATGGGCATGGGCGCCTCCGAGACCGGCACGGCGATGCCGGCGCGGGTCTGTGCCAGCGCCTCGTGCAGCGTGCGGAAGAGGAAGTCGTGGATAAGGCGCTGCTCGCGGAAACGCACCTCGCTTTTTGCCGGATGCACGTTCACATCCACGCCTGCGGGATCGAGTTCGAGAAACAACACGAACACCGGATGCCGCCCGTGAAAGAGCACATCCGCATACGCCTGGCGCACCGCATGGGCCACAACGCGGTCGCGCACGAGCCGGCCGTTGACGTAGAAATACTGCTGATCCGCCTGCGAACGCGAGGCCGTCGGCAGACCGACCCAGCCGGACAGACGCATGCCAGCAGCTTCGTGTTCCACGCGCAGGGCCTGGCCTGGGAAGTCCGCACCAAGCACTTCGGCGACGCGCGCCAGCGCGGCGTGCTCGTCGCGCGCGGGCTTCAGCAGACGTACCGGCTTGCCATTGTGGCTGAGCCGGATGTCCACGCCTTCGCGCGCCAGCGCCAGCGATTTCAGCAGGTCGTCGATATGCGCAAACTCGGTGCGTTCCGCACGGAGGAACTTGCGCCGCGCCGGCACGTTGTAGAACAGATCGCGCACTTCGATGGTGGTGCCCGGCGGATGCTGAGCCGGCCTCACCTCCTGGGTGCGGCCGCCATCGACTTCGATCCGCCACGCGGCGTCTTCGTGAGGCTGTCGCGAGGTGAGCGAGAAACGCGCCACCGACGATACCGAGGCCAGCGCTTCGCCACGGAATCCCATGCTGGACACGCGCTCCAGATCGTCGAAGCTGCCGATCTTGCTGGTCGCGTGCGAAGCGACGGCCAAGGCGAGTTCGTCGCGCGGGATACCGCCACCGTCGTCACGCACGCGGATCAACCGCACGCCGCCTTGTTCGATATCGACTTCGATGCGTCGCGCACCGGCGTCGATGCTGTTCTCGACGAGTTCCTTCACCACCGAGGCGGGGCGCTCGATGACTTCACCGGCCGCGATCTGATTGATCAGCTCGGGGGGCAGTGGACGGATGGGCATGGGAAAGACCTGACAGCACGTTCAGGCCAAGAGGATAGCCGAAGGGGGGATGAAGCGTGGGCGTACCGGTGGGAGCCAGCCTGCTGGCGATGGGTGCTTGCGGCGGGTGCCGATCGCCAGCAGGCTGGCTCCCATCGGGCTATGTACCGATCAGCCCGACGGAATCACCATCACCGAGCCGACGCGCACCGTGTTGTCGGTCATCTTGTTGGCGAGCTTCAACGCACCGACCGACACGCCGTACTGCTGAGCGATGCCGGTAAGGGTCTCGCCCCGGTTGACGCGATGCACGTCGCGCACGTTGTCGTCGGCACGGCCGCGCGGCGCACGGGCGCTGGCCGGCTTGTCCGCCTTGGCAATCGCGCGGTCGGCCGCCCGGGTTGACGATGCGTTGCGTGAGGTGGGTGCTGCGGCAGCCGCGCCGCTGTTGTCATCCGCGTTGTCGCTGTCGTCATTGCCCTTGTCCTTGACGGACGAGGCGGTTGGTGTGACCGAGGCGACCGCCGTGCCGTTACGACGAGCGGCCTGCGCGGCAAACCAGGTGCCGGGCGGCGGCATCGACTCGAAATAATTGCGCACGCCACCGAGCACGGCCGTCGCCAGCTCGCGGCGGTGCCCTTCGTCGCGCAGGCGGGTTTCCTCGGACGGATTGGTGATGAACGCAGTTTCCACCAGGATCGACGGCACGTCCGGCGAGCGCAGCACCACGAAGTTGGCGCGCTCCACATAGCCGCGATGCGTGGGGCCGAGGCGCCCCAGCGCCTTGAGCACGTTGCCGGCGATGGATTCGCTGGCCTGCATCGCGTAGCCCTGCTGCAGATCCAGCAGGACCGCGGCCAGCGTGTCGTCCTTGTCGTCGAGCGAAACACCGCCTACGAGGTCGGCACGGTTTTCGCGATCGGCCAGCCAGCGGGCAGCTTCGGATGTCTTGCCGCGCGGCGACAGCACCCAGACGGAAGAACCCTTGGCGTCGCTGTTTTTGAAGGCGTCCGCGTGGATCGAGACGAACATGTCCGCGTTGTGCTCGCGAGCGATCTGGTAGCGGCGTTTCAACGGAATGAAGTAATCGCCGTTGCGGGTCAGCACGGCCTGCATGCCAGGCTGGCGGTTGATCTGATCGGCGAGTTCGCGCGCCACCTGCAGCGTGACATCTTTCTCGCGCAGGCCGGTGGCGCCGCGGGCACCCGGATCTTCGCCACCATGACCGGCGTCGATGGCCACGACGACCTTACGCTCGCTGGCAAGCATCGGCGGCTTGCCGGCAGGCACGGTTTTGCCGCGCGACGTACGCGCGGGTGCAACGGAAACCTTCGCAGGCGCCGCGGCCACAGCCGGTGCGTCGTCCGTTACCGGGTTATCACCCGGGTCACTCTGCCCACCGGGGTACAGGTCCAGGACCAGGCGATAGCCGTAATCCCCGGCCGGCTTGAGCAGGAAACTCTTGGGCTTCGCCGTGGCGTCCACCGTGGCAACCACACGCGCCGCGCCGCCCTGCTTGACGGCCTTCATGGACTTGAACAGGCCCTGCCCCGACGGCGTCGAGAAGTCGCCGGCCACCGAGCTACCGGCCACATCGAGCACGACGCTCCCGGGCGTATCGCCCTGGGACATCTTGTACGTCGCGGGACCGGACAGGTCGAAAACCACGCGCGTGTATTCGGGCCCGGCCCAGACGCGCGCGGCCTTGATGTCAGCCGCAGATACGGACACAGCCGCCAGCGCCGCGACAGCCGTCACGCACGCAATAAGTCCAAGTTTGTTAGTGATTCCCCTCATATGGCCCGGATTGAACTCCATGCGCCCGCTGAATGCAAGACGTTTTCCCTTGTTAATCCATGACCTGCGAACACTTCGTCAACGCGCGTACAGGAAAGATCCGCAAATGAGCAGAAACGGGGCAACCGGATGACCGCTCCCCGAGGGCGGGCCCGCGCGACCCACTGTCGTTATCGGTTGCCTTGCAGGCGTTCGCTAAACCGCTGCCCAGCCTCCGACACAGGCTCCACCCGCACGGCACGAGCGGTGCCTTCGTGGCGGAAATGCAGGGCGAGGTCCACTGGCGGCAACGCTCCTGCACCGCGCTCGGGCCACTCCACCAGCACGATGGCGCCGGGTTCGGCCAGGCTGTCCAAGCCCAACCACTCGAGTTCGCCGGGGTCCGCAATGCGGTAGAGATCCAGATGGAAAGCGCGGCGCCCACCGATGTCGTAGCCCTCGATCAGGCTGTATGTCGGGCTTTTCACCCGCTCGCCGACGCCAAGCGCGCGCAGGAAGGCGCGTGCAAAGGTGGTCTTGCCCGCACCGAGGTCGCCGTGCAGGTGCATGACCAGCCCGCCATCCAGCGCAGCAGCGAACTGCTGGCCAAGCGCGAGCGTGGCTTCCTCGTCCGCCAGGTAACGGTCGTCCCCCCCGCTCATGCGTCTACTCCGTTGACGAGATGGCGCAACGGGATCAGCAGATCGCCCGCCAGCAAGCCGCGCTGCCCGTCCTGCGCGGCGACGTCTGCCGCGCGTGCGTGGAGCCCCACGCCGAGGCAAGCCGCGTGGTAGGGCTCGCATCCCTGTGCGAGCAGGCCCGCGATGATTCCCGTGAGCGTGTCGCCCATGCCGCCACTGGCCATACCGGGGTTGCCCCACGGACAGACCGACACCTCGCCTTCTGCGGAAGCGATCAGGCTGCCGTTGCCCTTGAGCACGACCGTGGCGTGGAAGCGCGCAGCCAGCGCGCGCGCCGCGGCAAAGCGATCGGCTTGCACGTCGGCCGTGGACATACCGAGCAGACGGGCCGCCTCCCCCGGATGCGGGGTGAGCACCGTCTTGGTGGGCAGCGCACGCGGTTCGCTATGCAGGAGGTTGAGGCCGTCGGCATCGAGTACCGTCGGCTTGTCAGCGTCCAGCGCGGTCGTCCACAGGGCATGACCCCATGCGGCTTGCCCCAGGCCGGGGCCGAGCGCCAGCACGGACGCCTTGTCGAGCATCGGCTGCAGCGTCTGCGGGCCGTCCACGCCGTGGGGCATGAGTTCGGGCCGCGCCGCATTCATCGCCAGGACGTTCTGGTCGCGCGTTGCGACGCTGACGAGACCCGCCCCCGTGCGCAGTGCCGCTTCGGCCGCCATGCGGATCGCGCCGCCCGTACCGTGGTCGCCGCCGATCGCGAGGACGTGGCCGTTGCTGCCCTTGTGCGAGTCCAGCGCCCGCGGCGGAAGGCTCTCGGCCACCAGCAGGCGGGCGTCGGGCGCCTCCAGGACCGAGGCCGGCAGATCGAGCGTATGCAATTCGACGTCGCCGGCCACTTCGGCTTGGTGCGTGTACAGCCCGCGCTTGCGGACGATGAAGGTCGCCGTGGCCGTGGCGCGCACGACCACGCCCGGACAGGCACCCGTGTCGGCCGAAAGGCCGGACGGGACATCCAGGGCCAATACCGGGGCTCGCGCGGCATTGATCGCCTCGATGGCCTCCCGCGCCTCACCTTCGGGCGCTCGATTGAGGCCGGTGCCGTAGATGGCGTCGACCATCATGTCGGCAGGCGCGAGACCGCCCCAGGCAGAAAGAGGTTTGGCGACACCCCCGAGCGCCTCGAATGCCTGCCGCGCGCGGCGCGCGTCGTCGCCTTTCGGCGGGTCCAGCGCAATGAGATCCACGGCGAGGCCATCGGCAAGCGCATCGCGCGCGACGAGGTAACCGTCGCCACCGTTGTTTCCGCCGCCGCAGACGACGCGCACGCGGCGAGACGCCGGCCAGCGTCGGCGCAGCATGGCGTACGCGGCGGATGCCGCACGTGTCATCAATTCGAAGCCGGGAATGCCCAGTTCGCGCATGGCGCGCTGGTCGATGGCGCGCGATTGCGCGGACGTGAAGAGGTCGACGGCGAGATCGTGAGCGGTCATCGGCCGATTATAGGAGCCCCCGGTAGAATGGGCGCATGCCTGCCCCACCTTCCATCGACTACGCCACCCTCGCCGCCGACATCAAACAATGGGCGCGCGAACTCGGCTTCGCCGACATCGGCATCGCAGGTACGGATCTCGGAAACGACGAAGCCTATCTGGAACGCTGGCTCGCCGATGGGCACCACGGCGAGATGGACTACATGGCACGGCATGGCACGCGGCGCAGCCGCCCGGCCGAACTCGAACCCGGTACGCTGCGAATTATCTCCCTGCGCATGGACTACACGCCACCGGGCGTGCCGAACGCGTGGGACGTGATCCGCGACGGCGAGAAAGCCTATGTCGCTCGCTATGCGCTCGGCCGCGATTATCACAAGCTGATGCGCAACCGTTTGCAGAAGCTCGCGTCGCGTATCGAAGAGCGCATCGGCGAGTTCAAGTACCGCGCGTACGTCGACTCGGCACCGGTGCTCGAGAAGGCGATTGCACGCAACGCGGGCCTTGGCTGGATCGGTAAGCACACGGTGCTGATCAACAAGCGCGCGGGTTCGTACTTTTTCCTCGGCGAGCTGTACACCGACCTGCCGTTGCCGCTCGACGCGCCGGCCAGCGCGCACTGCGGCAGTTGCCGACGCTGCATCGATATCTGTCCTACCCAGGCGATCGTGGCGCCTTATCGCCTCGATGCGCGCCGCTGCATCTCGTATCTCACCATCGAGCTGAAAGGCAGCATTCCCGTCGAGCTGCGCGAACCCATGGGCAACCGCGTCTTCGGTTGTGACGACTGCCAACTCATCTGCCCGTGGAACAAGTTCGCCCAGGAAGCGACAGAACCCGATTTCGCACCGCGCCACAGCCTCGACGGACCCAAACTCGTCGAACTTTTCGCATGGAGCGAAGAGGAATTTCTCTCGCGCACGGAGGGTATGGCGATCCGGCGCACAGGCTATGAAGGGTGGTTGCGCAATCTCGCGGTCGGACTCGGCAATGCGCCGGCCAGCGATGAAATCCTATCGGCGCTCAATGCGCGGGCAGATCATCCGTCACCGATGGTCCGTGAACATGTCGCGTGGGCGCAGGAAAAGCAACTGCGTCGGACGCGCTGAAAGCTAACGTCCGTTGCAGGGTTGCGCCACGCTTCTGCCGAATACGTACCAACGCGGCCGATCAACGGCCTAAACTCAGGTCGACACCGCAGGCCCGACAGCAAAACGGTTCGGCACTTCTCAGGCTGCAACGGCGCCTGGCCTAGAAAAGACCTAGGAAGGCGCAGACGCGCACGGATGGCGCATCGTTCGAGCGATCACCCGTCCTGGAGGCCGTCATGACCGCAGCACGCGTCCTACAAGCCATGTTCACATCGTATGCCCCGCTCGTTCTCGCGGCGATGCTGGTTCTGGTCGCCGCCGTGGCGCCATCGCCAACGGCGGCACAGAGCATCCTCCCCATCGTCACTTGCACGGGCAGCCACGCGGCAACCTGGTCCCCCGGTGTCACCAACACCACAGCGGTCCATACCGTGGACACCCAAACGAGTTGGAGTTGCACACAGCTGATTGCAGCCCCCCTCCTCACCAGCGCATCGTCGCAGGAAAGTTTCGATGCGCCGTTCAACTGCAACAACCTGTTCTCGACCACACCCATCACGTGGACCATTCACTGGAGTGACAATGGCGGCGCAGCGACCAGCGCTTTCACCTTCACTGCGACAGCCTTGCCCATCAGCGGCAACCTGGTGATAACGGCGCCGGGCACGATCACGGCCGGCCGCTATGCAGGCCGAAGCGCCACCGCTACCTTCACCTTGCTCAACCTCGGCGCCACGTTGGCTGCGCAATGCAGTTCGCCGACCGGTGTGACCAACGCCAGCGGACCATCGACGCTCTTGATTCTTTGAGCGGCGTGGCGCCGGTCAGCAGCCGGCTTCGCGCCACTGGTGGGTGTGGGAGCCCCCGACCTTGAGCCCGCCTCGAAGGCGGGCTCTCCACTTCAGACCATGCCGCCCGACTTCCTCACGATGAGCATCGCGAGTTCGAGCGACTGCTCGTAGTTGAGGCGTGGATCGACCATCGACTTGTAGGCACGGTCGAGATCCTGCTCCACGAGACCGCGCGCACCGCCGAGACATTCCGTGACGTTCTCACCCGTCAGTTCCAGATGCACGCCACCCAGTCGCGTGCCGGCCGCGGCATGGATGTCGAACGCCTGATCGAGTTCGCCTGCGATATTCGCGAAACGGCGGGTCTTGTAGCCGTTGCTGGTGCTTTCGGTATTGCCGTGCATCGGATCGGCCACCCAGAGCACCCGGCGCCCTTCGCGCTTCACCGCTTCGAGCAACGGCTGCAACTGCGTGGCGATCTTGTCGTTGCCCATGCGATGGATCAACGTCAGGCGACCCGCTTCCTCGTTCGGGTTGAGCACGTCGATGAGGCGCAGCAGATCGTCCGGCTGCACGGTCGGCCCCACCTTGACGGCGATCGGGTTACGTATGCCGCGGAAGTATTCCGTATGCGCGCCATCGAGCGCCGCCGTACGCATGCCGATCCACGGGAAGTGCGTCGACAGGTTGAACCAGCCATGCTGTCGCGGCACGCGGCGCGTCAGTGCTTCTTCGTAATGAAGTAGCAACGCTTCGTGCGAGGTGTAGAAATCCACGCGCGAATAGCTGGAAATGGACTGCCCGGCGAGGGTCTCCATGAAGCGCAGCGAATCGCCGATGCTGGCGACCATGCGCTTGTACTCGGCCGCGAGCGGAGAATGCTCCACCCACGCGAGATCCCAGTACTCCGGGTGATGCAGGTCGGCGAAACCGCCATCGATGAGCGCACGAACGAAGTTCATCGTCATGGCCGAACGCGCATGCGCCTTGATGAGACGCTGCGGATCGGCACGCCGCGCCTCGGCGGTGAATTCAGGACTGTTGACCAGGTCGCCGCGAAACGCCGGCAGCGTCACGCCGTCGCGTGTCTCGTTATCGGCGGAACGCGGCTTGGCGTATTGACCGGCGAACCGACCCACACGCAGCACAGGCTTCTTCAGCCCATGCACGAGCACGAGGCTCATCTGCAGCAGCACCTTGAGGCGATTGGAGATGATCGAGCTGTTGCAGTCGGCGAAGCTCTCCGCGCAGTCACCGCCCTGGAGCAGAAAACGCTCGCCCTCCTGAGCCTCCGCAATGCGCTGCTTCAGCGCGAGGATCTCCCAGGAGGTCACCAGCGGCGGCAGATCGCCCAGCTGCGCAAGCGCGCGCGCCAGTTCGTCGGCGTCTTCATAGGTCGGCTGCTGGAGGGCGGTCCTCGACCGCCACGAACTCGGCGTCCAGTCGAGGGACGGAGGCGTTACGGTTTTGAGGGAGTGCTGCATGACGGTGCTCTATTTAAAGTGCGCCTTGCGTGGCGCGGGAGGTCAACGGACGGAACGACGAACGGCCGGGAGGGCCCAGACGATGAGGACAACGAACCACAACAGGGTCCAACCGGGCATCGGAATACCAAGAATGGGCTCGATCTTTGCGCATTCACCGGAGCCGGTGAATGCGAGCTTGAGCATCTTCGCGAACGGAAACGCGTCGAACAGGTAGCCGAGCCCGGGGCCACACGCAGGAACTTCGGAGGCAGGCAACGACTGCAGCCAGAGATGGCGGCCTGCCGTGGCGATGCCCCAAAGGCCACCCAGCGTGACAAGCCCGGCATACGTCGCGCGCATGCCGATGCGTGCGGGCGCGTGCAAGCCACCCACCAGAAAGAACAGACCCATGAAGCACACGGCGATGCGCTGGAAAATGCACAGCGGGCATGGATCCAGATGCATGACGTATTGCGCGTACAACGCGAAAGCCATGAGCGCAACGCACACGACGAAGCCGGCGAGATAGCGCGTACGGAAAGACCAAAGACGAGGGTTCATACCGGGGATGGTGCGTTGCGGGACACCCACGTTAACTCTTTGTGCATGCGCTTGTCAGCACTCGCACGAAGTTTCCTTTGTAACCAAGTCAATGGGTTGCGTTGGGTCTTGCGGTTATCGCTTGGATGTAGGGGGTACTCGGCTGTGCCCTTCGTTGGATTTCGGTGGCGCGGCGTGCGTATGTGCGATGCGCAGCGGGGCGGGGCGGGCAGCCAGTGACCGACATCGCAGCCGCAGAGAGCGACAGCGCGGGATCTGAGGGACCGCCGTTGGCCGCCGTGCTCGGCGCTTCGGCTGCACCGTCGCTTAGGTAGAGAGGCCGCTGCGCGGCGGTGTCTTATGGCTGCGCCCCTGCGCGCCCGCGTCACGAACGGGGGTTTCCGATGCGGCTTCCTGCCTTATCGGAAACGGCCGGCCGTCCTGGCCGGCCCCCTGCGGGCCTTATCCGCCCGTGCCGCTCGGTTACGCCAGGTCGCGCCGAGCACGGCGGCCAACGGCTCTGCAACGCTAACGTTCGTATCGGAAAGCGGCGCGCGGTAGTGAGATCGTTCGCGTGGAGTCGCTGGATGCTCCTGCTTTCGCAAGCACGACGCTGAGGCGCTTGTAGCGCTGTGGCCTGCGACTGTGCGGCTCTCCCAACACGCGACATCAGTCATCGCGGGAGTCTTCGGTGCCTCCCCTCGAGGCGAGTTCCGCACAAGAGAGCGGCCGAAGGCCACTAGGTACACAGGCCGCGCCAGCGGCCTTCCTTTTCGAACACGGAGGACCTGTCTGAAGCAGCGAGGGGGGACACCGAAGGCTCTGGCCTCACCGCACGAACTAGCGGTAGCTCCAGCCGCCGGACATATGCAGTCACGCGGCGAACGAACCGAAGTGTCCAAACAGCACCCGGCACTTCCGCAATGAACCAAAAAAAAGACCCCGGCAGGTCACCCTGCCGGGGTCTCGATACGCGATCAGCCTGGAGGCTTACTCGGCGTCGACGGCTTCGCCCTGGGTCGGACGATCGACCAGCTCGACATACGCCATCGGCGCGTTGTCGCCCGGACGGAAGCCGCACTTGAGGATGCGCAGGTAGCCGCCGGGACGCTCGCGGTAGCGAGGACCGAGTTCGACGAACAGCTTGCCGACGGCCTGCTTGTCGCGCAGGCGCGAGAAAGCGAGGCGGCGGTTGGCGACGCCGTCGGTCTTGGCGAGCGTGATGAGCGGCTCGGCAACGCGACGGAGTTCCTTCGCCTTGGGAAGGGTGGTGCGGATCAGCTCATGCTTGATCAGCGACGCGGCCATGTTCTTGAACATGGCTTCGCGGTGGCTGCTCGTGCGGTTGAGCTTGCGACCGGATTTCTGGTGGCGCATGGCGGTTTACTCTCAATGTCTGTTGTTATGAAAAGCCGGTCAGGATGAGCCGACTTCCCGCGGTTACCCGCTGATGCGAGGCTGTCAGAACGCCTCGTTATGGGAGCACGGCCTCTTTGGACCGCTTTCGAATTCCGAAGGAAGTGCCTGAGGCATCCCACGGATGGCGCAAAGGATCGGGGCGATCGAATGTCGATCGCCCCGTTTACATCAGCCCAGCTGCATGCCGTGCGAGAGGCCCGGCGGCGGCCAATTTTCCAATTTCATGCCGAGAGCGAGACCACGTCCGCCCAGCACGTCCTTGATTTCGGTCAGCGACTTCTTGCCCAGGTTCGGCGTCTTCAACAGCTCGACTTCGGTCTTCTGGACCAGGTCGCCGATGTAGTAGATGCTTTCGGCCTTGAGGCAGTTGGCGGAACGGACCGTGAGTTCGAGGTCGTCGATCGGGCGCAGCAGGAGCGGATCGAAACCGCCCTTCTCCGCCTTGGTCGAATCGCTTTCGCGACGCGAGAAATCGCCGAACACCGAGAGCTGATCGTTGATGATCTCAGCCGCCTTGCGGACGGCGTCTTCAGCACCGATCGTGCCGTTCGTCTCGATGTCGAGCACGAGCTTGTCGAGGTTGGTGCGCTGCTCGACACGAGCGGCGTCCACTTCGTAAGCCACGCGCAGAACCGGCGCGAACGACGCGTCGAGCTGCAGACGACCGATCGGACGCGTCTCGTCATCCGGATGCTGGCGCGCGCTGGCCGGCTGGTAGCCGACGCCACGACGCACCTTCAAACGCATGTTGAGCGCCACATCCTTGGTGAGGTGGCAGATCACGTGCTCGGGGTTCACGATTTCGACGGAGTGATCGACGGCGATATCGCCGGCCGTGACCACGCCCTTGCCCTTCTTCGACAGCGTCAGGGTGACTTCATCACCGCTGTGCTGACGGATGGCGACGTCCTTGAGGTTCAGCAGGACTTCGATCACGTCCTCCTGCAGGCCTTCCAAGGTGGTGTACTCGTGCAGCACGCCGTCGATTTCGACCTCGACGATCGCGCTGCCCGGAATCGAAGAGAGCAGCACGCGACGCAGCGCGTTGCCCAGGGTGTGACCGAAGCCACGCTCGAGCGGCTCGACCACCACCTTCGCGCGGTTCGCTCCAAGCTGCTCGACGCTGAGGCCACGAGGCCGCAGCACACTAGTTGACGAAACTGCCATGCAAGGCTCCGGTGGATTACTTCGAGTAAAGCTCGACGATCAGGGCTTCGTTGATATCGGCCGGCAGATCGCCACGATCCGGAACGGCCTTGAACGTGCCTGCGAACTTCTTGCTGTCGACCTCGACCCACGACGGACGAAGATCCATCGTGTCGTAGATCGTCGCCGCTTCCTGCACGCGCAACTGCGTACGGGCCTTCTCGGTCAGCGAGACCTCATCGCCCGGACGGACGTGGTACGAAGGCACGTTGACCTTCTTACCGTTGACCGTGACGGACTTATGAGCCACCAGCTGGCGAGCCTGGGCGCGGGTGACCGCGAAACCCATGCGGTAGACGACATTGTCGAGACGGCTTTCCAGGAGGCGAAGCAGGTTTTCACCCGTGTTGCCCTTCTGGGTCGAAGCCTTGGTGTAGTAATTGCTGAACTGACGCTCAAGCACGCCGTAGATGCGCTTGACCTTCTGCTTCTCACGAAGCTGAACAGCGTAGTCGGACAGACGGGCGCGCTTGTTGGCGCCATGCTGGCCGGGCTTGTTTTCGAGCTTGCACTTGGAATCAAGCGCGCGAGCAGGGCTCTTCAGACCGAGGTCAGCACCCTCACGACGCGCCAGCTTGCAGGTAGCTCCACGATAACGGGCCATGGTTATGCTCCTTAGACGCGACGCTTCTTGGGGGGACGGCAGCCGTTATGCGGAATCGGCGTGACGTCAATAATGTTGAGCACCTTGTAGCCCAACGCGTTCAAAGAGCGCACTGCCGACTCGCGGCCCGGGCCGGGGCCCTTGATGCGCACTTCTACAGTCTTGACACCGTAGTCGCCCGCGGCGCGGCCAGCCTTTTCGGCGGCAACCTGCGCTGCGAACGGGGTCGACTTACGGGAGCCGCGGAAACCCGCGCCGCCCGCCGTCGCCCACGACAGAGCATTGCCCTGGCGGTCGGTGATCGTGACGATGGTGTTGTTGAAAGAAGCCTGCACGTGGGCCACGGCATCCGTGACGACGCGCTTGATCTTCTTCTTGGTCTTAACCGGCTTAGCCATATTCGGTATCCGTTACTTCTTGATCGGACGACGCGGACCCTTACGGGTACGGGCGTTGGTACGCGTGCGCTGGCCGCGCACCGGCAGGCCGCGACGATGGCGCAGGCCACGGTAGCAACCAAGGTCCATCAGACGCTTGACGGCCATGCCGATTTCGCGGCGAAGGTCGCCTTCGACCGTGTACTTCGCGACTTCGGCACGGATCTTCTCGACCTCGCCCTCACTCAGCGACTTGATCGGGGTGGTCGCAACCACGCCCGCGTCGACACAAACCTGCTTCGCCCGCGAACGGCCGATTCCGTAAATGCTCTGCAAACCAACCCAGACATGCTTCTGGACCGGCAAATTGACACCCGCGATGCGCGCCATGATGTACTGTCTCCGATGCGTTTCGTGCGCGGTAAACGCGCAATTCTAACCTGAATTAACCTAAACCGGAAGTCCCGGGGTCTAGCACCCCGAGACCTCCCTGTGGGGGTCTCTATCGCGTCTCAGCTACGACGGAGATTCGACTTCTTAAGCAGACTCTCGTACTGGTGGCTCACAAGATGGGCCTGGACCTGAGCCGTAAAGTCCATCACCACCACCACCACGATCAGCAGCGACGTGCCGCCGAAATAGAACGGTACGTGCCAGGCGTTCTGCATGAACGTCGGCACCAGGCAGACCAGCACGATGTAGAGCGCGCCGACACCGGTAAGCCGGGTCATGACGCCATCGATATAGTCGGCCGTGGCACGACCCGGACGAATACCCGGGATCAACGCCCCCGAACGCTTGAGGTTATCGGCCGTTTCCTGCGAATTGAACACGATCGCGGTATAGAAGAAGGCGAAACCGATCACCAGCACGGCGAACACGATGTCGTGGACCGGCTCACCCGGGCTCAGCGCCGTGGTCAACCACTGCAGCCAACGGGACTGGTGGGCAGAGCCGAACCAGGTCGCCGCGGTTGCGGGGAAGAGCAGCAGGCTGGTCGCGAAGATCGGCGGAATGACGCCCGCCATGTTGATCTTCAGCGGCAGGTGCGAGGTCTGGCGCTGGAACTGACGCTGGCTACCCTGCTTCGCATAGTTCACGGTGATGCGCCGCTGGGCGCGCTCCATGAACACCACGAAGGCGGTGACCGCGAGGATCACCACGGTAACCATCAGCAGCTTCAGGACCGACAGCTCGCCGTTGTTCGCCATGGTCAGCGTGTGCGCGATGGCACCCGGCAGACCCGCGACGATACCGGCGAAGATCAGCATCGAGATACCGTTGCCGATACCACGCTCCGTGATCTGCTCGCCCAGCCACATCAGGAACATCGTGCCGGCGGTGAGGCCGACGACCGATGCCAGGACGAAGCCGGCGCCCGGCATGTAGACCACCGGCGCACCGCCCGCTGCAACCTGCTTCTGCAGCGCAACAGCGATACCGAACGCCTGGAAAGCCGCCAGACCCACCGTGCCGAAACGCGTGTACGTGGTCATCTTGCGACGACCCGCCTCGCCTTCCTTGCGCAGCGCCATGAGCGCCGGAACGACCGAGCCCATCATCTGCACCACGATCGATGCCGAAATGTACGGCACCACACCGAGAGCGAACACCGAGAAGCGGGAAAGCGAACCACCCGAGAACATGTTGACCATGTTCAGGAGGCCGCCGCCGCCCTCGACCAGGCTCGTCATCGCCTCGGGGTTCACGCCCGGAACGGGAATGAACGAACCGAGGCGGAAGACGATCAGCGCACCAATAAGGAAAAAGATGCGCTGACGCAGTTCCGTCAGTTTGCCCAGCGAGCCGAGCGTTGTGCCCTGCGCTGCAGCCACCTGATTACTCCACGCTGCCGCCGGCGGCTTCGATAGCCGCCTTGGCGCCGGCCGTCGCAAGCACGCCCTGGAGCTTGATGGCGCGATTGATCTCGCCCTTAAGCACCACCTTGACCTTCTTGGCGCGGCTGGTCACGAGACCGGCAGCGTGCAGTGCGATGAGGTCGATCGTGTCGCCCTGGATCGCGGCCAGCTTGTAGAGCATGACCTGCTCCGTATCGGCCTTCTTCAGCGAGCGGAAGCCGACCTTCGGCAGGCGACGCTGCAGCGGCATCTGGCCGCCTTCGAAACCGACGCGGTGCGTGTTACCGGCACGAGCGTGCTGACCCTTGTGGCCGCGGCCGGCGGTCTTGCCGAGGCCGGAACCGATACCGCGAGCAACGCGGGTGCGGGTCTTGCGAGCGCCCTTGCCGGGCTTGATGTCGTTAAGACGCATGATGCTTACTCCTCGACCCGAACCAGGTAGTAGACCGTGTTGATGAGGCCACGGACCTGGGGGCTATCCTTCAGTTCGCGCACGTCGTTGAGCTTGTTAAGGCCCAGGGCCTTGACGCTCAGACGATGACGCCCCTGCACACCGCGAAGGCCTTTGACCAGGCGAACGCGGACGGTGCCAGCGGTTTCGTTGTTCTTAGCCATTGCCCAGCACCTCTTCGATCGTCTTGCCACGCTTGGCGGCGATGCGCTTCGGCGAGGCGACGGCCTGCAGACCCTTGATCGTCGCGCGGACGAGGTTGATCGGGTTGCGCGAGCCGACGGCCTTCGCGAGGACGTTCTTCACGCCGACCACTTCGAGCACGGCGCGCATGGCACCGCCGGCGATCACGCCGGTACCTTCGGAAGCGGGCTGCATGAAGACGCGAGCGGCGCCGTGGTTGGCCTTGATGGCGTACCAGAGCGTGCCGTTGTTCAGTTCAATGCTCACCATGTTGCGGCGGGCGCGCTCCATGGCCTTGGAAATGGCGACCGGCACTTCACGGGCCTTGCCATAACCAAAACCGACGCGACCTTCGCCATCGCCGACAACCGTCAGCGCGGTGAAGCTCATCTGGCGGCCACCCTTGACGGTCTTGGCCACGCGGTTGACGGCGATCAGCTTTTCAAGCATGCCGTCCGAATTTTCGCGATCTGTCGAGGACATCTCTTTTCCTGATAGCCCGGAAGAACCGGGACTTCTGTTTACGGCTCGGTCGCCGCTTGGAGTTGTAGTTACATCGGGCGGCACCGGCCCCGAAGGGCCGATGCCGTGGCCTGACGCCTCTTAGAACTTGAGGCCGGCCTCACGCGCCGCATCGGCAAGAGCCTTGATGCGACCGTGATAACGGAAACCCGAGCGATCAAACGCGACGGCTTCGATGCCGGCGGCCTTGGCGCGCTCGGCAATGACGCGACCGACCGTGGTGGCGGCTTCGACGTTCTTCTTGCTCTTGAGGCCTTCGGCCACCGACTTTTGCACGGTCGAGGCGGAAGCCACGACGGTGCCGTTCGGTGCAAAGACCTGGGCGTAGATGTGCTGACCGGTGCGATGCACGCTCAGGCGGGCGGCGCCGAGCTCACGGATGTGAGCGCGGGTCGACTTGGCGCGGCGCAGGCGGGATTCGTTCTTGTTCATCGTCTCGTCTCCAGGAAGCGGATAGGCCGATTAGGCCTTCTTGGCTTCCTTCAGGATGATCGTCTCGCCGGCGTAACGGACACCCTTGCCCTTGTAGGGCTCGGGCGCACGGAACGCGCGGATCTTCGCTGCCACCTGGCCGACGAGCTGCTTGTCGGCGCCCTTGATGAGCACTTCCGTCTGCGTCGGGACTTCGATGGTGATGCCTTCCGGCGCCTCGAAGACAACCGGGTGCGAATAACCCAGCGACAGGTTCACCGACTTGCCGGTGAGCTGCGCGCGGTAACCCACGCCGACCAGCTCCAGCTTCTTCTCGAAGCCGTTGGCGACGCCGTGGATCATGTTCGCGACGATGGCGCGGGCGGTACCGCCGAACTTGTCATCCGCGCCTTCGGCGACGACGACGTTGGCCACGCCATTTTCCTGCTGGAACGAAATGCCCGGCAGCTCATGGGTGGTCAGGGTGCCCTTCGGGCCCTTGACGGTGACGGTGCCATTGGCGATCGAGAGTTCGACGCCCTTCGGCAGGGTGATGGGCTTCTTGGCTACACGTGACATGTCGGTACTCCTTACGCCACCTGGCCGATGACTTCGCCGCCCAGACCCTTGGCACGGGCCTGCGCGTCGGTCAGGAGACCGGCGGAAGTCGAGATGATCGAGATACCCAGACCGCCGAGAACCTTCGGCAGCTCGTCCTTGCCGCGATAGACGCGGAGACCGGAACGGCTGACACGGGAGATGGTCTCGATAGCCGGACGGCCTTCGAAATACTTCAGCTTGATTTCGAGCACCGGCTTACCCGCTTCGTCAGCGGCACGGGCGTCGAGAATGTAGCCTTCGTTCTGCAGAAGCTTAGCCAGGGCCAGCTTCATCTTCGACGACGGCATACGGACAACCGACTTGCCAGAGGCCTGGCCATTACGGATGCGCGTAAACAGATCGGCGATAGGATCAGTCATGCTCATAAGAAAATCCTTGAGAGTGCACCGATATCCGAATTACCGGAAATCTTGAATTGTAAAGCCGACAATCGTCGGTCTGCATTGCGCAGACCGACGACTATAACAGCTTGCCCCGCCCTTGGCGAGTTTTTTACCAGCTAGCCTTGCGCAGGCCCGGCACGTCGCCACGCATGGTGGCTTCGCGGAGCTTGTTGCGGCCCAGGCCGAACTTGCTGTAGACGCCACGCGGGCGGCCGGTCAGGGCGCAGCGATTACGCTGACGCACCGGGCTGGCATCGCGCGGGAGCTTCTGCAGCTTGGTCTGGGCTTCCATCTTCTCGTCGTACGACGCAGAAGCGCTCAGGACGATCGCCTTCAGTTCGGCGCGCTTAGCGGCGAACTTCTTGACGAGCTTGGTGCGCTTGAGGTCGCGCTCGACCATCGAGGTCTTGGCCATGTTCTACCTGTGATCAGTTGCGGAACGGGAAGCTGAAGGCTTCCAGCAGCGCCTTGGCTTCTTCGTCGGTCTTGGCGGTGGTGGTGATGGAGATATCCATGCCACGCAGCGCGTCAACCTGATCGAAGTCGATTTCCGGGAAAATGATCTGTTCCTTGATGCCGAAGTTGTAGTTACCACGGCCATCGAAGGCACGGCCCGAGACACCACGGAAGTCGCGCGTACGCGGCAGCGAGATGTTGATCAGGCGGTCCAGGAATTCCCACATCTGGGCACGACGAAGCGTGACCTTGCAGCCGATCGGCCAACCGTCGCGGATCTTGAACGAAGCGACCGACACGCGGGCCTTCGTCGTGATCGGCTTCTGGCCGGCGATCTTGGTCATGTCGGCGACCGCGTTGTCGAGGATCTTCTTGTTACCGGCGGCTTCGCCGACGCCCATGTTGAGCGTGATCTTCGTGATGCGCGGGACTTCCATGACGTTCTGGTAACCGAAGCGCTCAGTGAGCTTCTGCATTACCGACTCTTTGTAAAACGTTTCAAGGCGGGTCATGACTTCGGTTCCTTACGCGTCGACCACTTCGCCCGAACGGAACACGCGCACCTTGCGCCCGTCCTCGAGCGTCTTGGTGCCCACGCGCTCGCCCTTGTTCGTGGCGGAGTTGAAGAGCTGGACATTGGAGATATGGATCGAGGCCTCACGCTCGACGATTCCACCCGGCTGGTTGGCCTGCGGATTCGGCTTCGTGTGACGCTTGACCAGGTTCACGTTCGAGACGACCACGCGGTCGCCATCGACGCGCAGCACGTCGCCGCGCTGGCCCTTGTTCTTGCCGGTGATGACGACGACGTTATCACCCTTGCGGATACGGTTCATGTCTGGCCTCCGCTCAGAGCACTTCGGGCGCGAGCGAGACGATCTTCATGAACTTCTCGCTGCGCAGCTCGCGGGTAACCGGCCCGAAAATACGGGTACCGATCGGCTCGAGCTTGTTGTTGAGGAGCACGGCCGCGTTACCGTCGAAACGGATCAGCGAACCGTCAGCGCGGCGCACACCCTTGGCGGTACGAACCACCACGGCGTTGTACACCTCACCCTTCTTGACCTTACCGCGGGGAATGGCGTCCTTGACCGTCACCTTGATGACATCACCGACGCTGGCATAACGGCGCTTCGAGCCGCCCAGCACCTTGATGCACATCAGTTCCTTCGCGCCGCTGTTGTCCGCCGCGGAAAGCGTGCTTTGCATCTGAATCATCGCAGCTCTCCTTAAACTTCAGCGCGCGTGACGATTTCGACCACGCGGTGGTGTTTCGTCTTCGACAGCGGGCGGCATTCCGCAATACGGACCACGTCGCCCTCGTTCGCACCGGTTTCGTCGTGCGCGTGGAGCTTCGTGGAACGGCGGATGATCTTGCCGAGCAGCGGATGCTGCACCTGACGCTCGATCAACACCGTTACCGTGTTGGCCATCTTGTTGCTGATGACGCGGCCCTCGAGGGTGCGCGCCGTCTTCGTGTTATCGCTCATGTCCGCCGTCCTTACTTCTTGCCGCCGAGCACGAACTTCGTGCGGGCGATGTCACGCCGAACGCGGCGCAGCTGGTGCGGCTGAGTGAGCTGTCCGGAGCCCTTCTGCATGCGCAGATTGAACTGCTCCTTGCGAAGGTCCAGCAGATGCTGCTTCAGCTCTTCCGCCGACTTCTCTTTGATTTCTTTGCTGGCCATTACATCACCGCCCTGGAGACGAACTGGGTCTGCACGGAGAGCTTGGCTGCCGCCAGACGGAACGCTTCGCGTGCCGTCGCCTCGTCGACACCTTCGATTTCATAAAGCATGCGGCCGGGCTGGATCAGAGCGACCCAGAACTCGACGCCACCCTTACCGGCACCCATTCGAACTTCGATGGGCTTACGGGTGATCGGCTTGTCCGGGAACACGCGGATCCAAAGCTTGCCGCCACGCTTTACGTAGCGCGTGATGCAACGACGGGCCGCTTCGATCTGACGCGCGGTCAACTGACCGTGCGTCGTCGCCTTGAGGCCGTACTCGCCAAAGCTCACGAGGTTGGAGTTGAATGCCAGGCCGTCGTTACGGCCCTTATGCATCTTGCGGTACTTGGTACGCTTCGGTTGCAACATGGCAACGCTCCTTACTTGGCAGCGCGCTCACGCTCGCGGCGGTTTTCACCACCCTCGCGGCGCGACGACTGCTGAGGCTGCTGTTCTTCCTTCGACTCGGCCGTAGCGGCCGCCAGATCGAAGATCTCGCCCTTGTAGACCCATACCTTGACACCGATGATGCCGTACTGGGTCTTGGCTTCGGCGGTGCCGTAGTCGATATCCGCACGCAGCGTGTGCAGCGGAACGCGACCTTCGCGAGCCCACTCGGAGCGCGCGATCTCGGCACCGTTCAGACGGCCGGAGACGTTGATCTTGATGCCGAGGGCACCGAGGCGCATCGCGTTACCGACCGAGCGCTTCATGGCGCGGCGGAACATGATGCGACGCTCGAGCTGCTGAGCGATCGACTCGGCGACGAGTTGGGCGTCGAGTTCCGGCTTGCGGACTTCACTGACGTTGATGTGCGTCGGGACGCCCATCATGTCGGTGACTTCCTTGCGCAGCTTCTCGATGTCCTCACCCTTCTTGCCGATCACCACGCCCGGACGGGCGGTGTGGATCGTCACGCGGGCGGTCTTGGCCGGGCGCTCGATCTGAATCTTCGAGATACCGGCGGCGGCGAGCTTCTTGCGCAGCATCTCGCGGACCTTGAGGTCGGCAGCGAGGTACTGAGCGTACTCACCCTTGTTGGCGTACCACTTCGAGTTCCAGTCCTTGGCAATGCCGAGGCGGATACCGGTGGGATGAACTTTATGACCCATCGTTTCTTACCCCAGTCAGTTGCCGACAACCACAGTGATGTGGCTGGTGCGCTTCAGGATGCGCGAGCCGCGGCCTTTGGCGCGGGCGTACATACGCTTCATCGCCGGACCTTCGTCCACGAAGATGCGGGCCACCTTCAGCTCGTCCACGTCGGCACCGAGATTGTTCTCGGCGTTGGCGACGGCGGAGAGCAGCACCTTGCGAACAAGGTGTGCGGCCTTCTTGTTGGTAAAGGCAAGCACGTCGCTCGCCCGGCCCACGGGCATGCCGCGGACCAGGTCGGCCACCAGGCGTGCCTTCTGCGCCGAGATGCGGGCGCTGCGCAGGATCGCTTTGGCTTCGGTGCTCATCACTTGCCCTTCTTGTCGCCGGCGTGGCCCTTGTACGTGCGGGTCACCGCGAACTCGCCGAGCTTGTGCCCGACCATGTTCTCGTTGATCAACACAGGCACGTGCTGGCGGCCGTTGTGGATGGCGATGGTCAGACCGACCATCTCCGGCAGGATCATCGAGCGACGCGACCAGGTCTTGATCGGACGCTTGTTGTTGGCGGAAACGGCGGCTTCCACCTTCTTTACGAGGTGCAGGTCAACGAACGGACCTTTCTTTAGAGAGCGCGGCATGATCGTTTCCTATTACTTGCGACGACGCACGATGAACTGCTGGGTGCGCTTGTTGTTGCGCGTCTTGTAACCCTTGGTCGGCGTGCCCCACGGGCTGACCGGATGACGGCCACCGGAGGTACGGCCTTCACCACCGCCGTGCGGATGGTCGACAGGGTTCATGACCACGCCGCGGACGGTCGGACGAATGCCCTTCCAACGCTTGGCGCCGGCCTTGCCGAGCTTGCGCAGGCTGTGCTCCGAGTTACCGACTTCACCGATGGTGGCGCGGCACTCGACCGGCACGCGACGCATTTCGCCGGAGCGAAGACGCAGCGTGGCGTAACCCTGCTCGCGAGCCACCAGCTGGACGGAAGCACCGGCGGAACGCGCGATCTGCGCACCCTTGCCCGGCTTCATCTCGATGCAGTGGATCGTCGAACCGACGGGGATCGAACGAAGCGGCAGGCAGTTGCCCGGCTTGATCGGCGAGTCGGAACCCGACACGAGACGGTCGCCCACCGCCACGCCCTTCGGCGCGATGATGTAGCGGCGCTCGCCGTCGGCGTAGCACAGCAGCGCGATGTGCGCAGTGCGGTTCGGATCGTATTCCAGACGCTCGACAACGGCGGCGATGCCTTCCTTGTCACGCTTGAAATCGATGATGCGGTAAGCCTGCTTGTGACCGCCGCCGCGATGACGCGTGGTGATGCGACCGTAATGGTTGCGACCGCCGGTCTTCGACTGCGATTCGGTCAGGGGCGCGTAAGGTGCGCCCTTGTGCAGACCTTCGGTCCGCACGCTGACTGCGTCGCGGCGGCCCGGGGAGGTCGGCTTGTGAGTGATCAGTGCCATCTCAATTCAACTCCTGGCTCAGGCCTTGGCCGACACGTCGATCGTGTGACCGTCGGCGAGGCGCACGTAGGCCTTACGCTTGCCCTGGCGGTTGCCAGTGCGGAAGCGGAACGACTTGACCTTGCCCTTGGTATTCACGAGGTTCACGTCCACGACCTTGACGTCGAAGAGGTGTTCCACCGCTGCACGGACATCGGCCTTGGTCGCCTCGGGCGCCACGACGAAAACGTACTGGTTGTTCTCAGCAAGGCGAGCCGACTTCTCGGAGATGTGCGGCGCGCGAAGCGTGTTGAGCGTGCGTTCGGTGCTCATGCGAGCCACTCCTCGACCTTCTTGACCGCGTCCACCGTCATGACGACGTAGTCGCTGCCGACCAGGCTGACCGGATTCAGGGCCAGCACGTCGACGACGTGGATGTACGGAATGTTGCGAGCGGACAGGTACAGCGCCTCGGTGGCGTCTTCCGACACCAGCAGTACGCGACCCTTGACTTCGAGCTCGGCGAGCTTAGCGATCATGCCCTTGGTGCTCGGGGCATCCATCGACAGTTCGGAGACGATCTTCAGGCGATCCTGACGGTTCAGCTCGGCGACGATCGAACGGATCGCGACCCGGTAAGCCTTACGGTTGACCTTCTGCTCGAAGCTGCGCGGCTTCGCTGCGAACGTCACACCACCACCGACGAAGATCGGAGCGCGGTAGTCGCCGTGACGAGCGCCGCCGCCCTTCTGCTTCTTGAACTTCTTGGTCGTACCGGACATCTGACCGCGAGACAGCTGAGCCTTCGTACCGGCACGGCCACCTGCCTGATAGGCAGTGACGACCTGGTGCACGAGGGCCTTCTTGTACTCGCCGCCGAACACTTCGTCCGACACGGTGAGCGCCTTGGCGCCAATAACGTTGAGTTCCATGGCGTCTCTCCTCAGCCCTTGGTCGTCGGACGAATCACGACGTCACCGCCCGGCGCACCCGGGACTGCGCCCTTGACTGCGATCAGGTGGCGCTCGGCATCGACCTTGACAACTTCGAGACCCTGCTGCGTGCGATTGACCGCACCCATGTGGCCCGACATCTTCTTACCCGGGAACACGCGGCCCGGCGTCTGGCGCTGACCGATCGAGCCCGGGGCGCGATGCGACAGCGAGTTACCGTGCGTGGCGTCGCCCATCTTGAAGTGGTGACGCTTGATGGTGCCCTGGAAACCCTTACCCTTCGACACACCGGCGACGTCGACCGTCTGACCGACGGTGAACACGTCGTCCGCCTTGATTTCAGTGCCGATCGCGTACTTGCCTGCGTCTTCCGCGGACACGCGGAATTCCCACAGACCACGACCCGGCTCAACCTTGGCGTTGGCGTAATGACCCTTCAGCGGAGCCGTCAGGAGCGAGGCGCGCTTCGCGCCCGTCGTGACCTGCACGGCGCTGTAGCCGTCGTTTTCTTCGGTCTTCACCTGCGTCACACGATTCGGGGTCGCTTCAATCAGCGTCACCGGAATCGAGCGGCCGTCTTCGGTGAAGAGCCGGCTCATGCCGCACTTGCGGCCAACCAGTCCGATACTCATCTTCGTATCCTTTAGTCCGCTCAACCGAGCTTGATCTGCACGTCGACGCCGGCGGCGAGATCGAGCTTCATGAGCGCGTCCACGGTCTTGTCGTTGGGGTCGACGATGTCCAGAACGCGCTTGTGGGTACGAGTCTCGTACTGGTCGCGGGCATCTTTGTCGACGTGCGGCGACACCAGAATGGTGTAGCGCTCAATCTTGGTCGGCAGCGGGATCGGGCCGAGCACCGTCGCGCCAGTGCGCTTGGCCGTCTCGACGATTTCGCTGGCCGAACGGTCGATCAGACGATGATCGAACGCCTTGAGCCGAATGCGAATCTTTTGGTTCGCCATAAAACCGTGTCCTGTTATCGAAAGAACGTTCTTGTGATTCGGAGGGGCTTCTCGCCACTCCGCACAACCCTTGTTGCTGGTACTGCAGGTGCCGCAACGGGCCGCCAGGAACGGCACAAAACCGTCCAAAACGACCCGAAAAAGTCGGGCAGACCGCAATAACGGCCTGCCCAGACAGAAAAGTATAGAATAAGCAACAGTATGGGTCAACAGAGCTTGCGCCCCGTGGCCCGTTGCTACCCTATTCGGCATCCTTGCCTGCGAACTCGAAGCACATTCCGTGCGCCTCATTTCGCGTGGTCCGAGGTCGTTTTATAGACGCTCGGGAATGTTAGCCAGCGGAGTATAGCGGGAGATTCCACGGAACGGAAGCCCCAAGAGAGCGGAACATAAAAAAAGGCGGGGGCTTTCGCCCCCGCCTTTCCATTCCCCGAAGGGAGATATTGCTTACTTGATGATCTTAGCGACCACGCCGGCGCCGACGGTGCGGCCACCTTCGCGGATGGCGAAGCGCAGACCTTCGTCCATGGCGATCGGGAAGCCCAGCGTGACGCTGATCTTCACGTTGTCACCCGGCATCACCATCTCGGTGCCTTCCGGCAGCTTGATGGAACCGGTCACGTCCGTGGTACGGAAGTAGAACTGCGGACGATAGTTGCTGAAGAACGGGGTGTGGCGACCGCCCTCGTCCTTGGAGAGGATGTACACCTCACCCTCGAACTCGGTGTGCGGCGTAACCGAACCCGGCTTGGCCAGCACCTGACCGCGCTCGACGTCTTCACGCTTCAGGCCGCGAACCAGCACGCCGACGTTGTCACCGGCCTGACCCTGATCCAGCAGCTTGCGGAACATTTCCACGCCCGTGACCGTCGTCTGCTGGGTGTCCTTCAGGCCAACCACTTCGGCCGGGTCACCCACCTTCACGATGCCGCGCTCGACACGACCGGTCAGCACCGTACCGCGACCGGAGATCGAGAACACGTCTTCGACCGGCAGCAGGAACGGCTTGTCGATGTCACGCTCCGGCTCCGGGATCCAGCTGTCGAGGGCGTCGACGAGCTTGATGATCGACGGCACGCCGATCTCCGACTGGTCGCCGTCCAGCGCCAGACGCGCCGAGCCGTGCACGATCGGGGTATCGTCGCCCGGGAACTCGTACTTCGACAGCAGCTCGCGGACTTCCATCTCGACCAGCTCAAGGAGCTCGGCGTCGTCGACCATGTCGGCCTTGTTCAGGAACACCACGATGTACGGCACGCCGACCTGACGCGAGAGCAGGATGTGCTCGCGAGTCTGCGGCATCGGGCCGTCAGCGGCCGAGCACACCAGGATCGCGCCGTCCATCTGCGCCGCACCCGTGATCATGTTCTTGACGTAGTCAGCGTGGCCCGGGCAATCGACGTGGCCGTAGTGGCGCTTCGGCGATTCGTATTCCACGTGTGCGGTCGAGATCGTGATGCCGCGCGCCTTCTCTTCCGGCGCCGCATCGATCGAACCGTAGTCCTTGAACTCGCCACCAAAACGCTCGGCGCCGATCTTCGTCAGGGCAGCCGTGAGCGTGGTCTTGCCGTGGTCGACGTGACCGATGGTGCCGACGTTGACGTGCGGCTTCTTACGTTCGAACTTACCCTTTGCCATGACTCGAAACCTCTAAAAGAACGTTATGTGTTTTTGAAGAAGAAGCCCTTATCAGGACTTCTTCATGACCTCGTCCGCGATGTTCTTCGGCGCCGGCTCGTAATGGTCGAATTCCATCGTGAACGTGGCACGACCCTGGGTCTGCGAACGCAGAGAGGTCGCGTAGCCGAACATCTCGCCCAGCGGAATCATCGCGTTGACGGTCTTGCCCGACGGCGTTTCTTCCTGACCGGTCAGCATGCCGCGACGACGGCTGATGTCGCCCATGACGTCGCCGACGTAGTCTTCCGGCGTCACGACCTCGACCTTCATGATCGGCTCGAGCAGCACCGGCTGCGCCTTCGCGAAGCCCTGCTTGAACGCCATGGAAGCGGCGAGCTTGAACGCCATTTCGGACGAGTCGACGTCGTGGTACGAACCGAACACGAGCTTGACCTTCGTGTTCACGACCGGGAAGCCAGCCAGCGGACCGGAGGTGATCGTCTCGCGCAGACCCTTCTCAACCGACGGGATGAATTCCTTCGGAATCACGCCACCGGTGATGTCGTTGATGAAGAGGAAATCGTCCTTGATCTGAGCGGCGAGCTTTTCGTCGGCACGATCGGCGTCGGTGATCGGGGAGAGCTCGATCACAACGTGACCGTACTGACCCTTACCACCCGACTGCTTGGCGTGCTTGTAGTCCGACTTGACGTCCGACGCCTGAATGGTCTCGCGGTAAGCCACCTGCGGCTTGCCGACGTTGGCTTCGACGTTGAACTCGCGCTTCATGCGATCCACCAGGATGTCCAGGTGAAGCTCGCCCATGCCCGAGATGATCGTCTGGCCAGACTCTTCGTCCGTACGGACGCGGAAGGACGGATCTTCCGCAGCCAGACGGCCGAGGGCGATACCCATCTTTTCCTGGTCCGACTTGGTCTTCGGCTCGACCGCCATCGAGATCACCGGCTCGGGGAACGACATGCGCTCGAGCGTGATGATGTGATCCTGCGCGCACAGCGTGTCACCGGTCGTGACGTCCTTCAGGCCGACCGCCGCGGCGATATCGCCAGCGCGGACTTCCTTCAGTTCGTGACGCTCGTTCGCGTGCATCTGCAGGATGCGACCGATGCGCTCCTTCTTCGACTTGACCGGGTTGTACACCTGGTCACCGGCGTTCAGCGTGCCCGAGTAGACACGGAAGAACGTCAGCGCGCCGACGAACGGGTCGGTCATGATCTTGAACGCGAGCGCAGAGAACGGCGCGTCGTCCTTGGCGGGACGCGTATCCGGCTGCTCGTCTTCGTTGATGCCCTCGACGGGCGGACGATCGACCGGCGACGGAAGCAGGTTGACGACCGCGTCGAGCATCGCCTGGACGCCCTTGTTCTTGAACGCCGTACCGCAGAAGACCGGGATGATCTCGCTCTTCAGCGTACGCAGACGCAGACCTTCGATGATCTCGGCTTCGGTCAGCTCTTCGCCGCCGAGGTACTTGTCCATCATCTCTTCCGTGGCTTCCGCCGCGGCTTCGATCATGGCCGTACGATCTTCTTCGGCCTTGGCCTGGAGTTCCGCCGGGATGTCGACGTATTCGAACTTCATGCCCTGGGACTCCATGTCCCACTTGATGGCCTTCATCTTGAGGAGATCGACGACGCCTTCGAAGTTGTCTTCGGCGCCGATCGGCACCTGCATCGGCACCGGGTTGGCGGCCAGACGCGACTTCAGCTGCTCGACGACCTTGTAGAAGTTCGCACCCGTGCGGTCCATCTTGTTGACGAACGCAAGGCGCGGAACCTTGTACCGGTTGGCCTGACGCCACACGGTTTCCGACTGCGGCTGCACGCCACCCACGGCGCAGAGCACGAACACCGCACCGTCGAGCACGCGAAGCGAACGCTCCACTTCGATGGTGAAGTCGACGTGTCCCGGGGTGTCGATGATGTTGAAGCGGTGCTCGGGCAGCGAACGATCCATACCCTTCCAGAACGCCGTGGTGGCGGCGGAAGTGATGGTGATGCCGCGCTCCTGCTCCTGCTCCATCCAGTCCATCGTCGCCGCACCGTCATGCACCTCGCCAATCTTATGACTGACACCGGTGTAGAACAGGATGCGCTCCGTGGTCGTGGTCTTGCCGGCATCGATGTGAGCCATGATGCCGAAGTTGCGGTAGCGCTCGATGGGAGTGGTGCGTGCCACGGTCTTTCCTCAATCTGAAGCTGTAATTACCAGCGGTAATGCGAGAAGGCCTTGTTGGCCTCTGCCATGCGGTGCGTCTCTTCGCGCTTCTTCACGGCGCCGCCACGGGATTCCGAGGCTTCGAGCAGTTCGGCGGCCAGCTTGCGCGGCATGGACGTCTCGCCGCGCTTGCGCGCTGCGTCGATCACCCAGCGCATCGCGAGCGCCATACGGCGACCCGGACGAACTTCGACCGGCACCTGGTACGTCGCACCACCAACGCGGCGGGACTTCACCTCGACGGCCGGGGCGATGTTGCCCAGAGCCTTCTCGACGAGTTGCACCGGCTCGGCGTGCTTTTCACCGATGTGCTGCAGGGCGCCGTAGACGATCGACTCGGCGACGGACTTCTTGCCGGACTTCATCACCATATTGATGAAACGGGCAATCAGCTGGCTTCCGTGCTTCGGGTCCGGGAGGACGACACGGGCGGGATGGGAACCTTTACGCGACATAATTCTTGTCCTTTACTCAGCTCTTCGGACGCTTGGCGCCGTACTTCGAGCGCGACTTGCGACGCTTGGTCACGCCGGCGCAGTCGAGACTGCCGCGAACCGTGTGGTAACGCACACCGGGGAGATCCTTGACGCGACCGCCGCGGATCAGGACCACCGAGTGCTCCTGCAGGTTGTGACCTTCGCCACCGATGTAGCTGATGACTTCGAAACCGTTGGTCAGGCGCACCTTGGCAACCTTACGCAGGGCCGAGTTCGGCTTCTTCGGGGTGGTCGTATAAACGCGCGTGCAGACCCCGCGGCGCTGCGGGCTGCTCTGCAGGGCCGGGGAGGCGCTCTTGTACGCCTTCGGGCTGCGGGATTTGCGCACCAACTGGTTGACTGTCGTCATGCGAAGCTATTCCTGAGAAACATAAAGGCAGACCGATAGATCGGCCCGCCAGATAAGCGTTGTTGACGTGCGCCGCCCGCGAAGCGAACCGACGCCCATCGTCCTTGACTCCGAACACGAGGCGCATCCTTGCGCCTCATTTCGTATGTACGAGCAAAACCCGTCTACGGGCCTTACTCGGCGCTATCGGTGGACCCGGCAGGTGCCTCTTCGAACGTAACGGCCGGCGCCGAACCCGAGAGGGTTTCGAGCTCCGAGGCCGTCAGGCCGCCCTGGTTACGACGCGAAGCGTGGTAAGCCAGACCCGTGCCCGCAGGGATTAGCCGTCCAACAATAACATTTTCCTTAAGGCCACGCAACGTGTCGCGGGTGCCACGGACCGCCGCCTCGGTGAGGACGCGGGTGGTCTCCTGGAACGAAGCCGCCGAGATGAACGACTCGGTAGCCAGCGACGCCTTGGTGATACCCAGCAGGACCGACTCGAACTCGGCCCGACGCTCGCCCCGAGCCTCGGCACGCTCGTTCTCCTCGTTGATCCGGACGCGCTCGACCTGCTCGCCGCGGAGATACGTGCTGTCGCCCGACTCGGTGATCTCGACCTTGCGGAGCATCTGGCGAATGATCGCTTCGATGTGCTTGTCGTTGATCTTCACACCCTGCAGGCGATAGACGTCCTGGATTTCCTTGACCAGGTACGAGGCCAGCGGCTCGACACCCAGCAGGCGCAGGATGTCATGCGGATTCGGCTCGCCGTCCACGACGGTTTCGCCCTTCTCCACGTGCTCGCCTTCGAACACGATGACCTGACGCCACTTCGGAATCAGCTCTTCGTGCTCGTTGCCGTCCGCGTCCTTGATGATCAGACGCTGCTTGCCCTTGGTGTCCTTGCCGAAGCTGACGATACCCGAGCGTTCCGCGAGGATCGCCGGCTCCTTCGGCTTGCGGGCTTCGAACAAGTCGGCCACGCGCGGCAGACCACCCGTGATGTCGCGGGTCTTCGAGGTTTCCTGCGGGATACGGGCAACCACGTCGCCCACGCCCACTTCGGCACCGTTCTGGATCGAGACGATCGCGCCGGCCGGCAGGAAGTACTGTGCCGCGATATCCGTACCCGGCAGCTTGAGCTCGCGGCCCTTGCTGTCTTCCAGGCGGACGATCGGGCGCAGATCCTTGGCCTGCGTACCGCGACGCTTCGGATCGGTCACCACCGCCGACTCGAGGCCGGTCAGTTCGTCGGTCTGCGACTGCACGGTCACGCCATCGATGAAGTCGATGAAGCGGACCACACCGGCCACTTCCGTGACGATCGGATGGGTATGCGGATCCCAGTTGGCAACGGTCTGACCAGCCTTGACCGGATCGCCGTCCTTCACCGCAATCGTCGCACCGTACGGCACCTTGTAGCGCTCGCGCTCGCGGCCGTTGGCGTCGATGACGCTCACTTCGCCCGAACGCGAGACCGCGACCAGGTGACCCTGGGCGTGCTCGACCGACTTCAGGTTGTTGAACTTCAGCGCGCCGGTCGTGCGGACCGTGACGTTGTCCACCGCAGCCGCACGGGACGCCGCACCACCGATGTGGAACGTACGCATCGTCAGCTGGGTACCCGGCTCACCGATCGACTGAGCGGCGACCACACCCACGGCCTCACCCATGTTGACCAGATGACCGCGAGCAAGGTCGCGGCCGTAGCACAGGGCGCACACGCCATGGCTGGCACGGCAGGTGATCGGTGAACGGACCTTGATCAACTGCACGCCACCCTTGTCGAGCTTGTCGACCAGGTACTCGTCGAGCAGCGTGTCGCGGGTGACGATGGGTTCGTCGTCGTCGCCAGGGGCGTAGACGTCTTCCACCACCACACGGCCAAGCACGCGCTCGCGCAGCGGCTCGACCACGTCGCCGCCTTCCACGATCGGGGACATCAGCACACCGTCTTCCGTGCCGCAATCGTGCTCGGTGATGACGACGTCCTGCGCCACGTCGACGAGACGACGGGTCAGGTAACCGGAGTTCGCCGTCTTCAGCGCCGTATCCGCGAGACCCTTACGGGCACCGTGGGTGGAGTTGAAGTACTGCAGAACGTTCAGGCCTTCGCGGAAGTTCGCCTTGATGGGCGTCTCGATGATCGAGCCGTCCGGACGCGCCATCAGGCCGCGCATACCCGCCAGCTGACGAATCTGGGCCGCGCTACCGCGGGCGCCGGAGTCCGCCATGATGTACAGCGAGTTCATCGACTTCTGGTTGACCACGTTGCCGTCGGCATCGGTGACCTTCTCGGTACCGATACCGTCGATCATCGCCTTGGCCACGAGCTCGTTGGTGCGCGACCAGATGTCGACCACCTTGTTGTAACGCTCGCCGGCGGTCACGAGACCCGACTGGTACTGCTCCTGGATCTCGACGACTTCCTTCTCGGCTTCCTCGAGGATGCCGCGCTTCTCGGCCGGGATCTTCATGTCGTCGATGCCGATGGAGATACCGGCACGCGTCGCGAAACGGAAGCCGGTGTACATCAGCTTGTCGGCGAACACGACCGATTCCTTCAGGCCGAGCAAACGGTAGCTCTGGTTGATCAGGCGCGAGATGTTCTTCTTGGTCAGCTCCGTGTTCACCAGGGCGAACGGGAGGCCTTCCGGAATGATCTCGGCCAGCAGCGCACGACCCACCGTGGTATCGACGAGCGACTGGCGCTCAACGCGCTCGCCGTCCACCGTTTCCACGCTGCGCACGCGCACCTTGACCTTGGCGTGCAGTTCGACGGCGCGGTTGTCGTACGCACGACGCACTTCGCCGACGTTCGCGAACACCATGCCGGCGCCCTTCGCGTTGATCAGCTCGCGGGTCATGTAGTACAGACCGAGCACGACGTCCTGCGACGGCACGATGATCGGCTCGCCGTTCGCGGGCGACAGGATGTTGTTCGACGACATCATCAGGGCGCGGGCTTCGAGCTGCGCCTCGATCGACAGCGGCACGTGCACGGCCATCTGGTCACCGTCGAAGTCGGCGTTGAACGCCGTACAGACGAGCGGATGCAGCTGGATCGCCTTGCCTTCGATGAGCACCGGCTCGAACGCCTGGATACCCAGACGATGCAGCGTCGGCGCACGGTTGAGCATGACCGGATGTTCGCGGATCACGTCTTCCAGGATGTCCCAGACCTGGGCTTCCTCGCGTTCGACGAGCTTTTTGGCAGCCTTGATGGTCGTGGCTTCGCCACGAGCCTGCAGCTTCGCGAAGATGAAGGGCTTGAACAGCTCGAGCGCCATCTTCTTCGGCAGACCGCACTGGTGCAGGCGCAGCGTCGGGCCGACCACGATGACCGAACGGCCCGAGTAGTCGACGCGCTTGCCGAGCAGGTTCTGACGGAAGCGACCCTGCTTGCCCTTGATCATGTCCGCGAGCGACTTCAGCGCGCGCTTGTTCGTACCGGTGATGGCACGACCGCGACGGCCGTTGTCGAGCAGCGCATCGACCGACTCCTGCAGCATGCGCTTCTCGTTGCGCACGATGATGTCGGGCGCGGCGAGTTCGAGCAGACGCTTCAGGCGGTTGTTGCGGTTGATGACGCGGCGATACAGATCGTTGAGATCGGAGGTCGCGAAGCGGCCGCCGTCCAGCGGGACGAGCGGGCGCAGATCGGGCGGCAGCACCGGCAGGACGGTCAGGACCATCCATTCCGGCTTGTTGCCCGACTCGAGGAACGCCTCGATCAGCTTCACGCGCTTGGTGAGGCGCTTGAGCTTGGTCTCGGAGTTCGTCGACGAGATCTCTTCCTTCAGGCGAATGACTTCGCCCGGGAGGTCGAGGCTCTTCAGCAGTTCGTAGACGGCCTCGGCACCCATGCGGGCGTCGAACTCGTCACCGTGCTCTTCGGTGGCTTCCAGGTACTGGTCTTCGCTGAGCAGCTGGCCGCGCTCGAGCGCGGTCAGGCCCGGATCGATCACCACGAAGGCCTCGAAGTACAGGATGCGCTCGATGTCACGCAGGGTCATGTCCAGCATGAGGCCGATGCGCGAGGGCAGCGACTTCAGGAACCAGATATGTGCGGTCGGGCTCGCCAGTTCGATATGGCCCATGCGCTCGCGACGGACCTTGGCCAGGGTGACCTCGGTGCCGCACTTCTCGCAGACGACGCCGCGATGCTTCATGCGCTTGTACTTGCCGCACAGGCACTCGTAGTCCTTGATCGGACCGAAAATGGCTGCGCAGAACAGGCCGTCACGCTCAGGCTTGAACGTGCGGTAGTTGATCGTTTCCGGCTTCTTCACTTCGCCGTACGACCACGAACGGATCAGCTCCGGCGAAGCCAGAGCGATCTTGATCGCGTCGAAATCCAGCGTCTGTCGCTGCTGGTTGAACAGATTGAGCAGGTCTTTCATGCGTAATCTCCGGTAGCCGCGACGATCACTTGATCTCTTCGAGTTCGATGTCGATGCCGAGCGAGCGGATTTCCTTCACGAGTACGTTGAAGGATTCCGGCATGCCCGCGGCCATTTCGTGGTTGCCGTCCACAATGTTCTTGTACATCTGGTTGCGGCCCTGGACGTCGTCCGACTTGACGGTCAGCATTTCCTGCAGGGTGTACGCCGCGCCGTATGCCTCGAGCGCCCAGACTTCCATTTCGCCGAAGCGCTGGCCACCGAACTGCGCCTTGCCGCCCAGCGGCTGCTGGGTAACGAGCGAGTACGGACCCGTCGAACGCGCGTGCATCTTGTCGTCGACGAGGTGGTTCAGCTTCAGCATGTGCATGTAGCCGACGGTGACCGGGCGATCGAATGCCTCGCCGGTGCGGCCGTCATAGAGCGTGGTCTGGCCCGACTCCGGAAGATCGGCGAGCTTCAGCATGTGCTTGATCTCGGACTCCTCGGCACCGTCGAACACCGGCGTAGCCATCGGCACGCCGTCGCGGAGGTTGTTCGCCAGCGCGATGATCTCGTGGTCGGACATCGACTTGAGATCGACGTGGCGAACGGCGCCTTCGGCACCGGCGTTGCCGTGGTTGTAGACCTCGTCCAGGAAGTCGCGCAGCTTCGCGGGCTTCTCGTTGGCCTCGATCATGGCTGCGATCTTGTGACCAAGACCCTTTGCCGCCCAGCCGAGGTGAACCTCGAGGATCTGGCCGATGTTCATACGCGAAGGCACGCCCAGCGGGTTCAGCACGATGTCGACCGGACGACCGTCGGCGGAGAACGGCATGTCCTCGACCGGAACGATCATCGACACGACACCCTTGTTACCGTGACGGCCGGCCATCTTGTCGCCCGGCTGGATGCGGCGCTTAACGGCCAGGTAGACCTTGACCATCTTGAGCACGCCCGGCGCGAGGTCGTCGCCCTGGGTGATCTTGCCCTGCTTCTCCTTGAAGCGCTTATCGAAGTTCTCCCGATGGCGCTTGACCTGTTCGGCCGCGCGCTCGAGGAACTCGGAGACTTCCTCTTCCTTGACGTTGATCTTGAACCAGTCGTCCTTCTTGAGGCTGTCGAGGTAGGCGTCGTCGATGACAGTGCCACGCTTCAGGCCACCCGGGCCGCTCATCGCGGACTTGCCGACGAGCTGCGAGCGCATACGAGCGTAGATCGCGCCTTCGAGGATGCGGAACTGGTCGTCGAGATCCTTGCGAATCCGCTTCAGTTCGGTTTCTTCGATCTGCTTGGCGCGCTTGTCCTTCTCGATGCCGTCGCGGGTGAAGACCTGCACGTCGATGACATTGCCGTCCATGCCCGGGGGCACGCGCAGCGAGCTGTCCTTCACGTCCGAAGCCTTCTCGCCGAAGATCGCGCGGAGCAGCTTTTCTTCCGGCGTCAGCTGGCTCTCGCCCTTCGGCGTGACCTTACCGACCAGGATGTCGCCCGCCTTCACTTCCGCACCGATGTACACGATGCCGGACTCGTCCAGACGCGCGAGCGCCTGCTCACCGACGTTCGGGATGTCCGCGGTGATTTCCTCGGCGCCCAGCTTGGTGTCGCGAGCGATGCAGGTCAGTTCCTCGATGTGGATCGAGGTGTAGCGGTCTTCCTGGACCACGCGCTCGGAGATCAGGATCGAGTCTTCGAAGTTGTAGCCGTTCCACGGCATGAACGCGACGAGCATGTTCTGACCGAGCGCGAGTTCGCCGAGGTCGGTCGAGGAACCGTCCGCCAGCGTGTCGCCCACCGCCACCACGTCACCGACGTTCACCAGCGGGCGCTGGTTGAGGTTGGTGTTCTGGTTGGAGCGGGTGTACTTGGTCAGCGTGTAGATATCGACGCCGGCGTCATCGTCGCCGACCTCGTTCTCGTTCACGCGCACGACGATACGTGCCGCGTCGACCTGGTCGATCACGCCACCACGACGCGCGGACACGGTCACGCCCGAGTCACGCGCCACGGCGCGCTCGATGCCCGTGCCAACGAGCGGCTTCTGGCTGCGCAGGGTCGGAACGGCCTGGCGCTGCATGTTCGCGCCCATGAGTGCGCGGTTCGCGTCATCGTGCTCGAGGAACGGCACGAGTGCCGCCGCGACCGACACGGTCTGCATCGGCGAGACGTCCATGTAGTTGATCTCGGCCGACGGACGCAGCTCCGATTCACCACGGAAGCGGCACGACACGAAGTCTTCGATGAACTTGCCTTCCTTCGTCAGCGGCGAGTTCGCCTGCGCGATGACGTGGTCGCCTTCTTCGATCGCGGAGAGGTAATCGACCTTGTCGGTGACCTTGCCGTTCTCGACCTTGCGATACGGCGTCTCGAGGAAGCCGTAGGCGTTGGTGCGGGCGTACACAGCCAGCGAGTTGATCAGGCCGATGTTCGGGCCTTCCGGCGTTTCGATGGTGCAGACGCGGCCGTAATGGGTCGGATGCACGTCGCGCACTTCGAAGCCGGCGCGCTCGCGGGTCAGGCCGCCTGGACCAAGTGCCGACACGCGACGCTTGTGGGTGACTTCCGAGAGCGGGTTGTTCTGGTCCATGAACTGCGAGAGCTGCGACGAACCGAAGAACTCCTTCACCGCTGCCGCGACGGGCTTGGCGTTGATCAGCTCCTGCGGGGTCAGGCCTTCGGATTCGGCCAGCGACAGGCGCTCGCGAACCGCGCGTTCCACGCGGACGAGACCGATGCGGAAGGTGTTCTCCGCCATTTCGCCGACCGAACGCACGCGACGGTTACCCAGGTGATCGATGTCGTCGACCGTGCCGGTACCGTTGCGGATGTCGATGAGCACGCGCAGCACGTCGAGGATGTCCGACGTCTCGCCCTGCTCCGCCACCAGGCGCTGGGATTCTTCTTCCTTGCGCTCCGAGAAGTAGCGGTGGTCGTAGAGCACGCCTGGGCCGATCACGTCCTTGCGACCGACGCGACGGTTGAACTTCATGCGACCCACGGCCGACAGGTCGTAGCGGTCGAAGGTGAAGAACAGGTTGAAGAACAGGTTCTGCGCGGCGTCCTTGGTCGGCGGCTCGCCCGGACGCATCATCCGGTAGATTTCGACCAGCGCTTCGAGCTGCGTGCGCGTGTTGTCGATGCGCAGCGTGTTCGAGATGTACGCACCGCGATCGAGGTCGTTCACGTAGAGCGTCGGCACCGTCTCGATGCCCGCCTTGCGGAAGCGCTCGAGGTGCTCGGCGGTCAACTCGTCGTTGGCCGCAGCGATGATCTCGCCGGTGTCCTTGTCGACCATGTCGATCGCCACAATGCGGCCGACCGGGTAGTCGTCCGGCACTTCGAGCGTGGTGATCTTCTCGTTGGCGAGCTGACGCACGTGACGCGCAGTAATGCGCTTGCCGGCCTCGACCAGCACCTTGCCGTCGATCACGAGATCGAAGGAGAGGGTTTCACCGCGCAGGCGCTCGGCGACGAGATCGAGCGTGACGCCACCCTTCTTGCCGAGGTGGAACACGTTGTGCTCGAAGAAGATGCTCAGCATCTCTTCATTGGTATAGCCGAGCGCGCGCAGCAGCACCGTCACCGGCAGCTTGCGGCGACGGTCGATACGGGTGAACAGCGCGTCCTTCGGATCGAACTCGAAATCGAGCCACGAGCCACGGTAAGGAATGACGCGGGCCGAGAACAGGAGCTTGCCCGAGCTGTGCGTCTTGCCGCGGTCGTGGTCGAAGAACACGCCCGGGGAACGGTGCAGCTGCGAGACGATGACGCGCTCGGTGCCGTTGATGATGAAGGTACCGGTCTCGGTCATGAGCGGAATCTCGCCCATGTAGACCTCCTGCTCCTTCACATACTTCACGGCCTTCTTCGAGGCCGGGCTGTCCTTGTCATAGATGACCAGGCGCACGGTGGTGCGCAGCGGCGCACCGAAGGTCATGCCGCGGTTGCGGCACTCGCGCTCGTCGAACGCCGGCTCACCGAGTCGGTAGTCCACGTATTCGAGGGCGGCGTTGCCCGAGTAGCTGGAAATCGGGAACACCGACTTCAGGGCGGCGTGGAGACCCTTGTCCTCACGCTGCTTGGGGTTGACCTGCTCCTGCAGGAATTCCTTGTACGAGTCGGTCTGGATCGTCAGCAGATTGGGCACGCCCAGCACGGGGGGCCGCTTGCCGAAGTCCTTACGGATGCGCTTCTTCTCGGTAAACGAGTAGGTCATGTTGGGTACCGCCTCGGTTTCATGATGCCGGCCAGGGGGCGCCGGCTAACAGTTAATGAATCGAAAATCGGAGATCGGGATTCGAACCGCGGAGCCCGTGCCGGCGCTCTCGAATCGCGATGTCCCATTTCCGACGGGACACGTGGAGCAGTAAAACGATGGAACGGTGAAACGGGCAAAGCCCGGGGGCTTACGCCCCCAGGCTCGCTTGACGCTATGTCGAACAACTGGCGCGCAAGGCGCCGATTACTTGAGTTCGACCGTGGCGCCGGCAGCTTCGAGATCCTTCTTGAACTTCTCGGCGTCTTCCTTCGACGCAGCTTCCTTCACGACGCCACCGGCTTCGGTGAGGTCCTTGGCTTCCTTCAGGCCCAGGCCGGTGATGGCGCGGACGGCCTTGATCACGTCGACCTTCTTGTCGCCGGCGGACTTCAGGATCACGTCGAACTCGGTCTGCGCTTCGGCAGCCGGGCCAGCGGCAGCAGCCGGGCCAGCAACGGCAACCGGAGCAGCAGCGGAGACGCCGAAGGTGTCTTCGATCGACTTCACCAGTTCCATGATTTCCGTCAGGGACTTGGCCTTGATGGCTTCAACGATCTGTTCGGTGGTCAGGGTGGACATTGTTTCTTACCTTCTGAAATGGGGTTTCGAATGAGAAAAGTCGAGACAGATCAGGCTTCGGCCGGGGCTTCTTCGGCGGCAACTTCGCCACCACCCTGCTTGTCCGCAACGGCCTTGATGGCGCGAGCGAACATCGTGACCGGCTCGGCCAGCACGCGGGCCAGCATGGCCAGGGCCTCTTCACGGGTCGGCAGCGATGCGAGCACTTCAACGTGCGCGGCATCGAACAGCTTGCCCTCGATGGAGACGACCTTCGGCTTGAGCTTGTCGTTGGTCTTCGCGAATTCCTTGATCAGGCGGCCAGCGGCGCCCGGTTCCTCGGTCGAGAACGCATAGAGCAGCGGACCGACCAGGGCGTCCTTGACGACCTCGAATTCGGTACCGGCCACGGCGCGGGCGGCGAGCGTGTTCTTGACAACTTTCAGGAACACACCCGACTCACGGGCCTTCTTGCGCATCGCGGTCATCTGAGAGACCGTGGTGCCCGCGTATTCGGCGGCGACCAAGGAGTGAGCCTTCGCGGCGACTTCTGCCAGCTCGGCGACTACTTCTTGCTTCTGGGAGAGATTAAGGGCCACATTGCACTCCTCGTATGAACTCCGCTCACGGCTCCTGCCGCTTGCGGTCCTGGGCGACATCGTCCTGACGTCGGGGATGCGAGCATCCCGGGTGGTGGCCTTTCCAGATTCGAAACGAATACCAGAAGGGGCTGCACCATCTACGCAGGCCGGAGCCACGAAGGCCTCCGATTAAGCAAACCCGCTACCGACGACGGCGTTTCCTTGCCAACACGAGCTCCCTGCTCGTCGTCGTCGCGCGCTGTTCGCGCCTACGGTCTTTGACGGCTACCCCGATCCTGCGACCGGGGGCGCCCTCAAAAACGTGCCCCCGCCGGCCATGCCGGCGAGGGTCGTAACACTTACTTGGCCGAGGTATTCACGGTCGAGGTATCGACCGGCACGCCCACGCCCATGGTGCTCGACAGCGACACCTTCTGGATGTACTGACCCTTCGCTGCGGCCGGCTTGGCCTTCAGCAGATCGGCGATCAGCGCATTGAGGTTGTCAGCCAGCTGGGCGGCTTCGAAGCTCGCCTTGCCGATGGTGGCGTGAATGATGCCGCCCTTGTCGTTGCGGAACTTGACCTGGCCAGCCTTGGCGTTCTTCACGGCCGTGGCGACGTCGGCGGTAACCGAGCCGTCCTTCGGGTTCGGCATCAGGCCACGGGGACCGAGCACCTGACCGAGCTTACCGACGACGCGCATCGCGTCCGGCGTGGCAATGACGCGACCGTAGTTCAGATCGCCCGCTTGCATCTTCTCGGCGAGGTCGTCCATACCCACGGCATCGGCGCCAGCGGCCAGTGCGGCCTCAGCCTTCTCGCCCGGCGGAACGAACACGGCGACGCGAACGGTCTTGCCGGTGCCATGCGGCAGCAGCGACGAGCCGCGCACGCCCTGATCCGACTTCTTCGCGTCGATACCGAGGCGGACAGCAACGTCCACCGACTCGGCGAACTTCGCCTTGGCGTTGTCCTTGACGATCTTCAGCGCCTCGTCGAGACCGTAGGTCTTGCCGGGCTGCACGGCCGTCGTAGCGGCCTTCATACGCTTGGTGAGCTTTGCCATGTCTTAACCCTCCACTACCAGACCCATGGAACGCGCGCTGCCGGCGATCGTACGCACGGCGGCATCCAGATCGGCAGCCGTGAGATCCGGCTCCTTCTGCTTCGCGATTTCCTCGAGCTGGGCGCGGGTGACCTTGCCCACCTTGTCGGTGTTCGGCTTCTGCGAGCCCTTGGCCACGCCCGTGATCTTCTTGAGGAGGATCGAGGCCGGCGGGGTCTTCGTGATGAAGGTGAAGGTACGGTCCGAGTAGGCCGTGATCACGACCGGGATCGGGAGACCCGGCTCGAGCTTCTGCGTGGCGGCATTGAAGGCCTTGCAGAACTCCATGATGTTCAGGCCGCGCTGACCGAGCGCCGGACCGACCGGCGGCGAGGGGTTAGCCTGACCGGCCTTCACCTGCAACTTGATGTAACCAATGACTTTCTTTGCCATTTAACTTTCCTCGCGAGTGCAAGCGCCTTGCGGCTCCTCGCTGTAGAACCATCCCTGGACGTTGGTAGGTACGCACCTGCGAACCCCTGAAACACGGACACGCCAGAGCGAAAGCTCCAGCGTGAACCGGGCATTATAGGCTCCTCACGCGGGCTATGCAAACCCTGTGCCGGAGGGCTGGCAGAGCCAGCCAGGACGTTACCTCAAGCTTTTTCCACCTGGCCGAACTCGAGCTCGACCGGCGTGGAGCGACCGAAAATGAGCACCGCGACGCGCAGGCGGCTCTTCTCGTAGTTGACTTCCTCGACGACGCCGTTGAAGTCGTTGAACGGACCATCGGTGACGCGAACCATCTCGCCTGGCTCGAAGAGAACCTTCGGGCGGGGCTTTTCGACGCCTTCGCGCACGCGGCTGAGAATGGCATCAGCCTCGGTATCGCGAATCGGATGCGGACGATCGGCGGTGCCGCCAATGAAACCCATGACCTTCGGGGTTTCCTTGACCAAGTGCCAGCACTCGTCATCGATACGCGGGGTCTTGCCGCTCGTATCGGTTTCGATCTGGACCAGCACATAACCAGGGAAGAACTTGCGCTCGCTACGACGCTTTTGGCCGCCGCGCATTTCGATGACTTCCTCGGTCGGAACCAGGATTTCACCGAACTTCTCTTCCATGCCTTCGCGCTTGACGCGCTCGTCCAGAGCCTTGCGAACCTGCTGCTCGAACCCCGAATAGGCGTGAACCACGTACCAGCGCTTGCTCATGCCTTACCTCAATGTCCGAGCTTAAGCAGCCAATCGAGCACGAGCGACTTCAACAACCAGTCGATCAAGCCCATCAGCAGCGAAAGAATGACGACGACAACCATGATGATGCCGGTCGTCTTGAGAGTTTCGTCGCGCGACGGCCAGACGACCTTGCGCAACTCGAACTGCGATTCGGCGACGAAGCCGCGCAGCTTGCGACCCGGAACGGTGAAAGCGCCGATCGCCATGGCGGCAACGACGGCGACGATGACGCCGACGACGCGCGCGAACGACGGCACGCTCGGGTTATCGCTGAAATAGTAGAAACCGACGATGCCGGCAACGAGCACGACCAGCGCAAGCGCCAGCTTGCCGATATCGGCCGGGCCCAGACCCTTGGCTTCTTGTGCCTTCGTATTCATGCGCACTCGGGAGTGGCACGCCAGGAGGGACTCGAACCCCCAACCTGCGGTTTTGGAGACCGCTGCTCTGCCAATTGAGCTACTGGCGTACAAGGTGAAACAGTGGAACCGCGAAGGCGGGCGGTCGATGACCCACCCGCCTCGCGACCGGCAGCCGGATCCGAAGATCCGGCGTCGTTCTTACTTGATGATCTTAGCGACCACGCCGGCGCCGACGGTGCGGCCACCTTCGCGGATGGCGAAGCGCAGACCTTCGTCCATGGCGATCGGGAAGCCCAGCGTGACGCTGATCTTCACGTTGTCACCCGGCATCACCATCTCGGTGCCTTCCGGCAGCTTGATGGAACCGGTCACGTCCGTGGTACGGAAGTAGAACTGCGGACGATAGTTGCTGAAGAACGGGGTGTGGCGACCGCCCTCGTCCTTGGAGAGGATGTACACCTCACCCTCGAACTCGGTGTGCGGCGTAACCGAACCCGGCTTGGCCAGCACCTGACCGCGCTCGACGTCTTCACGCTTCAGGCCGCGAACCAGCACGCCGACGTTGTCACCGGCCTGACCCTGATCCAGCAGCTTGCGGAACATTTCCACGCCCGTGACCGTCGTCTGCTGGGTGTCCTTCAGGCCAACCACTTCGGCCGGGTCACCCACCTTCACGATGCCGCGCTCGACACGACCGGTCAGCACCGTACCGCGACCGGAGATCGAGAACACGTCTTCGACCGGCAGCAGGAACGGCTTGTCGATGTCACGCTCCGGCTCCGGGATCCAGCTGTCGAGGGCGTCGACGAGCTTGATGATCGACGGCACGCCGATCTCCGACTGGTCGCCGTCCAGCGCCAGACGCGCCGAGCCGTGCACGATCGGGGTATCGTCGCCCGGGAACTCGTACTTCGACAGCAGCTCGCGGACTTCCATCTCGACCAGCTCAAGGAGCTCGGCGTCGTCGACCATGTCGGCCTTGTTCAGGAACACCACGATGTACGGCACGCCGACCTGACGCGAGAGCAGGATGTGCTCGCGAGTCTGCGGCATCGGGCCGTCAGCGGCCGAGCACACCAGGATCGCGCCGTCCATCTGCGCCGCACCCGTGATCATGTTCTTGACGTAGTCAGCGTGGCCCGGGCAATCGACGTGGCCGTAGTGGCGCTTCGGCGATTCGTATTCCACGTGTGCGGTCGAGATCGTGATGCCGCGCGCCTTCTCTTCCGGCGCCGCATCGATCGAACCGTAGTCCTTGAACTCGCCACCAAAACGCTCGGCGCCGATCTTCGTCAGGGCAGCCGTGAGCGTGGTCTTGCCGTGGTCGACGTGACCGATGGTGCCGACGTTGACGTGCGGCTTCTTACGTTCGAACTTACCCTTTGCCATGAGCGCTAAACTCCGCTGGAGCCAATGAGATATAAAAAAAGGAACCGCCGCGGACGACGAAGATGGTGCTCATGACTGGAATCGAACCAGCGACCTCTTCCTTACCAAGGAAGTGCTCTACCGACTGAGCTACATGAGCACGTGACGCAACGCGCGTAGAAACAATGGAGCGGGAGACGGGAATCGAACCCGCACAATCAGCTTGGAAGGCTGAAGTTCTACCATTGAACTACTCCCGCACTGCGCGGAACTCGTCTGGTGGAGGAAGGTGGATTCGAACCACCGAAGGCGTAAGCCAGCAGATTTACAGTCTGCCCCCGTTGGCCGCTTGGGTATTCCTCCAACAAAGAACGCCTATTGTCGCGACCGCCCTCGAAGCTGTCAACAACTTCTGCACACTTAAAAGGTGGGCTCGATCAGGCCTGGCGTGTCGCCAGAACCAGTGGCTCCATCGCGCGGGACATTTCCATGAGCTTCATGGCGTATTCCTGCAGGCGAATGTCCTTCTCTTCGACGGGCTTCCAAGGCGGCACGGGCGTGGGCTTGCCGCCATCGGGCTTGTCGAGGGCCACGAAGACCATCACGCAACTGGTCGCCAGTCGCTCCTCACCACTACGCAGGTCACGCGCCAGCACGTCTACGGCCAGATGCATGCTCGACGTACCGGTGTGGATCAAGCGAGCGCGCACTGTGACGAGGTCGCCGATCAAGATAGGCGCGAGAAATTGGATGCCGCTCACCGAAGCCGTGACGCAATATGCGCCGCTCCAGCCGACCGCGCAGGCGTATCCCGCCTGGTCGAGCCACTTCATGGCCATACCGCCGTGAACCTTGCCGCCGAAGTTCACGTCGGTGGGCTGGGCGAGGAAACGGAATTCGACTTCGCGCTGGATGCCGGACATGGCCCTACCTTGCTGGGAAAAGTCACATTATGGCGTCCCGGCGGCTTGTCGGGTCGCCCGGCGCGGCTTAGATTGCGCTGCATACCCCCCGGAGTCGCCCGATGGTCTTTCGCAGCGTCGCCACGCGGCTCGCCCTGGGTGTGCTCCTGGGGTCGGCGATCGTTCTGATCGTCACAGGCGGGCTGCTGCTCACCCATACGCGCGAACAGGTTCTCAAGCAGACCGAACGGCATGCCGCCGCCGTCTCAGGGTGGGCCGCGACGCGCATCCAGGGTCGCATCGAGGGGGTGGCGAAGGTGTCGCAGGTGCTCGCCGGGGTCTTGGCGACGCGGCGCGACGAGGCGCCGGCCCTGATCCACGACGCCCTGGTCGTGAACCCGGAACTGGTGGACATCAGCGCCGCCTTCGTACCGCGCGATACCTCCGCCCCTCGCGCCGCCGATGCCCCCGTGGCGCGGCGCGCGGCCAATGGCACCGTGCGCATGGGCAGCCGCCTTGACGATCCGGAGATGTACTGGACCTCATCCTGGTTCGTTCGCGGCCTCAACTGCGACAGGGGCTGCTGGCAGCCGCCTTTTCACACGGTCGGTCGGCAGGACACGCTCGTCGGTTACTCGGTCGCCATCCCCGGCAAGACCGTCCCCGTGATTGGCGTCGCCGATGCCACGATCAGCCTCGGCTGGCTGCAGCAGCTGCTGGGCGCACTGAGCAAGCCGGACCATGCGGTGGCGTTCGTCATCGACGCCAGTGGGGAATTTCTCGCCCACGACTGGACGTCCTACATCGGCACGCGCGGCAGCAAGCCCCTGCTCACGGCCATTCGCGAACGGCACAACCCGGTGCGGATCACGCCCGAGATGGGCGGGCGCGTCAGCGAACCGGTATGGGTGTACTTCGTACCGATCCCCGGCACGACCTGGACCTTCGGCCTCACCATGCCCGAGCGCGAGCTGCTCGCCGACCTGCGCCGCACCTACTCCGTTGACATCCTCCTTGGGCTGTTCGCGCTTGCAGGCGTGTCATTGATCGCCCTTGTGATGACCCGGCGCCTCATGGCCCCGCTGGTCGTGCTTTCCGAACGCGTCGAGGACGTCGCCCGCGGCAAGCTCGATTTCGCGCTGCCGCAGGTACGCCGCAATGACGAAGTGGGCCGACTGACACGAGCGTTCGACCAGATGCGCCACCAGTTGGCCGGACATATCGACAGCGCCAAACGGGTCGCCCGTGAGCAGGAGCGCATGGCAAGCGAACTGGAAATCGCCCGGCAGATCCAGCTCGCCCTGATCCCGGAGCCACACTGGCTGGCGGCCGGCGGCCGCGTTGAAGTGAACGCGGCGCTACGCCCTGCCAGTGCGGTCGGTGGCGACCTCTATACCTATTTCACCCTGGGCGCCCGCCATGTCTGTGTCATGGTCGGAGACGTGTCCGACAAGGGCATTCCCGCCGCGTTGTTCATGGCGCGCACGATTACCCTCGCCCGCACGCTCGCCACCCAGGCGCGCTCGCCAAGCGATGTACTGGGCGCGCTGAATCGGGAGCTTTGCAAGGGCAACGACACCTGCATGTTCGTCACCCTGCTCTGCGGCGTGATCGAAACGGAAACCGGCTTGCTATCCCTCGCCAGCGCCGGCCACGAGCAGCCGGTGCTTCATGCCGCCGGTACGGCCACGCTCGTGGACATGGAGACGGGCCCGGCGCTCGGCCTCGACCGCGATGCGCGCTACCCTGTGCGCGTACTCAGCCTGCTAGGGGGCGATACCGTGCTCATGTATACCGACGGCGTCAGCGAGGCGCATGCGGGAAACCAGCGCCTTTACGGCACCCCTGCGATCCTCGACAGCGTTGCGCGCGTCGAGAGCGGTGCCGCGCCAGCGGCGTACGTCGCGCAGGTACTTGGCGACGTGGACGCGTATATCGACGGTGCACCGGCCTATGACGACATCGCCGTGCTCGCCCTGACCTGGCACGACAGCGACGCTACGGGAGTTCCGCTCGATGCGGTTGCGCATTCCTAACCGCCTCGAGGACGTGTTCCTCGCACTGGACCGGGCGGAAGGCACACTGGACCGCGCGGACGTAGAGCCTTCGTGCCGCGCCGACGTGCGCCTCGTGCTCGAGGAGTTGCTGGTGAACACCGTACGCCATGGCTATCCTGACGGGCGCGACGGCTGCATCGACATTGTTCTTGAAGTGAATGCCGATGTGGTCCACCTCGAACTGCGCGACGACGCCATGCCCTTCGACCCGTTGCAACACGAACCGCCTTACCTGCCTGGCGACATCGCCCAGCGCGATATCGGCGGACTGGGCCTGCACCTTGCCCGCAGCATCGCCAGCGATTTTCACTATGCACGCGACGAACACGGCAATCGTGTCGTCATCCGCTTCGATCCTTCCGACGAGTCCGCGCCATGACCCTGATCGTCCGCAGCGAAAGCCCCGCGACCGACCGCAGCACCGTATGGCTCGAAGGGCGCCTGGATGCCGCGACGTTCGCCGCGTTCGATGAAGCCATGCGCGACATCACGCCACTGGTGGACAACGGCGGCACGCTGGTCATCGATCTTTCGGCGCTGGAATACATCAGCAGCGCGGGCCTGCGCAGCCTGGCCCAGTTGCGCCGCCAACTGCACGACCGCGACGGCCGCACCTTGCTGCTCAACCCGCAGCCGCAGGTGAAAAAGGTCTTCGAGATCGTGAAGGCGGTGCCGGTGGCAGAGGTTTTCGCCAATGTGGGCGAACTCGATCAGTATCTCGATCACATGCAGCGGCAGATGACTTCGCCGCAGGGCTGAGCCTCAGTCGCGCATGTCGCCAACGAGATTGCTGCGAAGCACTTCCAGCTGATGTTTCAGACTGCGCAGCTCGTCGATCTCACAGCCCGTCGCACAGAACACATCCACCGGCACCTGCGCTGCCTGCTCGCGCAGGCCCCTGCCCTGTTCGGTGAGGGTCACGATGACCTGGCGCTCGTCCTGCGTACTGCGCGTGCGCGCCACCAGACCGGCGGCCTGCAGACGCTTCAGCAGGGGGGTCAGCGTGGCCGAATCGAGAAACAACCGGTCGCCCAGCTCGGACACCGTGATGCCGTCGCCCTCCCAAAGCACCAGCATCACCAGGTACTGCGGGTAGGTGAGGTCGAGCTTGGCGAGCAACTGGCGGTAGAGCTTGCCCATCGCCAGATTCGCCGAATAGAGGGCGAAGCAGAGCTGCCCGTCGACGGTACGCGGCGGCTCGAGACCCTGGGGTAGCGACGGCTTGCTCATAGGGCCAATGTAGGGGCCGGACTATTCGATTGCAAGCGATTCAATTGTGCCCTGAGGCACCAGGGACGCTAGGCCGTGCCCTGCCTGTGCCGCAGAAACTATCTGGAACGACCGGCTTCCAGCGAAAGCCGGTCGGGTGCCTCAGACGTTGAAGCGGAAATGCAGGATATCGCCTTCCTTGACGAGGTATTCCTTGCCCTCCAGGCGCAGGCGGCCGGCTTCCTTCGCGCCCTGCTCGCCCTTGTATTTGATGAAGTCGTCGTAGGCCATCGTTTCGGCGCGAATGAAGCCGCGCTCGAAATCGGTGTGGATGACGCCTGCGGCCTGCGGTGCCGTCGAGCCGGCGCGAACCTGCCACGCGCGGACTTCCTGCACGCCAGCCGTGAAGTAGGTCTGCAGGCCCAGCAGACGGTAACCCGCGCGAATCACGCGGTTGAGGCCCGGCTCTTCGAGACCGAGATCCTTCAGGAACTCGTCGCGGTCGGCGTCTTCCAGCTGGGACAGTTCTTCCTCGATGGCGGCGCACACCGGCACCACCTCGGCACCCTCTTCCAGCGCGCGAGCGCGCACGGCGTCGAGGTGCGGATTGTTCTCGAAGCCATCTTCCGCGACGTTCGCGATGTACATGAGCGGCTTCATCGTGATCAGGAACATGTCGCGGACCAGTGCCTTTTCCTCGGCATCCAGGCCAGCGGAACGTGCCGACTTGCCCTGATCGAGCGCCTTGGCGAGCTTCTCGAGCACCGGCTTGCGTGCCAGCGCGTCCTTGTCGTTCGCCTTTGCCGAGCGCGTGGCGCGGTCGAGCGCCTTCAGCACGGACTCCAGATCGGCCAGCGCCAACTCGGTGTCGATCGTTTCGATGTCGGCGATCGGGTCGACCTTGTTCGCAACATGGATGACGTTGCCGTCTTCGAAGCAGCGCACCACGTGCGCGATGGCGTCCGTTTCGCGGATGTGCGCGAGGAACTTGTTGCCGAGCCCTTCGCCCTTCGAGGCACCGGCAACCAGGCCGGCGATGTCCACGAATTCCATGGTCGTGGGAATCACGCGCTGCGGCTTCACGATGGCCGCCAGTTCGTCCAGCCGCGGATCGGGCACCGGCACGATGCCGGTGTTCGGCTCGATGGTGCAGAACGGGAAGTTGGCGGCGGCGATGCCCGCCTTGGTCAAGGCATTGAAGAGGGTGGACTTGCCGACGTTAGGCAGGCCGACGATGCCGCATTTGATACCCATGGGGGCGATGCTCTCTAGATGTCAGTAAGTCGGGCCTTCGGCCCTGTAAGTCGGCCGCTACGCGGCCTGTGAACCGTAAGCGTCGCGAGGTACCTCTGCGCCACTCCCTTACGGTTCACGCTTCACGCGGCGGTATGCAAGCGCTTCATGGCTTCCTCGAACTTGCCATCCAGCGCCAGCGGCAGCACATCGAACGCGCGCCCGATGCCGTGCATGATGGCATCCTCGTCGACAGCGCTGGGGCGGCCGAGCACCCAGGAGGTGACCTGGTCCTTGTGCCCCGGATGGCCGATACCGACCCGCAGGCGATGAAATTTGCCATGACCCAAATGGGCCATGATGTCGCGCAATCCGTTCTGGCCGCCGTGGCCGCCGTCGAACTTCATGCGAACGGTACCGGGCGGGAGATCCAGCTCGTCGTGGGCGACGAGGCACTCCTCCGGCGCAATCTTGTAGTAGCGCAGCGCCGAAGCAACGGCGATGCCGCTCTTGTTCATGAACGTCGCGGGCTTCAACAGCCAGACCGTTTCGCCACCGATGCGCAGCTTGCAGGTCTCGCCGTGCAGCTTGCCGTCGAAGGTCCAACGCTCACCCTGATCCATCGCCAGGGCATCGACACACCAGAACCCGGCGTTGTGCCGGGTTCTGACGTATTCGGCCCCGGGATTACCGAGGCCGACGATAAGACGAAGTGTCGCCATAGGTCATGTGGGAGCCGCTATAGCGGCGAGAAGCCCACGGAGCAATGAAGCCGTGAGGTGGGCTCCCTCGCCGCCATGGCGGCTCCTACAAGGATCCTTACTTCTTTTCTTCGGTCGGGGCGTCGCCGCCCTCGGCGGCTGCCGGGTCGACTTCTTCCTGGATCGCAGCCACGGTGACCACGGCCACGTCGTGCTCCTTGCCCAGGCCGAGTTCCGGGATTTCCACACCGGCCGGCAGCTTGAGGTCGGACAGGTGGATGATGTCGCCGGCCTTCAGATCGGCCAAATCGAGTTCGATGAACTCCGGAAGGTTCTTCGGCAGGCACGAGACGGTCACTTCCGTCAGGTTGTGCGAGATCACCAGACCCGCGGTCTTGCCGGCCGGGGACTTTTCCTGGTTCAGGAAGTGCACCGGAACGGCGACGCGGACGGCTTCGTTCTCGTTAACGCGCTGGAAGTCCATGTGCAGCATGAGCTGCTTGAACGGGTGCTTCTGCCAGTCCTTGATCAGGACCTTCTGGGTCTTGCCGTCGATGGTCAGGTCGATCACCGACGAGTAGAACGACTCGTAGCGCGAGCCGAGCAGCACGTCGTTGTGGAGGACCTGGATCGCCTGCGGGGCTTCGCCCGCGCCGTACACGATCGCCGGCACATAGCCAGCAATGCGAAGGCGGCGGCTCGCACCCTTCCCTTCCACACTGCGGCTCGTAGCCGTGAGCTGATGATTGGTAGCCATTGGTGTTGCCTCAAGTAAACCGCCTCGCGGCGGTGGGTAAAGGACTCCCCCGCGACCAGGGGAGCCCGAAAAAATAGGGATCAGTCGATGTAGAGCGAGCTCACCGATTCGCCGAAGGCGATGCGGCGGATCGTCTCTGCGAGCAGTTCCGCGACCGACAACTGGCGGATTTTCGCACAGTTACGGGCGTTGTCGCGCAACGGCAGGGTATTGGTGACCACCAACTGGTCGAGCTGGGAGTGCTCGACGTTGTCGATCGCGGCGCCCGAAAGCACCGGGTGCACGCAGTACGCGACGACCTTGCGGGCACCTTTTTCCTTCAGCGCCGCCGCCGCGGCGCAGAGCGTGCCGGCGGTGTCGACGATGTCGTCCACGAGCACGCAGGTCTTGCCTTCGACGTCGCCGATGATGTTCATGACCGTGGCCACGTTCGCCTTCGGGCGGCGCTTGTCGATGATCGCAAGGTCGGCGTCGTCGAGACGCTTGGCGAGCGCACGCGCACGCACCACGCCGCCGACGTCCGGACTGACGACGATCAGGTCTTCCATGCTGTGGTGACGCCAGATGTCGGCCAGAAGCACCGGCGAGGCGTACACGTTGTCGACCGGAATGTCGAAGAATCCTTGGATCTGGTCCGCATGCAGGTCGATCGTCAGCACGCGGTCGGCACCGGCGGTAGCGATCATCTTGGCTGCCAGCTTCGCCGTGATCGGCACGCGCGCTGAGCGCGGGCGACGATCCTGGCGGGCATAGCCGAAGTACGGCATGACTGCGGTGACGCTGCCGGCCGAGGCGCGCTTGAGCGCATCCACCAGCACCAGCAGGTCGAACAGGTTTTCAGCGCTGGGCGCACCCGTCGGCTGGATGACGAACACTTCCTGTTTGCGTACGTTCTCCTCGATCTCGATCTGCGCCTCGCCATCGCTGAATCGGCCAACAAGGGCCTTGCCGAGCGGGATACCGAGACGTGAAGCGACATCGTCGGCAAGCGCGCGATGCGCATTGCCGCTGAACAGCATCGGGGTGGACGTATCCACGAAGGAACTCCTGGCGTGAGAGTGGGTTGGTTCGTCTTTGCCACCGCGAACGGTGGCTGGGGCGGCAGGATTCGAACCTGCGCATGCGGGAATCAAAATCCCGTGCCTTAACCAGCTTGGCGACGCCCCAACAATTCGTTCCGGCGAACCCTGTGATCCGCCATGGCTTGCCGCAGCCCGCGGCCCTACCCGTCAAACGACACGATGCCCCTCGCCTCGATCCGCTCCCGCGCCGCGTGCAACGGAGAGGGGTCGACGCCCGCCGCCACGTGGGCCGTGAAGCCTCCGGGGCAGCGCGAAGCGACGCCAAGCGCCGCCTCGTGGGTTCTCGTTTCCAGGAAGACGCAGCCACCGCTGCCGGACAGCCGCGCGTGACCGAAGCCACCCAGCCAGTCCAGCGCCGCGGCCACCCGCGGGTGGCGCGCACGGACCACCGGTTCGAAGGCGTTTTCCGCCGAATCCCCGGAAACAAAGGACGAAATTGTCGCTCGCGGGGCCGTACGTGTCAATTCGGGAGCGGCGAACAGGGCCGCCGTGGGCACGTGCTCGCGGGGATCGACCACGACGTACCAACGGCGCGGGAGGCGCATCGGCGAGAGCCGCTCGCCCACTCCTTCGGCCCAGGCCGAGCGGCCGCGGACGAACACCGGCACATCGGCGCCCAGGGACAGGCCGAGGGCCGCGAGTTGGTCCTCGTCGAGCCCCGTGCCCCACAACGTGTTGAGGCCGACCAGCACGCTGGCGGCGTCGGAGCTGCCACCGCCCAGCCCACCGCCCATGGGAATGCGCTTTGCCACCGCGATATCGGCGCCGAGCGTCGTTCCCGTCGCCGAGGCCAGAAGCCGGGCGGCGCGAACCGTGAGGTCGGCATCCTCCGGCACGTCCTGCGGCCCGGCCACGCGTGCGACGACGCCATCGGGACGGACGCGCAGCCGCACTTCGTCGCCCCAATCGAGCAGTCGGAACACGGTCTGCAGTTCGTGGTAGCCGTCGTCGCGCCGCCCCACGATGCGGAGGAACAGGTTGAGCTTCGCCGGGGCGGGCCATGCGGTCCAATCGCCACCCCGGAGCGGCGCCAGTGGGCGGCTCATGAACACGCGCAGGTGATCGGGAAACCCGTTCTCGCGATCGCGCACCAGGGCGTCGGCGAACTCGGGCGCGTGCTTGTCCACCACGACAAAACCATGCTTGGCGTAGAAGGGCGCGTTCCAGGGCACATCGGCGAGCGTACCCAGATCCACACGCTCGTAGCCGGCCTCGCGCGCCCACTCGCAGGCGCGCTCGAGCAAGGCAGCGCCAATGCCCTGACCGCCGAACGCGGGCAAGACGTCGATCTCGGCGATACCGGCCGTATGCGGACCGCCGAACGTGTCGAGACAGACGAATCCCACCACCTCGTCGTCGATACACGCGACCCAGACGAGCCCGCGCACGATCAGCTCGCGAACCGTATCCACCGGCAGCGACAGGCGCGAATACGCCGCCCAGGCTGCATGGCCGCGGAACAGTTCGACGGCGGCGCGCTCGATGGCGCACAGGCGCTCGGCATCGTCGTCGCGAGCGCGGGTGATGGTGAAATGCATGAGCGCGGAGCCGGGGGAAACGTGGCGCGGAGTATAGCCGGGCTGTTTACCCCTCCCTGCCGACGTCAGCGGGTAAAGGACCAGTCCTCGATCGACAAGCGGACCTTGAACGGCGGTTTCTCGGCAAACACGCGCGTCGGCATCGCCGGTTGGCGTGTGGTGTCCCACTGCTTGTAATCCACGGTCCAGCCGTCCTGCACCAGACGCGACGGCAGGCGATCGCTGCCGAACGCGATGTCGGCCGGGCCGGTGTCGGCGCGCAGACCGAGCACCCAGCGTTTCAGCTCCGTCATCGGGATCTGCCAGCCGACCGTGCTCGCCATCAGCGATTCGGCGTCGGGGCCGCGGCGCGTGCCGCCGTCCAGACCTTCGAGCTGCGCCCCCTCGGGACCACCCGTGAGGCGAAAGCTGCGCCCTGTGACGGGCGCTCGCACGGTGAATTCGTAACGGTCGCCGTCCTGCTTCCAGGTGAGCCCACCGGACCCGGAGTCCTTGCCGTCGGAGACGGCGAGGCGACCTTCGAGGGTCCAGTGATCCGTGTCGGCGAGTGCGCGTTCGCGCTGCTCCTGCAGGCCGAGCGTGACCGCGTCGCCAGGCTGCCGAACCGGTGGACGCGTCGTGGCGCAGGCGGCCAGGAGAAGCACGGGTAACGCGAGGACTAGCGTTTTACGGAGAAGGGACACGATCAAGACCATGGCGACGTCGGTGGGAAGAGGAGAGGCTAACGGCAGCGATGGCCGCGGACGCGCTCCGCTCAAGGCGTCAGCTTCCGCTCGGTCTTTTCCAGTGCCGCATTCTTCGGATCGAGCCGGCGCACCTCGTTGAGCAGCTTGCGTGCCTCGTCGCGATGCCCGCGGGCCCATAGCACTTCGGCGAGATGCACGCCGATGTCGCCGTCCTTGCGCTGTGCCCACGCACTGCGCAGCGTGCTTTCCGCCTGATCGAGCTGGCCCTGGCGGAATTTCAGCCAACCCCACGAATCCGCCACCGACGGATCGTCGGGACGCGCCGCACGGGCTGCCTGCAGCAGCGTCTGCGCCTCGGCCAGATCGCGATCGTTGTCCGCCAGCGTGTAGCCCAGCGCGTTGCTGGCCTCGATGTCGCCCGGTTTCAGTTCGAGCACCTTGCGGAAGTCCGCCACGGCTTGGTCTACGTGTCCCGCTTCGGCATAGGCGAGCCCGCGGCCGTAGAGCATCTCCGTGTCGTCGGCCTTCACGCGAAGCGCCTTGTCGTAGGCCGCGACGGCGGCGTCGAACTGGCGTGCGTCCATGTACAGCTCGCCGTCCACCGCGAAGGCCTTGCGCAGTTGCTCCGGCCGATCGGCATAGGTGGTCTGCAGTTCCGCGACGATTTCATGGGCATCGTCGTCCTTGCCTTGCAGGTGCAGGATCACCGCGCTGCGCACCGACGCGTCGAAGATGCGCGGATCGTCGTCGGCCACCGCGGCGTACCAGTCGAGCGCATCGTCCTGCTTGCCCAGCAGCTCGGCGAGTTGGCCCAGCGTAAAGGCGTTGTCCGACTGCACGTCGTCCGATTGCCGGCGGATCTCCTCGTAGAGACGGCGGAGCGCCGCCTTGTCGGACGAACGGGCGGCGAGGGTCATGCGCAGCGTGTAGGTATCAGCGTCCTGGGCGCCACTGGCGAGCAGCTTCGCAGCCGCCTGCTCCTGGCCGTCCTGGACGAGCAGCGAGGCGTAAGCGAGACGGAGACGCGGATTCTTCGGCTCCTTGGCCACCGCCTTGGCGAACAGCTTCCGGGCCGCATCCTTGTCGCCCGCCTTAAACTTCTGCTGGCCGGCCCAGGCGTAGGTCGTGCCGTCATGGAAACGCGCCACGGCGGCATCGCCCAGCGTTTTCGCGTAATCGTGCCGCCCCAGGCTCTCGCCCAATTCGCTCATGGCGAGCCAGGCGGCGGAATCGTTCGGCAGGCGCTGCGGCGTGGCGATACGTTCGAGCAGCATGCCGGCCTGCGCGGCGTCCCGCGCGGTGGCGAGAATCCTGCCGAACTCCCGCCACGCATCGGGATCGCCGGACGACACCAGGGCGTCGAGCTGACGCTGGGCCTCTGCCGTGTCGCCCCGATCCAGCGCCATGCGGGCGCGGGCGCTGGCCAGCTCCGCCGGCTTGCCGCCCAAGGCCGACCAACGGGCGAGAGCCTTGTCCGCCGCCGCCTGGTCGTGCACGGCCAAGGCCAGTTCCAGAGCCCGGCCGGCCACTTTCGGATCGTCGCTCAGCTCAGCGGCGCGCCCGTAGGCATCGGCAGCGCCTTTGAGGTTGTTGGCGGCCAGGGCAAAGTCGCCGGCCATCAGTTGCGCCTGGAGATCGCGCTCCGGCGGCACGATCGCCACCTGCATGCGATCGAGCGGCTGGACGCCCGTGCGGACGGCCTTGGGCGCCCCCACGGGCGCCACGGCGCAGCCAGCGAGCGCCGCGGCGAGCGCGAGAGGAGCCACAAGATGCCGCACTTGCTTGAACTTGGACCGACCGCTCAGCACACTAGTCTCCGTTATTCCCGATAGGCACCTGCAAGCGCCGGCTGCCTTGTGAGCGCACAATGCGCCCCTAGCTTAGCCGACGCCACTCAAGCCGACCCGTCATGCCTCTCATCGCCCTCGGGCTCAATCACCTCACCGCGCCGGTCAGCCTGCGCGAGCAGGTGGCTTTCGACGCCGCCGTGGCGCCCGAGGCACTTGGCGACCTGACCCGGCAGCCGGGCGTCGAGGAGGCGATGATTCTCTCCACCTGCAACCGCACCGAGTTGTATTGCAGCGTGGCCGAAGGTTTCGAGGCGGTGCCGAGCCAGTGGCTTTCACGTCAGCACCGGTTGACCCCGCAACGCCTCGACGAGTTCCTTTACCGCCACGACGAACAGGACGCCGTCCGCCACATGTTTCGCGTGGCGACCGGCCTCGATTCCATGGTGCTGGGCGAGCCGCAGATCCTCGGACAGGTGAAGGACGCCTACCAGCAGGCGCGCTCCGCGCAGACCCTGCGCGCGCCGATGGAGCGGCTGCTGCAGCACACGTTCGCGGTGGCGAAGCGCGTGCGCACCGATACCCGCATCGGCGCCCATACCGTGTCGGTGGCCTATACCGCCGTGCGCCTTGCCGAGCAGGTCTTCACCGACCTGCGCCAGGCGTGCGTGCTGCTGATCGGTGCCGGCGAGACGATCGAACTGGCGGCTCGCCATCTGGCGGACAAGCAGGTGCGCCGGCTGATCGTCGCCAATCGCACCCTGGAGAACGCCCAGGAGCTGGCCGGGCGGTACGCCGGCTACGCCATCGCCCTGGCCGATCTGCCGCGCCATCTGGCAGAGGCGGACATCGTGATCACGTCCACCGCATCACGGCAGCCGGTCGTGACCCGCCAGATGGTGGCCGACGCGATCGCCGCGCGCCGCCGTCGCCCCATGTTCATGGTGGACATCGCCGTGCCGCGCGACGTCGAGCCCGAGGTGGCGTCGTTGGACGACGTATACCTCTACGGCATCGATGACCTGAAACAGGTCATCGACGAAAACCGGCGCTCGCGCGAGCTGGCGGCTCGCGAGGCCGATGCGATCATCGATCTCCAGGTCGAGCGCTACATGGCCTGGCGCCGGGCGTTGAACCTGCGCAATCCGGCCGTGGACATGCGCGTGGCCGCCGAGGCCCAGCGCGACGAGGTGCTGGCGAAGGCGCAGGCGATGCTCGCCAAGGGCCGGACCGCGGAGGAAGCCCTCGCCTTCCTCGCCAACACCCTGACCAACAAGCTGCTGCACACGCCCAGCGCGCGCTTGCGCGATGCCGCCATGGCGGGCGACCTCGACCTCCTCCACGCCGCCGGTCGCCTGTACGGGCTGGACCCGGACGACGATCATTCCGCATGATGTGCGGATAGCAGGAGCCGCTATCGCCGCGAGGGGCACCCTCCTCCCGGCTTCATAGCTCCGTTGGCTTCTCGCCGCCATGGCGGCTCCCACATCTGTTGACCCGAATGACCCCCTCGATCCGCCGCAAACTCGAAGCCCTCGCCGAACGCCATGAGGAAATCGGCCTGCTGCTCGCACAGCCTGACGTGCTCGCCGACGGGCAGCGCTTCCGCGAGCTGTCGCGCGAGTACGCCCAGCTCGAAGCCGTGACCGCCTCTTTGAAGGACCACGACCAGGCGGAACGCGAACTGGCCGAGACGCGAGCGATGCTCGACGACCCGGAAATGCGCGAGATGGCAGCCGACGACGTCGCGCGCATCGAGGCGCATCTCGCCCGACTCGACAGCGAATTGCAGATCCTCCTCCTGCCGAAAGACCCACGCGACGAGGGCAACCTGTTCCTCGAAGTGCGCGCCGGCACGGGTGGCGACGAGGCGGCGATCTTCGCAGGCGATCTGTTCCGCATGTATGCACGTTACGCCGAACGCCAGCGCTGGCACGTCGAGATTCTCAACGCCAACGAAGGCGAACATGGCGGCTACAAGGAAGTCGTCGCGCGCATCGAAGGTCGCGGTGCGTACTCGAAGCTGAAGTTCGAGTCCGGCACGCATCGCGTGCAGCGCGTGCCCGAAACCGAATCGCAGGGGCGCATCCATACCTCCGCCGCTACCGTCGCGATCCTGCCCGAGCAGGATGAGGTCGACGACATCGAGTTGCGCGACGCCGACCTCAAGGTCGATACGTTTCGCGCATCGGGCGCGGGCGGACAGCACGTGAACAAGACCGACTCGGCCATCCGCATCACGCACCTGCCCACGGGCACGGTGGTGGAATGCCAGGACGAGCGCAGCCAGCACAAGAACCGCGCCCGCGCGATGAGCCTGCTCAAGGCGCGCCTGCTCGACGCGGAGCGCAGCAAGCAGAGCGCGGCGCAAGCCGAATCGCGGCGACTGCAGGTCGGCTCGGGCGATCGCAGCCAGCGCATCCGCACCTACAATTTCCCGCAGGGCCGCATCACCGACCACCGCATCAATCTCACCCTCTACCGCCTCACCGAGGTCATGCAGGGCGATCTGGACGAATTGATCGACACCCTCACCCGCGAGCACCAGGCAGACGAGCTGCAGACGCTTACTGCAAGCGCCTGAGGCCTGCCTCGAACTTACTGGTGGGAGCCAGCCTGCTGGCGATGGGAGCTTGCCGGCGGGAGGCACCCTTGCCTCACCGCTACACCGCTTCGTTGGCTTATCGCCACCAGGGTGGCTCCCACCGCTGCTTCGTTGGCTTTTTTGCCACCACGGTGGGGGCTCACATGTGCTTCGTTGGCTTCGCCCCGCTATAGCGCCCCCCATTTGAGGCACACTCGGGGTTACGTCCGAAGTGGAGCCGTCGCATGGGCAAGAAAAAAGAATACGAGAAAGCGCTCGAAGAGCTGCAGATCGAATTGGTCGGCTTGACCCGCTGGTTGCGCATGTCCGGCAAGCGCATGGTGGTGATCTTCGAGGGCCGCGATGCGGCTGGCAAGGGTGGCACCATCAAGGCCATCACCGACAAGCTCGATACCCGCGCTGCGCGTGTCGTGGCGCTTGGCAAGCCCTCCCCGGACGAAGACACCCAGTGGTATTTCCAGCGTTACGTGGAACATCTGCCACAAGCGGGCGAACTCGTGCTGTTCGATCGCAGCTGGTACAACCGCGCCGTGGTGGAACCGGCGATGGGCTTCTGTACCGACAAACAATACGACGCCTTCATGAAGGCCTGCCCCACCTTCGAAAAATTGCTCACCGACGACGGCATCCTGCTGTTCAAGTACTGGCTGTCGGTGGATCAGGACGAGCAGGAGGAGCGCTTTGCCGAACGCGCGGCAGACCCGCTCAAGCGCTGGAAACTGTCGCCCGTGGATCTGAAGGCGCGCGAGAAGTACGTCGAGATCGGCGATCTGCGCGACGCCATGATCCAGCACACGGATTCGCATGACGCGCCCTGGTTCGTCGTGGATTTCAACAATCAGAAGCGTGGGCGCCTCAACCTCATCCGTCACCTGCTCGATCAGATTCCTGACAAGCTCTGCCCCGACAAGGAATTCGACCTGCCCCCGCTGAAGGGCAAGCTCAAGAAGGACAAGGTCACCGCCAAGGCGGAGCGCGTGCCCGAGGTCTATTGAAGCGACGCACACGGCTGACTGCAGGAGCCGCTACAGCGGCGAGGAAACGCGCCTCACGGCTTCACGGCGCTGCCGGCTTCTCGCTGCCATGGCGGCTCCCACATGGCGACGGCGCGAGAGCCGAAGCCACTGGCGCAGCGCCAGCAGCCCGCCGATCGATTCGATCATCGCGGCGGGCACCCACATGATCACGCCACCGATCAATTGGCCGGTGAGCACGTTCATGGTGAAGGCGCGCCCGCAGATCTCGAAGATGGGATACAGATCGGTCTTGGAGAAGGTGACGATGGCGCCAGCCACAATCTGCGGCGTCATCGTGATCGCCGGTGACAGCACGCGCCAGCCGGGCGACATGCGACCGGGCGGCTTCGGGCGGTGATCCAGCACCAGCCACCAGTAGGACAGGCCGGAAAGCACCATCGACCAGTTCATCGCCCGGTATATACGCCAGTCCAGCATCGCCAGCGTCTGCATGCCCGGTATCAGCCAAACGAGGATCAGCACCACGAAAAACAGCGTGACGAAGGCGGGGTTGAAGGCCACCGATGCGACGATTCGCCACGCCAGCGACTGCCCTGCCTTGCGCACACGCATGCGCCAACTCAACGGCAACCCGGCGCGCAGCACGGTACCCGGATACGACGCGATCAGAAGCAACGGCGCCAGATGATGCAGCAGCACCTGCTGGATGCGATGCATGAAGAATTCATGCTCGGCGAAATAATCGAAATAGGTATGCAGGGCGATGTAGATCATCGCCATGCCGGCCCAGAACGCCAACTGCCGCGACGGTGACACGCGCAATTGCCGAACCCCGCGCAGATACAGCCAGCTCGCGCCAAGAAAGACAATCAGGAAGACCCAGGAAAACTCCCAGGGCACGATCCATTTCAATGCGCTGTCGAGCACGTCAGACCACGCGTCGGCTGCGACGCGTACGCCGCCAGCCGTAGATCAGGCCGATCAAGGCCACGATGCCGGGCACCAGTACGATATTGATGAACTTCAGGCGCAGGCCCAGCGCATCGATCTCTGCATTGAGCTGATGCTGCACGTCGCGCAGTTCCTTGCCGATGGCGAGCTTGCGCTGGAGATATTGCTCCACCTCGCGGCGCTGTTCGGCTGTGGGCGTGGTGGGCGTGGCGGCGTTCTTCACCGGCTGCAGTTCGGCGAGGCGACGCTGGGTCTCGTACAGCTCGTTCTCCAGCTCACGCTTCTTGACCAGGAACTTGCGATCCGCTGCGGCCTGTAGCGCGCGCACCTTAGTGAACGGGCGCTGGGAATTCACCCGACCGCGGATCGACAGCAGTGCCGTCGAGCCACCGAGGTTGTCCACGATGTTGGCGACGAAGTCGCCGTTGTTGGCGAACGGCGTGAGCTGCTGCTGTCCCAGCAGCGGCTGCACGTCGATCCAGAGACGATCGGAAAGCAGGTCCGTATCCGCCACGAGCACCACTTCGCCGGGCGCCGCGGCGTTCGCAAGATGCCCCTTCTCCTGGCGTTCCGGAAAGGCCGTGCGGAACGTATCGCGCAGGCGCGCTGCCAGCACATAGCGCTCGTGCGTCGGCTCGTAGTTCTCGAGAAGGCTGGCTGGATCACTCGCGGCGTCGCGCGCGCGCTGGGCGGGTACCACCGCCGCTTCGTCGGACGTCTGCACGAGCGGCACCATGCGCGCCTTCGTGTCGGGCGCCAGCTCGAAGAACCCCGCGGTGGAGAAGTTCACCCGCTGCAGGCTGGCCGTCATCACGTCGTCGTGGTTGAGATCCTGAGGGCCAAGGCCGAGCATGGCGGGATGCGCCACGCTGTTGCCGTTGAGTTCAATGGTGAGCGCCTGCGAGCGGTCGAGGACAACCTTGGTGGGGTCGTAGACCACGCCCCACGCTTCGAACAGACGGCGCAGATCCGAATCGTGGTCGTCCACGATGCCATGCGAATCGATCAGTGGCGCATTGTCCATTTCCGCATCGGGATCGACGAAGACCACAAGGTGTCCGCCGCGCAGAACGTATTGGTCGATCGCATAGAGCGCATCGTCGGACAGGTGCTTCGGATGGACCAGGAGCACGACCTTGAGCGCGTCGTCGATATGCGTCAGGTCGCTGGGATCCAGCGTGGTCACGTCGGCCAGTTGGTCGAGCTGCCGCACGACCGCCCATGCCGGCTCGCCGATCACCAGGTTGCCCTCCACCGGCAGCGAGCTGATGACGCCGAGCCGTGGTTTCGTCGGCATACCGAGTTCGTAAAGCAGCTTGGCGATGTCGTACTCGACGAAGGCCTCGCGCGCGGGGTCGAAGAACGGGATCGCCTGCGGCGGCACATCGCCGCTGCCGTCCGCACCCACCAGGCCGAAGAACACACGCTCGCCGTTGCTGCCACCACTCGCAGGGGAGAGTCCGTAGCTTTCCGCGGCGTCCTCGTCGTCGGAGTACGGCACGGGATCGATCACCCTGAGGCGGATACGCCCATGCGCGCGCACCGCGATCTCGCGCAGCATTTCGTGCACGCGCTGCTCGTAACTGCGAAGCTGCGGCAGATCCCGCGTCGCATGTTCGGAGAAGTACAAGGTAAGGTTCAGCGGCTTGCGCAGGCTGTCGACGATCTCCTGGGTACCCGGCGTCAGCGTATAGATGCGGTCGGCGGTGAGATCGACGCGCGCGGTGCGCAAGGACATCGAACTGGTCGCGACCACCACGAGGAACAGCACGGCGATGCCGAACAGCGCCAGGCGCAGCCGGAACGAGCGGGAGAGATGCATGTGGCGCATCGTCAACGCGTCCGCTTCAGGTCGAGCATGACCACACTCGCCGCCAGCCAGGCGACGATCGTGGCGAAGAAGTAGACGAGGTCGCGCAGGTCGAGCACCCCGCGCGCGATGGCGTTGGCATGTCGCGCGATGCTCAACTGCCCCATGGCGCCGAGCAACTTCGGCGGAAGCGAATCCTGGAAGAAGTCGATGACCTGCGGCTGGCCGATGAGCAGCAACAGAAAGCACACCGCCGCCGTGAGGATGAAGGCGATGATCTGGCTGCGCGTACTCGTGGACATGCAGGTACCGATCGCGATGAACGCACCCGCCATGAGCCAGCTACCCACGTAGCCCGCGAGTACCACGCCGTTGTCGGGATCGCCGAGGTAGTTGACGGTGATCCAGATCGGAAAGGTGAGCAGGAGGCAGATGCCGATGAAGCCCCATGCGGCGAGGAACTTGCCTAGCACGGCCTGCGAGATCGTCACCGGCAGCGAGAAGAGCAATTCGAGGCTGCCCGAGGCGCGCTCTTCCGCCCAGGTCGACATCGTGACCGCCGGCACCAGCACGAGGTAGAGCCAGGGGTGCATGTCGAAGAACGGTTGCAGGTCGGCCAGACCGCGATCGTAGAAGTCGCCTGTGTAGAAAGTGAGCAGCCCGGCAAGAACCAGGAAGATCACCATGAACACGTACGCCACCGGTGTGACGAAGTAGCTCCACAGCTCGCGGCGTGCGATGGCGAGTGCGGCGTTCATGCGCGCACCTCGCGCGGCTGTGTGGTGATCTGCCGGAACACTTCGTCGAGGCGACCGCGTTCCAGTTGGATCTCAGAGACTTCGAGGTTCTGCGTGCGCAAAAGTGCCTGCACCTCGTCGAGAATCGGTTGGCCTGCGCGCGGGAACACCGTCACCCGGCCGTCCAGCGGATCGACCTCGACCATCGACACATTGGGTATGCGTGCCAGCATCTCGCGCGACACGCCACTACCGGGTGCACTGAACGAGACCGCGCCGTGGTAACGCGAACGCGCTTCCAGTTCCGCGGGCGTCGCATCGGCGAGCAATTGCCCCTTGGCGATGATGGCGACGCGGTTGCACAGGGCGTGGACCTCTTCGAGCAGATGCGTCGAAATAAGGATAGTGCGCTCGCGCGCCATCGCATCGATGAGCATGCGTACCGAATGCTTCTGGTTCGGATCGAGGCCGTCGGTCGGTTCGTCGAGCATGAGCACCGGCGGATCGTGCAGGATCGCCTGAGCAAGGCCGACGCGGCGACGAAGGCCCTTGGACAGCGTGCCGATCGTCTGATCCAGCATATCGTCCAGTTCCAGCCGCGTGACCACCTCGTCGAAGCGGCGATAGGCGATGTCGCGCTCCAGACCACGTACGCGGATCATGAAGACGAGAAACTCGCGGATCGTCATTTCGCCGTAGCTGGGGGCCCCTTCGGGCAGGTACCCGAGCGCGCGCTTCGCGGCGAGCGGCTCCTTGCGCACGTCGTGACCGCAGACGCGCGCGGTACCGGACGTGGGCGTGAGGAATCCCGCGATCATACGCATGGCGGTGGACTTGCCCGCGCCATTGGGACCGAGCAGTCCGAGCACCTGCCCGGGTTCGGCACGAAGGCTGAGCGAATCGACCGCGGTGAGCGGCCCATAGCAGCGAGTAAGTCGGTCGGCTTCGATCATCGCCGCCAGTGTAGCGGTTGCGCGTGGCTGGGGAATGGGTTGCGCGCGCTGACGTGCGATGGTGCTGCGAAGGTTTTTGCGGGCGCGTTTCATCAGGCAACAAAAAACCCCGCCGTTTTCACGGCGGGGTTTTCGATGCCTCAGGGCGCGAGTTACTGCGCTGCGGCGGTGCTGGCCGGAGCCGGGGCGGTACCCGCCGGGGCCGGAGCCGAGGACGCACCGGCCGGAGCCGCGTCTTCGAGGCCCGGCTGCTTCATGCCGGCTTCCTGCTCGGGCGTCTGCGACGGCAGGTTGTCGCCCTGCAGCGGCAGGTAGATCTCGAACTTCTGTTCGTCGTAGCCCTCGATCGTGCCCTTGTTGTTCACCGGCGCCTTCACCTGGATGTCGTAGGCGCGGTAGGTCACGTCGTCGTACTTGTAGCCGTGGGTCTGCGAGTAGGCAGCGAGCATCTGGCGGGTCTGCGGGAGGCCGGCACCGGTGCCGTTCCACTCCGTCTTGAGCGCCTTGCCACCGAACGCGAGCACGGCCTTGACGTTGCCATCGACGATCACGCGACCGAGCTTGTCCTTGCTGCCCGGAGTGGCGGCATCGGCAGGGGCGCCAGGCGCGGCGGCAGTCGAGGCCTCGGCAGGTGCCGCGGTATCGAGTGCCGGACGCTGGGCGGCCGTGACTTCGACGTCCTGACCATTGATCTTCAGCGTGGTCGAATCGATCTCGGCGGCCACGTCGAAGGTGTAATTCTGGTCACCCCAGTTCGTGGTGAACGTGATGCGCGGGCTGACGATGTTCACGCCCAGCTTCTTCGCCGCGGCCTGGATCTCGGCCATGGCCTTGTCCGAGGCGGTGTCGACGTCGTCCAGCGTGCGCGGGGCCGTGGTCGAGACGAACAGGATCGGCTTGGCCGGCTGATCGACGATTTCCGGAACCATCTTGCTGTAGTCGATGTTGGGAATCGACGCCATCAGGTTCTGGAGATTGGACAGGCTGAACTGGATCAGCGCGTCAGGATCGCCATGGATGTAGAGGTTCGAGAAGCGGTTGATCAGGTTGAAGCCGTACGACACGTCGTAGGCCCAGTTGACCTTGACGAGCTTCTGGCTACGGCCAGTGCGCTCGAGCTTGATCGTGAACTTCTTGTCCTCGCCACGCCAGCCGTTGTCGAGGTTCCAGACGATGGTGCCCTTGCCGGCATCGGAGATCTGGGCGAAGCCCGGATCGATCGAGGCGATTTCCAGCGAGCCATCGCCCACCTTCGGGTCGGAGGCCTTCCAGGAAATCTTGGCGCCCGGGCCATAGGCCTTGCCGGACAGCTCGAACTGCACCTTCGGGTCGAACGACCGCAACACGGTGTAGTCAGGGAAGCGGCGGAAGTTGCTGAAAACGTCGTAAACCTGACGCAGATCCTTGCTGATCAGCATTTCGCGCTCGACATGTCCGGTCGAGGGCATGGCCACGCCGACCACGACACCGAGCACGGCGACGATGACTAGGGCGACGATAAATTCTAACAGACGCGTCATTCCACGGATCTCCGAACGTCTTACGAACAGGCTCCACGCAAGGCCATGGACGCCCAGCGGTCACCCCTGATGGATCGGCCCGTGGCAGGGGTTCGCCCGCGCCGAAAGAGCCGATGGTACTTGCTCGCGGCGGGGAACGCCATTGGGTCGCCTGCCCTTTTTTTCTAGCTCGCACAAGCGGATTTTCGGCCGGAGTAGCCCCGCCCACACCCCTGGTCAGGTTCGGGTCACCCTTCCCCCACGTTCCTCAGCTAGACGATGCCCAGTTCCAGGGCCTTCAAGACGGCGCGGGTGCGATCGCGAACCCCGAGCTTGGAAAGGATGTTGGAGACGTGGTTCTTCACCGTGCCCTCGGCAACGCGAAGGGAATTGGCGATCTCCTTGTTGCTGTAACCGCCGGAGAGCAGACGCAGAATCTCCGTCTCACGCTCCGTGAGGGGATCGGGCTGCTCGAGGCTGGAGAACTGGTTCTGGATACGCCCCACCCCCGCCAGCAGGCGCTGGGTCACCATCGGCGCAACCAGCGAACCGCCCGCGGCCACGGTACGTACCGCTTCGACCAGTTGATCGAGCGAGACGTCCTTCAGCAGGTAGCCCCGTGCGCCGGCCTTGAGGCCCGAGAGCACCAGTTGGTCGTCGTCGAACGTGGTCAGGATGATCGTCGGCGGAAGCTCGTTGCGGCCACCGAGAGCCTGGAGCACCTCCAGGCCGCTCATGTTGGGCATGCGCAGGTCCAGCAGGACCACGTCAGGCCGTATCTGGGGAATCGTCTGCACCGCTTGCGCGCCATCGGCGCATTCCGCGACGACACGGATGTCGCCGGCGAGGTCGAGCAGGGAGCGGATGCCCTGGCGAACCAGGTTCTGATCGTCAACGAGGCAGACGGAGATCATGGAAGATCCTCGGAAGGAACGGAGAGTTTGGCACGCGGCAGCGTTTCGGGCTCGTCGCCGAGGCCGGGATCGAGCACCTGCCGCGGGGGCGCGTGGGCGAGCGAGGGCTCTTCGCCCAGCGGCAATCGCGCCGTGAGCGCGAAGCCGCCGGAGGCATCGGTGCGGAACGCCACGGTGCCTCCGAATTCAGCGAGACGCTCACGCATGCCGTTGAGGCCGTTGCCCGGGCGGAACTCGCCGTTGCCACTGCCACGGCCGTCGTCGCGCGCGTCGAGGCAGAGTTCGTCGGGCCCGGTGTGGCGGAAGGTCAGCCACAGATGGCGGGCATTGGCATGGCGCACGGTATTGGTCAGGATTTCCTGCACGCAGCGCAGCAGCATCTGCGCGCGACGCGGGTCTTCCACGCCGAAACGCGGCGGAATGGTGAGCCGTACGTCCAGCCCGGGCACGCCCTCGGTCAGGCTGCGCAGGGCTTGGGTGAGGTCGATCGCATCGTCCTGGCGCAACTCGCTCACCACCTCGCGCACGTCCGCCAGCAACTGCTTGGCGGTGCTCTGTGCCTTGAGCACGTGTTCGCGGGCCGTATCGTTGGTCAGGTGGCTGGCGACTTCCAGGTTCAGGCTGAGCGCCGTCAGATGGTGGCCGACGAGATCGTGCAGGTCGCGCGCGATGCGCATCCGCTCGGCAATGCGGGTGGACTCGGCCAGGAGCGCGCGGGTCGCACGCAGCTCGGAATTGAGCCGGCGAAGTTCCTCGCGCTCCTCCGCCTGCTGGCTCGCTACCATGGAAGCGATGAAGACCAGCGCCGAGAAGCCGAAGTAAAGGCAAGCCTGCATCAGCGCACTGATCACGCCCCAGCCCGGCACCTCCGCAAAGACCGGTACCAGCGCCACGTGTGCCACCACCATCCAGGCGATGCCCAGCGGCAGGCTCACCAGCCAGGGAACGACGGTGGCGACGATGATGAGCAGCAGCGCGCCCACGCCGCTCTTGCTCAGCACACCGATGGCGAGCGCGGTGCCGGTGAGGATCACCAGCACTGCCACGCGGGTAGCGCCGTTCAGGCGGGCACCGAGCTGGTTGGTCAGCAGCCAGTGCACCAGGCCGAACACGAGGTAGCAGGCGGTCCAGGCCAGCAGGGCCATGTCGCCGATCGCGCCCGGCCCGCTGCCGGCGCGCTGCATCGACAGCGGCAGGCCCGCGCACAGGAACACGAAGTACGTCGCGTAGCGAAGCAGGCGAACGTGATTGAACTGGACCTTGGACATGTCCGCATCATAGGGCTTCGGGCGTCGCGCACCACCTGACTGAAGTCACGTGCGCCAACGCGGCAAACCTTCGCTTTACAACGGTTTTACAACCGTCCGCGCTCCCCCGGCAGGGCCCGGGCGTGCCATAATGCCGCGTATTCGGCGACCCGGGGGTCGCCATCCACGAACACACATGCGGAGCAACGAATGGCCCTTGCCATCCGCGACGTGCGCGAGCACGACCTGGATGCCGTGCTGGCACTCAATAACGAGGCAGGCACCGGCATCCTCGCCACGGACATCGACCGGCTGCGCCATCTTTACGAGATCGCCCATTATTTCCGTGTCGCCGAGCAGGACGGTCGCATCCTCGGGTTTCTTATCGCAATGCGTCCCGACGCGGATTACGCCAGCCCCAATTTCCGCTGGTTCCAGGCGCATTACGAAAGCTTCGTGTATATCGACCGCATCGTGATCGCGTCGGAATCGCGCGGCCACGGCCTGGGTCGAATCTTCTATTGCGATGTACAGAGCTATGCAGAGGTACGCGTGCCGCTTTTGACCTGCGAGGTGTTCCTCGAACCCCGCAACGACCAGACGGTGCTGTTCCACGGCACCATGGGCTTCCAGGAAGTGGGCCAGCAGAGGATGGGGGCCGCGGGCCCGCAGGTGAGCCTGCTCGCCCGCGAGTTGCCGAGCTTCCCTTTCGTGCGCGAACGCTATCTGGAAGGTGATGGCCTGCCCAAGGTGGATTGGCTCGCCGAGCGCCGCCGCCCTATCGATGACCACGGAGTCGCCGCATGAACGCCCGCGCCGAATCCCTCGAAGCCGCCTGCGACCTCCGCTTTGGCCAGGTCGGTATCGCCTGCGTGCGCCTTCGTCGCGTGGATGCAGCGGCACTGGTCGAGGAACTGGAGCGCCGCGTGCGCTCGGCGCCGCAGATGTTCGCGCGCGCCGCCGTGGTGCTCGACCTGTCGCACCTGCCGAAGCTTCCCGACGATGGCATGGTCGACGCCCTGCTCGAAGCCATCCGCAGTGCAGGCATGCTGCCGGTCGGCCTCGCCTACGGCACCAGCGAGACCGAGGCGCTCGCCGAGCGCATGGGTCTGCCGCTGATCGCGAAGTTCCGCGCGCAGTACGAGCCGGCACAGGGCGAGGCGGCAGCGGCTACGCCGGCGGTACCGGCGGCGGCACGCACGCCCGAGCCGGCGCGCGCCGCCGCTCCGACCCACGACACCGATGCCGCCGCGTCGTCCACCGCGCAGCATCACAGCGGCAGCACCGTGCGCTCGGGCCAGCAGGTCTATGCGCGCGATCGCGACCTCGTCGTCACCGCCGGTGTCGCCAACGGCGCCGAAGTGATCGCGGACGGCTCCATCCACATCTACGGCAGCCTGCGCGGCCGTGCCATGGCGGGCGCGCAGGGCGACGAGACGGCACGCATCTTCTGTTCGGACTTCCGCGCCGAGCTGGTCGCCATCGCGGGGCACTATCGCGTGTTCGAAGATATCCCCAAGGAATTCGAGGGCCAGTCGGTGCAATGCTGGCTCGACAGTGGAAAACTCATGATCGCGCGGCTGTAATCGCAGCCGCACCGCTAGAAATACTCGGAGACATCCCTTGACAGAAATTATCGTCGTCACCTCCGGCAAAGGCGGAGTCGGCAAGACCACCACCAGCGCCTCGCTCGCTACCGGTCTCGCCATGCAGGGCAAGAAAGTCGCCGTCATCGACTTCGACGTCGGCCTGCGCAACCTCGACCTCATCATGGGCTGCGAGCGCCGCGTGGTTTACGACTTCGTCAACGTCGTGCACGGCGAGGCCACGCTCAAGCAGGCACTGATCAAGGACAAGCGCTACGACACGCTCTACGTCCTGGCCGCGTCGCAGACCCGCGACAAGGATGCCCTGACCCAGGAAGGCGTCGAGAAGGTGCTCGACGAACTGGCGAAGGAGAACTTCGACTTCGTGGTATGCGACTCCCCTGCCGGTATCGAAAAGGGCGCGCACCTGGCGATGTATTTCGCCGACCATGCCGTTGTCGTGGTCAACCCCGAGGTTTCGTCCGTCCGCGACTCGGATCGCATCCTCGGCCTGCTCGCCAGCAAGACCCGCCGCGCGGAGAAGGGCGAAACGCCGATCAAGCAGCACCTCCTGCTTACGCGCTACAACCCCAATCGCGTCGAAGCCGGCGAGATGCTCAGCGTAAAGGACGTCGAGGACATCCTCGGCATCTCGGTCGTTGGCGTGATCCCGGAATCGGAAAACGTGCTCGCCGCGTCCAACGCGGGCGTGCCGGTGATCCTCGACGACAACTCCAACGCCGGTGCCGCCTACAAGGACACCGTCGCCCGCATTCTTGGCGAAGAGCGTCCGCTTCGCTTCCTTGAGCCGGTCAAGAAGGGCTTCCTCAAGCGCGTGTTCGGAGGTTGAGCATGGGTATCCTCGATTTCCTGAAGCGCAAGCCGGAGCCAAGCGCCGGCGTAGCCAAGGAACGCCTGCGCATCATCGTGGCCCAGGAGCGTTCGACGCGTGGCGGCCCGGACTACCTGCCGCTGCTGCGCAACGAGCTGCTGGAAGTCATCCGCAAATACGTGAACGTCGACGTCGAGGCGGTGAACATCAACCTCGAACGCGACAGCGGCCACGAGGTGCTGGAGCTTTCCGTCGCCCTGCCCGAGGGCAAGGCCATCACGCAGACCCCCTGACACGGTCATGGTCAACGTAATCACCGGCGCCGACATGGCTCCGGGCAACGATCCCGCCGACGGCGTCCTCCGCGTCGGCGAGATCGGTTTCGACGAACCGCGTGCCCTGCTCGCCCGTTACGGCCTGACCCTGGTAGCCGTTGCCGACGGCCGCGACATACCGGGCAGTTTCTGGGGCGAAAGCGAAGCCGGCATCATTGGCAGCACGGTCTATGCGCGCGCAGACACACCCGTGCATTCCCTGCTCCACGAAGCTTGCCACCTCATCGTGCTTCCCGACGACAAGCGCGCCCTCGTGCATACCGACGCCACCGATTCCATCGAGGAAGAGGACGCCACCTGCTATCTGCAGATCGTGCTGGCCGAACAGTTGCCCGGCGTCGGCTCGGCGCGCGTCATGGAAGACATGGACCGCTGGGGTTACACCTACCGTCTTGGCTCAACGCGGGCGTGGTTCGAGCAGGACGCCGCCGAAGCGCGTGCTTTTCTTCAAGCCAGGGGCCTCGCATAGTCCACTCGGTACGCTTCACTGGCGTGTTGGCGTGACAGCCTGATCGGCCGCCACATACGAGAATTGTGCCCTGCCCGTGCTCTCCGTCGGCAAGGTGACTCGGAAAATCGGCAGCCCCAGCCCGTAGAGGTTGAAATACCGTGTTTGATCGCTACGTGCTTTTGTCAGCGCCTGAGCGTCGCCGTTCTTGTAGAAAAACGAGTGAATGGGAAGGGTTCCGCCCGTGCCCGCACGCCACGTGCCCAACACCAACTCGTTCCAGTAATTCCACTCGCTCACCTTCAGATTCGCGCGCGCCAGGATATTCTGTTGGAACCGATCGGCCGTTGTCGGTTGCCCCTCGCGAACGTTCCATCCGCATTGATGCGCATGGATGTTGCCGCCCGCGCCCGGCATGTAGTAATTGTCGATCCATGCGGTGGCTGTGGTGATGCCCAATACGTCGCAGGGGCGGCTCCGCGAGTCTGCCCGATGCTGGCCGCATCCGTTTTCCGTGCGCTCCCAGGAGTTACCGTCGAATGGAAATGCGCAAAGAATCGCTGGGTGAAACTTTCCGCTGGGAATCTCGAAGTCCGGGTAAAAAATGAACCCGTTTGGCTTCCAGAATGTCGGAAAGTTGCTGTCCGCCCGAATCCAAGAGAACGAGATCCCCCCTTTGGCGATGGCGTTGGAGCTCGGATCCCAGGAAAGGTAGGCGTCGCTGGTTTCGACCTGTCGCATCAGCACGCCACTGCAAAGGAAGGCTGGCCTGGTCGCACTGCCGCAATTGGCAGTCGTGTTGGAATACCACTTGTTCAACTCGGCGAGGGCGGCGTCAGGTGAGTAGGCAACCGGGCTCCGCTCTGGCTCGACGGCGACGGAAGAAACCGTCGCATGGTATGGCGCCGGAATCGCGGCGCAACTGGCCACGACCAACGAAACGAGCGAAACAACGCGGAGAACGAGAGCTTTCATGATCGGAATCCTTTCCGAGATTGAATGTCCACGGTGCCCGTCGACAGGGCGCGGATTCGATGCTGGCCAATTCTGCCGCGCAAAGCAAATGCAGTTATTGCCTGCGAATCAGTGGCATACGGTTTACACGCAGGATATGCGTGGCGCTTGCCTTCGATGCGGCTATGCGTCAGTGCGCGCGGCGTCCCCCGGTGACGCAACGGCCAGCCGCTGTCGTTGGAGTTGGGCATACCAGATCCAGCCGACGAGACCGATCGAACACATCCCCGTCGCGCCGAAGGCAAGTGTGAGCATGCTCTCGGACAAGGCTGGCGAAAGTACGCCAGCGACCATAGCGGTGACGAGCAGACTGCCGAACGCCTGCACCGACGACACACCACCGCGCTGGTCCGGAAAGCGGTCGAGCAACAGCAGCGTGAGCGTGGGAAACGCCAACTGCACGCCGCAGCCGTAGAGGATCAGCGGCAGCGTCGACCAGGGCACGCGCGGTGTATCCATCGATACGGCGAGAATCAGATTCAGCACGCACGACGACAGCATCGCCGCATAGCCCCAGGCGACCGTCTTCGACGCACTCACCCGCCCCGCAAGGCGACCGGAGATGAACGCACCCGAGACCATGCCGGTCACCACCGGCACGAACAGCCAGGGGAAGCCATCCGGACCGAGGTGCAGCAGGTCACGAATGAGGTGCGGGGCCGAAGCAATATAGAGAAACAGCCCAGCGAAATTGATCGAGCTTGCCAGGGCCAGAGGCCAGAACGGCAGATCTCGCCCGATACGCAGGTAGCCCGCCAACAGCGGACGCGGGCGGAACACGCTGCGCCGGTCTACCGGGTGGGACTCCACGAGGAACCACGCCACCGCGAATGTGAGGGATAGCGTGAACCCCGAGAGCGCCCAGAAGATGCCGCGCCATCCATCGATACCGAGCAACCAGGCACCCACGATCGGGGCGATGGCCGGGGCGATGCCAAAGATCATCATCACCTTGGACATCATGCGCTGGGCTTCCTCGCCATGCATCGTGTCGCGCACCACGGCGCGGCCCACCACGATGCCGGCACCGCCCGACATGCCCTGCAGCACGCGGCAACCGAGCAGGAAGGCAAAGTCTGGCGCCATGGCCGCACCCACCGAGGCAACCGTATAGACGGCCATGGCAATGATGATCACCGGCTTGCGTCCATAGGCATCCGCCAGCGCCCCGTGAAACAGGCTCATGCCCGCGTAAGCGAGCAGATACACGCTCAAGAGCTGCTGCAAGGCCACGTCGCTCACGGCGAACTCGCGCCCGATGTCCGGAAAGCCCGGGAAAATGGCGTCGATCGAAAACGGCCCGATCATCGTCAGGGCCGCGAGCAGGAGCGGGAGATGGCGACGCGGGTCGCGGGTCGCGGAAGGCATGGATCGGACAAGCCGCAAGGAGGCGTCGCAAAGTATAACGAACCGGCTATCCGCCCCGTGTGCAGTATGCGTGGAGCGGACCAGGGCTCATAATCGCGCCATCGATACTCCGCGGGGTTGACGTGAGCTATACCGGATTCCTGGCCGTCGGCGTCGGCGGCATGCTCGGCTGCTGGTTGCGCTGGTGGCTCGCGCTCGCCTTCAACCCGCTGTTCCCGACCGTCCCGCTCGGCACGCTGGCCGCCAACCTCACAGGTGGGCTGCTGATGGGCGTGGTGCTCGGGGTGTTCGACCATTACCAGGCGTTGCCGGTGGAAGCGCGCCTATTCGTGGCGACGGGGTTTCTCGGCGGCCTGACCACCTTCTCCACGTTTTCGGCCGAGGCGTCGGCGTTGCTGTTGCGCCAGCAGTACGCATGGTTTGCCGGGCACGTCGCGCTCAACCTGGTCGGTTCGATCTTCATGACGATCGCGGGCTTGACGATCACGCGGGGCGTCCTCAAGCATTTCTAGGCACGCCGCTGTGGCGGCGCCGGGGGATCAAGGAGCGTTTCATGAGTCACGATGCGTCTTCTCTCAAGGCACGTGCGGCCGAGCTGCTCGAGCAGGCCGGCGTCACCCTTGGCGGCAGTCGTCCCACCGATATCGCCATCCATGATGACCGCACCTACGCACGCGTGTTCGCCCACGGCTCGCTTGGCCTTGGCGAAGCCTATATGGACGGCTGGTGGGACGTGGGCGACATGCCCGGCTTCTTCACGCGCGTGCTGTCGTCACACCTGGACGAATCGCTACGCACGCTCGACACGCTGATCGCACACTTGAAGGCACGCTTCCTCAACCGGCAGCGTGGCGACCACGCGTGGGACGTGGGCCGCCAGCACTACGACCTCGGCAACGACCTGTTCGAGGCCATGCTCGGCAAGCGCCTCGTTTACTCGTGCGGTTATTGGGCTGAGGCAGACACGCTCGACGCTGCGCAGGAGGCCAAGCTCGACCTCATATGCCGCAAGCTTCGCCTGCAACCTGGTCAGCGCGTGCTCGACATCGGCTGTGGCTGGGGCGAGGCGTTGAAGTTCGCCGCCGAACGCTACGGCGTGAGCGGCGTCGGTGTCACCATTTCCCGGGAGCAGGCGGAGTACGCGCGGTCGCTGTGCGAGGGCCTGCCGATCGAGATCCGGTTGCAGGACTATCGCGAACTCGACGAGACCTTCGATGCCGTTCTTTCCGTGGGGATGTTCGAGCACGTCGGCGGCAAAAACTACCGCACCTGGTTCGAGGTGGCGCGCCGCTGCCTGCGCGACGATGGGCTAGCGGTACTGCACAGCATCGGCAGTAACGGCACGCCGGGGAGGCCAGACCCGTGGATCGAGAAGTACATCTTTCCCAATTCGGTCATCCCTGCGATGAGCCAGGTGGCGAGTGCGCTCGAGGGCCTGTTCGTGGTGGAGGACTGGCACAACTTCGGCGCGGACTACGACCGCACGCTGATGGCTTGGCGGGAAAACTTCGACGCCGCGTGGCCGCGTCTCTCGGCGCGCTACGACGAGCGATTCCGCCGCATGTGGCACTTCTATCTCGGCTGCTCGGCGGGCGTGTTCCGCAGCCGCCGAGACCAGCTCTGGCAGCTCACGCTTTCCCCGCAGGGCGTCGCCGGAGGCTATCGCGCACCACGCTGAGCCCGTTGACGGCACGTAAGCGGCAGGTCCCCTACGTTCGGCCCATGGACTCCCCCGCCGGCATCACCCACGACATCGTCGAAACCGACGTCCCCGCGCGCCTCGACCGCTTGCATTGGGGGCGATTCCATACCTTGGTGGCGACGGCCCTGGGCATCACCTGGGTGCTCGACGGGCTGGAAGTCACCATCACCGGCTCGATCGCTGGCGCACTCAAGTCCAGCCCGGTGCTCCGGCTCAGCGACATGCAGGTGGGCCTCGCAGGCAGCCTCTATCTCGTCGGGGCGGTGGTCGGTGCGCTGTTCTTCGGCTGGCTCACGGATCGGCTCGGGCGCAAGAAGCTCTTCACCGTCACCCTGGGTCTGTACCTCACCGCGACGGCCGCCACGGCGTTCTCGCCCGACTTCATCACCTTCGCGATCTTCCGTCTGCTTACCGGAGCCGGCATCGGCGGCGAATATGCCGCGATCAATTCGGCGATCCAGGAGTTGATCCCCGCCCGCTACCGCGGGCACACGGACCTCGTCATCAACGGCAGCTTCTGGCTCGGCGCCGCGGCCGGTGCCCTGGGCTCCGTCGTCTTGCTGGATTCGGGCTGGGTGGCGCCGGAACTGGGCTGGCGGCTCACCTTTGGGCTCGGCGCCGCGCTTGGCCTGGGCATTCTGGTGCTGCGACGCTGGATTCCCGAGAGCCCTCGCTGGCTGATGCTGCACGGGCGCGTCGGGGAAGCCGAGGCCGTGGTCGCCGAGATCGAGCGCCGCGTCGGTGCCGCGCCACCCGCCACGCCATTGCAACGGCTGCGCCTCAGGCCGCGCGGAATCACCTTGACGGACGTCGCGACCACGCTGCTCCGTACCTACCCGCGGCGGACACTGCTGGGACTGGTGCTCATGGCCACCCAGGCGTTCTTCTACAACGCGATCTTCTTTACCTATGCGCTCGTACTCGGGCGTTTCTACGGCGTGGCAGATGCCGAGGTGGGGCTCTACCTGCTGCCCTTCGCCGCGGGCAATTTCCTCGGGCCGCTGCTGCTCGGCAGGCGCTTCGACAGCCTCGGCCGCCGCCCGATGATCGCCCTCACGTATGCCGCGTCGGGCCTGTTGTTGTTCGTGACGGCGTGGCTGTTCGTCCATGGGCATCTCGATGCGCGGAGCCAGACCGTGGCGTGGAGCGTCGTGTTCTTCTTCGCTTCCGCGGCGGCCAGCTCCGCCTATCTCACGGTGAGCGAGAGCTTCCCGCTCGAACTGCGCGCCCTGGCGATCGCCCTGTTCTACGCCTTCGGCACCGCGCTCGGCGGGGTGGCCGGACCCTGGTTGTTCGGCACGCTGATCGGTACAGGCGAGCGTGCGGCGATCGGTTGGGGCTACGTATTCGGGGCATCGTTGATGCTGGTGGGCGCCGCAGCGGCGCTCTGGCTGGGCGTGGCGGCCGAGCGCCGTTCGCTGGAGGACGTGGCGGCGCCACTGGGCAGCGTCGGCGACTGAGCGCCGTGGCGGGGAGCCACCAAAAGCGCCGGTGGGAGCCACCCTGGTGGCGAAAAGCCGACGAAGCGGTTTAGCGGTGAGGCAAGCTCCCATCGCCAGCAGGCTGGCTCCCACCCGCAGACTCCCCTCGCCGCCATGGCGGCTCCCACAACAGTTAGGTTCTTCTCGGCCCCAGGGTGGGGGCTCCCACACGCCGGTTCCCCTCGCCATTCGCTGCCTCCACACGCACTTTCCCTCGTACCCCGCTAAAATGAACCGTCCATTCGACAGTTCATCAGGGAATCCAGGGCGTGCATCAGCGAAATTTCACCGTATCGGTGGTCCAGCCCGGTGGCAAGGTAGCCATCGAGATCGAGTTCAACGAAAAGGTCCACGGCCTGTCCGGGGACACCCTCTGGCTGTCGCTCGACGATGCCGCCAGCGTGGAGGATGCCGAAGCGCTGCGCGCGCTACTCGAACGCATCGGTCACCGCATCACGGTGACTAACGTGCGCTCCTGATCGTGGCCGGTCGGGCTTGCTCGACCGGCACCAGCGGCAGGACCTTCGGCGAGAGCCGATGGTGGTTGACGCCGTGGACCTTGCCGCAGCCGAGACAGCGACGGGTCATGCCGAGACCGCGACGCGACGCGCGCGGTGCAGCGAGCAGGCTTCCGCACACGTAGCAGCCGGCGATGGCGCCGCGATCCCACAAACGCAGGCGAACGGTCTGTACCGTCGCCATGGTCAACGCCAGTGCGAGGGCCAGGGCGAAGGTCCAGGACGGCAGATTGGAATAGAGCGACAGGATGCCGAGATCCCCGGGCCACTGCTGGGACGCCTTCAATGCGGCGGCCGCGAGCGCGCCTCCAGCCAGCGCGACCACACTGGGTAGGTACATGCGAAAAACCATGCGCCCTGCATACGACATGACGATCCCCTGACCGAGGCCGGCCCTTCCGGCCCGGGCAGAGTGTCGATATGACGGTCTACCGCTCGTGAACGAGCTCGGCAGCAGCCGGCATGGCGCCTACCGCGCTCGGATTACCCGAACGATGGGGGCCGGTCGGCCACCGCCTTGCCGAACGCCTCGTTGGGCGTGTCGCCCATGACGAAGGCGAGCGTGCCACCTGCGGCCAGCTCGGCGTGCGGTATCCAGCTTTTCGTCCACGGCTTGCCGTTCCAGGTCACCGATTGGATGTACGGCCGGCCCGGCCCGTTGTCCTTCGTCTCGATGACCAGGGTGCGACCTTCGCCGACGCGTACCTCGGCCCGATCGAGCAAGGGGCTGCCGAAAACGTAGTTCGTGCTGACCGGGTCGACGGCATACAGGCCCATGGCGCTCATCACATACCACGCGCTCATCTGGCCACAGTCCTCGTTGCCGGGGAGGCCGTCGGGTTCCGGCAGGTACATCGTTTCCAGCAGCATGCGTACGCGCGCCTGCGTCTTGTGATGCGCGCCCGTGTACGCATACAGATAAGGCATGTGATGGCCGGGCTCGTTGCCGAACGCGTACTGGCCGACCATGCCCGCGATGTCAGGCGGTGCATCGTCGGGCAACGTGGGATCGGCATTGAACAGCGCGTCGAGTTTCTGCTCGAACGCCTGCTCGCCGCCGAACAGCGTCATGTAGTTGTACACGTCGTGCTGGTTGAGGAACGTGGCCTGCCACGCATTCGACTCGGTGAAGTCGCGCCAGCGCTTGGAGTGCCCGATCGCGATGGGATCGAACGGCTGCAGCCAGGTGCCGTCTTCCCCGCGCGGGCGCATGAAGTGCGTGTCCTTGTCGAACACGTTGCGGTAGTTCTGCGAGCGCTTGCGCAATAGCGCGGCGTCTTCGGCGTGGCCCAGCGCATCGGCCATGTGTGCCACGGCCCAGTCGTCGTAGGCGTATTCGAGCGTCTTGCTGACCGCCTCGCCTTCCTTGTCGCTGGGGATGAAACCAAGCTTGCGGTAGTAGGTCAGACCAAAATAATCGTCCTGCATTGCGCGACGACGGAACACCGGCCATGCCTTTGCGTAATCGATGCCGGTGAATCCCTTGGCCTGCGCCTCGGCGACGACCACAGCGGAGTGATAACCGATCATGCAGACGGTCTCGATGCCCTGCAGTGGCCACACCGGCGCGCCGCTCGGGCTTTCCACGGCAAGGCGAACGATGCCGTCCACCAGGTCCGGCACGCGCTCGGACTGATACAGCGTCAACAGCGGATGCTCGGCGCGGTAGGTGTCCCACAGCGAATAAGTGCTGTAGTTGTGCCGACCTTCGGGAAGCGCGTGTACCGCCTTGTCCATGCCGCGGTATCGACCGTCGATATCGCTGAACACCGTCGGCGCGAGCATCGTGTGATACAGCGAGCTGTAGAAGGTGCGCTTGATCTTGTCCGACGAGGCGTCGATACGGATCTTCGACAGCTCGCGCTCCCACTCGGCTTCGGCCGCGGCACGGATGCCATCGAAATCCCAGCCCGGCATTTCGCCGTCGAGATTGCGCATGGCGCCGTCGATGTCCACGCCCGAAATACCCACCTTGACCAGCAGCGGCTCGCGCGACGCCTGGTCGAAATGCAGGGCCGCTTTCAGATGATCGCCCTTGGCGGTGGTGCTGCCCTTCGGCAGCGGCTTGTCGTCGCTATACAACGTGAGGCTCGACACCGGACGCGACAGCTTCATGGCGAAATAGATCACGCGACCCGCGGCCCACTGCCACACGCGCCGCCCCCCCACGAGGGTGTCGTTTCCGACCAGGGTCAGCTCCGCGTCCGTGACGTTCGCGGCCTTGTCCATCGCGTCTGCATAACCGTGGGCGAGATCGACCAGCAGATGGGCATCGCCGTCCTTGCCGAAAGTGTAGCGATGCATGCCCGCGCGCAACGTAGCGGTCAGTTCCGCGAGGATGTCGAAACGGGTGAGCTTCGCGCGGTAATAACCGGGATGCGCCTGCTCACCCGTGTAGTGCGAGCGATAGCCCTTGACGCCGCTGCGCCACCCCTTTTCCTTCGAGTCGCCGCTCTCCTTCTTCGCGTCGAAGCGCGACACGTAGTTGACGCCGTCGAAGTCGCGATCGCCCGGTTGCAGGAGCACGGGCCCCATGGAGGGCATCACGAGCACGTCGAGCATGTCGCTCGCGCCCGTTCCGGAGAGATGCGTATGGGAGAAGCCCATGATCGAGCCGTCGCCCTGGTGATAGCCCGACGAGCCATCCCACTGTGCGTTGTACGTGTCCGGGCTCAACTGGACCATACCGAACGGCCGCGTCGCACCCGGGTAGGTGTGACCGTGGCCGCCGGTGCCGACAAAGACGTCGACGTAACGCAACACACCCTCACCGGCGGTGCCGCCGCCGGATGAGGGTGCTTTCAAGCCTTCTTGCACGCCCTCGGCCATCGCGGTGAGGGAACCGAATTGACCGAGCGCCGTGAAGGCAGCCATCCCTTGCAGAAAACGTCGACGGGTAACCATGAATCGCTCCAGCGATGGGATACAGGGATCGGCGCGTCAGACGCGCCGCAAGGTATCGGGATGTTTATCGGCGAGGTGGACCACCAGCTCGCCGAACAGCGTATTGGCCCAGGCGAACCACGACCGCGTGAATTGCTTCGGGTCGTCCTGATCGAATGCCTCGTGCATGAACCCGGTGCCCGCATGGGTGGTCTTCAACCCGTGCAGGCACTGACGGATCTCCGCCGTGTCGTCAGTGGTGAACGCCTTCATCATGATCGACATGGGCCAGATCATGCGCAGGCCCTCATGCGGTCCGCCGATACCTTCGCCTGCGCTGCCTTTGAAGAAGTACGGGTTGTCGGCACTCCAGACCTTGGCCCGGGTGCGCGCATAGCGCGCGTCGCGCGGCCCGCATTCCAGGTAAGGCAGGGCCAGCAGACTCGGCACGTTGGCATCGTCCATGAAGAGATGGTTGCCATAACCATCGACCTCGTAGGCCCAGTAGTCCTCGCCATGGTCGCCGATCACGCCATGCTGTTCGATCGCCGCAGCGATCTCGTCGGCCAGCGCGTTACATTCGCTCGCGAAGCCCTGGTCGCCGTAGAACGTGCCATGCATCTGCGCAAGGCGACGCAAGGTCACGACGGCAAACAGGTTGCCCGGGATGTTGAACGGATACAGCGTGGCGTCGTCGGACGGACGGAACATCGCATGGATCATGCCGACCGGGCGCGTGGGCTGCCCATAGCCGTGCAGGAACTGGCTCTCGGTCGGATTGGGCGACGGCCGCTGGAAATGGTACGGGCCGGTGCCGTCCTTGCGCTGCTGTTCACGGAAGGTGGTCACGATGAGTCGCGTCGCGGCGCGCCAGTTTTCGTCGAACGGCTCGCGATCGCCGGTCGTCTGCCAATACCCATGCGCGAGACGCACGGGGTAACAGAGCGAGTCGATCTCCCATTTGCGCTCCGCGACGCCGGGGCGCATGTCGGTCATATCGGACTGCGCCCATTCGAGCTTGCTCTTGCCGCGCGGATCGGGAAGAAACGCATTGGCGTACGGATCGATGCTGATGCAGCGCGCCTGGCGACGGATGAGGCCGCGAAACAGCTTGCGCAGCGCTTCGTCCTTCGGCGTGAGCGGAAGATACGGCCACACCTGCGCGGACGAGTCGCGCAGCCACATGGCGTCGATGTCGCCCGTGACCACGAAGGTGTCCTCGTAGCCATCGAGCCGACCGATCTCTACCGTGGTATCCAAGGTGTTCGGGAAGCAGTTCTCGAACAACCACGCGAGCTCGGGGTCTGCGATCTTTTTCTTCGTCGACGCAATGAGCTTCTCCACGGCGTCGCTGGTGAACTTGCGCTTGCCGACGGGCGGCCGCTGGGTGACGAAGCGCGGCCCCGCGGCGGCGCTGAGGCTCATGCCACCGAGCAAGGCGGCACTGGGCACCAGGGAAAGCCATTTCACGAGATGGCGTCGGCTGGGATTCACGGAGCGGTCTCCTTCAGAGCGTCGACAAGCGAGCGTACCTTCAACACGCGGCGGAGCGCATCGACATCGGCCACGCCGTCGATGCGGATGTCCCGGCTCTCGCCCGGGAGCAGGTCGAACGCGTTGTCTGCGAGGCGCACGTCCAGGTCGCCCGTATCGATCCACACGGCGCGCGCCAGGCGCTTCGCCTTGACGGTGAGCACCACGGCGCCACCGTCCTTGCGCAACGACGTACTCATGCCGGGCTGCGGCAACGCGAGCGTACGCGCGGCGCCGAAATACAGCAGATGATGCGCGACCGGCTTACCGGCCTCGATCAGATCGAACGCCGCCACCGTGCGGCGTGGATCTGCGCCCTTCAACAGCGCCGCATCGTCCCACGTGACCGCCTTGGTGCTCGCAAGCGCGGCCGAGTGAACGGGCTGACTCGTCTCACGTAGCAGCTTCCCACCCATGTCATAGACACGCGTGCGCAGCGTGGCGGCGAAGTCGGTCGTGCGATCGGACACCGCAAAAACCTCGGTCTTGCCATCGCGCCGAAGCGGCACGACGTCTACCGGCGCATAGAAGCGCTTCGCATGGAACTGCAAGGCCTTCCAGCGATTGAAGTAGTCGACGCTCGCCCACGACGCACCGGGCCAGACATCGTTCAACTGCCAGTACAGCGTGCCCATGTTGCGTGGACGCGCGCTGCGCAGGTGCTCCGCCGCCAGCTCGATGCCTTCCGCCTGCATCACCTGACTCAGGTAAACGAACGAGGGGAAATCCTTCGGCTCGCCGTATTCCTGGCGAATGTACAGCAGCAGGCGCTGGTTGCCATCGCCGTTGGCGAACTTCTGGTGCGCGCGCATGACCTTCGATTCCGGCTGCATGTCCTCGGGACTTGCGAACGCCTTGATCGTAGCCATCACCGGGAAGGATTGCAGGCCGTATTCGGACTGGAAGCGCGGGGTGACGTCCAGGTAACGCGCAATGGGCTCCGAACCCGACCAGACCTTCCAGTAGTGGAAGTCGCCGTCGTTCTCTACGTTCGCGGGGCCGTCGTAGTCGGTGCTGGGCGAACTGGCCCAGTAAGGCACCTGAGGCGAGAGATCCTGGACGACCTTGCGCAAGGTCGTGCCGAACAGTTCGCGCATGCCATCGTCGATGCGACGCACCTCATCGGCGTTGACGAACTTGCGGAAGTCCTGGCGATCCGGCCAGTCGTCCCAGCCGGTCTGCACCTCGTTGTTGCCGGACCACAGCACGATCGACGGATGATCGCGCAGCCGCGTGACCTGCTCGGTCGCCTCGATGCGCACGTTCTCGCGGAAGGCATCGTCGTAGGGCGTGATCGCACCGCCGAACATGAAGTCCTGCCAGATCATCAGGCCCATGCGATCGGCCGCGGCGTAGAAGGCGTCGTCCTGATAGGTACCGCCGCCCCACATGCGCAGCATGTTCATGTTGGCGTCCTTCGCGGAACGAAGGATCGCCTCCATGCGCGCGGTGGTCACGCGCGATGGGAAGCTGTCGAACGGAATCAGGTTCGCGCCCTTGGCGAAGATCGGCACGCCGTTCACCACGAAGGCGAAGCCCCTGCCCCAGGTGTCCTTGTCGCGCCGCAGCTCCACCGTGCGCAGGCCGGTGTCGCGGTCGGCACTGGCGATGGTGTCGCCATCGGCAGCGACCTCCGCGTGGAAGCGATAGAGGTTCGGCTCGCCGTAACCGACCGGCCACCAGCGCTGCGGATGAGCGATCGAGACCGGCAACGACACATGGTTTTCGCCACGCGACAGGGCCACGCTGCGCTCGTCGTGGCCGCGCGTGCCATCCGGGGCGGCCCAGTCCACCTTGAGGATGACCGGACCGCTGCGATCCGCGCGCAGGTCGAACTGCGCGTCGAGCTGGGCGCTATCGGCGTCGACGTGCTTCTGCGCGACGTGGAAGTCGGCAAGACGCGTCGCGTCCCAGCTCTCCAGCCGTACCGGCTGCCAGATGCCGAGCGTGACATAGCGCGGGCCCCAGTCCCAGCCGTACTGGTAGTTGGCCTTGCGGACGTAGTTGGACGTCTGCTTGCCCTTCGGCTCGTCGCCGAAAGAGGAATCGAATTCGCCGGGCAGCGAATACGGTTGCTTCATCAGCCACGGCAACAGCCGGGTGATCGGGGAATGGAGATGCACGACCAGCGTGTTCGTGCCCTTGTGCAAGGCATCTCTCACCGGCACACGCCAGCGACGGAACATGTTGTCCGCCGAGAGCAGCATCCGGCCATTGACCTCGACGTCCGCAAAGGTGTCGAGGCCATCGAAAACGAGTTCGACGTGACCACGCTTGAGCATGGCCGCGTCGACGTCGAAGTCCAGACGGTAATCCCAATCGGAGAGGCCAATCCATTGCAGGTCGGCCTCGTTGTCGCGCCAGAACGGATCGCCGATCCGTCCCAAGGCGAGCAGGTCCGTCTGGACGGCACCCGGCACGGTGGCCGGCTGCCAGTCCGCGAATCGTTTGCACGACTCACGGCAGCGCGTCGCTGGCGACGCCTGGGCGGCGGGATCGCGGACACTGTCCGCCCCCCGTTCCGTCACCAGGCGAAACTGCCAGCCGGTGGAAAGGTCTTTCTCCACCGGCGTGGCCGCACTGGCGGCACCGGCGAGAAGCCAGGCCACCATTGCCAGCGACGCGCGCCGCATCACAGCTTGAAGCCCATGGTCACGGTGTAGGTGCGACCGTTCTTATAGGCGTTGAGCGGCTGCGCCGGGGTGTTGTTGTAGACGAAGTAGGTTTCGTCCAGCAGGTTGGTGGCATCCAGCGACACACGGATGTGATCGTTGATCTGGTAGCCGACCGAGGCATCGAGCTGACGGAAGATGCCCGTGATCTGCTGCGACTGCAGCTGCGCGATCGAGGTGAAGTACGACGAACGCCAGCTGTAGGTCAGACGCGCACTCCACGGACCCTGCTCGTAGAACGGCGACAGATTGAACGAGTTCTTCGAGTTGTACGGCAGCGGGAAGTCGTTGCTGGTGTCCGCGTCGGAGTACGTGTAGTTCGCCAGCAAGCCGAAGCCGTAACGGAAGTTCTGCTGGTAGCTGATCGACGCGCCCTTGACCTTGGCGACACCGGCGTTGATCGGCACCTGCATCTGGTACACGTCGTCACGCAGATTCGTCAGGTTGTAGTGCGTCTCGGCAACGTTGGTGTTGAGGATGTAGCCCGAGATGCGACGGAAGAACACTTCCGCGGCGAGCACGCTGTTTTCCGAGAAGTACCACTCGGCCGAGGCGTCGTAGTTGGTCGACTTGTACGGACCGAGGTCGGTGTTGCCACGCGAACCGGTCAGGGTACGGTCGTCGAGCGCGACGTACGGCGTCATCTGCTGGTAGCGCGGGCGAGCGACGGCCTTGGCGGCGGCGAAGCGGAGCGTCAGGCTGTCGGTTGCGTCGTAGGCAATGTTGAACGACGGCAGCCAGTCGTGATACGCGCTGCGCTTGTTGACGGGACCGTAGTTGTCGCCGCCGATGGCGTTGTAACCGTCCACCGTGTCGCGGGTGCGGAAATAACGCACGCCGAGGTTGCCACGGTAGTCGTCGCCGGCAAAGTCGCCCTGGATGTAGAACGCGCGGTTCTGCTCGACGACGCTGTAGGTGGCCTTCGGATCGAGCGATACCGTGCCGTTCTTCAGCTGCTGGATGTACGCCTTCATGAGGCCCGGATCGATCGTCGTCCAGTCACCCATGTTGCCGGCCGCGCTGAGGCCGTCGAGGTAACCGCTGGGCGTTCCGCCGTGCGAGAAATCGCCGAGCGACAGACCGCTGCCGTCCTGCGACGGCAGGCGTGCCGCGTAGGCGTCCTGGCCGTCGATGTGGTTGGTCGCCTTGATGCCGACCTCGATCTGGTTCAGCGGACCCCAGCTGACGTCGTGCGAGAAGTCGGCCTGGAAGTAACGCTCGCGATCGTAGCTCGGCGCGTAGCTGTAGCCGGCACCGTGCAGGAGCATCGCCGCGGGATTGTCGGCGTTGTTGTAGTTGATCTGCGGATGCTGGCCCTTGAGGTTCCAGTCGAAGCCGCCAAAGCCCTGGAACTGCGTATTCCAGATGCCGTCCGAACCGCCGGTGGAACCGGTGTAGCCGATCTGGCTCGATGCCGTCCAGCCGTCACCGAACCAGTCGGCGCGCAGATTGGCGACGCCCGTGTTCACGGTCGAATCGCGCTCGTAACCGTCGAGGTAGGTCGACGTGTTCGCGTTGTAGCTGCCGCTGGTCGCAACGCCGTTGTTGAAGCCCAGCGCCGTGGCGTTGGCGGCCGATCCGGACCATTCGCCGTAGTGGCTCTGGTTGAAGTTGTTGAACTTCTCGGTCACGTACAGGCCGGTGAAGTTCAGCTCGAACGCGTCGTTCGGCTTCCACTGCAGGCCGGTCGACACGCCGTCGCGCGTGCGGCGCTGCTGGAACCACGCCGTGTTGATCGCGGTCGGGTACACGCCCTTCGCGTCCGGCGGCACGACGGCCGGGTTGAACTGGTGGTCGGGGTTCGTGTCGGTCGGATCGTTGACGCGCTGGTAGCCGAAGATCTCGGTGCCCTGGCGATCGATGATGCGATCGGAATGCATCAGCGAGCCGATGACGCCGAAGGTGCTTTCCTTGTTCTTCCAGCTGTACAGCAGCGATGCGTTCGGCTTGCCCTTGTCGGCGCGGTCGTTGTAACCGTAGCTGACGCTGCCCGTCAGCGTGTTCGCCGGCAGGTCGAGCGGACGACGCGTGTTGACGATGACCGTGCCACCGATGCTGCCTTCGTCGATGTTCGCCTGCGGGGTCTTGTAGACCTGGGCGTTACCGATGATTTCCGAGGCGAGCAGGCTGTAGTTGAACGAGCGGCTGTCCGGGTTGTTCGGATCCGACGTCCAGTTGGTCGATGCGACGGTCTGGCCGTTGAGCAGCAGGCGGTTCAGCGCAGGATCGGTGCCCAGGATGCTGACCTTGTCGCCTTCGCCGAAGTTGCGGTCGACGCTGAGACCCGGCAGATGCGAAAGCGATTCGGCGACGTTCGTGTCCGGGAACTTGCCCACGTCTTCCGCGGAGATCGCGTCGACGATGGAGTCGGCATTCCGCTTGAGGTCGAGCGATTTCTGCAGGCTCGCGCGGATACCGGTGACGGTGATGCCGCTGAGATTGGCCGCGTTCTGGGGATTGGACTGACCGGCGGGGGCGGTCGTCCCGGCGTCGTTCGCGGACGGGGTGGTGGTGGCGTCCTGCGCCATCGCACTACCCGTCGCGAACAGACCGGCCAGGATGGCCATGGAAAGTGCGCTGATACGGTGGTTCACATCGATCTCCTGGAAAGGGGAAGGAAGCCGGTCCCGCTCGCTGTCGGGGCCCCGCTCCCGCGTTGCTTTTTTCCGAGCGAACGGCACCGCGCCGGCTGAAAACCGACGTCGGGAACGCGCGCTGCGTGAGGGTCTTGTTTCGCCGCCCTTTTCTTCTTCCGCGCCGCCGGTCTGCGGGTTCTGGCGCGAAAGCCCCGGTCTTGCTGTAGCAATCCCGTGTTATCGCCGGATTCTTAAGTCCCCTGTCATCGAAGTCAACTGAATTTTTAACTCGATCTAAGGATGATCAACTTGACTCATCGCTTTGATTTTTATCGATATATTGGGAATACCAAAATAGTGCAGTGCAGAACGGTTTCGCAAAATTTGGATCGATCCATCTTGGCGACGTAACCCGTAGCTACTTGAGCAAGTGACTGTTTTTTCGCGGAAACGGAATCGCCGTTTTCGCAGAGCGCCATGAAAGGCGGTTGGACGGGGTTGCTTGCTGCAACGCAACGAAAAAAAACACGTGCATCCTGCCCTCGAAACTGCGTTCGCGATCACCCTCACCCACCCAAACCGCCGCTAAATACCTCCGCGAAACCGCAAGCCCTTGCGGCGCCAGACAGCGCCGAGTCACGCGCCGAAAACGACATTGGCGCCACGCCGGATCGACAGGCGATCCGTGACGAGAGGGCACCATGAGACACACTACGAAGGACGTCGTTCTGATGACCGCGCTGTCGGTCGCCATTGTCGGCATGCTTGCCGGTTGCCAGCGTCAGGCGCCCGCGGATGACACCGCTTCCGCGCCGCCGGCCGCCGCAGGAACGGTCGACAACGCACCCCCGCCGGCCCCCGCCTACCAGCCGCCGACGGCGGAACAGCTTTATGCGCTGGTCTCGCCGATCGCGTTGTTTCCCGACAAGCTCGTCGCACTCACCCTGGCCGCGTCCACGCACCCGGACGATGTGCATGCCGCGCGCGGCTTCCTCGAAGACAACCGCAACCTGAGCGGCTCGGCGCTGATCGATGCCGCAAGCAACCAGCCATGGGATCCGAGCGTCAAGGCGCTGGTCGCCTTCCCCGCCGTCGTCGATCAACTGGACGGCCATAACGACTGGACTGCCGCCTTGGGTGCCGCCTACGCGGCCGAACCCACCGACGTGCTCAACGCGATCCAGGTGATGCGCCAGCGTGCCCGTGCACACGGATCGCTGGCCGATACGCCGCAGCAGAAGATCCGCGTGGTAGAGACGCCTCAGCCCACGACGACCACCGTGGTCGAAGAGCGCCGTGTCGTCGAGCCGCCCGCACAGACCATTGAGATCGAGCCGGCGGAGCCGGATGTCGTCTACGTGCCGCGGTACGATCCCGACGTCGTCTACGGCGAGCCGGTGTACTCGCGCGTCTACACGACCGAACGCTGGTACGAACCCGCTCCCGACCGCGGCGACCTCGTCGCGACCGGCCTCGTGTCGTTCGGCGTCGGCGTGGTAGTTGGCGAACTGTTCGCGCACCACCACGACCATCCCTGGGGCTGGAACGCCTGGAACACGTCGTGGGGCGGCCCGCGCGGTGGCGGCTATGGCCCGCCGGCCGTGGTCTACGACAACCATCCGTATGTCGTGAACCGCAACACGGTGATCAACCGTTACACCAGCATCGATCGTTCGGTGCACATCGACAACCGACACAACTTCGGCAACGTGTCAGTGCACAACACCACCTATAACGGCGCACCGCCCGCCGGCCCGATGGGTCATCCGGCACCGGCCGCCATGGCGCCGCACCCGGTGGATTTCGCGCACATGCAGCGCCCGAACTTCAACCCCGCGATGATGCGCGCCACGGCGCCGAACGCTCGCCCTGCGTTGCCGCCGCCGGGTGCCGAGCGTGCTGCGATGATGCCGCGTCCCGCCGGTGAGCCAGGGCGTCCGGTGGACCCTCGCGCTTCCGCCGCAGGTCGTCCCATGCCCAATGCGCCGCATGGAGTCGATCCGGCGACGATGCAGCGCAATGAGCACGCGACCACCACGGCTCCCGGCGCGCCGCATGCGCCGGAGCGTCCGGTCAACGCCGAGGCGTTCGCCCGCGATCGCCAGGCCTTGGCCGCCCACGCGCCTCAGCCCATGGAGGCGCGCCCTCCGCAGACCATGGATGCCCGGCACGCACCGGCTCCGCCGCCGACGCAGCCGCGGCAGGAGCCTGCCGCGCCCCGCATGCCGCCGAACGATGCAGCGCGTTTCGCGCCGCATGCCCCGGTGGCGGAACCGCACATGCCATCGAACGATGCGGCACGTTTTGCCCAACGTGCGCCGGCCGCCGAGCCGCGAATGGAGTCGCAGCGCATGGATCAACGCATGCCGCCCCGCGAGGAGCCGCGCATGCAGGCCCGTCCGGAACCGCGTCCCGAGCCGCGGATGGAAGCCCGTCCGGCGCCGCGTCCCGAAGCGCGTCCCGAATCCAGGCCCGCTCCGCGGCATGACGACCACCGGCCGCCCGAGCACAAGGACGACAAGCACGATCACTGATCGTGCGAACAACGAAAAGGCCGCGCTTTTCAGCGCGGCCTTTTCGTTTGACCCGAGGCGTGATTACTTGGAACGCGGACGACCGACGGGCTTGCGACGGGCAGCCGTCTTCTTCGTCGTGGCTTTCGCGGGTGCCACCTTACGGGCCGAGGCGGTTTTCGCCGCGGCGGTCTTCGCTCCCGTGGCGCGACGCGATGCCGTCTTGCGCGGCGCAGTCGCCTTCTTCGATGCCGCGGCCTTCTTCGCAGATGCACGCTTCTTGGGCGCGGTGCCGACGGACGCCGGTGCGACCTCGGCCTTGCTGCGCGACGACTTGCGCGCCAGTGGCTCGCTCGACGAATTCAGCGGACGCCACGAACGCCCACCCAAGGCCAGGAGCGTGTCCGCCGAGGCGGGGCCTGCACTGCCCGAGGCGTAGTTCGGGAAGTCCGCCGGGGTTCGCTGCGCCCAATCGTCAAGGATCGGCTGCACGGCACGCCAGCAGGCTTCGACCATGTCCGCACGCTGGAACAGCGTGGCGTCACCGGTCATGCAATCGTAGAGCAGCGTTTCGTAGCCCACGTTGGGCTCGGCGCGGAACCAGTCGGCGTATTTGAAATCCATCCGCACTGGCGCCAGTTCCACGCGCGGACCCGGGCGCTTCACGTCGAACTGCAACGAAATGCCCTCGTCGGGCTGGATCTGCAACACCAGCCAATCGGGACCGAACGCATCCATGCCGGTGCCGCGGAACGGGGCGAACGGCGCCGACTTGAAGCGGATCGCGATTTCCGTAGTGCGCCGGCCCATATGCTTGCCGGTGCGCAGATAGAACGGCACACCGGACCAGCGCCACGTATCGATGGAGAGCTTCATTGCCACGAAGGTCTCGGTGACCGAATCCGGCGCGACGTTGGGTTCGTCGCGGTAGGAGATCGCCAGTTCGCCGTTGACTGCACCCGGGCCGTACTGGCCGCGCACCGCGTCCTCGGGCTGGATCGGACGGATGGCTTCGATGGCTTCCGCCTTGCGCGTACGCACGGCTTCGGCGTCGAAGGAACTCGGCGGCTCCATGGCGACCATGGCCAGCAGCTGGAACAGATGATTGGGCACCATATCGCGCAACGCGCCGGTCTGTTCGTAGAACGAGCCGCGGCGTTCCACGCCCACGGTCTCGGCCACGGTGATCTGCACGTGGTCGATACGGTCGCGGTTCCAGATCGGCTCGAACAGGCCATTGGCGAAGCGGAACGCCATGATGTTCTGCACCGTCTCCTTCCCGAGGAAGTGGTCGATGCGGAAGATCTGGTCCTCGCGCAGCACCTTGAGAATGCGCTCGTTCAACGCGTGCGCGGAAGCGAGGTCATGACCGAAGGGCTTTTCGATGATGACGCGACGCCAGAACTCGCCATCGGGACCGCCATCGTCGACGAGGTCGGCATCGCGCAGCTTCTCGATCACGTCGCCGAAGAAACGCTCCGGCGTGGCGAGATAGAACAGCACGTTGCCCTTCGTACCGCGGCGGCGCTCCGCATCGCGCAGCTTCACCGCCAGGTTCTGGAACGCGGACAGATCGTCGAAATCGCCCGCGTGGTAGGTCATCTGGCTGCTTAGCCAGCCCCAGGCATCCTCGTCCAGGCGACTGCCGCTGTTGCCTACGAAACGTTCGAGCGCGGTACGCAGGCTCTTGCGCCATGCGTTGTCGGTCATCTTGCCGTGGTTGAAACCAATGACCGAAAAATTGTCAGCCAGCAGGCCGGTGCGGCGCATGTTGTAGAGCGCGGGGACGACCAACCGACTGGTGAGGTCGCCGGCAGCGCCGAAAATCACGACGGTACACGGGTCGGCCGGATGAGCGCGCGAGGTGACACGCTTCGGTTGGGCTGGGCTCATGCACGGACTCCTTGGGGATCTTGGGATTCGGGGGTAGCGTGGATATCTGCCGTCGCGCTGTAACCGTGCGCGAGACTGAAGGCGGCATTTACCAACGCGACGTGAGAAAAAGCTTGGGGGAAATTACCCAGCAGCCGTTTCGCACGGGGATCGTACTCCTCCGCGAGCAGGCCGAGATCGTTTGCCAGGCCGATCAGTCGCATGAACAGGGTGCGAGCCTCGTCGAGGCGCCCGAGCAGCACGTAGTTCTCGACGAGCCAGAAGCTGCACGGAAGGAACTGGCCTTCACCCGGCGGCAAGCCGTCCACGCCGCTTCGCGTGTCGTAGCGGCGGACGAAGCCATCCACCAGTAGGTCTTCTTCGACGGCCCGCACGGTCGCCGCGACGCGTGGATCGTCGGGCGGAAGGAAATCGGTAAGCGTCACCAGCAGCAGGCTTGCGTCGATTTCCTTGGAGCCATACGACTGCGTGAAGCAACCGCGCTCGGGATCGACGCCTTTGGCGAGGATGTCGGCCTTGATCTCGTCGGCCATCGCACGCCAGCGCAGCGTGAGCCGAGGATCGGAATCGTGGCGCTCCTGTTCGCTCGCGCGCTGGAACGCCAGCCACGCCATGACCTTGGAATGGACGAAATGGCGCGGCTCGCCCCGGATTTCCCAGATGCCTTCGTCGGGATGCCGCCAGATGCTCGCGAGATGTTCGAGAAACACCGTCTGCACCTCGTCGGCTTCCGGCTGCAAGGCAACGCCATGCCGCACGGCGTGGGCGAAGGCGCCGACCAGTTCGCCGAAGATATCCAACTGGAACTGCGCGGAGGCAGCGTTGCCGATGCGTACCGGCGTCGAACCTTCGTAGCCGGCGAGCCAGGGCACTTCGAACTCTTCGAGACGACGCTCGCCCGCCAGCCCGTAGAGCACCTGCAACTGGCCCGGGGATCCGGCGACCGCACGTCGGACCCAGTCGCGCCACGCGCTTGCTTCGTCGTGGTAGCCGGCGTTGACGAACGCGGACAGCACGAAGGTGGCATCGCGCGCCCAGCAGTAGCGGTAATCCCAGTTGCGCGGGCCGCCGATCTGCTCGGGCAGCGAGGTGGTCGGCGCCGCGACGATGCCGCCGGTGGGCAGGTAGCTCAGCCCCTTAAGCACCACCAGCGAGCGGCGCACGATGTCCGACCATTCGCCCGTTCCATTGCAGCGATCGGACCACCCATCCCAGAAGGCCAGGGTGTCGCGCAGGGCGCCGTAAGGTTCCGGCGTATCGGGCGGCGCTAGGTGCGACGGTCCCCAGGCCAGGGAGAACGGCACCGAATCGCCCTTGCGCACTTTGAAGCGCGCCACGCTGTGCAAGCCCTCGCCGTCGAAGGTGACCGGGCTGCGCACCACGATGAGATCGGGGCCGGCGATCGCGGTCATCGTCGCGTCGTCCACGCGGCTGACCCAGGGCACGGCATTGCCGTAGTCGAAACGGAGGGTCAGCACGACCTCGAAGTCCACGCGACCTTCGATGCCTTCGACGATCCGGGTGACGCCCACCTGCTCACCATCGATCGGCATGAGGTCGATGACGCGCGCACGTCCCGTCGCCGTCTGCCACTCGGTCTCCAGCACGAGGCTACCGTCCAGATAACGGCGTGTGCAGATCGCATCGGGATCGGAGGGCGCGATGCGCCAGCGTCCGTTCTCTTCCTGCCCGATCAGGGCCGCGAAACACGCAGCGGAATCGAAGCGGGGAAGGCACAGCCAATCGACGGAACCGTCTCTTGCCACCAGCGCTGCGCTTCGGCAATTGCCGAGCATCGCGTAGTCCTCGATGCGGGAAGCCATGCGGATCTCTCGTCTACCGTGATTCGTCACAAGGTAGCGATGGTGACGTTAGCTCGACGTATGTTCGCTGCCGCACGAACCGAGCGGGAGCCCACTCATAAAGGGCTCCGCCGACTCAATGGCCGGCACGATCGACGGGCGCACGCACCGCAGCGAACATGCTGTGCGCAAGTTCCTGCTCGCCATAGATCACGTTGCTGGCACCGAGGCCATCCAGATGCGCCACGCACTCCTGGGAGTGGGCACGGGCGACGATCGGCAGGTCGGGCCGCAAGGCCCTCGCGGCACGCACGACCTGCCCTCCTTCGAACGGATCGGACACGGCAACGATCAGGGCCCGAGCCCCGGCGAGGTTGGCCTCGTCGAGCACGGCCGCCACCGCGGCGTTGCCCACCACGAACTCCACCTCGGACGTTCCGCGCAGTTCGCGAACCGCGTCCTCATCGGATTCGATCACCAGGGTGCGGGTGCCCTCGGCCTGCAGTTCGGCCAGCACGCGACGGCCCACGCGTCCGTAGCCCACCAGCACGGTGTGGCCGGCAATGCTGGGCCCATCGTCCGGTACGTCCGCCTCATGTCGCGCGATCCATCGGTCGAGCACCGCGAACAACAGGGGATTGATCAGGATGGAGACGATGGCTGCTGCGAGGAGGATGTCGCGCGCCTGCTCGCTCAACAAGCCAAGCGATACGCCGAGCCCGGCAAGGATGAAAGAGAATTCGCCGATCTGCGCGAGGCTGGTGGCGATGGTCAGTGCCGTCTTCGGCGGGCGACCGAAGGCGCGGACGATGGCGAAGGCCGCCACCGACTTACCGACGATGATGATCAGGCACGCGGCCAGCACGACCCACGGCTGTTCGACGAGGACGTGCGGATTGAACAACATGCCGATGGAAACGAAGAAGAGCACCGCGAAGGCGTCGCGCAGCGGCAGCGTTTCCTCCGCGGCGCGCTGCGACAGTTTGGACTCGCCCATCATCATGCCGGCGAAGAAGGCACCCAGCTCGAACGACACATCGAAGAGATGGGCTGCGCCGAACGCGATGCCGAGCGCCATGGCGAGCACGGCGAGACGGAACAGCTCTCGCGAACCGCTGGCCGACACGGCCTGCAGCACCCAGGGAATGGCCCGCTTGCCGACGATCAGCATCAGGGCGACGAACAACGTCACCTTGCCGATGGTCCAGGCCACGGTTTCCAGCAGCGCACCGATGCTCGCCGATGCACCTGCCTGCTCGCCGCCGAGGAATCCGCCGATGGCCGGAAGCAGCACCAGCGCCAGCACCATCGCCAGATCCTCGACGATCAACCAGCCCACGGCGATGCGGCCGCGATCGCTGTCGAGCAGGCGACGTTCCTCCATCGCACGAAGCAGTACGACCGTGCTCGCGACCGACAACGCGAGCCCGAACACGAAACCCTGCGCCAGCGGCCAGCCGAGGAACGCACCGAGCGCCATGCCGAGGCCGGTCGCGACAGCCATCTGGACCGCGGCGCCCGGGATGGAAATCGCCTTGACCGAGAGCAGGTCCTTCAACGAAAAGTGCAGCCCCACGCCGAACATGAGCAGGATCACACCGAGGTCGGCCAGTTCCTGTGCCAGATGGGCATCGGCGACGTAGCCCGGCGTGAACGGTCCGGCGACGACACCCGCGACGAGATAGCCGGCCAGCACCGGCAGACGCAGCCGATGGGCAATGGCTCCGAAAATGAAGGCGAGGACGAGACCCCCGACGATGGTGGCGATGAGCGGGGTGGCGTCGTGCATAGGCGGCTCCTTGAGTCGTCGTCGGCCGCGGCGCGCGCCGCGGCATGCACCCTCGTCTCGTCACGTCGGGCGCAGCGAACGTTCGACGGGGTCTAGAAACCTATGGGGGCGACGAGCCTTGTGCGCAAGTTGCATCGCCGCATGCGACCGACGCGGTCGTCGCCCTGGGCGTGTCGGCAGGCGCTCGCGCGCCACCGGTGACTGCCGTTTCGACGTGGTTGTTGCCTGCGGCATGCGATCCGGCCGTCGGCGCCACAGCGCCGTCCGCGAGGTCCGGCGAGAGCGCCGCGCGCGCCGCCTCGGCCGTCATTACGACGATGCTGATGCGGCGATTGATGGCTGCGGCGGGATTGGCCTTGTCGAACGGCACCGATGCCGCGAGCCCCACCACGCGGGCCACCTTGTCTGGCTGCATGCCGCCTTCCACGAGCGTGCGACGCGCGGCGTTGGCGCGGTCGGCGGAAAGCTCCCAGTTGCCATACGACTTGCTTGAACCGACGTAGGGCGCGCTGTCGGTATGCCCGGAGATGCTGATCGCGTTGGGCACCTGGTTCACGAAGCCCGCCAGCTCGTGCAGGATTTCCACCGTGTAAGGCTTCATCACACCGCTGCCGGTGTCGAACATCGGCCGGTTCTGCTTATCCACGATCTGGATGCGCAGGCCCTCGGAGGTGATGTCGAGCAGGAGCTGATCCTTGTAGGGCGCCATGGCCTGGCTCTTGGCGACCGCTTCCTTGAGATCCTTCATGAGCTGTTCGAGCCGGCGTTTTTCCTGCTCCTTCGCCAACTTGTCGAGCTCCGCGCCATTGGGCCGGGCAAACGCCTGGTTGTCGCCGGGGCCCTTCGGCAGGTCCATCGCCCCGCCGAGCTTGATCATGCTGGTACTGGCGCCGCCCGGACCCATCTTGCCCGACGGCGCCATCGTGGACTGCCCCTGGGTCATGCTGGGGTTCTTGAAGTATTCGGAGATGGCGGCGCGCTGCTGCTTCGTACCTGCGCCGACAAGCCACATGACCAGGAAGAAGGCCATCATCGCCGTGACGAAGTCGGCGTACGCGACCTTCCAGGCGCCTCCGTGGTGGCCGTGACCACCGCCGCGCTTCTTGCGGACGATGATGATCTGCTTCAGGTCGCTCATCGTTGCTTACCGAGCCGCCTTCAGGTGCGATTCGAGATCCTGGAACGTCGGACGCGAACTGGACTGCAGCGACTTGCGCGCGAATTCCACGGCCACCATCGGGTTGTAGCCGCGCAGGTTGGCGAGCAGCGCGACCTTGACGCACTCGAATGCCTTGCCGTCGGTGTTCACGCGCGCTTCCATCGCGGCGGAGAGCGGCCCGACGAATCCATAGGAAAGCAGAATACCCAGGAAGGTACCCACCAGCGCGCCAGCGATGTGCTCGCCGATGACCGCGGCGTCGCCGTCGATGGACTTCATGGTGATGACGATGCCGAGCACCGCGGCGACGATGCCGAAGCCGGGAAGCGCGTCGGCCATCTTCTGCACGGCCAGCGCGGGGACGAGCGCTTCGTGATGGTGCGTTTCCAGTTCCACGTCGAGCAGCTGCTCGAGTTCGTGCGGATCCATGGCGCCGCCGACGATCAGACGCAGGCAGTCCGTGGTGAAGTCGATGAGATGATGCTCAGCCACCAGGCGCGGATAGGCGGAAAACAGCGAGCTGTTGGCCGGGTCCTCGATGTGCGCTTCCATGCCGAGCTGCCCTTCCTTGCGCATCTTCACGAAGATGTCGTAGAGCAGCGACAGCAGGTCGACGTAGTCCTGGCGGCGATACTTCGGGCCTTTGAACAGCGCGACCATGTCGCGGCCAGCGTTCTTCACGACCTCCAGCGAATTGCTGCTGAGGAACGCACCGATGGCCGCGCCAAAGATGATGAGCAACTCGTACGGCTGCCACAGCGCACCGATCTCGCCGTGCGACAGGACGTATCCGCCTAGTACGGAAACCAGGACGACGATCGAACCAATGATGACCAACATGACTTGCTTCCTCCAGGCTCTAGCCTTATCGGCCGACCCGCCGAACAATTGAGGAACTTCGTCACGTTTTGTGAACGCTATTCACCAAAGGCACAGGGTCCGGCGTAGCGCGGAAAGACCAGCCGGATCCGCGTGCCGACACCCGCTTCGCTCTCGATTTCGATGCCGCCGCCGGCTTGCGCGACCATACCGTAGACCTGAGCCAGCCCAAGGCCCGAACCGCCTTCCTTGGTCGTGAAATAGGGCTCGAAGAGGCGCTGTCGGACCTCCTCCGGAATGCCACCGCCGCCATCGGCGACACTGACGAAGACCTGGCGTGCGCCCTCGACCTCGCCGGGATGCCCCGACAGCCGCTGGCTGTCGATACGCTCACCCACTTCCATCACGATCTGACCGAAGCCGTTCATGGCGTCGCGCGCGTTGAGGCAAACGTTCATCAGCGCCTGCTCGACCCCGCTTCGATCCACCCATACCGGCAGCGGGCCCGGTTGACGCAGCACGTCTATGCCCACCCGGCCACCGAGAGCATGCCGGGCAAAATCGGCGAACGCCGCTACGAGGTCGCCAAGATCGACAGCCTCGGGCTGCGCGTACTGGTTGCGCGCGAAGGCCAGCAGACGTCGGGTCAGCGCGGTCGCGTGCCGCGCCCCTTCCACCGCGTAGGTGACCATGCGACGGTGCCTCGGAGTGAGCGCCTCTGCCTCATCCTGCAGGCCCGACAAGCTCACGATCACCGTCTGCAGCATGTTGTTGAAATCATGGGCAATGCCGCTGACGAGCTGACCGATCGCCTGCTGCTTCTGCGCTTGTCTGGCGCTGGCCTCGGCGAGATCGCGCGCCTGGTTGGCCATGTCGAGTTGCTCACGCACGCTGGTGAGCCGGCTTTCCAGTGCCTGCCTCGCCCCGTGTTCCGATTCGAGGCGCTCCATGAGCGTGCCGTAGCGCGTGGTGGCGTTGGCCGTGCGCGCCACCGTCTCGTTGAGCCGGTCCTGAAGCAGTTCGATGATCGCTTCCAGCGAGGCCTGGAGCTCCACGCGTTCCGTCACATCGCGGCTGATGACGACGAAATGGTCGAGCGCATCGTCGGCGATCACAGGGGTGACCGTGACCTCCCACCAGCGCGTGGGCCCCTCACCTATACGGCGGGCGCCAACGAAATCCACGCACTCGCCGGATGCCGCGCGGTCGAGCACACGTGCCACCATGTCGCGCGCTTCCAACGGCCACAGATCGAGCCAGCGCGTGCCTATGAGGCGCTCCACGCCGTCGGGCGCGAGGGCCGCACATCCGAGCCCCGCGACGAAACGGATGGTGCCGTCACGGTCGAGCTCCTTCATGCAGTCGGAGGAAGCCTCGACGAACTGCCGGTACCGGCCATCCCGCTCGTTCATGGCAACGCCGCCCGCCCCCCTGTCGTCTCAATGCCTCGTATGACGCGCCGCGACAGAGCGGCTGTCAAGCCGGATCGCGTATCGGGTCATCGCTGGCGTGCCCTACGCGTCATCGAAACCGGTCTCGCCTTCGGCGAACACGGGCGCGCCGTCCTCTTCCACCCCCATCACCAATCCCAATGCCTTCTCGGCAGCGGCCTGTGCGCTTGCCTCGTCGCGGAAGCTGCGGTTTTCATACACCGCGTAATAGCTTGGGTAGCTGCCATCGGCGGGGTGCACGGACACCAGCGCCGTGTACCGCGAGCCTTCGCGGGTGGCGCCGCTGCGCAGGGTAAAGCCGGGGAATTCGCGCTCAAGCATGGGTCGGTTCTCGTGAAGAAGCGAAAGTCTAGCGGACTCGGGGACTTGCTCGATGTCTTGCAGGAAAGGCCTTACGAGTCAAGGACGTGTTCTGCACATCGGCACTTGCCGTCGCAAAATTTGTAGGGTATTTCCTACATCAAGCGGCCTCACACGCTTTTCACGAAGGCCGCGAGACAGGGGAAAACAGGGGTTATCGCAGCATGAACGTCATCACCACCGCGTCGCCGTCACGGCGCCTCGCGTGGACCGTCGCCACCGTACTCGCGCTCGCAGGCATCGTCGGCCTGGCGCTCGCGCCGCGCGTGGCACTCGCCGTCCCCCGGACGGCGATCCAGATGGTCTACGCCTGGCTCTGTGCGTCACTCGTCGGCTCTGCCTACGTCGTGGTCACCTTGGCCAACGATGCCGAGGGCGCCACCGAGGACGACGACGATTTCTGATCTCAGGGATGGGGTGTGACAACGAAAGAGCCCGCCGACAACGGCGGGCTCTTTGCTTCTGGGTCATGCCGCTCGGACCGCCCCGCCAGGCGCGCGGCCGATGCGCTCGTTAAGGGCGGCGAGCCAACTCCGGGTCTTCCTTGGCAACCGGCATGAGGTCCTTCTTCGAGACGCCGAGCCACAGCAGGATCGGGCTGGCCACGAAGATGGACGACAGCGTGCCGACGAGGATGCCGATGAGCATGGTGATCGAGAAGCCGTGCACGACCGGGCCGCCGATGAAGTACAGCGCGGCCATGGTGATGCCGGTGAACAGCGAGGTGATGATCGTTCGCGAGAGCGTGCTGTTGATCGAGCGGTTCAGCACTTCCTCCGGCGTGGCATTGCGGCTGGAGCGGAACAGCTCGCGGACGCGGTCGAACACCACGACCTTGTCGTTGATCGAGTAACCGACCACCGCCAGCACCGAGGCCAGCACGGTCAGATCGAACTCGCGCTGCGTGATCGCGAAGATGCCGAGGGTCACCAGCACGTCGTGGATTTCCGTGGCCAGCGCCGCGATGGCGAAGCGCTTCTCGAAGCGAATCCACAGGTAACCCATGATGCCGACGATGACGAAGACGACCGCGACGATACCGTCGCTGCGCAGCTCCTCGCCGACCTGCGGGCCGACGAAGGACTTGCTCTTCATGGCGACGTCGGGGCGGGACGCCTTGAGTGCCGCCATGATGTCGTTGGCGACTTTCGTGGCCGCCTCGTCGTTGCTGAGGTTGCCTGCCGCCGCCACGTCGCCCTTGGGCTGCAGGCGGATGGTGAACTCACGCGTGCCGCCCACGGCCTGCACGAGTGGGTTCTCCAGATGCCCCTTGTCCAGCGCGGCACGAACGTCACTCGGATCGACCGGGGTCTGATACTCCACCTGCACGGCCACGCCGCCGAGGAAGTCCTGCCCGTAGTTGAAACCGCGCGTCATGATCAGCGCGATCGAACCGATCATGAGGAGGATCGCCAGGCCGATGCTGAACTTGCGCAGGCCGAGGAAGTTGAAGTTCGAATTGTGGTTGAAGATTTCCATGGCGTCCTCCCGTCAGACCGACAGGGTCTTGAGCTTGCGGCCGCCGTGGATCAGCGCCGTGATGGCATGGGTCACCGTCACCGAGGTGAACATCGAGGTGAGGATACCGATGAACAGCGTGACGCCGAAGCCCTTGATCGGGCCCGAGCCCATGGTCATGAGACCGAGCGCGGCGAGCAGGTGGGTCACGTTCGCGTCGAGAATGGTCGCCCACGCCTTGTCGTAACCCGTGCGGATGGCGGCCAGCGGCGACGAGCCGTTGCGCAGCTCCTCGCGGATGCGTTCGCAGATCAGCACGTTGGCGTCGATCGCCATACCCAGCGTCAGCACGATACCGGCGATGCCCGGCATGGTGAGGGTCACGCCGATCATCGACATCACCGCCACCAGCAGCACGAGGTTGAAGAACAGCGCAACGTCCGCCACGAGGCCGAACAGCTTGTAGTAGATCGCGGCAGCCAGCAGCACCAGCCCGAGGCCGAGCATCACTGCCTTGAAGCCCTTGTCGATGTTGTCGGCGCCGAGGCTGGGACCGATCACGCTCTCGCCGACGATGTCGACGGGGGCGGCGAGGGAGCCACCACGCAGCAGCAGCGCCAGTTCCGACGCTTCCGCATCGCTGGGCAGGCCGTTGGTCGAGAACTGCTTGCCGAACGGCGAGCTGATGTTGGCGTAGTTGATCACCTCTTCGGTGATCTTCGGCGTCTTCACTTCCTTGCCGTCGACCATCTTGGTTTCGATGGTGCGAGTGATGTAGAGCACCGCCATCGGCTTGCCGACGTTGTCGTTGGTGAACTCCTGCATCTTGCGCGCGCCGGCGCTGTTGAGCGTGACGCTGACGTTGGGCGTGCCGTTCTGCTGGTCGCGACCCGAGACGGCGCTGGTCAGCTCATCACCCTTGGCGATCACCTTCTTGCTCAGCAGGTACGGACGACCGTCGCGACCGTAGTAGAGCTTGGCATCGGGTGGCACGCTGCCCGAGCGGGCGGCATCCACCGCCTGCTGCGGCGTGTACAGGCCTGCACGGTATTCCAGCGTGGCGGTAGCGCCGATGATCTTCTTCGCTTCCGCCGTGTCCTGCACGCCGGCCAGCTCGACGATGATCTGGTTGGCGCCCTGCTGCTGGATCAGCGGCTCGGACACGCCCAGCGCGTTCACGCGCTGGCGCAGCGTGGTCACGTTCTGGCTGATCGTGCTCTGCGCCAGTTCGCGCAGCTTGGCCGGCTTGACCGTGGCATTGAGGATGAAACGATTGCCGGTGTTCGCGCCGTCGGTCACGGCCAGATCCGGATAGTCCGTACCGATGAGCGTAGCCGCCTGCTGGCGGTCGGCCTCCGAACGGAGCACCACGCTCACGCCCTGCCCGCGGGCATTGCGATTGACCGCGTCGTACGACACGTTCTTGTCGCGCAGCAGCGCACGGATGTCGTCGGCGTAGCGTGTCTCCTGGGCGTCGATCACCGCGTTCTGGTCCACTTCCATGAGGAAATGCACGCCGCCCTGAAGATCGAGGCCCAGCGGCATCGAGTTGGCGTTGATCGCACGCAGCCACGACGGCACCGTCGAGGCCAGGTTCAGCGCCACCGTATAGGTGTCGCCGAGGCCCGACCGGAGGACGTCGGACGCCTTCGCCTGCGCATCGACGCTGCCGAAGCGCGCCAGCAGGCGGGTGCCCTTCGGATCGATCTCGATCGACGACGCCGGCACCTTCGCGGTGACCAGCATACCTTCGACCTTGCTCTTCAGCGACGCGTCGACCAGGGCGCCACGGTTACCCGAGATCTGCACCGCGGGCTGCGGCGGGAAGACATTCGGCAACGCGTACACGATGCCGAACAGCAACACGATCACGACCAGCGCGTACTTCCAGCGTGGAAAATCACTCATGCCTTGCATTCCATGAAAGCGGCCGTGCGCCGGCCGCGGCTGACGCCTGTTGAAAGAAGAAGTCTCAGGACTTCTTCAGGCTGCCCTTGGGCAGCACCTGGGTGATCGAACCCTTCTGCACCTGCACGACCGTGCCCGGGGCGATTTCCACGCGGACGAAGGCTTCGCCCACGTCCTCGATGCGACCGGCCAGGCCGCCACCCATGACCACCTCGTCGCCCTTGGCGAGCGCGGACAGCAGGGCGCGATGCTCCTTCTGCCGCTTCATCTGCGGGCGGATCATCATGAAATAGAAGATGCCGAAAAGCACCGCCATCATGATCAGCGGCGAAAGGCCGAGGGCTCCCTGCGGAGCGGCGCCAGCGGCGGGAGCGGTGGCCTGGGCAATGGCGGCGAACGTCGGAAGGCTCATCGGATTTCTCGCAAGTCATGGAACAGCCTGGGAAAAGCGGCCATTCACGGAAAAAGATCGTGGATTATGCCACGCACCCCGCTGCTTATGTACCGCGCGCCGACGGCGCAGGCCGCAGCCCTCCCGGGCCCGACAAGGCGTTGGGGCGCCGACCGACGCCCGCAAGAGGGTCTCAGCCGTCGACCTCGGCCTTGCGCCGTGCCGCATAGAAAGCGGCGACGAAATCCTCGAGGCCGCCCGCCTCGATCGCCCCGCGCAGACCCGCCATCAGCCGCTGGTAGTGACGCAGGTTGTGCATCGTGGCGAGCTGGCTGCCGAGAATCTCGTTGCAGCGGTCCAGGTGGCGCAGGTAGGCGCGGGAGAAGCCGTTGGCACAGGCGTAGCAGTCGCAGCCCTCCTCGATCACCCGGGTATCCGCCGCGAACTTCGCGTTGCGGATGCGCAGGGTGCCCTCGGCCGTGAACAGGAAGCCGTTGCGGGCGTTGCGGGTGGGCATGACGCAGTCGAACATGTCGATGCCGCGGCGCACCGCTTCCACGATGTCCTCCGGCCGCCCCACGCCCATCAGGTAGCGCGGACGGTCCTTCGGCAGCATCGGCAGGGTGAAGTCCAGCGTATGGTTGCGCTCGGCTTCCGGCTCGCCCACCGCCAGTCCGCCCACGGCGTAGCCGTCGAAGCCGATATCGATCAGGCGCTCGGCGGAGCGTCGGCGCAGGTGCTCGAAGGTGCTGCCCTGGACGATGCCGAACAGCGCATTGGGGTTGCGCAGGTCGTCGAACGCGCGGCGCGAACGCTCGGCCCAGCGCAGGCTGAGCTCCATGGAATCCGAAGCGACCTTGTCCGTCGCCGGATACGGCGTGCACTCGTCGAAGATCATGGCGATGTCGGAATCCAGCACCTTCTGGATCCGCATCGACTCCTCCGGGGACAGGAACACCTTTGATCCGTCCACGGGCGAGGCGAAGGTCACCCCTTCCTCGGTGATCTTCCGCTTGTGCGCCAGCGAGAACACCTGGAACCCGCCCGAATCGGTAAGGATCGGCTTGTCCCAGCCGATAAAGCGGTGCAGGCCACCGAACTCGCCGACGATGTCGAGGCCGGGGCGAAGGAACAGGTGGAAGGTATTGCCGAGGATGATCTCCGCGCCGGTCTCAAGGACGTCGCGCGGAGTCATCGCCTTCACGGAGCCATAGGTGCCCACGGGCATGAAAGCGGGGGTTTCTACCGTGCCACGGCCGAAACGGAGACGGCCGCGCCGGGCCGCGCCATCGGTGGCGAGGAGTTCGAAGGGAAGCTGGGTCATGCCGCTATTCTAGCGGCGTGAGTCGGCCCTTTGGGCCTGTAAGTCGGCCGCTACGCGGCCTGTGAACCGTAAGTTGGTCATCCGCGGGCGCGCAGCTTACGGTTCGCAGCCGCCGCAGGCGGCGACTGACAGCCCCAAAGGGCCGACTCACCCCCTAAAGTTTCGCAAGTTCCCGCCGATTCCCTGTGTTACAGGAGCGTGCCCATTCGGGGCCCGCAGGGCCTCGGAGGACATCTCCTTGATCATCCAGCCGACCAGTCTCGCTGCCCAGTTGTGGGCCGGCGCGGCCGCGGGTACCACAGCCGCGGTGGACAGCTGGCGGGTCGGCGCCCTGTTGTCGGCGCGGGTGATGGGCCAGAACGATATCGGCAAGCTGCTGCTGGAAATCGGCGGCATGACGGTGGAAGCCGACGCGGCCGGCACCCAGTTGCCCCCGCAGTTCCAGGTTCGGGTGCTTACCCAGGGGCCGCAGCCGCAACTCGAGGTCGTCCTCGGCAATGCCGACGAACGGGTGGCGATGCAGGGCCTGCGCGAACGCCTGCCGCAGCAGAACGGCTACGCGCCTTTGCTCGGCGTGCTCGCCGCTCTCGGTCGCCGGCCGATCGCCCGGGTGCTTCCGGCGCCGTTGCGCGCGGCGCTGGCGACGCTGGAAGCCGCGATCAACAAGCCTGCAGACGTGAGTTCGCCATCCGGCATGAAGGAAGCCATCGCCAAGAGCGGCGCCTTCCTCGAAGCGCATCTCGCCGAGCGCAAGCAGGAGGCGCCGGCCTCCGACGACTTCAAGGCCGCCCTGCTCGCCCTGCGCCGCACGCTGGCCGAACTTCCCGCAGCACGGCCTGGCAACAACACCATGCCGCGCCCCACCAGTGACACGCCGCCACCGCTCGCACAGCGTCCCCTGGTCGCCCAATCGCGGGCGGCGGAAATGGCCGTGACGGAAGAAGACGTAGACGGCCTCGTCGGCCAGCTTCGTACCGACACGCGTGCCGCACTTGCACGCGTCGAAATTGGGCAGCTCGAATCCCAACCGCAGGCCGGTCTGTGGATGATCGAAATCCCGCTGGCGGGCGTTCGTGGCTACGACGTGCTCCAGCTTCGCATCGAAGAAGGCAAAGCCGCGCCCGGCGAGGCCGAAGGCCCGTGGACCGTGGGCTTCGCCATCGATCCGCCGGCCCTCGGCGCCGTGCAAGGCGAAATCCAACTGCGCGTGCCTCGCGTATCGGTACGCCTGTGGGCGCAACACGGGGAAACCGTGGGTCGGCTGGAAAACGAATTCGTCTCGCTGCGTCGCCTTCTTGAGAAGAGTGGCCTGATCCTCGACAACTTTGCCTGCATGCACGGCCTGCCGGTACCCACCAGCGCCTACAGCGCGGTCCTGCTGGAAGCCCGCGCATGAACCCGTCACTCCCGTCGCCCCGGCGCAGCGTCACGCTGCGGCTCGCGTCGCCCAGCAGCAACGGCAACAGTCAACGCATCGATGCGGACGGCGTGAAGGCCATGCTGGAACGCGCCCAGGCCCTCGGGCTGGCACCGCAACTCGATCCGCAGATCGCCGCCCTGCTCGCCGCCGTTCGCCTACGCGACGACGTGCCGCCGGAACTGTATGCCGCGCTCGCCGCCGTCGTGGGCACGCTGCTGGCCGCAGTCGAGAGCTGACTCCCCGTCATGTGGGAGCCGCTATAGCGGCGAGAAGCCAACGAAGCGGGGAAGCCGAAACACACATCGCCCAGCCCCAGCATCGACCAACCTCAAGGCAAGCTTCCCCTCGCCGCCATGGCGGCTCCTACGAGAGCGCAGAACACCTGTGGGAGCCGAAGAAAATCAACCGACACCCAATCCCTGGATGCTTGCCGTGCTCGCTTCGAATCCCGCGAGTTCCGCGAAGCGTCTGCCGCGGTCGGCGTAGTCGTGGAATTGGTCGAAGCTGGGGGCACCTGGGGAGAGCAACACGCAGCCGTTGCCGTTCAGTGCGACGCGCGCGGCCGCGACGGCGGCCGGCATATCGATGGCGCGGTACACGCCCTCGATGCCAGCGTTTTCCAGTGCGTCGGCGATGCGCGGTCCGTTGGCCCCCTGGCAAATGATCGCGTCGGGCGCATGCACGCGCATCGCATCGACAAAGGGCGACCAGTCGAGACCGCGGTCATGCCCGCCGACGATCAACGCCGTGCGCTTTGTGCCAACGCTTTCCAGTGCCGCAAGGCTCGCCAACGGCGTCGTGCTGATGGAGTCGTTGATCCAAGCGAGACCGTCGCGTTCGCCCAGCGGCTGCAGGCGATGCGGTAGCGGCGCAAAGGTGGCGACGGCAGGCGCGGCGGCGATGGCGTCGTAGCCCATGATCTCCAGCGCGGCAAGCGCGGCGCAGGCGTTGATCGCGTTGTGCAGGCCGGGCGCAGAGACGCGTGACGCCTCGATCACACGTTGTGCGCCACGGACGATCCACCCGCCGGCGACGTGCCAGCCTGCGATGTCGCCGAAGGTGTGCAGCCCCGGATGATCGACGGCGCGCGCCAGCAAGGCAGGCTGCATCGCATTCACCAGAACCTTGCTCGATGCCGACAGCAGCTTCAGCTTGTCGTCGACGTAGCGCTCGCGCGAACCATGCCAGTCGAGGTGCTCCTCGTAGAGGCTGGTGACCACGCCGAGATCCACGCCGGACGCCTCCCCCGTCTGGAAGCTCGACAGCTCGATCACCCACAGGTCGGCGACGGTGCCGTCGAGTTCCAACAGCGGCAGACCGATGTTGCCCGCGAGCGCCGTGCGTACCCCCAGCGACCGTGCCAGGTGCGCGATGAGCGCAGACGTTGTGCTTTTGCCCTTCGTGCCGGTGACGGCGATCGTGCGTGCGCCCGCATGCGCAGCGAACCACAAGGCGGTGCCCGAGGTGGATCGCGTACCGCGTTCCGCAGCAGCCATTAACTCGGGCTTGTACGCGGAAATGCCCGGCGACTTGATGACGACGTCGTAGCTCGCCAGCGTGTCCGCGTCGGGTGCGACACCATGCACACTGATCGAGGGATAGGCAGCCGTCGCGGCCTCGGCTTCGCCCGCCGCGCAATACAGCGCGACGGGCTGACCGGGAAGATGACGAGCGAGCGCATCGAGCGCTGCGCGCCCTTCCCGGCCGAAGCCCCAGACGGCGACGCGTCGCCCGTCGAGCTCAGCCCAGTGCATCCAACGCTCCGCGCAGCCGCTCCGGCACGAGGTGCGACGCCCCCGGCATGAGCCAGGGCTCCAGCGCGAGATCAGCGTCATCCAGTTGCGGCCGGATCTCGCGACGGAAACGCGCCACGAGCGCGTCTTCGCGCCACTCGGGGCGCTCGGCAAGCGCTGCCATGGCGGCACGTGCTTCGGCACCCTCACCCACGCATTCGAAGGGTTTGTGATCCTTGTATTCCAGCAGCGCATCGAAGGCGCCGGCCAGCGCATCGTCGTCGAGCAGATTGCGCCCGAAGATCGACAGCAGACGCGGCTTCGCCATGAACGGCGCCAGCGCCAGGAACACGAAATGGCACTTCGGGCATTGGCCGCACCAGCGGTCCGCGGGCTTGGGCCCAAGGATGCGGAAGTTGCGGTTGCAGCTCGAGAACACCGTGAAGTAATCGCCGCCGAGACGCGCGAACGCGCTGGTCACGGCAAGTTCGGACCACGGCCGCAGCAGCGAGCAGTAATCGAGATCGGCCGCGACGTGCGAGTGCAGGTAATCGTGCAAGGTCTTTTCGAAACCGAAGCCCTTGCTCCACTGGTGATTCACCTGCTGCCCTTCGTATTCCAGCGTGGCGACCGACGCCGATCGCTCATTGGCGAACACGATGGAGTCGTATCCGTAGAGGATCGCCGCGACGGCAAGAATCGCCGAGTTGATCGCGGTGACGGGGATATGCCCGTTCCATGCGCCGAGCCGATTCAGTTCGAACAGGCCGGGCGCCAGTTCGCGGGAAATGTTGAGTGTCGACAGCCCGGTACGCGAGGCGCACTCCGCGATCAACGGCGAGTTGCCCACCCAGGTGGCCGTCGCATCCGCACCGATCGACTTGATCGCTTCGACCGCCACCACGGAATCCTTGCCGCCGCCGATCGGCAGCAACGAGCGCGGCGGCAGTCCGATCGCGGGCGCGGGGGACGGTCGCTTGGCCGAGAACGGAAAGCGAATGCGACCGCGCAGATCGAGACCGTTGCGATACGCGAACTCGGCCAGACCGTGCAGATACAGCGCATCGGCGAGCGATGCACTTTCCTCATCCAGCGGCTCGCCTTCCACCACGATCGACGGCGGGATGCCTGCCTTGTAGTAGCTGACGCCGGCGACCAGGTGCAGCAGACGCAGGGCCGCCGCAAACGCGGCCTCGCGTCCCGCCGGCACAGCAGGTGCACCGGGGAAGGTCACGCGCTCGACAAGCGCTTCGCCGTCGTCGAAGGCGTAGACCAGCGAAGCCACGCCATCGGCGTAGGTGTGGCGCACGAAACGGAACGCGCGACCCTGGCGCGGATCGATCGAAACGGATGTCACGGCAGCAGTACCTCGTCGGCGGCGTCGCGCAGGTTGTAATGCGACGCCATCACGGCGCCATAGGCGCCACCCTGGGCGACCAGCACCACGTCATCTTCTTTCGATTCGGGCAGGCGCCTGTCGGAACCGAGGATGTCCCCCGACTCGCAGATGGGCCCCACCACCTGGTACATCGTGGTGGCCGGCTCATCGAGACGAGTGAGGTTGGCAATTTCATGCCAGGCGTCGTACAGCGCAGGACGGATGAGGCTGTTCATGCCCGTGTCGAGACCGAGGTAGCGCACGTTCGCACCCTTCTCCTTTTCCTGCGTGACCTTCGCGAGCAGCACGCCCGCGTCGGCGACGAGATAACGACCTGGCTCCATCCAGAGCTGGAATTGCGGGTACGCCTGACGCACGGAGGTCAGTACGCGATCGAGCGCTGCCATGTCCAGCGCGGTCTCGCCCGGATGCGACGGCACGCCGAGACCACCGCCGATGTTCAGAACGGAAATCGTGCCGATGCGCTCGGCCAGTGCGGCGAGCTGGGCATACACCTCGCCCCAATGCGCTGCATCGAGAATGCCGGAGCCCAGATGCGCATGCAGTCCAATGACCCGCGCACCGGCCGCGTCCGCCAGACGCAGGAAGCGATCCACGTGTTCGACCGGCACGCCGAACTTGCTGCCGGTGCCGCCGGTCTTGACCTTGTCGTGGTGACCGAGACCGCGGCCGAGATCCACGCGCAGCACGATGTCGCGACCGGTGAACATGTCGCCCCAATGCTCGATCGGATGCAGGGCATCGATGGTGATCGTGGCACGCGTCTGCAGCGCCGCCTCGAAATCGCGGCGCGAGGCGAAATTCGGCGTGAACAGCAACGGCACGTCCGTCGGCACTGCCGCCGCAACGGTCGCCAGCTCGCCGGGCGACACGCACTCGAAGGCAAAGCCTTCCTCCGCGAGCACCTTGAGGATGCCGGGATGCGTGTTCGCCTTCACCGCATAGTGAACGCGATCAACCGCTTTCAACGACTTCACGCGGCGCGCCTGCGCGCGCACGGTGGGCAGGTGATAGACGTAGCGCGGCGTGCGTTCATGCGCCAGACGCAGCAGCGTGTCGCGCTCGCCCTGCCACCATGCGGCAGCGTGCGCGGCCTGCTCGCCGGAACCATAGAGCGATTGCCACGACGGTCCGAACACCATGCTGTCGTCGGTGCGCAACGCACCGGCGCCGATCAGCAGCTCATGCAGACGAGGCAGCATGTCGTCGACCACATCTTCATCGACCACGAAGGTCAGGTTGAGGTTGTTCGACGACTGCGAGATCAGATGCACGCGCAACTGGCCGAATTCCGCCAGCACGCCGGAGAGCTTGTGCAGCATGGAACGCATGCCACGCCCCACCAGCGTGATCGCCGCACACGGCGCAATCACCTTCACCCGGCACACGCGCGCGAGATCGGCGGCGAGCGCAGCGATCGCGTCGGAGTCGAGCAGGTTCTCCGTGGGATCCAGCGAGACCGTCACGTTGGTTTCCGCCGAACCGATGAGGTCCACCGAAAGGCCATGGCGCTTGAACGCGTCGAACACGTCAGCGAGGAAGCCCACCTGCTGCCACATGCCCACCGATTCCATGGACACGAGCGTGATGCCCTTGCGCGCGCTGATCGCCTTGATGCTCGGCGCATGTTCGCGCACTTCCGGGCCGATCGACGTGCCGTCCAGCTCCGGTCGATTGGTGTCCTTGATGAGCAGCGGGACGCGCGGCTCGCGCAGCGGCGACAGGCAACGCGGATGCAACACCTTGGCACCCGTGGAAGCGATTTCCTGAGCTTCTTCGTAATCAAGGCGCTGGAGCAGTCGCGCACCGGCCACCTGACGAGGGTTGGCGCTGAACATGCCCGCCACGTCGGTCCATATCTCCACCCGCGCCGCGCCGAGCAGTGCACCGAAGTACGCCGCCGACGTATCCGATCCGCCGCGACCGAGCAGCACCGTGCGACCGCTCTCGTCCTGCGCGATGAAACCCTGCGTGATGAACACCTCGCCGCGTTCCGCGAGTGCGGCGGTAAGCGCCGCGTCGTGATGCGGTTCCACCATCGCCGAGAGCAGGCGCGTGCGCTCGTTCTGGTTCGGCAAGGCCACCGAATGCAGGCACTCTCGGGCGTCCAGCCATGTGGTCGTGAGACCGCTGGCGGTGAGGAATGCCGCGCCGAGCGCGCTGGACATCAGTTCGCCATGGGCCTGCACGCGAGCCTGCCAGGCCAGCTCGCCCAGCTCCGCGGCGCCGGTCTCGGCCAGTTGGGCGAGATCGGCGAGGCGCGCACCCAGGGTCTCCGGCAAGGCCAGCGACATCTCCGCGAGGAGTGCGTGATGGCGATCGGCCAGTGCGGAGGCCGCGTCCGAGCGGCGTTTCGAATCCGCGTGCGTGCAAAGCTGTTTCAGGCCGTCGGTGATACCGGACAGGGCCGAGACCACGATCAGCACGCGCGCGCCTTCGGCGCGGCGGCTGGCGGCCAGCTCAAGGATGTTGCGCCAACGTGCGGCGGTGGCCACGGAGGTGCCGCCGAACTTCATGACGATCCAGGGCGCGTTGACGGGCAACGGCGCGTTTGCGTATTCGCTCACGGGACTCTTTGGGCTGCTGGGGAAGGCGGTGCCGACGTATGCCGGCAAATCCGTCGAAGTGTTGCGCTGCAAGGCTGAAAACGCAAACGACGGGAGGCGGGAGATGGGAAGCGGGGGCGCCTGCACGCCGCGGTCCGGAAGCGTGTGGCCCGGGGTGCATCGACGGTCGCGTGAGGCCTATCGCTCCATCTGCCATCGACGGAATTGACGCCCCCACTTCCCATCTCTCATCTCCCAAGCGATCCTCCGCACTTCGTTCATCACCGGCGCCCCCATGGACAACCCCGGCTACGCCCGCCGCCTCACCCTCATGGACGCCGCGCTCATCGTCATCGGCGGCATCATCGGCGGAGGCATCTTTCTCAACCCCGGCATCGTCGCGCAGCGCACCGATTCGGGATGGGTCCTGCTCGGGCTCTGGGTCGGCGGTGGCTTGCTGACCCTCATCGGCTGCCTCTGCTACGCCGAACTCGGGGCGCGCCGACCCGAGGCGGGTGGCAGCTACGTCTACCTGCGCGAGGCCTTCGGGCGGCTCGCGGGCTTTCTGTTCGGCTGGACGATGCTGCTGGTGATCTACAGCGGCAGCAGCGCGGCGGTGGCGACGATCTTTGGAAGCTACGCCACGTCGGTGTTCGGCCTGTCGCCGTCACTGGTAAAGCCGCTGGCAGTAGGGGCACTGGTGTTCGTCACCGGGCTCAATCTCTTCGGCATCCGCTTCGGTGCGCAGGTGCAGAACGTCTTCGCGATCCTGAAGCTCGCCGCCATCGCGATCCTCGTCGTCACCGGGCTCGCCTTTGCCGGTGCGGGCACGACCCAAGCACTGGAGCCGACCCCGATCGCCACAAGCGGCAGCCTCGCAGGGGCGTTGCTCCCGGTGCTGTTCGCCTTTTCCGGCTTCAGCTACCTCAATAACCTGGCGGGGGAAGTGCGCGACCCGCAGCGCACCCTGCCACGAGCGCTGGTCCTCGGCATGCTCGTGGTCATCGCCGCCTACGTCCTCACCAACTATGCCTACCTGGCGGTGCTCGGCCATGCCGGGCTCGCCAGCAGCCATGCGCCGGCCGCGGACGTGATGAGCCGTGTCTTCGGCGAGACCGGCGCCAAGATCATCGCGATCGGCATCGCGATCTCGACCCTGGGCTTCTGCAACATCACGCTCGTGGCCGGTGCACGCGTCCTCCAGGTGATGGGCCAGGATGGGCTGTTCTTCGCCAGCGTGGCGAAGCTGCACCCGCGCTACCGCACGCCCAACATCGCACTAGTGGCGTTGGCGCTGTGGGCGATCGTGCTCGTGCTCGCGGCCAACTACGGCCAATTGCTGGACTTCGCCACCTTCGGCGACTGGGCGGCGTACGCCGTCACCATCGCCACGCTGTTCTGGTATCGCCGCCACGTGCCGGGCCGCCCGGCCTTCGTCACGCCGGCGTACCCGCTGCTGCCGCTGACCTTCCTGGCAGTCATCGTCGCGGTGGTGGTCGCCTACGCATGGGAGAAGCCGCTCAGCGCCGGTGTCGTGTGTCTGGTGGTGTTTGCCGGGCTTCCTGTGTACGCCGTGTGGCGACGCCTGTTCAGTAAAGTGGCTCGCTGAACGGGAGCACCGATGCCACAATGGCCCGGTTCAGCCCAGGAAGTGGAACCCAGATGGCACAGCAAGGCCCGACGTCTCCCGTACCCGTTCCTGCCAAGCAGGACGCGAGCCAGCCGGCGCCCAAGCCGGTACGCGAAGGCATCGACCTCATCGTCAACGGGGAGCGCTACCGGCACACGGGCGATAAAACGATGCCGTTGCTGTGGTACCTGCGCGACGTGCTTCGCCTCACCGGCGCCAAGTACGGTTGCGACCAGGGCGATTGCGGTTTCTGCACGGTGATCGTCGACGGTAAGGCCGTGGCGTCGTGCAAGACCAAGATGGAAAAGATGTCCGGCCGCCGCGTCACCACCGTGGAAGGGCTCGCGGGTGACGACGGCAAGCTGCATCCGGTGCAGCAGGCATGGATCGACGAGGACGCCATCATGTGCGGCTTCTGCCAGCCCGGTCAGATCATGGCGGCCGTGGACCTGCTCTCCCGGCAGAAGAACCCGTCCGACGCCGATATCGACAAGATCGGCAACCTTTGCCGCTGCGGCAGCTACGGCCGCATCCGCAAGGCCATCAAGCGCGCGGCCGCCGCCATGAAGGACGGCAAGGCATGAGCGGCGAGGTACGACTCTCCCGCCGCCGCTTCCTCAAGTACGCCGCCGGTACGGCGGGCGCCCTGGTCATCGGCATCGGCACGGCCGACGCGGTTGACCGCCCCCCACCGCTTGGCCTGCTCGGCGACGCGTGGGCCCAGGTCGGCCCGTACCTGCGCATCGACGCCGATGGCCGCATCTTCATCGGCGTGCGCGATCCCGACAACGGCGAAGGCACGTCCACCTCGCTGGCGCGGATCATCGCCGAGGAACTGGATGCCGACTGGACGCGCGTCGTCGTCGAGCCGCTGGGTCTTGGCGTCACCGCCGGCAACGGCGAACCGAAATTCACCTATGGCCGCCAGCGCAGCGGCGATGCCACGAGCATCCCGGCCGCCTGGGCCGATCTGCGCCAGGCAGGCGCCCTGGGCCGCTGGCTGCTCCTGCAGGCCGCCGCACGACGTCTCGGCGTGCCTGCCGAACAACTGCGTGGCGAAAGCGGCATGGCCGTGGCCGCCGATGGGCGGCGCATCTCGTACGCCGATCTCGCGTCCGCTGCGGCAAGCATCGATGCGCCTTCGGCTCCGCCCCCGCTCAAATCGCCCGATCGCTATCACCTCATCGGCCAGCCCGCGGGCGACGTGGATGCACGCGCGGTCGTGACCGGCGCGCTGCGCTACGCCTTCGACGAGACCATCGGCGACCCGGTGATCGCCGTGCTTGCACGTTGCCCGTATCCGGGTGGATCGCTCGATACCGCCGAGCGCGATGCCGCGATGAAGGTCGACGGCGTGTACGCCGTCATCGATCTCACGCCTGAGCAGGGTCAACCGGCCGGCATGGCCGCACAGGCGCCGGCTCTGGTGGTGCTCGCACGCGACACCTGGTCGGCCCTGGCAGGACGAACCGCGCTCGACGCGCGCTGGAAGGCCGGCAGTACCGTGGAGCCCGCCGCCTCCGCCCTGGAACAGAAAGCGCTCGAACTGTTCGACGACGACACCGCGACGCCCATCACGGTGCGTGCCGATGGCGACATCACCAGCGCCCGCAAGAAAGCCGCACGGGCGCTGGAAGCCACCTATTTCCAGCCGTGGGTGGCGCACGCCACCGCCGAGACGCCCAACTGCGTCGTTCGCCTGGATCCCGACACCAGCGTGACGGTGATCGCCGCCACGCAATCGCCGCGTCAGGTCTACACCGTGGTCCAGCGGATGACCGGTTTCCGGCCGGACCAGATCGACATCCAGGTGCCGCGCGGCGGCGGCGGTTTCGGTCGACGGCTGGAGCAGGACTACATCGCCGAGGCCATGGCGATCGCGCTGGCCAAGAAGCCCGACGAGATCCGCAATCGTCCGGTCAAAGTGCTCTGGACCCGCGACGACGACCTCGCACGCGACTACTACCGACCGCTGGCCGTCCACCGGCTCAACGCGTCGCTCGATCGAAGGAAGGCCATCGTCGGCTGGCATCAGCGCATGGCAAGCCCATCGGCGCTGGCCGGTCGCGGCACGCCGGACAACCGCCTGTGGCAGTCCGAGCTGGTGGCGGACGCTCTGCCGGCCGGCCTGGTGCCCAACTTCCGCAGCGACTGGTATGCGCTGGACTCCACCCTGGCGCGAGGTGAATGGCGCGGCTCGCCGCACGTCACGCCGACCTTCGCCAGCGAGAGCTTCATCGACGAGCTGGCGCATGCAGTGAAGGCCAATCCGCTCGACTTCCGCCTCGCGCTGCTGGGCGATCCGCGCCAGCTGCCGTATGGCGCACGCGGCGGCCCGCTCGATACCGGGCGCCTCGCCAATGTGCTCCGGCTCGCGGCCGACAAGCTCGACTGGAGCCGCTGGCTGCGCAGCGAGAACGGCCTGGGCATCGCCTGTGCCTACGTGTTCGGCGCCTATGTCGCGCATGCCATCGAGGTCTCCCCGACCGCAGACGGCATCGATATCCACCGCGTCGTCTGCGTGGCGGACGTGGGCCGCGTCATCAATCCGATGGGCCTGGAGGCGCAGCTGCAGGGCGCCACGATGGATGCGCTGTCGACCGCGCTCAATCTTGCGATCACCGTGAAGGACGGCCGGGTCCAGCAGACCGGCTTCCGCGACTACCCGATCGCAGCGACCCAGCCCATGCCGTACGAGATCGAGACGGTGATCGTGCCGTCCACGGCCGATCCGTCGGGCGCCAGCGTGATTGCCGTTCCCTCGGCAGCGCCGGCACTCGCCAACGCCGTCTTCCGCGCCACGGCCGTCCGTGTGCGTCGCCTGCCGCTGCTGCGCGAACTGGCGCGACTGCGCTAGTTCCTTTACCGCTTTCCCGAGGTATCGCATGACCACCGCATCGTTCACCTCGGGACCGCCCCCGCGGACCGACGCCGACCTGATCGGCAGCAACAAGCGCTTTTACGATGCCTTGTGGGCGGAAGCGAAGCTGTTCGCGCCCGAGCGCTTCAACACTTGGCCGCTGGTAGCCGAACTCGCCGCGGAGACGTCGCGCCGGCTGGAAGTGGCGCCGGGCCTGCGGCCTCGCCTGCCTCTGGCCGACACGCAGTTCGTGGACCTCAGCCGCCCGGCGCTGCGCGAACTCGGCCGGCATGGCGCACGCGTCGCCAACGCGATGATCGGCGCGCTGCCGTTCCGTGACGCGAGCTTCGATTTCGTCTGCGCCTTCGACATTCTCGAACACGTTGTGGACGACGAGGGCGCGCTGGGCGAACTGGCCCGCGTGGCCGAGCCCGGCGCACGGCTGCTGCTTTCGGTCCCCCTGCACCCGTCCGCCTGGACCGCTTTCGACGATTTCGTGGGGCATTACCGCCGCTATGAGCCCGAGACGATCCGGGATCTGCTGGCCCGCCACGGCTTTGCGATCGAACGCAGCGCGGTGTACGGCATGCAGCCGAAGTCCTCGAAGTTGCTGGATCTGGGCCAGTGGTACCTGACCCATCAGCGTGCCCGCGCCATGTGGTGGTACAACCGCGTGTTCATGCCCCTGGGCGTGCGTTTCCAGAAGCCGCTGGCCTTCACGCCGGGCTTCGAGCCCGGCCCCGGCGTGGACGAAGTCCTGCTGGTCTGCCGCAAGGCGGTCGCTTAAATCGAGTAAAAACAGGGGCTTTACACATGGCGCGGCGCAACTGGTTATGATGCGCCATTCCCCAAGCCCCGGACGCGACCTGCATGCTCTACCTCATGCACGAATGGCAACGCTCGATGCTCAGCCCGCTTTCCTACTGGGCCGAGGCAGGCGCGAAGATGTTTGGCGACATCGCCAGCCCCTTCGCCCGTGTGCCGGGCGCGGAACGCGCCGCCGCCGGGTGCGAACTGATGTACCGCCTGGGCAAGGCGTACGAGAAGCCCGAGTTCGACATCCATAGCGTGCACGCGCACGGGCACGACGTCGCCATCGTCGAACAGGTGTCGATGGCGAAGCCGTTCTGCACACTGAAGCGGTTCAAGCGCTTCTCCGACGACCAGGCCACGGTCGACCGCATGAAGCACGATCCCGCGGTGCTGGTCGTGGCGCCGTTGTCCGGCCACCATTCCACGCTGCTGCGCGACACCGTGCGCACACTGCTGCGCGATCACAAGGTGTACATCACCGACTGGGTCGACGCGCGCATGGTGCCGCTCGACCAGGGCTCGTTCTCGCTCGCCGATTACGTCTCGTACATCGAGGAATTCATTCGCCACGTGGGCGTGCATCGCGCGCACGTCGTGTCGGTGTGCCAGCCCACCGTGCCGGTGCTGGCGGCGGTCTCGCTGATGGCCGCACGTGGCGAGGCCACCCCGGCCACGCTCACCCTCATGGGTGGCCCGATCGACACGCGCAAGAGCCCCACCAGCGTGGACAACCTCGCCACCACGCGGCCGCTGTCGTGGTTCCGCAATCAGCTGATCCACAAGGTGCCCTATCAGTATCCGGGCGCCGGCCGCGACGTCTATCCGGGCTTTCTCCAGCACGCGGGTTTCCTCGCCATGAACCCGAGCCGGCACGTCATGTCGCATTGGGATTTCTACGAGAACCTGCGCAAGGGCGATCTCGACGACGCCGAAGCGCATCGCAAGTTCTACGATGAATACAACGCGGTGCTCGACATGCCGGCCGAGTATTACCTCGACACCATCGAGACCGTGTTCCAGGAACACCGCCTGCCCAAGGGCACGTGGGAAGTCCATGGCGAACTCGTCCAGCCGGCGAAGATCAAGGACACCGCGCTGCTCACCATCGAAGGCGAACTCGACGACATCTCCGGCCTCGGCCAGACCGAAGCGGCCCATGGCCTGTGCAAGGGCATCGCGAAGAAGCGTCGCAAGCACATCACCGTGGAAGGTGCCGGCCATTACGGCATCTTCAGCGGCCGTCGCTGGCGCGACGTGGTCTATCCCGATGTGCGCGACTTCATCAAGGCGTTCGACCGGGGCAACAGCAACACCGGCGCGCAAGGCACGCGCAAGGCCTGACGCTCAGAGCAACAGCCAGCCCAACAACGCGACCGCCACGAAGAACGGCGTGGACCACAGATGGAACGTGGCCCACGCCTTTTTTTCGCCCAGCAATCGCAGCGCGATCAGGTTCGCCAGCGAACCCAGCACGAAACCGAAACCGCCGACGTTCACGCCATAGGCGAGCGTACGCCAGTCTTGTGAGTACTCCGCCAAAAGGATTGCCGCCGGCACGTTGCTCACAATCTGCGACGCGAGGGCACCGGTGACGTAGAGATGCGTCGCGTGGTCGAGCCCGAGCCCGGCCACGAAGCTCTTTACCGCCGACAAGCCCGCGAGCAGGCGCAGGTCGATGAACATCAGCACGAAGGTCAGCAACAGACCCCAGTCGATGCTCGCGACCACGCGACGGCGGAAGGCGACGAACACCACCATCACGCCGAGCAGCGCCCAGCCGACGTAGCGCAGATCCGCCAGCACGATGAACGGTACATAGAGCAACGCAGCGACCAGCAGCATCGTGCGATCGACGCTTTCGTCGCCACGGCCATGCACTTCGAGCGGTTCCGCAGGAAATGCCAGCGCCGTCAGTGCCAGCAACAGGATCAGGGCGATACCGGCAAGCGGCAGCATGGCCCAGACGAAGCCGCCGAAGCCGTTGTTCCACTGCTGCCACAGGAAAAGATTCTGCGGGTTGCCGATGGGCGTCAGCATCGAGCCGGCGTTGACCGCCAGCGCCTGGAAGACGACCAGCCGCGTGGCCGGCATGCGCGCGATGCGACACATGGTCAGGGCAAGCGGCACCATCACGAACAAAGCCACGTCGTTCGTCAGCAACATCGACAGCACGGCCGTCGCGGCAACGAGTCCAAGGGCGGCGACACGGCGCGTCGACATGCGATCGATGAGCCAGCGCCCGGCCACTTCCAGGGCGCCGCTCGAATCCACGGCACGCGTCAGTATGAGAAGGCCAGTCAGCGCCGCAATGGTCGGCCAATCGACCAGCCCCGGCCAATCCGGCAGCCGCGACGGCATGACGACGGCGAACACGATCGCTGCGACGAGCAGCGTGATAAAGAGCATGTCGCGGCGCAGCGCGCGCAACGATTCAGGCAACCACGTCATCGATAACATCCCACCACGAGTGGCGGGATGATAGCGGAAGTATCGGAGCGAACCTTTCGACTCGGATCGCTCTCACGCGGCCGTCACGAACGCCGGAAGGCCGGCGATCATGATGGACGAAACGTCAGTCCTTCTCGCGGGGCACGTCGACCTTGCCGGTCACGCTCCGATGGCTGACGCTGCCGCTACCGACCGTGCGCACGGTAAGATTGCCGTGCACCTCGTCCACGTCGACATCGCCGGAACCGACGGTCGCCACCTCGATATCGCCGCTGACGCCGCTGATCTTGGCGTCGCCCGAGCCGACCGTGCCGATGCGCACACCGCCGTCCACGCGCTTTGCGATGAAATCGCCCGAACCGATCGTTTCGACGGTGACCGCGCCCACCTGCTCCAGCTTCACGTCGCCCGAGCCCACGGTCATGCTCACGGGGCCCTTGATCTCGCGTGCTTCGAGGTCACCTGAACCCACTGCGCCGTCGAGCGACGCCACATTGCGAACCATCGCATCGCCCGAGCCGACGTTGACCTTGACCGGGATGTTCGAGGGCACCGTGGCCTCGACCTTGAGGCTGTTGTAGTGGCTGCCAAATCCCGACCAGCCGCCATTGCGCCTGTTCTTCATCTCGACCACCAGCGTGTCGCCATCGCGCTCCTGGGTCACGACGAGATCGTCGAGGGCTTCCTGCTCCGATGCGCAGGCCTTGCCGCGCACCGTGCCTTTGCCAGCAGGACCGCCACCGGAAAGGTGCAGGTCGTAGGCGCTGACGGCAAAACGCACCGAGCGCACGCCATTCAAGTCCAGATCGAGATTGCGATCCGCATGGAACTTGCACGGCTCGTCATTGGCGAGAGCCACGGCCGGCAGCAGCAACAGCGAGGCAAGGATCAGGTAGCGCATGTGTTTTCCCCATGGTGAGAACGCGTTGACCCCCTATGGATGCGGCGCGCTCGCAAAAGGTTGCAACCGACGTCTTCACGTGAAGATGACCGGCGGCCAACAGGCACGTCAACCGCCATCGGGGCGGCACGTTTTCCACCGTGCAAGTCCAACCGGAGACCACCGTATGCAACGCAAGACCCTTCTCGCCAGTGCCGCCGCCCTCCTCCTCGCCGGCTCGACCGCCTTTGCCGTCGCGCAGGATGCCGCTCCGCCCGCTCCCACCGCGCCTGCGGCGCGCGGGGCTCAGCCTGCCAACCCGCCGCAGGGTCCGAAGTGGGGCCATGGCGGCGATCACGACCGCGGCGACTGGGGCCGGCATGGTCACGGCGACATGCGCAACGCCGGTGTGATCGGCGACCTGCGCTCGCTGGAACGCCTCTACATCGCCAGCGGACGCAGCAAGGAACTCCCGGCGCTGTACAACGAGGTGCTGGCGAAGTCGCAGAACCCGATGGTGCGCGACTACGCGTACCGCCATCTGGCGCGCGCGCAGATGCAGCCGCAGAACGTGGATGCCGCCATCGCCACGATGCGCAAGAGCCTCGACGAGAGCCTCGCCCAGGACCAGAAGCGCCACCAGGAAATGGAAGCCTTCAAGCAGCGCATGCAGGACCGCGCAGCCGCGAAGTCTGCCAGCGCGAAGTGATGTCGGAAGGCGGCGCCAATCGCCAGCAGGCTGGCTCCCACCACAGTACAACCTGACTCATTAGCAAACTGGTTCCCACCACAGTACAACCTGATTCATCAGCAGACTGGTTCCTACCGCTGTCGGGGTGGGAGCCAGCCTGCTGGCGATGGGGATAACCGCCGTTCGCGCTGCTAGCGCAAGCCTTCGCGCTTTACGCGCGCCCACAAGCCTTCCTGCTCGTCGAGCGAATACGACGACAGCTCTCTGCCTTCGTTCGCGGCGATGGCTTCCATCGCGCGGAAGCGGCGTTCGAACTTGGCGTTCGCACCGCGCAAGGCACGCGATACGTCCACCTTCGCATGACGCGCCAGATTGGCCGCAACAAACAACACGTCGCCGATTTCGTCGGCGAGGCGTGCTTCGTCGGCACCGTGTTCGAATTCGTGGCGAACTTCTTCCAACTCCTCCGCGATCTTGTCGAGCACGGGTCGGTAGTCCGGCCAGTCGAAGCCGACGTTTGCCGCGCGCTTCTGCAATTTCACCGCACGCTGCCACTCGGGCAGGCCACGGGAGATGCCGGCAAGTGCGCTGGTATCGCTGCTTCCCTTCGCTGCGCGCTCTTCCGCCTTGAGGCGGTCCCAGTCGCGCGAACGCGCGCTGTCGTTCTCGTGTGCGGTGTCGCCGAAGACGTGCGGATGGCGACGCACCATCTTGTCGCAGATCGACGCGACGACGTCCTCGAAGGCGAACTGGCCATGCTCTTCCGCCATGCGCGAATGAAAGATCACTTGCAGCAGAAGGTCGCCGAGTTCGTCGCGAAGATCGTGCATGTCGCCGCGATCGATGGCGTCGACGACCTCGTACGCTTCCTCGATCGTGTACGGCGCAATGGACGCAAAATCCTGCCGCACATCCCAGGGGCACCCGTTCTCGGGATCGCGCAGGCGGGCCATGATCGCGATCAGTTCGTCGACGGTGCGTGTCACGCGGGGTCTTCCGGGTCGATGAGCCGGCTGGTCCAGTCGATCGCCGGATCGCCGCAGGCAATGAATTCGGGATTGATGAGCGAGTCGCGCGTGTTGTAGCGGAAGGGACGGCCGGCAAGATCGAGCACCGCACCGCCTGCTTCTTCGAGCACGCATTGCGCCGCCGCCGTATCCCATTCCGAGGTGGCGCCGAGACGCAGGTAGATGTCGGCATCGCCGCGCGCGAGCACGCAGAACTTCAGCGACGAACCCAGACTGAACGTCTCGTGCTCACCGAGCCGATCGAGCAGCGTCTTCGTGCGGCCGCTGCCATGCGAACGGCTACCGGTCACGCGCAGCACGCCTTCGGCGACGCGGGTACGCAGCGGCTCGCGCGCGTCGTCGGGCGTCCGCTGCCGCCATGCGCCCTGCCCTGCGGCAGCCGCATAGAGATCGCCGGTCACTGGCGCGAGCACCACGCCGAGAATGCTGCGGTGATCTTCCACCAGCGCGATGTTGACGGTGAACTCCCCATTGCGCTTGACGAACTCGCGCGTGCCGTCGAGCGGATCGACGAGCCAGTACCGACGCCACGTGCGTCGCTCCGCCCACGGTGCCACCACGGCTTCCTCGGAAATCACCGGGACGTTCGGCGTGAGTTCGCGCAGCGCGTCTTCGATAACGCGTTGCGCGGCGAGGTCGGCGGCAGTGACCGGGGAATTGTCGTCCTTGCAGACGATGTCGAAATCCTGCGCATAGACCGCGAGGATGACCTCGGCCGCCTGCCGCGCGATCGCGCAGATGGGGTCGAGCAGGCGTGCTGATGAGAGGGTCACGCGGGACGGTAGCGGCCGGCGAGGTACTCGCGGGCCATGAACAGGGCGGCGATGGAGCGACCTTCCGTGACGTCGTCCCGTTCGAGCAGTTCGTGCAGACGGTCGATACGCCACGGCACGACTTCGAGTTCCTCCGGTTCATCGCCCTGCAGGCGCTCGGGATAGAGATCCTCGGCGAGCACGACATGTGCGAGGTGGGTCATGTACGAGGGCGACAGGGACAGCGTGCCGAGAATCTTCAAGTGGCGCGCGCCGTAGCCGACCTCTTCCTTCAGTTCGCGGTTCGCGCCCTGTTCGGCCGTCTCGTCGCGGTCCAGCCGGCCCTTCGGCACGCCGAGCTCGTAGCGGTCCACACCGACGCCATACTCGCGTACCAGCAGCACCGTCTCCGGGTCGCGCATCGCCACGATCAGCACCGCACCGAAGCCGCTGCCTTTCAGGCGGTGATACGTACGTCGCTCACCGTTGGAAAATTCCAGGTCCACCTCTTCCACGCTGCGGAGAGGGCTGTCGGGCGCATCGCGGGTCGCGAGAATCGTGGGCCGTTTGTTCATCCGCCGATTGTAGCGCCGCCGAGCGACGCCCTGAACCGCTCCAGGGCTTGGGCGTGCATGGCGGGCGTACCCGCCAGGACGCTGCGTGTGCGGAGGTCCGGTGCGTTGCCGTCGAGATCGGTGAAGACGCCACCGGCTTCGCGCACGATCACGGCGAGCGCCGCCACGTCCAGGATATTCAGGTCGGACTCGATCACGAGATCGAGCCCGCCACGGGCGAGCAGGTGGTAATGGCAGAAGTCGCCGTACCCGCGGATACGGTTGCTGTCGCGGATCATCGCGCCCAGTGCGTCCCAGCGCGCATCCGCCGTCAGGCTCTTCACATTGCCGGTGGAAATCGAGGCATCGCGCATCGCGGCGGTCGAGGCTACCTGCACACGCTGGCCGTCGAGAAAGGCGCCGCGTCCGCGTACGGCCCACATACGCTCGTCGTACAGCGGTGCCGACGATACCCCGAGCACCAGTTCGCCCCGATGCATGAGCGCGATCTGCGTGGAGAAGAACGGCGTGCGGCGGACGAAGCTCTTGGTGCCATCGAGCGGGTCCACCAACCAGAGCCACTCGCGCGATATGTCGTCCGCGCCGTATTCCTCACCATAGATGCCGGCCTCGGGCAGCGCGGCGGCGAGAATGCCGCGTATCGCCATCTCCGCCTCGCGATCGGCGACGGTGACGGGTGTGTCGTCGCCCTTCACCACGACGTCCACGCCGGTGCGCCAGTAGTGCAGGATGATCTCCGCGGCGGCACCCGCCGCTTCGCGCGCGGCACCGAGTGCCTTGTCCAGGATGTCGCTCATGGGTTGATCGTGGGCGCGAGCCCCGCCTTGCGTTGAAGGTTGACCGTACCGTCGCGGCCCATGGGACCGAAACGCGCGATGAGGTGCGAAAGCGCCGTGTCGGCCACGCGCGGCACGAGTCGGCCCTGCATGCGCCAGCCGAGCGGCGATGCAGCGAGGGCCGCATCCGTCGCAAGCGAGCCGGTCCCATCGTCGGCCACGGTGGCGCGAAGCACACCGTCGTCGCTCCGCGCCTTGATGCCGATGTCACCGAGCGCCACGTGACCCTCCGGCGTGCGCACGGCGGCCTTCCGCCAGTCGATGGCCGCATTGAGCGCCAGCGGCCAGTTGCCCTGCCATTCCGCGTGCGGGATCCGGCCTTCCACCACGCCCATCGGTACGAGTTCGGCCGAGAGGGCGGGACCGGCGAGCGCCGCGGCGTCGAGGCGGAAGTCGAAGCCGGTCCAGGTCATGCGATCCCCGTCGCCGCGTTCGACGTGGCCCTCGACGCGCCCCGCCCGCCCCTCGAGGTGGAAGTCCAGGCGCAGGCGACCAAGGATCACCCCCCGGCCAAGCTGCCAGTTCAGGGTGCCCAACTCACGGCCGTCGGCCGTGGCAACGCGCGCCGCGCGACCATCCCAGAGCGAGCCGGACACGTCGCCGAACACCAGCCCATGCGTGCGCGCGGCAAGGAACGGAACCGCCACGCTTGCGGGCATGAACCAGTAGAACAGGCCAGCGGCCGCCACGAGCAAGGCGACGGCCAGGGCGATCCTGCGAAACCACTTCAAACCATCACCTCGTCTATCATCGGCGGATGACCGATGCCCGTTTTACTGCACTCGACGTCGATACTTTCGTCGCACGCGATCTTTCCGTCCTGTGGCACCCGTGCACCCAGATGCACGACCACGAAACCCTGCCCATGGTACCCGTCGTGCGTGGCGAAGGGGCATGGCTGGTCGGCGCCGACGGACGGCGCTACCTCGACGCGGTCAGCTCCTGGTGGACCAACCTGTTCGGCCACGCCGAACCGCGCATCGGCGCCGCCTTGAAAGACCAGCTGGACCGCCTGGAACATGTGATCTTCGCCGGTTTCACCCACGAGCCGGCGCTGGAACTGGCCGAAGAACTGGTGCGGATCACCCCGCCTGGGCTCGATCGCGTGTTCCTCGCCGACAACGGCTCGGCGGCGATCGAGGTCGCGCTGAAAATGAGCTTCCACTACTGGCTCAATCGCGGCCACGGCGAAAAGACGCGCTTCATCGCCCTGACCGGCAGCTACCACGGTGAAACGCTTGGCGCGCTCTCGGTCAGCGACGTGGCGCTCTACCGCAAGACCTATGCGCCGCTGCTGCTCACGCCCGAACTGGCGCCCTCACCCGATGCCTACGAAGGCGAGCCCGGCGAGACCCCCAAGGAGGTCGCGGCACGGCGCCTCGGCGACATGCGCGCACTGCTCGAACGCCACGCCCACGAGACCTGCGCGGTCATCGTCGAGCCGCTGGTGCAGTGCGCCGGCGGCATGCGTATGTACGACGCCTCGTACCTCACCGGCCTGCGCGCCTTGTGCGACGAGTTTCAGGTGCATTTCATCGCCGACGAGATCGCCGTGGGCTTCGGTCGCACAGGCACGCTCTTCGCCTGCGAGCAGGCAGGCATCTCGCCCGATTTCATGTGCCTGTCGAAGGGGCTGACCGGCGGCTTTCTGCCGCTGTCCGCCGTGCTCACCACGCAGGGCGTGTATGCGGCGTTCTACGCGGAATATGCCTCCGGCAAGGCCTTTCTCCATTCGCACAGCTACACCGGCAACCCGCTGGCCTGCCGTGCGGCGACGGCCACGTTGAAGATCTTCCGCGACGATCCCGTCATCGAACGCAACCGCGAGCTCGCGGCACACATGGCGGCGCGCATCGCTCCGTTGGCAGTGCATCCGCACGTGGCCGACGTGCGCCAGACCGGCATGATTGCCGCGGTGGAACTGGTGGCCGACAAGGCCACGCGCACGCCGTTTCCTGCGGCCGATCGGCGCGGTTTGCGCGTGTATCGGCATGGCCTTGCGCAGGGCGCGCTGCTGCGCCCGCTAGGTAACGTGGTGTATTTCATGCCGCCCTACGTGGTGAACGAGGCGGAGATCGACTTCATGGTCGATACCGCCATCGCAGGCATCGAAAAGGCCGTCGCCTAGCGGCCGGTCACACCCGCGACAGCCCGATGGGCAGCGCGCCGAGCCGGGCCATTTCTCCTTCGGCGAACATCTCGGGGTGCGCGAGGTAGTCCATCGCGAACGCGTGCGCGTCGGAGCCCCAGAACAGTTCGTCACCGATCGCGAGCGTGGGCACGCCGTAGACCTGCTGGCGCATGGCTTCCTCGAAGTTGGCCTGCAAAGCGGCCTTCACCTCGGCGGCGGCCAGTGCCGCGCGCAGGTCGTCAATGCCGAGCGATGCCGCCAGGGGCGCGAGGGCCTCGGCCGTGTCCGCCGCGCGTCCGTGAGCCCATATCCATTCGAAGATCGAGCCCACGGCATCCAGTGTGGTTCCCGCGGCGATGCACAGCCGCAAGGCCGGCAGCGGATTGAACGGATGGGCTGGCGGGAACCGCAGGGGCACGCCATCGCGCCGCGCGCGCCACAGTGCGTAGCGATAGGTGAATTCGCGTTTGCTTGGGATCTCGGCGGGGCCGCGCTGGTCCATCTGCTTGAGCAGCGCACCCAACAGGATCGGCCGAAGCGTTACCTCGCGCTTTTCGGCGAGTTCACGAATGGCGGGCCATTGCAGCCAGGAAAACATCGAAACGAAATCGAAGTACCAAGCGATCGGCATGCACGGCCTCCTCCGCGACTTCAGCGACCATAGCCGCCCTCGCCCCTCGCTACAATGGACGTTTCGTGATCTGAGGCACACCATGCGCACCATCCGCATCCACGTCGACGCGCCCGTCACGACCGGGCAGGACGTCGCCCTGCCCGCACAGGCCGCCGAACACGTCGCGCGCGTGTTGCGGCTGGAGGTCGGCGCGCCAGTCGTGCTGTTCGGGGGCCATGACGGCATGGAGTACGACGCCGTGCTCGCCGAGGTAGACAAGCGTCATGTCGTCGCGAAGGTCGGGGAAGGTCGCGCGGTCGGTAACGAATCGCCCCTGTCGCTCACGCTCGCCCAGGGCGTGGCGCGCGGCGACAAGATGGACTTCATCGTGCAGAAGGCGACCGAACTCGGCATCGCGCGCATCGTGCCGTTGCTCACGGAGCGGTCGGAAGTGAAGCTCGATGCGGCACGCGCAGAGAAGCGCCTCGCCCATTGGCGAGCGGTGGCAGCCAGCGCGTGCGAGCAAAGCGGCCGGGCGCGGGTGCCGGTGATCGAACCGGCCGTGCCGCTTGCCGCCTGGCTGGCGTCCCTCGGCGAAGGCGGCCCGATGCGCCTGGCACTCCTGCCGGAAGGCACGCGGCGGCCCGCGGAGCTGGCGCTCCGCGACGCGGCGATCCTGGCCATCGGGCCCGAAGGCGGTTTCGGCGAGCGCGACCGCAGCGCCCTGGCGGGCGCCGGGTTCACCGGCTTGAAGCTGGGTCCTCGGATTCTGCGTACCGAGACCGCAGGGCTTGCGGCCATCGCAGCACTGCAGGCGCTCTACGGCGACTTGTGAAGCGGTGGTAGCCGCCATGGAGGCGAGAAACCAACGAAGCGGTGTAGCAGCGAGGCAAGCTCCCATCGCCAGCAGGCTGGCTCCCTCCGGCAATTTCCCACCGCCGCCACGCGCCAAAAGCACGACCGGGGCCCCATAACGGCGAGAAGCCTACGGAGCGATGAGGCGCTGAGGCAGACTCCCCTCGCCGCCATGGCGGCTCCCACAGGGGAGGCGCGATATCCAGGCAGCGTTGTGGGAGCCGCTATAGCGGCGAGAAGCCAACGAAGCGGGGTAGCGGGAGGGGTCAGCCCAGCGCGAGGTCGATCCGCTGCATCACCGCATCGTCGAGCAAGGCCACGGCATCGATCGCCTTGAGGTTCTCCTCCAACTGCGCGTTCTTGCTCGCGCCAAGGATGACCGCCGACACGTGGGGATGCTTCAGGCACCACGCCAGCGCGAGGCGCGACATCGGGATGCCGAGGTCGTCGGCGATCGGTGCCAGCGCACGCACGGTGCGCAAACGCGCACCGTCGTTTTCCAGCAGCGCCTCGCGCAGCCAGGCGTAGTCCGGGTGGCCGAGTCGCGAGTCCTCGGGCACGCCGTCGTTGTACTTGCCCGTCAGCAAGCCTGACGCCAGCGGCGACCAGATCGTGGTGCCCATGCCGTAGCGCTCGTACAACGGCGCGTATTCCTGTTCCACGCGCTCGCGGTGCAGCAGGTTGTATTGCGGCTGCTCCATCGACGGCGCGGTGAGCTGACCCTCGCGAGCCACGCGATGCGCTTCCTCGATCAGCTCCGCCGGCCATTCGCTGGTGCCCCAGTAGAGCACCTTGCCCTGACGCACGAGGGTGTCCATCGCCGCCACGGTTTCCGCCACCGGCGTATCGGGATCGGGGCGATGGCAGAAGTACATGTCCAGGTAGTCGACACGCAGGCGTTCGAGGGCCTGATGGCAGGCGTCGAACACGTGCTTGCGCGACAGGCCGCGCTGCGTCGGCTTCGGGTTTTCCACGGCGCCGAAATAGACCTTGCTCGATACGCAGTACGCGTCGCGCGGCAGGCGCAGGTCGGCGATCACGTCGCCCATCAACCGCTCCGCTTCGCCTGCATTGTAGGTTTCGGCGTTGTCGAAGAAGTTGATGCCATGGTCGTAGGCGAGCGCGATCAGTTCGCGCGCCTGGGATCGTCCTACCTGGCGGCCGAACGTGACCCATGCACCGTAGGACAGGGCGGAGACCTTGAGGCCGGTCGAACCGAGGCGACGATATTCCATGGATTCCCTCAGGTGGCGAGACGGAGGACGAGGAACAGCACGATGGCGGCAAAGAGGCCGGCGATCGCATCATCGAGCATGACGCCGAAACCGCCTTTCACGCGGCGATCGAACCAGCCGATCGGCCACGGCTTCCAGACATCGAACAGGCGAAAGAATACGAAGCCCGCGAACACTGCCCACCACGGCGCGAGCAACGCTGGCAGCAAGGCGATCCATTGGCCGACGAATTCATCCCAGACGAGGCTGCGGTGGTCCGCCACGCCGAGGATGCGTCCGGCGACGTCGCACGCCCATACGCCAATGGCGAAGGCCAGCACGATGACGCCAAGCCACGCGGGAACGCTGAGGTCGCGCAGCAGGTACCACGGCAGGAGCGCTGCCAGCGAACCGAACGTGCCTTGGGCCTTCGGCGCGAGGCCCGAGCCGAATCCGCAGGCGAGCCATCCGGCCGGCGAGGCCAGCAGGCGGCGCCGATCGGCGGGATCGAGGAGGTATTTCGTGCTCATGCGGCGAAGTGGTTCCAGCCCGCGCGGGTGGGCTCGTAGACCTGCCCGCGTTCGTCGAGCACACGGACTCCCGCGCCTTCGACGACACGTCCGATACGCGTGGCACCGCAGCCGAGCCGCGCGAGCGTGGCACCCGCTTCACCGGCGAGGTCGGCGGGCACGGTAAAGCAGAGTTCGTAGTCATCGCCGCCGCCCAGCGCGAAATCCAGCGCATCGGCGTCGGTAAAGTGCGTGAGCAGCGCGGACGAGCGGGGCAGCATGGCCGCCTCGACGTCGACACCGACACCGCTGGCGGCGCAGATATGACCGAGGTCGGCAACGAGCCCGTCCGACACGTCGATGCACGCGGTGGCAAGACCACGCAGCGCCTGCCCCGCGGAAACGCGCGGCGTGGGCCGGTTGAGGCGTTCGATAAGCGCGGCATACGGCGAGACATCGGCCTCGGCGAGACAACGCAGGCCCGCGGCGGCATCGCCCAGCGTGCCCGTCACCATCACCACGTCGCCCACGCGTGCGCCCGAGCGCAGCAGCGCTTCGCCGGGCGCGGTGAAACCATGCACGGCGACCGTCACGGTGAGCGGACCGCGCGTGGTGTCGCCCCCGATGAGCGCGAGGCGATACGGAGTCGCCAGCTCGGCGAAGCCACTCGCCAGGCCATCGAAGAAGGCCGCGTCGGCATCCGGCGTGGTGAGCGCCAGCAAGGCCCAGGCAGGCGTGGCGCCCATGGCGGCAAGATCGGAAAGATTGACGGCCAGCGCCTTCCAACCGATATCGGTGGCGGCGGTACCGACCGGAAAATGAATGCCCTCGACGAGGGTATCGACGGCGATGGCGAGTTCGCGACCGGCCGGCACGGCGACCACGGCAGCGTCGTCACCAATGCCTTTCACCACATCGTCGCGATTGACTTCCGTATGCCGGCGAATGCGGTCGATCAGGTCGAATTCCATGCGGTGTCCTTGGCGAAGAAAGCGCGCGGGGTCGCGGCGCCCGGGGAGTCGGGAGGGCTCAGCGAGCCGCCCCGACGTCGTCCTCGGTCAGGATCGCTTCTCAGCCGTACGCCAATGTGTCGCGAGTTTGTCGAGCACGCCATTCACATAGCTGTGCCCATGGTCGGCACCGAAGCGCTTGGTGGCTTCCACGGCTTCGTTGATGACGACGCGGTACGGCACGTCCGGGCGGTACTTCAGCTCGTACGCGCCCATGCGCAGCGCGGCGCGTTCGATGGGATCGATCTGCCCCACTTCGCGATCGACGAACGGCTTGATGCCGTCGTCGAGTTCCTGCACGTGCTGCTCCACGCCACGCAGGATGTCCTCGAAGTATTCGAGGTCGGCCACTTCCATGTCCTGCTCGTGGCGGAACTGATCGATCACGCTGGTCATCTTGCTGCCGCCGACCTGCCAGGCATACAGCGCCTGGAGGGCGCGGCGACGGGCGCGCGAGCGCGCGGCCAGGTCGATACCGTGGGGAGGCGTGTTCATGCGCCGAGCTTCGCGTAGAGGTTGACCATTTCGATGGCGACCATGGCGGCGTCGGCACCCTTGTTGCCAGCCTTGGTGCCGGCCCGCTCGATCGCCTGCTCGATGCTGTCGGTGGTGAGCACGCCGAAGCACACCGGCACGCCCGAGGCGTAGGCGGCCTGGCCGAGGCCCTTCGCGGCTTCACCGGCCACGTAGTCGAAGTGCGGCGTCGAGCCACGGATGACTGCGCCGAGGCCGATCACGGCGGCGTAGCCGCCGTTGTTCGCAACCTTGTACGCCGCCTGCGCGATTTCCCATGCACCCGGCACGCGGATGAGGTCGATCGCGTCGTCCTTCACGCCGTGGCGGACCAGCGCGTCGCGCGCACCCTGGACCAGGGGCTCGACGACAAACGCGTTGAAACGGCCCGCGACGATCGCGAAGCGGCCCTTGGGAGTGGCGAAATCGCCTTCGATGATCTTCATGCTGGGAAAGTCCTGTGGCGAATCGGCCGCCGCGCGACCGGACATTTTACGGGGTTTTCGGCCTGGGGTGGCCGCTGAAGCGCAGGACGGCCTGGCCGTCCGCGACGGAAAGGCGGGCGGTCGCGCCGAACGGCAAGGTGAACTTGGCGGGGCCGTGCCCAAACAGCAGGCCGCGCACGACCGGAATGCCGGCCGCCTGGGCGACGCGATCGAGGGCGATGTCCACGTCGTAGCCGTTGTCGTACTCGGCCACCCGGTAGCCCGTGAAGTCACCCACCAGCAAGGCCTTCTGCCGACCGAGCACGCCTGCGTGCAGCAGGTGGTAGAGCATGCGCTCGACGCGGTAAGGCGGCTCGGCGATGTCCTCGATGAACAGCAATCCGCCGTCGATTGCAGGGAAATAGGGAGAACCGACGAGGCCGCCGAGCATCGCGAGGTTGCCGCCCCACAGCGTGCCCTCGGCGCTCAGGTCCGCCGTTTCCGGCGTCGCCCACTCCGCCACACCTTCGTCCTGGCCGAGGGTGTGCCAGAAGTGCGCCCAGGTGAGCGGATCGAGCTCGGTCGCGCCGAAGTCGGGGCCAAGCATGGGACCACCGAAGGTCACGATGCCGCTCTTCGCATACAGCGCGCACTGCAGCGCAGTGAAATCACTGTGCCCCACGAGGGCGACCGGCGCGTCGCGCAACCGATCGCCTAGCGCGGCGTAATCGAGCATCGTCAACAGCGGATGCGCGCCGTAGCCGCCGCGAACGGCGAGCACGATGTCGGGCAGCGGCTGCGAGGCATCGCACAGCGCCGCGAAGTCGGCGGCGCGCTCGGCATCGCTGCCAGCGAAACGCAGCTCGCGACGGTCGAGCACGGCCTTGCCGCTTACGCGATGCCCCGCCGATTCGAGACGGGTGATGCCCCGATGCATGGCCTCGGGGTTGTGCGGATAGCCGGAAGGCGCAATCAGGCGGATGTCGTAGCTGGGCATGGGACTCATCCCGCGACCTGCTCCACCACTTCAAGGCCGAAGCCGGCAATGCCGACGAACTTGCGTGGCGTGCCCATCACGCGCAGGCGCTTCACGCCCAGGTCGGCGAGGATTTGCGCGCCGAGGCCAAGCTGACGCCATTCCTGGTCGTCCTTCGGCGCAGGCATGGGCGCACTCTCCTGTTTCAGCCGCCCCAGCAGCGCCTCGGCCGTGTCGTCGCCCGACAGCACCAGCAGCACGCCGCGATCTTCCGCATCGATGCGGCGCAGCGCGTCGGTCACGGTCTGGCCGAGATCGTCGCGCTTCAGATGCAGCACATCGGACAACGTATTGCGCATGTGGACGCGGGTCAGCACCGGCTCGCCGTTCGAGACGTCGCCGCGCACCAGGGCGAAGTGCAGGCCGTGGCGGATCGCGTCGCGGAAGGCAACCAGCCGGAACGGACCGAATTCGGTATCCACGTGGTCCTCGAAAACCCGCGTCACGGTCTTTTCCGTTTCGAGGCGATAGCGGATCAGGTCGGCGATCGTGCCGATCTTCAAGCCGTGCTTCGCCGCGAACACTTCGAGTTCCGGACGGCGGGCCATCGAACCGTCGTCGTGGAGGATCTCGATCAATACCGAGGCCGGTTCGAGACCGGCCAGCGCAGCGAGATCGCAACCCGCTTCCGTATGACCGGCGCGAGTGAGCACGCCGCCCGGCTGCGCCGTCAGCGGAAAGACGTGGCCCGGCATCGTGATGTCGGCCGGTTTGGCATCCTTGGCGACGGCGACCTGCACGGTGCGCGCGCGATCGTGCGCCGAGATGCCCGTGGTGACACCTTCGGCGGCTTCGATCGAGACGGTGAAGTTGGTGTGGTACGGCGAGTTGTTGTCGCTGACCATCGGCTTCAGGCCGAGCTGGCGCGTGCGCTGTTCCGTCAGCGTGAGGCAGAGCAGACCGCGCGCTTCGCGCACCATGAAGTTAACGTCTTCCGGCCGCACTTTCTCGGCCGCCATCACGATGTCGCCTTCGTTCTCGCGGTCTTCGTCGTCGAGGATCACGACCATGCGCCCGTTGCGCAGGTCCTCGACGATCTCGGGGATGGTATGGAAAGGCATGGAAGAATGTCCGCTCAGGCGAAGCCGTGCTGTTTCAGGAAAGCCTCGTCGAGGCGCGGGCCGCCGCCAGCGGCGAGCAGGCGTTCGACGTAGCGGGCCACGACGTCCACTTCGATGTTCACCGCATCGCCCGCGCGCCGTGCGGCGAATGCCGTATGTGCCACGGTATGGGGGATAAGGTTGACGCCGAAACGGTGACCGTCGACGTCGTTCACCGTGAGGCTGGTGCCATCGATGCAGACCGAGCCCTTGTGCGCGATGTAGCGCGCGAGGTCCGAGGGGACTTCGAACGTCCAGCGCTGCGAGCGCGCGTCGGGCAGCACCGAGACGACCTTGCCGGTGCCGTCGACGTGACCGGAAACGAGGTGACCGCCGAGGCGATCGGCCAGGCGCAAGGCCTTTTCGAGGTTCACCGGATCGCCCGCCTTGTGCTTGCCGAGCGTGGTGTGCGCCAGGGTCTCGTTGGAGACGTCGGCGGCGAAATGCGATGCGTCGAACGAGATTACGGTGAGGCACACGCCGGACACCGCGATGCTGTCGCCGAGAGCGACGTCGGCCATGTCGAGATCGGCGGTGTCCACGGTGAGGCGGACGTCGCCACCGCGCGGTTCGAGCCGGGCGATGCGTCCCACCGCCTGAATGATGCCGGTGAACATGTCAGTGGCCTCCCTTGAGGAAGGCGCCATGGCGCTGGTGCTGTTCTTTCATGAAACGTTTCCCGCAGTAGTGAGCGAAAAACGCCCCAAGGCATGGCGACGCCCGCTTGGGGAAGCGAACGTACGCCGTCTTCTTTCATCCGGACTGTGACCGTCGGCTCCGGCATCGCACCGGATCTGCTGACCTCCCGACGGATGCCGGGAGCGCTCGCGGGCTCGTTCCTCGCGGAACCTACCGCCGGTGGGGAGTTTCGCCCCGCCCTGAAGACGCTGTGGAGGGCCGGCTTCCTGGGAAACCAGCCGCGCAAGAATACCACGCCTGCGCCGGCACCCTCGGCCGGCCAGTACCCGCCGGACCTGGCGTTACGGCCGATGAGCGGGGCGAAGCACCTGATCCATCACCCAACTGGTGCGCGCGCCACTGCGCGCCGTGGACGGGCAGCGGGCCTTCCCGGTCAACTCGGCCACGATGCTCTCGATGAGCGGTTGCTGGATGTGCTCGGGATTCGGGATGAGGATGGTTTCCTGCCGGTTGATTGCGTCGACGCGGATCGGGCCGTCGCCGAAGGTGGCGAAGACCAGCCGCCCACGGTCGCCCACGATCTCGACGCGGTCCTCGCGACGGTCCGCACCAAACTGCCAAAGACCCGTTCCCAGCACGCCACTGCCGAAACGGAACGCCATCGCCACGGAGTCCTCGGCTGGATAGACGTCCATCTGATGGGAGACCATGCCGCGCGCCTCCACGATGGGGCCGAGCAGGAAATCGAGGATATCCAGAGTGTGGCAGCCGATGTCGACGAAGATGCCGCCACCGGATATCTCCGGAAGCACCGTCCACGGCAGGTTGGCCGGATCGCGATAACGCGCCTCCAGCGGATGGTGCAGCAGCACCTGGACGAGCCGCGGTGTGCCGATCGTGCCGTCCGCCAGCAGTTCCGCGATGCGCCGGAAGCGCGGCAGCATGCGCCGATAGTAGGCCACGAAGACTGGCACGCCCGCCGCTTCGCCTGCGGCGATGATGTCCTCGCATTCGGCGTGATCGCGCGCCATCGGCTTCTCGACGTAGACGGGCTTGCCGGCGGCAATCGCCATCAAGGCATATTCGCGATGACTGGACGGCGGCGTAGCGACGTACACCGCATCCACCTCGGGATCGTGGATCAATGCAGCCGCATCGTCGTACCAGCGCGGTACACCATGGCGCTGCGCGTAATCCTTCGCCTTGGCGCCATCGCGACGCATCACCGCGACGAGCGACGAATCGGGGACTTTCGAGAAGGCGGGACCGCTCTTGACCTCGGTGACCGCGCCGCAACCGACGATGCCCCAGCGAACGTGGGCGAGGCGCCCGTTCACGCCGCCTCGTGCTTCGCGGCAGCCGGACGCAATTGCAGGCGCGTGTCGTCGCCGACCTGACGGCGGTCCACGGTGTCGAGCTTCCAGCGCGACGCCATGTCGTCCAGCGGCGGCAGGGTGAGCATCGGGCGGCCCGTATGACCGAGCAGGATCGGCGCCACGTAGACGAGCAGTTCGTCGGCCAGCCCGGCCGCCAGCAGCGCGCCGCACAGCACCGGACCGGCTTCCACATGCACTTCATTGATGTCGCGTTGCGCGAGCCAGTGCAGCGCGGCGCGCAGGTCCAATCTACCGTCGTCGCCACGACGAATGGACGCATGAGCGACATCAGCAAGCGAGGCGGGCACCGACACGTCCGGCGCGTGCAACAGCACGCTCGGCGCGGCATCGTCGAGCACCTTCGCATTTGCCGGCGTGCGCAGCGAGGTATCGAGAACCACGCGCAGCGGCGGCACGAAGGGCTCGTTGTCCGGCAGGCGCACGGTCAGGTGCGGATCGTCCGCCAGTACCGTGCCACTCGCCGAAAGAATGGCCGAGGCCCGTGCGCGCCAGCGCTGTACATCGGCACGCGCGGCTTCGCCCGTGATCCACTTCGACGCGCCGTCCGCGAGCGCGGTGCGACCATCGAGACTCATCGCGAGCTTCACGCGTACCCAGGGGCGACCGCGCTGGATACGGCTGAAGAAGCCGATGTTCAGCTCATGCGCCGCCTCGCGCATCAGGCCTACCTGCACACCGATACCCGCAGCGCGAAGTTTCTCGATGCCGGCGCCAGCCACCTTGTCGAACGGATCTTCGTGCGCAATCACCACACGCCCCACGCCCGCGGCGATCAAGGCATCTGCGCAGGGCGGCGTGCGGCCGAAGTGTGCGCAAGGCTCGAGCGTCACGTAGGCGGTGGCACCGCGTGCGGCATCCCCCGCTTCCCGTAACGCGTACACCTCCGCATGCGGCTCACCGGCACGCTGGTGCCAGCCGGTACCAAGCACCGTATCGCTACGAGCAATCACGCAGCCGACGCGAGGATTCGGTTGGGTGGTATGCAACCCGCGCGCGGCAAGACGCAGCGCGTGCGCCATATGGACATGGTCCATGGCGGGGAAGAACGGGCGGGACATCAGGGCTTGCGACCGCGCCGCGCCGCTTCCAGCAGGGGCAGTTGCAGGCCCTCCAGCGACGGCAGGTCGCGCTCCAGCTTCTCGATCTCCTCGCGGAACGCGTGGACGTCCTCGAAGCGACGATAGACCGACGCGAATCGCACGTAGGCGACCTGGTCGAGCTTCTTCAGCTCGCGCATCACCAGCTCGCCAACCTGGCGCGAGGGCACCTCGCGCTCGCCGCTGCGACGCAGGTCGTTGGTGACGGCGCGCACGGCGGTATCCACCGCGTCGCTCGCCACCGGCCGCTTCTGCAGAGCGCGCTCGAAGCTCACGCGCAACTTATGTTCGTCGAACGGTTCGCGACGGTCGCCCGACTTCACCACCGTGGGCAGTTTCAGTTCGGCGGTTTCGAATGTGTTGAAGCGCTCGCCGCACTGCGGGCATTCACGACGCCGGCGCACCGTGCTCCCGTCTTCGGTAAGACGGGAGTCGATCACGCGCGTGTCTTCATGCTGGCAGAACGGACAGTGCATCGATCAGCCGTACACCGGGAACTTGGCGCACTGTGCGGTCACCTTCTCGCGCACCGTGGCGATCACGCTTTCGTCGCCCGGCGCATCGAGCACGTTGCAGATCCAGTGCGCGAGTTCCACCGTGTCGGCTTCCTTGTAGCCGCGCGTGGTGATCGCGGGCGTACCGACACGCAGGCCGGAGGTCACGAAGGGCGAGCGCGGGTCGTTGGGAACCGCGTTCTTGTTCACGGTGATGTGCGCTTTGCCGAGCGCCGCTTCCGCGTCCTTGCCGGTGACGTCGCGGCCGATGAGGTCGATCAGCATCAGGTGGTTTTCGGTGCCGCCGGAAACGATCTTGTAGCCACGATCCATCAGCGTCTTGGCCATGGCCTTCGCGTTCTTCACCACCTGCTTCTGGTACTCGGTGAACGCCGGCTCCAGCGCTTCCTTGAAGGCGACGGCCTTGGCGGCGATCACATGCATCAACGGGCCGCCCTGGATCCCCGGGAAGACCACCGACTGCATTTTCTTCTCGAGTTCTTCGCCCAATCCCTTCGCGACGATGATGCCGCCGCGCGGACCGCGCAGCGTCTTGTGCGTGGTGGAGGTGACGACGTGCGCATGATCGATGGGGCTCGGATAGACGCCTGCAGCAACGAGACCGGCAATGTGCGCCATGTCCACGAACAGGTAGGCGCCGACCTTGTCGGCAATGGCGCGGAAACGCGCCCAGTCGAGCACCTGCGAATACGCGGAGAAGCCTGCCACGATCATCTTCGGCTTGTGTTCGACCGCCAGTCGCTCGACTTCGTCGTAGTTCACCAGACCGGTGTCGGGATCGATGCCGTACTGCACGGCATTGAAGATCTTGCCGGAGAGATTGACCTTGGCGCCGTGGGTGAGATGGCCGCCGTGCGCGAGGCTCATGCCCAGGATCGTGTCGCCCGGCTGCAGCAACGCGAAGTAGACCGCCTGGTTCGCCTGCGAACCCGAATGCGGCTGGACGTTTGCGTAGTCGGCGCCAAACAGCTTCTTGAGGCGGTCGATGGCCAGCCGCTCGGCGACGTCCACGAATTCGCAACCGCCGTAGTAGCGCTTGCCCGGATAGCCCTCGGCATACTTGTTCGTGAGCGAAGACCCCTGGGCCTCCATCACGCGCGGGCTTGCGTAGTTCTCCGAGGCGATCAGCTCGACGTGATCTTCCTGGCGACGGGACTCGTCGGCGATGGCCTTGGCGAGTTCGTCGTCGTAGCCGGCGATCGTTGCATCCTTCGGGAACATCTCGACCTCGTGGGAACGGGTGGGGAAAGAAGACCGAAAGTGTAGCGTGCAGCGGGGTTTACGGCCACTGCCGGGGTTTCTCACCGCCCTGGGCCGACCACGCAGCGGCGGCCGCCCACAGGCACGAACAGGAAGGCCCTACGGGCTTCGCCCTCGACCCTGGGTAAGGTTCGCCGCCGGACCGATGGGGTCCGACATCGAAAGGATTCGACCGTGAAGCTCCGCAATAGCATCCTCGCCACCGCCCTGTGCCTGTCATTCGCCACTGGCTCACCGACCGCTCACGCCTCCGCAGACGACCTGGCGTCCTTCGACGCCCAGATAGCCAGGGGGCTGCCGACGCGCGTGTGCCTGCCGACGCCTGAGAGCGGCCAGCGGTGCGCCACCGTCACCCAGCGCCTGTACAGCCAGATCGATACCCCGCAAAGCGGTTCCGCCAGGCTCTTCGAAGCGACAGTGAATGGCCGGCCGGCGCTGATCGTGCGCACCGACACGGGCCTGAACCTCGTCGGAGCCGATGAAAATGAGCCCGTCATGACGCTCGCAGACGCGACCGATGCGCTCCCTGCACCCGGCGAAGCCCTGCCGGCCCCGGTCGCTCTGACGAACGCGACCGCATACACCGTAGTCGAGTCGGATGCCGACGCCGCGCCGGAAGACGCGATCCACATCTGGATCTTCCTGCACGACACCGCAGGCGAAAATGACCACGCCAAGTTCCTGAACCGCTACGTCGACTGGTGGATCAAGGACATGGAAAAGACCATCAAGCCGGGTATGCCGGTCCGAGTGAGCGTGCGCGACCACGTGCCGGGGATCACCGACCTGAACTACGACGAGGGCCGGGACTTCGAGCGTGCGCTGGACGTAGCCCAGCGCGGCGCGAAATTCGCCCGATCCGAGGGCGCGGCCATCACCCGCCTGACGAAATTCGTCCTGTTCGTGGACAGGCCGCCGACCAACTGGCCGTCGAACAGGCTGGGGGTCGCGGTGGAGAAATTCGGGGCGTCGATCATCAGCAACCGGGGGCACCGGCATGTCTTCGCCCACGAAATGGGCCACCTTTTTGGCGCCACCCACGAGGCCGCCGAGGATCGTTTCTGGTGCATCACGAACATGAAGGACAGCGAGTTCGCCCGAATTCCGTGCTGGTACTACTCCGGGGCCAATGACGAGTACATCCGTCGCTACATAGCGGCCAACCGGCGAAAGTGACGACCCTGCTGGACGGCGCCGCCAACCCGCTATAATTGGCTTTTGCCCATCGGCGCGCGGCGCCGGCGCGCGTCCCATCCCCTCGGAGCGTCCATGCAATACATCTACACCATGAACGGGGTGAGCAAGATCGTCCCCCCGAAGCGCCAGATCATCAAGGACATCTCGCTGTCGTTCTTCCCAGGCGCCAAGATCGGCCTGCTCGGCCTGAACGGCGCGGGCAAGTCCACGGTGCTGCGGATCATGGCCGGCGTCGACAAGGACTTCCAGGGCGAAGCCCGCGCCAATCCCGGCACCAAGATCGGCTACCTCGCGCAGGAGCCGGATCTCGACCCGGAGAAGACCGTCCGCGAAGCCGTCGAGGAAGGCGTATCGGAAGTGCTCGACGCCCAGAAGCGGTTGGAAGAGGTATACGCGGCCTACGCCGAGGAAGGCGCCGACTTCGACGCGCTGGCGAAGGAGCAGGAACGCCTTGAGGGCGTTCTGGCCGCCAACGATGCCCACGCCCTGGAACGCCAGTTGGAAGTCGCGGCCGACGCCCTGCGCCTGCCGCCATGGGACGCCAAGATCGGGCCGCTGTCGGGCGGCGAGAAGCGCCGCGTGGCGCTGTGCCGCCTGCTGCTGTCCAAGCCCGACATGCTCCTCCTCGATGAGCCCACCAACCATCTGGACGCCGAATCGGTGGACTGGCTGGAAACCTTCCTCCACGACTACCCCGGCACGGTGGTCGCGGTCACCCATGACCGCTACTTCCTCGACAACGCCGCCGAGTGGATTCTCGAGCTGGATCGCGGCCGCGGCATTCCCTGGAAGGGCAACTACACCGAGTGGCTCGTGCAGAAGGACGAGCGCCTGAAGCAGGAAGCCCAGCAAGAGAAGTCGCGCCAGAAGGCCATCCAAAAGGAACTCGAATGGGTGCGCTCCGCATCGAAGGGCCGCCAGTCGAAGGGCAAGGCGCGTCTCAACCGATTCGAGGAACTCAACTCGGTCGAGTACCAGCGCCGTAACGAAACGAACGAGATCTTCATCCCGCCGGGCGAACGCCTGGGCCAGGAAGTGATCGAGTTCAAGAACGTTACCAAGTCCTTCGGCGACCGCGTGCTGATCGAAGACCTGTCGTTCAAGATTCCGCCCGGCGCCATCGTCGGCGTGATCGGTCCCAACGGCGCCGGTAAGTCCACGCTCATGAAGATGATCATGGGCAAGGAAACCCCGGACAGCGGCGAGGTGAAGCTCGGCCACACGGTCAAGCTGGCCTACGTCGACCAGTCGCGCGATGCGCTCGACCCGAAGAACAACGTCTGGCAGGAAGTGTCGGGCGGCTCGGACATCCTCACCATCGGCAACTTCGAGATCCAGTCGCGTGCCTATATCGGCCGCTTCAACTTCAAGGGCACCGACCAGCAGAAGATCGTGGGTCAGTTGTCCGGCGGTGAGCGTGGCCGTCTGCACATGGCGAAGACTCTTCTGCAGGGCGGCAACGTGCTGCTGCTCGACGAACCCTCGAACGATCTGGACGTCGAAACGCTGCGCGCGCTGGAAGACGCCTTGCTGGAGTTCCCCGGCTGCGCGGTGGTCATCTCGCATGACCGCTGGTTCCTCGACCGCATCGCCACGCACATCATCGCGTTCGAAGGCGATTCGCACGTCGAGTTCTTCCCCGGCAACTACAACGAATACGAAGCCGACAAGAAGCGCCGCCTCGGCGACGAAGCCGGTCCGAAGCGCGTGAAGTACAAGAAGCTGGTCTGACCCAGAACTATGGGAGCCGCCATGGCGGCGAAAAGCCAACGAAGCAATGATGCGGCGAGGGGTCTGCCCTCGCCGCCATGGCGGCTCCTACGGGAGACCGCTCCACCGAGGTCCACCCCATGAATTTCATGACCGCCCTCAAGGACGCCTGGCGTCGCAACGACTCGCTGGTCTGCGTGGGGCTCGATCCGGAACCGGGTCGTCTTCCCGCAGGACTGTCGGGTCCGGAAGGCATCTTCACGTTCTGCCGCGACATCGTCGATGCCACGGCCGGCGTCGTCTGCGCCTTCAAACCGCAGATCGCGCACTTCGCCGCGCAGCGAGCCGAGGGCGTGCTGGAGCGGCTGATCGCGCATATCCACGACAAACACCCTGGCATCCCGGTGATCCTCGATGCCAAGCGCGGCGACATCGGATCCACGGCCAAGCATTACGCCAGCGAGGCGTTCGACCGCTACGACGCCGACGCCGTCACCTTGAACCCGTACCTCGGCCACGATTCCGTGGCGCCTTTTTTGGAACGCGCCGACAAGGGCGTGATCCTGCTCTGCCGGACCTCCAACCCCGGCGGCAAGGATTTCCAGGCGCTCGACTGCGGCGGCCAGCCGCTCTACCTGCGGGTCGCCGAGACCATCGCCCGCGAGTGGAACAAAAACGGCAATTGCGCGCTGGTTACCGGTGCCACCTGGCCGGAAGAGCTCGGCCGCGTACGTGCGGTCGTCGGCGACATGCCCTTGCTGGTGCCGGGAATCGGTGCTCAGGGCGGCGATGTGGGTGCGGTCATGGCCCACGGACGGACGGCCGACGGCACCGGTCTGATGATTTCTTCCTCGCGCGCCATCCTTTACGCTAGCGCCGGCCCCGATTACGCCGACCTAGCACATCGAGCGGCGGAAGAAATGAGAAAGTTCGTCAACAGCTTCCGCCAGTGAGCGATAATTTCAAAAGCAGTCGCAAATTGCATGATTTGGCAACTGCAAAAGGCTTACGCTCCCGCTCCACGCTATCGAACAATACCGGGCTCGAAGCGCCTTAGCGTCTCACCGGAGTTGTCATGCCACCTATCAACCGAGGTTTTTCCCAGCGCCTGCATGTCGCATTGGACATGGCTGGCGTCAAGAAAGGCCGCGGGCGCATCACCCAGCTGGCCGATCTTTTCGACGTCAGCCGGGAAACCGCGAGGAAATGGCTCAGCGACCTTGGTCTCCCGGAACTCGAGCGCCAGATCGACATGGCGACCCGGTTCGGCGTGAACTTCGAATGGCTGGCCACCGGTCGCGGCTCGCCCAGCGGTGCCACGGGCGTACGCGAAAGCCCCGCCCTCTACCGCGCCGACTCGCGGGAACAGCTCCGCCTCGTCGGGCTGGTCAGCCGCCTGCCCAAGGAGCGCCGCAAGGCCCTGCTGGTCATCATCGAGGCACTGGCCGACGCGGAGTGACCCGCGCCGGCCGCAGGCTCAGTCGTCCCCGATGTCCATGCCGGGGAACATCACGTCGGTAAACCCGAACTTCGTAAAGTCGGTGATGCGCGAAGGATATAGCCGTCCAATCAGGTGATCGCACTCGTGCTGGACCACGCGGGCGTGGAACCCTTCGGCGGTGCGATCGATGGGCTGGCCCTTCGGGTCCACCCCTTGATAGCGGATCAGCGAGTAGCGGTTCACCGCCCCGCGCAGGCCGGGTACGGAAAGGCAGCCTTCCCAGCTCTCTTCCATGTCTTGGGACAGAGGCGTGATGACCGGATTGAGCAGAATCGTCTGCGGCACCGGCGGGGCGTCCGGATAGCGCTCGCTGCTGTCGAAGCCGAAGATCACCAGTTGCAGGTCGACCCCGATCTGGGGCGCAGCGAGGCCTACGCCGCCGGCGTCGTGCATCGTGTCGAACATGTCCTCGATGAGCTGGTCCAGCTCGGCCGAGCCGATCATCGCCTCCGGTACGGGCGGGGCGATGCGCAGAAGGCGCTCGTCGCCCATCTTGAGGATCTCGCGAATCATGGTGGTTCCCTGGGGAATGGGGAGACCCCAGCATGGCGCCGGACGCCCCTCGGCTCAAGCCTCCTCAGGGGGCCCCATGGCGTCAATCCGGCATGCGCCATTCGACCAATGGCTAATGCCGGAAACCGGTCCCAGCGATTGACCCCCACCGGCACGGGGGACGACCCTTGGAGCATCCGCAAGGGGAGCTCCAAACCATGCACAGCGCCATTCCAAAACCGAGCCCCGCAGGCAAGATCCTGTGGGCCGCCATCGCCATCGTCGGGGCCTGGTGCCTCGGCGTCGTCGCCCTGCGACGGGGCGAGCCCATCAACGCCATCTGGCTGGTGACTGCGTCCATCGCCGTCTTCCTGATCGGCTATCGCTTCTATAGCCGCCTGATCGCGAACCGCGTGCTCCAACTCGATCCCTCGCGCGCCACACCTTCCGTGCTCCGCAACGACGGCCTGGATTACGTGCCTACGGATCGCTGGGTGGTCTTCGGCCATCACTTCGCCGCGATCGCGGGCGCCGGACCGCTCGTGGGCCCGGTGCTCGCCGCGCAGATGGGCTACCTGCCGGGCACGCTGTGGATTCTCGTCGGCGTGGTGTTCGCAGGCGCCGTGCAGGACTTCATGATCCTCGGCCTCTCGCTTCGCCGCGACGGCCGCTCGCTCGGTCATATGCTGCGTGAAGAGCTGGGCGAAGTCCCGGGCGTCATCGCCATGGTGGGCGTGCTGGTGTTGATGATGATCGTGCTGGCGGTACTCGCGCTGGTCGTGGTCAAGGCACTGACGCACAGCCCATGGGGCACCTTCACCGTCGCCGCGACGATTCCCATCGCGCTGCTCATGGGCCTGTACCTTCGCTATATCCGCCCCGGCCGCATCCTTGAGGTTTCGCTCATTGGCCTGGTGCTTCTGCTTGCGTCGATCTGGTACGGCAAGACGGTAAACGACACGCCCGCCCTCGCCGCGCTGTTCGACTTCGACGCAAAGGCGCTGGCCTGGCTGCTGATCGGCTATGGATTCTTCGCCTCGGTATTGCCGGTGTGGCTGCTGCTCGCGCCGCGCGATTACCTGTCCACGTTCCTCAAGATCGGCACGATCGCCCTGCTCGCGCTCGCGATCTTCCTCGCCGCACCCACGCTGCAGATGCCGGCGATCACGAAGTTCATCGATGGCACGGGGCCGGTCTTCGCCGGCAACCTGTTCCCGTTCCTGTTCATCACCATCGCCTGCGGTGCGGTATCCGGCTGGCATTCGATCATCGCGTCGGGTACCACGCCGAAGCTGCTCGCCAACGAAGGCGAAGCGCGCATGGTCGGTTACGGCGGCATGCTGATGGAGGCATTTGTGGCGATCATGGCGTTGATCGCCGCGGCTTCGTTGCATCCGGGCGTGTACTTCGCCATGAACTCCCCCGGCGCCCTCGTGGGCACCACCGCCGAGCAGGCGGCGCAGACGATCAGCAGTTGGGGTTTCCTGGTCACGCCGGCCGAACTCACCGACACGGCACGCAACATCGGCGAGGGCACGATCCTCGGTCGTGCCGGCGGTGCACCCACCCTGGCCGTGGGCATGGCGCAATTGCTCCACGGCATCATGCCCGGCGAGGGCATGATGGCCCTGTGGTATCACTACGCGATCCTGTTCGAAGCCCTGTTCATCCTCACCACCGTCGACGCCGGCACGCGTGTCGGGCGCTTCATGATCCAGGAACTGGCCGGCATGGCCTGGGCGCCGCTGAAACAGACGGACTCGTGGATCGGCAACGTGGTCGCCACCGTCATCTGCGTGGGGCTGTGGGGCTACTTCCTCTACCAAGGCGCCGTCGATCCGCTGGGCGGCATCAACACGCTGTGGCCGTTGTTCGGCATCGCCAACCAGATGCTGGCCGCCATCGCGCTGATGCTTGCCACGGTCGTGACGGTGAAACTGAAGCGCGAGCGCTACGTGCTCGTGCCGGCGGTGCCGGCGGCATGGCTGGTGATCTGCACGCTGACTGCGGGCTGGCAGAAGATCTTCGATGCGAAGATCAGCTTTACTGCCGCCGCACAGAAGTACGCGGACGCCATGACTGCGGGCAAGATGCTTGCGCCGGCCAAGACCACCGACGACATGCAGCGCATCATCACCAACAACCGCGTGGACATGGCCCTCACCGCCCTGTTCATGCTGCTGGTGCTGACCATGCTGTTCTTCTCGCTGCGCGCGATCGTCCGCGCCTGGCGAGCCAACCATCCGACCGCGCACGAGGAACCGTACGTCGCGCTGTCGAGCGTGGCGCCGTAAGGAGGCCAGCATGAGCACGAACCTGTCGGCAGGGCCGCGCTCGCTGTGGAAGTGGGCGGTGCAAACCGCCCGCCTCTGCTGCGGCGTGCCCGATTACGACGTCTACGTGAAGCACCTGCGCGAGCACCATCCGGAGCGCCCGGTGCCGAGCTACGACGCATTCTTCCGCGAGCGCCAGGAAGCGCGCTACCGCGGCACCGGCGGACGCTGCTGCTAGAAGCAGAAGCAGCGTCCCTGCGAACATGCCGCGGCGATCAGCGGCGTCCCTTGCGCATATTGCTGCGCGAGTCGACGATCATGGCCCGCATCGCCGTCGCGGCTTCATTGGGACGACGACGACGGATCGCCTCGTAGACGGCGCGATGGTGCGGCAGCGAGTACTTGAAGTGACGCGCCGTCTTCGCCGACATCACGAAGAACGTGGCGAGCGCCGTCTCGATCACCGCGAACAGCGAGCCGAGCAGTTCATTGCTGGTCGCCATCAACACCGCTTCGTGAAAACGCAGGTCCGCCTCGGCCCAGGCTTCCAGGTCGGGCGCATCTTCCATCGCCTCCAATGCCACGGCGATCGCCTCCAATTGCTCGGGCGTCCGCCGCCGCGCCGCCGCCATCACCGCCGCGGGCTCGATGATGCCGCGCATCTCGACCAGCTTTTCCACGAAATCCTCGGTCGGCATCGCGGCGCAGCGCCAGGCCAGCACGTCGGGGTCGAGGTGATTCCAGTAGCGCGGATCGCGCACGCGCATGCCGGTCTTCTGGCGCGTCTCGATCAGTCCTTTGGCAGCAAGCACCTTCAACGCCTCGCGCAGCACCGTTCGGCTCACCGCCATCTGCGTGGCGAGCTGGGCCTCCCCGAGGAGCGCATCCCCGGGCTGGAGCACGCCACCGACGATCGATTCGCCGATGTCCTCGATCACCTGCGCGTGCAGGTTCTTCGCCCCGTCCTTTCTCGATGCCATGCTCGTCCGCCCTGTCCCGTTCGCCGCCCATCCTAATGGCAGCGAGCGTAGCGGCGATGACGCAGCGCAACTTGCCGGGCCACGAAACCCCGCGCCTGAAAGCGGATCGTGGAGACGCTACACCTCGTGATGCAACGCTTCCGCGGGCTTGCGGCGACGAAAGCGCGGTGCCAGTTCCACCATGTACATGGCAGCCAGCACCAAGGCGCCCCCGCCGAGCATGCGCGGCGTGAGCACGTCCACACCGAGCAGCACGGCGAAGCCCGCCGCGAATACCGGCTCGGTGGTCATGACGATGGCCGCTCGCGTGGCCGGCATATGCGCCTGCGCCCAGGTCTGCACCAGCATGGCGAACGCGCCCGCCACCAGCGCCATGTAGAGCACCGAAATCCACGCAGCCGCATCGGGCGGGAGGGTCGGACCGCCGTGCGGCAAGGTGATGAGCAGGCAGACCGCGGCAATGCCGACCATCTGGATCGCGGACATGCCGAACGCATCGCCGGGCTTGGACCAGTGACCCAGCCCCACGATGTGCAACGCGTACAGCGCTGCCGACGCCAACGTCAGCAGCACGCCCGCATCTACTGAGAAACCACTCAGAGCGAGCACGCCGAGGCCCAGCGTGGCGAGCAGCACGGCCAACCATGTGGTCCACGGCATGCGCTGACGGAAGATCAGCAGCGAAAGGATCGGCGTGATGACCACATACATGCCGGTGACGAAGCCACTGACGCTGGGCGACGTGCGCGCCAGTCCTTCCGTCTGCAGCCACTGCGCCAGGCCGTAGAGTACGCCCAGGGCCAGGCCACGCAGCAACGACGCGCGACCGAGCCGACGTAGCGGCAGCGCGAACAGCAGCACCATGGCGATGGCGGCAATGGCGAACCGAACCGCGAGGAAATCCGCCACGGGCATCCGCCCGACCACCCCCTTGATCAACGCGAAGGTGGAGCCCCAAATGGCCGTGACGGCGAGCAGGCCGAGGGTAGCGAGACCGGCGCCGCGGTGGCCGTCGCTCATCGACGTTTCCGCAGCAACTGCCCCGGGATCTTCAACAGGAAATGCGACCAGATGCCGAGCCAGACCAGCATGCGCACGAACACGTTGCGTGCGGCGGGATCGTGCCGGCGGAACCACAGGTACATGCTGCGGTGCTTGTGTCGGCTGACGAACACGGGCCGATGCCGGCTCGATCCGCCCTTCCCGTGCAGCACGCGCACGTCGCCCGCGAGCAGCACCTTGTAGCCCGCATCGCGGGCACGACGGCAAAGATCCATATCCTCGCAGTGGAGGAAGAACGTTTCGTCGAAACCGCGCAGGCGCTCGAAGACGGAGCGGGACATCAGGATGATGGCACCGGAAACGATTTCCACCTCCTCCGCGCCACCGGGGATGGGACCGTCGATGTCGATGCCGGCATCGCCGCCGCGACCGAGCTTGGTCGCGAGCGCACGGCGCAGCAGGGGGTCGCGCCGGCGCGAGGCGGGATCGGGCTGTCCCTCGGCGTCGCAGACGACGGCACCCACGATGCCCGTATGGACGTCCATGTGCGCGGCCATGCGCCGGATCGTATCGGGCTGCACGAGGCAGTCAGGGTTGAGCACCAGGATGCGCGCGCCGCGCGATTGCGCGACGCCACGATTCACTGCAGGGCCAAAGCCCAGGTTGGCGCGGTTGTAGACGATTCGCACCCGGTCGTCGTCCGCGTAGGCGCGATCGAGCGACTCGGGGATGCCGTCAGTGGACCCGTTGTCCACGACGACGACGTTCACCGGCACGTCGCTCGCCAGGGCGTGCTCCACGCACTCGCGCGTCAGCGGACCGCTGTCGGCAAGAACAATGATGACGCTCGTGACAGGCATATTGGCCACGGTGCGGTGCCTCTCGTCAGCCCACCCACGCGCGCGCGTTGCGGAACATCCGCATCCAGGGGGAATCCTCGCCCCACTGCTCCGGATGCCAGCTCAACTGCGCCGTGCGGAACACGCGCTCGGGGTGCGGCATCATGATCGTGACGCGCCCGTCGGCCGCGGTGAAGGCAGCCAGGCCACCCGGCGAACCGTTCGGATTCAACGGGTAGCTCTCGGTCGGCTTGCCGCGGTTGTCCACGAAGCGCGCGGCGGCGTGGCTCTTGGACGGGCTGCACACGCTCGGGAAATGCACGCGACCTTCGCCGTGCGCCACTGCGACCGGGATGCGCGAGCCGGCCATGCCACGGAAGAAGATGCTGCCGGAGTCGAGGATCTCGAGCGTGGCGAGGCGTGCCTCGTACTGCTCCGACTGATTGCGCAGGAACTGCGGCCAATGCTTCGCGTCCGGAATGATGTCCTTGAGACCGGACATCATCTGGCAACCATTGCACACGCCCAGGGCGAAGCGGCTGCCATCCTCGAAGAAGCGCGCAAACTGCTCGCGCAACGCGTCGTTGTAGAGAATGGAGGTCGCCCAGCCACGGCCGGCGCCAAGCACGTCGCCATAGGAGAAACCGCCGCACGCGGCAAAGCCGACGAAGTCCTTGAGATGGTGGCGACCGCTGGCGAGGTCGGTCATGTGGACGTCCACCGCCTCGAAGCCGGCGCGATCGAATGCCGCTGCCATTTCCACCTGGCCGTTGACGCCCTGCTCGCGCAGGATCGCCACGCGCGGACGGACACCCGTGGCGATATACGGCGCAGCGATGTTCTCCGTCGGATCGAAGACGAGCTTCGGCGAGATGCCCGGATCGACGTCGTCGAGGCGCCACTCGTTTTCCTGATCCGCGCTCTGCGGGTTATCGCGCAGGCGCTGCATCGCGTAGCTGGTTTCATTCCAGGCGCGGAACAGCTCGGTCCAGTTCCACTTGAACGGCGTCTCGCCGCCGAGGTGCAACTTGATGCCAAGCTTTTCCTTCGGGCGGCCCACGTTATGGGTCATGCCGGCGAGGTTGTACTTGACCAGCAATTGCTCGAAGGCCTCGCGATTGGCCGACGCCACCTGCACGACGGCGCCAAGTTCTTCATTGAACAGCGCGCGAAGCGTTGCTTCTGCCCAACCGTCCAGACGCAGCTCAAGACCGCAACGACCGGCGAAGGCCATTTCCAGCAGCGTCACGATGGCGCCGCCATCGGAACGGTCGTGGTAGGCCAGCAGCAGGCCGGCGCGGTTGGCCTCCTGGATCAGCTCGAACATCGCGCGCAGGCGCTTGGGGTCGTCGAGATCCGGCGGGACGCCGCCCCCGCGATTGAAGACCTGGGTGAGCGCCGAACCGCCGAGGCGATCGCGGCCCGCGCCGAGATCGATCAGCCAGAGATCGGTGTCGCCGCGATCGAGCCGCAATTGCGGCGTGAGCGTGCGACGCACGTCGTCCACACGGGCGAAGCCCGTGATGACCAGCGATACCGGCGACACGGTCTTCTGCGCCTTGCCGCTCTCGTCGGTCCATACCGTCTGCATGGACAGCGAGTCCTTACCCACGGGGATCGAGATATCGAGCGACGGGCACAGTTCCATGCCCACGGCACGCACCGCATCGAACAGCGCAGCGTCTTCGCCCGGATGATTCACGGCGGCCATCCAGTTCGCCGAGAGGCGCACTTCGTCGAGCGTGATCGACGCGGCGGCGAGGTTGGTCAGCGCCTCACCCACGGCCATGCGTGCGGCGTCGGCGCTGGACAGCAGCGCGACAGGAGCGCGCTCGGCCATCGCCATGGCTTCGCCGGTGTAGCCGTCGAAGTCGGTCATCGTGACCGCCACGTCGGCCACGGGCACCTGCCACGGACCGACCATCGGATCGCGCGCGTTGAGGCCACCGACGGTACGGTCGCCGATAGTGATGAGGAAGCTCTTGCTTCCCACCGCCGGCAGGCGCAGCACGCGCATCAGTGCTTCGTCCATGCCGATGCCGGTCAGGTCGGCCACCAGGTCCACGCGCGGCTTCACGCGCACGGCGTCGCGGTGCATGCGCGGCGGCTTGCCAAACAGCACGTCCATGCGCAGGTCGATCACGGTGATGTCGCGACGCGTGTCGCGCACCAGCAGGCGCGGTTCGTCGGTCGCCTCGCCGACGACGGCGAACGGGCAGCGTTCGCGCGCGCAGTATTCCTCGAACAGCGCCAGGTTCTCGCTGCCGATCGCGAGCACGTAGCGCTCCTGCGACTCGTTGCTCCAGATCTGCATCGGCGACAGCGTCGGATCGTCGCACGGCAGCTTGGAGAGATCGATGATGCCGCCCACGCCCGCGTCGTTGAGGATCTCGGGAATGGCATTGGACACACCGCCCGCGCCCACGTCGTGGATGCTGACGATGGGGTTCTCGTCGCCGCGCGCCCAGCACGCGTCGATCACCTGCTGGCAGCGGCGCTCCATCTCGGGGTTGTCGCGCTGTACCGAGGCGAAATCGAGTTCCGCGCTCGAGGTACCCGACGCCACGGACGAGGCGGCACCGCCGCCCAGACCGATGAGCATGGCCGGGCCGCCGAGCACGATCACCTTGTCACCCGCGCGCAGCTTGCGCTTGTCGACGTGTCCCGGGCGGATCGCGGCGAGGCCGCCTGCGATCATGATCGGCTTGTCGTAGCCGCGACGCACGCCCTTGTCGCCTGTTTCCTGCTCGAACGTACGGAAGTAACCGCCGAGCGCGGGACGACCGAATTCGTTGTTGAACGCGGCCGCGCCGAGCGGACCGTCACGCATGATCTCGAACGCCGAGGCCATGCGCGGCGGTAGCGGGCGATCCTTCTCCCACGGGCGCGGAAGGCCGGGAATGCGCAGATGCGAGACGGAGAAGCCGGTGAGACCGGCCTTGGGCTTGCCGCCGCGGCCCGTCGCGCCTTCGTCGCGGATCTCGCCACCGGCACCGGTGGCGGCACCCGGCCACGGCGCGATCGCCGTCGGGTGATTGTGCGTTTCCACCTTGATCGCATACGGCGCGGCTTCCGCGACCGTGCGGAACACGCTGTCCTTCGGGTCGACGAAGAAACGCTGGCCCTCGTAGCCTTCGATCACCGCCGCGTTGTCGTGATACGCCGAGAGCGTATGCGCAGGCGAATGCTGGTGGGTGTTCTTGATCATGCCGAACAGCGACGCCGGCTGCTCAGCGCCGTCGAGCGTCCACGTGGCATTGAAGACCTTGTGCCGGCAATGCTCCGAGTTCGCCTGCGCGAACATCATCAGCTCGGCGTCGGTCGGCGCGCGACCCATCTCCGCATAGCGCGTGGCGAGGTAGTCGATCTCGTCGTCGGCCAGGGCGAGGCCCAGCGACGCGTTGGCCGCCGACAGCGCGGCCACGGCATCGTTGCCCAGATCGATGCGACCGAGCGCACCCGGTTCGCCCGCCAGGAACAGGCCGGACGCCTGCTCCAGCGAATCCAGCGGCGACTGCACCATCGGATCGCAGAAGGCTGCCATGACCGCGGCGTAGGACGCGTCATCTTCTGCCGGCATGCCGGTGACGCGCCACGCGGTGCCGCGCTCCACACGGCGCACGTCGAAGCCGGCACCATGCAGGATGTCGGTGGCCTTGCTCGACCACGGCGAAATCGTGCCCAGACGCGGCACGACCCAGAACGTGGCATCTTCCGGACCGGTGCTCTTCGCCTCCAGCACGGCAAGCAGACGCACGCGTGCCTCGCCTTCCGGCGGGACGTCGGCGTCGACGAAGTAAGTGAACCAGGCGGCCTGCACCCGCGTCCCGTGATGCAGGGCATCCAGGTGGGCGTTCAGTCGTTCGAGGCGAAAAGGCGAGAGGGCGCTCTGCCCGTCGAGTGCGATCATGCGGGGGAAAAGGCGCTGCAGGAAAACGCCCATTCTACATGATGTTGCGCGGCAGCATGGTCGGGCCTCCGGCGCCTACGGAAGCCGCCGATGGGAGCCGCCGGTGGGAGCCAGCCTGCTGGCGATGGGAGCTCGCCTCGCCGCTACACCGCTTCGTTGGCTTATCGCCACCAGGGTGGCTCCCACCAATGTTTTTCAACCGCCGCGATGGGAACCGGTGGGAGCCAGCCTGCTGGCGATGGGAGCTTGCCTCGCCGCTACACCACTTCGTTGGCTTATCGCCACCCGGGTGGCTCCCACCAATGTTTTTCAACCGCCGCGATGGGAACCGGTGGGAGCCAGCCTGCTGGCGATGGGAGCTTGCCTCGCCGCTACACCACTTCGTTGGCTTATCGCCACCCGGGTGGCTCCCACCAATGGTTTTTAAACTGCCGCGATGGGAACCGGTGGGAGCCAGCCTGCTGGCGATGGGAGCTTGCCTCGCTGCTACACCGCTTCGTTGGCTTATCGCCACCAGGGTGGCTCCCACTGGTGTGTTTTTCAGCCGCCGCGACGGGGGGTGCCGGCAGGGGCTTCCAGGGCCTGAAGCAACTGGGCGGGCGTCACGTAGCCGCCGACCACGTCCCCGTTCTCGGTCACGATGGTGGGGGTGCCGTTCACGCCCAGGCGTTCGCCCAGCTCGAATTCGTCCTTCACGGGGTTCGCGCAGGTCGCCGCCTTGGGGGTGGCGCCCTTCATCGCCTCGTTGAAGGCGTTCTTGCGGTCGGCACTGCACCAGACGGACACCGCCTTGGTGTAAGACGGCGTATCGTTGCCGGCCGTGGTCTTCACGCCTTCGCGCGGCCAGAACACGTATTCGACCGCAATGCCCTGCTTGTTGAACTCGTCGATGTGCGCGTGCAGCTGGCGGCAGAAACCGCAGTCGACGTCGGTGAACACGGTGACGGTGTGCTTCGGGTTGGCCGGCGCGTAGATCAGACGCTGCGATGCCGGCAACTTGGCCAGGGCAGCCTTGCGCGTGGCGGCCCAGCTTGCGGCGCTGAGATCGGTCTTCGACTTGAGGTCGATCAGGTTACCGTTGAGCATGTAACGGCCGTCTGCGCTGACATAAACCATGCGACCCGAGGCCACCACCTGGTAGAAGCCGGGCATCGGCGCCGGGCCGATGCTGTCCACCTGAATGCCCGGGCCGAGGGACTCGATCGCGTCGCGAACGGCTTTCTGGTCGTCGGCGGCACAGGCCGTCATGGCGAACGCACCGGCAAGGATCGCCGGCAGGATTTTCTTCAACATCGGTACGACTCCATCGATGACCGGGGGAAACGCGGGGTGCTTGGAACACGGCCCCGGCGTTCGGTTCCCGATTGTGGCATGCCTCAGCCGCGCGGGTGGTGCTGGGCGTGAAGGCGCTTCAGCCCCTCTTTTGCGACCAGCGTGTAGATCTGCGTGGTGCTCAGCGCACTGTGTCCGAGCAGCATCTGCAGGGCGCGCAGATCCGCGCCGTGGTTGAGAAGATGCGTAGCGAAGGAATGCCGCAGCACATGCGGCGACACCCGCTTCTCGGGAATGCCCACCTGCATCGCGTAGCGCTTCACCAGCGTCCAGAACATCTGCCGGCTCATCGCGTCGCCGCGCCGGGACAGAAACAGGGCGACGGGCTGCCCGTGACCCTTGGCCAGCAACGGGCGCGCGTCGCGCAGATAGGCCTCCACGCGCGCCAGAGCTTCTTCGCCTACCGGCGCGAGGCGATCCTTGCCGCCCTTGCCCGTAACGCGCAGCACACCTTGGCGCGTATTGAGTCCGGCCAACGGCAAATCGACGAGTTCCGATACGCGCAGGCCCGATGAGTACATCAATTCGAGCATCGCGCGATCGCGCAGACCCAGCGGCGTCGTGATGTCGGGCGCAACGAGCAGCGCCTCGATCTCGCGTTCGGCGAGCGCCTTCGGCAGACCACGCGGCATCCGCGGGCGCTGCATCAGCAGCGTTGGATCTTCGCGGCGACCTTCGTCGCGCGCTAGCTGGGCGTAGAAACGGCGGAAGGCCGACTGCCGCCGCGCCATGCTCCGCACGGACACCGGCTGGCTGCCGTGGTATGCGGAAAGATCGTCGCGCCCGGCACTCGCCAGCGTGCGCCCGCGCGTGGCGAGCCAGCGAGCAAGTTGCTGGAGATCGCGCCGATAGGCCTCGAGCGTACGGTCGGCAAGCCCGTCTTCCGCCCAGATACGCTCGATGAAGCGCTCGATCAGGCGTACGTCATCGGCAGACGCTTGGGCGGAGGGAACGGATTCGACAGGGGCCATGCGCAGGATGGTCGCACGACCCGCGCGCCGCACTCAAAGTCGCTGGAGACTCGACTGGTAGCCCGCCACGACGTAGGCCATCTGATACTCGGCCGCGGTCTTGAGCGCCGTGCGATCTTCCGGTGAGAGCTTCGCCTTGCGCGCAGCGAGCGCCAGCTTCTGCATGGCTTCAGCCAGCCCATCGGCGGCCTCGCGGAAACCACTGGCATCGACCGCGGCAATCGCATCCAGATGCTTGTCCGCATCGTCGCGCAACTGCTGGAATTCCGCGGCACCCACATTGTCGTCGCCGTCGAAGGCGCGCATGTGCTGGTCCAGCTCGGGGAAGGTGGAATGCAGGGTGAGGCTCATGACCGCGCTCCTTTAAGGTCGTTTCGGGGGTCCCGCCAAGCTACGCCGACGTCTGGCTCGCGTCGAAACCCAACGCAACGTCAAATCGGCACGGACAACGTAGCGCGTTGATGCAGCGCGAGATCTGGCGTCGTGCCGGGCCTCGCGGCGGCCGGGCATAATGACCCGCCTTCCCAAGACCGATACGCATGAGCGCACTCGACCCTGCTCCCGCCTGGCGCCGTTTCGCCGCCATCGTCTACGACGCGCTCGCCGTGGTCGCCATCGTGATGGTGGTCGGGCTGCTGGCGCAGTTCGCCACGGGCGGCAAGCTCATCGACGAACACGGCCAGGTGCTCGCCGCGTGGTATCGGCCCCTGCAAGGACTCGTGGTCGCTGCGTATTTCCTGGTGTCCTGGGTGCGTGGCGGGCAGACGCTCGGCATGCGGCCCTGGCGTATCCGTGTCACCGATGCCCACGGCAGCGCCGTGACCTGGACGCGCGGCATCGTGCGACTGGTCGTTGCCGCCCTGCCGCTCCTGCTGCTGACGCTCTACCCGCTGACATCGCTGCGTTTCGCGCTCTATGCGCCGCTGATCGGTTGGGCCGTGTGGCTGCTTCCTTGCCTGATCGACCGCCGTCGCCGGGCTCTACACGATCTGGTCGCCGGCACGGAGATCCGCCGGTTGGGGTGAATCGGCTCAGCGACCGAACTGGTCGCTGGCGGGCACCCACGATCCCGAGCTTGGTGAAGGCGCCGGCACGTTCACCTTGATGGTGGCCTCGCACCCAGGCGGCATCGGGCCACCCGAAATGCGCGCCGTCGTACACAGCGCCGTGTTGTCGAGCGCCACCGGTGCCGCCGCGACGCTGGCGCTGTTGGCGGGCGGCAGGTTGTCGGCCAGCGGCTTCGCGGGCGCCATCGTTTGATTCTTCGCCACGGCGTCCTGATTGATCGGCTTGGCCGGCGGGTCGCCGCCGCAGCCGATCGTGAACAGCGACACCGCCTTCATGGCGCCGCCCGTATTGCCCGGTCCAGCCACGCAGTTGATACGGATGCCGCGCGGCAGCGAGATCGTCGGTTTCACGGTGGCCGCCTCGACGCCGTGACGGATCGCCGTATCCACCGACGATTCGCCCTTCGGCGTCCAGGCACCTTCGAAGCGTGTGGCCTTGTAGTCGATGTGCACGCGGGCGCCGGACTGCGGCACGAGATTGCCGTGCGGCTTCAGTTCCACGTACGCCCCCACCTGCCCTGCCTTGTCGCCTTGGCCGCCGACAACGCCATCGTCGCGTTGCGACGTGCCATTCGCCCCGGTCAACCGCTGCCCCTCGTCTACACCCTTGGCCGCACCCGGCGTGCCGCTTTCCGCCGCGGCTCCCGGCGTGTTGGAGCCCGACGCCTCAGCCGTGGTCTGGCCGGGTACGAACGGCTGGGCGGGTGCGCCCTGCGCGGTGCTCTTGGCGCGTTCGGTGTCGGCCTTGCCCTGTTCCGCCTGGTTCTGCGCGGTGGACTGGCCTGCGGCGTTGTCGCCCGGCGCCTGACCGGGGGGAGCGGGTGCGACGTCGGCACCCGCGACGGGACGTTGCAGTTCTCCCGGCGTGACGGCAGGCGCCTGGATGGCCGGAGCGGGACGGTCGGCGGCTGGAGCCGAGACGGTCGGCTTGGCCGTGGCGTCGGGCAGCGGCACAGCCTCGAGGTCGGCCTCGGCTTCCACGGCCGGCGCGTGTACCGCTTCGACGGTCACCGCGACCTTGGGCGGGACCGGACGATGGTCGATCGCCAGGTCGGGCGTCGGCGCGCTGGGCTCGGGCGCGACGGCCGGCAGCGGCGTGTCCTGCGGTGTGGGCGGTGCCGAGGATTCCTCGACTTCCGGCCGCGGGACCGTCGCGAGCGTGATCGCCGTGGTGGGCACAGGCGTGGTGCGTTCCGCGGTGATGGTCGGCGGCGTGGGCGTCACCGCCATCTGCGCGGCCGGCGTTTCCGGCAGCGCCAGCGATGCGGGAGGCGGCATCGGTGCGGTGCCTTCCACCTGCGCCTTGCGCACCGGTTCGGGCTGGAACCGCGGCGGCACGACCTGCGGCTTGGGCGTATCCAGCGCCAGATCGGGCGGCGCCTGCGTCGGCACGGGTACTTTGGCGAGGTCCGGTTGGGGCGGTGGTGCCTTGGGCTGGGTCAGAGGGCGCTGTGCCACGGCCGCTACGCTGGGCGGCGGCGCCTTGGGTTTCACGTCGGGCTTCACGCGCGGCGGTGGCGCCACCGGTACGGCGATGGCCGGCGGCGTCTTGGTCGCCGATGCCACCGCACTGGCGTGCGACCCGCTCGACGCACGACTGGCCTTCGAGTGCGGGGTATTCCAACGCGTCTTCGCCACAGGCGCCTTCGATGGCGTGCCGCGCACGGGTGGCACCGGCGGAGGGGGCTTGTCGATGAGCCGCACCAGCAGTGCATTCTCGTCGGGCGGCGACGGCGGCGGGGGCAGGATGTCGTAGGCCGGCCCGAGGATCATGCCGAACAGGAAAACCAGGTGGATGAGGATCGTGCCCACCCACGCGGCGACGCGTAGCAGGCGATCGCGCGGCCGCTCGCGAAGACGACGGCGGTAGACCAGCGCATGCATCGCGGCTTCCCGCGGGGACACGGGCAGCGCATTAGCAGCGATCGCTGGGTCGCTGTCCGGTCGGAAGGTCTTGGGCATCGTGCGTAGTGTCCATGCTGCGGCGCGCGCGCACAATCGCGACCGTAACGGTAGCTACTGTCCCGTGCGCCGCGCTCGCTCGGCGTTCTCCTGATCCATCGCCTTGAGCGGAATGTCGGACGCGCAGCCCTGCGGCAGCGGCTTGTCGGCGCGGAAGGCAGCGATGCATGCCGCTTCGGTCGGCGGCGGAGGCTGGTCGGGGAGGTCTTTCACCAACGGATTGGCGGGCGCCATGTTGAGCCGCACGTCGCCGTCCTTCTTGGAAGCCTTCGACGGGTCCTCGCCACCGCAGCCGACCGGCAGCACGAAGAACACGGTGGCGCACTTGATGCGCGTGCCATGACCCAGGTCGATCGTCTTCTTCACCGTGGTGCTTTCGATCGCGCGGCGCAGCCCCTTGTTGAGTGCGTTCTCATCGCGCGGCGCCCAATCCTTCTCGAAGCGGGTCTGCGTGTACGTGACCGTGGTCTTGTGCGACATGATTCCGCTGTCGTCGGTCGGCTTGCGCGCCACGAAATCGGCCTGGGTCGTCGACGAGCCCGCCCCTTGCTTCGGCAGCACGATCGAACCGTCCGTACCGAACAACGCGGGCTGCTGGGTCGGTGGGGCCGGCGTATCGGCGGCGGCCGGCGGCGGCGCCTGGTCTTTCGGCGGTTCCTTGGGGCGAGGCGGCTCGGGCCGTGTGGCCTCCGGCGAGCGAACCTTCGGCGGCGGCTCGGTGACGGGCGGCGGAGGCGGCGCCTCGACAGGTGGCGCGGACCGGGTCGGCGCGATGAAGCGGACCTCGAGCACGTCGTTGCGGTCGTCGGGCGAGGCGTAGCCGACGAGCGGGCGAGGCATCATCTCGTAGCGAACCAGCAGCACCAGAAGAATGTGCAGGATGATCGCCACGACCATCGCCAAGATGCGGCGCACACGCTCTCGGGGTGGCGGACGGCGTCCTATCGCGTGCAGGGTAGCGATCGTCGCCGCGTCGATCGGCGCCAGCCCGGCCGGACGCGGCGATGCGTCCGGCTCCAGCCGGTGGGGTTCGACGAACGACGGTGGCGCCTTGCCAGGATATTGCACGCGCGCAGGGCCCCCATGGGCGTGAGAAAGTCGGAAAGCTTAGCGGCGCTCCGCTAAACGGAGCGTAAGCCCCGGCGCTCAGACCGTGCGCGTGCCGGAAGATTCCCCTCGCCTCTTGATTCCGGCGCTCGGAAGGAGAAGGCTTGGCCCGGGCCCTTGCCCGACCACCGCCATGACCGTCCGGACCCCGGACGACCGTGACGGCCCGCCATCGTTACGCCGGGAGGCGTGCGAGAGGGCGACGCCGATCGTGACGTTCGCGTTCCCCACGCGTCCCTTCCACTGAAGGAGGGTCGCATCGTGTCGCCATCCACGGAACGCATCCGCAGCCTCGCCCTGGCCGGCCATGCCGGCGTCGGCAAAACCACCCTGTTCGAAGCCCTGCTTCACACTGGCGGCGCATTGACCGCCATGGGCAGCGTCGAACGCGGCAGTACCGTTTCCGATACCGATCCCATGGAAAAGGCGCGGGGGCATTCGATCGACGCATCGATCGCGTCCATCGCGCGCAACGGTTACCGCATCCACCTGATCGACACGCCGGGCTATGCCGACTTCTGCGGACCCGCACTCGCTGCCCTCGCCGCCGCGGACACCGTCGCCATCGTGGTGAACGCGGCGAACGGTATCGAACACGGCACGCGCAGCATGATGGCGCTGGCGAAAGAGCGCGGCCTCGCGCGCGTGCTCATCATCAACCGGATCGATGCGGAAGGCGTGGACCTGCCCGCGTTGGTGAACGCGCTGCGCGACGAGTTCGGCGCCGAGTGCCTGCCGCTCAACCTGCCCGCGGCCAAAGGACACGCCATACGCGACACGTTCTTCCAGACAGTCGGCGAGACGGATTTCTCGTCGCCCGGCGAAGCGCATCGGCAGATCATCGATCAGGTCGTGGAAATCGACGACGAGGTCATGGAGCATTACCTCGATGCTGGCGAATCCGCACTCAGCGCGGCCGAACTCCGCGGCGCATTGGAGCACTGCCTGCGCGACGGCCACCTCGTGCCGATCGTCTTCACCAGCGCACGCGAAGGCGTCGGCATCGTCGAGTTGCTCGATCTCGTCGAACGCATCCTGCCCTGCCCTACCGAGGTCAACCCACCGCCGTTCCGCAGTGCCGACGGTACGCCGTTCGACATAGCCGCCGACGCGCAGCGGCACGTGGTCGCCGACGTGTTCAAGATCGTCAACGATCCCTTCGTCGGCAAGCTGGGCGTATTCCGCGTGTGGCAGGGCACCGTCCGCAAGGATGCGCAACTCTTCGTCGACGATGGACGCAAGCCGTTCAAGGTGGCGCATCTGTACCGCCTCAAGGGGCGTGAACACGTCGAGATCGACGAGGCCGTGCCGGGCGACATCGCCGCCGTGGCGAAGGTCGACGACGTGCATTTCGACGCGGTGCTGCACGACGCGGCCGACGAAGCCCGCATCCATCTCGACCCCGCCCCGTTTCCCGCTCCCATGTACGGCCTCGCCTTGGAACCCGCGCACAAGGGGCAGGAGCAGAAACTGGCGCAGGCGCTCGCCAAGCTCGCCGAGGAAGATCCGTGCTTCCGCGTGGAACACCACAAGGAACTCAACGAGACCGTGGTGCGCGGGCTGTCCGATCTGCATCTCAAGCTCATGCTCGATCGCATGAAAGCGCGCTACGACGTCGACGTCGTCACACGGCCGCCGCGGATCGCCTACCGCGAAACGATCGCCGCCGATGCCGAGGGTCATCATCGACACAAGAAGCAGACCGGTGGCGCAGGTCAGTTCGGCGAAGTGTTTTTGCGTGTGGAACCGCTGGAACGCGGCGCCGGCTTCGTCTTCGCCGACGAGACCAAGGGTGGTGTCATTCCAGGGCAATTCATGCCGGCCATCGAAAAAGGCGTACGCCAGGCGTTGGAGCACGGCGCCATCGCCGGCTACCCGATACAGGACGTGCGCGTGGTCGTCCACGATGGCAAGCACCATCCGGTGGATTCCAAGGAAGTCGCATTCATCGGCGCGGGCAGAAAGGCGTTTCTGGATGCGGTTTCGCGCGCCCGGCCCCAGATACTGGAGCCGGTGGTGGATCTGGAGGTATCGATTCCAGACCACTATGTGGGCGACGTGACTGGCGGTCTGGCCTCGCGACGTGCGCAGATCATGGGAACCGATTCGCTGCGCGGCGGCGAGACGGCCATCAAGGCCCGCGTGCCCCTGGCTGAACTGGTGGACTACTCGACCCAGCTCAAGGCCATGACCGGTGGGCAGGGACGCTACGCCATGTCGTTCAGTCACTACGACACGGTGCCGCCCGGCGTGCAGAAGAAGCTGATGGAAGCGTGGAAACCCACGGTGGAAGACGATTGAGGCCCGGTCGTCGGCACATCCGTCATGGCGGCGTGCGTGCCGCCATGACGGACCCGGTGGCTTATGCCGCCAGCGTGTCGATCAACGCATTCGTGAAGGCCGGGATGTCATCCGGCTTGCGGCTGGTGATGAGGTTGCCGTCCTTCACCACCTGGCTGTCTTCCCAGCGCGCACCCGCGTTGGAGAGATCCTGCTTGAGCGACGGCCACGAGGTGACCTTCTTGTCCTTCACCAGGCCGGCGTTGATGAGCGTCCACGGACCGTGGCAGATGGCCGCGATCGGCTTGCCCGACTCGGCGAAGGTCTTCACCAGGCCCAGCACCTTCTCGTCGGTACGCAGCTTGTCCGGGTTGATCACGCCACCCGGCAGCACGAGGGCGTCGTAGCCGCTGGCATCGGCCTTGGCAAGTTGGACGTCAACGGGAACCTCTTCGCCCCAATCCTTCCCGCTCCAGCCTTTGATCCGCTGAGCGTCGCCGGGGGCGATCACATCGACCGTCGCGCCCGCTTCTTCCAGCAGGCGCTTGGGCTCGGTCAGTTCCGACTGCTCGAAGCCGTCGGTAGCCAGTACCGCCACGCGGCGGCCCTTAAGTCGATCGTTTGCCATGGGGAATCTCCTCGGGGGAATGTCCGATCGAGGATGGGCGACGGCAGATGAGCGAGATGTCGCATTGCCGTCGCCGCGGCATGGGCAAACGTGAAGACGGGATCAGCCCGCCTTGGCGCGCTTCGGCTTCAACATGGTGCCGATGCACTTGGGCGAGCCGCAGCGGCAGGCCCAGATCTTCTTGAGGCGCGCCGTGTGCTTCATGTCGAGCGTGATGCCGTAGTCGTAGGTGAGCTCTTCGCCCGGCGCGATATCGCGAATGGCTTCGATCAGCACGCGGTCATGCTTGGACGGCTTACCCTCCACGGCTTCCTCGATCAGCGCCTGGCAGTTCGGGTCGCAGCCGTGGTTGATCCAGCGGGCGACGTTGCCATGGCTGTTGCCATCGACGATGTAGCGCTCGTTGAGCGTGAACAGGAAGGTGTGGCCGGTCTCGCCGCCGTCGCCGTAACGCTTGTCGGCCTGCGCGTGCGTGATGCGGTCGCCCTTGTACTCGATGATCTCCTCACCGGCCTTGATCGGTGCGGTGGCGAAAACGCCATTTCCGTGGATGGGCGAACGTCGTGCGGCGATGCGTCGGGTCATGGGTGATCGTGATGATGGAATGATCCGTGATCATGCCTGCTTGCCTGCCGCTTGGGAACCGCGTTTGAAACGCATGGCTCGCGCGTACCGGGCGCCCGGCGCTACCATCGAACGAGTGTTCGACATGCCGGAATCCAACGGAATGACCTCGATCGTCCGCCACCCCCTCGTTCGTGCCGTATTCGTGACCGGCGTTGCCCTGCTCGCGGGCTGCGGGCCGGCCAGGAAAAGCGTGTTCCCGCCGTCGCTGACCCTGCAGGAAGTGTCCGCGAAGCCGGGGGGCACCTGGCACGTGACCCTGCGCGTCCGCAACAACAGCTATGGCGGCATGTCGTTCGACACCTTCCAGGGCACGCTGCGCGTCGGCGATCTCGGCGCCGTGCTGCTCGACGCGAAGATCGACCAGGACATCCCCTCCTTCGCCGCCGACGTTGCCACCATCGACCTGCTGCCCACGGCGGAGATGTCGAAGGCGCTCGCGGCCCTCGCGGCCAAGGGCAGCGCAGGCGCCCTGCCGTACAGCATCGACGGCCATGTGACCGCCACGCCGGAAAAGGAAGACAAGGCCCAGACCTTCCCCGTACACGGCAAGAACTGGCTCTCGCCCGTCCCCGGCATTCCCGACACGTATCGCTCTCCCTGACCTCTCACCGCGCCGTCCCGCGCGACCGCCCCAGGATCTTCCATGACACTCTACAAAGCCCCTCTCGACGACATGCGCTTCGCGCTCTACGACGTCCTCGGCGCCGAAGCCGTGCTCGGCCAGCTCGAAGGCGGCGAAGCGCATACCCGCGACCTGTTCGACGCCGTGCTCGATGAAGCCGCGCGTTTCAACGAACAGGTACTGGCACCGCTGAACGCCTCCGGTGACGCCGAAGGCTGCCATTACGACAAGACCACCGCGGCTGTCACCACGCCGAAGGGCTTCAAGGAGGCCTATCGCCAGTACGTGGATGGCGGTTGGGCGGGGCTTACCGCTCCCGAGCAGTTCGGCGGCCAGGCGTTGCCGGCCGTGCTGGGTGCACTGACCAAGGAAATGATCGACTCCGCCAACCTGGCGTGGGGCATCTACCCGCTGCTGTCGCATGGCGCTACCGATGCGCTGGCGCACCACGGGGACGCGTGGCAGCAGGAAACCTTCTTGAAGCCGCTGGTGGAAGGTCGCTGGACCGGCACCATGTGCCTCACCGAGCCGCAGGCCGGTTCGGACCTCGGCCTGTTGAAGACGCGCGCCGAGCCGAACGCAGATGGCAGCTACCGGGTCACCGGCACCAAGATCTTCATCAGCGCGGGCGAACACGACTTCGCCGAGAACATCGTGCACCTCGTGCTGGCCCGTTTGCCCGACGCACCGGCCGGCAGCCGCGGCATTTCGATGCTGGTGGTGCCCAAGTTCAAGGTGAACAAGGACGGCACGATGGGCGAGCGCAACACCGTCGCCGCAGGCGCCATCGAGCACAAGATGGGTATCAAGGGCTCGGCCACGTGTGTCATGAACTTCGACGAGGCCGAAGGTTGGCTGGTCGGCCCCCCGCACAAGGGGCTGGTCGCCATGTTCACCATGATGAATGCGGCGCGCCTGGCTGTCGGTATTCAGGGGCTGGCCGTCTCCGAGCGTGCCTTGCAGAACAGCTTGAATTACGCGCGCGAGCGCCTGCAGATGCGCGCGCTCTCGGGCCCGAAGCTGCCCGAGAAGCCGGCCGACCCCCTCACCGTGCATCCGGACGTCCGCCGCATGCTGCTCACCCAGCGTGCGTTTGTGGAAGGCGGTCGTGTGCTCGCGGCCTACGCGGCCCTGCAAAGCGACATCGAAGCGCGCGCCACCGATCCGCAGGCGCGCAAGGAAGCCGGTGAACTGCTGTCGTTCCTCATTCCGATCGCGAAGGGCCTGCTTACCGAAGCCGCGCAGGAGTGCACCAAGGAAGCGCTGCAGATCTTCGGCGGCCACGGCTACATCGCCGAACACGGCATGGAGCAGTTCGTCCGCGACGCCCGCATCATCACCTTGTACGAGGGCACCACGCAGATCCAGGCGCTGGATCTGCTCGGTCGCAAGATCATGCAGTTGCAGGGCGCCGGCCTGAAGCATTTCCTCGGCGAGATCTCCGCCTTCTGTCAGGCTCACCAGGCGAACGAAGCGCTCCGCGCGTTCGTGGGACCGCTGGCCGTGGCGGCGAAGACCTGGGGGGATCTCACCCAGGCCATCGCGCAAAGCACGCAGGCCAACCCCGAGGAACTGGGCGCCGCCGCCGTGGATTACCTCTATCTCTCCGGCTATGTCAGCCTGGCGTATGTCTGGGCGAAGAGCGTGCTGGCCGCCGAGGGTTCCTCCCTCTCGGCAGAACGCCGGCAGGCCAAGCGCGACACCGCCAGCTTCTACTTCGCCCGCATCCTGCCGCGCATTCACATGCACAAGGCAGCGATCGAAGCGGGTGTGGCGAGCCTCCCTGAGGTGCTGTAATCGCGAGCGATTCGTGGGGCCGTTTCGGCAGCCATCGGCTACGAAACGGCCCGCGCTCGGATAGGGGCCATCACACTTACGACCTCGCGGGGCTTTCCTCGACATGCCCGAAGGTGTAGAAAAAAGCCTCTGCCCGGAACTGCGACCGAGACGGTGACCGACACGATGAGCGATTCTCCGTTCCTGATCCGTCTCGCCGAGAGCGACGACGACGAGTTCATCCTCGGCCTCATTCCCCGTTTCGTCGACTTCAAGCTGCCCAACGGTCGCACGCGCACCGACTGCTTGAAAGGCATCGAGTCCGACCTGGTCAAGCACCTCGACGAGCAACCGTCGAACAGCTACATCTTCGTCGCCGAGAACGACGAGGGCGAGGCGGTGGGCTTCGTCCACCTGCAGAAGACCAAGGACTTCTTCACTCACCGCGACAATTGCCACATCTCGGACATTGCCGTGGCCGAGCGTTACGAGGGTGCCGGGGTCGGCGCCTTCCTGCTCGATCATGCACAGACGTGGGCCAAGGAGCACCGCTGCCAGTTCGTCACGCTGGCGGTCTTCCCCGGCAACGAGCGCGCGCTGGAGTTGTATCGCAAGCACGGTTTCGACACCGACCTGATGCGCATGGCGAAGCCGGTGCGCTGAGCGCCTCCGCGCTGTAACGAACACTCGGCTCCGCCGCGCCGCGGGCGGTTGCAGGACGCGAGCGCGGCACCGCTTGGACCGGATACATGAGCGCACAGTGGATACCCGTGACCCGCCGACACGTCGTTCTCGCGGGCGATCTCGCCGGCACGGTGGTTTTCGCGGTCGAAGGCGCCATCGCTGCCATTCACGGCGGGCTGGACCTGCTTGGCGTGCTGGTGTTGTCGTTCATTGTCGCGCTGGGCGGCGGCGTGGTCCGCGACGTACTGATCGGCGCCACACCACCCAATGCCATTCGCGACTGGCGTTATCCGACGCTCGCCTTCGCCGCAGGCCTGGTCACCTTTGCGTTCCACGCATCCATGACAGCCGCACCGCCCATGGTGCTACTCACACTCGATGCCGCCGGGCTCGCCATCTTCGCCGCAACGGGCGCGGAAAAAGCATGGGATTACGGGATCACCCCGATCAACGCGATCCTGATGGGCGCCGTGACGGGCTGCGGTGGAGGCGTCATCCGCGATCTGCTGCTCACTCGCACGCCGCTGATCCTGATGGCGGATATCTACGCCACCGCAGCGCTGCTCGGTGCGGCAGTGGTCATCGGATGCCGGAAGTTGCAATGGCCGCCCGCCGTCGCCACGGCGCTGGGTTGCCTGGTGTGCTTCGCCGTCCGCATGGCCGCCGTGGCTTTCGGTTGGCAGTTGCCCCGCGTCGCGTGAGCGAACACGTTGCAACAGAACTAATCGACCAGTTCGATATCCAGACCATGCAACAGCCCGAAGGACTCGCTGCGGGTGAAACGACTGCCACGCACCGGGTTCTCCTGGATATTGATCAGGTAATGCATGGCTTCGCTGAAATCCACGCCGATGAGCTGGGTCTTGTTGAAGAGACTGTCGCGGAAATCGGTATACGTGAAGTTCGACTTAGCAAAGTTTCCTTCACGGAAATCGACGCTGTGCGCTTTGCACTCCTCCAGCACGGTTTCCTGCAGGTCGAGGCCAAAGAAGTTCGAGTAGCTGATGTTCGACTTGCGGAAGGCCAACTTGCCCGGCGCGGCGTAGCGCGGCCACTCCGCGCGGGTCCAGTCGACGCCCAGCAGTTTGCACTCATCGAACGACACCGCCTGGCATTTGCTCGCCGACAAACGCGCATTGCTCAGGTCACATGAGCGAAAGGTGCACTCGATGAACTTGCAGCGATCGAACACGGCTTCCGTCAGCGAGCAGCGTACGAAGGTGCAGGACTCGAACGTTCTCGAAGTGAACGTTTCACCGGCAAGGTCGAGACCTTCGAAGTGCTTCAGGTAGAACTCGGTATCGCTGGGCAGGGATCGTGTCATGGTGGCGTAGGCAAGCGGACGGAGAGAAACCATGGCGGTCGAGCCTTTTAAGGAACGAGCACCGCAGCAGCTATGGAACGCAGCATGATGCGAAGCGGGCGCGATCGCATAGACCCCAAAAGAAAAAGGCTCATCACGGAAGTCCGGGGCGCTGTCTGGATACGTCGGGTCATTCGCCGCTCTCTTGTGCGGAAACTCGCATCGAGGGGACACCGAAGACTCCCACAATGACTCAGGTCGCGTGTCGGGAGAGCCGCAGCGCGGCACAGGCGCCGATGCGAGGCCGAAGGCGAGCCAAACCGACGAAGCGAGTCGTCAACAGCAACGACAAGAAAACTCCACCTTCCCGCCAATGCGCGAACAACCAAAGAAAAAGCCGCCCGAAGGCGGCTTATCGTGTATCACTTGCCGGCGACTCAGGTCGCCGACGGCGTTTCCTTGCGCTCGCGCTCGTCGAGGCGGGCGGCCATGCGGTCGATGTTCGCCAGCGAGACCAGGTGCGCGTAGATCCAGCCGAGGGCACCCTCGCGCAGGAATTCGTGCGCCGTCTTCTCGTCGAGCGCGCGCAGCCGTTCCTCGTTGATCACGAACAGACCGTTGAGGTTGATGCCCTTGCCTTCCTTCTGCAGCGTGATCGTGCGCGGCTCGAGCAGGTTGTGCTCGCGCAGCTTGCCCATGAACCACTGCGTGCGGGCCACGTGGTCCTGGAACTCGCCGAGGAAGTTCACGGCATTGGTGAGAGCCGGCGCATCGGTGCCGTCCTCGTTGAACAGGCGCTCGCCTTCCTCGTTGTTGAAGCCTTCGTAGGCTTCGTCGAGGAACACGGTGAAGTCGTCGCCTTCGGTACCGGCCGGCTTCTCGGCCAGCACGAACGGATAGCGGCGAACGAACGCCGGGATGTAGATGCCCTGCTCCCAGAAGCCGTTCTCACCGACCAGCAGGTTCTCGCCCTGGCGGAGGCCAAGCAACGCCATCGGGCCTGCTTCTTCCAGCGAATTGCCCGCGAAGAGGATCGGGAAATCGCGCGCAGCGGGCGCGAATTCGACGCCGGTCAGCGGCACGGAGTGCGCGGAGGCGGCGAAACGGATGTTGTTCACGGCCTTCAGACGCAGGTCGCGGTGGGCGGTACGGTTCAGGGGAACCGGACGCTCGTAGAAAAGCACTTCTGCCACTGTGTAACCCTCATGGACCCCGCGGACCTGGGAAGCCACCCCGGCCCCCCTTCCAAACCCGCTGGGCTCGAATGCGAATTCCCACTATAGCAGTGGTCGATGACAGGTGAAGCCCCAGGGGGCGGCACCGGGCGCCAGGCACCTTTCCGCATCCGTTTGAACGGCGCGACAGTGGCCCCTTGGACGAACGCTATTCCGTAGCAATAATCGGCTATGCTCGGGCCAGACCCCTCCTGCAGGGGCTGGATCGCCGTGCGATCCGCACGGAGTTCGACTTGCTGGAACGCTCTTTCGCTTATGTGAAGGACGAGACACGATGACGATGGAAGTGCTCCAAGAGGACCTGCCGAGGGTCACCGCGTTACATGCGACGCGGGTGCTTTCCCTCGATGCGGCAGGCCGCATCCTGGACTGGATCAGTTGGCAGGACGCGGTTTGCCTGTATGTGCGCGGCGTGGTGGCCTGGACCCTGGGCGACCCGTGCGTCACTGTCCACGGCGGCATCAGCCGGGCGAGCGGACTGCGCAGCAGCCTGCAATTGCACCCGATCGTGGCCAGCACGGGCCATTGTCGCGAACACGCGATCGACCCGGCCCCGGCCCTGACCAACACCGCTCTGTTCGCTCGCGACCGGCACATCTGCCTTTATTGCGGCCATCAGTACACGCGCCACGAGCTGACCCGCGACCACGTGGTGCCGCTGTCCAAGAAGGGCGCCGACGAGTGGGAGAATGTGGTCAGTGCCTGCCTGGCCTGCAACCTGCGCAAGAGCAACCGGACCCCGCAGCAGGCCAACATGCCCTTGCTGGCCGTGCCCTACCGCCCGAGTTGGGTGGAGCACCTGATCCTGTCCAACCGCAACATCCTCGCCGATCAGATGGAATTCCTGGTGAGCCATCTGCCGCGCGACCGGCGGCCCGGCTAACGGCAAAAAACGTCGCTGCGCCGGGCGCTTGCCGGCGTCTGGCCGCGGCGGCGGCCACGCAGGCCGGGCCGCTGCCCGGCCCTGTCGCTTTATGTTCACCTTTTGTCCCTTGCCCCGCCCCCTCGGGAGGCGAACAATAGGCAGATGAACGACCTCTCCCGTTATCCCTATCTGGCGCAGATCGAGTCGCCGGAGGACCTCCGCCGTTTTTCGACGGATGAACTGCCGGCCATCGCCGACGAGCTGCGCGGCTACCTCATCGAGGCCGTGGCGTCGTCGGGCGGCCATTTCGGCGCCGGGCTGGGAGTGGTCGAGCTGACCGTCGCGCTGCACCACGTGTTCGAGACGCCGCACGACCGCCTGGTGTGGGACGTCGGCCACCAGTGCTATCCGCACAAGATCCTTACCGGTCGACGTGACAGGATCACGACGATCAAGAAGAAGGACGGCCTCGCGCCGTTCCCGCGCCGCGAGGAAAGCAAGTACGACACCTTCGGGGTCGGCCATTCGTCCACATCGATCTCCGCAGCCCTCGGCATGGCCCTCGCGCTGCAACGCCGCGGCGACATGCGCAAGGTGGTAGCCGTGATCGGCGACGGCGCGATGACGGCTGGCATGGCCTTCGAAGCCTTGAACCACGGCGGCGACGTCGAGCCGAACATGCTCGTGATCCTCAACGACAACGGCATGTCGATCAGCGAGAACGTCGGCGCGATGACCAAGATGATGGCCCGCGCCATGGCGAGCCGCACGCTCAACGCCTGGCGCGAGCGCGCCAAGAAGGCGATGCCGCGCGAGTCGTTCGTCGGCCGCTTCTTCAAGCGCTGGGAAGAACACGCCAAGGGCATGTTCGTGCCCTCGACCTTGTTCGAGGAGCTGGGATTCCACTACACCGGCCCCATCGACGGCCACAACATGGCTCAACTGGTGAACGCGCTGGAGACGGTGAAGGCCCTCCCCGGCCCGCAGTTGCTCCACGTAATGACCACCAAGGGCAAGGGCTACGAGCCCGCGGAAAAGGCGCAGATCGAGTACCACGCCGTGGGCCCGTTCGATCCCGTGGCGGGCCTGGTGAAGAAGGGTGCGCCAGCCAAGCCGACCTATACCGACATCTTCAGCGACTGGCTCTGCGACATGGCCGCGACCGACGAGCGCCTGCTGGGCATCACGCCCGCCATGCGCGAAGGTTCGGGCCTGGTCCGTTTCTCCAAGGAATACCCGCAGCGCTATTTCGACGTGGCGATCGCCGAGCAGCATGCGGTGACGCTCGCGGCGGGCATGGCGGTGGAAGGGGCGAAGCCCGTGGTGGCGATCTATTCCACCTTCCTCCAGCGCGCCTACGATCAGGCCATTCACGACGTGGCCCTGCAAAACCTCGACGTGACTTTCGCGATCGACCGCGCGGGTGTGGTCGGTCCGGATGGCGCCACGCACTCGGGCAGCTTCGATCTGTCGTTCATGCGCTGCCTGCCGAACATGGTGATCATGGCGCCGGCCGACGAGAACGAATGCCGGACCATGCTGACTACTGGTTTCCGCTACGAAGGCCCCGCGGCGGTGCGCTATCCCCGCGGCACCGGTCCGGGCGCGAAGCTTGCCGAGACGCTCGAAACCTTCCCGATCGGCAAGGCGGAAGTGCGTCGTCGTGGCCACCACGGCCTGGCGATTCTGTCGTTCGGCACCATGCTCGCGCCGGCTGCCGTCATCGCCGCGGAGGTCGACGCCACATTGGTAAACATGCGCTTCGTGAAGCCGCTGGACGAGGAACTGATCCTCGAACTCGCGCGCACGCACAAGGCCTTCGTCACCATCGAAGACAACGCCATCGCTGGCGGTGCCGGTGCCGGCGTGGCGGAATGCCTCGCCGCCCATGGCGTCACCCTGCCCATCCAGCATCTCGGTCTTCCGGACGTCTATCTGGAACACGGCAGCCGCGAGGAAGTCCTCACCATGGCCGGCCTCGACCTCCCGCAGATCCGCCACGCGATCCGCGTACGGTTCCCGCAGTTCTGCGCGTCGGCGGTGGCTAGCGCGGGGTAATTCGCGCTAGTTCCTCCGCGAAGTAGCACGCGGAGGATGACACGCAGCCGCAGTACCAAGGAGCGGCGGAATACGAGCGCTGCCTTTACTGATCTACTGAGGCCGCCGCACCGGATACGCGGTCACGACTCTCCAGATCTTTTGCTGTGAACTCACTCGTCAGACCCGCCTCGCGAAAAATCTGCCTGACGGCGTCGCCTTGATTCCAACCGTGTTCGACCAGCAACGCGCCACCGGATTTCAAGTGCGCGGTCGCCCCCGCAGCGATGCGACGGATGTCGTCCAGGCCGTCGGCACCGGAGGCCAATGCCGATGCGGGTTCGAAACGAAGATCGCCTTCGCCTAGATGCCGGTCGGCCGCCTCGATATAGGGCGGGTTGCTGACGATAAGGTCGAAGCGACGGTTGCTCAGCGGCGAAAACCAGTCGCCTTGCGCGAACTCGACGCGTTCGAGCCCGAGTCGCTGGGCGTTGCGTCGGGCCACGTCGAGTGCGGCGGCGCTGGCGTCTACAGCGACAACGATGGCATCCGGCCGTTCCTTGGCGATAGCCAACGCGACGGCGCCACTGCCCGTACCGAGATCGACGATGCTACCTCCTGCGGGGAGACGATCAAGTGCGAGCTCTACCAACAGCTCGGTCTCGGGACGCGGGATCAGCGTCGCCGGGGTGACTTCAAGCGTGAGCGACCAGAAGTCGCGCGTGCCGGTGATATAGGCGATGGGTTCACCGGCGGCGCGTCGCCGCACCAGGGCACGGAAACGCTCCACGCTCTCGGCTGCGGGTTCGTCATCCGCATGCGCAAAGAACCACGCGCGATTCACCCCCAACGCGTGCGCCAGCAGCAACTCGGCTTCGAGTCGGTCGCCGAGGGCTTCGGAGGCCTGGCGCAAGATCGTGCGGATATCGGTCATGCCGCCATTCTAGCGATCTGTCCGCCTACAATCGCGCGATGCGCGTACTCGCCCTCTTCCTTGCTGTCCTTTTGCTTGCCGGTTGCCACGCCACCTTCTTCGGCGCCGTCAATGCACGTCAGCCTGCCGCCAACGTGACGGCACATCGCGACGTCCTCTTCGATCCGGAGCACGGTCTGGCTTTGGACGTCTATAGCCCAGCCGACGCATCGCACGCACCAGTCGTTGTCTACTTCTACGGCGGTAGCTGGATGACCGGCAAACGCCAATGGTTCCGCTGGATGGGAGAGGCCTTGGCTGCCCAAGGCGTCGTCGCCGTCATCACCGACGTTCGTCCCTGGCCGAAGGCACGCATGGACGGCTTTCTCGGCGATGGCGCACGGGCTGTGCGTTGGGCACGCGATCACGCCAGCGCGTTCGGCGGCGATCCCGAGCACCTCTTCGTGATGGGACATTCGTCCGGCGGGCAGATCGCGGCCATGCTGGCGACCGACAAACAATGGTTGGCCTCGGTAGGCATGAATCCACGTGACCTCGCCGGCCTGATCGGCGTGGCCGGCACGTACGATTTCGTTCCGTTCGACGAGCCGGAGTTCTACGACATCTTCGGCCATACCCCGACCGAACAGGCCGCTTCGCAACCGATCAACTTCGTGGATGGCGACGAACCGCCCGCCCTGCTGCTTCAAGGCGAGAACGACACGATCGTCTCGCCCGCGGAAGCCGTTTCTTTCGAAGGAAGGTATCGCTCACAAGGCGAGCCGGTGACGTTGAAGCTCTACCCCCACGTCGGCCATGAAACGCTGCTTCTTGCGTTCGGCCCGTTAAAGTCCAAAGCATCCGTCCTGGCCGACACGATGGACTTCATCCATCGCTACGCAACAGCGGCTCCCCGGTGACGCTATCGATGCGCGCGGATACCTATCGATCCGCGCGCACGTGGATCAACGCACGTGTCACGCCACGATCGACACATGCACCGATCGGTCCTCCATCAGCTTCATTCGCTGCAGCAGGCCTTCGTAGAAGGCTGCGTGGAAGTCAAAACCGTGTGCCTTGTCGAAATCGCGGATGCTCTCGATTTCCGCTCGCAGGTTGAATGGCGTATCGAAATTTTCCTGGTACCACGCGGACGGCATACACAAAGCGAGGGCGTGGGCGTCGTCGGGGTCGATTTCGCCGCGAGACATAAGATCGTCGACGTACTCGGATACTTGCCTCGCAGTAACGTTCGAAAAGTCGATGCGAGCAATCTGAGGCTTTTCCACGGAGCCGATCTGCGTCACGGGCTCCTGTGACGTAGCCCGGCTGTGTACCGATGGAGATAGTCGCTGAAGGAGCGAGCTCGTGATCTGCATATCTGTGCCTCCGAATGGAGCGCAGACAAAAACAAAATCGCGAGGTGTTGATAACCCCTCCAGCACCACACGAGCGTTCCGCCTTCCAGCATTACCGAACACCCTTACGTCGAAAGCGTGGGTAGGGTTGATCTCACTGATTCTTGAGCACAGTACTTATGCAGTGTTGAGACGTACCCGCTGGCTGAATCGCAATCAACACCCGATGCTGCCCAACGGTCATTTCGACCAAGGGAGGAACACATGAAATTATTCTTGACGGCCGCGGCAACATTGGCTTGCTCACTGATGGGCAGTGACTGCCTGGCAAACAACCTTTCGAATGTGCAGGTTGTAGCCGTCGAGTCGCCAAATGGGGGAAGAGAATATTTGTCGCCATGGTCTTCATCGACAGCGCGTGATCACGGCGGCGGATGGATCAAGGTCACCGTCGAGGAAATCGGATACGGGAACAACCAACGGGCCACACTTCTGGGTTATTCACTGAGGGAAACGGACACCCAACGGCTTTGCAACGTGGGCGGTTACGCAGGCCTGTGCCGGCGAGGAGGGTCGATCATCGGATACCGGCGGACCTGGGAGGTTCGAGGTCTGGACGGCGGGAATTTCGAGTACATGGTGATCCCGAACGGCATCGGTCCCACGAGACGAGTCCACCTAACGATTCGCTGATCCTCGCGTTCAACAAAAAGGCCGGGTGATCGCTCGTCCGGTCTTTTGCTTTTCGACATGACGAGTTTCATCCATCAATGCACGGCGCCGAGTGAGCGTTACGCCCTCGTGATATGCGGAACACCTCTTACATCCAGGCACGGGCAAGGTTTACCTCACGCATGCTCAAGCAAAGCACCGACGCAAGTGTTGAGAGCCTACCGCTGGTTGGCTTCCCGCCCACCCCTGATGATTCGCGCCGGGCATCTCGACCCATGGAGAAACACATGAAATCGTTCTTGATCGCAGCGGCCGCGTTGACTTGCTCGCTGGTGGGCAGCGACTGCCTGGCAGGCGATCTTCGGGCCATGTCGGTCGTCGAAGTCAGGTCGGCGCAGGGCCCTATTGAAGCCATCGGCCGGGATCTTCGATCGACGAGGCATGACCACGGCGGCGGCTGGATCATCGTCACCACCGATGAGTTCTTTGCCTTGGACCATCGGAGGGCCACGCTCAATGGTCTCCCGATGGAGGAGATGCGTGCGGCACCGCTTTGCGGCACGGAGCGAGAAGTCTGGGAGTGCCCCGCCGGAGCAAGGCCCATTGGGCATCGGAGAGTCTGGTGGACTCAAGGCGTGGAAGGCGGCACCTTTGAATACAGCGCGAGGCAGCCCGGCCTTCGGCTCAACGCAGTGACACGCCTCACCATTCGATAACCAAGGCATTTAGCGCGAAGGCCGGACGATCGCTCGTTCGGCCTTCTGCTTTTTCTGCACTGCCGATGCGAGACGGGCGCATCGTTAGACGCGCCAGCTCGCTAGCGCGCCTTCATGGCATCGCGCCCTTCCGCGTTGCCGCCTCGTGCGCTGTCGAGTATCTCGGGATAGGGATAGTTGAGGCCCAGCAACTGGCGCAGGTCGGCGCTGGCCTGCCTGACGAACTCCGCTGGCAGAGCCGCGGGCATGTTCTCCATCGGCTTGACGAACTTTGGCAGGTACTGGGTGATGATCGCCGAGCGATCCACGCTGCTGCGATTGGGCATGGCGCAGTGCCATACCGCCCCGAAGAAGACGATCGTATCGCCAGGCTCGCCGAGCATGCGTTCGCAGCGATCGAAGAAGCGATCGCTCTCGTCCGGGTAGCGCAGCTCGCGCTGGCTCCCAGGTACATATGCCGTGGCACCGGTTTCCTCGGTGAAGGGATCGAGCATGATCGTCGCCTGCGCATTCAACGGAAAGCTCGCATTGATCCGCGCGGGGTGCGTCGACGGCGAATGAAAATCCCAATAGGGATAATCGATATGCGGTTCCTGGCCCGGCCCGCCGGGAAGGATGCGGTTGGCGGCGATGGAGCCCATGATGAACTCGCTTCCGATGAAGGCACGCATCACCGTCATGAGCACCGGATGCGCGGCCATCCGCGAAAAGATGTCGCCCTTGGCGAGCAGGTTCCACACGCGGCGTTGCAGGGCTATCCGGCCGCTGCGCTCGGCGTCACCCTGGAAATGCGTGACCTTGCCGCCCGCAGCGTCTTCATCGGATTCGCGCATGACGATCTGGCGCGCCTCGGCGATTTCTGCCGGCGTGAAGAGGCCCCGCAGTGTCACCGCGCCGACGCCGTCGAGGAGTTCCCGCACGATGGCGTCGGTGTCCAGGTTGTCCGGGGTGTAGACGGGAATGGCGACCGTATGCGGACGCTCGAACGGTACAGCCTGGGTGCGCGTATTCATGCGGACTCCTGCCGGGGGACGGCGCAAAGAGAGGCGACGGTGCTTGCACGACCACGCTAGGCCGATTTGCAAGCGCTTGCAAACTGCGCCGCAACATACGTAGAGTCGGCTCACCCCACGCAGAGCCGTCCTGATGAAGCAGCTACGCATCGGCCTTATCGGCGCCGGCTATATGGGCAAGGCGCATACGATCGCGTACCAGAGTGTGGGAGCGATCTTCGAAATGACCTGTCGGCCTGCATGCGAGATGATCGCGACCTCGCACCACGACGGTGCCGCCGACGTCGCGAGACGCTGGGGATGGGCGCGTTCCACAGGGGACTGGCGCGAACTGGTCGATGACCCGGGGGTCGACCTCGTCGTCATCGCATCGCCGCCCCGCACGCATCTGCCCATGGTGATCGCCTGCGTCGGTGCGCGGAAACCCGTCTTTTGCGAGAAACCCCTTGGAACGAACGCCGCCGAATCGCTCGCCATGACCGAAGCGGTGGAGCAGGCCCGCGTACCCAATATGGTCGGGTTCAACTACATCCGCACGCCGGCCAGCCAGCTCGCACGCCAGATCGTGGCCTCGGGAGAGATCGGCGAGGTGATACAGGTGACCGCCGAACACGTCGAGGATTATCTCCACGATCCCACCCTTCCTTCGTCATGGCGTACTCGTGTTGCGACCGGTACCGAAGCGGGCGCCCTGGGCGACGTCGCCAGCCACATCATCAACGCGTGCCTCCGACTGGCAGGACCGATCGAGAGCCTGGTGGCGGACACGACAATCGTGCAGACGCATCGCGACGGGCCGCATGGTCTGGAGGCCGTCGAGAACGACGATCAGGGCCAGATGCTGCTGCGCTTCGCCAACGGAGCCACCGGCAGCATCAGTTTCAGCCGCATGGCCGCGGGTCGGAAGATGGGCTACACCTACCGCATCACGGGCACGCGCGGGGCGATCTTCTTCGATCAGGAAGACCAGAACGCCCTGTGGCTTTATGACGCTTCCCGCGAACCCGCGCGGAGAGGCTTCCAGAAATTGCTGATGGGCCCCGCGCATCCGGATTACCTTGCCTTCAACCAGGGTGTCGGACACGGCACCGGCTACAACGAACAGATCGCGATCGAGGCACGCGATTTCCTGCATGCGGTGACGACCGGCGAAGCGGTCTGGCCGACCTTCCGCGACGGATACGAAGTGGACAAGGTGATCGCCGCCGCGCTGGTGTCGAACCGCGACAGATGCTGGGTAACGGTGTAACGGTCAGCGCTTAGCGAAGGCTGCCGCGCACGACGAGTTCGCAGGGAAAGAGCCGGCTACGCGGTATGGCCGCAGGGTCGTTCATCCACACGACGATGCGCTCGATGGCGTAGAGAACCATGTCGCGTATCGGCTGGCGCATTGTCGTCAGCGAATAGGACGACCATGACGCGAGCGGCATGTCGTCGAAACCGACGATGCTCACCGCCCCGGGCACCGCCACGCCCCTCTCTCGGCAGGCGTCCATGGCACCGAGCGCCAGCACGTCGTCGCCACAGAACACACCGTCGATCGTGTCGTCCCGGTCGAGCAACGTGTGCATGGCAAGCCGGCCGTGCTCGTGCGTGTAGTTGCCGGCATGCAGGGTCTCGCGGAGCAACCTGCCGGCCGTCTCCGCGAATCCCCTGCCGCGATCGATGGTGGCAGCGTCGTGTGCTGAACCTCCGAGAAAGGCCAGCCTGCGCAGTCCGCGGCGGCGCATGGCCTCCGCTACCCGTTGTCCCGCGGCAACGTTGTCGACCGTTGCCACGGGCAACGGCGAGGCACGCCCTGCCCGACCGAACACGTGCATCGCTGGCAGGCCCGCCGCGCGGCACGACGCGCCGAATCCAGCCGGCGGTGCCGAGGTAGCGATCAGTACGGCATCGACGTTGTACTGGCGCAGCATGTCCAGAGCCGCGCTGCCGTCCTCGTCCTCACCGAGGTTTGCGAGCAGCGGACGCAAGCCACGAGCCTGCAACTCGCGCGTAAAGAGGTCGAAGACCTCCATGAAGGCGGGGTTGGCGAAGTGATTGGAGACCAGCCCGACGAGCTGCGTGCGCCCGGTCATGAGGCTGCGGGCCAACTGGTTCGGACGATAGCCCAGAGCGTTCGCGGCAAGCAGGACACGATCGCGGGTTCGCGCGGAAACGCTCGCACCCTCGGTAAAGGTGCGCGATACCGCTGAAATCGACACGCCGGCCGCCTCGGCAACCTCGCGTGCGGTGACGCGCGGGACAGTACCTGGCGATGTGGGCCGCGAGCTCATGCCGACTAGGTTAGCGCAGCGCGATCCTCCCGTATCGAAAGCCCGGCTGCCAAGCAGCGAACCCGTTGCAACGAAGGACAAGCTCGCCGTTACGCGCACCCGACGTGAGCGAATTTGAGTTGAGCGCACAAAAAAAGGTTCATCGCGGAAGTCCGGGGCGCTGTCTGGATACATTGGTTCAATCGCCGCAGCGTGACTGCATGTGCCCAGCGGCTGGAGCTACCGCTAGCGCGTACGACGAGGCCAGAGCCTTCGATGTCCCCCTCGCTGCTCAGACAGGTCCTCCGCGTTCGAAAAGGATGGCCGCGGGCGCGGCCCATGTACCTAGTGGCCTTCGGCCGCTCTCTTGTGCGGAAACTCGCATCGAGAGGGACACCGAAGACTCCCACGATGACTGAGGTCGCGTGTCGGAAGAGCCGCAGCGCTGCGCCACCTCACCATCTTGGTCGCGAAGGCAGAGGCATCCGGCGACTCCACGCGAACGCGCGACGAACCAAAAAAAAGCCCCAGGACGATCGCCTGGGGCTCTTGGGTTTCCAAGTTAATATCAACGAGCGAGAACGCCTTGGATATGAGTCGTGCGGCGTTCTCGCCTTACCGCTTGCGCAATACGATCAGCGCAAAATCGCCTTCGGGTCCTGCTTTGCCTTCTGCGCCGAGCAGAGGAGTATCTGCTCGCTGGTCTGAGCAAGACCGCGCTCGGCGCCCGTGACCTGGCCCAGGCGCGGCTTGAAGAAGTCGCTCAGACGATCGGCTTCGGCCTTCGAGCAACCGCCGCCGCCGGCAAGGCCGGGCAACTGACCACCCGCAAAGCTGCCGGTGCGCGCCACGATCTTGTCGTAGTTGGCGACGAACCAGTTCCACATGTCGGTACGCGACGCTTCCGTATCGCGACCGCCACGCAGCACCATCGCCATCTCGCCCACCTTCACATCCTTGCCGAGCGCGAAGTCGCGGGCCTTGTTGGCAAGCGCCGTGTCCTTGATGTCGGCCAGTGCGGAAAGCATGGCATTGCGCTTGGCCGGATCGGACGTCTTCGGGATTTCCGCGATCAGCGCGTCCACCGCCGGAGCACCGCGCTCCTGCACCGCCACGCCCAACGCATCGCCGAGCAGGTTCGAATCGGCGGCGTCGAGATCGAGGTGGCCATCCTTCATCTTCAGCGCTGCATCACCCTGCGCCAGCATTTCGGCGCGCACTTCGGGCACACCGATGTCCTTGTCGGCAAGGAAACCGGCAAGCGCCGTACGCGTTATGGTGTCGTTGTCCGCCTCGCCATCCTTCTTGCGATAACCCAGCGCCTTCAGCTTCGGCAGGTAGGCCTCCGTGGCCCACTTGCGCAGGCGTTCGCGCTGGGCGTCGGTGGTGGCTTCGTGGGTGAGGATCCAGCTGAAGGTCTGGAGCGGTGCGGTGAACACCTCGCGCGTCTTCGACGCGGTCAGCGGCTTGAACGCGGCAAGCGCGTCGCCCGCATCGAGATCGCCATGCTGGAAGCCTGCGCGAACGGCGTCGGCATACGCCAGCTGTTCCGCATCGCTGAGCGTGCCGACCACCTTGGTCAGCGCGCCGAGGTCGGCCTTGCTCTGCGCGAAGCGGTAGTAGCCACGACCGTCAGCGTTGGGCAGCACCCAGGCGTTCTTCGCCGCATCGTCGAGCACCATCGTGCCGGTGGCCTGATCGAGCAGCTCGCACTTGACCTTGTTGCCACCACCCGCCGTGCCGTAACGCACGCACATCGGCACGCCCCACACGCGGTTCGCGTCACCCGTGCTGCCAAGCGGCAGGTAACGGCTCTGCGAAAGATGCAGCACGGTCTTGCCGCCCTCGATCTTCGTCTCGGTGGCCACGTAAGGCACGCCGGACTGGTCCAGGAAGCTGCGGAACGCCTTCTTGAATGCGTCGCCCTGGCCGGCGGCTTCGGCGATCGCATCGATCAGATCGTCCGCCGTCGCGTTGGCGAACTTGTGCTTCTGGATGTACGCGCGCATGCCCTTCTGGAACACCGGGTCGGACACGTAGCCCTCGAACATGCCCAGCACCGCCGCACCCTTCTGGTACGTAATGCCGTCGAACGCGGTCTCGATGTCGCCATTGCCGGTGATCGGCTGGCGGATCTTGCGTGCGCTGACGAGGCTATCGTTGTTCATCGCGCCCTGCGCACCACGCACGCGGTCGAGGTCGGCGCGATATTCCGGATGCACCTTCGTGGTGACCTTCTGCTGCATCCACGTGGCAAACGCCTCGTTGAGCCAGAGATCGTCCCACCAGGCCATGGTTACGGTGTCGCCGGTCCACTGGTGGGCCAGCTCGTGCGCGTTGACGTTGAACGAGCCGCGCACGTACTGCGCCGCCGAATCGGGATCGATCAGCAGCAGCCAGTCACGGAACGTGACGAGGCCGGCGTTCTCCATGGCACCGGCGCTGAAGTCCGGGGCGGCGAGCAGATCGAGCTTGTCGTACGGATAGCCGAAGCCGTAGTAGTCCTCGAGCGTATGAATGATCGAGTTCGTCTCACCCAGTACATGCTGCATGCGATGGCCTTCGCCCTTGGCGGCGATGCCGCGCAGCGGGGTCGGCGTGGAACGGAACTCGGTCGGGGTGATGTCCGGACCCTTGACCACGTCCCACGGGCCGACGGCGAACGCGACCAGGTAGGTGGGTAGCGGCTTGGTCGTGGAGAAGGTCAGCGTCTTCCAGCCTGCGCCCGCCTTTTCTTCCTTGATCTGAGCGGTATTGGCCACGCCCTGATCGTCGGCCGGAATGGTCAGGCTGATGTCGAAGGGAACCTTGAACGAGGGCTCGTCGAAACCGGGGAACGCGTAACGCGCGGAGACCGGCTCCATCTGCGTCATGGCGTACGGGATGCCTTCGTGCGAAACCTTGTACAGGCCCTGCAACTGCTTGTTCAGCGGCGCGGTGAATTCCATCGCGAGGGTGATCTCACCCTCCAGCTTCGCGCCCAGTTCGACCTTGGCAACGCCTTCCTTTTCGGCAGCCACGATGTATTTGCCGACGTGCTTCTTGCCTGCGGCGTCGGTCACCGTGACCTTGGAGACTTTCAGATCCTTGCCATGCAGCCAGATGAAGTCGGACGGCTGGGCGAGCTTGATGCGGATCGTCGAGGAACCCGAGTAGTTCTCCTGCTTCGGGTCCACCTTGAACGAAAGCTTGTAGGACTCCGGCTGGGCCCAGGTGGGCAGATGGCCGAGCGGCGGCGCGGCGTCCGTGCCGGCGGCGAGCGCAGCGCCACAACAGGCAGCGAGCGCGGTGAGAACGAGAGGACGGACGAAACGACGCATGGCAGGTGGGACTCCCTGTGGGTAATCCCTGCATCCTGCGAAGGCCGTGACCTTCGACACAGTGCCAGAAGGCACCCCCGTCTTCGCTGCGCCGCGTCAGACCCGGCCTACAACTCGACGAAGGGTTTGAACCCACCGAAGAACATGCGCTTGCCGTCGAACGGGAGTGCCCTGGGGTCGGCATACGCCTCAAGCCTCTGATCCGACATCACTTTTTTCATGATCCGGTCACGATCCCGGCGATTCTTGTAGACGATCCAGGAGAAGACCACCACCTCACCGGGCTTCAGTTTCACCGACTGCGGGAACGAGGTGACCTTGCCGGGTTTCACATCGTCGGCCAGGCATTCCGAATAGGCGAGTGCGCCGTACTCCATCCAGATCTTGCCGGCCAAGCGGGCCATCTTCTTGTATTCAGCCAACCGGTCCATCGGAACCGGCATGACAAACCCATCGACGTAGCTCATGGCGAACCCTCCTCGCGTGGATGTCGTGGAAGAGTCTCTCAGAAAAGAAAAGGCCGCGTCGAAACGCGGCCTTTTGCTTTCAGCGATGTCGCGATTTATCAGCCCGCCGCTTCGGCCTGCTCAAGCACCACGGCAACCGCGTGGATCACGGAGGCGATGCGCACGGCGCTCTGGATCGCCTGCACGCTGATGCCGCCATCGCGGAGCACCTTGTCGTGCGAGTCGATGCACATGCCGCAGCCGTTTACCGCGGAGACCGCCAGCGAGACGAGCTCGAAGTCGTTCTTGGCGTCGCCCTTGTAGGCACCGATCACGTTCATGCGCAGCTTCGCCGGGAGCTTTTCATACTCCGGATGGCTGACCAGGTGCTGGAAACGGTAATAGATGTTGTTCATGCCCATGATCGCGGCCGAACCCTTGGCGGCGGTCAGTTGCTCGGCTGAAGCATGCTCGGCAGCGAAGGCGGCAATGGCCTCGGTCAGCGGCGTGTAACGCGCGGAATAGGCCGAACCCAGTGCCACCATCGCGATCTGGGCCATGTTGAGGCCAGGAGCACCCGCTTCGCTCAACACCGAGTCGAGGTTGAGCTTGAGGTCCTTGGCGTATTCGGGAAGCTTGCTGCGCAGATCGGCGACGCTCATGGGATGCACCTTTGTCTTTGAGAGGGCGAAGTAAAGGAGCGCGGAATGTCTCGACGCGATGCGCCGGTTCACGCGGAACGGGTCGGGCGACCCTTGAAAAGGAGGCGGTGAAGCGAACTTCACCGCCTCGGGCTGCCCGCGCCGCGCGGGGGGAGGGAGGGGGCCGCGGCGCGGGACTTACGAGCGGTGGAACTTAGGCGACCTTGAGGGTCTCGTCGCCAGCCTTCCAGTTGCAGGCGCACAGCTCGTCCGTCTGCAGGGCGTCGAGCACGCGCAGCACTTCGTCCGGGTTGCGACCGACGGAGCCGGCAGTCACATAGACGAACTGGATTTCGCCGTTCGGATCGACCAGGAAGGTGGCGCGCTGGGCGACGCCTTCGCTCGTGAGGATACCGAGCTCACGGCACAGGTCCTTGTTGATGTCGGCCAGCATCGGGAAGGTGAGATCCTTCAGGTCGGCATGGTCCATGCGCCAGGCGCGGTGGACGAATTCCGAGTCGGTCGACACGGCCAGGATCTGGCAATCGCGGTCGGCAAACTTCTCGTTGAGGTCGCTGAAACCCTTGATCTCGGTCGGGCAGACGAAGGTGAAGTCCTTCGGGTACGAGAAGACCAGCTTCCACTTGCCCTCGTAGGACTTGTCCGTCACGTCGACGAAGGCGTCCTCGATCTTGTTGGCGAGCGGGCCGCCGTTAACGGCCTTGAGGTTGAACTGGGGGAACTTATCGCCAATGCTCAGCATCTTTCGACTCTCCATTTGAGGGGTGGTTGGACTCTACGCGCGCTTGGTGACGCGACTGGAACAGAAGCTTACCGCTAGGCACTACATATTCCAAATCGATTGTAGGCATCAATGTGATAGGCTAAGACTATCGTAGCCCACCCAGAGCCGTCGTCATGAATCTGCGTGACCTGTCCTACCTCGTCGCCCTGGCGGAGTACCGGCATTTTGGCCGTGCGGCCGAGGCGAGCTTCGTCAGTCAGCCCACGCTGTCGACCCAGATCCGCAAGCTCGAGGACGAGCTCGGTGTCGCACTGGTGGAGCGTACGCCGCGCAAGGTGCTGCTGACGGAAACGGGGCGTGAAATCGCCCGCCGTGCCCGCGCCGTGCTGTCGCAGGTGGATGAGATCAAATCCATTGCCCAGCGGACGCGCGACCCGGAGTCGGGCACGATCCGCCTCGGCATCTTCCCTACGCTGGGGCCGTATCTGCTCCCGCATGTGATTCCGCGGCTGCGCGAGCGCTTTCCCCGGCTGGAACTCCTGCTGCGTGAGGAAAAGACCGAGCAGGTGCTGCACATGCTGCGCGAGGGCACCCTCGACGCCGGCATTCTCGCCCTGCCCGTCCACGACGACTCGCTGCACACCGAATTCCTGTTCGAGGAACCGTTTGTCCTGGCCGTCCCGTCGGGTCACGAACTGGCGGGGCGTCGCTCGTTGCACATGGACGATCTGTCGCAGCAGAACCTGCTGTTGCTGGAAGACGGTCATTGCCTGCGCGATCAGGCGCTCGAGGTGTGCCACCTGGCCGGCGCCGGCGAGCGCACGGGCTTTCGCGCCACGAGCCTGGAGACGCTCCGGCAGATGGTCTCCGCCAATGTGGGCATCACCCTGCTCCCGGCCCTGGCCGTGAAGCCGCCAATCGCGCAGTCGCCCAACGTGGCGCTGATCGAGTTCGAGGCGCCCGCGCCGAGCCGCCGTATTGCCATGCTCTGGCGCAAGAGTTCCGCCATGACGCCCTTTTTCGAGGCGCTGGCGGCGGTCATTCGCGACGTTCCTGCCGATTTGTTCAGCACGCGCGGCTGCGCCTCCCGTCAACCGGAAGGCTCGCCAACCGTTGCCCTCCCATCTTCCTGACGGTTCCGTTGCGATGCGCGTCTGGCTCGTCGTCCTGCTCCTGCTCTGTGGCTGGGGCTGCTATTCCTGGTGGCGCCACCGGCCCGTGCACGACGCGCCGGGCATCCTGGCGGATGCCGCTCCCGACCAGGAGAACCTGCCGCACGGCACGCTGCTCAACCGCGGACACTTCACGCTCGAACCCCGGGCCAGCTTCGCGATGACGGCACGTGTGCTGTCGCGCGAGGACTACCAACTGGACGACCTGGCCCCGATCGCTCCCACGGATCTGGCGATGGGCTGGGGCCGCATGTCCGACAGTTCGGTGCTCAACAGCATCCGCATCTCACAGTCCAACCGCTTCTACTACTGGTACACCGACAATTTCCCGATCCCGCGCCGCGAGATCGAGGATTCCAGCGCGAACATGCACATGATCCCGGCCAACGACGAGGCGGCTCGCGAACTGCGCACCGTCCGCCCTGGGGAAGTGGTGCACCTGGAAGGTTTCCTCGTGGACGTGAAGCGCGACGACGGATGGCACTGGAACACGTCGCTGACCCGCGACGATACCGGCGCAGGCGCGTGCGAAATCGTACTCGTCGAGGCGATCCGCGACGTGCGCTGATCAAAACGCCATCAAGGCGCGCAACGGCAGACTAGCCGGCCAGCGGGACCGTCCGTTGAGCGCACTGAGTTCGATAGCAACGCTGGCACCGACGACTTCCGCGCCCAGCCGTTCGACCAGCCGCCGGCCGGCCTCCAGGGTGCCGCCGGTCGCCAGCACGTCATCCACGATGAGCACGCGCTCGCCGGGCGAGAGGGCATCGGTACCGATTTCCAGGCGATCCAACCCGTACTCCAGCCCGTAGTCGACCCCGACGACCGGCGGCGGCAGCTTGCCGGCCTTGCGCAGGGGCACGAAGCCCGCGCCAAGCGCGCGCGCCATGGCAGCGCCGAAGATGAAGCCGCGCGACTCGATGCCGCAGACGGCGCCGATACCGTGCCCGCGCCAGGGCTCGCATAACGCATCGATGCAGGCGCCGAAGGCGTCCGCATCCGCCAGCAGCGGAGTGATGTCCTTGAACAGAATGCCGGAACGCGGGAAGTCCGGCACGTCGCGGACGAGGTCGAAAAGAGCCTGCATGAAAGGATCCTGGGAAAGCGGTTGATTCAGGCGGGCAGCGTTGCCGCGCCGAAATCGTCGTCGGCGGCCACAGCGGCACGTGCCTCCGCCAGTTGGGCATCTAACGCACGGACGATCCCCTCGGCGGCTTCGGCGGCGGCTTCAGGCACCATCACGGCCACAAAATCGCGCGCCGGAAGCTGTCCGACGGCGCCGGTGAGGAACTCGCCGGCAATGAACGCGGGAATCTCGGCACGCTCCAGCGCATCCTTCACCAGATGGGCGTCGATCAGGGTTTCGGCGTGGTAAGCGATGCGCATGGCGCCAAGCTACCCCGCCGACGGCGGCCGCGGCAAGCGCCCGGCCGACAACAAAGGTAAACTCGGACGTTTGCCACGCACCTTCTTCCGAGCCCTTCGCGATGTCGACCGAAACGCCCGTCCTGCAGCAGCATTTCATCCGCCAGATCGTCCGTGACGACCTGGCGTCCGGCAAGCACACGGCCATTCGCACGCGCTTCCCGCCGGAGCCGAATGGCTACCTGCATCTGGGCCATGCCAAGTCGATCTGCCTCAACTTCGGCCTTGCCAGCGAGTTCACCGGCACCTGCAACCTGCGCTTCGACGACACCAACCCGTCCAAGGAAGACGTCGAATACGTGGAGGCGATCCAGCGCGACGTGAAGTGGCTCGGTTTCGACTGGGCCGAATTGCGCCACGCGTCCGATTACTTCGAGGTGTTCTACCGCTCGGCACTGAAGCTGATCCGTCTCGGCGAAGCCTACGTGGACGACCTGAGCGCCGAGGAAGTACGCGAATACCGCGGCACGCTTACCGAGCCGGGTCGCAACTCGCCCTATCGCGACCGCTCGGTGGAAGAAAACCTCGACCTGTTCCAGCGCATGCGGGCCGGCGAATTCGCCGATGGCAGCAAGACCCTCCGCGCCAAGATCGACATGACCTCGGGCAACATCAACCTGCGCGATCCGGCCCTGTATCGCATCCGCAAGGTGCATCACCAGAACACCGGCGACGCGTGGCCGATCTACCCGATGTACGACTTCGCCCATTCGCTCTCGGATGCGCTGGAAGGCATCACGCATTCGCTGTGCACGTTGGAATTTGAAGATCACCGTCCGCTGTACGACTGGTGCGTGGATAAGGTGGATCTCGCCAACGATCCGGAACTGTGGCAGCCGCTGCTGGCCGCCGGCCTGCCGACCGCGCCGAGCAAACCGCGACAGATCGAGTTCTCGCGCGGCAACCTCAACTACACGGTGATGAGCAAGCGCAAGCTCATCACGCTGGTCTCCGAAAACCTCGTGGACGGCTGGGACGATCCGCGCCTGCCGACCATCGCAGGCGTACGCCGCCGTGGCTTCACGCCGGCCGGCATTCGCCTGTTCTGGGAGCGCATCGGTGTCAGCAAGCAGAACAGCACCATCGACATGAGCGTGCTCGAAGGTGCCGTGCGCGAAGACCTCGACGGCAGCGCGCCGCGTCGCCTTGCGGTCATCGATCCAGTGAAGCTGGTCATCACCAACCTTCCGGAAGCGCACGAGGAATCGCTCACCTTCCCGAACCATCCGAAGGACGAGAGCTTCGGCACACGCAGCGTCCCGTTCTCGCGCGAGGTCTGGATCGAGCGCGAGGATTTCGCCGAAGTGCCGCCGAAGGGATTCCATCGCTTGAAGCCCGAAGGCGAAGTGCGCCTGCGCGGCGTCGGCATCGTGCGTTGCGACGAGATCGTAAAAAACGAAGCCGGCGACATCGTCGAACTGCGTTGCACGCTCGACCTCGATACCCGCAGCGGCATGCCCGGCGCGGATCGCAAGGTGAAGGGCACCATTCATTGGGTCAGTGCGCGTCATGCCGTCCCGGCCGTGGTGCGCCTGTACGACCGCCTGTTCGATGTCACCGACCCAGACGACGACAGCGACGGCAAGACCTACAAGGACCACCTCAATCCGCAGTCGCGCCGCATCGTGCACGGCTATGTCGAACCGGCCGCTGCCGGCGCGGCGCGCGAGGATCGCATGCAGTTCGAACGCCTCGGGTACTTCGTGGCCGACATGCACGACCACACGCACGACGCGCCGGTGTTCAACCGCGTCGTGACGCTGCGCGATTCGTGGGCGAAGCAAGCCTGATGCTCTACGCGCAGATCCATCTCACCCTGCCCGCCTGGGTCCACGAGGCCGTCGATACGTCGGTAGCCTATCCAGGCGACGAGGCGAAGGTCGGCCTGGCGATCGAACTCTCCGATCGCAATGTGGACCTCGCCACCGGCGGCCCGTTCGGTGCCGTGGTGTTCGACGGCAACGACCGCATCGTCTCCGTCGGCGTGAACCGCGTCGTGCCGCACACCTGCTCGGCCGCTCACGCCGAGATGATGGCGTACATGACCGCGCAGCAGCGGCTGCAACGTTTCCGCCTCAATGAGGACGGCAGCACGTTCGTGCTCGCCACCAGTTCACAGCCTTGCTGCCAGTGCTATGGCGCCACCGTCTGGGCAGGCATCGACACCCTGCTGATCGGCGCGCGCGCCGAGGACGTCGAAGCGCTGACGCCGTTCGACGAAGGCCCGCTGCCCGCCGACTGGATCGGCGAGCTGGAACGCCGCGGCATCGCCGTGCGCCGCGATATTCGCCGCGACGAGGCCCGCGAGGTGCTGCGTCGCTACGGCGAATCGGGCGCGGCGTACTGACTCGGATAAACACCGATGACCCGCCGCTGGCGCACCGTCCTGCCGTTGTGCCTGCTGATCTTGATCGGCCTCGGGCTGCTGTTCGGCGGCGTCTTCGACCGTCTCGAACCGCATCGCCTGCTGGCTGAAGAAGGGCAACTGCGCACGGCCATCGCGACATATCCGGTGGCCTCGCGCCTGCTCTATGCAGGCGTGCTCTGCTTCGCAATCGCTACCGGCGTCCCGGGCACCATCGTGATCGTGCTGAGCGGCGGTCTGCTTTTCGGCACCTGGGAAGGCACGGCACTGTCCTCCGTCGCCGTCCTGCTCGGCTCGCTCGCGCTCTACGGCGCCAGCCGTTACGCCTTTGGCCCGGGCGGACGCGAGCCTCCGCCCCTGGCCCGCCGCCTGCGCGACGGTTACGCCGCGCATCCGGTGACCTATACGTTCGCCCTTCGGTTCGTCCCGATCGTCCCCCTCGGCATCATGACCATGACGCTGGCATGGCTGCGCTGCCCGCTATGGCTTTTCATCGTTGCCACCTGGCTTGGCGGCACCGTCTCGTTGTGCGTCGAAAGCGCCGTGGGCGCCGGGCTTGGCGCAACGATCGCCAGCGGCACCCCGGTCAGCGCGGGCGGCCTGATGAATCAGCGCCTGTTGATCCCGCTGGCGGCGTTCGCCGTTCTGACCCTGCTGCCCCTGGCCATACGAACGATCCGCGCCCGGCTGCGCCGGGGCCGCTGACGCCGCCGCTCGCGATCTGCGCTAGGCTGTAGGCCTCGCGCCGCCGGGAGGGCGGTGCCAGGGGAAACACATGCGTGATGTATCCACTCCATGGCTGGAAAAGGTCTGGCGTCGCACGTCGCTCGTGCAGCGCCTGACGTGCGTTGCCCTCGTTCCGACTGCGATCAGTGCAGTCCTGCTGGTCACGTTGCTGACCCGCCACCAGATGGACACGCTGCACGAGATGGGCCGGTCCACCGCGGACGCCATCGCGCAGCAGGCTGCTACCGTGTCAGGCGACGCACTGCGCACGGGCGAGCGACGCGAACTCGGCCGGATTGCGCAGTCGATCGTGCAGTTGCCGCAAGTGTCGCGTGTACGCATCAGCAACCGCGATGGCGAGATCGTGGCGGACCGCGTCAACAGCTCGATCAGCGATGACGATGAAGGCCTCACCGTCGCCAGGGAGATCGTCGATCCGTTGAACCGCCGCGTACTCGGTACCGTGACGGTCGACGTCAGCGTGGAGGATGCGGTCGCTGCCCAGCGTGCCAGCGTGCACAACGCGCTGATCTGGCTCACGCTCAGCCTGCTGATCGCAGTGGGTATCGGCTGGTCGACAGCTCGCTGGCTCAGCGCGCCGCTGCGGAACCTTGCCATCGCCGTGCGTCAGCTCGGCCTGGGCGACCGCACGGTGGTGGTGCCGGTCACCGACGACACGGAGATCGGCGACCTGCAGCGCGGCTTCAACGGCGCCGCATCGAAGCTGCTGCATGCGCAGATCGGCATGGAGCGCGAGATCACCAGCGCGACAGAGGAATTGGCGCGCAAGAACGCCGCACTGGAAGCGGCCAGCGTCGCCAAGGCGCGGTTCCTCGCCGCCGCATCGCACGATCTTCGTCAACCGCTGTACGCATTGACCTTGTTCTCGTCCGGACTGGCGGTGGATGAATACGATCCCATCCGCCTGAACCGTATCGCGCACATCCAGGAATGCGTCGAATCGCTGGATCACCTGTTCGGCGAACTGCTCGACCTCTCGCGACTGGAGACCGGCGCCATGCCTCCGGTGGTGCGCGCCGTACGGCTGGACGAAGTGTTCGACGAGGTGAGCGTCAACTTCCGCATGGTGGCGGAACAGAACGACCTGCGGCTCGTCGTGCGCACGACGGATCTGTGGGTACGCACCGACCGCACGATGCTCGCTCGCATCCTCAACAATCTCGTGAGCAATGCACTGCGCTATACACGTTGCGGCGGCGTGCTGGTCGGCGCGCGGCGACGCCTCGACGGCACCGCACGCATCGATGTCTGGGACACCGGTCTGGGCATCGGCGAAGAACATCTCCAGCACATCTTCGACGAGTTCTATCGCGTGGAAAGCGGCCCGGAAACCGGCCGCCCGGAAGGCACCCGCCGCGGACTCGGCCTGGGGCTGTCCACGGTGCAGAAGCTCGCCGGTCTGTTGGGTACGTCCGCCACGGTACGCTCGCGGCCGGGCAAGGGCACGCTGTTCTCGATCGTGCTGCCCGAAGTGATGCCCGGCCTGATGGACGCACCGCCCGTGCCCGAGCCGGAGCCCGGCATCCCCCGCGACGTGGCCGGCATGCGCGTATTGGTCATCGACGACGAACCCAGCATCCTCGCTGGCATCAGCTATCTGCTCGGCAGCTGGGGCTGCGAAGTGATGACGGCGGAAGACGCTCAGCAGGCGATGGAAGCCGTGCACCAGTGGATGCAGCCGCCCGACCTCGTGATCTCCGACCTGCGCCTGCGCGAGGGCACGGGACTCGACGTGCTTGCCCTGCTCGATCGCTACTACCGTCGGCGGCCCGGCGATCCACCGCCCTTCGCGCGCGTCCTCATCACGGGCGAGACCCGCGGCGAGTTCCTCAAAAACATCGATCAGAAGACCACGCGCGTGCTGTTCAAGCCGGTTTCGCCCGAGCGTCTGCACGAGGTAATGGTTTCTGCGTGGGCTGTCCATCATGCAGCCGTCTGAACCATATGGCCTGCTTGCCGCCAGACCGGCGTAGGGCTATGGTCCGGGCAACGGGGTGGCTCGCGGTTCGCGCGGCCGGAGGGAAGGCATGCTTGTTCTGATCGCGGACGATCATCGGCTCATCATCGAGGGCGTGAAGCTCAAGCTTCGCGAACTCGGCGACGACGTCCAGTTTGTCGAGGCCGAAACCGTCGCACAGCTGCGCGACAAGCTTGCCCAAGGGCCAGCGCCCGACGTCGCGCTGATCGACATGGCCATGCCCGGCGCCGAAGGCGTCGAGCACATCAAGGACGCCGTCGCGGCCCTGCGCGGGCCGGAAGACGACGGCACGTCGCGCCAGCGTCCCGTCATCGTGCTTTCCGGCACCGAAGACCCGTCTGCCATTCGCCACGTGCTGGATCTTGGCGTCCAGGGATACATCCCGAAGTCTTCCCCTCCCGACGTGATCCTCAACGCCGTGCGTCTGGTGGTCGGCGGAGGCATCTACGTGCCGCCCGAGGCCATGAAGGCTGCCGTGGCCACCGGCGCGCCGGCTTTCGCGCTGCCCAATGGCAACGATGGCCTCACCGCGCGGGAGCGCCTGGCGGCCGTACTCACGGACCGCCAGATCGACGTGCTCAAGCTGCTGGCGAAGGGCCGCCCGAACAAACTGATCGCTCGCGAGCTGGGTATCAGCGAGGGCACGGTCAAGATCCATCTGGCCGCGATTTTCCGCGCCCTGCACGTGCGCAACAGGCTCGAAGCCCTGGTGGCGGCACAGCACCTGGGCGATTGAGCGGTCATCCACAGGACATATGCCCGGGGTAGGCTGGGCAAGCTTTCAGGCCGTTGGGGTACGCGGCCAGACAACGTGGGGCAGGCACGATGCGAGCAGGCGTGGGGAGCGCGGGGCGGCGTGTACGCAGGTATGTTGCTGCGTGGCTGGTGGCCGCGCTGATCGCCGTGCCTGCCGTCGCGACACAGCCGCCCGGCGATATCGACCCCATGGCGCCACTGACGTTCGGCATCCTGCCGATCGGTGGCCCTGCCGAATCGCTGGAAGCGTGGCAACCCATGCTCGACGACCTGCACAAGGCGCTCGATCGCCCCATCCGCGCCGTCTCGGTCACGACCTACGAGGGTATCGCCCAGGCGATTTCCGAACAGCGCGTGGACATCGCATTCCTTTCCGGGCGACTCGCGCTGGACGCCGTGACACGGCAGAACATGCAGGTGATCGGACGGCTCACGCGCGGCGATGGTTCGCGCGGCTACAACGCGGTGCTGCTGGTCGCGGCCGACTCGCCGCTGCGCACGCCGGACCAACTGTTCGCCCGGCCGGGCAAATGGCGATTCGCGCGCGGCGAAGCGCTTTCCGTGTCGGGCTACCTCGTGCCCGAGACGCAGTTGTTCGCCGCCCGTGGCCTGGACTCCGATACGTTCTTCGCAAGCGTGCACATCGACAATCATCAGAACAATGCGCTGGCGGTGGCGAATGGCGAAGCGGACGTGGCGACCAACAATACCGCCGACATGGAACGGTTCCAGCAGCATTTCCCCGAGCAGTACGCACGGCTTCGCGTGCTCTGGAAATCGTCGCTGATACCGCATGCGGTGATCGTGATCCGCGGCGATCTTCCGGCGGCGATGCGCGAGCGCGTCGCCGCATTCATCACAGGCTACGGCAAGGGCAAGGACGGCGCGCGCGAGGAAGCCAACCTCAAGCGTATTCACGACATCAGTGGCTTCGCACCGGCGAGCAATGCGGACCTCGTGCCGTTCGCGGACATCGAATACGCACTGGAAAAGCGTCGCGCCAGCAGTGCTCAATGGGTCAGCGAGGCCGCACGCGATGCGCGTTTCCGCAAGATCGAAACCGACCACGACGCCCTCGTCGCGCGCCTGCACGGGAAGTGATAGGCCAATCGATATAGACCGCCGGGGTTAGTTCCCCTTGTCTATCGCGCGCCGACGCCGCGTTCCATAGATTCGACACGAGATAACGCGCCATAAGGCCGATTCATGACCGTGTCGCCGCATGCGCCAGGAAGGCCGACGTCCCTGCGGCAGTTGATCCTGAGGGGATCGCTGCCGATGGCGTTGATCGCCCTGTCGCTGGCGCTCACGCTGGGCGTCTTGCATGTGCGCGCCGTGGACGCCGAAGCGCACGCCATGGCACGCATCCAGGCGGCTGGCCTCGCCGCGGCGTTCGCGGGACGACCGAACGACGATGCGATGACCAACGCGCTCACCCTCGCTCTCGCGCAAAGCGCGCCCACGGGACGGGCGATACTGCACCGCAGGCATGCCACCGATCTCGCGGTCGACAGCGGTCGCCATCTCGACCCGCGGCACACGCTCCACACGTGGACACCGACACCGCAGGGCGAACTCGAAACACTCGTTGATGCGTCGGCGCTGCACGACCGCCACGTGGCAGGCCTGGCGATGACACTGCTGCTCTGCGCGGGCATCACCACAGCCTTTCTGATCGGTCGGCGCGATCTCGAACGAAGCCTGATCGAGCCGATCGAAAACGTGCGCAGCCGCATCGATCGCTTCCTGCATCCGCGCGGAAGCCAGGCCGATGGCGACGACGACACACTGCAGGCCATCGATGGACTGCTCGACGAGCTGGTGGAACTGCGCCGCCGTCACGATGCGGCGATGGCGGAAGCGCTGCGCCGCCGCTTGCAGGAGATCGCCAGGCAAACCCGCTTCGTGGAACAGATCGGCGATCACTTCCGACAGCCATTGCAGGCGCTCGCCCTCTTCGTCGCCGGCATGCAGCCGGGAGACGATCTTCGCCAGCGCGCGGTGGTGGGACAGATGCGCACTAGCATCACGCGCCTCAACGAATTGCTCGACGGCGTATTGGAACTGGCTCGCTTCGATGCAGGTGCCGTCGAGCCCGCGCCGTCGACCGTCGTGGCGTCGGACGTCTTCGTTCGCGGCCGCGCAGCCATCGAAAGCGATGCCGATCGGCTCGGCGTGGAAGTGCGATGGCGCGGTGGGCGATTGCCGCTGCACACCGATCCCGTGCTTTTCGCCGAGCTGCTGCAGCGACTGGTCGTCAACGCCGTGCTCAGCACGCCACATGGCCGCGTACTGGTCGCGGTGCGTCGGCGCGGCGATGCGATTCGTCTGGAAGTACGCGACAACGGCATGGGCCTCGACCCGGACATTCAGGCGCGCGTCTTCGAGGAATTCACCCGACTCCCGGGCCATCCTGGCTACGGCCTGGGTCTCGCCGTGGCCCGGCGCATCGCCGACACGCTCGGCGGAAACATCGGCGTTCGCTCCCGCCCGGGGCGCGGCACGTTGTTCTGGGTGCAGTTGGACGGCGCAGCTTCCGGCCCACCGACCCGCGCCACCGCCGCGCTGCGCAGCCACTCGGCGTTCTAGCCCCTCTGTCACCTGCGCCTGTACAGGCGTATCTTGGGCGGGAGCAAAGGGACCTCTTCGGGGACGCGGACAGTGACGAGCATCAACGGGTCTGACGCGGCGCCCATGGTGGCGTTTCTCGGTGTGTTCGCCGGTGCCATCGGGTTGCCGGTGCCGGCCATGCCCACGCTGATCGTCGTGGGTGCCACGCTGGTGGCGGCCCGCGATCCGACACTCATTGTGGCGACCTTTCTCGGCGCGCTGGCCGGCGCCTTCCTGGGCGATGCCGTATGGTTCCTCACCGGCAGGCGATTCGGCTATCGCGTGCTGGACGGACTGTGCCGGATATCACTCTCACCGGACACATGCGTCCGTCGCGCCAGCGGTTTCTTCGAGAAGCGCGGCGTGAAGCTGCTGCTGATCTCGCGCTTCATTCCGGGGCTGTCGCTGGTAGCGATACCGATTGCCGGCGCAGGCGATACGCGCTTCTCGCGCTTCACTCTGTACGACCTGCTCGGCGCATCGTTGTGGATCGCCGTGGGGCTCTCGGCCGGCATGCTGTTCTACCGCCAGATCGACGCCGTACTCGCCCTGCTTCGCCAGTTCGGTATCGGCATGGCAGCCGTGGCTGTCACGGGTCTCGTGCTGTGGATCGCGTTCCGCTACGTGCGCCGCACGCTGCTGCTGATGCGCCTGCGCAAGAGCCGCATTTCCGTCGACGAACTGTCGACTCTGCTGGCGAGCGATCCGGGCGCCCTCATCGTGGACGTGCGCTCGGCCATCAGCCGGCGCGACGATCCCTTCGTGATTCCCGGTTCCCGCCTGTTCGACCTCGCCACGGCGGACCGCGAACTGGCGACCCTGCCGCGGCACAGCGCCGTGATCATCTACTGCTCGTGCCCCAACGAGGTGTCGGCCGCTAAAGTCGCCGAACGCCTGAGCAAGCTGGGATTTTCCAACGTTCGCCCGCTGACCGGCGGCCTTGGCGCCTGGCGCGAGGCCGGCCGCGAGGTCGAGGCACTGGTCCTCACGACCTGATCTTCGGCTTGTGCCACCCGCGCCCGCCTCGTACACTTGCCGGTTCTCGCGTGTGGGTCGTTAGCTCAGTTGGTAGAGCAGCGGACTTTTAATCCGTAGGTCGCCGGTTCGAATCCGGCACGACCCACCATTCGCATGCGCTCTTGGTTCGAGCATCGAGGTCTTGAACACGACCGTGTTCGGGCGGCGATATTCGCCTCGGCAGACGCCAGCACGCCGCAATCTTTACGCCAACGTTACCCAGAACGCGCTCGCGTGGCGCAGCGTTTTTACGCATCTCGGGCAGACACTAAGCGCACCTTCCCAACGGACAACCGTCGATGTCGATCGTGGCGATCTCGGGCCCGCATCTTCCGGATCAACCTCCCCTCGCCGATGCGCGTATCTGCCGCCTCTGAGAGAAAGCGCAGGCGGCAGGCATGGATTTCGAGTGGCATCCCTGCGCCGACTTCGCCGAGGTGGCGAACTGCCTCGCGTCGTGCAATGCCACCGCCGACCTCGTGATGCTCGACGTCGATGCGGCCGAACTGCCGGACACCTGCACCGTCCCTATGCGCGAAGCTTTGACCGCTCTGCGCGCGCCGTACATCGAAGTGCACGACCGCACCGGCGCATCCGACGTATCAACCCTAGTTCCCGGGCACCCGTCGATGGTCAGCGTCGTCATCCCCGGCGACCCTGCGGCGGGTTATGCGATGGCTCTCTCGATCGGCCTGCGCTACCTGGCGGATACGACGCGCCTGGCGGCCTGAGCGGCTCGCATCGCTCGAGGCCTTTGTTCTGGTTCATCACGGGATTCCTGGTCGCTGTCTGGATACATCGGCTCATTCGCCGCAGCGCGACTGCATATGTCCAGCGGCTGGAGCTACCGCTAGCTCGTACATTGAGGCCAGAGCCTTCGGTGCCCCCCCTCGCTGCTTCAGACAGGTCCTCCGCGTTCGGAAAAGAAGGCCGCTGGCGCGACCCGTGTATCTAGCGGCCTTCGGCCGCTCTCTTGTGCGGAACTCGCCTCGAGGGGGGACACCGAAGACTCCCGCGATGGCTGAGGTTGCGTGTCGGGAGAGCCGCAGCGTAAGCCATAAGACACTGAGCCGCGAAGCAGCTCTCCTTGCGCGGATGCATCCCTGTACATTTGAAGGGCGCGCCTTGATGTTAAGAATGTTTGACATCAAGTCAAACAAGATTTACTTTCCGGCCATCCACGACCAAAGGGGATGAGCGATGCTTGTGCAGGAACGATTTGCCTGGATATGGGTATGTGCTCTGTCCGTGATATTCGGCCTGTACTTCGGAACGGTTGCCTATATCGAATCGGGTGGACCGCCGAGCATGGGGCAGCAGATCGGAGTGCTGGCCGCGGCGCTGTCGTCGCTAGGTATCGTCGCCGCAGGCACATGGCTGGCTGGCCGATCGCGTGGACCCGCGGAGCGCGATGAACGCGACAAGGCCATCGCGCGCCGCTCTTCAGCCATCGCGTATAACGTGCTTATGACCGGCATGATCTTCGTCGGCGTGGTCATGCCCTTCAGTAACGGCGGCTGGTCCATCGTCCACGCGGCGTTGCTCGCCATCGCTATCGCAGAGATCGTCCACCACGGCATGATCGTCGTCAGCTACCGGCGCGGATGGCATGGCTGACCGCCAACTCACCAACCATATCCGCACGCTGCGTTTCATGGCCGGGGAGATGACCCAGGCCGAACTGGGCGCGCGCGTGGGTGTGACGCGCCAGACCATCGCCGCGGTGGAAGCGGGTAAGTACTCGCCGAGCCTGGAATGCGCGTTTCGCATCGCCGAGGTATTCGGCAAGCCGTTGGAGGATGTCTTTTCCTGGAGCACGGCCGAGCGCGCCTGATCGATCGCAGAGGGCGCAATAGGAAACCAGCGGCGTGGCCATGTTCGTCGAACCCGGCTATGAACGCGTATCAGCGAACCAGCGCGTCGATCAAGCGTTCAAGTGGTGCAAGCGCCGCTTCCGCGTCATGTGTGAATTGCGCGCGGACGATGGCGCCGTCGATGGCGAGCGCTATCGCGGTGGCGTCTGCATCGCCATGCTCGCCGGGCGGCAAAAGCGTGCGAAGAGAGGCCGTCATCTCGTCTTTGTGGCGGCGTGAGATGGCCTCGAATTCCGGCGCGCTCGCACCGAATTCCACGACGGTATTGATGAAGGCGCAGCCGCGGAACGTGGGCTGCGCGAACCATTCGCGCAACGCACCCACCACCGCCCGCGCACCCTCGTCGCGGCGACGCTCGATCGCGTCGTCGAACCATGTCATCCAGCGAGCGTGCCGATACTCGAGAAACGCTTCGATCAAATCGTTCTTGCTCGGAAAGTGCCGGTAGAAGGTGACCTTGGTGACGCCGGCTTCGGCGATGACCTTATCGATACCGGTGGCGCGAATGCCGTCGCTGTAAAACAGGTCGTGCGCAGTCTGCAGGATGCGCTCGCGCGCTGCCGAGGGGGCCGTGGTCGGGGAAGCGGTAGGTGAGGTCATGATTAAAGTGTAGACAGATCTGTCTACATGGTCTAGTCTTCGCCACGTAGACAGACCTGTCTACCTACCTGCCCACTCTTCGATCACGAGGTGTACCATGGAAATCCGTCAGCCTGTCCCCCCGTTCACGGCCGAGTCCGCCGTTCTGAAAACCCGCTTGGCCGAAGACGCGTGGAATACGCGCGACCCCGAGAAGGTCCAGCTCGTCTACACCCCGGACACGCATTGGCGGAACCGCGCCGAGTTCGTCGATGGACGCGAGGCGCTTAAAGCACTGTTGCGCCGCAAGTGGGACCGCGAGCTGGACTATCGCCTCATCAAGGAACTCTGGGCCTTCACCGGCAATCGCATCGCCGTGCGCTTCGCGTACGAGTGGCACGACGATTCCGGCCACTGGTTCCGCAGCCACGGCAACGAGAACTGGGAGTTCAACGAGCAAGGGCTCATGGTCAACCGGCATGCCAGCATCAACGATCAACCCATCGCAGAGAATGAACGCAAGTTTTTCTGGCCGCTGGGTCGCCGTCCCGACGATCATCCGGGGCTCAGCGACCTTGGCTTGTGAGGAAGCGCTTCGCCGTCACAGCTTGACCCGCAATACGCGGGAGAACTGCCAAAGGTCTCCCGCCTTGATCGTAGCCACCGCATAGGTGACGTACACGACACGATCGCGATTCTGTTGCAGCCACGTCGCGGGAATCGCGAACGACAGTTCGGTCTGGTTCGTAACGGTCTTGATCGGCAGATCGAGGGTCGTGGCACCTTGTAGGCGCACGTTCACCTGATGGCCCGCCCCCAAGGTTGGGAAGCGGACGATGACCTGTTTATGGTCGGCATCGAGTTCCGGCGCAGGAAGCTCGAGTGCCTGCGCCTCCACTGACACGGTGAGAGGCGCAGACGCCTCGACGGGTTCGTCGCCGCGCTTTACGGTGAAAGTGATCTCGACGTCCTTCCCGATGGCATCCACTACTTCACGACGAGGCACCGTCAGCTCGATCGGCGCCACGGCGGCGACGGTTGCGATGGCCGTGTCGTAGGTGGCGAAAGGCCCTTTCCATTGCGCACCCACGGTATGCCCTGGCGCCATGCCGGCGTAGATGGGCACGACCACCGTGACTCGATCCGCGCGATAGAAGTCGGACAAGAGCAGCCGCGTTCCGTTTTCCGCCGACGCTTCGCGCAACTTAGGCGCGAGCTTCGGCACGTCCGGCCCCATGCCCATCGTCTGCTCCTGCGGAACGAAAGCGAACGTGGTATCCGCGGATGGCGCGGAGGGCAGCGTCATGCGGATGATGGGCAGCAGGATGTTCGTCTGCGCGTAGTAGTCGCGCTGATTGTATTTGGCGCCATCCAAGCCGCCCGGCACGTAGAAGAAGGCCTCGATCGGCAGTTCCTTGGGAACGCCCTGCGGCCAGGGCTCCATCCTTACTTCGTTCTCCGGATTGTTGCCCGCGAACGACGGCGCGTATTTCATGGCTTTGAGGCTTTCGTAGAACGCTGGCGCGGCATCATCGCCCGTCACGTCGAATCCGCACTGGGCGTATTTCATCGCGTAGCCGGTGCCTTTCATATAAGTCTTGCGCCAACCCTCGGCATCGCTGAGGCCCTGACGCTGGCACGTCGCGCTCGCGGCATTTCCCCGATAGACGCCGCAGCCGTTCTCGTTGCGTTGATCCGTTGCTGCATCGACGGGAAACGAACAAAGAATCTTCGGTGTGAGCTTGCCCTCGACCGATTGATACGGCGCAACGATGAAGCCGTTGGTGTAGCCAAGAGCGAGTTGATTGAACTCAGCGTCCTTACGCAGGAACGAGAACGACACGCCGCCCGTCGCGATCGATGAAGGGCTGGGATCCCATACGTGATATTTCGGCGAGGCGACGGTACCGCGGAGAAGTATGCCGGAGCATAGGAACGCGGGACTCTTCGCGTCACCGCAGTCCCGGCGCGTGTCGTTGTATCGCGCGATCAGACGTTGGACGGTCTCACCGCCAAGTGCCGGAATGATGACGTCGCTGGATAGCGCGGTTTCGGTCGCAATGCACAGCAACAACGTTGCGAGCGACAACATGCGGAATGTGCGCATCGTTTCGCGCGAAAGAACACGAAGCCAACCGTCCATGGTCGCCGTCCTGACTGATGCGGGTCATCCTTGCTCGCCGATCACACACGATCTGACGCGTCACCCTCGGCCAACCGGCCTGCTCCGAGGGTAATGTCCACTCTCCACCGCGTCTTACCCCGACACAATAGACCAGGGGTCGTAGGGCACCTTCGAGCTAACGAGAGATTACGGCACGTAATGCGTGGGATCGGCCACGCCTGCTTTCGCAAAACCTTCGGCGCGCAGCCGACATGCATCGCAGTGGCCGCAAGCGCGCCCTTCTGCGTCGGCCTTGTAGCAGCTCACGGTAGCCGAGAAGTCCACGCCGAGACGCATGCCTTCGCGCACGATGTCACCCTTGCCCATCTGCATCAGCGGGGCGTGGATACGGATGCCCGCACCTTCGACGCCGGCCTTCGTGGCGACATTGGCGAGCGCTTCGAACGCCTCGATAAATGCTGGTCTGCAGTCTGGGTAACCGGAATAGTCCACCGCGTTGACGCCGCAGAAGATGTCGTTCGAGCCGAGCACTTCAGCCCAGCCCAGCGCAATCGAAAGCATGATCGTGTTACGCGCCGGCACATAGGTAACCGGGATGCCTTCACCACCCTCTTCCGGCACGTCGATGTCGGCGGTAAGAGCAGAACCGCCGATGCTGCGCAGATCCACATGCACGGTCTTGTGTTCGACGGCACCGAGCATCGTCGCGACGCGCTCGGACGCTTCCAGTTCGGAACTGTGCCGCTGACCGTAAGCGACGCTGAGGGCGTGCACGTCGAAGCCCTGCTCGCGCGCCATGGCGATCGTGACGGCGGAGTCCATGCCGCCAGAGACGAGGATGACGGCCTTACGGGGTGCGTTCGAAGCGTTCATGACATGACCTGGTGTTCAATGGCCCGCCGCGTCGTTCCACAACAGCTTGTGCAGTTGCAGTTGGAAGCGCACCGGCAGGCGTTCGGCAAGAATCCACTCGGCCAGGTCGCGCGGTTCCACTTTCGACCATACGGGCGAGAAGAGAACCATCACCTTGCGATCAAGCGAATGCTCGCGCACGGTATCGCGCGCCCATTCGAAATCCGCGCGGCTCGCAATGACGAACTTGACCTGGTCGTGCGGCAGGAGGTGGTCGAGGTTCGACCAGAGGTTTCGCGCGCTTTCGCCGGAATCCGGTGCCTTGAGGTCCATGACCTTGCGAACGCGCGGATCGACGTCCGAGACGTCGAGCGCGCCGGAGGTTTCGAGAGACACCTCGTAGCCCGCGTCGCAAAGCTTGCGCAGCAGGATCAGGCAGCGCTTCTGTGCCAGCGGCTCGCCGCCAGTCACGCAGACGTGGTGGGCGCCATGGCGGGCGACCTCGGCGAGGATGGCGTCGATGTCGTGCCACTGCCCGCCGTGGAACGAATATTCGGTGTCGCACCACACGCAGCGCAGCGGGCATCCCGTCAGGCGCACGAACACCGTGGGCCAGCCGATCGCATCGGCCTCGCCCTGCACGGAATGGAAAATCTCGGTGATGCGCAACCGCTCCGCGACGGGCGAAGCCGGCGAGACATCCGCCGGCGTAGCGGTGTTGCCGTTCATGGGATCAGTTGGCCGTCTGGCGCTGCAGGCGGCGCAGGCGTTCCTGTGCGAGACCAGCGGCCTTGGTACCCGGATACTTCGCCGCGACCTGTTTCAGCGTGGCGATGGCGGCATCCTGCTGCTTCAACTCGATCTGGCAATAACCCACTTTCAGCAGGCCATCGGAAACCTTGTCGCTCTGCGGATACTGCTTCACGAGGCGCTGGAAGGCTTCGATCGCGACCGGGTAGTTCATGGTCACGTAGTACGACTCGCCGAGCCAGTAATAGGCGTTCGGCGCGAGCGGGCTGTCCGGGTACTTCACGAGGAAGTCGCGGAAGCCACGCGATGCCGTGACGTAGTCGCCCGCGCGGAGTGACTTGAACGAGGCATCGTACGCAGCTTGCTGATCGGCGCTGGCCGGTTGGCCCGCGGGGGCCTCGCTCGCTGCCGCTGCGGCGGGCGTGCTGGTCTGCGCTGGCGCTGGCGCTGCCGCTGCCGGCGCGGACGCCGGAGGCGTGGCGGCAGATGGGGTCGGCGACGGCGCGGGAGCCGCACCGCCCTTTTCGAGACGGCTCAGCCGCGAATCGATATCCGCGTACTGCGCCTTCTGGGAATCCTGGAGTTGCTTGTTCTGGTGCTGCAGTTCTTCGATCTGGCCCTGCAGCTGCGAAAGCTGCTGCTGCAGATCGTTGACCTGATTCACCAGAGAAACGCTGCCGGCCTGCGACTGCGACTGCTGCTCAAGCCGCGACACGCGGTCGGCAAGGCTGAGACGGGTGTCCTGGGCGGCGGCAGGCAACGCAAAAAGCGTGGCGGACGCGATTGCGCCCGCCACGCCAAGCCTGGCCGTGAAACTGGTAGCCAGAGTCTTCTTCATTGCTTACTTCGCGGTGTACACGATCTCGACGCGACGGTTCTTCGACCAGCAGTCTTCGTTGTGCTCACGGCAGGTCGGCTTTTCCTTGCCGTAGCTGGTCACGTTGATCTGACCAGCCGAACCGCCAGCAGCCTGGAGGGCGCTGGAGACGGCATTGCCACGGCGCTCGCCGAGGCCCAGGTTGTACTCACGCGTGCCACGCTCGTCGGTGTTGCCTTCGAGGGTCATGGCGGACTGCGGACGATCCTGCAGGTACTTGGCGTGGCAAGCGATGATCTGCTGGAACTCCGGCTTGACGTCGTTCTTGTCGAAGTCGAAGTACACGACGCGCTGACGCAGGCACGCGTCGGTGTCGAGATCGGACGGCTGGTACTTGCCATCGTTGGTCGGAGCCTGGGTCTGAGCGACCGGCTGCTGTTCCGGCATCGGAGCCGGCTTGGTGTTCTTCTTCGAGCACGCGGCGGCGCCAACGCAGAGCAGGGCAGCCAGGGTGACGGTAACGGTCTTATTCATGGGACGTTCCTTCAACAGTTGAGTTCCGACAGTCGGTTTTCGGTTTCGGGACAGGCACCGCCGGTTGTCCGGCTGTTTTTCTACTTACATCTACGCGAGCGAGGCGCTGTCCCGCACCCGGCGCTCGCGTTCCGGCGCCCGCCAGGGCGATCGCCGGATAAAACCTTCGTCCGCAGAAAAGGCGCGGCCACGCCGCGCCCTTCCCTGGACGTTGCCGATGTCGCCGCCCACAAGGGGCGCGCCATCAGCGCTGTCGATAGGGTCCCCAGGACGGCTCACGCACGTCGCCGTCCGAGAGGACGAGACGCTGACGTACCTGACCGTCTGCCGAAACCGCGTAAAGGACGCCGCGCGTACCCTGCGATGCGGCATAAAGCAGCATGCTGGCGTTGGGCGCAAAGCTGGGCGAGTCGTCCACGTTACCCGGGGAGACGAAGCGCACCTGCCCTCCCAGGCTACGGTCCATAATGGCGATACGATACACGTTCCCGTTGCCCTGCACCATCGCAATCTGCTTGCCGTCGTAGCTCACCGAGGCACTGGCGTTGAAGCCGCCCTGGAAGGTCAGCCGCTGGGCGGCGCCGCCGGAGGCTGACATCTGATAGAGCTGCGGCTTGCCGGAACGGTCCGAGGTGAAAATGATGCTCTGGCCGTCCGGAGTGAAGGTCGGCTCGGTATCGATGGCGAAGTTGTTGGTGAGGCGAGTTTCCGTGCGGCTGGCCACGTCGATCACGAAGATCTCGGGGTTGCCGACATACGACAGGCTCACGGCGAGCTTGCTGCCATCCGGCGACCACGACGGCGCGCTGTTGATGCCGCGCGGGTGCGAGGCGATCAGGCTGCGCGAGCCGGTGGAAATGTTCTGGATGTACACGGCCGAGTTGCCGCTTTCGAACGAAACGTAGGCGATCTTGCTGCCGTCCGGCGACCACGCCGGACCCAGCAGGGATTCACGCGAGCGTGCGACGACCTGCGGGTTGTAGCCATCCGAATCGGCCACGATCAGCGAATACGTGGTGTTGTTACCGGTACCCACAGCCGTGATGTAGGCAATGCGGGTCCAGAACGCGCCACGGACGCCGGTGATCTTTTCGTAGATCTGGTCGGCGATCTGGTGCGCGACGCCACGCAGGTCGCCGGTCGGGGCGGTGAACGACTGGGCCAGGAGGCTCTGCTGACGGTTCACGTCCCACAGTTCGTATTCGACCTTGACCATGCCACCGCCGGCATCGCTGATGCGGCCGATGGTGATGTAGTCCTGCTTGAGCAGGCGCCAGGTGGCGAACTTGATGTCCGACCCCTGGGAGGGCGTCTCGACGATGTCGTTCTTGTCGAGGGCGCGGAACTTGCCCGAGCGATTGAAGTCGGCACGGATGACGTCGGCGACATCGGTAGGCAGCGGCGCACCGCCGGCCTGGGCGAAGGGCACCACCGCGATGGGGGTGGCCGTCTTGAGGCCGCCCACGATATCCACGTTGAGCGACTGGGCAGCGACCGGACCGGCCGCGAAGGCGGTCAACGCGACCAGGAGGGTGAGGAGGCGGGTAAGCGTTCTGCGCATGGGCGGATTCATTGCTGCCTGGGAAGGGGGACGGCCGCGAAATGTTAACGCGATGGTTACTTTGTGCGTGACCCGAGTCTGAACCGCTCACTCCGGCGAGGCCGGAGCGAGCGCGCTACATCATTGCGGCCTGAACGTGAACGTTAGGTTGCGCTGAAAGACATCTTCGAAGCCCTGGTACGGCAGAGGCTGGGCGCGCAGCACGGCGTTCTCCACCGATGCGCGGCCTGCGGCGTCGTAAGGGCAGCTCGAGTCCACCTTGGCGCTCAGCACCTGGCCGCCCGGCACCTGCACGATGTGCACGACACAGGCGGTGGGCGCGATGTTGTCCGGCCGCAGCCAGTTCTGGGTGACCGCATTCTGGATCGCGGCCAGGTACTGCCCCAGCTTGCCGGTATCGCGGCCGTTGGTGCCGGACATCTTCTGGTCGGCGGGCGGCAGGTCAGGCAGGCCGTCGTCCTTGGCGTTCTGCAGATCCTTCAACTGCTGCTCGGCCTGCTTCTTGGTGGTGTCGGCCTTCTTGGTCTGCGCCTTCGCCGCGTCGAGCTGCTTGAAGATGTCGTCGATCTCCTTTTGCTTTTCCTTCTTCTTCTGCTCCTGCTCGGCGTCCAGTTCGGCCTGGCGCTGGCGCTGCTTTTCTTCCTGCAGGCGCTTGGCGTCCTCGGCCTTCTGCACCGCGTCGTCGACGACCCTCTCCTGATCTTTCAGATCCGGCTGCTTCGGCGGGGGCGGAAGCGTCTCGACCTTGGGCTTTTCCGGCTGCGGCGGAGGCGGCGTCGGCACCACCGGTGGCGGTGACGTCGTATCGGGCGTCGGCTTGACCTTGGTGGCCTTCGGCGGCGGGCTGCCGGTCGGACCGACCAGCGTCGCCTCGATGATCTGGCCCGGCAGTTCCAGCGGCGCCGGGCACTTCAGCGGGTTCCACTCCGCGGGAACGCCGATGGCTTCCGCCCATTTCTCGTAATCCGAGCACGGGATGACCGCGAGGCCCAGGAAGGCCACGATGCCGATGTGCAGGAGCGCGGCGAGGACGACCGCGCGGGGCGTGCCGTCACGGTTTTCCATTCTGCGCCGACTGCGGCTGGCTCATCAGACCGATCTTGGAGACACCGGCCTCCTGGAGAATCGGGAGGATCGAATAGACCTTGCCGTAGCCCACGCGCTGATCGCCCGCGACCAGGACCTGAAGCTCCGGGTTCGCGTTATGGAAGGCAGTGATCCGCTTGCGGAACTCGTCCTCGCTGACCGGCTCGCGCTTGGCGCCGTTGGCGGTGAGGTAGATCTGCCCGCCCTCGTCGACCGAGACCACGACCGGGTCTTTCTTGTCCTGCAACGACTTGGCGTTTGTCTGAGGAAGCTGGATGTCCACGCCGAGATTCATCATGGGCGTGGTGACCATGAAGATGATCAGCAGCACGAGCATCACGTCGATGTACGGCACGACGTTGATCTCGGATTTCAGCTTCCGCTTTTGCCGGCGGTAGGTAGTGCGCATCGCGTACGCTCCGCTCAGGCCGTTTCGTCGGAATGGATCTGACGCTGCAGCACGGAGGAGAACTCTTCCTGGAACACCTCGTAACGCGACGCGATGCGCTCGACCTTGTTGGCGTAGCGGTTGTACGCCCACACCGCAGGGATAGCGGCGAACAGGCCCATCGCGGTGGCGATCAGCGCCTCGGAAATGTGCGGAGCGACCACGGAAATGGTCACGTCCTTCATTTCACCCAGGCCCTGGAAGGCGCCCATGATGCCCCAGACGGTACCGAACAGACCCACGTAAGGGCTGATCGAACCGACGTTGGCGAGGAATTCGAGATTTTGTTCCAGCTTGCCGATCTCGCGGGTGCCGGCCACGCGCATGGCGCGCTCGGCGCCTTCCATCACGCGGTTGGCGTCGGTGACGCGGCGCTGGCGCTGACGGGCGAACTCGCGGAAGCCGGCCTCGAAGACGTTTTCCATGCCGTGCTGGCCTTCACGATTGCCCACCTCGCGGAACAGGGCCGCGAGATCGGCGCCTGACCAGAAGCGGTCTTCGAAAGATTCTGCGTTGTCGTGCGCGGTCTTCAGCTGGCTGTACTTGCGGATGATGATCACCCACGACAGGAACGAGAACACCAGCAGGAGCAGCATGACCAGTTGTACGGGCAGGCTCGCTTCCGACACCAGCTTGAAAATGTTCAGTCCACCGTTCATCGCTTGAAGGCTCTCCGCCGGGTATCAGGGCTTGGTTATTAGGGGAATTCGGAAGGGAACAGGTCCGCTGGGATCTGCGCCGGACGCATCGTGTCGAGGTTGACGCAAGCCACGCGCACCTGCGCGCGAACCAGTGCCGCATCCCCCCGCACGATCTCCTGACCGAACAGCATACTGGCTGAACGGCGCTCTTTGACGTCCACCGTGATCAGGAGTTCATCATCCAGACGGGCCGGACGATGGAAATCGAGGTGCATATCGCGCACCACGAAGCCCAAGGAGGTCGCTTCGCGCAGCGCCATCTGGTCGATACCCTGCGCGCGCAGCCATTCCGTGCGTGCACGCTCCATGAAACGCACATAGTTGGCGTGGTAGACCACGCCGCCCGCGTCGGTATCTTCCCAGTAGATGCGGACCGGCCAGGCAAACACGCTCATGCGTCGTCCGAAAACAGGTCCGGCGTGGCCGACTGGCGGGGCGGCGGGTTGAGGCCGAGATGTCGCCAGGCCTTGGCCGAGGCCATGCGGCCCCGCGCGGTGCGGATCAGATAGCCCTGCTGGATGAGATACGGCTCCACCACGTCTTCGAGCGTGCCACGGTCCTCGCTCAGCGCGGCGGCCAGGGACTCCACCCCAACCGGCCCGCCATCGAAGTTCTCGATGATTGTGCTGAGCAGGCGGCGGTCGAGGTCGTCAAAACCTTCGGCATCCACCTTGAGCATGTCGGTGGCGGCGCGCGCCAGGTCATGGGTGATCCGGCCGTCGCCACGCACCTCGGCGAAATCGCGCACGCGGCGCAGCAGACGGTTGGCGATACGGGGCGTGCCACGCGAGCGGCGGGCGATCTCGATGGCGCCCTCTAGCTCGCACTCGATCCCGAAGATCCGGGCCGCGCGGCGCACGATCGCCGTCAGCTCGTCCACGCTGTAGAACTCCAGGCGCTGGATGATGCCGAAGCGGTCGCGCAAGGGGCCGGTCAGCAGGCCGGCCCTCGTGGTCGCGCCGATCAGGGTGAACGGGGGCAGGTCGAGCTTGATCGAGCGGGCCGCGGGGCCTTCGCCGATCATGATGTCGATCTGGAAATCTTCCATCGCCGGATAGAGCACTTCCTCCACCACGGGCGACAGGCGATGGATCTCGTCCACGAAGAGGACGTCGTTCGCCTCGAGGTTGGTCAGCAGCGCGGCGAGGTCGCCTGCGCGCTCGAGCACCGGACCCGAGGTGGAGCGCACGCTGACGCCAAGCTCGTTGGCGATCACGTGCGACAGCGTGGTCTTGCCGAGGCCGGGCGGCCCGAAGATGAGGGTGTGATCCAGTGCGCCACCTCGACGCCTGGCGGCTTCGATATAGATGGCCATCTGCTCGCGCACCGTGCGCTGGCCGAGGTATTCGGCCAGGCGCTTGGGTCGGATGCTGGCCTCCAGCGCGTCGTCGTCCATGGCGGCGGCGGTGGAAATGATGCGGTGCTCGGACATGGGCGGATTATGGCAGGTCTTGGCCGCGGGACGGCCCGCCCCGCGGCCCGAATCTAGGTCACATGCCGAGACTGCGCGCCAAGGCCAGCAAGGATTCCTCGTTTGCCTTCACCGCCACCGGATCACGCGGCTGCAAGTCCAGCCGGTACGTGGTGCTGTCGGTAATCCACCCCAGCGAGACCAGCGCCTTGCCGCGGCGCTCCTTTTTCGCCTGGATCGATGCCGGGCTGCCATTGACCTCGGTGTTGAGCCACTCCTCGACGACCGTGATGGACCCGCCAGTCTCCCGATATTCCGACTCGTCCAACTGCACATAACCCAAGCCAGGCACTTCCCACGCGCGGGTGCCCCCTGTCCAAAGCCCATCGCGAACCCCGCCTGCCGTGGTGACGTCCACCAGGGGCGCTTTCTCGAGGATCGTCCCCTGCACGGAGATCGGTTCGTAGCGAAGCTGCGGACGAATCGCTTCCAGCGACCGAAGATGGTGGCGTTTGTCGGTCGTGCTTCGATTCGCGCCACGAAGGTCTGGCAGCTCGCCCGGAGGCACGATACGAACGCCGTTCTTGGCGTACCCCGCAAATTCTTGGGCGGCCTGCTCACCGAGCGCCCCCACGAAGGGCGAATGATCAAGCGGCACGATATGAAGACCCGGCGAGGCGGGAAGACGAGTCATGTCCAGTCCCACCGAACCGGCCCGCTTGATGTCCTCTGCAGACATATGAATGTGTGCCGCCAACGAGTCGACTGTGGACGCGTGCTCGGCGCAGAGCGCGATCACGCCAGCGCCCCCAACCGCAATGCAGACCGTCAGCCACTTAGGAACATTGGCTGCCTGCCTATGCGTACACGTGCTCGACAAACGACGGACGCGCCACAGATTTCGTCGCATTCCAGTTCCTTGGAACATCCGCTATTCGAACGTCCATCAAGCTAGAAACGCGGGAAGCGAAATAACAGCGGGATTGATCGCCTCGCTACGAAGGCTCAAAGCGCAGAAGCGGCGCGGGCGATCATCGACTCCCAGCCAAGCACGAGCGGCGTGGCTGGGAAGCCTTCTCAAATTTCGACCTGCGCGCCCAACTCGATCAACCGATTGCCGGGAATCTGGAAGAACGCGGTGGCCGGCATCGCGTTTCGCGCCAGGAACGCGAACAGCTTGTCGCGCCACAAGGCCATGCCAGGTCGACGTGCATCGGCGACGATGGTCTCGCGGGACAGGAAGAACGTGGTGTCCATCATGTCGAAGTCGAGACCGAGCGCACTGGCCCGGGAGAGCGACACCGGAATGTTCGGGTCTTCGGCGAAGCCGTAGCGAAGCTGAAGACCATAGAAGCCATTGCCGTAATCGAACACTTCCATGCGCTCCTCGAAGTCGGCCACTGGGGTTTCCAGCATTTCCACCGTCAGGAGCACGTTGCGCTCGTGCAGCACCTTGTTGTGCTTGAGGTTGTGCAGCATCGCGTGCGGTACGGCGTTCTGGTTGGCGGTGAGGAACACCGCCGTGCCCGGCACGATCAACGGCGGATGATCGGCGATGTTGGCGATGAACGGCTCCAGCGCCAGGCCAGACTGCTTGATCTCGCGGACGACGAGGTCCCTGCCCCGCCGCCATGTCGTCATCACCGTGAAGATGATCACGCCCAACACCAGCGGGAACCAGCCGCCGTGGGCGATCTTCAGCGCGTTCGCACCGAAGAACGCGACGTCGACGATGAGGAAGATCACGCCCACGGTAATGACCGCGGACCAATGCCAATGCCAGCGATAACGCGCAACGACCAGCGCGAGCAGCGTGGTCATCGTCATCGTGCCGGTCACGGCGATGCCGTAGGCCGCGCCGAGGTTGTTCGACGAACGGAAGCCGATCACCGCGAGCAAGACCAGCACCAGGAGAAGCCGGTTCACCCAAGGCACGAAGATCTGCCCGGACATTTCGTGGGAGGTGTGCACCACGGCCATGCGCGGCGAGTAGCCCAGCGACATGGCCTCACGCGTCATGGAGAAGGCACCCGAAATCACCGCCTGCGAGGCAATGATGGCCGACATCGTCGCCAGCGCCACCATCGGATAGAGCCAGTCTTCCGGCACCATCTTGTAGAACGGGTTCTCGATGGCGGTCTGGTCGTGCAACAGCAGCGCGCCCTGGCCGAAGTAGTTGATGAGCAACGCTGGCAGCACGAAGCCGAACCACGCGAGCCGGATGGGACGCTTGCCGAAGTGCCCCATATCCGCATACAGCGCCTCGGCACCGGTCAGCGCCAGCACCACGCCGCCGAGCGCGATGAAGGCCAACTTGCCGTGTTCGATAAAGAACGTGATGGCATACCAGGGATTGAGCGCGACGAGCACCTGAGGATGGGCCACAAGCTGGCGAATACCGAGGCCGGCCAGCACCAGGAACCACAGCACCATCACCGGCGCGAAGGCCTTGCCGACGATGTTCGTGCCGTGCCGCTGCACGGCGAACAGCACGAAGATGATGACGAGACAGATCGGCAGCACGTAGGTGTCCAGCTGCGGCGCGGCGATTTCCAGGCCTTCCACCGCCGAAAGCACAGAGATCGCCGGCGTGATGACGCCGTCGCCGTAGAAAAGCGATGCACCGAAGATACCGATCGCGGCGAGCACCCAGCGCGCCCGCGGCGACCCGCTGACGCTGCGCTGCGCCAGGGCCATGAGCGCCATGATGCCGCCCTCGCCCTTGTTGTCCGCGCGCATCACGAAGGTCACGTATTTCAACGAGACCACCATGATCAGCGACCAGAAGATCAAAGACAGCACGCCGAGCACGGCCGCGGGGTGCGGACTCATGCCGTGCGTGCCGAGGGTTTCCTTCATCGCGTAGAGCGGGCTGGTGCCGATATCGCCAAAGACGACGCCGATGGCACCGAGCGCCAACGCGCCGATGCGCCGGCCATGCGCGTGCTGGACGTCGCCGCCCTGCTGTTCCGTTTTCACACTCAACCTCCCAGCGCGGCGCGGAGCGCCTTGCGGATGATGGTTTCGGCCGAATCGCCCTCGGCGGCGGCCTTCTGTACGAGGCGCGACGCTTCCACGGGCTTGTAGCCAAGTTGTTGCAATGCCACGGTCGCCTCGCCCACCGGATCGACCGGCAGCGCTTCGCCCAGCGTACTTACCGGAAGGCGCACGCCCACGGCATCCACGCGGTCCCGCAGCTCCACCACCATACGTTCGGCGGTCTTCTTGCCGATGCCGGGAATCTTGGTCAGCGCCACGACATCGCCAGCGTGGACCAGTCGCGACAGCTCGTCGGTCGACACACCCGAAAGCACGGCCAGCGCGATCTTCGCGCCAATGCCGCTCACTTTGAGCAGGTTGCGGAACATCGCGCGCTCGGCTTCCCGCAGGAAACCGTAGAGCGCCACGCCGTCTTCCTTCACCGCGTAATGGGTGAGCAGGATCACTTCCTTACCGGTCGCCGGCAGGTCGTAGATGGTGGACATCGGCGCGTCGAGTTCATAACCCACGCCGCCGACTTCCACCAGCAGCGACGGCGGTTGTTTGCTGATGAGGGTGCCACGCAGTCGTCCGATCATCGACGACGCCTCCATGCCGTGCGCGGGATACCCACGCGTTCGAGACTGGAGCGGGTGTGCGCGTGTGCGATGGCGATCGCCAGCGCATCGGCCGCATCCGCCTGTATCGGGCCCTTGAGGCCGAGGATCATGCCGATCATGTGCTGCACCTGGGTCTTGTCGGCGCGCCCGGTGCCTACCACCGCCTGTTTCACTTCGGTCGCGGCGTATTCATGCACCACGATGCCCTGGCTGACCACCGCGCAGACGGCAGCACCGCGCGCCTGGCCGAGCTTGAGCGCCGAATCGGCGTTGCGGGCCATGAAAACCCGTTCGATGGCGGCTTCTGCGGGGGCATGCGTGCCGATGATGTCGCAGAGTTCGTCAAAGATGCGTTTCAGCCGAAGCGGAAAGGTGGCTTCCCCGGACACCAGCAGCGCGCCGTGCCACACGTAAGAGACCTTGCCGTCCTCTGCCACGTCGACCACGCCGACGCCGGTACGCTGACTGCCCGGATCGATACCAAGGATGCGGGTCATGACGACGGCGTCGGAAGCAAGACAGGAAGGGACCGGCGAACCGGCCTCAGCCCTCGTCCGCGTCGTGATTCGGCAGGACAGCGTTGTGGTAGACCTCGTCCACGTCGTCGAGCGAGTTCAGGCGCTCGAGCAGCTTTTCGAACTGCTCCAGCGCGTCGCCGGTCGGCGTAACCAGCGGACCGTTCGGCCTCATCACCACGTCCGAGCTGTCGACGTCGAAACCCGCGGCGGCCAGCGCCTTGCGCATGGCTTCCACGGCGATCGGATCGGAGGCGAGCAGCACCGTACCTACGCCGTCGGCGATCACGATGTCTTCGGCGTTGTTCTCGATGGCCGCTTCTTCAAGCTTGGCCTCGACGTCCGCGTCGCCGCCCGTGTGGACAACGACCTGACCGACGCGCGTGAACTGGAACGCCACCGAATTGGTGGTGCCCATGTTGCCGCCCAACTTGTTGAGCGCGGCGCGAACGTCGGCCACCGTGCGGGTCTGGTTGTCCGTCACGCAGTCGATGATGAGCGCGGTACCCGCCGGGCCGTAGCCCTCGTAGCGGATCTCGTGCATATCGGCGCCGCCTTCGGCACCGGAGCCGCGCTTGATCGCGCGCTCGATGGTGTCCTTGGTCATGTTCGCCGCAAGCGCCTTGTCGACCGCCGCGCGCAGGCGCGGGTTACCGGCCGGATCCGGCACACCACCGCGCGTGGCGATGGTGATTTCGCGGATCAGCTTCGTGAACACCTTAGCGCGCTTGGCGTCTTCGGCATTCTTGCGACCTTCGATGGACGGGCCTCTACCCATGTTCGGATTCCTGGTCTTACCGGACGGACAGGGGCGCGATTCTAGCGGAACTGTGTCGGCTGTAGGAGCCGCCGCCGCGGCGAGAGGCCTACGGAGCGAAGGTGGGAGCCACCCTGGTGGCGAAAAGCCAACGAAGCGGTGTAGCGGCAAGGCTAGTTCCCATCGCCAGCAGGCTGGCTCCCACCAGCGGTTCCCGCCGCGGCAACGAAAGGTGGGAGATCCTATGTTGAGGCGCAAGCGGCAGCGAAGCGTTCGGGGTCGAAGGGCTGACCTTTAGTGAGGATGGCGTGGGCGAGTCGGATGATCTTCCGAGCCAGGATCACGAAGACGGCGGTGGCACTGAGTCCGCGCGCGCGGTAGCGCGCGTAGAGTGCTTGGCCGACCGTATGCCGAGCGAAGGTGGCCGCCGCCATGTAAGTCAGTCGTCGAAATTCCGCCTCGCCCCGCTTGGAGAGCTTACGCGTGCCGCGGTAGCTGCCGGACTCCCGGGGCCGAGGGTCCAAGCCGATATAGGCAATCAGCGCCTCGGCGCCAATGCCTGGCAGGCGCCAGAAAAGGCTCAGCAAGGCCGCACTGCTAAGCGCCCCCACGCCGGGAATGGTGCGCAGCAGTTCGCGTTGTTGTTGGCGCGCCCGATCGGCGGCGACCTGCTCATCGATGAGTCGGTCGATCTGGGCCAGGGCGGCTTTGTACTGCGCCAACAAGGCATCGATAGCGGGCAGCGGCGCGTCCTGGAAACCTAACCGCAGGCTGCCTTGCTGCCTCACCAGCAAGGCCCGTCGCCGCAGCAGCCATTCCAGGCTGGCCGCATGCTCTTCCGGCGCGGTATAGCGTCGTAAATGGTCCTGCTCGCGCTCCAGATAACGGGCAATGACTTGGGCGTCGACCCGATCGGTCTTGGCCCGTCGCCGCAGGCTCTCCGCGTAATGGCGCACGTCCCGCGGATTGAGCAGGTAAATGGCCACCCCCTTGGCCACCGCACGCTGCAACAACGTCTGATGGCAGGCGCCGCTGGCTTCCACGGCCAGCACGCTGCGCGGCGGCAACTCATCCAGCCACGCATCAATGGCCGGCGGGTCGTTGCCGATCCGCCGCGTCTGACCCGGCACTTGGTGGCAAGCCACCGTCAGAGCCGCCTTGTCGATATCGATCCCGAAATGACGTACTGGCTTCATGGTCCCACTCCTCGTAGTCTCAAGGACGGCTGGGGTGAAGCCCATCGACGCGTTAGCTTGTTCATCGGCGATCGGATCGCCAGATCCTTCATCGACGCTCACGATGGGTCGGGATGTCTCTCACTGTCGGTCTCGTTGGTCGAGCCGATACCACTAGCGTCCCTCACCCCAGCCCCTTATCCCTCGCCTTGCCGGCGAGAGAAAGGGGCGGACACAACATACAAGCCACCCTGGTGGCGAAAAGCCAACGAAGCGGTGTAGCAGCGAGGCAAGTCCCCCATCGCCAGCAGGCTGGCTCCCACCGGCAAGTCCTCGCCGCTATAGCGGCTCCTAAACCAGTGGGGTGTCGAAACGCCCTTCCCTGAGGAAATACGCCACCTGGCGGGCGACATCGGCCGAAACGAGCATGCCGGTGTGACTGGTTTCGAGAATGCAGTGGTCGGTCAGGCCCGGAAGCCGGGTTTCCTCGACGCCCACCGAGCCATCGTGTTCGGAACCCACATCGCCAACGAGCGAACCGAGGCCCACCGGCTGCCGTCCGGCGATCACGCCAACCTGGCGCGGCCCGTCCCAGCGATCCAGGCCGTGCTCCAGCAATTCCTTCGAGCGACCGAGCAGCATGTCGCCGCCCCAGCGATGGGTCAGACCACGGGCGGCGCCGCTGCCGTTGAGCGGCGAGCCAAGGCAGACGATGCGCCCGTCGGGCAGGTCGTCGCCGTCCCGGCAGGCCAGCAAGGCCAGAATGCCGCCCAGACTGTGGCCGACCACGTGGACCGGTCCGGGAGCAAGGCTACGCATGCGCTTCCGCAGCCGCGCGATCGCCTGCTCCGGCGGCGCGGCCACACTCATATATTCGAACTGATGAACCTGGAAGCCTTCCTCACGCAAGCGCCGATGCAGCATCGCCATGGCGAAACCGCGCATCCACAGCCCGTGCAGCAGCAGAACCTCGGGCGCAGGAAGGGTCATCGGCACCTCCGGTTCAGGCTTTCGTCTCCGCGACCGCCACGCGCACGTGCAGCTCCTTGAGCTGCGGCTCGGACACCGGCGACGGGGCGTCGGTCATCAGATCCTGTGCGCTGGTGGTCTTGGGGAAGGCGATCACGTCGCGGATCGACTCGGTGCCCGCCATCAGTGCAGCGATGCGGTCGATACCGAAGGCGAGGCCACCGTGCGGCGGCGCGCCGAGGCGCAGCGCCTTGAGCAGGAAGCCGAACTTGGCCTCGGCCTCTTCCGCACCGATGCCGAGCAGATCGAACACCGCGCTCTGCATCTCGGGGCGATGGATACGGATGGAGCCGCCACCGATCTCGTTACCGTTGAGCACCATGTCGTAGCCGCGGCTGACCGCCACGGCCGCGTTGGCACGCAGGTCGGCGATGTCGTCCACCTTGGGCGCGGTGAACGGATGATGGAGCGCGACGAAGCGCTTTTCCTCGTCGTCGTACTCGAACATGGGGAAGTCGGTGACCCACAGCGGCTTCCACACATTTTCGACCAGACCGCGATCGCGGCCGAGCTTGATCCGCAGCGCGCCCATGAAATCGGTGACGGTCTTCCACGCACCGGCGCCGAAGAACACGATGTCGCCGGACGCGGCGCCGGTAAGCGCCAGCACCTGGGTCAGCGCCGCATCGTCGAGGAACTTGGCGACCGGCGAGGTGATGCCTTCGCGGCCCTTGGCGAGGTCGTCGACCTTGAGCCAGGCCAGACCCTTCGCACCGTACTTGGCGGCGTACTCGGTCAGGCCGTCGATGTCCTTGCGCGACAGGTCCGCCGCGCCGGGAACGCGCAGCGCGGCAACGCGGCCGGCCGAATCGTTCGCCGGACCGGAGAACACCTTGAACTCCACGTGCTTCACCGCATCGGCGATGTCGACCAGCTCCAGCGGGATGCGCAGGTCCGGCTTGTCGGAACCGAAGCGACGCATGGCTTCGGCATAGGTCATGCGCGGGAAGCTGGCGTCGAGTTCGACGTGGCGCACTTCGCGGAACACATGGCGGATCAGGTTCTCGACGAAATCCTGCACATCGCGCTCTTCGACGAAGGCGAACTCGAGGTCGAGCTGGGTGAATTCCGGCTGGCGATCGGCGCGCAGGTCCTCGTCGCGGAAGCAGCGCGCGATCTGATAGTAGCGATCGAAGCCGGCCATCATCAGGATCTGCTTGAACAGCTGCGGCGACTGCGGCAGCGCATAGAACTGCCCCGCATGCACACGGCTCGGCACGAGGTAATCGCGCGCGCCTTCCGGCGTGGCCTTGGTGAGGATCGGGGTTTCGATGTCCTGGAAGCCGGCGGCATCCAGGTAACGACGCAGCTCGCGCACCAGCGCCGTGCGCGTGCGCATCATCTTCTGCATTTCGGGGCGACGCAGGTCGAGGTAGCGGTAGGTCATCCGCATGTCCTCATTCGGCGACTCATGCAGTGCGAACGGCAGGTCGCGTGCGGCGTTGAGGATCTCGACCTTGTCGGCCAGCAACTCCACGGTGCCGGTCTTCAGCTTGTCGTTTGCCGAGAGCCGCTTACGGATCTGGCCGGTGACGCGCACCACGAATTCGTAACCCAGCTCACCGGCCACGGCGAAGGCATCGGCGTTCTCGCGCTCGATCACGATCTGGGCGATGCCCTCGTGGTCGCGCAGGTCGACGAAGGCCACGTGGCTTTGCAGCCGGAGCGTGTTGACCCAACCACAGAGGGTGACGTCCTGGCCGATCAGCGACTCGTCGATGAGTCCGCAAAAATGGGTGCGCATGCGCTTGGAACTCCGGCTACCGCAAAGGCGGTCAATGCGTGGGAAAAGACCCCGGATCGTATCACGAGCCGGGGTCTCCAAACGCCTGCGAACGGCCTCAGCGGCCGATGTCGAACTTGCCGCGGCAGCCGCGATCGGCCCAGATCCCGTCGCGGGTGAAGCCGTAGCTGTAGCCTTCGCTGCAGTTCGCCTTGGAGGTCTGTTCGACCAGGCGCGCGCCGCGACCGATCGGCCAGCGGCAGAACACGCGCTTGTTGTCCTCGCTGTCGCAGGACACGATCTGCCCACCGCCGCCGTAACCCGGACGGCCACCACCCCAACCCGGTCGATCATCGTCCGGGCGGCCACCCCAACCCGGCCGGTCGTCGCCGCCCCAGCCGCGGGCTTCCTGGAAGATGCCGCGGCAGCCGTCGTCGACCCAAAGGCCACCGCGGTCGATGTCCCAGGTACGGCCGCGAATGCATGCGGTCTGCGAATCCTGGCGAATCAGGCGCGCGTCGCGCCACGGCACGCGGCAATAGGAACGCCGGCCGTTGTCGCTGTAGCAGTTGACGGTGTCACCGCCCCGCTGGGCGTGCGCCACGTGCGGGGCGGCGAGCGACAGAGCGCCGATGGCGACGGTGGCAAACAGCCCCAGAATGCGTCTCATACCCCAGACCTCCCATGTGTGTGGGGGCAAAACTATACGAGGCCAACGCAACGCTGTTTGAACGGACCGCAGGAACCTGCGCGGGTCAGTCGCCGGTTTTCGCGGCAGGCGCGGGGGCGGGCGCCGGAGCCGCCGCGGGTGCAGGCGCAGGGGCGGCTGCGGGCGCACCGGAGGAACCTTCCGCCAGGTTGCGTTTGCGCTCACCGTCCTTCTTGAAGTCGGTCTCGTACCAGCCGCCGCCAGCCAGGCGGAACTGCGGGGCGCTGAGCAGGCGACCCACGCGTGGCTCCCCGCAGCTCGGGCAGGTGGCGGGATCCGGATCGGACATCTTCTGCAGGCGGTCGAAGCGATGACCGCAGGCCTGGCACTGGAATTCGTAGATGGGCATCGGGATACCTCGAGGTTCTATCGGGCGCATTATCGCGTAAGTCGGCCGCTGCGCGGCCTGAAAGTCGCGTGCTGCGCACGCTGGAAACCGTGAACCGAACGGTGAGCTGACGGTTCCCAGACCGCACAGCGGCCGACTTACAGGCGGCGCAAGCCGCCGACTCACACCGCACTAAACGTCAGGTGGTTGCCGTCGGAATCGACGCGCACCGTCTGACCGGGCGAGAACACGCCCTGCAGGATGCGCTGCGCCAGTGGGTTCTCCAATTGCTGCTGGATCGCCCGCTTCAACGGCCGCGCGCCGTACACCGGGTCGAATCCTGCACTTCCCAGCAGGTCGAGCGCACGATCCGTCAGATCCAGCGACAACTGACGATCGGCCAGACGCTTGGCCAGATAGTCGAGTTGGATGCGCGCGATGGAACGGATCTGGGTCTTGTCCAACGGGCGGAAGACGACGAGATCGTCCAGACGGTTGATGAATTCCGGACGGAAGTGCGCCTGCACCACGCCCAGTACCGACGCCTTCATCTGCAGATAGTCCGCCTCGCTGTCGCCGGCCTGCTCCTGGATGAGGTTGGAACCGAGGTTCGAGGTCATCACGATGACGGTGTTGCGGAAGTCCACCGTGCGCCCCTGGCCGTCGGTCAGGCGACCGTCGTCGAGCACCTGAAGCAGGATGTTGAAGACGTCCGGGTGCGCTTTTTCCACCTCATCGAGCAGGATCACGCTGTACGGCCGGCGACGCACCGCCTCGGTCAGATAACCGCCTTCCTCGTAGCCCACGTAGCCCGGGGGCGCACCGACGAGCCGACTCACGGAGTGCTTCTCCATGAACTCGCTCATGTCGATGCGGACCATGGCGTCCTGCGTGTCGAACAGGAAGTCGGCCAGCGCCTTGCACAGCTCCGTCTTGCCCACGCCCGTGGGGCCGAGGAACAGGAACGAGCCATACGGACGGTTGGGATCGGACAGCCCGGCGCGCGCGCGGCGGATCGCGTCGGACACCGCGCGCACCGCTTCGTCCTGCCCCACCACACGACCGTGCAGCGCCTCTTCCATGTGCAGCAGCTTCTCGCGCTCGCCTTCGAGCATCTTGGCGACGGGAATGCCGGTCCAGCGTGCCACCACTTCGGCGATCTCTTCCGCCGTAACGCGGTCCTGCAGCAGCGTGAAGTCCTGCTTCTCAGCTTTCTGCGCGGCCGCGAGCTGACTTTCCAGCGCCGGCAGGCGGCCGTACTGGATCTCGCTCATCGCACCGTAGTCCTGGCGCCGCTGGGCCGACTCGAGATCGAGACGTGCCTGTTCGATCTGCTCCTTGATCTTGGTGGCGCCCTGCAGCGTCGCCTTCTCCGACTTCCATACTTCGTTGAGGTCGGAGAACTCGCGGTCGAGCTTTTCGATGTCGGCTTCCAAATGGGCGAGGCGCTGGCGCGACTCGTCATCCTGCTCCTTCTTGAGCATCTCGCGCTGGATCTTGAGCTGGATCAGTCGACGCTCGAGACGATCGAGTTCCTCCGGCTTGGAATCGATTTCCATGCGAATGCGCGAGGCCGCTTCGTCCATCAGGTCGATGGCCTTGTCGGGAAGTTGGCGATCCGGAATGTAGCGGGCCGACAACGTCGCTGCGGCGACGATCGCCGGATCGGTGATCTCGACGCCGTGGTGCACGGCGTAGCGCTCCTTCAATCCGCGCAGGATCGCGATCGTGTCCTCCACGCTCGGCTCGCCGACGAACACCTTTTGGAAGCGGCGTTCGAGTGCCGCGTCTTTTTCGACGTACTTGCGGTACTCGTCGAGCGTGGTGGCACCAATGCAGTGCAGCTCGCCGCGCGCGAGCGCCGGCTTGAGCATGTTGCCGGCGTCCATGGCGCCGTCCGCCTTGCCCGCGCCAACCATGGTGTGCAGCTCGTCGATGAAGAGGATCACCCGACCCTCCTGCTTGGAGAGGTCGTTGAGCACGCCCTTCAAGCGTTCCTCGAACTCGCCGCGGAACTTCGCACCCGCGATCAAGGCGCCCATGTCGAGCGAGAGCACGCGCTTGTCACGCAGCCCTTCCGGCACCTCGCCATTGACGATGCGCTGCGCGAGGCCTTCCACGATAGCGGTCTTGCCCACACCGGGCTCGCCGATCAGCACCGGATTGTTCTTCGTTCGACGCTGCAACACCTGGATCGTGCGGCGGATTTCCTCGTCGCGGCCGATCACGGGATCCAGCTTGCCGCTCTCCGCGCGCTCGGTGAGATCGATGGTGTACTTCTCCAGCGCCTGGCGCTGGTCCTCGGCGTTTTCCGACTGCACCTTCTCCCCACCGCGCAGCTTCTCGATGGCGGCTTCGAGCCGCTCCTTGGTCGCGCCAGCGGCCTTCAACGCGCCGCCGATCTCGCTACGGTCGTCCAGCGCAGCCAGCAGGAACAGTTCGCTGGCGATGAACTGGTCGCCACGCTGCTGGGCGAGCTTGTCGGTGAGGTTGAACAGGCGGTTGAGGTCGTTGCCGACGCTGATGTTGCCCTCCTGGCCGCTGACTCGCGGCAGCCGCTCCAGGATCTCGCCGACCCGCTGGCGAAGCGCCGGCACGTTCACCTGTGCCTGGGTAAGCAGCGGCGCCGTCGAACCGCCTTGCTGGTCCAGCAACGCAGCCAACACGTGGGCAGGTTCGAGGATGTTGTTGTCGCGGCCCACGGCCAGCGATTGCGCGTCGGCCAGCGCCTGCTGGAAGCGCGACGTCAGTTTGTCCATTCGCATCTTGGTTGTTCTCCGCAAGGTTTGGCGCCCCCGGGCCCTCCCCGCGACGCCTCTGGCAGGTAAATGCGGGTGCAAGCATGCGCCTTCAACGGCCCGGCCGCTGCGTGAACCACCACTTTTTTCACGAGCACAACGTCATCCTTCGCGGATCGCCGCCCATGGAGCTCCCGTGACCACTGCCCGCGACAATCTGCCCCGGCCGCCTGCCGACCTCGTCACCTCCGACACTGCCCTGTTCCTGGATGCCGACGGCACGCTGCTGGCATTCGCCGACGATCCCGAGGGGGTAGTCGTGGTGGACGGGCTGATCGAGACGCTCGACACGATCCATGACGCCTTGGACGGTGCGCTGGCCCTGGTGAGCGGACGCGCTATCGCAGGGCTCGACCGCATCTTTGGGCGTCAGCGCTGGGCCGCAGCCGGCCAGCACGGCCTCGAGCGCCGCGACGCCGACGGACGCCTCGTCACGATGCCCGTGGACGCGGAGGAACTGGCCCGCTTGCGAGCCATCGTGCATGACGTGGCGATCGCCATGCCCGGCGTCCGCGTGGAAGACAAGAGCTGGTCGGTGGCGCTGCATTGCCGCGAACGTCCGGACCATGCCGCGGAACTCGATCGCGTCGCGCCCGCGATCGCGGCGCGCTTCCCCGGCTTCGAACTACAGCCCGGCAGCTACGTCTACGAGTTCAAGCCGCGTGGCATGGACAAGGGCGTGGCCGTGGCGGCGTTTCTCGATGCGGCGCCGTTTCAGGGACGTCGCCCGGTGTATTTGGGCGACGACCTGACCGACGAACATGCGTTCGCGGTGGTCAACGAACGCGGGGGGGCGTCGGTGCGCGTCGGCGAAAGAACGCCGTCACATGCCGCGTTCACATTGCCTAGCCCGGCCGATGTTCATGCTTGGCTGAATGCCGTGAAGGCCGCATTGACGCAGGGAGCCGCAAGACCACGATGAGCCGATTAGTCGTCATATCGAACCGCGTAGCGCTGCCCAAGCAGACACAGACCGGCGGACTCGCTTCCGCCATGAACGCGGCGCTGCAGGAAATGGGCGGTCTGTGGTTCGGCTGGAGCGGCAACATCGCCGCCGAGACGGGCAAGGAGCTGCATGAAGTCGAGGACGGACACATCAGCTACGCCACCATCGACATGTCGAAGGCGGATCACGATGACTACTACAGCGGTTTCGCCAATCGCGCGCTGTGGCCGTTGTTCCACTACCGCGCCGATCTGGTCGACTATCGCCGTGATCACCTCGAAGGCTATCTCCGGGTGAACCGCATCTTCGCCAAGCGCGTGGCGAAGTTGATCCGCAAGGACGACATCATCTGGGTGCACGACTACCACCTCCTTCCGTTGGCTGCGATGCTGCGCGAAGAGGGCGTAGAGAACCGGATCGGTTTCTTCCTGCATACCCCGCTGCCGGCTGCAGGACTGCTCATCACCCTGCCCCGCCACCGCGAACTGCTCGAGCCCCTGGCCTCGTACGATCTGGTGGGTCTCCACACGCAGCGCGATCTGCGCGCGCTGGAAGACTATTTCCTGCACGAACTGGGCGCGGCCATGCGCACGGGCGGCCGGATCCGTGCAGCGAACGGACGCATCTTCCGCGCCGGGGTATTCCCCATCAGCATCGACACCGCCGAGGCCGTGGAACTTGCGCACCGCGCGGAAGACAGTGGCGCGGTGGCGAAGCTGAAAGCGTCGATCGACGACCGTGCGCTGATCATCGGCGTGGATCGCCTGGATTACTCCAAGGGCCTGCCCGAGCGCTTCGAGGGCTTCGCTCGCCTGCTGCGCGATCACAAGGAGATGCGTGGCCGCGTGTCGCTGCTGCAGATCGCCCCGCCATCCCGCTCGGACGTGCCTGAATACCGATCGCTCCGCCGCGAACTGGAGCGCAGCGCGGGCCACATCAACGGCCAGTACGCGGAACCGGACTGGGTGCCGATCCGCTACGTGAACAAGTCCTTTGCGCACAAGGTGCTCGCAGGCTACTTCCGCGTGGCGAAGGTCGGCCTGGTCACGCCCTTGCGCGATGGCATGAACCTCGTGGCGAAGGAGTACGTGGCCTGCCAGGATCCGCAGGACCCGGGCGTGCTCGTGCTTTCGCGCTTTGCAGGCGCCGCGCAGGAACTGGACGCCGCCCTGCTGGTGAATCCGTCGGATCTGGACGAGGTATCGGAAGCGCTGAAGCGCGCCCTGGAAATGCCGTTGAAGGAGCGGCGGATGCGCTGGCAGTCGATGATGGACGTACTGGAACGCAACGACATCACGACCTGGCGCAATGCGTTCCTGCACGCGCTGACCGAGCCACCGCGCGTAAAGCCCGAAATCTACCTGCCGAAGCCCAACGTCGCGCCTTGATGGCGCACGGTCGCTGTCACACCGACCGCTCGGTGTGACAGCGAATCAACGCGTCCAGATCACCGTCGCGAAACGGCCGCTGGCCGCGCCGTCGCGGCGGTAGGAGTAGAAGCGTGAGTCGCGGAACGTGTCGAAGCCGCCGCCGAAGACACGCGTGACGCCCGCCGCCGCCAGCTTGCGCCGCGCCAGCATGTAGAGATCGCACAGGGCGTGCCCCGGCCGGGTGGGGGTGAAGGCGGCTTCCGCGCCCGGATCGGTAGCGACGAACGCAGCCCGGACTTCGTCACCCACCTCATAGGACGGCGCGCCGATCGCCGGCCCCAGCCACGCCATGACGTCCGCCGCTGGGACCGCCATCCGGGCCAGGGCGTTTTCGAGCACGCCTGCCGCCAGCCCGCGCCAGCCCGCGTGTGCCGCACCGATCGTCCCACCGTCAGCGCTGGTGAAGAGCACCGGCAGGCAGTCGGCGGTGAGGATCGCGAGCGCTTTGCCCGGCCCACGGGCGACGGCGGCGTCGGCCTCCGGCTCGTCCTCGCGCGGTGCCGAGTGCTCGGCAACAGCCGTGCCATGGATCTGGCGCAGCCATAGCGGTGTCGCCGGCAGCGCGAGGGCCTGGGCCAGCGCCGCCCGGTTCGTCACCACGGCGGCGAGGTCATCCCCGGAGCGCAGCCCGAGATTCAGGCGGTCGTACGGCGGCGCCGAAACGCCCGGCCCCTGCCGGGTCGAGACCGCGGCCCCGACGGTCGCCGGGGCGGGCCAGTCCGGCACGATCCAGGCGTCGTCCATGCTCAGTCCTCGATCGGATGCAGGGCCGTGTCGGCCCGCAGGGCGGCGATCAGGGCTTCCTGGTCGGCAGGCCGCGGCGATTCGAACTCCAGGTGCTCGCCCGTCAGCGGATGCTCGAAAGCCAGCTTTTCCGCGTGCAGCGCCTGACGACGGAAGCCACGAAGCGCGTCGATCAGTTCCTGGCTCGCCCCACGCGGCAGGCGCAGGCCGTTGCCGTAGAGCTGATCGCCGACCAGGGGATGGCCGAGGTGGGCCATGTGTACGCGAATCTGATGCGTGCGCCCCGTTTCCAGATTGCACTGAACCACGCTGTGGGCGCGGAAGCGCTCACGCACGCGGTAGTGCGTGATGGCCTCCTTGCCGCCATCCTCCACGTCGCGCACGCCCTGCTTCAGGCGATCGTGCTGGTGGCGGCCGATCGGCTGGTCCACCGTGCCGCCGGCGACCATGGTGCCGAGCACCACGGCCTCGTACTGACGGTGTACGTCGTGCCGGGCCAGCATCGCCACGAGCGCGGTATGCGCCGCGATGCTCTTGGCGACGATCATCAGGCCCGCGGTGTCCTTGTCCAGGCGGTGCACGATGCCGCCGCGGGGCAGCTCGGCCTGGGCGGCACTGTGGTGGAGCAAGGCGTTGAGCAGGGTGCCGGCCGAGTTGCCCGCCCCCGGGTGGACGACCAGCCCCACGGGCTTGTCGATCACCATGAGGTCGTCGTCCTCGTAGCGGATGTTCAGGGCGATGTCCTCGGGCTGGGCATCGACCTCGGTCTCCAGCTCGGCCTCCAGCTCCACCCGCTCCCCGCCTCGCAGCAGGTGCCGGGGCGCCACCTTGGCGCCGTCCAGCAGCACCTTGCCCTCCTTGATCCAGGCCGTCAGGCGGGATCGGGAATACTCGGGGAACATCTCGGCCAGGGACTGGTCGAAACGCCGACCTGCGGCCGAGACCGGCACGCTGGCCTCGTGTCTGACCGTCGTCATAGCGCCCCACCCGGCCCAAGGCCGGTTTCGGCTATCATGCCTTTTCGCTCAAGCATCCGAACTCTCTCAATGCGTGCAACTAAGATCACCATTCTGCTCGTCCTCGCCCTGTCGATGAGCGCCTGCTCGATGTTCCACAGCAAGAAGGAGACGATCGACACGATGCCGGTCGACCGGCTCTACGCCAATGCTCACGAGTCACTCGAGCATTCCGACTATGCCGCGGCCGAAAAGGCCTACGAGCGCCTCATCGCGCGCTTCCCGTCGGGGGACATCAATGAGCAGGCCCAGATCGAACTGGCCTACGCGCAGTACAAAGACAACAAGCCGGACGACGCGTACTCGACGATCAACCGCTTCATCAAGACGTTTCCGACCCACAAGCATGCAGATTATGCCTATTACCTGCGCGGTCTGATCAATTTCGACCGTACCGGTGGCCTGATCGAGCGTTATCTGCAGCGCGGCAACTCGGCATCCACGCGTCGCGACCAGGGCTTCAACCTCACGGCATTCGACGATTTCAGCCAGCTGACCCGTCGTTATCCGAACAGCGCCTACGCCACGGACGCCCGCCAGCGCATGATCTTCCTGCGCAACCAGCTGGCCCAGTTCGAGATCAACGTGGCGGAGTACTACCTGCGCACGAAGTCCTACGTGGCCTCGGCGGACCGCGCCCAATACGTGATCGAGCATTACCAGCAGTCGCCGCAGACGGCGGACGCCCTGGCAATCCTCACCCGCAGCTATCTGGCCCTCGACCGCAAGCCGCTGGCCGACCAGACCCGCCAGGTGCTGGCCCTGAACTACCCGGATCACCCGTACCTGACGGACCCGAACTGGCCGCATCACCCGTCGGTCTGGCGCAAGGCGATCCCGTTCTCGGGGCACCACTGATCCAAGCGAACAAGCCGGCGAAAGCCGGCTTGTTCGTTTTAGTGGATGATTCGAGCGCCGACACATTCCTAGGTCGTTCCTCGATGTGTTCCCGCCGCCATTGACTCGATGATTGTGCGGGCGTGTAGCGGGTGGGTAAACCCATGCTCATTCAGGCATTCGTCGCGCAGACGCCCGTTGAAAGGACTCAACGTAGGCGTTCTGATTGGGTTTGTCTGACTCGATCAGCCGAAGCTGTACAGGCAATGCTGCGTGATTTGTTAGGCGTACGCGCGAGTTGCCTAGGTGTCGCGTGAATTTGCGTAACGATCGGCGGCAAGCGCCCCTTTCATAAGCGAGCGATCACGGGCAGCATCTTCGTACTCACTATCCAAGGACGGATCATGAAAACGATCGACTATCCCAGCGGACCCGACCGGAGCACATCCCCCTTCAGCGCCCTCGCGCTGGCGAGCAACAGTGTTCTCGCCGCACAGCTCCACGAGCCTCGCATCTTTTGGGGAAACTCTGCCGATGACGCGGAGGAGATTCCAGATGTCCCAATCTGGGGCACCTATTTCCCTGTAACGGCTGGCCACGCCGACATGCGTGTCGTGACGGCCGCCCTGCCGCTCGACGCACTCGTGAGCGTCCGTTGGCTGGCATCGGACGGTTCTGCCGGCTTCTCGTCGCCACCGGTGCCGTCATCCGGCCAGGATCTTTTGATCATCCCGCTGCCGGATGACAAGCGCCGGCCATTCGAAGGGAAGGACGTCGACGTTACCTACTCTGTGCATCTGCGCGATGGTTCCGTGGTCGTTTCGCCTACTCGGTCGATCAAGGTGACGCGCTTCCTGACGTTCACGCCACCAGTCATCGAAGGCGTCGCAGATGACGGCTTATATGTCCCGGACTATCCGAACGGCTTGTCGGTGCGGCTGGGACCCGTCGGAAACGGCGAGTTATTCCAGGACATAACGTGCAATTGGGGAATCTACATTGCCGAGGACAACTTGCTCATCTCCTTGTTTTCCTTGATTCAACGCCTGCCATACGGCACCAATGCGGATTACCACTTCTGGATTCCGCCCCTCGCTTACACGAATTTCCCAGCTGAAGCGTTTTGCGTGTGCTTTTGCAGGATCAATCTGGTGCCCTATCCGTCGAGGTTCGGATGGGGGCTCGGCGGCCGGGCGTTCGATTTACTCCTGGAGCGGGGAACCGCTTCTCTCGGGAATTAAGCATGGTTTGATCAATGCGCGCCCAAACATGCGAGCTCGCGATCGGGCCACACCGGCGCCTATCGCGACCGAGCCCCCGGCGGACTATCTGGGTATCGGCGACGGAGTGGCCCGCCCCCCCCTTTAGCGCCAGCCGGAGGTGATGGGGTAGCGGCGTTCGCGGCCGAAGGCCTTGGTGGTGACGCGGGGGCCGGGGGCGGCCTGGCGACGCTTGAACTCGTTGATGAAGACCATGCGGATGACGCGACGCACGGTGGCGTCCTCGTGGCCCGCCGCGATGATGTCTTCCGCCGACGCTTCGCCTTCGATGAAGTGTTCGAGGATGGCGTCCAATTCGTCGTAGGGCGGCAGCGAATCCTGGTCGGTCTGTTCGTGACGGAGTTCGGCCGAGGGCGGACGGTCGATCACCGCCAAGGGAATCGCCCCGTCGATCGCCGCGCGCCAGCGCGACAGCGCATAGACGGTGGTCTTGTAGACGTCCTTGAGCGGCGCATAAGCGCCGCACATGTCGCCATAAAGAGTGGCGTAGCCCACCGCCATTTCGCTCTTGTTGCCCGTGGAAAGCAGCAGCTTGCCGGTCTTGTTGGACATCGCCATCAACAAGACGCCGCGCGTGCGCGACTGGAGGTTTTCCTCCGTGATGTCCGGTTCGCGTCCGGCGAAGACAGGCGCCAGAGCACCAGTGAAAGCCTCATAGATGCCCTCGATCGGCAGCACGTGGTACTCGACGCCAAGCTGCTCGGCCTGCGCCTTGGCTTCGCGCAGCGACAGATCGGAGGTGTATACCGTGGGCATCATCACGGCGGTGACCTTGTCTTTGCCCAGCGCGTCCACGGCGAGGGCGAGCGTCAGTGCCGAATCGATGCCGCCGGAGAGGCCCAGCAGTACGCCGGAAAAGCCGTTCTTGCCGACGTAGTCGCGCACGCCGCGCACCAGCCCGGCATACATGATGGCTTCCGGTGAGCGGGTGTCGGGTGCCGGCCAATCGATGGCGGCGAGGCGCTTCGTTTCCGTGTCGTATTCCACGGCGAGCAGCATTTCCTCGAACGACGGTGCGCGTGCCGCGACGTGACCGTCGGCCTGCACGAGCAGCGAGTGGCCGTCGAAGAGCAGGTCGTCCTGCCCGCCCACGAGGTTGACGTACGCGATGGGCACGCCGTTTTCCGTGGCACGACGGCGCAGCAGTTCCTCGCGGGTGGCCGCCTGCCGACGATCGTAGGGCGAGGCATTGATCACGAGGATCAGCTCGGCGCCCGCCTGTGCGGCATGCGCTGCGGGTTCGGCTTCCCAGATGTCCTCGCAGATGAGCATGCCAACGCGCACACCGTCGATGACGAACACGCGGGTGGCTTCGCCATGCTGGAAATAGCGCTTCTCGTCGAAGACGGTGTAATTGGGCAGCGCCTGCTTGTGATAGGTCCACTCCCGCTTGCCTTCGCGAATGAGCGTGGCCGCGTTGTACACCTCGCCGTGCGAGTCCGGGTAACCGACGATGGCGGAGATCCCGTCGATCCGCGGCGCCAGCGCCTCGATTTCCCGGTGACAGGCTTCGAGAAAGCTGGGCCGTTGCAGGAGATCTTCGGGCGGGTAGCCGGACAAAGTCAGTTCGGGAAAGGCAATCAGCGAGGCACCGAGGCGGTCGCGTGCTTCCTCGGCCAGCGCCTGTACGCGCTTGGCATTGGCGGCGGTGGCTCCGACGGGGAAATCGAACTGGGCCAGGGCGAAGCGGAACGTGGACATGGAGGATCCGGGCGGTCGCGGGGAACGCCCATGATAAGGCATGGCCCGTGGCGGGGCTTTGTCAGCCGCGCCTACCGGCAGCGCCTCGCGTTGGCGAGTAGCGGTCTCCCACGAACGCCGAAACCCACCGCGGGCGCCGCGAAGACACCGGGGAGGAGAACGTTAGCTCCCGCTCACTTCACCGGAACATCGTAGATCACGCCCGCCTCCGCGGCCGACGGCAGCGTGTAATGCCACCACTCCTGCGGGTAGTTCACGAAGCCTTCCGCCGCCATGGCGCCAAGGAGCCGTTGGCGATGAGCGCGCTGCGCGGCATCGATATCGGGGGCGTCGGTATGCGCGCGCGGATCGAAGAAATCGAAGTCGGTGCCCATGTCCAGCGGCGTGCACTGCCCGCCGTCGCAGCGCATCAGCGTCAGGTCCACCGTAGCGCCGCGACTGTGTCCGGAGATCGGCGCGATGTATTCGCCCAGCAGCTTGTCCTTGCTGAGGTGAGGATAATGCGTTGCCTTGGTGCGCGTATCCGAAAGATCTCCCGCCCAGCGGACAAAATCCGCGACCGCACGCGCTGGCCGATAGCAATCCCATACCAGCAGACCGTAGCCCTGTGCGCGCAGGCTGCGTTCTACGCGCGCCAGCGCCTCGGCGGCGGCAGTGCGCAGGTAGCACTTTGCCGCTGCATAGCCATCCACGGGGCGGCCGACGAAGTTGTCGCTGCCGGCGTAGTGAATCGCTTCGGCGATGTCCGGCGCGCGGGCGCGCACATCGATCAGTCCCGCCTCTTCCGGCGTGCAGGCGGCCGACAGCTGCGGCGGCTCACCAGCGTGGGCGCTAAGGGCAAGCGCGCACGCGAGTGAAAGCCAGATCTTCGAAGTCACTGCTGAAATCGGCATCGGGATCGACCTTGGTCAGGCGCAATGGGTCGGGCGGTAGGAGATCGACCAAGGGCTCGACGTCCATCCGCTGCCCGTCCCACTGTACGAGAAAGCGCCAGCCGGCGCGCTAACCGTAACCGTAGAGATGCGTGTCGTTCCACGCTTCGCGACGTTGGCCGACCGGCATCGGATTCTGCTGGGTCGATGCCGCCTCGTCGGCCGCCCAGACGCGCAGCAGGTTGCCGCTCCAGAGCTTCGCGATGTCGTCGTCGGAAAAACCTCGGCGCTTGAGGCCCGCGGTCACATTGCGCGTCTGCGAGGCATCCATCCAACCGGTGATTTCGCCGCCACCGTCGAAGTCCGACGCGATACCGACATGATCGATGCCGGCCACCTTCACCATGTGCTCGATGTGATCGAGGAAATCGTCCAGTGTCGCGAGCGGGTGGTCGCGCTGGATCGCCTTCATGCCCTCGACATAGGACGGTAGGTAGTCGTGCTTTTCGCTGTCGTAGTCCTTGTCGCCGGCCGCCTTCGCCACCCTTGCCTGCAGGGCCTTCTCCGCTGCCGCGCGCTCGGGGTCTTTCTTCAGAAACTCCTTGTATGCCACCGCCTGTACGACGCCGCCCTTTGCCGCGATCGCGGCGAGTAGGTCGTCCGGCAGATTGCGCGGGTGATCCGTCATCGCGCGCGACGACGAGTGCGATGCAATGATCGGCGCACGAGACAGCGCCAGCACGTCGCGTACACAGGCATCGGAGGCGTGCGATACATCCACCATCATGCCGAGCGCGTTCGCACGCCGGACGACCGCCCGCCCGAACTCGCTCAGCCCGAGGTTGCTGTCCGGGGCGTCGCCAAGTTCCTTGCGCGGGAGCGAGCTGCCGCACAGGTCGTTGTTGCCGACGTGGACGAGGCCGACGTAGCGCGCGCCACGTGCATAGGCGACATCGAGGCGCTTCAGGTCATGGCCGAGCGAATACGCGTTCTCGATGCCGATCATGGCGGACAAGCGCCCAGCGGTCTTGTTGGCGCGGACGTCCCCCGGCGTACGCGCCAGACTGATCTGTTCCGGATAACGCTGCACCATGAGGTCGATGGCGTCGTACTTGCGCTTCGCCTGCGCGACGGCCTTCGCATAACCCGCGCGGGTCAGCGGCCCCTGCTCCACGTAGATGACGAAGAACGCGGCATCGAGCCCGCCGCGTCGCATTTTCGGCAGATCCACCTTGAGCACGCCATCCTGACCGGCGTCGAATTTCGGATCCTGCATGTACGACAACGGGATATCGACGTGCGTATCCAACGTGAGGGGATGATCCTGCGCCTGCCCAGCGCTACAGAGCAGGAAGGCCAGACTGAGAATGCGCTTCATGCGTGCCTCCATGAAAAAGGCGGCGCCCACTACCGGGCGCCGACGCAAGGGACATTAAAAGTCCAGGGAGACGGTGAGCTGCCCGAAGCGAGGCGACTGGAAGCGCTGCGGCTGCAGATAGGTAGGATTGAGGCCACCGACCGACGTCTGCAGATCCTGATCCACGCCAAGCGTGCGCTGCTGATTGAGCAGGTTGTACACAGCGAACTTCACTCGCAGATTGTTCTTCTCATCCAGCGGCATGAGGTAGGTGATGCTGGCGTTGAGGTTGAAGGTCCATGGGGTGCGATCCTCGCCGCGCGGTGAGCGCTGGTAGACACGGTTCTGCGAAATGGGGTCGGCGCAGTTTTCCACGCAGATGAAGTAGCTGTGATAGACCGTCGCATCGTACGGATTGCCCACGCCGTAACCGGTGATCGGGCTGCCCGAAAGCGCCGTGAGATCGGCACCCACCTGCCAGTGCGGCGTGATGGCGTAGGTGCCGCGTACCTTGAACTGGTGGCGATGATCGTTGGGGAGGTAACCGCCGGAAAGGTTCACCCACGGATCGTCGAAGTTCTCCGTACGGCCCGTATCGTCGAAGTTGGTATCGGAATTCACCGGCCCCTCGGCGTTACCGCGACTCCACGAAAGCACATAGGACGCGTTGAACATCCACTTCTCGTCCCACGCGCGGTCCACCTGGAATTCCAGCGAGCCGAACGAGCGCCTTGGCTTCTTCCAGCCACGCTGACCGAGGTAGTTGCCCTGCGCGTCATACAACGCCCAGCCCTGCTTGGATGTGTCGATGTCGATGTAACCGTCCGGCGTGCCGTCGCAGTTCGTGTCGCCGTAGACGGTGAGCTTGCGACCTGGGTTGCCCATCACGTAACCGATGTACCCGTCGCCGCCACATTGCGGCGTGGCGCTGATTTCCATGTCGTCGATCGCATCGTGCAGCTTGCGATAGGTGCCACTCACGCCCCAGGACCATTTATCCGTGATGGCCTGTTGAAAACCCAGGATGGCCTCGTCCTGATAGACGCTGTCCATGTGCTTGTCGACCTCGGCGCGCAGATCGCCCACCGTGCCGTTACCCTGCGAATCGTCCACCGGACCGATCTGCGGCCCCAGGATCGGCATGGCGTAGGGCGAACCGTTGCGATCGAGGATCTGGTAACCGTCGAACGCATAGTAGGTGCGCTGGTCGAGCAAGCCGCCCGCCTGCTTGATGTTGATCACGTTCGCCACGGGCAGGTAGTAGCGCCCGAGGTTGCCGAAGATCTTCGTCGTGCCGTCGCCCTTGAGATCCCACGAGAAACCAAGCCGCGGCGCAATCATGTTGTCCATCTTGATGTAGCTGGCTCCCTCGCCCGTCTTGTTGTCGAAGGCGTCGCGACGGAGGCCCGCGTTAAGCAGGAAATCCGGTGTGATGTTCCAGTTGTCTTCGACGTAGTACGCGTTGTTCGTGGTCTCGAAGGTGCCCGCGATCTCGTAGCGTCGCGCACGCACGTAAGCGTTGTAGCCGGCAGGGACCACGCCGCCGTTTTCGATCGTCGCGCCGGGCGTGGTCGCGTAGATGTTGTAGTAGTACGCCCCCGGGCCTGGGTAGTGACGCGAATAGATCGACGTGTCCACCTCGTGGTCGTAGCCGAACCGAATGAGGTGATCGCCCAGGCTCCACTCGAAATCCGCGCGCCCCTGCTTGCGCGTGTCGTTACGTTTGATGACCGCGGTGCTCGTGCTGCATCCGAGCGGTACGCCCGGTCCGGGTACAGCGGATACCTTTGCCACCGGATTGCACTCGATGTCCGACTGCGCGCGGGTGAAGTCCTCGCGCTGGTTACGCCCGTACATCAGCTTCATCGACAAGTTGTCGACGAGGTAGCTGGTGAAGGTGCCGTTCCAGTTCTTGCCGCCTGTATCGCTGAAGATCTGATCGTTGCGCTGGCTCTTCGTGTGGGTGGCGTAGTCGTAGTTGTAGACCGAGCCGACGTTCTTGTCCTTGTCCGAGAAGGCCATGAACTCGAACAGGTTCTTGTCGTTGATGTGCCAATCGATCTTGGCGCCCCAGAAGCCCGAGTCGGTATCGTTCTGGGTCAGCACCGTCCCGAGGTTGTCCGTGTTCTGCGGCGTGTAACCACGCGCCTCGTACATCGCGAAGAAGAACAGCTTGTCCTTCACGATAGGGCCGGATGCATACACGTTCATCTTCGTGCGCGAGTAGTGGTCCTCGGACGAGGTGATGTAGCGCTCGCCGTCCCAGTAGCGGTTCTTCGTGGTGGCCTGCCAGGCGCTGGGTTCGAAGGTCATCTCCGCGCCCGCCTTGAACTCGTTGGTGCCAGAGCGGGTAACGGCGTTGACCACGCCGCCGGTGGTGCGGCCGAACTCGACCGAGTAGCCACCCGTCTTCACCTGGAACTCCTGGTAGAAGGCGAACGGTGCCTCGGAGAAGCCGTTGCGGTTGTAGAAATCGGTCACGTTGAGGCCGTTCACATAGAATGAGTTCTCCGCGACGGACGAACCGCCGAACGAAATGCCTCCGAAACCGGCGTTGCCCTTGTTTACGCCCGGCGCCAGCAGCGCGACCGACTGCACGTTCTGATCCACCGGCAGGCGGCGGATTTCCTCGCGGCTGATGTTGGTCGCCGTCTCGGTGGAGCTGACGTCCACGGCGGAAATCACGACGGGGGCACTGACCTGCACGCCTTCCAGCTCCGTGGTGGCCGAGCCGCGTTCGACAAGATTGACCGTAGTGGCGTTGCCCAGGCTGACGGTGACGTCGGCGGTCGTCGCCACGGGCTTGCCATCCTTGCTGCTGTCGACCTGGTAGCGCCCGACCGGCAGGTACGGCAGGCGGAAATTGCCTTCTGCATCGGCGGTCACCGTGCGCGTGAGCCCAGTCGCCGGATCGCGTGCGGTCACCGTGGCGCCGGACTTCGTGCGGCCGACGATCGTGCCGTCGGTATTGGCGGCAAATGCCGAGCTGGATACCGCCAGGCCCAGACCGATGGCCAGGCACAAGGCGCCATGGCGCAGCGCGCGCCGGTTCGTCGTGATCTCCCCCATCTCCCCACTCCCATAAGGTGACAATCGGGTTGTATTGATCCGTCAGGGCGCCGCGTCACCGCCCCCTCGCGGTACATCGACGCGGTGCCAGCGGAAGTCGTAGTCGAACTGATCGAAGTACAGGTTGCCGCCCTTCCATTCGACTTCGCCCCGCTGCGAGTCGACCGTCTCAGAACGGAAGAAGGTCTTCGCCGGCACAAACGGCCGCGAGTAGTCGTCGTTGAAGGCGATGCGGTAGGCATCCAGGCCGCCGAGATAGAACCACTCGAGCGCGTTGTCGCCCGGCTTCGCGTTCGCGCCGGCCATGAGGCGCCCGAAGGTCACGTCCATGGGCACCCATCCATAAGGCGGGAGATAGAGCTGGCCCCAGTCGTGGATGTTGTTGTACGTGCCGTCGGAGAAGATCCAGCCGGATTGCCAACGGGCGGGAATGCCGTTGAGGCGCAGCAGCGTGATGAGCAGCAGGGTCTGTTCGCCGCAATCGCCGTGTCCGGCATGCAGTGTGTAGTCGCCGATGTTGGTGATGGTCGAATACTCGCGGGCGCCCGCCCAGGGGATCGTATCCACCGCTGCGAACAGCTTCTGTGCAATGCGGTAGGGGTTCGTCTCGTCGCCTACCACGCGCTTCGAGTAGGCGCGCATGGCATCGGTAAACACGACATGCGGTGCGCGCTCGGACACGAAGGGCGCAAGATCCGGCGTGATCGGCGTACGCGTCACCTTCGCCGGATCGATATCGACGTAGCGGGCGTAGAGCGTCAGTTCGTAAGTGATGGAAAACTCGGTCGGCTTGCCCGCCTCGGCCTTCTTTTCGAGATACGCGGTGCGTTGCAGGGTCGATGACGGGGCGATCGACGCGCCTACCGGTTCGCTGCCGACGAGGCGAATGTCCTCCTGCTGCCCGGGGATCTCGCGCGGATACGGAATCCAGGCGCGAATCGTCTCCCCGGCCGGTACGGCATCGGCTTTCACGGTGAGTATCTGGGTCACGCTTTCGCGACGCGGAAGCACGCTGCTGGTGTGTTGCGCGAGCGCCGCCGCACGCACCGCGCGATGGTGATCGTTGAGGACTTCATTGGGGCCGTCGTCGAACGGCACCTGCACCTTACGCCGCGCGCGTGCATCGGCGCTCAGGCGGAACAGGTTGCCGGGCGAACGCTTGAAATAAAGCGTGCGACCGTCGATGACCTGCTTCTCGAGGAGACCCGTGTCATCCCATGCGGCGAACTCGGCATCCGTAAGGTCCGGAATGGACTGGCGCAGACGTGCCTTCACCGCGTCGGCATCGAGCGTGAAATCGAGAAGGATGCGACGCATGCGCTCGCGCTGGAAGGTCAGCGTCGCACGTTGCTCCGGCGTCAGTCCTGGATCTACTAGCGCCCGTGCGATGGCGGCTTCGGCGTCGCGGAAATGGCCTGCATCGATCTGGCGAGAGACGGCACCGCCGACCTCTTCGCGAACGGCCGGCCGTTCGCTACCCCACGCCATCGGCACCACGCATGCAGCCAGCAAACCTGCCGCCAGGGCCGAGCGGATCGTTGCATGACACAAGAACGCTTTCACCGTTCGGTATCCCCGATGCGACCGTGGTGGGTGGACGTGCGTGAGGGCTGTGTAACATGCTTGCAAAGCGTGGTCAATAATTTATGCTTCACATCACTTCGTTAGGAATAGATATTCCTGACGGCCGTTGCGACACCACCCGGGGAGGGACGCGTGATCCAGTCGGTATGGCCTTACCTGGCCGTGATGTTGCTCGCCGCGGGATTCTGGCCCGCGATCGAGCGTCGCTTCGGCTGGAAGGTGTTCGAGATCCTTCCGCCCATCGTGCTCACCTACCTCAGCGTGACCGCGCTCTCCGTGGCCGGTCTCTGGAGCGCCTCGCCCGAGATCCATCTCACGCAGAACACGATCGTGGCAAGGCTGGTACCCGCCCTGCTCTTTCTGCTGATGATCAACTGCAACCTGCGCGCGATTCTCGCACTCGGGCCGCGCGTGCTCGGCGTGTTCGTCTGCACGTCGATCAGCCTGTTCTGCGCGTTCGTGCTCACGTTTCTGCTCTATCGACATTGGATGCCGGGCAACGCGTGGATGCCGCTTGCATCGCTGTCGGGTAGCTGGATGGGCGGCACGGCGAACATGATCGCCGTGAAGCAAGCCATCGGCATGTCCGATACGTCGCTGGCCACCACCCTGCTGACCGACGCGCTGTGCTACTCCATGTGGGTCGTCGTGCTGTTCGCGGTCGCTCGACTGGCGCCTGCGTTCAATCGCTGGACGCGCGCGACGTCGAGCGCGGGGATGGAGGTCGCCGAAGCGGCGCCGCGCGCACCCGCCACCGGAGAAAGCGTGCTCCTGTGGCTGGGTCTGGCCCTGCTCGTTGCCGCGCTCTCCGCAGCACTGGGTGCGAAGCTCCCCGTCGGCAGCATGGTCTCCGCGACGACCTGGACGATCCTCATTGCCACGACGGCCGGTCTCGTGGCAGCGCATACACCGTTGGCCCGGCTGCCCGGCGCGCCGTCGGTATCGAGCGCGCTGCTGATCTGCGTGGTTGCCGTGCTGGCCTCGCAAAGCAGTTTCGCGGGCATCGCCGCCGCACCGCTCTATCTGCTGGCCGGGGTGACGGTGATCGCTCTGCACGCCGTCCTGCTCTCCCTCGCCGCGCGCCTGTTTCACTTCGATCTGTATCTTTGCGGCATTTCCTCGCTGGCCCATATCGGCGGCGTCGCGGCCACGCCGGTATTGGCGGCGACCTATTCGCGTTCGCTCGTGCCCGTGGGCATCCTGCTTGCGCTGCTCGGCTATATCCTCGGCACGGGCTTCGGTCTTCTCGTCGCCGCCGTTCTTTCGGCGCTGGCCTCCTGATTCAAGGACTTCCATGAACACGCTTCGCCATACCTTGCTTGCGGCCACGCTGGTGTTCGCCATGGGCGCGGCCCCCGCCTTCGGCCGCGACCTGCCCGTGCCACCGTCAGGCGTCATCGGCATGAGCGATGCGCAGCTCTCGCCGGAATTTTGGGTGAGCCGCCTGCCCGATGCCGATGCACCGGTACTCGACCGCGCCGCGATCGCGGCCCTCAACGAACGCGTCGCGCGGCTCGACCCCTCGATGCACGACATCCGCCACCTGGCGGCGACGCTGCCACTGGCGCAGGTCAAGGGCTGGATCGAAAAACTCACCCGCCGTCCGGACAAGCCGCTGTACGACGTCGAAGGCAAGCCGGTGCCTGCCACCACCCTCGACGCGGTGGTAACCAACGCAGCGATCGACCGTATTCCGGCACAGGTGACGCCACGCTACGGCATGGCCGTGCGGCGTGCGGCACTGCGCGGCTTCCCCACGGACCTGCGCGTTTTCAGCCACGCAGGCGATACCGATATCGACCGTTTCCAGGAAAGCACGCTGTTTCCCGGTGACCCGCTGGTCGCCGTGCATACCAGCCACGATGGCAAGTGGGTGTTCGTCGTGAGTCCGCGCTACGCGGCCTGGATGCATGCGGACGATGTTGCCTACGGCGATGCCGCCACCGTGTTCGCCCATGCCGATGCCACGCCCTATCGCGTGATCACGGGTGCCAAGCCGCTCACCGTGTACACGCCGGAAGCGCCTGCCGTATCCGAGCTGCAACTGGACATGGGCACGCGCGTACCGTTGGATGCCACGCTGCCGCCGGACCAGCCGGTCAACGGCCAGAGCCCGTACGCCTCGTGGGTGCTGAGCCTGCCGGTGCGCGGCGCCAATGGCACGCTCTCTTTCCACCCTGCGCTTCTGCAGCGCAACCAGGATTCCTCGGCCGACTACCTGCCGCTGACGCGAGCGAACATCGTGCGCCAGGCCTTCAAGTTCCTCGGCGAACGCTACGGGTGGGGGCATGCGTACAACGGCCGCGATTGCAGTGGCTTCGTCTCCGACGTCTACCGCAGCATGGGCGTGCAGATGCCGCGCAACACGCGCGACCAGAGCATCAGCCCGGGCCTCACACATACGGTGTACACGAGCAAGGACAGCCACGAAACGCGCCTCAAGGCTGCCATGGCGCTTGAGGTCGGCGACCTCGTCTACATCCCCGGCCACGTGATGATGGTGATCGGCAAGATCGACGGTGAGCCCTACGTGATCCACGACGTGAGCGGCATGAGCTATCGCCAGGCCGACGGCAGCCTGCGCCGCGTCACGCTCAACGAGGTTTCGGTGACGCCCCTCCTGCCCCTGATGTTCAGTGACGACAGCACGTTCGTCGATCGCATGACCAGCATCGTGCGCATCCGCTAATGCCTTCGGGACCGAGTTCATGAAGATCACCGACATCCGCTTCGGCATGCTGCGCGTGCCGCTCAAGACCCCCTTCAAGACGGCACTGCGCACCGTCGACAAGGTCGAAGACATCGTCGTGATGGTGCATACCGACGATGGCCGCGTGGGCTACGGCGAGGCACCGGCCACGGCGGTGATCACCGGCGACACGCACGGCTCCATCGTCGACGCCATCCGCCATTACATCGCGCCGCGCCTGATCGGTCAGGACATCGCCGACCTCAACAGGGTCACGAAGCTGATCCAGGACACGATGGAGAAGAACACCAGCGCGAAGGCGGCGGTCGAGATCGCGGTCTACGACCTGTGGGGGCAGCTCTACGGTGCGCCGTTGTACAAACTGCTCGGCGGTGGCGATCCGGTCATCAGCACCGACATCACCATCAGCGTCGATTACATCGACAAGATGGTGGCCGACTCAGTCGCCGCGGTGGAACGCGGGTTCGAGTCGCTGAAGATCAAGGTCGGCAAGGACATCGGCGTGGACATCGAGCGCGTACGCGCCATCTACGCTGCGGTGGAAGACCGTGCCCTGCTCCGCCTCGACGCCAATCAGGGCTGGACCGCCAAGGAAGCGGTATATGCCTTGCATGCGCTGGAAGACGCGGGCGTACGCCTGGAATTGGTGGAACAGCCGGTCAAGGCGCGCGACCTCGAAGGCATGCGCTACGTCACCGAGCGCGTGCATACGCCGATCATGGCGGATGAAAGCGTGTTCGGCCCGGCCGAGGTCATGGACCTCATCCGCATGCGCGCCGCCGACATCATCAACATCAAGCTCATGAAGACCGGCGGCATTTCCAATGCCATCCGCATCGCGGACATCGCCGGGCTGTATGGCATCGATTGCATGATCGGCTGCATGCTCGAAACGAGCATCAGCGTGGCTGCGGCGGTGCATGTCGCGGTCGCGAAGTCCGACGTGATCACCAAGGTCGATCTCGACGGGCCTTCGTTGTGCTCTTACGATCCCGTGGAGGGCGGCGTCCATTTCAACGAGTCGGAGATCTCGATCAGCGACGCGCCGGGCTTGGGCATTCGTGCCATCCACGGCCTCGAGCCGATCTGAGGGAACCGCCATGTCGCCCTTGGTGAAGATCCGCTCGGAGCGCGACCGCATGTCGGCGGTGGAGCGGCGCATTGCCGATTTCATTCTGGAGAATGCTCAACTGCTGCGCGACTACTCATCGCAGCAACTGGCCAATGCGCTCGGCATCAGCCAGTCCAGCGTGGTGAAGTTCACCCAGAAGCTCGGCTTCCGCGGCTATCCCGATCTCAAGTATTCGGTGGGAGAGGCCATCGGGCGAAGTGAGGAGGGTGCCGCCGAACCGCCCGCCGCACGCGCCGGCGACGCCCTGGGCAGCATGCTGTGGCAGTTGAAGACCCAGGCTGAGGAAGCCACGCGGCTCATCAACCGACCCGAGACGATGCGCGAGTGGGTCGAGGCCATCGCCTCCGCAGGCAAGGTTTTCCTCATCGGCCTTGGCGAGGACGACCTCCATGCACGTGTATTCGCGCTGCGTCTGTCGCTGCTCGGCATCGTCGCCATCCGGCACTTCGACGTGGGACGCATGGCCGCGCAGGTAGCCATGTCGGCACCGGGCGACGTACTTGTCGTGTTTTCCGAACACGGCAAGCACCCGGCGCTGGTCAAGATCGCCCGTTACTTCCGCGAACAGCGCGGGCGCGTGGTGACCGTGACCCGACATACGTCCAACCCGCTGCGTGCAATGGCGGACATCGCGCTCGCCGTAGCGGGGCACGACGACGCTTCGTACGTACAGTCGCTCGTCTACCAGTCGTCCGTGCAGCAATTGCTCGACACCGTGTTCGTACATCTGTGCGAAGGCGACGAAGCGCGGCACGCGCGCCTCGTCGCCAACCTCGAACGCATCCAGCACATGCTGGAACCCTGATCGGAGCCGACATGTTTCCTCGTCCGTCGTTTTACCGTCTGCTGGGCACGCTCGCCATGGCGGCCACCCTCGGAGCCAGCGCTGCCGTCGCCTTCGAAGCGCCCGCCGCCTGGTCGGTGTCACGACAGATGATCGTCGTCACCACCGACGACTGGAATGCCGACCACGGTGTGCTGCGTGCCTATGTGCGCGAAGGCGCGCAGTGGAAGGCGGTCGGTCCTGCCGCCGACGTCACCATCGGCAAGCGAGGCAGCGCGTGGGGCATCGGTCTGAACCCGCCGGAGCGCGATGGGCCGGTCAAGAAGGAAGGCGACGGACGCAGTCCGGCCGGCGTCTTTCGGATCGGGCAGGCCTTCGGTTATGCGGAAAGCGCACCGACGGCACTGGCCTACCGCGGCCTCACCGCGTCCGATTACTGCGTGGATGTCGACAGTTCGCCTTACTACAACCAGATCGTGGATGCGCGCGATGTGGGTGAGAAAGCGGTTGCCGGCGCCACGGAGCCCATGCGTCGCGACCTGCACTTCAACGGCGACCATGCGTATCGCATCGGCTTCGTCATCGAACACAATCCCGACGGACGCAAGGGCCGCGGCAGCTGCATCTTCGCCCACCTGTGGAAGTCGCCCACGACGGGAACCGCCGGCTGCACGGCCATGACCGATGCGACGATGGAACGCCTGCTCGCCTGGCTCGATCCATCGAAGAAGCCGGTCTTCGTGCTGTTACCGAAACCCGAATACGCGCGCCTGCGCGAGGCCTGGAACCTGCCCACGCCATGACGGCCACCCAACGCATCCTGCTGGGTCTCGCACTGGGTGCCGCCACAGGTATCGCGCTCGCGCACTGGACGCCTGGCGCGGCCATTCGCGTCGCCGACGCCGTGCAGCCGCTGGGCAAGCTATGGCTCAGTGCGTTGCAGATGACGGTGGTTCCGCTGGTGCTCTCACTGGTAGTGGTTGGCGCCAATACGGCCACGGATGCGGCGGCATCCGGCCGCATCGCACGACGCGCGATCGTCGTGTTCCTGCTGCTGCTCGCCCTCGGCGCCGCCGTAGCCGCCGCGACAGCACCCGCGTTATTCCTGCTTTTCCCGCACAGCGACACCCTGCGTAGTGCCCTGGACGCCACGACGGGCCATCTGCCCGCGACCACACCCATTGGCTGGTCCGAGTGGTTGGCAGGCGTGGTGCCCTCGAATGCGGTCATGGCCGCCGCCGAAAGCGCCATGCTGCCGCTGGTGGTGTTCGCGATGTTCCTGGGTTTCGCGCTCACCCGCATCGCACCCGAGCGCCGCGCACTGGCGGTAGAGTTCTTCCGCGCCATCGCGGATGCCATGATCGTGGTCGTTCGCTGGGTACTGCTGCTGGCGCCGTTCGGCGTGTTCGCACTGATCCTCGCCGTCTGTGCGCGGGCCGGCCTGCACATGCTCGGCGCGCTCGGCGTCTACGTGCTGGTCGAGTGCATCGTGTACCTGCTGGTAACCGCGCTGATGCTGGTCGTGGCACGCATCTGGGGCCGCGAACCGTTCGGCCGTTTCCTCTCCGCCATCGCGCCCGCGCAGGTCGTCGCCGCCAGCACGCAGTCGTCGCTGGCCTCGCTGCCCGCGATGATCGAGAGCGCCGATCGTCGCCTAGGCTATCCGAAAGCGATCACGTCGCTTGTGCTGCCGATGGCCGTGTCGTTGTTTCGCCTGACCAGCCCCGTGCAATACATCGTCTCGGCGAGCTTCATCGCATGGGCGTTCGGTATCGATCTGGGCGTCGCGCAACTTAGCGCGGGTGCCGCGCTGGCCGTGGTCATCAGCCTCGGCTCGGTCGGCCTGCCGGGCCAGGTAACCTTCATCGCGACCAACGTACCCGTCGCGCAGGCGATGGGCCTGCCGATAGGACCGCTGGGGCTGATGCTGGCAGTGGATACGCTGCCCGATACACTGGCGACGCTCGGCAATGTCACTGCCGACCTCACTGCGACGAGCGTCGTCGCAGCGCAATCCCTTAAGGACAAGGCATGAAAGAATCCGCTACGGACGTCATCGTTATCGGCGCCGGCATGGCTGGTGCGTCGCTCGCATGGTTTCTCGCACCGCATCTGCGCGTCACGATGCTCGAACGCGAGCCGTTTCCCGGCTTCCACACCACCGGCCGTTCTGCCGCGCATTTCAGCGAGAGCTACGGATCGGCGCAGGTGCGCGCGCTGAGTCGCGCCACGCGTCCCTTCCTGGCGAGTCCGCCGGAGGGCTTTGCCGCCCATCCGTTGCTCCAGCCGCGCGGCTCCCTGGTGATCGGCGGCACGGAGCAGGCTGAACGCGTACATGCCGAATACGAGGCGGTGCGCGCATTCACCCCGTCGCTGCGCTGGCTGGATGAGCAGGACATCGCCACGCTCGTACCGGTGCTGCGTCCGACGTCGGCGCACGTGGCGTTCTTCGAACCGCATTCCGCGGATATCGACGTCAACGAACTGCACCAGGGCTTCCTGCGCGGGGCAAAAGCGCATGGCGCGCTGCTGCATGTCGATACCGATGTGGCCTCGCTGCAACGCGATGGCAGCGATTGGGTGGTCAACGAACGATGGCGGGCGCCCGTCGTGGTGAACGCAGCAGGCGCGTGGGCCGACGAGATCGCCCGCCTCGGAGGCGTGTTGCCGATCGGGCTCGAACCGCGACGTCGTTCCGCATTTACCTTCGCAGCGCCCACAGGCATCGATGCCAGTGGCTGGCCTTTTGTCGTCGATATCGACGAGACCTTCTATTTCAAACCCGACGCGGGCTTGATGCTCGGGTCGGCCGCCAACGCCGACCCCACGCACCCCCATGACGTACAACCGGAAGCATTCGACATCGCCCTGGGCATCCACCGTATCGAGGAAGCCACGACGATGACCATCGCTCGACCGGTTCGCACCTGGGCCGGGCTGCGCAGCTTCGTTGCCGATGGCGATCTGGTGGGCGGTTTCGCACCCGATGCCGACGGCTTCTTCTGGCTCGCCGCACAAGGCGGCTACGGCATCCAGACCAGCGCAGCGATGGCTGAGGCGTGCGCCGCCATGATCCTGGGACGTGCGCTGCCTGCGCACCTCGCGGATCAAGGCATCACGGAAGCCATGTTGGGCCCTGCGCGTTTACGCATATAGCGCAGTTCGCCACGCGACCCAATGACCGCGGTACCGAGGGACATGCCACTCGGTACCGCCATGCCCAGCACGACGCAAACCGCACCAATCAATGCATCAGAAGTCGTACGACACGCTCAACCTGCCGTAGCGTGGCTCCTGTCGTGCAGTGATCACGCCGTAGGCCGGTTCGGGCAGACCGGGGCCAGCTTCCGAGTACGGATACTTCTGCAAGGCCCGGCGCTCATTGAGCAGATTGAACACGTTGGCGTTGAAGGCAAGCTTCCCTTCGCCGAACGACGGTCGCCAGGTCAGACCGAGGTCGATCTGACGAATCCAGGGAAGCCGCCCCTGCGCGCCCGGCGGGGAAGGTTCGCCGTCGCAGAAGTGGTAGTTGCCCTGATAGCCCGCCGGATCGGTACGATCCGGGCCGTAAAAGCCAAGGCAGTGTCGCGGCGTACCCGACACGAGACTCACGTTTGCCGAGGCCAACCATTCCGGTGCGATCTGCCAATAGCCGAACACCTTGAACTGGTGCGTGTGATCGTTGCTCTGCGGGCCATTGGTATGTTCCATGATCTCCGCGTTGTCCCAGTCCTCGCTTGTGGACGCAGCGGTCTGATTGAGGTCGGATCGAAGCTGACCTTCCGTATTGCCGTAGCTACGCGAGAACACATAGCTTGCCCGTGCATACCAGGTGCCGTCGAAGGGATGCTCCAGCAACAGCTCCAGGCTGTAGTACTGGCGCTTGAGCCCCTGGAAACCGAGTTCCTTGTTGCTGATCGGCACTTCGACGTGATTGCCGGCCGTATCGAGCAAGGTAAAGGTATTCGCCCGGCCCGGGTTGAACAGGTAGCAACTGTTGACCTGGTTCGTGTCGAGCGACAATCCGAGCGACTGACCCTTGGCGACGATGCGATCGATGTCGCAATAGTCGTCGATCGCATTGCGCAGCTTACGGTAGGTGAGCTTGGCGCCGTACACCCAGTCGCTGCCAAAGGTCTTCGTGAAGCCAAGGATGTATTCGTCCTGGTTCTCCGCCTTCATGCCCTTGGCGGCCACGGTCTTCGGGTCCGGCAATTGTCCGAAGTAATTGTTCGAGGACACGGGCACGCCAGGGGCGATTGCCGTGAGCCCGGTGGGCTGTCCATCCGCAGCGATGCCCGTATAGGTGAAGTACTGCGACGTGGACAACGCGCCACCTGCCGCATTCAGTGCCGGGTTCAACGGCAGCCCGAGGTAATAGCGGCCGGCGTTACCGTAGACCTTGAACGTCGCATCGCCGAAGACGTCCCAACTGAAGCCGAGTCGTGGCGCCCACTGCGGCGAGGTCTGCTTGATGTAGACCTCGCTGTCGGCGTTGTAGTTGGTGAACTGGTCATTGCGCAGGCCGAGCGTCAGCAGCCAGCGATCGGTGACCTGCCACGCGTCTTCGACGTACTGCGCCTTCTGGCTCGAACGCACGGTGGCGAGACTGGAAGACACGCCGCGAACGACGTAGTAGCCCTGTTCGCCGCCCGGATAGTTGCCCGGCGCGTCCACGCCGAGCCCCGTGGAGATCGGCAGGTTCGGCGACCCCTGGCCGTAAGTCCAGATGTAGCCGGGGCCGGAACTGGCGGTGCCCTGGTCGCGTGCGCGCGCCTGCTGATTGTCGATACCGGCCGTGAGCGTGTGATCGCCCAGCGTGTAGTGAATGTCGAAACGCGTGTTGGTGGTCTCGTTGCCGCGATTGGGGTTCGCCAGCGACGACACGGTCTGTCCGTTGTCGCGCGCTATTCCGCCCGTATAGGCAGGATTCTGGAAATCCTGTCCTGCGATATACACGGCGTCAGGGTTATAGCCCGAAGGTGACACGTAGTTGACCGTACGCATCTTGCCGTACTGGGCGCTGATGGTCAGGTTGTCGGTGAGGTAGCCGGTGTACTTCGCGGTGTATACGTCACCACCAAATTTTTCGTTGTTCGCACCGGAGAGGCGCTCGCCGCGCACGCGATTGGCGTAGTCGTAATCGTAGATCGTGCCCGAGCGCTCGGTCTTGTCGGACGCGCCGGTGACCTCGACGATGTTGCTGTCGTTGATGTTCCAATCCAGCTTGGCGTACCAGCGCGGAAGTTGATAGCGATAGGAGCGATCGGGCGACTGCGGCAGCGTCACATTACTCACGACGTCGCCCGTCTGCCTCTCTACTTCTGCCGCCGCGAAGAGGAACAGCTTGTCCTTGATCAAGGGACCGCCAGCGTAGAGGCTCGCCGTCGTCGAGGTCACCGAATTGGCGCTATTCGGTGCATAAAGCCGGCCGGCACGCGGCTGCGGCGGAAGTCCGTTGGTGTAGTAGCTGTCCTTCTCGCTGGCACGCAGCCCGTTCGGTTCCCAGATGAGCTGCGCGCCGCCATGCCACTCGTTGGTACCGCGTTTACCCACGACGTTGATCACGCCACCGTCGGAGCGCCCGTATTGCGCGCTGTAGCCGCCGGTATACACCTCCTGCTGCTCGATCGCGCCGTAGGGAAGCGAGATGCCACCAAAACCGCGCAGCGGATCGGTCGTATTGAAACCATTGACGTAGTAAGCGTTCTCGCTGGCTGCCGAGCCACCGAACGACACGAGCGAGTTACCGGTCGCGCTCTTGTAACTGCCACTGTTGTCCACCGCGCCCGGCGCCAACAAGGCGATGGCTTCGGAACTCCGCCCCAGCGGTAGCTTGGCCAGCTGCTGCGCCGTCACGACGGTACGCGAATCCACCGTCGAAACGTCGATGGGAGGCACGGCATTCGCGGTGACATTCACACCGCTGAGCTCTTGTGTCGACGAGACGAACGACACTTCCACACCGGAACCCACGCGCAATGCGACGTTGTCGCGGCTCTGTACCGTGGCGCCCGCATGCACGACCGATACCGTATAGGTACCCAGCGGCAGCTGCGACACGGCGTAACGGCCACGCGCGTCCACCGGTACCTCACGCGTGAGACCCGTGTCGTTCACCACACGAACCACGTCGCCCTCGCCGGCTTGCACCTGGCCATAAATGGAGCCCGTGGTGGACTGCGCCAACACACTCCCCGAATACGCGGCAAACACCGCGGCGGCCAACAGCGACCGCTGCAACACCCACTTGTTCATGAAACCCCTTGATCGTTAAAGATAGGCAAGCCCCGTCCGCATCGCCGTCCCCTTGCGAGGGCGATGGTTCGATCGCAGTGACCTGCCGCTATGCGGACACACTGGCCCGCTGCGCCTGCGAGGCGCGGTTGATCGTTATGACGTCAGAAGAGCGCCGTCCACCCAACAACAAGGGCGAGGCGAAGCCGCCGATTCAGCGGCAGTGACAACATCGCGCGAGGCAATGACGCGCGTGTGCGATTCGGGACATAACGAGTTGTGGGTGACGCATGACGACCCCTCGTTTTTTGCTGCGGTGCGACACCGTAACACGGGTCAATATGGACGTGTCAAGCGTTTGGACGTCTAGACGGCTTCGCATGTCAAGGATATGGATGCGAAGGTCGAGGCGTGCCCGCCGCGACTCTTCGGCCGAAGGCGCCGTGCGCCATCACCTTGGACTGGCGATAGTTGTGGGAGCCGCTATAGCGGCGAGGAAATTCCACCTCACCGCGTGCATGCTCCATGGGCTTCTCGCCGCCATAGCTGCTCCCACATAGCCAGGAGGATTCCAGCCAAAAAAGTTCATCGCGAATTCCGGGACGCTGTCTGGATACATCGGTTCATTCGCCGCGTGACTGTATTTGTCCAGCGACGCCGGTGACGCCCTTGGCTCGGATGGTGAGGCCAGAGCCTTCGGTGTCCCCCTCGCTGCTCAGACAGGTCCTCCGCGTTCGAAAAGGACGGCCGCTGACGCGGCTCATGTATCTATGGGCCTTCGGCCGCTCTCTTGTGCGGAAACTCGCATCGAGGGGGACACCGAAGACTCCCACGATGACTGAGGTTGTGTGTCGGGAGAGCCGAAGCGCCGCGCCACCTCTCCGTCGTAACTGCGAAGGCAGAGACGTCCATCCAATCCACACGAACGATCGCCAAGGCACCTAAAGTGCCAGCTCAAAGACATCACGCCACCCCACCGTCCGATGCCAGCACCCGTCCCCCTCGCCGCGATGTCTGGCGTCGAGGGCGTCCGGGTGGAAAAGGCCCGCAGGGGGCCGGCCAGGACGGCCGGCCGTCTTCGCCGAGGCAGGGATGCCGAGTCGAAGACCCCCGCCCGGACACCCGGGTCCGCCGCGGCGCAAGCCATCAGACATGGAGCCGCGAAGCGGCTCTCCTTTCGCAAGGAACGACATAAGCCTTCGCGGCGAGGGGGACGGGGGCTGGCTTCCCGCAGTGGCACAGGCGCCGATGCGAGGCCGAAAGGCGAGCCAAACCGACGAAGCGAGTCGTCAACAGCAACAGCGAGAAAAAACCGGCACCTGCCCCAGAATTCCCCGAAGAACCAAAAAAAAACGCGGCCCGAAGGCCGCGTTTTTTCTTCGCCGTGCTGCTGGCGAGCTTTACTTCATCAGACCCGCGAGGGTCTTGCCGAGGTCGGCCGGGGACTTGACCGTGGTCACGCCTGCCTTCTCGAGCGCGGCGAACTTCGCCGCCGCCGTGCCCTTGCCGCCGGAGATGATCGCGCCGGCATGGCCCATGCGCTTGCCCGGAGGTGCCGAAGCGCCAGCGATGAACGAGACGACCGGCTTCTTGACGTACTGGCCGATGAACTCGGCAGCGTCTTCTTCGGCGCTGCCGCCGATCTCGCCGACCATGATGATGCCCTCGGTCTGCGGGTCGTCCTGGAACAGCTTCAGGCAGTCGATGAAGCTCAGGCCGTTGATCGGGTCACCACCGATGCCGATGCAGGTGGACTGGCCAAGGCCTTCGTTCGTGGTCTGGAACACGGCTTCATACGTGAGCGTGCCCGAACGCGAAACGATGCCGACCTTGCCCGGCTTGTGGATGTGGCCCGGCATGATGCCGATCTTGCACTCGCCCGGGGTGATGACGCCGGGGCAGTTCGGGCCGACGAGCACGACGTCCGGGTGCGACTTGAGCACGTTCTTCACGCGCATCATGTCGAGCACGGGAATGCCCTCGGTGATGGCAACGATGACCTTGATGCCACCATCGATGGCTTCGAGGATCGAGTCCGCCGCGAACGGCGGCGGCACGAAGATCACCGAAGCATCGGCGCCGGTCTGGTCGACGGCGTCACGCACGGTGTTGAAGACCGGCAGACCGATGTGCTCGGAACCGCCCTTGCCCGGGGTCACGCCACCGACGATCTTGGTGCCGTAGTCGATCGCCTGTTCGGCGTGGAAGGTACCCTGCTGTCCGGTGAAGCCCTGGACGAGGACCTTGGTGTTCTTGTTGATCAGGACGCTCATGTTGCTTTCGCTCCTCAGGCCGCGGCGGCCACGGCCTTCTGGGCCGCATCGTTGAGATCGTCGGCCGGCGTGATCGCCAGACCCGAGTTGGCCAGCAGTTCGCGGCCCTTCTCGACATTGGTGCCCTGCAGGCGCACGACCACCGGAATCTTCAGGCCCACTTCCTTCACGGCGGCGATGATGCCTTCGGCAATCAGGTCGCAGCGCACGATGCCGCCGAAGATGTTGACCAGAATGGCCTTGACCTTGTCGGACGAGAGGATGAGCTTGAACGCCTCGGTGACGCGCTCCTTGGTGGCACCGCCGCCGACGTCGAGGAAGTTGGCCGGCTCACCGCCTGCCAGCTTGATCACGTCCATCGTGGCCATCGCGAGACCGGCGCCGTTGACCATGCAGCCGATCGTGCCGTCCATCGTGACGTAGTTGAGGTTGTGCTGGACGGCGGCCGCTTCAGCGGCGTCTTCCTGGGTCAGGTCGCGCATCGCGGCGAGGTCCGGGTGACGGAACTCGGCGTTGTCGTCGGAGTTGACCTTGCCGTCGAGGGCGGCGAGGTTGCCGTCCTCGAGGATGGCGAGCGGGTTCAGCTCGACGAGGGAGAGGTCTTTCTCGTTGAACAGCTTGTACAGGCCAAGCATGATCTTGACGAGCTGGTTCACCTGCTTCGGATTCAGGTCCATCTTGAACCCGAGATCGCGGCACTGGTACGGCTGCAGACCTTCGACGTAATCCACCACGATCGTGTGGATGTCTTCCGGCGTGTCGTGGGCCACCTGTTCGATGTCCACGCCGCCATGCTTGGAGGCGATGAAGGAGATCGACTTGGTGTCGCGATCGGTGAGGATCGAGAGATAGAGTTCCTTCGCGATGTCGGTCGCGTCGGTGACCAGCACCAGGTTCACCGGCAGCGCACGGCCGGCGGACTGGTAGGTTTCCATGTTGGTACCGAGCATGCCCTTGGCGGCGGCACGGACGTCATCGAGGCTGCGGCAGAACTTGACGCCACCGGCCTTGCCGCGACCGCCGGCATGGATCTGGGCCTTGACCATCCACTGCGAACCACCAAGGTGCTTGGCGGCGTCGACAGCGGCATCGGGAGAGTTGGCAATCTTGCCCGGCGGCACGGCGATGCCGTACTTCGCGAACAGTTCTTTGGCCTGGTACTCGTGGAAATTCATTCGATACCTCGAGCGAACGGGAGAAAACGTGTGAAAGCGCGCCGGCGGTGAGACCGGTACGGGGAGGGGGGATCGATTGCGCGGCTTTACGCAATACAGCCGCGCATTTTCCCGGAAGGCGCCCCGGATGGAAAGGGGCGGTGCGGCAAGCCCCTGGCCCCGGGGCCGCAGGAAGCCTGCCCGGGCGGCTTGCCGCGACCCGCGAGGCCCCTATACTGGGCCCTCACTACGGCCCGAGGGGCCCACGGCGGAGAAGCACCCGGTGTCAACGCCCGCGTCGTCCAGCGCCCTTCGAATCAGCGCGAGCCAAGGCACCGCGCGCCACGAATTGTTCTTTTTCAACTACTTCCGCCTGGGCCAGGCGGCGGTCTATACCGCGCTGGCCTTCCGGCCGGAACACATGAACTGGCCCGCGCTGCCCGAGCCGGTCTTCGCCCGGCTGTTTGCCCTGGCCTATCTGCTGGCCGCCCTGGTGCTGGTCGCCCGCACCCGGCGCACCCTCCACCGGCCCGTCCTGATCGTCTCGATCGGGCTGAGCCTCGACATCGTGGCCGCCCTCCTGGCGCTGGTGCTGATGCATGACGTGCGCATGGGCGTGGCGATGATGCTTGCGGTGAACATCGCCACCGGCGCCCTACTGTTGCCCTTCCGGTTATCGATGTTCTTCGCTGCGCTCGCCACCCTGGGCATGCTCGGGCACTCCTTCTTCGACCTTGCCATCGTCGATGTCAGCGATCGCGAGTTCGCCGAGTACGGCCTGTTCGGGGCGGCCTACTTCGCCTGCGCGTCGCTGTGCTACGTGCTCGGCCGCAACATCCGCGCGTCGGAAGCGCTGGCCGAACAGCGTGGCATCGATCTGGCCAACCTGTCGCAGGTCAACGAGCTCATCATCCGCCGCATGAAGACCGGCGTGCTGCTTGTGGACGAGGGCAACCGCATCCACCAGCTCAACGAGTCCGCCTGGATGCTGATGGGCAATCCGTCTGCCGACCAGCGCGACCTGGGCACGCTCGCGCCGGAGCTGTCGCGCCGCCTGTATCACTGGCGCACCTCCGGCAAGCTCGACGAGAGTGCCACCATGCTCGCCGACGGCACGCCGGAAGTGGTGCCGCGCTTCACCCGCCTGGCCCCCAATGACGATTCGCACGTGCTGATCTTCCTCGACGACACCTCGCTGGTGTCGCGCCGCGCGGAAGAACTCACGCTCAGCTCGCTCGGACGCCTCTCCGCGTCGATCGCGCACGAGATCCGCAACCCGCTGGCCGCCATTCACTACTCGGCGCAGTTGCTGGCCGAATCCACCGACATGAACGATACCGACCTGCGCATGGTCGAGATCATCAACAACCATTGCTCCCGCCTCAACGAGATCATCGAGAACATTCTCCAGCTCTCGCGCCGCGAACGCTCGCGCCCGGAAACGCTCGACCTCGGCAAGTGGGTGCATCACTTCGTCACCGAATACCGCCAGGGCAACGACCTGGGCCTGGACATCCTGCGCGCCGTCTCGGGCAGCGAGCCCGTCGCGGCAGTGGCGGACCCGCAGCACCTCCAGCAAGTCATCTGGAACCTCGTGCAGAACGCCCTGCGCTACGGCCGCATGCCGGGCGAACCGGCGCGCGTGATGCTGGTGGCGCGCCACTCCGAGGCGGGCATCCCCATTCTGGAAGTGATCGATCGCGGCCCGGGCATCCCGCCCAAGGTCGCCGCGCAGATCTTCGAGCCCTTCTTCACAACGCACGAATACGGCACGGGACTGGGTCTTTACCTCGCTCGCCAGATGACCGAGGCCAACCAGGCGGCCCTGGAGTACGTGCGGGTGGCCGGTGGTGGAAGCTGCTTCCGGATCAGCCTCACCCCGCCCGCCCGCACCGCTGCGGCCGCCCCGATGGCAGCGCAGGCGTGAGCCACGCCCTTTGCGTAACCGGCCCGGGCGGTTACATTTGACCCATTCACCGAACTTTCGGACCCAATGAGCAAGCAGACCGTACTGGTCATCGACGACGAACGGGACATCCGCGAGTTGCTGACCATCACACTCGGTCGAATGGAACTCGACGTCGACGCCGTGGGGAGCGTCAGCGAAGCGCGGAGCGCATTGGCCGCACGGCGCTATGACCTATGCTTCACGGACATGCGGCTGCCCGACGGCAGCGGCCAGGAAATCATCGAACTCATCGCGGCCAGCTTCCCGGACATGCCGGTGGCGATGATCACCGCCTATGGCAACGTGGATGCGGCCGTGAACGCATTGAAGGCGGGTGCCTTCGATTTCGTCTCCAAGCCGGTGGACATCCATCTGCTTCGCCGCCTCGTTCGCACCGCCCTGCGCCTTTCCGAGGAACGCAAGGCGGAGGCCGGCAACAAGGGCACGCCGGGGGGTGACCGGCTCATCGGTGAGTCGCCGGCCATGAACGAGGTGCGCGCCAAGATCGCCAAGCTGGCGCGCAACCAGGCGCCGGTCTACATCGCGGGCGAATCGGGTGTAGGCAAGGAGCTTGTCGCGCGCCTCATCCACGAAATGGGCCCGCGCTCCGCGGGCGCCTTCGTGCCCGTGAACTGCGGTGCCATTCCGTCGGAACTGATGGAGAGCGAATTCTTCGGCCACCGCAAGGGCAGCTTCACCGGCGCACATGTCGACAAGGAAGGCCTGTTCCAGGCCGCCCAGGGCGGCACCTTGTTTCTCGACGAAGTGGCCGAACTGCCCCTGCATATGCAGGTGAAGCTGCTGCGCGCGATTCAGGAGAAGGCGGTTCGTCCGATCGGCGGGCGCGATGAGATTCCGGTGGACGTGCGCATTCTCTCGGCCACGCACAAGAATCTGGCTTCGCTGGTCGAGCAAGGTCTGTTTCGCCAGGATCTGTTCTATCGCATCAACGTGATCGAGTTGCGCGTGCCGCCGCTGCGCGAGCGCCGGGGCGACGTGCCACGCCTGGCGGACTTCATCCTGCGCCAGCTCGCTACGGAATCCGGCGGTGCGCCGGGGCGCCTGCGTCCGGAAGCGCTGGCCGCGCTGGAGGCCTACCCCTTCCCCGGCAATGTGCGCGAACTGGAGAACATCCTCGAACGCGCCATGGCCATGTGCGAGGGCGAGACCATCGAGGCAGACGACCTCATGCTGCCTCAGCGCATGCCGTCGGCTGCACCTTCGCTCGCGACCGCCGTGGAGGCCACGCTGGTCGCTGCGGCCACGCAACCGGCGCGCAGCGCACCCGCCGCCGATGGCTCACTCGAGGATTACATCTCCAATATCGAGCGCGACACGATCATCAAGGCGCTGGAAGAGTCGCGCTACAACAAGACGGCGACGGCGAAGAAGCTGGGAATCACCTTCCGCGCATTGCGCTACAAGTTGAAGAAACTCGGCATCGACTGACGTACGAGCCGCCGGGAGCGAAGCGCGCCCGGCGGCCGTCGTCATAGCCACTGCTATAGGCCGGCTGCCTCCCCTTCAGTCGCCGGCATCACGAGCCGCATTTGCTTGGCGGTCTGGAGATCGCGAACCAGATCGTCCACGGTCGCATATACCGTTCCGTGAATCCCCGGCCATTCGGCCCGGTCGACATAGAATCCTCCCATGCCCTCATGGATTGCCGTCCGCTGGATTTCGTTCCTGCGGTTACGGTGATAGATCACCGGCGACGCCTGCTCGCCCTCCAGCAGAAGGACGAATTCGCCGGGCTTCTCCAGACGGCGCGCACTCGCGGGAATGTTGGACAGCGACATGTCCGGCATGTCCAGCACATGCAGCACGCGTGATGCGTCGTCACCCAGGATGGGCATCTCGACCACGAAATCGGAGCGGAGCATGTTGGGGTCGCGGCCCCGAACTGGATTCTCGACGAGCACGCCCGGATCAGGACCGATCGTCATCGGATTGCCTGCCGGAACATCGACCGTCCGAATCCCGATAGCGCCGGTCCGTTCCGCAACACCGGCGATGTCGGAATAGGTATTGGCGTGTTTGGTGTCGACGAGGGCGACCCACTTGCCAGGCGACTGCGCCTGGTAGGCGTCGATGACCTGTTGCGCCTGATAGGGCATCGCTATGTCGCGTGCGTCAGTGAGCGATACGCCGTGCAGCCTGGTACTCACGATCTGATCGGCGGCGACGACTCGGACACCGTGTTTCTTTGCCTCCCTCACAACATCTGAGAAGGTGTAGCGCGTGTGCCGCTCCCTGAGATGCGGTGGTTCCAACCGGTCCAGGCGGGCCTTCAGGTTCGCCGGCATCGACTTGCGCTTTGGCAGGGCGAAGAAGGCGTCGAGCTCGACCTGGTCGACGTCGTGCAGAAGGCCCTCCACGTAGAGGGTCTTGACGCCTTGCTTCCGAAGCACGCCCATGTTGTCGACGAGAAACACCCTGCCTCCGATGTCTCCCGGTCCTTCACCCATTACCACGCCGTCGGCCGCCTTGTAGAGCTCGCTCATCGCCTCGCCTGGGCTCATGCCTTCAAGGCTGGCGGGAATAGAAGGTCGAGGCGGCCTCGACACGAAGTGAGGGCTGCCCACTGCATAAGGAGGCACCTGCTCCCCGGCAAACGCGTTCACCCGTGCGGCCGCGAGAAATTCGTTGCGACGCGCCATGAATGCGTCTCGGGCACGCTGGCTATCGGCAGGAACGGAGACGTGGTAGTCCGAGTCCGTCCAACGCATGACCTTCATGAATGGCTGCTCGTACGGAGGCATCGCGAAGGCAAGCGTGGGCGGGGCTGGCAGCTCGCCCTCGAGGGGAACATAGGCTTGATCGGTGACCTTGCTGACGGCCTTGCCGCCGCCAAGCAGACCGGCCTCGCCTCGCTGCCACCGCCCCTGCCGGTAGACGACCAGCGCACCGGGCCCGTAAGGATGGGCCGGATCGCGCACGCGCACGCTGGCCCAACCGTTATGGGAGAACACTTCGAAGATCCGACCGTCGTCGACGATATAGACCCTCCCGCGATACTCGTAGAACTTACCTGAGCTCGCTTTACCGGGACGATTCGGCAGGGGCCTCAACTGGTCGATGTCGACGTCGAACCTGGACAACGCCGGTCTCAGCGTACCGTCGTATCGGAAATACCCGGCATGGCGAGCGGCGGCGTCGATGGCCTCCTTCGCCTCGTCGACACTCGAGAAATGTGTCTTGCGCAGCAGCCTCAACAGCGCTTTAGGCTGAAACGTCGTCAAGCCCGCACTGACGCCCTTGCCGACATCGATCGCATCGAGCCACAGGAACGCCACGTCGACCAGGGCTTCGTCTTCCCGGCCACGCAGCAGCTTGTCGACGGCACCATAGGCATCCAGCCCCATAAGAGCAGCCGTGCCGGCCGTGCACACAGCGGCACCTGCGCCCGCAGTGGCCGCCGCGCAGATAACGCCCATGCCATAGCGGACACCCTTCAACGATTGTTCCCAGATCACCTCGGCCTTGCTCGTTGTCACGGAGGCCGCATTGCTTATCGCATCCTTGATGACCTGATCGCATTCCGCCTTGAAATCATCGATCGGCGCGAAAGAGGTATAGAAATAGCTGGGTGTACGGGCCGCCCTGATCGCCTTGTCGAGCTTGGGCTGGTCCTCCGCCCGTGCCCTCGCCACGAAGTACTCCTTGAACGCTTCGGTCCGGATGATCTCCTGAAAATAGGCGTCGTTCTTGTAGAGCGTTCGCCCAAAGGGCCCGTTGGGCACGAAGACGAATGTGTCGCCCTTTCCGCTCGCGGATGTCCTGGAGATCGCCAGCACACCGGGAATGCGTGTGCCGGAGATCATGAAATGCGCCAGTTCGACATCGGCCAGGCCAATGCTCATCGGCAGGCCGTCCAGCACGCCTTTCAGCCATGGGTAGTCGGCGAGATCGATATTGCCTCGGGAATACTCGACGTCCAGTGCCATCTGCATGTCGAGGATCTGCATCGCCACGCGGAGATCGCTCGCCTTCGCATAGCGAGGGTCACTCGGATCGAGCAGCGCGCTCATGGCCTCGATGTAATTGTCACCCGCGTAAGTGCTACGGAGGTTTCGTTCGACGGCCGTCTTGATCTCGCTGGTATTCAAGCGCGCAGCGAGCGCGGCATCCCTCGCGGTGAGGGTGGCATCCTGCGCGAAGTTGTTGCTAAGGGCCAAGATGTTGTCGCCGTGCTCCCGATAATCGCTCAAGACCCAGTCCGTCCAGGGCCGTTTCCGGCCATTGAACTCGATGACGATCGTATCCGCATCCACGCTTTCATCGACGGCGATAAGTTGCTCCGCGCGGAAGAACCTCGTCAATTTCTCGCTCTCGCGTCGCCGCGTAAATTCGCGCAGCGTCGGCACATGCATCTCATTGAACGCGGTGTACTCGTCCATGATGGCCCGATAGCGCGTCACGAGAGAGACGGAAGCCCGGGGGCTTGGGCGAGTCGTCGCATGTCCTTCGCCATCAGATCGATCCGCGCCTTCGTCCATGTGCGGATGTTCGTCAGAAAATCGTGGCTGTCGTAGGGTTGGAACTGAAGATTGCTTCGCCATAGCGATGGCTTGTCGCACAGGTCGTCGAAGAACTTCGTGATCGGCGTGCCCTCGCCCGGGCCGGCCGCGGCAAGGACGACGTCGCGAAGTGCCCGCGGCGCGTTCGACTCACCTGCCGTCTTGCTTCCCATGGACGATGGCCTCTCGGGACACATGCCTGGCATCTCACCGGCGATCTCCTGGCTCATTCGCTTGATGTCCAGGTATTGGTATAGCTCCTGCTGGCTGCCGACCGATACCGCTTCGTGTTCCTGTGGTCGATAGAGCACCACGCCATCCTCCTTCCCCTGCGCGTCGCGCTTCACGAACACCAGCCATTGCGGCAGCGAGACGGAGACGCCGCCCGTTTCCGTGGAGAACCTGAGCGTGCCCATGTCGACGTCGGCAGCGCCGTTCATGGCGGCGCGAACGATATCGTGCCCCTTGATCCATGCATCACGGCCGCCCGTGAGATGTCCTTGCGCTTCCGCCTCGACGATCGCCTTCCGGAGTTGCGTTTCAAGCAACGCGGCGTAAACCGATTCCAGCAAAGGTTGCTGCGTGTCGAACTCGGCGAGCCGATCGGCGGCAGAGATTCGGCAGAACGGTTGCGCGAGCAAGGCGAGCAAGGGCTTCCTCTCCGCCTCGGCAACGAGGTCGCCGTCGCGCCGTACGACCGCCATCGCGAAGTCCATCTCGGGATCGGCACGCAGGCAGGCATCCGTCAACGACTGCACGTGATGGGTAGGTACACGAACGTCGCCGACCTGAATCACGCGGGCCAGCGACACCTGGTAGTCGTCAGGCGATCCGCCGAGACCCGCCTCCGAAAGCGCGGCCTCTAGCTGATGGCGTACCGCGTCGTCGGAGGTCGTGCGGACGGCCTCAAGCTCCACGTAGCGCCGGCCGAGATTCTGCACGTGCCCGAGCCACTCCGACTGGGTGGCCTCCGATGCGCGTTGGAACCATTCCATACCAGGAACCTTGCTCCAGCGCTCTCGCAATGCCTGGAGTACGAAACGCCGGTCGTTCGCGTCCTCGTCGGTCTCGCCTTCGTCGCCGCGATCGACGTCCTCCATGACCAAGCCTTCCGAGACTGAGCGCAGAGATCCGCGGTAGTCGTTCCCGGATGCCGCGGATGGGTAGGCCGACGACAGAGAATCCACGTCGCCCGTGGCGGCATGGACAGACGAGACGACAAACGAAAGCGCAACCGACAACGCGAGAATGTGGTGTTTTTGTGTGAAGCGGGGTGGGTGCATATCAATCCTCCTTGATGCGGGGAGGATGTTATGGGCGTGGCCCTGAGGCGTATGTACGGCTACCCCGACCGAGCACGTAATGCTTGTCCGAACCGCCAACCGCTGCGCTTAAGCGCCTTCGCCCGCCTTCAGCGCCTCGCGCACGTCCCGCAGCAATACCTTCGCCCCCGAATGCAGGAAGACGACCTGTCACTATCCACCGGTCAGTTGGAATACGAACGACCACATGGAACTACCGCTGTTGTTCGGCCCGCCAATCGCCGCGACAAGGATCTTTCCCTTCGAATCGATGAGCATGTGCCGCATGTAGTTGATCTGGGCGTCTTCCCCCTTGAACCGTCTTGCCCCGCCGTCACCAAAAGTGAGGTCCCGCGAACCTGACGGCTGGAAACGTGCCGCCAAGAGCTCCGAATCCGTCACGGGGCTATCGCTCACGCCCCCACCTGCAACGATCTTGCCGTCGTCCTGGACAGCGATCCCTCCGCGAAAGCTTGCCTGGTAGGCGCCCACGACACCGTAGAGGAGGAATTTCCCGCGATTGAACGTGTCGAGAGGTTTCCCAGAAGCATCAAGACAGGCCAGCAGGCCGAACTCCTGATACGTCGTCCCGGACACGGTCGTCAGGGCTCCGCAAACTGCAACTCCGCCATCCGGAAGGCTTGCCGCGTGGTCGAAACTCATCTGATAGAGATTTTCAGGGGCGACATCCGCAGCGTCAGCGTCGAAGAAGGCATATCCGTCGTCGCCGAACGAGCGATCGATGGAACCGTCCTGATTGAACCGCCAGGCCACCAGTCGCCGAACGGGAACCGCCGTGACGTCGTAGAATTCGCCGAGAACCGTCACTCGGGCATCGCTCCCGACGACGATTGAAGTCGCTCCCCACTGTCTGTAAGCCCACTCGCCATCGGTCACGTAGCCCGTACCGTTGAAACGGGTATCCAGCCTCCCGTCCGACTGCAAACGCATCAGTGCATAAAAGGGGCCGAAAGCCGAACCAAGCAGACAGTAGAAGGTTCCATCATCCGCGACCGCCAATGCCGTTCCAGAGCCGGCCGCCTGCTCATCCCCTGTGACATCGGACGCCGCCTTGCACGAGGTCGATTCGCTCGGCGAACCAGGTATTTCAATGCGGTGAATGATCTTACCGCCGTCGCCGAAGGTCGAATCGAGTTCACCCGCTTCGGTGAAGCATATCAATGCGACCTCAAAGCGACTGTTGTTACTGTCCTTAACGGCGGCGAGGACACCCCCTCCCTCGCGGAGCCACAAGCCGATCGGTTCACCGAAGCGAATCTCGACGAATTCCGCTATCCACCCGCCCCGTCCAAAGCTAGTGTCCACGTCACCATTACGGGCGGTGCGCGCGACGAATAGCGTACTGACGTCCATACCGCTTTCAACGTTGGCCAGGTAGATCCATTCGTCTGACGGCACCGCCATGTGCGGACGAGTCATGGGCTGCGGAAACGGCAGCAGGAACTCGTACTCGGTGTCGCCCGGCGCTGTCTTCCCGGCCTGGGTGGCAGGCACTTTCTCTTGACGCTCCATCATCGCCTCCGTGCAATGAGTGGTGGTCGAAACGACGACCTACCTGCACTTGAGACTACGCTGCCCACGCAGCATGCGCGAGGTCGCGATATGAGGGTCGACTCAGAGCTTATTAAGGAGATTCAGCTACCTGGCCGGAAAATGCATAGCGATTGGCAATAATCGCTGCCTTGTACGCGAGGTTGTGTCTCGAAGGTAGAGAGTCATGCTTCACACGACATCGCCGAAGCCTAAGGCCGATTGCCTTATCTCCTGGAGATAGCAATCCATCTTAGCGCTTCGGCTCACTCGCACCCAACGCCTCGCGCACCTTGCGCAACAGCGCTTTCGACTGCACCGGCTTGTCGATCACGTACAGGTGATCCAGATGCGGCAGTTCGTCGAGGTTGGGCGGTGCGTCGGGGCGCGCGAGCAGCAGAACCGCGCCGGCATAGCCGTGATCGAGCAACGCAGCCAGCGTACGCACACCGGTGAACAGATTCATGTCGGCGTCCATGACGACGAGGTCAGGCACGCCGTGCGCTTCGATCCATTGCAACGCAGCCGTACCGCTCTGGCTTGCGCCGGCCTGGTAACCGTAGGCGTCGAGCGTATCGACCAGCAGCGAAAGCTGCACGGCCTCTTCCACCACCACCAGCACGCGCTCGGCTTCGCCTTGGAGAGACGCGTCCATGGCCTGCGATTCGGCCTGGTCGCCTTCCAGCGCCTGCAACGGGAGGTAGAGGTGGAACTGCGTGCCTTCGCCTACCGTGCTGCGTACGCGCATGAGACCGCCATGACTGGCGACGATGCGTTTGCAGGACAGCAGTCCGAGCCCGGTGCCGCCGGACTTGGTGGTGAAGAACGGTTCGAACAGGCGCTCGAGCACCTCGGGCGGCATGCCCTGGCCGGTATCGATCACGGACAGGCGTAGATAGCGTCCCGGCACCTGTTGCTCGCCTTCGACGAAGAAGTCGTCGGGCAGGCTGACAAGTTCGGTCTCGATACGCAGCGATCCGCCATCGGGCATGGCCTGGATGGCGTTGAGACTGAGGTTGAGCAGGCACTGCTGCAGCTCGGTGTGATTGCCTTCGAAGGCAACCTCGGGGTCGAACACGTCGACTTCCATGCGCACCGTGCGCGGCACACTGCCCTGCAGCAGCAGGTTCAACGCGTCGAGCAATGCGCCGAGCTTCACGCGCTCGGCACGACGCGCGCCGCGCGCGAACGAGAGCATCGACGAGACCATCTCGAGGCCACGGCGCCCGCAGTCGCGCACCAGCGTGCCGAGCCGGGCAAGGCGCGGATCGTCCGCGTAGTCTTCCAGCGTATCGCCGGCGAGCAGCAGTGGCTGCAGCAGGTTGCGCAAGTCGTGGCTGAGGCCACCCGCCAGCAGCGCGAGGCTTTCGAAACGCTGCGCGCGAATGAGTTCCTGCTCGGCGCGTACGCGGGCTCGCTGCTCTTCGGCTTCGCGCAACGCACGGCGCACCGCGCTGGCAAGGCGCGCGGTGTTCTGTTTCAGGATGTAATCGGTGGCACCGTTGCGCAACGCCTCGATGGCGGATTCCTCGCCCAGCGTGCCCGAGATGAAGATGAATGGGATGTCCGAACCACGGTCACGAAGGATCTGCAGCGCACGCTCGCCGCTAAATACGGGCATGCTCAGATCCGAGAGCACGATGTCGGGCGCGAAGTTGTCGAGGGCCGCGATGTAGGCCTGCTCGTCTTCGACAAGCGTCACCTCGTACGCCAGCCCATCGTGGTCGAGCTCGGTCAGCACCAGCTCCGCGTCCAGCGCGCTGTCCTCCACCTGGAGAATTCTGACCTTCTGCCCTTGCCCGCTCATGTCGTGCCCCCTGATCGTCGGCGCGTGGCTCAGTCGCCTTCCGGGCGCTGGTTGAGCACCGCCCAGAAATGGCCGAGGGTCTGCACGGCGGAGAAGAACTGCTGCACGTCCACGGGCTTCAGCACGTAGGCGTTCACGCCGAGATCCCAGCTACGCGCCAGATCGCTCTCTTCTCGCGACGAGGAAAGAATGACCACGGGCAGGCGCTTCCAGCGATCGCCTTCGCTGCGCAGTCGCTTGAGCACTTCGAGGCCGTCCATGCGCGGCATCTTGATGTCGAGCAGGATCACGGCAGGATCGCCTTCGACGCGATCGGCGAAGGCGCCACTACGGTGCAGCCAGTCGAGGCAGTCGACACCGTCTTCGAGGTGTACGACAGGATTGGCGAGCTTGGCCTCGCGCAGGGCGTCGATGGCCATTTCCGCATCGGCCATGGAGTCTTCGACGAGAAGGATGGTGCGCAGGTCGCGCTGGTTCATGTGTCACCTGTCTTGGCGCCGGGTACGTCCGACGCCGGCAATGAGAAGTGGAAAGTGGCGCCGACGTTCGGTTCGCCCTCGGCCCAGGTGCGTCCTCCATGACGCGCGATGATGCGCCTGACGTTGGCCAGGCCAATGCCGTTGCCGGGAAACTCGGAGGCACGGTGCAATCGCTGGAACACGCCGAAGAGCTTGCTGGCGTATTGCATGTCGAAGCCTGCGCCGTTGTCGCGCACGCTGAATTCGTAGTCGCCGGCCGCGGTGCGATCGAGCCCCACCTCGATCCGGGCCACCTCGCAATTGCCGGTGTATTTCACCGCGTTGCCGAGCAGGTTCTGCCATACGGTGCGCAGCATGTTCTCGTCGCCGATCACGATCGGCATCGGTGCGATCCGCCAGTCGATGCGACGGCCCGACGCATCCGCTTCCACCAGTGCGCGCGCCTCGTCCACCAGCGACTGCATGTCGACGGGCTGCAGGCGCAGTGCGCCGCGGCCAAGGCGCGAGAAGACCAGCAGGTCGTCGATGAGCTGGGCCATGCGACGCGACGAGCTGCTGATGACGTCGATGTAATGGCGAACGCGGTCGTCGGCCTGGTCGCCCAGTTGCGCCTCGAGCTTGCCCGCAAATCCCGAGATGTGGCGCAGCGGCGAGCGCAGGTCGTGCGACACCGAATAGCTGAAGGCTTCCAGTTCGCGATTCACGTCGGAGATCTGTTCCACCTTGCCTTCGAGCTGGCGGTTCAGTTCCGACACCTTCTGCTCCACCAGCGCGCGAGCGGTGATGTCACTGACGGTCAGCAGCAGGGCGGGATCGTCGCTGTCGGGCTGTTCGATGCGCCGGGCGTTGATGACCACGAAGCGGTCCACCCCGTCGACGGTGCGCTGGGTGAGTTCGTAGTCCCACAATTCGCGGTCGCGCGTCATCACGTCGGACAGGCGCTGCATGAGTGCGGTATCGGTCCAGGCGCCGTTACCGATCTGGTCCAGCGGCACGTGCTGGTCTTCGTCCGGGTTGTAGCCGTACAGCTCGGCGAACGCCGCATTGGCCAGCAGCGTACGCAACTGACGATCCAGCATGATGATCGGCTCGCGCACCGCCTGCACGATGAGCTGCGAGCGCTTCACCGCCTGGGCCACCTGCGACTCGGCGGCGAGACGGATGGCGATCTGCCTCTCGGACACCACGACCACGATACCGAGTAGCGCGATCTGCGCGAGGGCCGAGACCAGCAGTACCAGACGATTGTTGGAGGCAAGATCGCGCGCTTCGTTCCGGCGCTCGTTCAGCAGCCGGGTCTCTTCCGCGAGCACGTCCTCGATGGCCGTCGCGATGGGGAACAGATGGCGCGCATCTTCCATGGAAGCCAGCGCGCCGTCGTGGTCGCCGGCATTCAACCGCTGCATGGCCTGCTCGGTCAGCGCCATGCGCCCGCTGGCGATGGATTCGAGTGCACCCAGCCGCGTGAGCTGGGTCGGATTGTCCCGAGTCATCTCGCGCAGCGTCGCGATGATCTGAGGAACCACCTTGCGCGGGACCGCGATGCGTCCGTCGAGCACCGATTCGGCGGGCGCACCGGCCAGTCGCGAGTACACGGCGGCCTCGCTGTCGCGCAGCACCGTGTTCAACTGATAAACGGCGGCCTTCACCTCCGCGGTGTGGGTCACCCAGTCGCGCGAGTTCAGCGCGTCTTCCGCGCTCGAACGCGTGACGACATAGGGCAACGCCACGATCACGATCACGGCGGCGAGCAAGCCCGTCATCCGCCACCGCTGTCCAATCCGCACCATCATGCCTTCGTCATCCCCCGCGACGAGTCCTGCCCGGTAAAGGCATGCATTGTAAACGGGCAACGCGTCGCTTCGGGGGATCTCATGAGGGCCTTCGGACATGAGGACGGGTACGCCGCTTTGCCTCCCGGCAAACCGAGAGGGAAAGCGGCGTACCCGTCCATTTGAAGCCGTGCTTAATGCCGAAAGCGCCGTGAAGGGCTGGTGACGGCGCGGGAAATGACCAGGAAAAATGCGGCTTAGCGCGAGGCGTCGCTCATCGAGTACGGTTGCGCCCCCGGTGCGGTGCCCCAGTCCTTCGCCGGGTTTTCCTGCATCGAGAAGTGCAACTCGCCCCCGGCCACGATTTCCTCATGGCGGATGAAGGTGCGCTCCAGGGGCTTGCCGTTGAGCGTGACCTTGCCCACATAGGGGTGCTTGGCGTCGAGGTGGTCAGCCGAGACGGTGAAACGCTTGCCCCCCGCCAGGTTGAGCGTCGCCTTCTCCACGAACGGCCGTCCAATGACGTACTGGTTGCTGCCCGGCGCCACCGGATAGAAGCCCAGCGAAGTAAAGATGTACCAGGCCGACATCTGACCGAGATCGTCGTTGCCCACCAGCCCCGTCGGCGTGGGCGTGTACTGGGTCTGCATGATCTTCACCAGACGTTCCTGGGTCTTCCAGGGCTGGCCGGCGTAGTCGTAGAGATAGGCCACCTGATGGCTGGGTTCGTTACCGTGCGCGTACCAGCCGATCAGGCCGGTGATGTCCTCGACGTGTGCGAACGACTTGGGATCGACCTTGGCGTCGAAGACCGAGTCGAGTTTCTTGACGAACGCGTCCTTGCCGCCGAGCGCCTCGATAAGACCCGCGACATCCTGCGGCACGTACCATGAGTACTGCCAGGCGTTGCCTTCGGTGTAGTCGCTGCCGTAGCCGGCCGACGACGGGTCGAACGGCTCACGGTAGCTGCCGTCGCTTTTGCGCGCGCGCAGGAACCCGGTCTTGGTATCGAAGCTGTTCTTCCAGTTACCGGCGCGCTTCATGAAGGTGGCCGCCACATCGTCCTTGCCCATCGCCTTCGCCATCTGCGCCAGGGACCAGTCGTCGAACGCGTACTCGACCGTCTTGGAGGCCGCTTCGGGTTGGCGGTCGATCGGCACGTAGCCGAGCTTCATGTAATCGTCGAGGCCGCCGTAGGGGCCGTAGGTGGCACTGGCGACCATGGCGTCAAGCGCAGCGTTTGCATCGTAGCCACGGATGCCCTTCATATAGGCATCGGCGATCACCGGCACCGCGTGGTAGCCGATCATGCACCAGGTCTCCATGCCTTGGTACGCCCACACGGGCAGGATGCCGAACGGGCTGGCCTGCCGCGCGGCGATCAGCGAACTGACGAAATCGTTGCTCTTGGCCGGTTCCAGCAGCGTCATCAGCGGCTGCTGGGCGCGGTACACGTCCCACAGCGACCACGTGGAATAGAAATCGAAACCCTTGGCGGTGTGCACCTGGTTGTCCGGGCCGCGGTACTGACCGTTGACGTCCATGGACAGGCCCGGCGCGATCATGGCGTGGTACAGCGCCGTGTAGAAGGTCTTGCGGGTCTGCGCGGGTGCCTGCACGTCGACGCTGGACAGCGCCTTTTCCCAGGCCTGGCGCGCATCGGCGCGACGCGCATCGAAGTCGAAGCCGGCGCCATCCTTGTCCAGGTTGGCAATGGCGTTGTCCTCGCTGACCGACGATACGGCCACCTTCACGATCAGCGGCTTGCCGAGATCGCCGAAGTCGAACACGCCTTCGAGCGCCCGCCCGCTGATGCCATCGACATCCTCCGCACGGTTGCCCGGGCCACCGAAGCCGCGGTACGGCACATTCTCCTCGCGGTTCTTCAGGCTGCGCGAGGTCATGGGCTGGTTGAAACGCATGGCGAAGTAGAGCTGACGACCGGGAGCCCAGCCGCGCGTGGTGCGCCCGCCGGTCACGGTGCCGTCGGCACGCACGCGCAGCGACGACCACAGCACCTTGCCGTCGTAGTCGTAGATGCTCGGCCGCAGGTCGAGCAGCAGATGCGCCGGCTTGCCCTTGGGAAACGTATAGCGGTGCCAGCCCACGCGAGCGCCCGCCGTCAACTCGGCCCGCACGCCGTAGTCGGCCAGCGTAACGGCGTAGTACCCTGCCTCCGCTTTCTCGCTCTTGTGGTCGAAGCGCGAGCGATAGCCGCTACCGGGCTGCTCGGGGGAACCGGGATCCAGCTTCACGTCGCCGGCAATCGGCATGACGAGCACGTCGCCCAGGTCGGAATGGCCGCTGCCGGAGAAGTGCGTATGGGAGAAACCGAGAATGCTCGTGTCGCCGTACTGGTAACCGGCGGCCCACTTGTAGGCGTGCTTGAAGTCCGGCATCGCCGTGTCGGGCGACAACTGGATCATGCCGAAGGGCACCGTGGCACCGGGGAACGTATGCCCGTCGCCGCCCGTACCGATCATCGGATCCACCGCATCGAAGGCACTTCCTGCCTGACCGGTGGAGGCCGCCAAGGCCAGGGCCGGCAGGGCGAAGGACAGGGCGGCGGCCAGCAGGCCGCGACGCAGGCGGGTAGTTCTCGGCATCGGTGGTTCCCCTCGGGTGGACGCGTGGCGAGCGGTCACGGTGATTTGGATCGTGACAAACAGACCGAACGTAGCAAAGATAGCGCCGCCGCGCATGTTGCAGTGCGTGATGCATCCCTCAGTCCGCCGCGCGATGATCGCCCGGTTTAGATCGTTTGAAGGAGCTCCGATGCCGAGGAATAACCCGCAGCGCCGCAAGGTGACGCTCGCCGATATCGCCCAGGGTTGCGACGTCTCGCGCGCCACCGTGTCGCTGGTGCTGCGTGGCAGCCCCTTGGTCAATTCGGCCACCCGCGCGCGGGTGGAAGCCGAACTCAAGCGGCAAGGCTACGTCTACAACCGCGCCGCCGCCAATCTGCGTCGGCGCACGTCGTCCAGCATCGGGCTCGTCATCAACGACCTGGGCAACCCGTTCTTCGCGGAATTCGCCGCCGGGGCGGACGAAGCCCTGGCCCGGGCCGGGTACGTCACCCTGCTGGGCAACACCGGGGAATCGCCGGAGCGTCAGCAGGCGGTGTTGAACTCGCTGATCGAGCACGGCCCGGCGGGCATCATCCTTTCCCCCGCCGAGGGCAGCGAGGGCGAGCAGGTGCTTGCCGCGGTGGGCATGCACACGCCCCTGCTGGTGTTCAACCGCGAACTGCCCGACGACGATGGCGCCCATCGCTGGGACACGCTGGAGATGGACAACGAACACGGCGCCCGGCTCGCCACCGAACACCTGATCGGTCTCGGCCACCAGCGCATCGCCTTCTTCGGCGGTCATCGCGATTCCAGTTCGGTAGAGCAGCGGCGCCGAGGCTACGCGGGCGCCATGCGCGACGCGGGCCTGCCGGTCGATCCGGCGTGGCTGATCGAAAGCGCACCGACCCGCCTCGAGGCGGCACGGCAGACCGGCGCACTGTTCTTGCGCGATCCCGCGCCGACCGCGGCGGTTTGCTACAACGATGCCGTGGCCCTCGGCCTTATCCTCGGCCTGACCAAACGCGGCCGGCGCCCGGGGGAAGATTTCGCCCTGACCGGCTTCGACGACGTCGCCGAAGCCTCGGTCTGCGTGCCGCCCCTTACCACCATTGCGGTCGATCCGCGTGGCCTTGGACGCCGCAGCGCCGAACTCATTCTGGAAAGACTTGCCAATCCCGAGACGGACACTGCCTATACGATCGCGCCGGTACGGCTGGTCGTCCGCGAAAGCAGTTGTCCGCCGTCCTCCCCCTGACCAACCTTGGAGCGCCCCATGGCCACCGGATACACGCCATCGCCCACCTCGTCGGCATCGACGAACGCTGGCGATACTCGCTACACCTACTTCCCGCTCGCGCTCGGCGTGATGACCACGATCTTCTTCATGTGGGGGTTCCTGACCTGCCTGAATGACATCCTGATCCCGCACCTGAAGGCCGTGTTCGAACTGAACTACGCCCAGGCGATGCTGATCCAGTTCACCTTCTTTGGTGCGTACTTCATCATGTCGCTCCCGGCCGGCAAGCTGGTCGCGGCACTCGGCTACAAGAAGGGCATCGTCGCCGGCCTGATCGTCGCCGGCATCGGCGCCGCGCTGTTCTGGCCGGCCGCCGGCATGCGCGTCTACGCGTTCTTCCTCGCTGCGCTGTTCATCCTCGCCACCGGCATCACGGTGCTGCAGGTGGCCGCCAATGCGTACGTCGCGCTGCTGGGTCCGGAGAAAACCAGCTCCAGCCGCCTCACGCTCGCTCAGGCGCTGAATTCCTTCGGCACCTTCCTTGCCCCGTTCTTTGGCGGTTTCCTCATTCTCTCCAACCAGGTGAAGAGCAGCGCCGACATCGCCAAGATGAGCGCCGCGGAGCAGGTCACCTATCGCGTGCAGGAAGCCAGCAGCGTGCAAGGCCCGTACATCGGTCTGGCCGTCGTGCTCGTGCTGCTCGCCATCGGCGTGTACCTGTTCAACCTCCCGGCCCTTGAGGAAACCACCGAGAAGGCCGACGACAGCCGCCACTCGCTGATGGACGCCTTGAAGACGCCGCACGTGTTCTTCGGCGTGCTGGGCATCTTCTTCTACGTGGGTGGCGAAGTTTCGATCGGCAGCTTCATGATCAACTACCTGCAGCTGCCTGAGATCGGCAACATGTCGGGTGAAGTGGCCGCCAGCCACGTGGCGTTCTACTGGGGTGGTGCGATGGTCGGCCGCTTCATCGGCTCGGCCCTGCTGGCGAAGTTCTCGCCGCGCCTGCTGCTCGCCTTGTTCGCCGTCATCAACGCCGTGCTGGTGATCACCACCATGATGACCACCGGCAATGTCGCCGTGTACAGCATCGTCGCCATCGGCCTGTTCAACTCGATCATGTTCCCGACGATCTTCTCGCTGGGCATCGAGCGCATGGGTCCGCTGACCGGCAAGGCTTCGAGCCTGCTCATCATGGCCATCGTGGGCGGCGCTTTGATCCCCTGGATCCAGGGCGTGGTCGCGGATCAGATCGGCGTGCAGCACGCGTTCTTCATTCCGCTGATCTGCTACGCGTACATCGTGTTCTACGGCCTCAGCGGCTCGAAGATCCGCAATCTTCCGGTCGCCACGCGCTAACCGGCCCCAGACGGCGGCCGGCCGTTCGCGCCGGCCGTCGTGTTTCCCCCTCGCCCCCAAGGACAGGCCGTACGCATGTCTTCCATCCTCTGCTTCGGCGAGGCGCTGATCGATTTTCACGCACAGCCCCAGGGCGGCGCCGGTCAGCCTCCCGCCTTCGTTCCCTTTGCCGGCGGCGCACCCGCCAACGTTGCGGTAGCCGCAGCACGACTTGGCGGCAAGGCACGCTTTGCCGGCATGCTCGCCCGTGACATGTTCGGCGACTTTCTGCTGAAGAGCCTCACCGAACTCGGCGTCGGTACCGACGACATTGCGCGGACCGACGAGGCACGCACCGCGCTGGCCTTCGTCGCTCACGACGACAAGGGCGACCGCAGTTTCAGTTTCTACCGACCGCCCGCCGCCGACTTGCTCTTTCGTCCCGAGCATTTCCGTCGCGAGGCGTTCGACGACCTCGCCATCTTCCACGTCTGTTCCAACTCGCTGACGGAGGCCGCCATTGCGGCGACCACCGTGGAAGGCATGCGCCGCGCGCGTGCCGCCGGCGCGCTGGTCAGTTTCGACATGAACCTGCGCCCCGCGCTCTGGCCGCGTGACGAGGCACCTCTGCCGCGCCTGTGGCAGGCCCTGAACGAAGCGGACGTCATCAAGCTCAGCGCGGAAGAGTTCGCCTTCATCCAGGCGGGTGCCGGCTCCGATGCCGCCGTGCTGACACGTTTGTGGCAAGGCAAGGCCCGTCTGCTGCTGGTGACCGACGGCGCCGAGCCCATGCGTTGGTTCACGCGCACCGCAGAAGGCATCCTGCGCGGCTACCAGGTGGACGCCGTGGATACGACCGCCGCAGGCGATGCCTTCGTCGGTGGGCTGCTGGCGCGCCTCGCTGCCGAGGGCGTCACGCCCGCCCGCTTCGACGCCATGATCGCCGACGAGACGAGACTCGCCGACCTGATCCGCTTTGCCGCCGCATGCGGCGCGATCACCGCCACCCGCAAGGGTTCGTTCACCGCCATTCCCGACCAGGCCGAAGTCACGGCCTTCATGGAGAAGCACGCATGACGACCGTACCCCTTCCCGATTTCCATTCCGTCGACGTCCTGCGCGACCACGTCGCGAAGACGATGGCCTTCTACAAGCCCAACGAGGTCGATCAGGCCGGCGGCTTCTTCCAGTACTTCAAGGACGACGGCACGGTCTACGACCGAAGCCACCGTCACCTCGTCTCCAGCACGCGCTTCGTGTTCAACCATGCCATGGCCTATCTCGAGTTCAAGAAGCCCGAGGACAAGGACCTGGTCATGCATGGCCTGAAGTATCTGCGCGAGGTGCACCGCAATCCGGAAACCGGCGGCTACGCCTGGACCATCGCGGACGGCAAGCGCGACGATCAGATGAATCACTGCTACGGCCTGGCTTTCATGCTGCTGGCCTACTCGTGCGGCGTGAAGGTGGGCTTCGACGAAGCCCGCGCATGGCAGGGCGAGATCTGGGATCTGCTGGAACAGCGCTATTGGGAACCGAAGTACGGCCTCTATCGCGACGAAGCGGACAAGGACTGGAACTTCACCAGCTATCGCGGCCAGAACGCGAACATGCACATGACGGAAGCGATGATCGCCGCGTGGGAAGCCACGAAAGACGACCGCTATCTCGATCGCGCACTCCTGCTTGCCGAGAACATGACCCAGCGTCAAGCGGGCCTCACCCCGCAGAAACTGGTGTGGGAGCACTACCACGAGGATTGGACGATCGACTGGGAGTACAACCTCGACAATCCCAAGCACCTGTTCCGTCCCTGGGGCTTCCAGCCCGGTCATCAGACCGAGTGGGCCAAGCTGCTGATGATGTTGGAGCGCTATACGAAGGGCACGCCGCGACACAAGCACTGGCTGGTACCGACGGCAAAGCATCTCTTCGACGAGGCGCTGGACAAGGCCTGGGACGCGCAGTACGGCGGCATCGCCTACGGCTTCTCACCCGAGGGCGACGTGTGCGATGACGACAAGTATTTCTGGGTGCAGGCCGAATCGCTCGGCGCCGCGCAGCTCTTGTTCGAGACCACGGGCGAAGCGAAATACGACCAGTGGTACGAAAAGATCTGGGCGTATAGCTGGGAACACTTCGTCGACCATAAGTACGGCGCGTGGTACCGCATTCTCAAGCGCACCAACGAGAAGTACGACGACGAAAAGAGCCCCGCCGGCAAGACCGACTACCACACGATGGGTGCGTGCTACGAAGTGATGGCGTCGCTGCGACGCATGCAGGCTAAACAGTAAAGGGCACTGGGGCGACGGCGGGAGTTGCATTCGACTTCCGTCGTCGCCTCCAGAAAACATTAGGCAGAGCGCGGATCAGGGTTCCAGTCGGAACGCGCACGCTTTGCTTCCCGACACCGTGCAATGGTTTGTCCAGTCCGCCGCGTTGACTGGAGTCGTTTGCTTCTTAGTCTCAAGACTCAATCGAACCCCTGCCTTCCCGTCACCGGCATAATCGCATGCCACGAACGTCCCGCTGCGGAGCGTCACTTCGGTCAGCTTGAAGGTCTTCGCGTCACCGGACTTGCCTTCCGGATTCGAGCCCTCCCACGTATCCGCTCCGACCTTGGCCGTATAGTCCCAGCCATACGATCCTTCTGACTCTGTGATCCGGTTCGGGGCCGGACAAACCAGATCGGCTGCGGCTGCTTGCCCGGCAAGGCCCAATGCCACTACCAGGGCGATCGAGACGCTACGCTTCGTCGTCATGCGCATTTCAAGCTCCTTTTGAAGTTGCGGGCCTCATCCTGGCCCATCGTTAGCTTGCGCGTCGCGTGCGCATGGGGCAACGGCCCACCAAAGCGATCTTTGCCTTGTGCAACAGGCACTTGGGCCCGCACTGCCATTTCCGCGCTATCGTCGTACAGGTCACGAAGGAAGCGATTGACTCAGTGATGCGATACCTTCCCACGGGTCTGCATCCAGCGACTTCGCGCGCTTCAAGGCCTTCTTCAAGTCGAAGGCCGAGCCACTTTTCAGTCGGGCGATTTCCTCCCAACGTACCGGCATGGCGACAGGCGCACCGGGACGCGCGCGCAGCGACCATCCGGTGACGCTCGTTGCGCCCCGCGTGTTGCGCAGCCAGTCGATGAAGATGAGCCCTTCGCGCTTGGTCTTGCTGGCCTCGGCGATGTAGCGCTTGGGATGCTCTGCCACCATCGCATCGGCGATGCTTTCGCAGAATGCCTTGACCGCGATCCATGACGGCCCGCGGCGGAAAGGCGCGACGACATGCAGACCCTTGCCGCCAGACGTGCGTACGAAGCTTTCGAGCTTCGCTTCGGCAAGCCGCTCACGGATCTCACGAGCGGCCCCCACGATGGCCTTCCATTCGACGCCGGCAGAAGGATCGAGATCGAACACGAGACGATCCGGCCGGTCGGGCTTGTCCGCATGCGCACCCCACGGATGGAATTCCAGCGTATTCATCTGCACGAGTTCGAGCACGCCACGCACGTCGTCCACGTAGATGTAGTGCGCTTCGTCGCCGTCCTTCTCTTCGATATCCACTGCTTTGACATGCGGACCGAGCGTATCCGCGTGATGTTTCTGGAAGAAGCACGGACCCGTTGAGCCTTGCGGGCAACGCACCAGCGAAAGCGGCCTGCCGCTCAGCTCGGGCAGCATCCACGGCGCCACGGCCTCGTAGTAGGCCGCAACCTCGCCCTTGGTCGGCCCGTCCTCGCCGAACACGCGGCGTTCAGGATGGGTGATGGTGATGCCGCCGACGACGTGCCCGGCCATGATTCAGCCCGCTCGCCGTTTGGCCGGCGCCTTGCGCGTAGAGGTTTTCTTGGCCGCCGTTTTTTTTGCAGCGGCTTTCTTGGTGGCGGTCTTCTTGCTTGTTGCCTTCGCCGGTGGCGCGCGTTTCGCCGCGGGCGTGCGCGTCTTCGAACCGATGCTCTTCTTCAACAGCGCCATGAAGTCCACGACGTTGGTCGTGGCGTTCTCCGGCGTGCGTTCGTCCTCTTCCACCGTCGCCGTAACGCCCTTGCTCTTAAGCCGCTTTTCGATGGCCGAGCGCAGCTTTTCGCGGAACTCGTCGCGGTAATCCTCGGGCTTCCACTTGGCGGACATCGACTCGATGAGATCGGTCGCCATCTCGATCTCGCGCGGAGTAATGCGGTAGTCGGCGGTGGCCTTGCCGGGAAGTTCGAACTCCTCGGTGTCCACCACTTCCGACTTGTAGCGCAGCAGGTTCAGCACCAGGGCATCGTCCTGCGGCATCACCGCCGCAAGGTACTCCTTCGTACGGATCACCACGCGCGCGATGCCGACCTTGCCGGTCTTCTTCAATGTCTCGCGCAGCAGCACGTAACCTTTCTCGGCCTTCTTCGCGGGCAGCAGGATGTACGGCTTCTCGAAATAAGCCGGCGAGATCTCGCTACCGTCGACGAAGCTGTCGATCTCCACGGTCTCGTGCGCATCGCTGGCGGCGTTACGGATATCGTCCTCTTCCAGCACCACGTAACTGCCCTTCTGGTATTCGAAGGCCTTGACGATATCCTTCCAGGGGACTTCGTCGCCGGTCTCGGCATTCACCCGCTCATAGCGCACCGGCGTGTTGTTGCGCTGGTCGAGCATGCGGAAGTGGATATCGTTGCGACGCTCGCCGGACATGAGCCGGATCGGTACGTTGAGCAGACCAAACGAGAGCGTTCCGGTCCAGATGGGGCGGGCCATGGGGCTGTCCTCGGCGCGGGTGTCTCGCGACAATACGGTCGCCCGCGTGCAGGGATTGCAAAAAAGCTCGCATGCAGGGACCGCCCTGGCGGAGAGAAGCCAGAGCACGGGTGGAAACCGCCCTGGCGGCGAAAAAGCCGGAGCACGGTGGGAGCCAGCCTGCTGGCGATGGGAGCTCGCCTCATCGCTACACCGCTTCGTTGGCTTTTCGCCAGCAGGCTGGCTCCCACCACCAGATTGTTATCGCTGCCCCGGTAGCTCCATTCGGCCGTTACTTCGCCCCCACCACCGGCAATTCGATCGCGCTGGCCGTACCTGGCGCGTGCCAGATCTGCTGCGTGGCCTTCTGATAATCCGACGGCTTGGCGAAGAAGATGTTCGGCACGAAGGTCTGCGGGTTGCGGTCGTACAAGGGGAACCACGACGACTGCACCTGCACCATCACACGATGTCCAGGCAGGAAGGTGTGATTCACCGTGGGCAGGCCGAAACGATATTCCAGCGGCGTGTTCGGTGTGAGTGCCTTTGGCGTCGAGAAGCTCTCGCGATAGCGTCCGCGGAAGATGTCCATCGACACCGACAGTTCATAGCCACCCATCTTGGGCGACGTCGCATTCTCCGCCGGATAGACGTCGATGAGCTTGACCACCCAGTCGCTGTCGGTGCCGCTGGTGGACGCATACAGATTCACCTGCGGGGCACCGGCCACCTTGAGCGGCGCGGTGAGCGGCTCGGTCACGTACGTCATGACATCGGGGCGGCCGTCCACAAAACGCTGGTCCTGCACCAGCCATGTCGTCCAAGACTGACGATCGCCGAAATTCACCGGGCGAGGTACGTATGGCACCGGCTTCGCCGGGTCCGAGACGTATTCGTCATATTTCGCGCTGCCCTCTGCAGGGGCCTCAAACGACAACTTTCCATTGGCATTCAAGTACAGCGGACGGCTCGTTTTCGCCTGCGGCCAGGACGAGAAGTGGTCCCAATGGTTTTCGCCGGTGTCGTAGATCAGCACCGGCGGGGTCTTCGCCTTGGGCGCGCCGTCGACCAGATACTGGTTGAAGAACGGCAAAAGCACGTCGCGGCGGAACTGGAGCGCCGTGTCGCCATCCCAGTTCAGCGCACCCAGCGAGGAGGCGTCGTAGTTGACCTGGCTGTGCCGCCAGGGGCCCATCACCAGGTAATTCTTGTCGTTGCCCTTGTCCTTGGGTTCCATGGCCTCGTAGCTATGGATGGCGCCCCACATGTCTTCCTGATCCCAGAGTCCCTGGATCCACATGGTGGGCACCTTGAGCGGCTGGCGCGCCATCTCCTGGTCCAGCGCCTGGGCCTGCCAGTAAGCATCGTAAGCGGGGTGCTCGCTCAGCTTGCGCCAATAAGGCAACTGGTCGAGACCGGCTGCGCGTGCGTAGTCGCCAGCGGAACCTGCGGCGAGGAAGTTGGCGTAGTCGTCGTAACCGGTGCGGGGAATCGTCGCACCCTTCCCGCGCTTGGCATTCTGCCCGGCGATGTAGTCGAAATTGGTCTGGCGAAACGCACCGTAGTGAAACCAGTCGTCGCCCATCCAGCCGTCCACCATCGGGCTCTCCGGTGCCGCCACCTTGAGCGCCGGATGCGGATTGACCAGCGCCATCACCACCGTGAAACCCTCGTACGACGAGCCGATCATGCCGACCTTGCCGTTGGACTCGGGCAGGTTTTTGATCAGCCAGTCGATCGTGTCGTACGCGTCGGTAGAGTGGTCGACGGCCGACGCGTTCAACGGTCCACGCAGGGGGCGGGTCATCACATAGTCGCCTTCCGAACCGTACTTGCCGCGCACGTCCTGGAATACGCGGATATAGCCGGCATCCACGAAGACCTCATCGCCCATTGGCAAAAGGTTGCGCATCGTGGAGGAATCGCTGCGGGCCGCGCGGCCGTCGGCGTTGTACGGGGTCCGCGTGAGCAGGATCGGCGCGTGCTTCGCGTTCTTGGGTATCACGATCACGGTGTGCAGCTTCACGCCATCGCGCATCGGAATCTCGACGACGCGCTTGACGTAGTCGTTGGCGGTGGTGGGCGCGTCGAACTTGGCGGGAATGTCCGGCGCCAGCGGCGCGGTCTGCGCAAAGGCGAAGGACGAGGCAACAGCCAGGGACAGCGCAAGCATGGGCATCAACGAACGATGGGACATGGACATTCCTGTGGCAGCGGGACGGAGGAATCGCCCTAGCGTGCCCCATCCCGCAAGGAAGGGCCATGGGGCCACGGCACAGGCCCAAGCCAAAAAAAACGCCGCTGCATGCGCAGCGGCGTTTTTCTCGCGCGACCGACTCGAAAGCCGGTCCAGCGACGGCGACTTACTGACCCGAAGCGGTCGAGGTCGACGCCGGAGCAGCGGTACCGGCGGCAGCCGGAGCGGCCGTGCTGGCGGCCGGCGGGGTGGCGTCGGCCGGAGCAGCAGCCGGAGCAGCGGCGGTCGAAGCCGGGGCGGCAGCGGCCGTCGAAGCGCTCGACGGGGTCGAAGCAGCGTTGTCTTCGGACTTGTTGCAGCCGGTCAGCATGGCAGCAGCGACAAAAGCCAGGGCGGTGATGGAAATGACCTTCATGATGTTGGGCTCCTCATTCGTTATGTATAGGGCAAGCGCAGCGAAGCATACCGCCGAAATGGCGGCCCTTGCACGGCATTCGCCGCACGCGCGGATAAAAAAAGTACTCGCACCTGTTGCGCAAGCGTCCAGGGACGGATGCGCCAGGCGAGGCTGAGGGCCTCCCCCGGAGGTGTAACAGCCATAGTGAAGCATCGATGTCCGGCGGCGCAGCTGAGACAGCGTTCGCAGACATTTTCAGAATAATCGCGTTCCGCCGGTCGAAGCCAGTCCCTACCCTGTCACCTGGAAGTTGCGGTTCGGCACCCCCGCCGACCCCATGACATGGAGTGACCCTGCCTTGAACATCCCCATCCCCTCCCCGACGCTACCTTGCCGCGCTCATCGCGGCAGCCTTCGCGCGGACAGCCGCCGCGGACCCACCGCTCGTCGCCGACGGCATAGTGCTCGACATCGCTCCCGGCAGCTATGCCACCACTGCTCCTTCCGAGCACGGGCTGCTCGTCATCAATGGCGGCCGAGGTGCCGGCCGCGATGTCGAGATCCGCACCGAGGGCAAAGACGCCCATGCCGTCCATGTACGGGGCCGCGGTGGCCCTGGCCGCGGCGTCGCACTGACTCAAAGCATCCTGCGGACCACCGGTGTCGCTGCACATGGTCTCGCCGTACGCGGCACCGAAGGCACAGGCGCCACCCTCGACACCGTCACCATCATCACCGAAGGCGCCAGCGCCGTCGGTGCCAGCTTCGCCAACCAGAATGCGCATGGCCAGTTCTTTGGCGGGCGGATCGAGACCTCCGGCTACAACGCTACCGGCGTCCTCGGCGAAAACAACGGCAAGTTCTCACTGGAAGATACCCACGTCATCACGCGTGGAAGCCGGGCCCGCGGGCTCATCGCCAGTGGCGCCGGCTCGTCTCTCGAAACGCAACGCGCCACGATCGAGACATCCGGCGACCAGGCCCACGCCGTCTACGTCGATAACTCGGCCACAGCGACGTTGGCAAACACCGCCGTCAGCACCACTGGTGACACCGCTCATGCCATGAATGCCAACGCGGGCATCGGTCTCATCACCGTCAGCAACAGCAGCTTCAAAACCAGCGGCGCGAACGCCACCGCCATCGTCGTTTACGATGGTTCCCGCGCCGTCTTCCGCGAGACCAGCATCGACACCACCGGCGACCGCGCCATCGGCATTGAGGATCGCGGCGCCTCCGTGGGGCTCCAGGACTCCCGCATCACCACTCGGGGCCGTTCGGCCTACGGTGTGCTTTCGAAGGGCGGCGACTACGGCAGCAAGACGCCGTGGATCGATGTACGCGGCACGACCATTCATACCGAAGGCGCCTTCGGTTATGGTGCATCCGCCTCCGGCGGGGGTAGCGTCGACCTCACCAATTCGACCATCAAGACCATCGGTGCCAACGCCCACGGCCTCTACACCAGCGACGGAACCGTGAGCACCACGAACACCGTGGTCAATACCTCAGGGAAGAACGCGTACGGCGCCATCGTGCAGGAGAGCGGCAAGCTCAGCATCGACGGCGGCAGCGTAAGTACGACGCAGACGGCTGCGCTGGGCGTCCATGACCCGGGCCGCATCAAGATCACGGGCGGTGCCGTGGTCGCGGGTGGCAATGGCGTATTCGCCGAGGTCGATGCTGCCTCCACGAAGGCGTTCACCATCGAACTCAGCGACAAGGCACAGGCCGTGGGCGACATCCGCTTGCCTACCGATACCGCTGCCACACAAGCAGATGACACCAAGCTGTCGCTCTCCATCACCAACGACGCGCAATGGTCGGGCGCGTCCTCGATCGTCCGGAACCTCATGCTGACCAACAAGGGAACCTGGGTCGTCACGGGCAACAGCCAGGTAGGCACCCTTCGCCATGATCGCGGCATTGTGACGTTTGACCCGGCCGCACCGAACGAATTCGGCGTCCTGACCATCCTCGGTGACTACGAAGGCCATGAAGGCCTGTTCCGCATGCGAGCCCACCTTGGCGGCGACACCTCGCCTGCGGACCTCGTCCACGTGCTCGGCAATACCACCGGCACCGCCCTGATCGCCGTGGACGTGCTCGACAGCCGAGGTGATCACACCAACGAGGGCATTCCACTCGTACGCGTAGACGGCCGATCGGATGCAACATTCCGGCTGGCAGGCCGCGCCGTCGCCGGCAGCCACGAATACTTTCTGCACAAGGGTTCGCTGCGGCAGCCGGACGACGGCAACTGGTACCTGCGCTCCACCCTGCCACCACCGGTCGATCCCGACATCGATCCCGAGGTGCTCGATCCCGAGACGCCGGACGCCGTCGATCCGCCTCCGGCACCCTCGCCGCCCGTGCTTCGACCGGAAACCGGCACGTACCGCGCCAACCAGACCGCAGCGCTGGACATGTTCCACGGCGGCCCTGGCGCCGGAGAAGACGACGAGGGCGACGCGTCACGCGGCAGCGCGTGGGCACGGTTCGAACGTCGCCACACGACCTTCGACTTCCGTGACCAGATCACTACCACGACTTCCACGAACGAACTCACGGTCGGCACGGACCTGCTGCGCGGCGGCGACACACACGACGCCTATGCGGGTGTCATGGCCGCGGTCGGGCAGTCCGACACCCGCGGTACGTCACTGCTCACCCGCTACTCGGCGAAGGGGCGCGTTCGCGGCACGGCGGGCGGTATCTATGCAGGTGTGCGGACCAAAGACGGCACCTACCTGCGCGGCTGGGCGCAGTACGCTCATTTCAACCAACGCGTGGAAGGCGACGCACTGCCGAGCGAACGCTATGACAGCAATGTCCTTACGGCCAGCGTCGAAGCCGGTCACCGCTGGCGCACAGCCCTCAACACGGAAACGGATGCCTACCTGGAGCCGCAGGCGCAGCTCCTCCTCAACCGGCTGCACGGCGGCTCACACACGGAAGCCACCGGCACACGCGTCAAGTCCCGTCATGCCAGTGGCAGCACCGCACGCCTCGGCATGCGGGCAGCGGCGCGCTGGACGACGCCCGGCGGACACGTCGCCTCGCCTTACGTGTCGGCGAACTGGCTTCGTCGACTAGGGCATCTCGACGCCACACAGTTCGACACGGAATCGATCACGGGCGGGGTCCCACGCAATGCCTACTCGCTGAAGCTCGGCGTCAACTTTCTGCGTTATAGCGGCTGGCGCGCGTGGATCGATGTGGAGTCGCGTTTCGGACCGCGCAACTATCGCCGCGTGGCTGGCACCGTCGGCGTGCGCAAGAACTGGTAAGCAACACGCTGGTGGGTCGATACATTCGACCCACCAGCATCGCAGGTGTTTAGGTATCTCGGGCGGATGCGTCGGACGATCAGCCCGCCAGTTCCGCCGCCTCGGGTCGCGCCCTGCGTGCCGTCGCGGTACTGCCCATCGATGCCAGCACGATGAACCCGATCGCTACCCATTGCGACGGCGTGAGGTGCTCGCCGAGCAACAGCATGGCAAGCAGCGAGGCCACCGCCGGTTCGAGGCTGACCATGATGCCGAACGTTTCGCTGGGCAACCGTTTCAACGCCATCATTTCCAGCGACATGGGTATGGCGCTCGACACGATCGCCACGCCCAGGCCAGCTGCAAGAATGCCCGGGTCCAGCAAGCGCACGCCTGCATGGGCCACGCCGAACGGCACGACCACCAGGCTGGCCGCAACAAGCCCCAGCGACACAGAGTGGCCCGCGTGCAGATGCCCGGCCTGTTTGCCGAACAGGATGTACAGCGCCCAGCAAACCGCAGCAGCCAAGGCAAACATCACGCCCACCGGATCGAGTGCGCTGCGGTGCCCCAGTGGCAACAGCATCACCAGCCCGACCACGGCCGAGGCAAGCCATACGAAATCGACCGGTCGACGCGACGACCACATGGCGACCGCCAGCGGACCGCTGAATTCGATGGCCACGGCAATACCGAAGGGGATCGTACGAAGCGCGAGATAGAACAGGAGATTCATCACGCCGAGCGTGAGGCCGTAACGCACGACGTATCCGGCGTCCCGGCGGCTGAGGGGCCAACGCCATGGGCGCCAGAAGATCAGCAGCACCAGCGCGGAAAAGCCCACGCGCAGGGCCGAGGTACCTTCCGCCCCGACCAGCGGGAACAGTTTCTTGGCGAACGAGGTGCCGATGCACAGCGACGTGACCGAGCCGAGCACGGCCAGGGCCGGCAACCATGGGATGGCACGAGAGGAATTCATCGCGCCACTTTACCGACTAAACACGGCCGTCCCTAGCCGTGTCAGCGCGGCGACGTGCGGCGAGCTCAGTGGCCCGCCGAATCGTCCTCGGCCATCAGAGCGTTGATCTGCGCCTTGTGGGCTTCGTAGAACGCCACGTTCTGCTTGTTGACCTTCGACTGGTCCACATAGGCGGCCATCTGCGGGTTGTTCTTTGCTTCCGAGGCGATGGCGGCATTGGTCACGGCCAGGTTCGCGAGCAGGAACTCGCGCGGCGTGAAACCGTATTTCTTGATGAGCGGCTCGATGCGCGGATCGGCGGCCGTCACCTGCGCAGCCAGATCGTCGAGCGAATGGATCTTCGAGAAATCCGTCTGCGCATCCTTGGGCTTGATGCCTTCCTTCCGCGCCTCCTGCGAGACCTTCACGATACGGTTGAAGACGTCTTCGTTGAGGTTGTAGTTCTGGATCGCCTGCTTGTCGGACGCGGGGATCTGGGATGCAGGATTGGCGGCGGGTGCAGCCTCCTGCGCATAGGAAGCCACCGGTGCGACAGTGGCGGCGGCCAGCAAGGCGGCGAGCAGGTAACGAGACTTCACAGGCAACTCCTTGGGGTCGTGTCCGTACCGGGACGGCGGATCAGCATAGGACGCCAATTGTTACGTAGGCGTCTGTGCGGTTGGCTTTTCTTCAGGAACCCTGGGCGCGTTCCAGCCCATGGCGTTATAGACGTGGTAGCGGAGTACGCCAATGTATTCGTGTATCGCCAGGTCGGCGTAGGCGAGGTTACCGGAGTCGGGAAGCCAGTCGTAACGGGCGGTCACGTAGTCGCCGCGAACCGCATCCCCCCGGATGCCGAAATGGGCGAAATACAGCAATGCCCGCTTCAAATGCGCCGCGGACGACACCAGCACCACCTTGTCCGCGCCATACGCCACCAGCAGCGGCTTGCTGAATTGCGCGTTCTGGAAGGTATTCATGCTGCGCGCTTCGAGGATCAGGTCCGCGCGCGGCACGCCCAGGCGATCGAGCGTGACGGCGTACACATCGGCTTCGGCCTGCTGCAGCTTCATGGCATCGCCGCCGCTGACTTCGAGCTTGCAGTCGGCACCCGTCGCCTTGCACGAGCGGTACAGCTCCGCGGCGCGGAGAATGCGTCCGTTGGCGAACAGGCTGGGTTCGATCGCGCCCGCGCCAGAACGTACCGTGCCTGCCCCGAGCAGAATGATCGCGTTGCGCTTACCCCATTGCGCCACGTCGGGTGCAAAGCCCGCTTGCAGGTGGCCCAGCAGCATCGCCGTGAGCGGTCCGCAGCCAGCAAAGAAGAGCCAGACCAGCGCGATGATGGCGAATGCCAACCCGCCACGGAGGCGGCGGCGCCCCAGCAGCACGATGCCGATGACGACAAGCAGCAGGAAAAGAAGAAGAGTCATGGTCGCGGAGAGTAGCAAACCCGCATGGCGGACATCGGCGTAGCCCGCGCACGAGCGAGCGACGCGAAAATTCAGCGCGTCCCGCCTGCCAGCGCCCGTTCCAGGCAAGTAATGAACTCATCGCCGCTAAACGGCTTGCCCAGGTAGCAGAAGGCGCCATCGGCGATGGCACGCTCGCGCACCGAGTCGTCGGGGAACGCCGTGACGAAGACGACCGGATAGCGCCGGCCGAGATGGCGCAAGCGGCGCTGTAGCGCCGTGCCATCCAGCCCCGGCATCTGCACGTCGGTGACCAGGCAATCGACCTGTTCGTCATCGTCGCGGAGGAAAGCTTCGGCGGAAGCGTAGCTTCGCACCTCATATCCCAGCGACCGCACCAAACTGACGGTGGCCGTCCGCACGGCTTCATCGTCGTCCACGATCGCCACGATCCTGTTAGCGGCCAACCTTGATTCCTCGTCGGGCACCTGCTCGCCCCGTTCGACCCTTACAGTGCGCCGACGAGGCCTCGCTTGGAATCATACGGAAGTGTGCGGTCGCCCTCCGTTCAGGGGCCGATGCCGAGTGCTTCCGCCTGTTTCACCAGCTCCGCCAGCGATTTCGCGCCCATTTTGCGCATTACGTTGCCGCGGTGAATCTTCACCGTGATCTCCGACAAGCCCAGCAGACCGCCGACCTGCTTGTTCATCAACCCGGCGGTCACGTGTGCCATCACCTCGCGTTCCCGCGGGGTGAGCGAGCCATAGGCGGCACGCAGGGTGTCCATGGCCTCCGCGCCTCGGCGATTGGCCGCGTCACGTTCGATGGCGCTGGACACGGCGTCGAGCATGTCCTGATCGCGGAACGGCTTGGCGAGAAAATCGATGGCGCCCGCCTTCATGGCGCGGACCGACATGGGGATGTCTCCGTGCCCGGTCATGAAGATGATCGGGAGGCGGTTATCCATCGCGGCGAGCTGCGCCTGGAAATCGAGCCCGCTCACGCCAGGCAGGCGCACGTCCAGAACGAGACAGCCCGGCGCATCGGCGTGCTCGCGAGCGAGGAAATCGGCTGCGCTGCCAAAGGTCGCGACCTCCAGACCTACCGAGCGGAACAACGAGGCCAGCGCCTCGCGAACGGAAGCGTCGTCATCCACCACGCAGACGATCGGGGCACGCGTGACAGCCACGCTGGGAAGGCGATTCATGCGTGGGCCTCCGCGGCCTCTGCCAGTGGCAGCGTGAAATGAAACGTAGCCCCGCCGCCAGGTCGATTGGTCGCCCAAAGCCTGCCTCCGTGGGACTCGACCGTGGAACGACAGATCGCCAACCCCATGCCCATGCCCTCGCCGCGTGTCGTGACGAAGGCATCGAAGAGGTGTGGCGCGATGTGTTCGGGAATGCCGGTGCCGCTGTCCTCGACCTCTACGAGCAGACCGTCGCTGGCATCGGCGCGCGCCCGTACCACGAGATGCCGCGGCCCGCTGACGGTCGACATGGCGCGCACGGCATTCGCCATGAGGTTAACCACCACTTGCTGCAATTGGACGCGATCGCCGCGAGGCGCGGGCGCGTCGCGGCCGACGTCCACGCGCAACACGATCCGATGCAGGGCGATTTCGCCGTCGAGAAGCTGCGCACACTCCTCCACCAGCGCAGCGAGGTCGAAGCGCACGTGCTGGCGCGGCTCCTTGCTGGCGAGGCTGCGCACGCGATGCACCACTTCGCTGGCGCGGCGCGCGTCGCGCACCACCCGCTCGATCGCGATGCACGCTTCGTCGATGTTCGGCTCCGGCCGGCGCAACCAGCGCAGGCTGGCCTCGCCATGCGTCACGATCGCCGCCAGCGGCTGGTTTACCTCATGGGCAATGGATGCGCTCATTTCGCCCAGCGCCGTAACGCGTGCTGCCTGCGCCAACTCCGCCTGCATCGCGATCACTGCGCGCTCGGTGCGCTTGCGCTCGGTGATGTCCACCACACTGACGAGCACGCGGTCGTAGCGCGCGGGCCCCAGCGGCATGTTCAGCGCGAACAGCACCGTCAGGCGCTCGCCGCACAGGTTGTAGAGATAGGTTTCGCCCTCGGCCACGCCACTGCCGTCGACGATCTTCAGCAGCACACGGGCGAAGGTGCGCTCGGACCCCGGCAGCAGCCGGTCGAGGGGGCCGATCAGGTCCTCACGGCAGCGCGCGCCAAGCATGCGCACGGCGGCCTCGTTCACATCGGTCACCTGGGTGAGCGAGCAGGCCTCCGTGACGAACTCGGGGTGCGCCTCGATGTAGGCGGCGAAATCGGTCATGCCCTGCGCGCGCAGGGCGTCCACCCGATCCATCACCAGCGAATAGTCTTCCTCCCAGAAGGAGACGCGCGCAGTTTCGAACATGCTGCGGTAGCGGCGCTCGCTGTCCGCCAGCGCGGCGGTGGCCGCACGGCGCTCAGTCACGTCCGTGCCGGCTTCGAGGATGACTCGGGCCCTGCCGTACTCGTCGCGCAGGAGCGCGCAGCGCGCCTCCACGATCACGATGCGGCCATCCCGATGACGCTGGAAGACCTCGCCCTCCCAGCGGCCGGCGCCGAACAGCGCGATATCCGCCTCGCCCCGCTCGCCAGGGAACGCCGTGCCCAGGAGGTCGCCCGCACGGCGGCCGAGCGCCTCGTGGGCGGTCCAGCCATAGAGTTGTTCCGCGCCACCATTCCAGAGCACGATCACATCGTCCATGTCGCGCACGAAGATCGAGTCGTGAGTCAGCTCGATCAGCCGGGCCTGCCCGGCGATCGTCAACATGCGCTCGTGGTTGCGCAGGGCGAGGACGCCGGTGATGCCGATCGCCCCGAGGCTCACGGCGCAACGCAGCATGGAGGCGTCCACTTCCGGCCACCCGTGTCCACGAAGGTAGGCCACCGCGGTCAGTACCAGGCAGCCGATCGTCGCGCCGAGGATGGCACGGCGGCTGCCGCTGGCGGCCACCAGCAGCACGACGACCACGTAGACCACCGCCACGGCACTTTGCAGCGGGGTGAAGGTATCGACCAGGAACACCCCCAGCGCCAGCAAGGTACCCGCTGCCATCAGCACGCCCGCCACGAGCCGGCGCGGCCGGGCGACCGGGGCGTAGGCATGGCTGTGGAGAGGCCGGAATCGTGACATCGGAGGCACCGGGACCGTGGCGTCTTGGAGGAATTGGCCTGAAGTGTTTCGGATTGCCGCGGCGAGAGTCTTGCACGCCGGTGATGGTTTTTGACCGTTACGGCACAGGCGCTACAAGAAATCCACGGGACGCCCACTCATCCTTTGGTATGGACGGCCCCGACCGTATGTAGAATTCAGTCGCTTTCGCATCGCGCATAGGCTGCTCGCATGGGCAGTCCCGCCCATGAGCCGCCGCCATGGAGCACACGCAGATGCGATACGAAACCAGCGCTTTTGCCGCAACGGGAGGCACGCGTGCCCCCGACGTCATGCATGGCATGGCGACCTTCACCCTCGCCGCCGCTGAAACCGAGTCGAGTGTCACCCGACTGCTGGAACAGGCCCTGACGGCCGCCGAGACCGACCTCGCCACGACCCGTGCCTGCGTGGCCCGCGTGGCCGCCCTGCTGGAACGCGAAAGCGCCCCCGCCGTCGCGCCCCGCCGTCGCACGGGTGCGGGGCTCGCCCCCTGGCAGGCTCGCCGTGTCGCCGCGCACGTCGAGGAGAACCTCGGGTTCCCGATCACCATCGACCAGTTGGCGGCCATCGCCGGCCTGTCGAGCAGCTACTTCTGCCGTGCCTTCAAGGACAGCTTCGGCGATCCGCCGCACGCGTACATCATGCGGCGCCGGGTCGAGCGCGCGCAGTCGCTGATGCTGCAGACCCGTGAACCGCTGAGCCAGATCGCGCTGGCCTGCGGACTTTCCGACCAGGCGCACCTGTGCAACCTGTTCCGCCGCCTGGTGGGGCAGAGCCCCAGCCACTGGCGGCGTGCCCGCTGGCAGGAGGCCTAACCGAAGAGTTTGGTGGCGACCTCGGCAATGTGCCGGCCCTGGAAGCGCGCGCCCGCCAGCTCGTTCTCGCTGGGCTGCCTGGATCCATCGCCGCCGGTGATGGTCGTGGCGCCGTAGGGGCTGCCGCCGGTGACTTCGTCGAGTTTCATCTGGCCCTGGAAGCTATAAGGCAGGCCCACCGGAATCATCCCCAGATGCAGCAGGTTGGTGATGATGGAGAACAACGTGGTTTCCTGACCGCCGTGCTGGGTGGCCGTGGAAGAAAAGGCACCGCCGACCTTGCCGTTCAAGGCACCTTTCGCCCACAGCGACCCGGTCTGGTCAAGGAAATGAGCCATCTGCGAGGCCATACGGCCATAGCGCGTACCGACGCCGACGATGATGGCGTCGTAGTTGGGCAGGTCGTCGACCTTGGCGATGGGAGCGGACTGGTCCAGCTTGAAGTGCGAACTGCGCGCCACGTCGTCCGGCACCAGTTCCGCCACGCGCCTGATGTCGACTTTGGCGCCCGCCTCGCGGGCCCCTTCGGCCACGGCCTGGGCCATGGTCTCGATGTGTCCGTAGGACGAGTAGTAGAGAACCAGAACATTGGCCATGGGGAGGAACTCCAGGGAAAGGTTGGTAGGGAAAAATAGTCGCGACACCGTCTAGGTCATGTGTGTGGGCAGACCACCGCCGCCATAACGAGGTTATCCGCCATGCGATATGCCCGAATTGTCGATTTCCGCGCAAACCATGAAAGCGCTGTGCGCAAGTCGCATGCATGGCAGGTGCTGCGAGAGGCCGCCCGCATCGAGCCTGACGAGGGTGCGCGTATCGCCTGGTACCGCGACGACCCCATCGTCGGCCTGCATATGCTTACGGCCGAGACGCTGGTGGCGGCGGGCCGCTACGAGGACGTACTGGCCTTCCTGCGCGGTGTGACCTGCGACCTGGGCACGGAGACGGCGCGCGGTTTCGGTTCCTACTGAAGTACAGTGCCGCTATCGCGAATGCCCGGAAGCACCCGTGTCGATCGAAGAAGCGGTCACCCCCGAGCGCGACGGCGAACGACTGACCGCCGAGCGCGCCTACGAACTCTACTGGGCCGACCTGCTCGGCCGTGACGCCCGCTTCGCCTGCGTGGGCACCGGCTGCCACGCGCCGCTGATCTGCGCCTGCCTCGACAAGCCGGAACAGAACCTGCGGATTCGGCCGTATTTCCGTTCATACCGACTGGAAGACCACGCGCCAACCTGCGAGGTCGTGCATGCCCGTGGCGAGAAGGCCACGCAAAAGCAGGCAGACGTCTTCGAGGCAGAGCGCCCGCCCGGTCATTTCCGTCATCGGGAACCTGCGTCGACCACGTCACCGGCGAACGTCGCGGCGCGACGCCCTGCGTCCGCCTCGCCGTCCGCGCCGAGACCGCGCGCCAGCCACTATTATCGGCTGTCGTCGCTGGTCCAGAAGTTTCTGGAGCACCGCCGCGACAAGGATCTCGCCGAGGCCACGGTCGAGATCGGCGGCGAAACCACCACTTACGAAGCCCTGTTCCGCAACGTCTACCGGCAGAAGGTGGCCGACCTGCTCGGCACCCGCGCCGTCTGGTGGGGCACCGCGAACCTGCGCGCTACCAAGGACGGCGGTTACTACCTGCGTTTCTCGCGACCGTTCCGTCATGGCGACGCCGAACTGCGCCCCACGATCACCCTCGCGGCCAAGGACATCGAGGCCTATCCCGTGCGCAAGCTCCTGCGTGCACGGCTGGACAAGCTGATCGCGGAAACGGACGGCTATTGCGTCGCCTTCGTCTGGGCGAAGCCCTGGATGCCGAAGGACGCCGAGAACCCGTTCGTGCGTTTCTACGTCAACAACCTCGACCATATCGATCTGCGCGGCCCGGAGATCCTGGAAGAGCTGAAGAACACCTCGCGGGTCAGCGCATGACGTGGCCCGCGATGACTCTTGACCTCCACCACACACCGGCCGCCACAGCATGACGCGCATGTCCCGACCCAAGAAACGATTCCGCCTTCCCTTCGTCCGCCATCCACGCGACGCGTCGCACGACTACGACGACGCCAGCTACGACGGCGGCGGCGCATCCGGGGGCGCGTACCTGCGCCATATCGTCATCGCGGCCGTGGTGCTCGCACTGCTGGCTGCCCTGCTCCGCTGGGCATTCTGATCGTCACGACGCCCGATAGATCCGGGCCTCGTTCGGGCGCAACTCACCACGGACCTCATCGCCGTGGGTCGAGAGCAACACGACCCCCGTCGGTTCCGGCAGAGGCAACGCTGCCGGTGCGTCGGTGAGATTGAGCACCACGATCCTGCGATCACCCGCGCTGCGGCGCTCATAGGCCAGTACCGCATCGCTCGCTGCCAACACGGTGACGTCGCCACCATGCAGTGCCGGTGTGTCGCGACGCAGGCGCAGCAGCGCCTTGTACAGCGAGAGCATCGAGCGTGGATCGTCTGCCTGCGTAGCGACGTTGCAGGTATCCACGTCGTCACCGATCCGCAGCCACGGCGTACTGCGCGTGAAACCTGCACCCGACCGGGGAAACCAGCGCATCGGCGTGCGCTGCGGATCGCGACCAAGACCTTTGTGCGGCTCGTTGAGCTCGAACGGATCGCGTACTTCGTCGAAGGGAATCGGCACGTCGCGCATGCCGATCTCGTCGCCGTAGTACATCGTCGGCGTACCGCGCAGGGTAAGAAGCAACATGGCGGCCACGCGAGCCTGCGCCGCGCCGACGCGCGACGCGATACGCGGCTTGTCATGGTTGCCGAGCACCCAGTTCGGCCATCCGCCCGGCGGCAGCGCCGCCTCGTAGCGTTTGATCAGATCGCCGATGGAGCGCGCGTCCCACGGCGTGCCGATGAGCAGGAAATTGAATGGCAGATGTGCTCCGCTGAGGTTCTCGCCGTAATAGACGACGAGGCGATCCAGCGGCAGGTACAACTCGCCGATCAGCACGCGGCCCGGAAATTCGTCCACCACGTCGCGCATCGCGGCGACCACCCCCTGCGTCTCGGGCAGGTCGGCCGTATGCACGGGAAGGAAGCGATGCGCGTCGGCATCGATGCCCTGGCGGAAATCCGGGTTGGGCGGGTTGTCTCGAAAGGCAGCGTCCTTCATGACGTGATAGATCACGTCCACGCGAAAACCGTCCACGCCGCGGCGCAGCCAGAAGCGCATCGACTCGTACATGGCCTCGCGCAGCGGCGGATGGCGCCAATTGAGGTCCGGCTGCTTGTCGAGAAACAGATGCAGGTAGTACTGACCCGTCGCGGCGTCGAAGGTCCATGCGCTGCCGCCGAAATTGGACAGCCAGTTGTTCGGTGGACCGCCGTCGGGCGCGGGGTCGCGCCAGATGTACCAATCGCGATAGGCGCTGTCGCGCGATCGCCGGCTCTCGCGAAACCACGGATGTTCGTCGGAGCTGTGATTGGGCACGAAGTCGAGGATCACCTTCAGTCCCAGCGCATGCGCGTCGGCGATCAAGGCATCCAGCGTGCCGATGTCGCCGAACAGCGGATCGATGCCGCGGTAGTCGCTCACGTCATAGCCGAAATCCGCCATGGGCGAGGGATAGATGGGCGATATCCAGAGTGCATCGACCCCGAGTTCGGCGAGGTACGGCAACTTGCCGCGAATCCCTTCCAGATCGCCGATGCCGTCGCCATTCGCGTCGGCGAACGAACGCGGATACACCTGATACACGACGCCGTCTCGCCACCACGAACCGTCCACACGCTCTCCTCGTCTCGAGCCTTCCAGCCAGTCTTGCCCCGGTAACGTGTACGAAACGCCTTCACATACGCTGACCTAGGCTCGGGTTCCTTCCTGCGCCGGACCGCCGTCATGATCAACGACCTCTGGTACAAGAATGCCATCGTCTATTGCCTTTCCGTCGGCAGTTTCCAGGACGCCAACGGCGATGGCGTGGGCGATTTCCAGGGACTGGTCCGCCGCCTGGATTATCTCCAGGGCCTCGGTGTCACCGCGGTATGGCTGATGCCGTTCCAGACCTCCCCAGGCCGGGACGGCGGCTACGACATCGCCGACTACTACAACGTCGATCCCCGCTACGGCACCCTCGGCGACTTCGTCGAGTTCACCCACGCCGCCTCCCAGCGTGGCATGCGGGTGATGATCGATCTGGTGGTGAACCATACCTCGGATCGCCATCCCTGGTTCCGTGACGCCTGTCGCGATCCGTCGTCCAAGTACCGCGACTGGTACGTCTGGTCCAAGACGCGCCCCGCCAACGCCAGCAAGGGCGTGGTCTTTCCGGGGGTGCAGAAAAGCACATGGACGTACGAAAAGACCGCCAAGGCGTGGTACTTCCACCGCTTCTACGACTTCCAGCCCGATCTCGACACCGCCAACCCGCACGTGCAGGCGGAAATTCTGAAGATCATGGGTTTCTGGACGCAACTGGGCGTCTCGGGCTTCCGCATGGATGCCGTGCCCTTCGTCATCGCGACCAAGGGTGCCGACGTGAAAACGCCGAAAGAGCAGTTCGACATGCTGCGGTCGTTCCGCGAACTGCTGCAATGGCGGAAGGGCGACGCGATCATCCTTGCCGAAGCCAACGTGCTGCCGCGCGACGACATGAAGTATTTCGGCTCCGACGGCGACCGCCTGCAAATGATGTTCAACTTCCAGGTGAACCAGCATCTGTTCTACGCCCTGGCCAGCGCTGACGTGCGCTCGCTCGCCAAAGCGCTGCAGAAGACGCGACCCCGCCCCGCCACGGCGCAATGGGCCCTGTTCCTGCGCAACCACGACGAACTGGATCTCGGCCGCCTGACCCCCGCCCAGCGCGAGCGCGTATTCGCGGCGTTCGGGCCGGACAAGGACATGCAGCTCTATGACCGAGGCATCCGTCGTCGTCTCGCGCCGATGCTGCGCAACGACCGGCGGCGCCTGGAACTGGCCTACAGCCTCATGCTCACCCTGCCTGGCACGCCGGTGCTGCGCTACGGCGACGAGATAGGCATGGGCGACGATCTCTCGTTGCCCGAACGCGAATGCGCGCGCACGCCGATGCAATGGTCCACGGAACCGTACGGCGGCTTCACCCGTTCGCGCCGCGGCGGCGCGACGGTGATCTCGGACGGCCCCTTCGGCTATCCGCACGTCAACGTCGCGGAGCAACGCCGCGATCCGTCCTCCCTGCTCAACTGGATGGAACGCGTGATCCGCATGCGCAAGGAAATCCCCGAGGTCGCCTGGGGCGATTTCGAGGTACTGCCGCTGGATGACAACGCCGTACTGATGATGCGCTACACCTGGCGCGGCAACACCACGCTGTTCCTGCACAACCTGTCCGACGCGCCGACGGAAGCGGACTTTTCCCTGCGCCAGCGCCTCACCAATGTCCTCTCGGACGAGCACAGCGAGCCCGACGCGCGCGGGCGCCATCGCATCCTGCTGGAACCGTATGGATACCGCTGGTTCCGCGAGGGCGGGCTGGGTTACATCCTCGACCGTCAGGAAATTGACACGAGTGAGGGGAAATCCCCCGAAAGGGGGTAGTGACCGATCCTTGCACGCGCAATGCTTGTGTCGCTCTCCGATACCTCGAAAGGATCGGCCTCATGTACCGCGCCGAACACGCCTGCAGCCCGTGCCGCCAGGACCTGCCCACCGTCTTCGTCGATCTCGCCCAGCGTTCGGCGGCGGTCGACCGTGGCGGTCGGCACGGTGGCGCGAGCCTGCTCGACGATCTGCGCGGCCGGGCGCAACTGACCGAGATCCTCGTCGATGGGGATGCGGGCGATCTGCTGCTGGTCTACCGCGCCGCCTGTCCGGCAGACGCCGTCGGCGCGGGCGCGATCCTGTTCCGCCGGCCGGTCGAGGGCGATATCGATACGCCGCATCCGCCCGCTGTGCGGACCCTGGCCCAGGTGCTGTTCGACAGCCTGCGCGCCGAGGCGCCCAATACCCCGCTCCTGGCACATGTGGCCCTGGCCTTGCGGGCCATCCTCGGCGCGCCGTCCGCGCGCGACGATGCCGGTACGCCGCGCGGCGGCCTGGCGACCTGGCAGGAACGGCGCGCCATTGCCTTCATGGACGAGCGCCTGGACCAGTCCTTCCCCGTCTCTGCCGTCGCCGACGTCTGCGGGTTGTCGGTCAATCACTTCTCGCGCGCGTTCCGCCGCAGCACGGGCAAGCCGCCGCACCGCTGGCTGCTGGACCGACGCATCGAACGCTCGCGTCAACTTCTCCGCGACACCCAGCTTTCGCTGGCCGATATCGCGCTTGCCTGCGGTTTTGCCGAGCAGAGCCACTTCACCCGCGTGTTCACCCGCACGGTCGGCATGCCGCCCGGCGCATGGCGGCGCGCTACGGACTGACATGACCAAGGACGACGGCACGCCCTCCGCTCTCTGCCTGGGCAGGGATCTCATGTTGGCCGGTTCGCGCCTGCGCGATGCCGTGGGTCGGCGCGCCCAGCGCGAGTTCGGCCTTACCGCACTGCAGAGCGACATGCTGCTCCTGCTCGCCGTCCACGGCAGCATGATCTCCACGGAACTCGCGGCCGCCTGCGGCGTGAACGCGAGCACGGTTACCCATGCGGTGGATGCCGGCATCGAGCGTGGCCTGATGCGGCGCGATCGGAACGAGGCGGACCGACGCCTGGTCGACATCGTGCTGACGCCCGCCGGCAAGCGCATGGCCGAGCGGGTCCGCGCGCTGGTGGCCGACCTGGCACGCGCGGCGCTGGAAGGTGTGGATCAGCCCGCCGTGCTGGCCGAAAGCCTCGCGCAGGTGACAAGGAACCTGGAAAAGGACTGAGCGGCTAAGCGGTGCGCCGTCCGAAGATCAGGTGCAGGCCGAACAAGGTAAAGATCGCGCCGGCCCCGCCGTCGATCCAGCGGCTCGCCCGCACGTAGCCGCGGCGCATTGCCGGCAAGGCGAAGATGGCCGCCACCAACGCAAACCAGGCGAAGGTCTCGGCGGTAACCATCGCCCATAGCCCCCAGCGCGTGGCCGCGGACATACCTTCGCCCACGAAGGCAGAGAAGATCGAGGCGAAATAGACCGCCGCCTTCGGATTTGCCAGATTGGTTGCCAGTCCGCGAACCAGCGCACGCCAAGGGCTCGACTGACGCACGTCCACGACGGGTGCCGCCGCGTCCGGCTTGGCCTTCCACGCGGCCCGCAGCATCTGAAAGCCCATCCAGCACAGATACGCGCCACCGGCGATGGCGATGCCTCGCTGCAACCACGCCAGGCGGTGCAGGAGGATCTGCAGCCCGAGCAGCGCCAGCGCGGCCCAGGCGGCCACCCCCAGCGCGATGCCCAGCACGCCCGCCAGCGCCTCCCGGCGCGAACGGCTGGCAGCAAGCTGCGAAACGAAGAAGAAGTCCGGACCCGGGGTGATGAGCGCCACGATCTGGACCAGTGCGACGGTGAGCATGAGGTTCATCGCGCCAGGGTAATCCTGCCGTGGCGGCGGCGGAAGCGTCGTTTGCGCATGCGCTCGGCGCCGTCGGCGGTCGCCCCGTGTCGCGGCGCGCCTTGCCCCACGCGCCAGCGTCCCGTAACCTCGCGTTTTTTAAAGCGGTCACGGGGCTTACCCCCGGCCTTCGAAGGGGTAAGTCACGATGCTGGGTCTGCTGGGCCACGTCCTTTTTGGCCTGTTCGGTTTGGTGGTGCTCGTCGCCATCGCTTTCTGTTTCTCCAACAACAAGCGCGTGGTCGACTGGAAGCTCGTCGCCACCGGCGTCGGCCTGCAGATCGTGTTCGCGGCGGTCGTGTTGAAGGTGCCTCTCGGTCGCGACGTCTTCGACGCCATCGCCACCGGCTTCGTGCGTCTGCTCGACTACGTGGACGTGGGTTCGCGCTTCATCTTCGGCAGCCTGCTCGACAGCGAGAAGTTCGGCGTGATCTTCGCCGTGAAGGTGCTGCCGACCATCGTGTTCTTCGCCTCGCTCACCGGCGTGCTCTATCACCTCGGCGTGATGCAGCAGATCGTCAAGGGCATGGCCTGGGTCATCACCAAGGTCATGCGCGTCTCGGGTGCGGAAACCACCAGCGTCTGCGCCAGCGTGTTCATCGGCCAGACCGAGGCACCACTCACGATCAAGCCGTACATCGAGCGGATGACCCAGGCCGAGTTGATGACCGTGATGATCGGCGGCATGGCGCACATCGCCGGTTCGGTGATGGCGGCCTACGTGTCGATGCTCGGTGGCGACGACCCGGCGCAGCGCATGTTCTACGCCAAGCACCTGCTCACGGCGAGCGTGATGGCCGCGCCGGCCACCATGGTGCTGGCGAAGATCCTCGTGCCCGAAACGCAGGAACCGCTCACCCGCGGCACCGTGAAGATCGAGGTGGAGAAGACCACCGCCAACGTGATCGACGCTGCTGCCACCGGCGCAGGCGACGGTCTCAAGCTCGCGATGAACGTCGGCGCGATGCTGCTCGCCTTCATCGCCCTGATCGCACTCATCAACGGTCCGGTGCAGTGGGTCGGCACCCTCGGTGGCGAGCACAGCATCAATGCGTGGCTGACCGCGAGCACCGGACATCCGGTGGCGCTCAGCCTGGAAACGATCTTCGGCTGGGTACTGGCTCCCGTCGCGTGGCTCATTGGTGTGCCCTGGCAGGATGCGACGCTGGTCGGCAGCTTCATCGGTCAGAAAGTGGTGATCAACGAGTTCGTGGCGTATGCGGACCTCGCGCGCCACCTCAACGACCTGCTGCCGGAAAGTCGGCTGATCGCCACGTACGCCCTCTGCGGTTTCGCCAACTTCTCCTCGATCGCCATCCAGATCGGCGGCATCGGCGGCCTCGCACCGAACCGTCGCGGCGATCTCGCGCGCCTCGGCCTGCGTGCCGTGCTCGGCGGGTCCATCGCCACCTTCATGACGGCGACGATTGCCGGCGTGCTCGAGCGATTCTGAGCGCATGCCGGTCCGCCTGCTGGTCGTCGGCGGCTACAGCGAGGAAGAGCGTTGGCGTACGCCGCGCCTCCCTCGCCCGGGCGAACCTGCCTATGCGGACGACTTTGAACGTCGCCCTGGCGGCAAGGCGTTTCATCAGGCGGTCGCCGCGGCCCGTGCCGGCGTAGCCACGGGTCTCGTGGCCGCCATCGGCGACGACACCATCGATCCCTCGGGTCTTCCCGCCAATGTGATCGCACGCTGGCAGGTCGTTGCCGGCGTCCGCACCGGCCGCACGGCCTTGATCGTCGATCCGCGCGGCGCATTGCTCTCGGTGCTGTCCTCCGGCGCCAACGAGCATCTGGATGCCGACTTCGTCGCTGCGCAGGACGACCTGATGGACGAGGCGCGCATCCTGCTCATTTCCACCGAGGCCAACATCGACGCGGTGGCGGCCACACTGGAACGCGCAGGCGAGAAACGTCTGCTGCGCATCCTCGATCCAGGCCCGCTGCCTGCCGGCCTGTCCGTCCGCGAATTCGCCAGCACGGACGTGCTGTTGCTTGACGTGCATGAATTCGCCCGCGTGTGCGGTCGCTTCCTCTCCATCGATATCACCGCGCAGGCGGTGACCGGCATGGACGACACGACGATCAACGCCCTCGCCCGCCGGCTGTGTGCGGGAACCGTGGTGGTGTCGCTGGATCGCAGTTGCCTCGTCTCGCATGGCGCGGACCGGCACGGCGACGCCGCGGACCTTTACCGCGTGCCGACTTGCGGCTCGGGTGACGTCTTCAAGGGCACGCTCGCCGCACGCCTGCTGGATGCACGCTGCTTCCGTGACGCACTGCTCGCTGCCTGCGATGCGGCAGGCTAGCGGCTCTGACAAGTGAGCCGCTTGTAGGCGCTGCCATGGCGGCGAGGGAAGCTTGCCTCGATGTGTGGTGATACGCGGCGCGATGTGCGTTCTGGCTTCACCGCTTCGTTGGCTTCTCGCCGCTGTAGCGGCTCCCACAACTCAGCGAGGGAATGTGCCCCGCCGCTTCATCGCTTCGTAGGCTTCTCGCCGCCATGGCGGCTCCCACAGAGAATCCCTCGAACTTGCTGGTGGGAGCCAGCCTGCTGGCGATGGGAGCTTGCCTCGCCGCTACACCGCTTCGTCGGCTCTTCGCCACCAGGGTAACTCCCACCCATCCCTGTGAGACAGACCTCCATCGACGTGCGGCCGCCCATCGAGGGGCGGCCGCACGGTATCGCTGCAGCTAACTAACGATCAGCCGTTCTTCTTGAGCCAGGCGTCCACGGCCGGAAGGCGCTCTTTACGCACCATCGCGCGATAGCGGATGTTCGCGATGCTGGTTTCGGCATCGCGACGCGAAGTCGGTGCGATGTACTTGTCGGCAAACGCCTTGATCTTGTCGATCGTGGCGAGATCCAGCGAGCCGCCTGCGAGCATCGGGTAGTAACGCGAGGCCGACGTGGAATCGACGAACTTATCCACGGCGTCCTTGTGCGCCACCGCGAAGTCGAAGGCCAGCTCGGGATGCTTGCGCGCTGCCGCCGAGATCATCCCCGCGCTGTTGGTCGCACCGGGTTCGTCGGTGAGGGCCAGTTCGAGCGCACGCTTCGTCAAGGCTTCGTCCTCCGGCGTTGCCAGCAACGCGTACAGGCGATCCTTCACCAGCGGGGTCTTCTCCGCCTTGGCGGCTTCGTGCAGCTTGTCCCACGTGGCGGCATCCGCATGCGCGGCGACCACGGCAAGAATCGACTTGCGCAGTTCCGGTGGCATGCTGTCCGTTTCGTAGCGACGGCGCGCTTCCGCGATGACCTTCGCGTCGCCCAGGTGCGAGAGCGTACCGATGAGCTGCGCGCGCAGGATCGCCACCGGCGCGTCCTCGCCAGGCTTCGCATCCCAACCGACCTGCTCGAACTTCGGCGCGAGCCGCGAGATCGCGTACTTGCGCAGCGCGGCCTGGCGCTTCGCATCGCCTTCGTAGTAGTCGTCGAGTGTGGAGAAGTCGCTGGCGATGCCATCCCACAGCAGCGGCGTGGCATCCAGCGGTGTGGCCTTGATGAGATCGAGCACGTCGGAGGCAGGCTGCAGTCCGCCCATGCCGAGCGCCCACACGTCGGCGGTGACGCCGAGCTGGTCGATCGGATCGAGCTTGGCGAACACGCCCTGCAATGCCTTGATCTGAGCCGGCGCGTACAGCGTGCGGTAGTAACCGGTCTGACCGGCGTTCACCAGCACGGGTGCGCAACCCGCGACGGTGAGCGTGCCCGAACCATCCTGCAGCAACGTGGATGCGGGCGCACCGCCGAGCGTCTTCGCGATGACCGGCACGTGCCAGGCCAGGGGCTTCTTGTCCGGGCGATCGCGGGTGAACTCGCCTTGCGAGAGCTTCAATGTGGTCGAACCGTTCGCGCAGGAGACCGATTCCACGCGCACCAGCGGGATGCCTGGCTGCAGCGTGAAGTCGTGTGCGATGGTGCTTACCGGCTTGCCGGCGGCCGCATCGATTTCCTTCCACAGGTCGTCCGACACCGTGTTCGAATACGCATGCGCCTTGATGTACGCCTGCACGCCCTTCTGCCAGGTATCGGCACCGACGTAGGCTTCCAGCATGCGGATCACCGACTCGCCCTTGGCGTAGGTGATGGAGTCGAACGCCTGGCTGGCCTGCTCCACCGTCTCCACGTGCTGCACCACCGGGTGCGTGGTGGCGACGGCATCGCGCGACATCGCGCCTTCGCGGATGAAGACCGCTTCGAGGTTGGTATGCCATTCCGGATGCAGGCGCTCGGTCGTGCGCGACGCCAGCCACGAGGCGAAACCTTCGTTGAGCCAGAGGTCGTCCCACCAGCGCATGGTCACCAGATCGCCGAACCACTGGTGCGCCATTTCATGCGCAGCGGTATTGAAGACTTCCTGCTTGTCCGACTGCGTCGAAATGGTCGGATCGAGGAGCAGCGCGTATTCGAAGGTGTAGATCGCGCCCCAGTTCTCCATGGCGGAGAAGAACTGGCTCTGCCCCGGCGAGGCGATGTTGTCGAGCTTGGGCAGCGGATACGGCACGCCGAAGTACGCGTTGTATTCCTGCAGCACCGCCTTGCCGGTTTCCAGCGTGAACTGCGCCTGCGACGTCAGACCCTTCTGCGTGATGACACCGATCTCCACGCCATCGCTCTTCGTGGTCGCACGATCGAAGTCGCCGAGTCCGAAGAACAGCAGATAGGTGGACATCTTCGGCGACGGCTGGAAGGTGACTTCGGCCAGGCCGTTACCCAGGTCCTTGCGCTTCGCCACCGGCATGTTGCTTACCGCCATCTGCTTCGCCGGCACCGTGGCCTTCAGGGTGAAGGTGGCCTTGTAGGCCGGTTCGTCCCACGAAGGAATGAAGCGGCGCGCATCGGAGTTCTCGAACTGCGTGTAAAGCGCGCGCTTCTTGCCGTCGGACTTCGTGTCGTAGTCGATGGCGAACAGGCCGTTGGCCTGCGTGCCGATCTTGCCGGTGTAGCTCATCGTGAGGACATAGCTGCCGGCGGGAATCGCATGGTCGAAGGTGAAGGTCGCCGTCTGCGCGTTCTCGTCCACCGCCACCTTGGGCGCGGCGAACACGGCCTTGCCCTTCGCTGGCGCAAGCGCGACCTTGGCGAAGTCCATGTTCATCGCGTTGAGCGTGATCGACGGGGTGGGTTCGAGCACATCGATGGCGATGCTTACGGTGCCGTCGAACGCCAGCTTGTCGGCGTGCGGCGCGATGGACACGTCGTAATGCGTGGGACGCACGGTGCGCGGCAACTGGGTGGTAGCGAGTTGGTTCGCATCCGTCACCGGCGCGGCGACGGTAGCAAGCGAAAGTCCGGCAAGCGCGAAGGCGATCGCGCTGACGAGAGGAGTACGCATGTTGAAAGCCCTTGGGTTCGCACCCCGACGGACATCCGTCGGCGGTCGCTCCGCCGATGGTCCTCCCCGGTCAGGGGCCACGGAAGCGCCGGAAGTCACGGCCGCAGGTTCCTGCGATCGCAAGCCCCCGATCGCCAGCAGGCTGGCTCCCACCACCAGGGGAACCCGCGTGCCGGCGATGGAAGCGAATGGGGACCTGGCTTGGTGGGAGCCAGCCTGCTGGCGATGGGGATAACGGCAACAGCAGGCAGGTTTCTGCCTACCCTGGGAAACCCTGTGCCGGCGGCGGAAGCGAGTGGGGACCTGGCTTGGTGGGAGCCAGCCTGCTGGCGATGGGGATAGGCAACAGCAGGCGGGTTTCTGCCTACCAGAAGCGCCACCAGGGGCGGCGTTCCAGTTTGCGCAGCGCCTTCAAGTGCCCGCGTGCCGCGGCTTTGCGGTACCACGCGCGCGCGATGGCCAGATTGCGGCGCACGCCGTCGCCGCGCTCATGCAGCAGACCCAGTTCGAACTGGGCGTCGGCATGGCCTGCACCGGCGGCACCGCGAAGAAGGCGCACCACCTCGTCGATCTGGCGTGGCGTGCCGCGTCCTCCGTCGATCATCCGCGCCAGCGCGAACTGCGCGGGTACGTGTCCGCGGTCCGCTGCCGCCGAAAGCCAGCGCACCGCCTCACGATCGTTGCGCGCGACACCGTCACCCGCGGCAAGCCGCTGCCCAAGCAGGAACTGCGCAGCCGGCTCCTGCGGCCCGAGCCGTGCCAGGTTGCCCGACGCCGGTTCGTCCGTGGGTTCGGCGGCATCGAGCTCCGCCAGGTGCCTGCGGGCCTCACTGTCGCCCTGCTCCGCGGCGCGGCCGAACCAGTAGCGTGCCTGCTCACGATCCTCCGGCAGACCGCTGGCTTCGAGAAAGAGCTTGCCCAGGGCGAACTGAGCCGTACCGTTGCCGAGTTCCGCCGCGCGCCGGTAGTGCAATGCACTCTGCGCCGGATCGCGTGTCACACCGATGCCGTCGCCGAACATGTGCGCCAGGCTGCACAAGGCGTCCCCATAGCCTCGGGCCTCGGGATCGCCGCGCTCTACCGCCTTGCTGTAGAAGGCGAAGGCCAGCTCCGCATCGCGTGGCACACCACGGCCGAAATAATGCGACACGCCGAGGTTCACGCACGCCTGCACGTGTCCCTGGTCGGCGGCGAGGCCCCACCAGCGCAAGGCCTCCTTGCGATCGGCGGCCACGCCCTGCCCGCGGGCGTATGCCGTGCCCAGCGCGCACTGCGCTTCGGCCAGGCCAGCGTCGGCGGCGCGTCGGTACCAGCCCGTGGCTTCAAACGGATCGCGCGGGACACCCAGGCCTTCCGCGTAATGCACCGCGAGTTGGCACTGGCTTTCCCGGTGCCCCTGCTCGGCGGCCCGACGAAACCATTGCGTCGCTCTTTGGTGATCCTGGGCCACGTGCTCACCTGCCGCATAGGTGCGGCCTACGTGAAACTGCGCCTCGACGTCCCCCAACTGGGCGGCCTTTTCGAGGCGCCCGAACTTCTGCAGCGCGTCCATCTCCGCCACGAAGCGGCGGTCGACGAGCACGCTCGATTTCCCCTCCGACATTCCGTTCCCCTGAAAACGACTGCCGATCGTGGGGCCGGATCATAGGTGGAAGCGGTCGCGGAAGATATCGGTTTTTTGGAGAGCCCCCGGCGATTTTCAACGAAGCGACGAAACTGATCCCGCTCGGCGCCGGTTTTCCGGTCCGGCCGAAAGGGGGAGGATGGTCGTCATCCCAACGGAGACCCTCCCATGAAAGCGATCGTCTACACGCAGAACGGCCTGCCCATCGACCAGCCCGGCGCCCTCATCGACATGGACCTGCCGCGTCCCGCGCCGGGTCCGCGCGACCTGCTGGTGGCGGTGCAAGCGGTGTCGGTGAATCCCGTGGACACCAAGGTCCGCAAGAACATGCCGGTGACCGAACCGCGCGTGCTCGGCTTCGATGCGGTCGGCAGCGTCGTGGAGGTCGGCAGCGAGGTCAGCCTGTTCAAGGCGGGCGACACGGTCTATTACGCCGGATCCCTTCTGCGGCCGGGCAGCAACGCCGAGTTCCAGCTCGTGGATGAGCGCATCGTCGGCCACAAGCCGGCATCCTTGAACGCCGCTCATGCCGCCGCCTTGCCGCTCACCGCACTCACCGCCTGGGAGCTGCTGTTCGACCGGCTGAAGATTGCCGAGCACGGCCATGATGGCGAGTCCCTCCTCGTCATCGGCGCGGGTGGTGGCGTGGGCTCGATTCTCGTGCAGCTCGCTCGCCGGCTCACCAAGCTCAAGGTAATCGGTACGGCGTCGCGCGAGGAAACGGCCCAGTGGGTACGCGACCTTGGCGCGCATCACGTGATCGATCATGGCAAGCCGCTGGCACCGCAGCTCGAAGCACTGGGTCTGTCGCAGGTCGATCACGTGCTCAGCCTCACCCACACCGACGACTACTACGAGCAGATCGTGGAGATCATCACGCCGCAGGGTCAGTTCGGCCTCATCGACGATCCGGCGTCCCTCGACGCAACGAAGCTCAAGCGCAAGGCGGTGTCGCTGCATTGGGAATCGATGTTCACCCGTTCCACCTATCAGACACCGGATATGGGTAAGCAGCACGACATCCTCGATCGGGTAGCGGCACTGATCGACGACGGCACCTTGCGTACCACGTTCGGCGAACACTTCGGCACCATCAACGCCGAGAACCTGCGTCGTGCACACCAGCTCATCGAAAGCCACAAGGCGCGAGGCAAGATCGTGCTCGAAGGCTTCTAAGCGGGACGCGGACGGCGATATCGTCACCGTAGCGGTGACGACATCGGGTCAGTTCAGCATGCCCCGGATGCGGGCAAGCAGCACGTCGATCTCGAACGGCTTGGACAACAGGTCCATGCCCTTGCCGATGAAGCGTGAGCGCTCCATGGCGTTTTCCGCATAGCCGGTCATGAGCAGCACCGGCATGAACGGTCGCCACGCGCGCGCCGCCTCCGCGAGTTCGCGACCGTCCATGCCCGGCATGCCGATGTCGGTAAGCAGAAGATCGAACGATTCGTCGCCGCGCAGCAGGCGTAGCGCATAGTCCGTGTCGTCGGTAGCCACGCAGGCGTATCCGGCCTGTGTCAGCACTTCGGCCGTGAGCACACGCAGCGAGTTCGTATCCTCCACCAGCAGGATCCGCTCGCCCTGGCCGCCGCCTATCGATTCAACGATCGGCGCCTCAATCTCCGCTTCCGCCTGGCTGGCGGGAAGCAGCAGGGAAACGTCGGTGCCCCGGCCGAGTGTGCTGTGGATGCGCGCCTCGCCACCCGACTGGCGCGCGAAACCATAGATCATCGACAGGCCAAGGCCCGTGCCCTGACCCAACGGCTTGGTGGTAAAGAACGGCTCGAACACTTTTTCCAAGGTATCCGGGTCGATGCCCGTACCATCGTCCGACACCGTGAGTTCGATGTACTCACCAGCCACCAGCGCGGGGTCGCCATCGATGCGTCGGCGCGAGGTACGCACACGGATCGCGCCGCCGTCGGGCATCGCGTCGCGCGCGTTGATGATGAGGTTGATGACCGCATTCTCCAACTGGTTCGCATCCACCTCCGCCACCATCGGCGACGAGGCGAGATCCAGTTCGAGCACGATGCGCTCTCCCAGTGTCCGACGCAGCATGTCGTCCAACGAGCGGATGCTGCGATTGACGTCGATCGCTTTCGCATCCAGCGGCTGTTGCCGGGCGAACGCAAGCAGGCGATGGGTAAGGGCCGCGGCGCGGCGCGCGGAACCGAGCGCCGCATCCGCGAAGCGCTGGATCTTCTCCGTACGTCCCGCTTCCACCTGGCGATTGATGAGGTCGATGCCGGTGATGATACTCGTCAGCAGGTTGTTGAAGTCGTGCGCGATGCCGCCGGTGAGTTTGCCCAGCGCATCCATCTTCTGCGCCTGCAGCAACTGCGACTCGGTGCGTGCGCGCTCCGCGATCTCGATCGCGAGCTGGCTGTGCGCGCTGTCGATGCGTTCCAGTTGGTCGCGCTCGCGCCGACGCTGCTCGGTCACGTCCTCGACGAACACCAGTCCGGTCTCGCCGCGGTATGGACTCACGCGCCATTCGGTTTCGCGCGTTCCATTGCGCGAACGGATGCAGAGAATGCCGCGCCAACGTTGCTTCGCTGCGAGTGCCGCGCGCATCTCCGCCAGCGTCTCGTCCTGGCCCGTCTCGAAGCAGGCACCCAGACGGTCGTCGCAACCCGATTCGTCGAGCATGCGCTCGAACGCCTCGTTGCACTCCACGATACCCAGATCGCCGTTCACCACCGCGATGGGCGCAGCAATGTTGGTAAATATCTCGCGGAACCGCGCCTCGGCCGCGCGCAACGCGTCCTCGGTGTCGCGGACGCGGATCAGTGTGCGCAGCGTCGCCAGTAACACGTCCGGATCGACCGGATGGATGAGATAGGCATCCGCGCCGTTGTCGAGTCCGGTAATCAGGTCGCCGGTATCGATGGATGCGGCGGACACGTGGATCACCGGCAACAACATGGTTTCCGGTGCGCTGCGCAGATGCTTCACGATGTCGAAGCCGCTCATGTCGGGCAGGTTCACGTCGAGAATCACTGCAGCAAACTCCTGCGTCGCCAGCAAGGCAAGGCCTTCCGAGCCGGTGCCCGCCTCCACGACTTTGTAGCCGTGACGCTCCATCGTGCGACGCATCGCGTAGCGCGTCGCGGCATTGTCGTCGACGATGAGGAGATGACTAGACCGCGGCATCGCTTGCCTCCACCGGCAACGTGAGGGGCAGGACGACGTGGAACACGGAGCCTACGCCGGGCGTACTGACCACGCCGACTTCGCCGCCGAGCAGGTGCGCGAACTGCCGGCACAGGGACAGGCCGAGCCCGCTGCCGCGCACGCGCTTCTGCAGCGGCGAATCGACCTGGGTGAAATCTTCGAACAAGGAAGCCTGCAGTTCCTCGGGAATGCCGATGCCGGTATCGCTGACGGCAAAGCACACGCGATCGTCGCCATCGAGGCTGGCGGACACGCGGATCTCGCCGCGCGGCGTGAACTTCATGGCGTTGGAAATGAAGTTGCGCAGGATCTGAGCGAGCTTCTTGTCGTCGGTATACAGCCGCGGCATGCCGGTCGGCTCCTCGAAAATGAGGTCGGCGTCGGTGGCATCCATGATTGGCCGGAACATGCCGCGCAGTGCGGAGAACAGATCCATCAGCTCGAACCACGCGGGCGAGATGGTGATGCGGCCCGCCTCGACCTTCGCCAGATCGAGCAGGTCGTCCACCATGTCGCTCAGTTCGCGCGCGGCACTCGCCACGAACGCCACCTGCTTGTGCTGCTCCGGTGCGAGCGCGCCGTCCAGTTCGTCGGTCAACAGCCGGGCGATGCTGAGGATGGACCCGAGCGGCGTGCGGAACTCGTGGCTCATGTACGAAAGGAAACGGCTCTTCAGCTCCGAGGCCTCGCGCAACTGTTCTGCCTGCTTGTCCAGCTCGGCATAGAGCGCGAGCACGCCCTGGTTCGTTTCTTCGAGTTCCGCGCGAAGTCCTGCGTTTTCGACGCGCAGTCGTTCGATCTCGTCGTGGTCGCTCATGCGTTGGCTCCCAGGGCCATGGCGAAGACGGTCACGTCATCTCGCCCGCGGTTGAAATCGCGATGCAGGAGCGCCGTGACCACGCCGGGATGGCGGGACGCCAGGCCCGGATAGTCGCGGGCGTTCCAGCGGGAAATCAGCCCGTCGCTGTACATCACCAGAAGCTTGCCCCTGGCTTCCGCAAAGTCGAATGGCTGCGGGCGGCGCGCCTGAACACCCACGATGCCCGGATGCGACGCCAGCCCACGAGAGGTATCGAGGGCGAGAAGAGTTCCGGCAATGTTGCCGATGCCGACGTAGCGCAGGCTGCCCTGTTCGACCGCGTAGTGCGCGATGGCTGCCGCGCCACCACGCGTGCCGGCCATGGCGTCATGCATCGCCGCCATGAGCGCTACCGGCTCGTCGAACGCGCGCGTGACGAATGTCTCCGTGGCGGCGCGGGCCGCCTCCTCCGCCGCGTGACCGTGACCCAGCCCATCGACCACCAGGACCGACACGAGGTTGCCACGGACTGCCAGCGCCCAACCGTCACCGCAGACGGACTCGCCGTCCATGCGCTGCTGCGTGGCACCGAAACGGATGTCGGCCTTGCCATGACCCTTCGGGTACATGCGCGCCATGACCACCGCGCCGCGGCTGTCGGCGTACATGTCCATGACGTCGGCCTGCCGGGTAACCGAACCCAGTCCTTCACCGCGGGTGCCGCCGGTGGAATAGCCGTCCGGCAGACAGTCGGCGAGATTGAAACCAGGCCCACGATCCACGGCCGTGACTTCCACGCCTTGTGCCCCATGGCCGGGAAGAAGCGCGATGTGCATTTCGCCTCTCGCCGCGTGCTTGAGCACGTTGGTCGCCAGCTCCGTCGTCACCAGTGCCACGCGGCCGCTGTCGGTTTCATCGAAGCCGGCATCCACTGCCACCTGCTGCGCCACGCGCCGCGCCTGACCGACGCCCGTGGCCTCCTCGATCGGCACGATACGGGTCGGCGAACCGATGAAGGTCAGTTCCATTTGCAGATCGTGATGCGCGTCCCTTGGCCCGGGGCGCTCTCGATCGAGAATTCGTCAACCAGTCGTTTGGCGCCGGTCAGGCCCAGACCGAGGCCGCCGCCCGAGGTCCAGCCATCGGTCATTGCCAGCGTGAGGTCGGGGATACCGGGGCCTTCGTCACGGAAGACCAGGCGCAGGCCCTTGCGCAGGCCGTCCTGCACGATCTGCCAGTCCATGTGGCCGCCGCCACCATAAATGACGGCGTTGCGGGCCAGTTCACTGGCCGCCGTGACCAATTTGGTTTGATCGACCAGGCGGAGCCCGGACTCGATTGCGAGCTTGCGCGCCGTCTGCCTCGCCAGCACGACGTCCTGTTCGATGCGTACCGCCTGAGACCCCTCGGCGAGTACCGTCATTGCGAGCGCACGCGGTCGCGCAACAGGCTCATGCCGCGCTCGACATTGAGCGCGGTGCTGACACCAGGAAGCGTGAGACCAAGCTCCACCAGGGTGATCGCGACAGCAGGCTGCATGCCCACCAGGACGGTTTCCGCATCCATGATCTTGGACAAGGCGGAGATCGTGGCGATCATCCGGCCAATGAAGGAGTCGACGATATCCAGTGCGGAGATGTCGATGAGCACGCCGCGGGAGCCATGCCGGCGAATCTGCTCGGAAAGATCGTCCTGCAAGGTCAGCGCGAGCTGGTCGTGCATGTCGACCTGGATGGTGACGAGCAGAAACTCGCCCATGCGCAGGATAGGGATGCGATCCATGGCCGTCAGCCGGCCTTGCTCACGGTGAAACCGGATCGCTTCAATGCGAGCGCCAGCGCATCGGCCAGGTTCGCCTTGGTGACGATGCCCTGCAGATCGAGGCCGAGATGGACGATGGTCTGCGCAATCTGCGGACGCACGCCGCTGATGATCGCGTCGGCGCCCATCAGGCGGATGGCGGTAACGGTCTTCAGCAGGTGCTGGGCCACCAGCGTATCGACGGTCGGGACACCGGTGATGTCGATGATCGCGATCTCCGCGCCCGTCTCGACGATGCGCTGGAGCAGCGACTCCATCACGACCTGGGTGCGCTGCGAGTCGAGCGTGCCGATCATCGGCAGGGCAAGCACGCCGTCCCACAGCTTGACCACCGGGGTGGACAGTTCCAGCAGTTCCTCCTGCTGCCGCGCGATGACTTCCTCGCGGGACTTCTGGAAGGTACGGATCGTGTGCATACCCAGCGAATCGAGCAACTCGGAGCTCGCCCACACCTGGCCGGCAAGCTCTGCGGGATCGCTGGCGTATTCGGTCTGCAGCAGATCGAACAGCGGGCGCTTGAGCGAGAAGATGAAGCTGGCCGTGCTCTGCGAATCGAAGCCTTGCAGGGCGCGATTGCGCGAGAGGCGCTCGAGGAAGGTGCGGGTCTCGGCCCACTCGTTGCTGGCAAGGCCGGCAGCGTCGCCCACGCTCGCCGAGCTCACCAACAACCGTATGAACTCACGGGTCTGCGCTTCCAGCTCACCGGCCGGAAGACGCGCATCGCGACTCAGACCGCTGGCTTCCAGGCTGGCCATCCAACTGGCCTGCAAGACGGCCTCGTTCTTGCGGATCACGTCGATCGTACGCTGCGACAAAGCCGTCATGAGTACCCCCCGAAAAATACACATGATGGGGTGCGGCGAAGCACAATGGAATACGTCACAATCGCGAACTGTTTTGACGACTCCTTCACACGTGGCAAGGTATCTGCCTCGCCCACGATCTATGAGCGAACCCATGTCCAGCGAACGCCCCCTTGTCGTCCTCCTTGTGGAAGACGACAGCGCCATCCGAGAGCTCTCGACCATGATCCTGGAGGACGCCGGGCACGAGGTGCACGCGGTACGGGATGGTGACGCCGCGGACGCGTGGCTACAGCAGAACGAGGCCGATCTGCTGTTCACCGACATCCGCATGCCCGGGCGGATCACGGGCGAGGAGTTGGCCCGACGCCACGCGCACATGCGCGTGCTCGTGACCTCGGGCGAGGTAAAGGAGCAGCACCCCTGGCTCGACGAGCGCATGGTGTACCTGCCCAAGCCGTACGACCGCAAGGCCTTGCTCGCGGCCGTGAGGCAGCTCGCCGCCTGATCCCTAGGCCTTGTCGATCACACGGCAGATCCGCCCGTCGGCAAAGCCGAACTCGGATTGCCCACGCATCTCGATGACCGTGCCGGCACCCGGGCCATCGGGAATGTCTTCCGCAATCTCGCCATGGAAGTCGACGGTCGCCACGATGGTGGCATCCCTCTCTTCCAGCGCCTGCAGCGTCTGCTGGCGCGACGCGAACATGGCGGCACCCACGCGGGCCAGCTTCTCGAATTCCGTCTTGCCGTCCGTCGCCACGGCGAGCGTGTCGCCTGCGTGGTGCTCGAAGCGGACGTCGTCGGACAAGGTGGCCAGCATGCCGTCGATGTCGAAGCGGTTGTACGCCTCGATGTAGCGATCGATCAATTGTCGGCGGGTCGGGTCGATCATGACGTTTCTCGGGAGGGGTGAGGACCGATCATACAAAGGAACCCACCGCCGAAAACGGCTGAGGGCTCGCCTTGCTCCGGCGGGGTCCGCCCCGTATGGTTCCCGCTTCCGTCCCGACCCGAGCATGCCGATGTCGCATCCGCAGGAGCAGTCCCCCGAGCACCTCAGGCGCAGCCTGTCGAACCGCCACCTGCAACTGATCGCCATCGGCGGCGCCATCGGTACCGGGTTGTTCATGGGCTCGGGCAAGACCATCAGCCTCGCCGGTCCGTCGATCCTGCTGGTGTACCTCATCATCGGAGTGATGCTGTTCTTCGTGATGCGCGCGATGGGCGAGCTGCTGCTCTCCAACCTCAACTACAAGTCCTTCATCGATTTCTCCACCGATCTGCTTGGACCGTGGGCGGGCTTCTTCTGCGGCTGGACCTACTGGTTCTGCTGGATCATCACCGCCATCGCCGACGTGATCGCCATCGCGTCGTACGCACAATTCTGGTTCCCCGGCCTGGCGCCATGGATACCGGCTGTGCTCTGCGTACTCCTGCTGCTGGCGCTGAACCTCACCACCGTGCGCCTGTTCGGCGAGCTGGAGTTCTGGTTCGCGCTGATCAAGATCGTGGCGATCTGCGCCCTCATCGTGACCGGCTTCGGCATGGTGGCGTGGAGCTTCCGCTCACCGGACGGCCACGTCGCGTCGCTGGCCAATCTCTGGAACGACGGTGGCATGTTCCCGATGGGCATCGGCGGATTCTTCGCGGGTTTCCAGATCGCCGTGTTCGCCTTCGTCGGCATCGAGCTCGTCGGCACCACCGCCGCCGAGACCGCCGATCCGGAACGCAACCTGCCCAAGGCGATCAACTCGATCCCCGTACGCATCATCCTCTTCTACGTGCTTTCGCTCGTCGTCATCATGGCGGTCACGCCGTGGCGCCAGGTCATTCCGGGCAAGAGCCCATTCGTGGAACTGTTCGTGCTGGCCGGCATCCCGGCAGCGGCGAGCCTTATCAACTTCGTAGTGCTCACCTCGGCCACCTCGTCGGCCAACAGCGGCATCTTCTCCACCAGCCGCATGCTCTACGGCCTGGCTGAGGAAGACCATGCACCGTCGGCGTTCAAGCGACTGTCGAGGGCTGCTGTGCCGTCGCGGGGACTGCTGTTCTCGTGCATCTGCCTGCTTGGCGGCGCGATGCTGGTCTACGTGATTCCAAACCTCGTCACCGCCTTTACGCTGGTGACCACGCTGGCGGCCATCCTCTTCATGTTCGTGTGGTCGCTGATTCTGGTGGCATACATGGCCTATCGAAAGCACCGGCCGGAGTTGCACGCGGTGTCCAGCTACAAGATGCCGGGCGGCGTGGCGATGTGCTGGGTGTGCCTGATCTTCTTCGCCTTCGTGCTGGTGCTGCTCGCACTGGAAAGCGACACCCGGCAAGCACTCATTGCCAGCCCCGTGTGGTTCGCCATCCTCGGCATCGGTTACGCGGTGCGTCGACGCAGGGCGTAAGAGCATCGGCGTAGGGGGAGCCGCTATAACAGCGAGAAAAGCCAGTGCCGGTGAGAACCATCCTGGTGGCGATGGGAACTTGCCAGTGCCAGCCAGCCTGCTGGCGATGGAACTTGCCGGTGGGAGCCAGCCTGCTGGCGATGGGTGCTTGCCTCGCCCGCTAAACCGCTTCGTTGGCTTTTCGCCAGCAGGCTGGCTCCCACCGATGCATCTCCCACCATGCACCTGACACCGATGCACCTGTCACCGGTGCACCTTTCCGCATATCGCGAAGCACAAAAAAGGCCCGCCCCCTTAGGGGCGAGCCTTGGATATCAAAAGCCGCCGCCGGGCGTTGACCCGACGACCGCCGGTCTTCAGAACGCCACGCGCACGCCAGCAGTCACGCCGTAAGCGGAGCGGCGCGAGCCTTCCTCAGCGGTGAGGCCACCGTAGAGGTAGGTGTTCTTGCCGAGACGCATGGTGCCGTTCGCATTGACCTGCACGAAGCTGCGACCGACGCCCGGAGCCGCCGTATCGAAGCGCTGGCCGGCCAGCGTGTCATGCACGGTCGGGTCGAGCAGGTCGCCGGTATCGGCACCTACCGCGACGCCGGCACGCCAGGTCAGCGTCGTGGCAAGCGGATCGGACGCCTTCGAGCCCATCGTGACACCGGCAAGCACACGCGTGCCGGTCTCGGAGAGCTTGTCGAGCGAAAGCGCCGCGGCCGAACCGTGTTCGCTCACCGCATCGCGCTCCACCTTCTGCCAGATGACGCTGGCATACGGTTCGATACGCGTACCGTTGGCGGTCTGCATCGGCATACGCAGGGTCGCGCTGGCCATGTTGTCCTTACCCGAGGTACGGGCGTCCAACTGCGAAGCGCCCACCGGATCCGGACGACGGGTCGTCCAGTCCGTGGTGCCGTAGGCTGCCACGCCATCGAGGACGAAGCGGCCGAGCGCCTGCTGCGCATAGACCATGCCCGAGGTGCCGCGGATAGAGCCCGAGCCACTGTGCGCGATGACGTTCGTCTCATGGTGCGTGGCCGCCACGCCGAGCACGGTGCCGCTCTCCGCGTAGAGATCGATGCCGCCCGTGGTGCGATCGGTGCCGGTTTCGAAGCCACTGCCCTGGCCGTCGGCGACGGAGCGGTTGCCGTCACGCGTGACGTTGGCCCATACGTTGTGCGCGATGTCGGCAGAACGGTCCGTGGCGAGATGGTCGCTCACGTCACGCTGCATGCCGAGGCCCGCACTGCGTGCCGCAGCAGCCTGGTCGGCATGCACTTCGCCGGAGAGGCTGGTCACCACCGAGGCCGCACGATCGGCTCCAGCCGACGACGCGGCGTAAAGCAGGTCGTTCTGCGCCGCGCTTGCCGTGCCGGCATCCATCGCCTGGATGCCGCCGTCGAGCAAAGCCGCAACGGCCTGGGCGTTGCGCTTAGCACCGTCACCCAGCAAGGTGGCATACGACACCGGAGCCACACGCAGGTCGATGCTATGACCGTCGTTCGCGCCGTAGAACGCCAGGAAGCGAGCGTTCGCCGGCAGGCCGGCAGCGGGCTGTGCAATGGAAGCGAAGCGGCCCTGCACGCCACCGTCCGCCGTGACGATGCGATAGGTGCTGCCCAGCGCCGGCGTGTAGGTGTTGGACGCGTTGCCGGTGATGCCGCGCAGCGTCGGCACCAGCGTGCCGTCGGCGACGAAGCGGTTGCCTGCACCGACCACCAACACACGCGAGTAATTCCCGGCGCCGTTGCCGGTGCCCAGACCGTCGATATCCACCTGCAGCGAGCTGCCGGCCTGCATCGTCACCGTGCCGGCCACCGTCAGCGTGCCCGGGGAGTTGCCGGCGGCCAGACGGCCCGCAACGTTCACCGGTCCGTTGATGACACCCACGCCGCGCAGCATGGCGCCCGTATCCACCTGCACGAAGCTGCTGGAAAGCTGTCCATTAGCGCTCAAGACGCCGTCTTCCACGCAGGTACCGCTGGCGAGCATGGAGCGGCCCGTAAGACTCAGGTAGCCCTTGCCCGACTTCACGAAACACCCATTGCCAGTGCCCGCCAGCAGATTGCCCGAGAGCACGGTGGTGGTGCCGGCAGCCACGTTCACGCCCGAGTTGCCGGTGATGAGCACTTCCTGGCCCGTACCAAGCGACGCATCGGACTGAAGCGTGCCGCCCTCGAGCAGGATCTGGCCCGTGCCCAGCGACGAACCGGTGTTGATGCGGATCACGCCGCCCTGGATCAGGGTGCCGCCGGTGAAGGTGTTGTTGCCGTACACGATCATCGTGCCGCCGCCGAGCTTCACGAGGCCGCCGCTGCCGCTGATGTCGCCGCGCTGGTTCAGTGTCACGCCGTCCAGCGTGGTGATCTGCGCACCGTGGCTGCCGATCTGGATGTCGCGATCCGTGCTCATCGTGCTGGTCACGGTAAGGTTGCCGCCATTGATGGCGATATTGCTGGACGCGTCGCCGAGGTTGGCATCGGACGACACCTGCAGCGTGCCACCGTTGATGGTGTTGCCACCGGTGTAGGTGTTGTTGCCGCCCAGGATCAGCGTGCCCGCGTTCACCGTCGTACCGCCGGTGTGCGAGGCCACGCCCTCGATATCGAGCGTGCCGCCGCCGTTCTTCACTAGACCGCTCGCGCCCGATACATTGCCGGTAGCGGTGAGCGTGGTGCCGACATCGGTGGCAATCGTGCCGCTGCCGTTGAGCGACAGATTGCGTGCCGTGGTGAAGGTACCGGTGGTGTGCAGCGAACCGCCGTTGAAGGCGATGCCGTTCGCTGCATCGCCCAGGTTGGCGTCCGAGGACACCTGCAACGTGCCACCGTTGATGGTGTTGCCACCGGTGTAGGTGTTGTTGCCGCCCAGGATCAGCGTGCCCGTGTTCACCGTCGTACCGCCGGTGTGCGAGGCCACGCCCTCGATATCGAGCGTGCCGCCGCCGTTCTTCACTAGACCGCTCGCGCCCGATACATTGCCGGTAGCGGTGAGCGTGGTGCCGACATCGGTGGCAATCGTGCCGCTGCCGTTGAGCGACAGATTGCGTGCCGTGGTGAAGGTACCGGTGGTGTGCAGCGAACCGCCGTTGAAGGCGATGCCGTTCGCTGCATCGCCCAGGTTGGCGTCCGAGGACACCTGCAACGTGCCACCGTTGATGGTGTTGCCACCGGTGTAGGTGTTGTTGCCGCCCAGGATCAGCGTGCCCGTGTTCACCGTCGTACCGCCGGTGTGCGAGGCCACGCCCTCGATATCGAGCGTGCCGCCGCCGTTCTTCACTAGACCGCTCGCGCCCGATACATTGCCGGTAGCGGTGAGCGTGGTGCCGACATCGGTGGCAATCGTGCCGCTGCCGTTGAGCGACAGATTGCGTGCCGTGGTGAAGGTACCCGTGGTGTGCAGCGAACCGCCGTTGAAGGCGATGCCGTTGGAAGCATCACCCAGGCTCGAATCATTCTGCACCTGCAGCGTGCCACCGTTGATCGTGTTGCCGCCCGTGTAGGTGTTGTGGTTGGTCAGCACGAGAATGCCGTCGTTGACCACGGTACCTCCGGTGTGGGAAGCCACACCGCCGATGACCAGACGACCTTCACCGTCCTTCACGAGCGTGCCCGTACCCGACGCCGTGCCGCCCGTCGCCATGGTCGTGTCGGCGTCGACGTCGAAGTGGCCGGCGCCGCTCAGGACCACGTTGCGGTCGGAGTTGATCGTGTCGGTGGTGTGCAGCGTACCGCCGTCGAGCGCGAGGTTGCTCGACGCGCCGCCGAGGTTGGCGTCGTTGGAGACCTCCAGCGTGCCGCCGGTGTTGACCACGGTACCGCCGCCGTACGTATTGGTGCCCGACAGCACCAGCGTGCCATCGTTGACGATGGTAGCGCCGCTCTGCGTGAGATTGCCGGTCTGCGCCAGCGTGCCGTCACCGTTCTTCACGAAGTCGCCACTGCCCGTCACCGCACCGGAGTGCGTAAGCGTTGTACCCGTGGCGGTGTCGACGGTGCCGGTGCCGGTCACGTCGATGGTATTGCCCAGCGTCGTGGTCTGCGTGGTGTCGAGCGTGCCGTTGTTCAGGGCAATCGCACCGGTGCCGAGCGCAGCGCCGTTATCGATCGACACGGTGGCGCCGCCAGAGACGTGGGTGCCACCGGTGTACGTGCTGGTGCCGGTGAAGCCCTGCGTGCCGCCGGTGACGTTCACGCCACCTGTGCCGCCGATGGTGCCGGTGTAGGTATCGTGCCCGTTCGTGATGGTGAGAGCGTTGGTGCCGAGTTGCACGTTGCCATGGCCACCGAGCGAGGCGACGTTCTCGTTGCCGCTCGCCAGGCTGACGTCGAGCGTGCCGTTGTTGGTCACGCCGCTGGACTGCGCGATGCTGCCGTTGCCCGAGAGGGCGAGGGTCGCACCGTTGTCGATGGTGGTTTCGCCGGTGTAGGTGTTGGTACCGGTCAGCGTTACAGTGCCGCCGTTGCCGCTGTTGACGATGTTGAGGTCGCCCGGCGTGCCGCTGGTCTCGTCGGAGATCGTGCCTGTGAACGTGGCATCGCGTCCGTCCTGGTCGATCGTCCCGCCATTGTGGGTGATCGCGACGTCCTGACCGAGGGTCGGGTTGGTCTGGTCGACCGTGAGCGTGCCGCCGTCGAAGATAACGTCGGTGGTGCTGACGCCAGTGGTGGTTTCCGGATGCGCCGGGTCGACCGTGACGACCGTCGGACCACCGGCATTGGCGGCATCGTTGGGCGTGGCAAGCACCTGGAAGCCCGGATTGTCCGGTGCGCAGTTGGCGACGGGGCCAGTGAGATTCACGCACTTGCCTGCATACACGCCCATCTCGACGCCGCCATCGGCGGCGCCAGCGACGTTCGCCGCGTTGTTCGACAGGGCGGTGAAGCTGATGGTGTAGACCGTGCCCGCGACGAGATCCACGCCCTGATAGATGCCGTCGAAGCTACCGACGGCGCCGTCGTACCAGGAGCCTGCGGTGCTGGTGTTCACGTTCGTGGTGGTCTTGTCGCCCTGGCCCGGCGCGTTCCAGGTACCGGCCGCTTCGGGAACGGTGCCCGTCTGGTAGACCACGCCCCAGTTGGCAGGCGCCTGAACGCCGCTGCTGCCGATCGAGCCGCCCTGGGTGAATAGCGGGTTGGTGAAAAGGTTGGTCGTGGTGTCGCCCGCGGCATAGAGGCCGACGTTGCCGAAAGTCCAGTACGCCGGGTCCTGACGGAAGGCGAACAGCACGTAGTTGTTGCCGCTGTCCGTGGCCGTGAAGGTGACGGAGTAATTCTGGAACTGGTTGGCGACGTTGGACGCGCTGTTGGGCGCCGTACCGTTGTTGATGTCCAGCAGGGCGCCAGCCGGCATGCCCAGATTGCCCGCGGCGAACGCCGGCGTCGCAAAGGAAAGCGCCGCGGCCAGTGCCGCCAGCGGCAGGACGGTGGTTCGCGCATCGCGCGCCCGACGCCCTGACACGCTTCCGCCGGAGGAACGGCGACCAAGTTCGGAAGTGACGACGAGCTGGCCGAGCGTCCGGTTCCAGACGATGCGAAAAATTCTGTTCATGGGAGTGTTTGGTCCTGTCGTGAGTCGATGCCCCTCCCCAACTTCCCTGCGTTTCATGGACGACAGCTTTGGTCGGTGAGCGGGGATGCCATCAGCAAGGCCCGTGCCAGCCAGCGTGAAGACCGTGTTAACGCGTTCCGCAGGAACACGCGATTACGGCCATGTGACGCAGCAGGTCGTTTTGTGACACCGGTCACGGAACGTATTTGCCGTGAAAGGTAGCTGCGTTATCGGCAAGAGGTGAAAGCGTCCGGCCGACGTGGTGCCTGAACGACGCCGGGCCGAGGTCGCGGTGTACCCGCCTCAGGGCGCCGGGCACCCTCTACCATGTCGCCACGCCGGGCGCCGGCACTCATGGAGAAGAGGATTGAAGACGATTCGACTGACGCTTGCCGCCACGCTGTGGCTGGCGCCCTTCCTGGCCCAGGCAGCTGGATTCGACTGCGCCAAGGCCTCCACGGCCATCGAAAAGGCCATCTGCGCTTCGCCGACGGTGTCCGCCCTCGACGGGCAATTGGGCGAAGCCTTCCGGGCCGCCGTGTCGAACCATCCGGACAAGCGCGACGCGCTGACGCTCGACCAGCGCCACTGGCTGGCGGATCGGGACGCGGCCATCTCCAACGCCTTGCGCGACCATCCGGGCAAGCCCCTGGCCGCCGACGTGGCCGACTATCAGGGTCGAATCGACTTTCTTCGCGGCTTGGACACCAAGGCACCACCGCCGCTGGATCGGGTGCGCGAGGCGCTGCCGCGCCTGCCTGCCGGATCGCGCGACATCCTGGCCGACCTGAGCAAAGCTGGACTGCCGGTCGCGGTGGCGACCGAGGTGCGGATCGACGAGGCAAAGGATTTTCCGTTCACCCCCGACGCGCCACTGCGCAAGGCGCTGGAAGAGCTCGACGCGTCCTCCGGCTACCGCAAGCTGCCGGGGATGCCCGTCAGTTCGATCTACTCTATCGGCGGCACGGCGAATTGCTGGACGGAGGCCCCCTTCCGACTCGAGGGCGATCACGCCATCGCCGTCGATCCGCCCCGCGCATGGGACAGCGACTGCATGTCGCTCCATGGCATGGCCCGGGTAGGCGACGACGTGATCGCCACCGTCCTCAGCCATCCGTCGGTGGACGAGACGAACCTCGGCGTGAGCCGCTGGGAAGGGAAACGGTTTGGGCCCGACGCGGTACTGAGCCTGCGCTTCGATCACACCCTGGCAGTGACCGGCAGCGCCTGCGCGCCCGCCCAATCGCCTTGCGATGGCTTCGCCACGGCCGCATTGGCCGCCGCGACGCGCTACGCGCGGAGCCCGGTACCCGGTGCGCTCGACCGCTCTCTACAAAAAACGGCGAAAAGCAGGTACGCCGATCTGCTCGCCGCGGCCCAGTCTACGTCGGGGCTCGCAACGAAAGGCGGCGTGGTGCGCACTCTGGAACTGCCGACCTTCGGCAGCAACCTCGCCTCAGGGCAGATGAACATGTACGGCGAGGACGCAACGTTCTTCCCCATCGATGTCCAGGGCGAGACGCTACTGGGCCTCATCGGCCACGGCCACATCGGTTGGCGCGTCAACGACGACTGGCTGGTCTCGGCCTGGCGACTGAAAGCCGGCAAGCTCGAAGCGGTGGCATCGGCGTATGTCACGGTGCAGCGAGGGGTCCTGCTGCTCTCGTCGATCGTGCCGCCCCCGCCGCCGGTCTCGCACTGAGCGTCGTAATACACCCCGAAAGAAGCAAGAAGCTGGCGTGAGAGAATACGTCCATCGACTTATGGACAGATGGACACATGGCTGTGAATTGGAGCGCGGGCCTCATGCGATGGCGACCGCACACAGACAAGAGCGGTAAGCAGCATCCCCTGCACCATTTACATCCGTTTCGGTACGAAGTGGTGATGCCCGCCAAGGACGGGCGTCCGGAGACAGTCGTAGCCGTGCATGTTGGTTTCGGCATGCACTGCTTTACCAAGAAAGTCGAAAAGGGCGACGACCCGAGCAATCGGTACGCCGATGACCGTGAGGAACGGACGTTCGACTTTGAGCGGTATGAACTTTCCAAGCGACTGAGAACCATCGCTCGCGAGCTGCAGCAACGGCAATGCGCGTTCGCAAAGAACGAGAACTTCGTATGCCTGGATCTCACCGATGCCAATGGCGAGAGGCTGCGCTACGGCGTGTTCTTCAACATCAAAAAATGGGCAGGACAAGAGCGTGGCGACAATGCCGTGCTTCTGGTCATCCAGAGCGCATACTGCCTTGACCCCAAGAAGCCGGACCCATGCCGGGGGAAGATCCGCTTCAACGTACTTTTGGGTCACGCACTGCGAGGCACGACCCCTACCCGACCCAAGCGCTAAAAAAACGAAGCCCCGCAATGCAGGGCTTCGTAGTCTGGACCCTGTTGCCTCCGCACCGGGCGGAACCACTTGCGCGGCAGGTAACGCTGTCCCGGGGGACACCAGCTATAGCGTTACGGACAATGCTACTCGCCCGGATGGGCGTTGTCGATGATTACCGGTTGATCGTCGATTTAGAACTGTGAATATCAAGCGCCGATTTCGCGTAGTCTTTCGCCTACAGAAATGTCACCCGAGTTGTGCAATATATGCGCGGTCCAACCGGGCCGCAGGGGGCGGTCGCCGGGGGCAAAGGGGAAACACACCCGATGGCACACCCATGAGCGGCTTCAAGCCGGTCACCCATCGTTATGACGATGCGCTGAGCCGTGTCTCGTGGGACGCGTTCGAGCGCCTGATGGCCGAGCATTACCGCAGGCTCGGGTACGCCGTGGAGCACGTCGGTACCGGCGGCGGATTCAACCGCACGGACGGTGGCATCGACCTTTTGCTCCGGCGCGAGCAGGAGGTGATCGTCGTGCAGTGCAAGCACTGGAACTGCTGGCAGGTGCCGCACAACGACGTCCATCAGCTCATCGGCGTGATGCACACCGCAGGCGCTATCGGCGCCATCATCATTACCTCGGGCGAATTCACGCCCAAGGCCATCGAGTCGGGATTCAAGTTTCGCCATATCCGGCTGATCGACGGACGCGCCGTCCGCGCCATGCTGGGCCCGGTGGCGGAACCCGAGATGCCGCACGCGACCGTAGACTGCATGCCCGATTGGGCGCCTGTACGGCCGAGACGGAGCGCTCGGCGGCGATCCCACTCGCCGCTGGTCGCAGCGGCGGCTGCGCTGATCACGATGGCCGTGACGCTTACCGTGCTCTATCAGTACTACCTCAACGAAATCCAGCGTGCGCAGCTTGAGGCAACGCGTGCCTCGATGACCCAGGCTGCCACGCGTCTGGCCCAGGCGAGCAGGATGCCGCCGACCTATCCCGGGTTCACCGCGCACAAACCCACGAGCACGATCCAAGGCCACCCTGCCATCGTGCACGACACGCCGACGAGCAAGACGGACATCGCCGAGTGGGAGAGGCAAAACGCGGCGTCGATGCGCATTCTGGAAAAGACCACGCCGTCGCTGCCCTGACGGCAAAGAGACGGTGGAGATCCACCGTCTCTTTCGTGCTCAGAATGCCCAGTTCACGCTCAATCGTGCGGACTGGTCCTTTGCATGACTGGCGAACTGCCCCATGTACGACGCATCGATCGTGACCGACGGCGCGGGTTTGAAACGTAGACCCATCGTCGCGACGCCTGCGTTCTCGGCGATCGGGGTGCCCGCCACCTGAAACGTATCGCCACCCGCCACGAAGCGCTGGCGGCTGAGCGTGTCGGTATCGCCCCAGGCATGTTGCCAACCCACGCTGCCGAACGCCGCCATGCCGCCTTCGTCGGAAAGCGTCCAGTTGCCGCGCAGGCCGAGCGTGCCGAACGTCTGCGACGACGTCTCACCCATCACGTCCAGCGCGGCAGGACCCGGCTGCTCGTGCAGATGATCGGTGCGCAACTGCTGGCGCGCGACATTGACGAACGGCGCGAGGGACGCACGATCGAAACGGAACGCGTAGGCACCTTCGACGAACACCTGCGCCGACCGCGCGTGCTGACTGCCCGCCACGCGCCCGCCGAGGGTGTCGACGTCTACCGTGCGATGCGTATCGATGTCGCGATAGCTGTACAACGCGCCCGCCTGAAGCAACACGTTACCGTAGTGCCCACTGCCGTAGAGCGCGGCGGTGCGTGTATCGCCGCTGGCGGAATCGCCGCGAGCGGATGCCGAGACATGGCCGCTGCCGAGCGCTACGCCAAGGCGCGTATCGCTGCCGATGCCCGTGTCCGCGCCGACCAGCAAGCCGCTGCCGTTAGTGCTCAGGCGTGCGGCATTGCCATCCCCGTCGTGGTTGCCCCAATGACCCCACACGGACGCCCATGCGCCGCTGACGTCGTCGGCGCCGTCTGCCTGTTGCACGAGCAGATGCTGATTGATCGCGTCGCGCTGGTAGCGGTCGTCGTCGACCAGTGCGCCACGCAGATTGGCGTGGATCTCGCCGGAGAGGTTGTCGAACGCACGCACAGCGGTGATGCTGTCCATCCTCAGGATCGCATCGTAGACGGGACCGCTGCCAAGCGATTCCGCCGCTGCGGCGGTCGCGCGCTGATTGCGCGTGACGGCGACGTCAGGGAACGTGCGGTCGTTGCGAGCGAGCGTGAGGTCGACAGCGTTGGAAGTGTAGACAAGCGACGGCGTGAGGAACGCCAGATCCGACGAGACATTCGAGAATGTGCCGCCCACGCCGCCCGCCGCGGTGAGGATGCGATACGTGGTGTTGGCTTGCCATTGCGCACCGCTGCCGAGGCTCACCACCGAACCGCCCTGCAGCGACGCCCTGCCACCGACGGTCACGCTGTCCGAAGTGCCGGCGTCGGTGACGTCGACGGTGTAACGCATCCCTGTCGCCAGCGTCAGGTCGCCAGTGAACGACAGGCTACCGACCGTACCGCGACCGGCAGGCGATAGCTCGCTGCCCGCCGCGAAGGAGGCGCTACCGGCCTTGCCTGTACCTGTCAGCACCGCACCGTTAGCGAACACGAGGTTGCCGCCCAGCGCACCGTCCAACTGCAACGTGCCCGCGATGCGGGAGGTGCCCGTGAACGCACTGCTGTCACCGGTGAGTCGCAGCGTGTTCGCACCCAGTTTCTGGAACGTGCCGTTACCCGAGAACGCACCGGCGTAGGTCACGTTGTCGGAACGATCCAGCACGAGAGCGCCACGATTCACGATGGCGAGCGGCAACACGCCCTGCGTGCCGCCATCGCCGACGTAGAGCGTGCCGGCATCGATCGTGGTCGCGCCGCTGTACGCATTGTTGCCGGTCATACGCAGTGTGCCGGCGCCGGTCTTCACGAGGCTGCCTGCCGACGCGCCGTCGACGAGATCGCCGACCAAGGTCGCATTGGCACCGTTGTCCACATCGATGTTGGCGCTGCCGGCGATATCCACGGCGTTGGAAAGCGACACATCGTTCGCCAACGCGAGCGTGCTGCCATCGCGCAGGGAAAGGCCGCCGCTGCCGATCGCCGCACTGTCGCCGAGCGACAGCGTGCCCGCGGCGAGCACCGTGGTACCGGTGTAACTATTCGCGTGATCGAGAACGAGCGTGCCTGCACCGAGCTTCGCGATACCACCCGCGCCGGAAATCGCGCCGTTCCAGACAAAGCGGTTGGTCGCATCGGCGATGTCGATCGCCCCACTGGAGACGAGCGAGAGCGCGCGATCAGTCGATGTATCGGTGGCACCAGTGATACGCAGCGTGCCGCCTTGCAGTTGCACGCCGTTGGCCGCGTTGCCCAGGTTGCGATCGTCGGCGATCGCGAGGACACCACCGCTGACGGTCGTGTCGCCGGTATAGGTGTTGAGACCACCGAGCACCAGCGTGCCGGCGTCGGTCTTGTTCAAGCCCGCCGTACCCGTCAGCACGTTGTCGATCGTAGCCACGTAACCGGCGCTGGACTGACTGCCGTCACCGACGCGCAAGATCGGTGCGCCGCCCGACAAACCGACCAGATCCACCGCATCCCCCGCGACGCGGTAGCCGTCGCTCAGGAACTGCATGCCGGTGACCGCCAGTGCGCCGGCCGACGCATCCGTCGTGACAGTGCCAGGCGCACCACCGAAGATCGCGAAGCTGGGCTGCGGGGCCATCGGGCCGGTCAAGCTGCCGTGTTCGTCCGTCCATGTGGAGGACGACGCCGACCACGTGCCGCTGCCGCCGCCCATCTGCGTCGGGCTGGCAAGTCCGTTGGCATTCCAGTAGTTCAGCGAGGTACCCGTGTAGTCGATGAGGTTGATCTGCCTTGCGCCGGTCAGGTACTGCAACTGCACTGATTGGCCGGCTGGCGTGCTGCCAAAGCGCAGCCCACCGTTGCTCGTGGTGAGCGTGGTGCCATACGAGAACAGCGTGTACACGCCAGGCCCCATGCCACCCGCGTCGCTCACGTTGAGCGTCACGTCGCCGAGCGACAACGCGCCGGTCACGACCACCTTGTCACCCACGCCCGATGCAGCGAGTTCGGCGTCGTAGACGCTACCGTCGGCCATCGCGAGATCGCCGTTCACGGTGAGCGTGCCGACCGAATGACCGGGCGAAAGCGAAGCGCCGCCCGCGAGGGAAACGTTTCCGACGATCAGGCCGTGACCGCCAAGACCGGCACCGCTGTCGACCGACACGTTGCCGTTCAACTGCGCGGGGCTACCCGCGACACTTCCCACGATGAGCTGACCGGACTGCACGCTGGTGTCGCCCGTATACGGTGCCGCGTCACCATCGAACAGCAGCGTACCCGTGCCCGCCTTTATGAAATGACCGCTGCCGGCGAGCGCTTCGGTGAAGCTCGCGACGTCGGAACGGTTGAACACCAGCGTGCCATTGTTGATGACGTCGCTGGTCAACGTGCCGCTGGTGCCACCGTTGCCGACGGCAAGCGATGTACCTGCACCGATCTTCGTCACCACGTTGGTCTGCAGGACGCCTGTGATGACGGTGCCCTGTGGCGAGATCAGTTCCGCGCTGCTGACGTTGACGTTGCCGGTCACCGTCGTCGCGAGCGTATTGGCGAGGGTGAAGTCGGCGGCGGTGACGTTGCCGATGGCCCCGATGGCATTGCCCGCCGAGGTGAGCGTGATGTTACCCGCGACATTCGCGGTGAAGGTGGCAGCGGTGACCGCGCCGGCTATCTGATTCAGTGAACCATGCGCACTGTCGATATTCAGCGTGCCGGTCGATGTCACGTCGTGGTTCAAGCTGACGCCCGTATCGCCTTGCAAGGCAACCGTGCTTCCGCTGACCTGTCCGCCCGTTGCAAATGTACCGCCGCGTGACGTCAGCGACACTGCACCGGTGGTGATGACATCGAAGGGCAGGATCACCCTTCCGCCTGACGACAGCGAGACGTTGCCGTTGGCCGCATGACTCACATTGCTGACCGTAAGGTCGGTAGCGCTGTTCACGGCGATGTTGCCGCCGACGAGCGATACGCCGCTGCCGAAGTCGTTACCCGCGTTGGTCAGGGTGATGTCGTTCGTGCCGGCATTGAACGCGTTCGCGCCCGAGCCAACAAACGCACCGCTCTGCTCGATCGGGCCGCCGTGCGTGGTGATGCTGATCGATCCCGCACGGATACTGTCCTGCGCCACGACGTGGTTGCCGTTGGCACTGAAGGATGTCAGCGTGTTCGAAAAGCCGACGTCCGCGCCCAGCGTGATGTCGTTCGGCGTGACGATGGACAGTGCGAACGTACCGATGACCGGTGCCACGATGTCGATGGCCGCCTGCGACTGCATCGTCACCGCGCTATTGAGTTGAATCGGCGCACCGTAGGTCTGCTGACCGGTGGTCGTGATGTTTCCCGCCAGCCCGATCACATTGGAATTCTGCAGATTCAGCGTACCGTCGATGTTGACGGCGTGCAGGCTGAAGGGTGCCCCGCCGGAACTGGTGACGTTGCCCGTGCCCTGGATCGATCCGGTGACGTTGATGCCGGCCGCGTCGAATTGCCCCGTGGCGAACGCGACCGACGCACCGTTGGACGCACCTTGAAGCCGCACGTCACCGATGAGGGACGGGGATCCGCCATTGGAGGGAATGTTGGAGCTGATCGTGACGACGCCGCCATCGTTCACCTGCACGGCGCCATTGAGGGTGGCTCCCGGCAACATCAACAACTGGTTGAGCGTGCCGTTGAAGATGATCGCGGAGGCGCGAGATACACCATCCGCAGCGAGGCCGCCCTGGATGAGGCTGCCATTCTGTATCAGCGTCCCGCCGCCATAGGTGATCACGCCCGCACCTGCCGCGCCCGTGGGACCGACGGCATCACCGCCCGAGATGCTCCCGGAGTTGATCAGCCTCGAATTCACGCCCACAAGCGTGACGCCCGCACCGCTTTGGCCCGCATCGAACGGACCCGCACCACCCGTACCCTCTGCGCCGCCCACGCCGCCGGTGATGGTGCCGCTATTGGTTATCTGGGCGGCGTTGCCGAGGGCCAGCAGGCCATCGCCACCTCCGCCGCCGCCCGCACCGGTAGTAGAGCCGCCGCCACCACCGGTGCCGCCCCGGCCACCCGCGCCGCCCGTCAAGGTGCCCGCTGTGACCAGCACGGTGCCGTCCGCCGCCAGGATGAGGCCCGTGCCACCACCGCCGCCGCCGCCAGGGCCACCAAGGGAGCCTTGTTGGATATCACCACCCTTGCCGCCGTTGCCCCCCGCCATGCTCACGCCAGACGAAATGCTGATATTCGTGCTGGTGCTATACACGCCGGCACCACCACCGCCACCGCCACCTCCGAACCGGGAGCCGAAGCCGCCGTCGCCACCGTTCTGACCGATCAGCGTCCCGTTAGTCCCGGCGTTGCCTCCCGTGCCGCCAGCGCCGTCGACCGGGAAATCCATCGCGTTGCCGCCAACGCCTCCGTTGCCATTGACACTCAGCGCACCGGGTACCTGCACGGGGGGATAGAGGGTCGCGTTGCCGCCGTTGCCGTTGCCAAAGCCGCCGATACCCAGACGATCGTAGCCACCGACGGCACTCGGCGTCCCGCCCGCAGCACTGCACGGGCGCAGGTCGAGCGGCGTGCATTGGGCAGCCGAAGCCGCGGACGAGGCGAGCCAGAACCCCGCGGCGACGAACGCCAACGACAACGCCCGCAGGCGTGGCATGCCACCCCGTTCGTCGCGTGCGACCTGTCCGCGAGACGACGACAACTCCGAGGCCACCTGCACAACGCGCAGCGCCCCGTTCCATACGAGATGGTAAACACGGTTCATTGGGATCCCCTTGGCGACGGCGCCTCCCTGCCAGGGTCGACGCAATGGCGCGCATCTTAGCGCCGTTCCAGGGGTGACGTGTGATCAGGGGAGCGGCTGCACCTCAACGACACTGCCGTCCTGGGGAGGCACGGTCAACGACGCGGAGGTATTCCGCTCCATGGGCGCCATTCCTTTTCGTGGAGGCCGGGCCTCCGTCAGACCCGGCGTGGAAAGGGGCGAGTTCAGGGGGCCGATTGCACGTCGCTCATGCTGCCTTCCGACGACGACGGCAATTCCAGGTAATGGGCCGGTCGCTGCTCGCTGAATCGGTTGGGCAGATCGATGTTGAGTCGACCTGCCAGATACTCGACCAGGGCCTCCAACGGAACGCCGTACGGCGTGGACACGTGAGGCGATGCGAAGATGTCTGCGATGGCAGTGGCGTAGCGGGGATCGCCCGAGCCGAAGATGTAGATGTCGCGCGGCGGAATATCGTGCGGGAAATGCACCTCCGCGTAGGTGGGATCGTAGGCGGCGAGACTGACGTTGTCCGAAAGCGTCGCCACCTCACGACCTTCGGTCCAGACCGCGTAGTTATGGAACGCCTGCCCCGGTTGAATAGGCGACGCGTGATCCATGAGCCGGTGCATGTAGGCCCTGTCGGCAGCTCGCATCGTTCCGTGCCCGCGCGTGAAAGGCGTGTCCAGCATCGACGATACTCCGCTGAACGTGCCGAACGTATCGTTGTTGCCGGATGCACCGAACCCGCCATTCGCGATCAGCTCCTCGGGCGAACGCATGTCGTACCGATACACGATGGCGTGATCCGTGGAGGCCAGGTAACCGTGGGCGTTGGCTCGCAGGGAATCTCTCCGGAATTCGTCCATGCGCGTGCGCTCGCCCTCGATGTTGCTCCTCAGTCGCTCATTGAGGTGATACGCCCGCGTCAGCGAACTCCTGGGCACCACCTGGGCGATATAGCCCTCATCGATCGCGGGCGCTCCCGCCCCTTGTTGGGAAGAGGGCGCATCTTCATCGTGATCCGACGGCAGTTCATCAACTTGCGGCACTTCCGCGTCCCCTCCAGCCAAACGCGGCGATCTCAGCGGGCTCAGCGGATAACCGATACGTCCATGGATTCGATCCAGAGGCGCGAGCGCGAACTGCTCCCGACCCTGAGCGGCAGGCTGTTCACTGACACGGGGATCAGGGCCGATCCCAGGAATGGTATTCAGACTATCGAAGGCGGCACCCAACGGAACGGCCGTCGCAAAGGTGATCAGGCCCTCCGCCAGGCCATCCCGCCTCTCCTCGAAGGTTCGGCCATCGATTTCGCGCTCGATGCCGAGGCCCAGGCCGACCGCGGCGCTGCTCGCCTGAACGGCAATGGCGAGCGGCGGCGCGTATCCCAACGGGCCCAGTAAGGTGACCGTGCGGTGCAGCGTGGTGCGCCACGCTTCCCATGACGTCGCCACGCGCATCCTCGCATCGTCGCGCAGCCTGCGTTCGGTGCGCTTGCGCATGTCCTCGAAGGGATCGCCGTCGATCGGCGCGTTACGCGTATCGATGATCTTGCTGTCCGCATGCCACCGACCACTGGCCATCTTCTCGAGGCTGGTTTTTACGCCCGACCAGAACACACCGTCCTGCTGGTCGTAGAGCGAAAAGCGAGACATCAGGTCGTCGAGTGCCCGCGGGTCGTTCGCCTGCTTCACGACCCAGCGTCGAAGATCCGCTTCATCGGAGAAGGCCACGAACGCCGGCTTTCCTTCGGGGATGTACAGCACCTCTCCCTTGCCGGGAGAGACAAAACGCAGGAGGTCACTGGACGTGTAGCCATGGATATCGAAGTGACGTACCTGGACCGAGCGTGGTCGCCCCGCACGCAACTGCCAGACCTTGATCGGACCATCGAGAGGAACGTTGGACGCGCCGCCCGCCATGACCTGCTCATACTGCTCCTGCGTCAGCACACCGGAAGCCCGCGCATGACGTGCCTGCTCGACGAAGCGATATCGGGCCAGCAAGGGCCAGTTGTGTCCGACACGCTTCCAGTACGCGTCGAAATCGACGTGCAATTTCTTCACATACGGAAGTTCGTCGAACACCTTCTTTGCCTTGAACTCGTCGAGTATCCGAGAGAGACGGAAGTCCGGACGGCGTGCGAAGGGCGTGCCGGCACGAAACACGGCGAACGCATCGTCAAGACGGCGGAAGTCTTCGTAGACGGTGTCGATGACGTTGCCCTTCGCGACGAAGGTGTTGTACAGGTACCCGGGCCCGGTGCGGCTCCAAAGAAACGTGCCGACCTGCGAGAAGTAGTCCATCGCGCTGCGTGCATGCACCATCCGATTGAGAAAGGTATACAGCGACGGGCTGGCCTTCCCTCCCCCATTCAGTCCACCGACCGCATCCGCGAGCCCCGCAAAAGCGGTATGTCGGGAATGCTCGGGAAAGGCCTCCATCAGCGCGTCCGTCAGCCGGATGATCTGGTCCGGCTTACCCTCCTTCCGCGTCTTCGCTGACGCAAAGTGAGCGACCACGTAATCGTCGCCGTTGATGCCGAGGTGCGCCTTGATGAAGTCCTTCGCTACGAGCCGGGGGTCGGGAATGGGGGCATTGAAAACCTGCGCGGCGATCGTCCCGTACAGGCGAGCATCGCCTTCCGTCGCGAACAAGGGCGCGAATGTCGGCACGGTCACATGCGAATAGGTCGCCTGCGGCGCCTTGGTCGCCGTCGTTTTGCCTGCGGCACCGACGGGGGACGTGATCGGCGCGTCGGCCTGTGCGGGGAGGTTGACCGCGCCGGCGATGGCCAGGGCCAGCGCAGCAGCGAGCCGCGTGAGGGGGAGCGGATGGCTCATAGATACGTTCCTTGTGGTTTGCAACCGGACGTTCATGATTCCGGCTTGGAGGCGGGTAGAACTCAGGGAAGCTGCTGCACGTCGTTCGTGTGGTCTTCCGACGACGACGGCAAATCCAGGTGGTGTGCAGGCCGCTGCTCGCTGAAACGGTTGGGCCGATGGATGTCGAGTCGCCCTGCCAGGTACTCGACCAGAGCTTCCAACGGAACGCCATAGGGCGTGGACACGTGAGGCGACTCGAAGATGTCAGCGATGGCGGCGGCATAGCGCGGATTGCCTGAGCCGAAGATGTAGATATCGCGGGCGGCGATGTCGTGCGGGAAATGTACCTCGGCGTAACGCCGATCGTAGGCGATCACGTCGGCATTGTCGGACAGCGAAGCCACCTCACGCCCCTCGGTCCAGACCGCGTAGTTATGGAACACCTGTCCCGCCTGCATCGGTGCGGCGCGGTCTACGAGCCGATGCCTGAAAGCCCTGTCGGCGGCCCGCATCGTTCCGTTGCCACGCGTGGAAGGCGTACTCAGGATGGACGGCACGCCGTTGAACGTGCCGAATACATCGTCGTTGCCGGACGCACCGAACCCGCCTTCACTGAGCAGTTGTTCGGGCGTGCGGATATCGTACCGATACACGATGGAATGATCCGTCGATACCCGGTATCTCCGCTCGTTGACCCTCAGAGATCCCGTCCGGAAGTCGTCCAGGCGGGTGCGCCGGGCCTCGATGCTCCGTCTCAGGATTTCATTGACCTGGACCGACCGTTCGTGCGAGTTCCTGGGCACGACCTGCACGAAATAGCCCTCGTCAGGCGGGGCCGCTGCTGCCTGTGCCGCCGGTTCGGACGGCGGAGCGCCCGCACCGTCATTCGGCGGCGGTACGTCGGCTCGAGGCACCTCAGCCTCCCCCGCCGGCAAGCGCGGCGATCCCACCGGACTCAGCGGATACCCGATACGACCGTTGACTTGCTGCAAAGGCGCGAGCCCGAACGGCTTTACATCCTGAGCCGCCATGAGGTCATCCGTCTGAGAACTCGGTCCGGCCTCCGGTCGGGCAGTCGAGTTACGGAAAGCACCACCCAGCGCAGCGGTCGTAACAAAGGTCATGATCCCTTGCGATCCTGCTTTCCTCTCCGCAAAGGTTCGGCCATGAGTTGTGCTATCAGCGCTCAGACCTAAATCGAGCAGGAGGGTGGAGGAGATGACGAACTCCCCCAAATACGGGACAAAACCCAGCGGCGCGAGCAGAATCTCGCCACGCTTCAGCATGGTTCGCCAAGCTTCCCACGAGGTACTGACGCTCATCTTCGCGTCCTTGCGCAGCCTTTTTTCGATTCGGTCACGCATGTCTTCGAACACGTCACCGGCGATCGACGCATTGCGGTTATCGATGAGCGTTTCGTCCGCATGCCACTGGCCTTTGGCAATCTTTTGCAGGCTCGTACGCACGCCCGACCAGAACAGACCGTCCTGTTGGTCATAAAGTGAAAAACGAGACAGAAGGTCATCGAATGCTGCGGGATCCTTCGCCTGCGCCACCACCCAGCGCCGAAGCTCCGCCTCATCGGAGAAGGCAACGAATGCCGGGTCGCGCCCAGGGATGTAAAGCACTTCGCTGTTGTCGCGACTGACGAAGCGCAGCAGATTGCTCGACGTATAGCCGTGGATATCGAACCGACGGACCTGGACGTACCGAGGCTTCCCGCCACGCAACTGCTGCATCGTGACCGGACCTTCCAGAGGAACGTTCGGCGCGCCGCCCGCCATGACCCGTTCGAACTGTTTCTGTGTCAACACGCCGGTAGCGCGCCCGTGTCGGGCCGCTTCGACAAAGCGATAGCGAGCCAGCGTCGCCCAGTTAGGACCGACGCGCTTCCAGTACGTATCAAAGTCATCCAGCAGCTTCTTGACATAGGGAAGTTCGGAGCGCGAGAGCTTTACCCCAAGCTTGTCGAGTATCTGGGAGAGACGGAAGTCCGGGTCGCGGGCGAAACCGCCGTTGGCGTGGAACACGCCGAATGCGCTGTCGAGCTGGCGGAAGTCCTGACGGGCTACATCGATGACGTTTCCCTTGGCGAAGAAGGTGTTCTGCATGTAACCGAACCCCGTACGGCTCCACAGGAACATGCCGACACGGGAGAAGTAATCCATCGCGCTTTGGCTGTGCATCATCTGATCGATAAAAGTGAACTGCGACGGGCTGGCTCCTCCCTGGTACAAGCGACCCAGCACATCCGCGGCTCCCGCGAAGAAGGTGTGTCGCGAATGCTCGGGAAACGCCTCCATCAGCGCATCGGTCAGTGTGACGATCTGATCGGGCTTGCCCTCCTTGCGCGTCTTCTCTGAGGCGAAATGAGCGACCACGTAATCGTCGCCATCAACGTTCAGGTGTGCCTTGATGAACGCTTTGGCCACCAGGCGCGGGTCGGGAACGGGCGCTTGATGCGCCTCGTTGACCATCGTCCAATAAGTGCGTGCGTCATCTGCCGTAGCAAAGAGTGGCGTGAAGGCACGCACCGCTACCGGCGTCTGTTCGGCCCGCGCCACCTTGTTCGTCGTCATGTCGCCCGCCCCGTCGATGGCCGGCACGGCAACCACCGAAAACGAGATCGCGCCAACCAAGGCCAGCGCCAACGCAGCAGCGAGCCGCGTGAAAGGGAGCGGATGGCTCATGAATACGTTCCTTGTCGTTGAAGCCGGGCAGTCGGCCGCCCGGTGTGTCTCGGGGCTTCGCAGCGAGGAAACCCTGCTCGAAGCCGAGCCACGATAGCAACGGCCTCGCAACCGGACTGTCCTATGTCGGCGTGATGCGTACTCGGTCACGTCGTGCCACCGTGAGCTACTTCGCCGATTCGATGCGTGGGTTTGCAGCGGCGGACCTGTTGGCTGATTTGGCTCGATGGATGTGGTGCCAACGTCAGAAACACGCTCGATCGAGAGCTTGCCGAATCCGCGTATCGACCGGGCGCTCCCATGGTCAGCCTTGACTGAAGTTCACCGCTGCTGCGCCGATACAGGTGCGGAGCGATAGATCACGTATGACCCGCACGCGCGATGACGAAGACGCGGGCGGTCGACCAGGGGAGGCCACGATGGCCAGGCTCATTCCGTCACGATCCACCTGCCTTCCGCGCATGACAGCGGGCGAGAAACGCGTTTCCGAGCGCCTTGAACAGAAGCTCGATGACGACTACCTGCTTTGGTACGACGTGCCGATCGGCCTCAAGTACAGCAAGCCCGACTTCGTCGTGTTCCATCCGCGGCGAGGCCTGCTGGTCCTTGAAGTGAAGGATTGGAAGCTGGAAACGATTCACGAGTCCAGCAAGGACTCCTTCACGCTATTGACTGACCGAGGCCTGGTGCATCAACGCAACCCTGTCGCACAGGCTCGGCTCTACGCGCTAGAAATTGGCGTGGTTCTGGAACGCGACCCCATGCTTCGGCACCCACCAGAGTCGTCCTACGCCGGCAAGCTGGTCTGTCCTTGGGCGTATGGCGTGGTACTCGCCAACATCACCCGCCGGCAGTTCGAAGATGCTGGACTGGGGGCGATCATTCCGTCCGCTCTCGTGATCTGCCAGGACGAATTCACGCCCTCCGTGGATGCAGAAGCGCTGCAGAAGCGTCTATGGGACATGTTTCCCTGGCAGTTCAGGCATGCGCTCACCCTTCCGCAGATCGACCGCGTGCGCTGGCATCTCTTTCCCGAAGTGCGCGTCGCACCAGGTGAAGGCCAGTTCGGCTTGTTCGATGGATCGGCAAAGAACGCCATCCATGTTCCAGACCTCATCAAAGTCATGGACATCCAGCAGGAACAATTGGCGCGCTCGCTCGGTAGCGGTCATCGCATCATTCATGGCGTGGCGGGCTCGGGCAAGACGATGATTCTCGGCTATCGCTGCGCGCATCTGGCGCAGGCGCTGACGCGTCCCATTCTGGTGCTCTGCTTTAACAAGACGCTGGCAGCGCGGTTGGAACAAATTCTTGGCGAGCGCGACCTGTCAGACAAGGTGCAGGTCTACAACTTCCACGCGTGGTGCTACGCGCAGATGGAGGCCTACCACCTCGACAAGCCCAAGGGCAAAGGCATGTGGGAGCGTTTTCCACAGGTGGTGATGGACGGCGTGGAGAAGGGACTGGTGCCACGCGGTCAGTACGGCGCCATCCTGATCGACGAAGGTCACGATTTCGCGCCCGATTGGTATCGCCTCGTCGCTCAAATGGTCGATCCCGAGACTAATGCGCTACTGGTCCTCTACGACGACACCCAGAACATCTATGGCAAAGCGGAACGTAGACGTTTTTCCTGGAAGAGCGTCGGCATCGATGCCGTCGGACACACCACCATCCTGAAACTCAATTACCGCAACACTCTGGAAATCCTCTCGGTCGCCAAGGCCTTCATCGAGGCGCAATCCGATCCAACGTCTGACAGCGATGATGGTCAGCCAACGATCGCACCGGAAAGCGCCGGCCGCCGCGGCCCCGTACCCGAACTGCTGCGCGCCGACGACCGCGCAGGCGAGGCGAACGTCATCGTGGCGCGCATTCGCGAGGAACAAGCCCACGGCCGTTCCCTGTCCGATATGGCGATCGTGGTACGTCGCGATGCCGATGCGCTGTATTTCCACGAAGCGCTATCCCGCGCCGGCATCGATGCACGCATCGCGCAAAAGAGCGGCAAGTCCAAACTCTTCCAGGGCGGACCTACCGTGAAAGTCGTCAGCATGCACAGCAGCAAGGGACTGGAATTCCCGCTGGTCTTCATTCCCCGCGTCGGCCAGATGCCCAGCGAAGGCGAAGACGCTCAGCTCGAAGCACGACTGCTTTATGTCGCCATGACGCGTGCGACCGAACACGTCATGGCGCTTTATGACGCGGAATCACTGCACGTGTCGTTGTTGGATCGGGCTATTGGGGAGATGCGTGCGGCGGGGTGACGCTGTGGCTGCGGATGTCGCCGTGCACAGTTATGCACGGCGACGGGCGGCAGTAGATCAGCGATGCCATCTCGAGGCGCCTCGCAGTTTGGAGTGTTTGTGCGGCCGCGGCTCACCCAGTCCTCCCGCTGCTTGTCGCCGGATCCGGGCCCCATTCTCGCCCGCCTTCCACTAAAATCCACGGAACCGTCAGGTACTTTCAGGGGAGCACCGCGTAAATGGATGTCGTCATCGAAGCTACCGTGTCGCTTAAGACGGGCTTCGCCTCTCACCAGAATGCCGTCCCTCTCCTGCGTGACCTCGCGGTCACTAATAACAGCACCGAGGCGTTCGCAGGTCTCACACTGCAACTCGTAGCTGACTTGCCATTCCTTGAGACGAAGACCTGGCGCCTGGATCATATCGGTCCCGGCGACACCGTCCGAATTGCCGATCGCGACGTGAAGTTATTTCCATCGTTCCTGCACGATGTCTCGGAAAGCGTTGTAGCCAGCGTCCAGATCAAGCTGAGCAACGGTGAGGCTGAGATCGCAACGGCAAACTTCCCTATCGAGTTGCTCCCGAAGAACCAATGGGGCGGTCTCAGCGCCATGTCGAACCTGCTAGCCGCGTTCGTCATGCCAAACGATCCAGCGGTCGACCGCATCCTAAAGGACGCATCGAACGTTCTGCGTCGCGCAGGTAAGAAGGATGCCATCGACGGGTATGAAGACCGTTCCCGCACCCGTAGCTGGGAGTTGGTTTCGGCTATCTGGTCGGCCGTATGTGGCCTCAAGCTGAGTTACGCCCTGCCCCCGGCTAGTTTCGAGGCCGTCGGCCAGAAAGTAAGGACGCCTTCTGGCGTCCTTTCGGGAGGCATAGCTACCTGCCTCGACACCGCATTGCTCTTCGCGGCAGCGATCGAGCAGGCTGGCATGAATCCCTTGGTAATCCTTACCAAGGGTCACGCGTTTGTAGGTGCGTGGCTGCAGCCCCAAGAATTCGCGAATGTGTTGACCGACGAGGCCGCGGCGGTCCGCAAGCGCGTTGAGCTAAAAGATATCGTCGTATTTGAGACGACGCTCGCCACGAATGCCCATGCGCCGGGTTTCAGCGTGGCCGTGGAGCATGCAACGAGGCAGATCACGGATGAAGACTTCATCATGGCGATGGATATCCAGCGCGCGCGCATGCAGCGCATTCGGCCTCTCGCCCTTGGCTCGGGCTTGCCTGCGCCGGAGCCGAGCGCCGATGTAGCCTCGACCTTCGAGGCCCTGGAGCAGGCACCGTCACTGCCCGGCTTCGACGTTGAGTCCACGGTGGTGCCCGATAGCCCTGCAGGGAAGTTGGAGCTGTGGCAACGAAAGCTATTAGATCTGACCACTCGCAATCGCTTACTGCATGTCCCTGAGAGCGCGAAAGCCATCCGGCTCATCTGCCCGAACCCGGCGGTTCTGGAGGATCGCCTGGCGGAAGGCAAGCGGATCCGCATCATTTCAATGCCTGACCTGGCGGCAGGAGGCCGCGACCCTTCCCTATATGAACAGCGAAGCAGGGAGAACCTCAGGGATGAATATGCGCGTAATGCGCTCGACCGATCGGAAGTGCTTGCCACGCTCGAAAAAGGAAAGCTCGAAGCTGCCCTCGTTGATATGTACCGCAAAGCACGCAGCGATCTCGACGAAGGCGGTGCAAATACCCTGTACCTCGCGCTCGGATTCCTGAAATGGAAGAAGGCAGCTGATGACCCCAAGACCTACTCAGCACCGCTCATCCTTGTCCCCGTCCGGTTAGAGCGTAAAAGCGCGCTATCTGGCGTCGTCATGACCATGCTCGACGAAGAGCCGCGCTTCAATCTGACACTCCTGGAACTGCTTCGCCACGATTTCGAACTGAACATTCCTGGGCTGGCAGGCGACTTACCCGCGGACGACAGCGGCATCGATGTCAACGGTATCTGGAACACCGTGCGTCACGCCGTGCGCGACATCCAAGGTTTCGAGGTAACGCCAGAGCTGGTTCTGGGCACATTCTCGTTCGCGAAGTACTTGATGTGGAAAGACCTCTCCGATCGCACCGATCACCTGCTCGAAAGCCCTCTGGTGAAACACCTGCTGGCGAAGCGTGAGGAAGGCGGCTCGTTTGAATCACCAGGCGACTTTCCGCAGCCCCACTCACTTGATCAACGAGTAAAGCCCAGCGACCTCTTCATTCCCCTACCTGCGGATTCATCGCAGGTTGCCGCTGTGGTCGCATCAGCATCTGGCCACAGCTTCGTTCTTGATGGGCCGCCCGGAACGGGCAAGTCGCAGACAATCGCCAACATGATTGCGCACAATTTGGCCTTAGGAAGGCGCGTGCTTTTCGTGGCGGAGAAAATGGCGGCGCTGGATGTTGTGAAGCGCCGCCTGGACGAGCGTGGTTTAGGCGAATTCTGTCTGGAGCTCCATTCGAACAAGGCCTCCAAAGCAGAGGTACTGAAACAGCTAGACCGCGCTTGGGATACCCGCGACCTTCTGTCAGATGACGAATGGCAAGGTGAAGCTGAAAAGCTCAAGCTGCTGCGCGACCGACTAAATGGGTTAGTCGCCGTCCTTCACCTTCGCCAGTCGAATGGCATGACCATTCATCAGGCCATCGGACGCGCCGTACGTGACGCTACCCCGGCAACCCCACGCGTGGCTTGGCCCTCGACCACTCGTCACTCCGCGGAGGAGCTAGCCCACCTTCGCTCGGTCGCTCGCCGACTCGATCTAAACCGGGCAGTTCTGGCAGAGTCCACAGGCCTTGCCTTGCTCAAGAACCGCGACTGGTCTAACGGGTGGCAGGAAGCCACGGTGTCCAGTGCGCGGACGTTAGCCACGGCCATCGATGCGTGCCGCGCGGATGCGCACAAGACAGTACAGGCCACCCGTCTGCCCATCATCGAGAGCGACCAGGGCGGGATCGGCCTGCTTATCGCCTTTACTCGCTTGCTGGCGGATGCCTACGGTGTAGACCTGCGGTTTGTCTTCGCCCCTACGTTCAATACGGTGCAAGCCAGCGCCACGAACGCTCTGGAACTGTTCAAGTCGTACAAAGCGACTGAGCAGTCGCTTTCTATTCGGTATGCCGAAGAAGCCGTCCGCAGGATCGATGTCGCGCGTGTCGGCAATGAATGGGGCGCGGCGGGCTCAAAGTTCTGGCTTCTGTCCACTCTCGCTAAGAAACGGGTTGCCAAGTCACTGGCACAGGCGGCATCGAGCCCGGTGCTCCCTGACATAGCCGCCGACCTGCCCAAGCTCGGCGAGCTTCAGCGAATCATCAAAGAAATAGACGCCGCCGATAGGGATCTCGCTACGCTACCCGGGTGGAATGGCCTATCTACCGACGTCTCGCGGCTGAAATCGGCCTTGGACCTCGGTTCAAACATCCGTGCCGCCCTTGTCGCACTAGCCAAGTCTCCCGAACATCTAGTCGAGCTGCGCAAGGCAGCGGGAACGCTGCTCGTAGATGGCAACGAGCTTCTAGGTGCCGACAGCGGCGTCGTAGGCTCAGCCTCTCACCTGAAGACGACCTTTGACCATTACACGAATGAACTTGCCTCCTTTGCTAAGCTCACCGGGGCGGATCTTGATCCCAATGCGGATCTGAACCAACTCTACGAGTCGTGCCAGTCAGTCATCCGCCAAGAGCGCCAACTAAAAGCATGGTGTGACTGGTGCCGCGTTCGGGACGAAGCCATCGAGCTTGGACTTCGGCCTATCGTGGATATCATACAAGCCGGCGCCCCTGTGGCGGATACGGCCGCCGACATGTTTGAAGCCTCCTACGCTCGCTGGTTTGCTAGCGTGTCGATCGATGCGGAGCCATTGCTGAGAGGTTTCGTGTCCGCCGAGCACGCAAACGAGATCAAGGCGTTCAAACGGCTCGACGAGGCTGTAGCAAAGCTGACGGTGCGTTACATCCGCACGAAGCTCAGTGGCAGCATTCCGGCGAAGAACGACGTTCCAAAGAGTAGTGGCTACGGAATCCTTAAGCACGAGTTGCAGAAGTCCAGGCGGCACAAGCCAGTGCGACAGCTTGCTGTCGAAATGGGCGATGCTATGGCAAAGCTCGCTCCTTGCATGCTCATGAGCCCCCTCTCCATTGCACAGTATCTACCGGCCAATCAGGCGGCATTTGATCTAGTGATCTTCGACGAAGCTTCACAGATCTCCCCGTGGGACGCGATTGGCTCCATTGCGCGCGGGAAGCAGGTGGTTATCGCTGGCGATCCGCGCCAAATGCCCCCGACCAGCTTCTTCAATCGCGCGACCACCGCCGATGAGGATGACACCTCCGAAGACCTGGAAAGTATCCTCGACGAGTGCCTCGGTGCCGGCGTGCCGAGTCACCGGTTGACATGGCATTACCGCAGCCGCCACGAAAGCCTCATCGCGTTCTCCAATCACCGGTACTACGACGGCGAGTTGATCACGTTCCCGGCTGCCGAGACACGCCCAAGCGCCGTCGAATGGCGTCGCGTCGAGGGCCTCTACGCCAAAGGCAAAGGCCGGAATAACCAGCGAGAAGCCGAGGCACTCGTGGCCGAGACGGTGAAGCGTCTGACGGACCCAGCCTTCATCGCGTCGGGTCAGACCATCGGCATCATCACGCTCAATAGCGACCAGCAAAAGCTGGTGAACGACCTACTCGATATTGCTCGCCAGAATCATCCTGACATCGAGCGATTCTTCCAACACGATCTGGCGGAGCCTGTCATCGTCAAGAACCTTGAGACGGTTCAGGGCGACGAACGCGACGTCATCATGTTGGGGATCGGCTACGGGCCGACCACGCCCGGCGCAAATGTCATGTCAATGAACTTCGGCCCACTGAATAAGGACGGCGGCTGGCGGCGACTAAACGTGGCAGTGACACGAGCCCGTCGCGAGATGCTCGTATTCACGTCGTTCGATCCCTCAATGATTGACCTGAACCGCACGTCCGCACGAGCAGTCGCGGACCTTAGGCATTTCATCGAATTCGCCCAGCGCGGGCCGCGCGCGCTGGCGGAGGCCGTGCGCGGATCGGTCGGAGGCTACGATTCGCCGTTCGAACGCCATGTGGCTGACGGCCTGCGCGCAAAGGGCTGGGATGTTATTCCACAGATCGGCGTCTCCCGGTTCCGCATCGATCTCGGCATCGTGCATCCAGACCGCCCTGGTGATTACCTGGTAGGCGTGGAGTGCGACGGGGCCACGTATCACAGCGCCGCTACGGCCCGGGACCGAGACAAGGTTCGCGGTGCGATTCTGGAAGGGTTGGGATGGAAGCTGCTCCGTGTATGGTCAACAGAGTGGTGGGTTGATAAGGAAGGAGCGCTTGATCGGCTCCACATGGGAATCGTGGAGATACTTGAAAGGTCGCGACTAGAGGCACCCGCCACCTTGGTCGCGATCTCAACGGCACCTACCCAAGCCCCTGCAGCGGATGCACGTAAGGACGATGCTCCGGCGCTCGTGACCAAGCGGCTCGAAGTCACTCCCGGCGGTGAACGCGCGAGCTACGTTATGACCGAGATTGGCGACCTCGCCGGGTCTATCAATCCGGAGCACTTCTATGCGCCCGAGTACGATACGACCCTCCGCCAACTCATCCATCGCGTTCTAGAGCACGAAGCGCCGATCCTCGACACACTCCTGGTACAGCGGATCGCGCGCATGCATGGTTTTCAGCGCGCGGGCCGACTTATCAGAGAGCGAGTGCTCGAACTGGCCGATGAACACCACCACATGGATGCCGACCCCATTGATGGATCGTTCGTGTGGATGAATGAGGCGGCGAAGGGCGACTGGCGCTTATATCGCGGACCGAGCGAAACCGGCGACGCACGATCGATCGAAGAAGTGCCTATGCAGGAGTTGCGTATTGCTGCCGGAGCGGTGAGCGGCAGTGACCGCGCTGTCGAACTAGCGCGGCTTTTTGGCGTCAAGCGATTAAGTGCATCGGCCAGGGCGCGGATTGACCACGCCCTGTCGCTAGGAGACAACTAGATTTGAACTTGCATGACCTGCCGTTGGGGCTTACCCAGAGCGGTACCGCCTCATGCTTGTTATGCAAAGCACCAGCTCGGCCGTAATCCGGATCAGTCGCCACCGCCGTGGTTCGGAGGTGGCGGTTCCTCGATGCCGGCGCCGCGCGCCTTTGCGTTGAGTAGCTCGGTGCCGGCACCGCTACGGCCCTTCGATGGCACTTTATGGGACCGGCATTCCCACTTTACGCGGCCTCGAATAACACCTTATGGGCACCACACAGCTGTTACGCGCCCACAGTGCTCAACGACATCACCCGCACTTCGAATACCCACAATTCAAACAAGTCTGGCAGCCATCCATCAGCACCAGCGCCTGGGTGTTGCACTTGGCGCAGAGCGTGGCGCCGGCGGGGAAGCCGGAGGCGTTGGTGTGGGAGTCGGTTGAGGCGTTTTCGGTGCTGGTGCTCGCCGCTGTAGCGGCTCCTACAGAAGAAGCCGCGGGCTTGGCGCTGGCCTTCTCGTACGCGGCACGCTTTTCCGCGATGAGCTGGCGGGTGGCGTCGCTCATTTCGGGGTCGTGGATCAGGCCGATCGACTTCATATGCTGTTCGATCACGCCGCCGATCTCGGCGACGATGCTGGGCATGTAGACGCCGCCCGCCTTGAAGTAGCCGCCGCGCGGATCGAACACGGCCTTGAGCTCTTCGACGATGAAGGTCACGTCGCCACCCTTGCGGAAGACGGCGGAGAGAATTCGGGTGAGCGCCACGATCCACTGGAAGTGGTCCATGTTCTTCGAGTTGATGAAGAGCTCGAAGGGGCGACGCTGCTCATGCGGGGTGCCGGCATTCAGCACGATGTCGTTGATCGTGACGTACAGCGCGTGCTCGAAGAGCGGCGACTTGATCTTGTACGTATTGCCGACGAGGGTTTCCGGACGCTCGAGGCTCTCGTGCATCTGGATGACTTCAGCCACCGGCGCGGTGTCTTTCACCGGTGCAGGGGCGGGGGCCGGGGCGGCCTTGTCCTCGGGCTTGACGACGTTATAGCCCTTGATCTTCTTTTCGATCTTGATCGCCATGACTCTCTACTCTTGCTGATCGGTGGCGGCGCGCCCGGAGGGATATCCGGCCCGGCGCGCACGCCGGGCCGGATATGGGTACTACTTACTTGCGGCGGCCACGGCCGGCGCTCTTACGCGCCGACGTGCGGCCGGTCTTGCTGGCAGTGGACCTCTTTACCGCCTTGGCGGCGGTTTTCTTACCGACGGCCTTGCGAGCCATCGTCTTGCCGGCGGCCTTGCGGACCGTCTTCTTCGTTGCACTGCGGCCCGCGCTCTTGCGGGCTGCCGACTTCGCGGCGCCGCGACCGACGGCCTTCTTCGCCGCCTTACGGGCCGGCGTGGCCTTCTTCGCGACGCGGCCAGCGGCCTTGCGTGCGGAGGTCTTCTTGGCCGCGCCCTTGCGAGCGACCGTCTTGCCGACGGCCTTGCGACCGGCCGACTTCTTCACGGTAGCCTTGCGGGCAACCTTCTTCGCGGCGACCTTGCGAGCCGGCGCCTTCTTGGCGCTGGCCTTCTTGGCAACCGACTTCTTCGTCGCCTTCTTGGCTGCAACCTTCTTGGCGGCTGCCTTCTTCACCGCCGCCTTCTTGGCCGGGGCTTTCTTGGCTGCTGCCTTCTTCACGGCGGACTTCTTCGCCGCAGCCTTCTTCACAGCCGTTTTCTTCGCAGCCGCCTTCTTGGCCGGTGCCTTCTTCGTTGCTGCCTTCTTGGCGGTAGCCTTCTTGGCGACGGCCTTCTTGGCCGGCGCACGCTTGGCAGCCTTCTTCGCCGACGGTGCGGCCGCAGCGGCCGTGGTCTCGGTCGACTCGGCAGAGCCGCTGCTCTGCGCGGCGGCCTTGCGCGGTGCCTTGGCACGCACCGGAGCGGCAGCGGGTTCGCTGGTCGCGCCGTTCACTTCGGTGTCGCTGGTCAGCGCGGGCGTCTCGTCGATCACCTTGCGGGCGACCGGCTTACGCTTCACGACCTTCTTCGCGACGACCGGTGCCGGCGACTCGACCGGGGCGATATCGCCTTCCGTCGTCGCCGAATGATCGGTGTCGTTGGTATCGTTCAAGGGCAGTTCGCCCTCGACGGTCTGATTTTCGATCGACATACGTGATTCCCTCTCCGCGGGGTCAGAACTTGCCGTAATAGCCTTCCTTCAAGGCATCGAAGAGGTTCGCGGCGGTGTGCATTTCACCGTCGTACTCGACCTCGTCGTTACCCTTCAGTTCGACAACGCTACCGTCTTCCAATTCGAAGCGATAGAGGGTGTTCTCGAGATCGGTTTCCTTGACCAGCACACCCTGGAACGCGGCCGGGTTGAAACGGAAGGTGGTGCAACCCTTCAGACCCTGTTTGTACGCGTAGAAATAGATGTCCTTGAAGTCTTCGTACGGATAGTCCGTCGGGACGTTCGCGGTCTTGGAGATGGAGGAGTCGATCCACTTCTGCGAAGCGGCCTGGATGTCGACGTGCTCTTTCGGGCTGATGTCGTCGGCGGAAACGAAGTAATCCGGCAGGCGGGTCTTCGGGTCCTCGGAGAACGGCATGGCATCGCCGTTGATGAGGGCGCGGTAGGCCAGCAGCTCGTAGCTGAAGACCTCGACCTTTTCCTTGGACTTCTTGCCTTCGCGGATCACGTTGCGCGAGTAGTGGTGAGCAAAGCTGGGCTCGATGCCGTTGGAGGCATTGTTGGCCAGGCTCAGCGAAATGGTGCCGGTGGGCGCGATCGACGAATGATGGGTGAAGCGCGCACCGGTCTGTGCCAGCGCATCGACCAGCTCGGGCGCCACCTCCGCCACGCGCTGCATGTAGCGCGAGTACTTGGCGTGCAGCATGCTGCCCTTGATCGTCTGACCGACCTTCCAGCCGTCCTTAACCATTTCCGGGCGCTTGCGCAGCATGTCGCCGGTCACGGTGTATTCGCGGGCGAGCACGGGGGCCGGGCCCTTTTCCTTGGCGAGTTCGAGGGCCACTTCCCAGCCAGCCACTGCCATTTCGCGCGACACCTCTTCGGTGAAGGCGACGGCTTCGGCAGCGCCGTAACGCATCTTGAGCATGGTGAGCGTGGAGCCCAGACCGAGGAAGCCCATGCCGTGACGACGCTTGGAGAGGATCTCCTCACGCTGCTGCGGCAACGGCAGGCCGTTGATTTCCACCACGTTGTCGAGCATGCGGGTGAACACGCGAACCACTTCGCGGTATTCGTCCCAGTCGAAACGGGCCTTCGGACCGAACGGGTCGCGCACGAAGGTGGTGAGGTTCACCGAGCCCAGCAGGCAGGAGCCGTACGGCGGCAGCGGCTGCTCGCCGCAGGGGTTGGTGGCGCGGATGTGCTCGCACCACCAGTTGTTGTTCATCTCGTTGACGCGATCGATGAGGATGAAACCGGGCTCGGCGTAGTCATACGTCGAGACCATGATCATGTCCCACAGATGCCGGGCACGGATGTGGCCGTAGATCTTGCAGGCCACCAGACCGTCGTCGCGGGTGACGTAGTTCTCGGTGGTGGGCCACTCGCGCCACACGACCTTGGTCGGGTCGGTGAGGTCGATCTCGCCCTGCTCCTTCACATGCACAGGGAACACGGTGGGCCATTCCTGATCCTGCTCCACGGCATCCATGAAGCCGTCGGTGATCAGCAGCGAGAGGTTGAACTGGCGCAGGCGACCATCCTCGCGCTTGGCGCGGATGAATTCCTTGGCGTCCGGGTGAGCGATGTCGAAGGTGCCCATCTGCGCACCGCGACGGCCACCGGCCGACGAGACGGTGAAGCACATCTTGTCGTAGATATCCATGAACGACAGTGGGCCCGAGGTGTGGGCGCCGGCGCCGGACACGTACGCGCCGCGCGGGCGCAGCGTCGAGAATTCGTAGCCGATGCCGCAGCCGGCCTTCAGCGTGAGACCCGCCTCGTGCACCTTCTCGAGGATGTCGTCCATCGAGTCGTGGATGGTGCCCGACACGGTGCAATTGATGGTCGAGGTGGCGGGCTTGTGCTCCAGCGCGCCAGCGTTGGAGGTGATGCGGCCAGCGGGGATCGCACCGCGGCGCAGCGCCCAGAGGAATCGCTCGAACCAGTGATGGCGCAGCTCCTCGGTGGTTTCCACGTCGGAGAGCGCGCGGGCCACGCGCTTGTAGGTCTCGTCCACCGAGCCGTCGACGGGGTCGCCGGACTTGGCCTTCAGACGATACTTCTTGTCCCAGATGTCATACGAGGCGGGCTGAAGCGGAATCGCCGCGGTCTCAAGCCCCATGGCTTGCGCACGTGCAGTGCTCATGAATGTGTCGTCCTCGATTCTCGACCTTTTGAGAGGCCGTTCTTATTGGCATGGGTCGGCGCAACCCGTCGACGCCTCCCCCCGGAGTCCTCGTCGACCATCCCTAGCGGTTCCACCGTCGGCCCGAAAAGCCTTTGCCGACGCTGGTTTGAAGCTTGTACCTGACGATCCGCAGCACCAGCACTTGGTAAATAGCGAACGACGAAACACAAGATGTTGTGGTTGCGGCCGGTGTGAACCATAAACCCGGAGGGGGGCGATGTAAAGTGTCGCGAACGGGCGTCGCAAGGATTGAAACCCGCGGGCCCGTGCCGTGGTCGAAGCGCCGATCGCGTGTCCCGAGCAACACCAGACAAGGAGCTTTTCAATGCGCGCCAGCAGTTACCGGCGAACCACTTTGCTGACCTTCGGCCTTGCCCTCGCCATGGGGCTGGCATCCCCTGCCTTCGCGGCGATTCCCCCGGCCATCGACGGCCAGCCGATGCCTTCCCTGGCGCCGATGCTGGCGAAGGTCACGCCCGCGGTGGTCAACATTTCCACGAAGACGCGGGTGCGCGCCCGCGATCCCTACTTCGACGATCCGTTGTTTCGCCAGCTGTTCGGAGACCGCGGCGTCCAGCGCGAGCGCGTGGAGCAGAGCCTCGGCTCGGGTGTGGTGATCGACGCGACCAAGGGCTATGTGCTGACCAACCATCACGTGGTGGGCGGCGCCGACGACATCACCGTGACCCTGCAAGACGGTCGCGACTTCAAGGCGAAGCTGGTCGGCAGCGATCCCGACACCGATGTGGCCGTGCTGCAGATTCCCGCCGAGCGCCTGCAGGCGCTGCCCATCGCGGATTCCTCGCAGTTGCGCGTGGGCGATTTCGTCGTGGCGGTGGGCGATCCCTTCGGCCTGGGCCAGACCGCCACCTCCGGCATGGTCTCCGCGCTGGGCCGCTCGGGCCTGGGCAAGGGCTACCAGAACTTCATCCAGACCGACGCGTCGATCAACCCCGGCAACTCCGGCGGCGCGCTGGTGAACCTGCGCGGCGAGCTGGTCGGCATCAACTCGATGATCTTCACGCCCTCGGGCGGCAACGTGGGCATCGGCTTCGCCATCCCGACCGACCTCGCCACCAGCGTGATGAAGCAGTTGCTGGCCTACGGTAAGGTCCGCCGCGGCAACCTCGGGGTGGAGGTGCAGGACATCACGCCGCGGATCGCGCAGGCATTGAACCTGAAGGACACCAACGGCGCGGTGGTCACGCGCGTGGACGACGGGTCGCCGGCCGACGGCGCAGGTTTGCAGACCGGTGACGTCGTGACGGCCGTTAACGGCAAGCCCGTGCGCGCGGCGCAGGACCTGCGCAATGCCGAGGGCCTGCTGCCTCTGGGCGCGAAGGCCACGCTCTCGGTGCGCCGTGGCGGCGCGACGCGCGACGTCGAGGCCACCGTGGAAGCACCGAAGATCGCCACCCTCGATGGCGCGAAGGTGGACCGCCGCCTGGCGGGCGTCACGCTCAACGACCTCACCCCCGAACAGAAGGCGCAAGGGCTGTACGGCGTGGCCTTGAGCGGTGTCCGGCGAGGGTCGGCGGCCGCTGCGGCCGGCCTGCAGGACGGCGACATCGTCATCGGCATCGCGCAGCAGCGCATCGCGGGTGTGAAGAGCCTGCCCACCACCGGTTCGCTGGGCGGTCGGCAATTGCTCCTCACGGTAGTGCGAGACGACGCCGTGTATTACGTGGTGCTGTGAAAGGTGGGAGCCAGCCTGCTGGCGATAAGCCAAGGCACGGGTAGGAGCCAGCCTGCTGGCGATAAGCCAACGAAGCGGTGTAGCGGTAAGGCAAGCTCCCATCGCCAGCAGGCTGGCTCCCACCGGAAAGCGGTCCTTACGGCAAGTGGTCCTCATCGGCGAGTGGTCCTCATCGGCGAGCGGTCCTCATCGGCAAGTGGTTCCCATCGGCGAGCGGTCCTCACCGGCAAGTAGTCCCTACCCGCAAGATTCCCTCGCCGCCATGGCGGCTCCTACAACGCAAAGGATGGCTCCCACAACGGCAAAGGATGGCGGCTCCACAACGGCAAAAGCCCGAGTCAAATGTGAAAAGAATCCCCTACAGGTTACGTTCCGTTTTCTGACGGCAGGATGCTGCAAGATGTCAATGCTGCGCCCGGGCCTGGGATGGCCCACAATTGCGGCCTAGCTCGCCTATCCAGTCCATCCCGAGGTTCCAGCCGTCCATGTCTCTTCGTTTCGCGCGACTGTTCACCGCCACGCTGATTGGCCTTAGCGCCACTGCCACCGTTCTCGCCGCCGGACCGCAACTCGTCTGGCGCGGCGACATCACCACCGCTCGCGGCGTCGTCACCGACGTGGCCAAGGCGTGGGAGAAAGCCGGTAAGGGCAAGATCGAACTGCAGCCGTTCAACACCGCCTCCGGCATCGACGCGGTCGCCAAGGGCAGCGCGGATCTCGCGGGTTCGGCCCGCCCGGGCATCGGTGGTGCCGAACAGTCGCTCACCTTCACGCCGGTGGCGTGGGACGCGCTGGTGATGGTCACCTACCCGTCCAACCCGGTGAGCAACATCACGATCAAACAGCTCCACGAGATCTACATGGGGCACATCACCAACTGGAAGGAACTCGGCGGCAACGATGCGCCGATCAATCTCTATGCGGTGGCGAGCCCGGGCGACGGCGTGGAATATAGCCTGCGCAAGCTGCTGTTCGGCCGCGGCAATCAGCCGGTCGCCGCGCCGCGCCTGTATGTGAACGTGGCGAAGCTGGAAGAAGGCGTCACCCTCGACAAGCAGGGTCTCGGCGCCACCACGCTTGCCGGCGTCTCGTCGAACAAGAAGGTGAAGATCCTTTCCATCGATGGCGTCGCGCCGTCGATGTCCACGGTCAGCAGCGGCACCTATCCGCTTTTCACCGAGCTTTATCTCGTCTCCAACGAGAGCAGCCCGAAGGCCGCCGAGATCAAGGAGTTCATCACCTTCCTCACGTCCAGCCAGGGCAGCTCGCTGCTGCGCTCGCATAGCCTCGTGCCGTATGCCGATGGCGCTTCGCTGGCGTCGAAGGATGCCGCGCGTCGTGCCGCGATCGCTTCCACCGTCGGTACGCGCGCCAACGTGGGCCAGGCGATGACCACGCCGACCGTGGCATCCGCCACGCCGACCCCGGCCGCGGTGGAGAAGGAAACCGCCGTTGCCAAGGCGCAGGTCGCCGGCAAGGGCGCCAAGGCGGCGAAGGAAGCCAAGGCATCGGTCGCCACCACGGCAGAGCCGTCGCAGTTCGCCAAGGTCGTGGCCAGCGTCACCACCACGGCGCACATGGGCTTTGCAGGCGTGCGCGTCGAGGCCTTCACCGCGTCGGACAACGCCAAGACTGGCGGTCGCTTCGCGAAGGTGCTTGCCGATGCGGTCACGGTGAAGGGTAAGGCCGTTGCCCGCCCGATCGCCGCCGCGCCTGCCGACGCCGTCGAGAAGTCGAAGGCCGTCGCGACGCCGAAGGTGGCCGAGGCCAAGCCGGCCGCCAAGGCCAGCAAGACCGTCGCCAAGGCTGCGGAGCGCAAGCCCGCCGCCTCGCGCACGTACAAGGTGGCGCAGGGCGACACGCTCTATTCGATCGCGAAGAAGAACGCCATCGACGTGAACCAGTTGCGCGCCATGAACGGCCTGAAGGACAACAACGTCCGTCTCGGCCAGGTGCTCAACGTCGGCGCTCGCTGAGCCGTGGCGGTTCGCGCGGTATCGCTCGATCTCGACGACACCCTGTGGCCGGTGCTTCCGGCCCTGATCGAGGCCGAGCACTGCGTCGATCGCTGGCTCCAGCAACATCATCCCGACGTCGCCAGCGCATGGCCCATCGAGGCCATGCGCGAGCTGCGCGACAAGATCGCGCGGGAAAACACGCACCTCGCCCACGATTTCAGCGAACAGCGGCGACTGACCATTCGCCACGCCTTCGCTGCCTGCGGCATCGACGACGCGCCGGTGGACGAGTTGTGGCGCATCTACTTCGCCGCCCGCAACAACGTCGAACTCTATCCGGATACGCTGCCGGCACTCGAGCGCATCGCGCGGCACGTTCCGCTGGTCAGCATTTCCAACGGCAACGCCGACCTGGAAGTCATCGGGCTGCATCATTTCTTCCACACGCGACTCAACGCCAGCGGCGTGGGCGTCGCCAAGCCGCACCCGCAGATCTTTCTCGCCGCCGCGGAAGCGCTGGCCATCGCACCCGGTGACATGCTTCACGTTGGCGACGATCCCATGCTCGATGTGGTGGGCGCGCGCGAAGCGGGGCTGCGCACCGCATGGCTCAATCGCACGGGCGAACGCTGGTCGCACGGCCCTGCTCCCGATCTCGAATTCGCCGACATGGCAGCGCTCGCTGAATGGATTGACGCCACGGTCTCGACGGACAGTTAGAATGGCGATCTACTGATAGCAACAATGCATTGACGCGGTTGGCAACGACCGCGAGGTTGGGAGACCTGATGTCGCCGCTGATCGAACGCAAATCCGGAAAACGCACCGCCATCCTCATCGAGACCGTGGACGCGGGCAGCATGGCCGCCACCGAAGCACGCCTCGACGCCGCGCAAAAGCAATGGCTGGCCGCCACCGGATTTCGTCCCGTGCCCGGCGCGCTCGCGCTGTTACCGGGCGTCGACGGTGTGGCGCGCGTGCTCGTAGGAGCGGATCGCCATCTGCCCATGGCGGCGCTCGGTGCGCTGCCCTATCGGTTGCCGGAAGGTGTCTACGAGCTCGCCGCGGAAGGCGTGGTGGACGACCGCGATCTCGCCGCGCTCGGCTGGGCGCTTGGCGCCTACCGTTTCGATCGTTACCGCGCGGCCGAGCGCAAGCCGGCGCAGCTTGTGGTGAGTCCGTCCACGTTGCGCGCGTTGGCACCGGTCATCGCGGCCACGACGCAGGTGCGCAACCTCGTGAACACGCCGACCGAGGACATGGGCCCGGAACACCTCGCGCAGGCCATTCGCGAGCATGCGGAAGAGCACAAGGCGAAGGTGCGCGAGTGGGTGGGCGACGAGTTGCTGGAAGGCAACTTTCCCACGATCCACGCGGTGGGCCGTGCGAGCCACCGCCCACCGCGCCTGATCGAACTCACCTGGGGCAAGGCCTCCAATCCCAAGCTCGTGCTGATCGGCAAAGGCGTGTGCTTCGACACCGGCGGACTCGACATCAAGCCGTCGGATGGCATGCGCTGGATGAAGAAAGACATGGGCGGCGCTGCGCACGCGATCGCGCTCGCGGGCCTGGTCATGGCAGCCAAGCTGCCGGTGCGGCTCACCCTGCTCGTGCCCGCGGTAGAGAACGCGATTTCGGGCAATGCCATGCGCCCGGGCGACGTGATCCGCACGCGCGCCGGCCATACGGTGGAAGTGGACAACACGGACGCCGAAGGGCGGCTGGTGCTGTGCGATGCTCTGGCCTTCGCGGCAGAGCAATCGCCGGACCTCATCGTGGATTTCGCCACGCTGACCGGCGCCGCGCGTGTGGCGCTCGGGCCCGAACTCCCTGCGCTGTTCACCAATCGCGACACACTGGCCGACCACGTCCTGGGCGCCGCCGACGTCGTGCACGATCCGCTTTGGCGTCTGCCCTTGTGGCGGCCGTACCGGCGCATGCTGGAGTCGTACGTGGCGGATTTCGCCAATGCGGGCCCTTCGCGTCACGCGGGTGCGGTCACGGCCGCGCTGTACCTGGAGCGCTTCGTGCCGGACAGCCAGAACTGGATGCATCTCGACACGTATTCGTGGAACGACGGCGATCGTCCGGCGCATCCGCGCGGTGGCGAGGCGCAGGGCCTTCGGGCGTTCTTCCGGTTCCTTTCCGAGCGTTACGCCTGATCGATCGCGATCGGCAACGCCGATCGTCAGCTCTCGTCGGTTTTGCCGACCTCAGTGTCAGCGGTGGCGTCGTCCGCCGCTGAGTTCTCGTTTTCTGCATCGGCCGCGCCTTCCGCCGCCTGATCCTGCTTCGCCTTCCACGCGATGACGGCGCGCAGGTTGCGCTCGAGTTCGGCGATGGTCAGCGGGAAATAGTCCTCGTGGGCGTCGGTGACCTGCCAACTGGCCAGCAGCTTGTCGGTGGCGCCGACGCCGATGGCGTTGAGCGCACTGCGCACGTCCCTCGGATCGAGATCCGTCGCTTGCAGGATCAACTGCCATAGCCAGTTCATCCGCTGCGGATCGACGCCGCGCGTCATGGGTGGTCGGGTATAGAGGCGGGCGGGCGCGTCGAAGTCGCTCATGGTGCATTTCCTTGCGGACACGCGAGCCAGTATGCCACCGGCCTTTAGCACCGGTATCGGCCCACGTCGCGTCTTCGCTCAGGACTTCCCTGCGTCGTGTCCATCCGCCGCCGCAGATGACCCGAGGCGACCATGCCCTTGCAGCGGCTGGTGCATCGGCCGGATGATGTAACCCACGGGCAGCCATCCGTTGCCGCCAGGCGCGAGCGACACCGTTTCGAACAACGCGGCACGCGCATAGTGCGCAACGAAGATCACGTTGAGGTAATCGCCCGGCGGGAGTCCGACAGGATCGCGTACGCGCGCCACTTCGCACCATTCACGGCTGATCAGTGCACCGCGGTCCAGCCGAATGCGGCGCAGGTAGCGCGTCCACTCCTGCCGGGGCACCCGTTTCTGCATCAACGCGCCAGCCTCCAGCCACATGGCATCGGGGCGGCGGTCGTCGGAGAGACGCACCCAATGGGTGGCGCACGCCACGGCGTTGTCGAGCGAGTTGGGCTGAGGACCGAGACGCGGTGCGTTGCGGATGCTCAACAGCGAGGCAAACGCATGCGTGCGTGGGACGCCAGCAGCGGGAATGGTATGAGGCTGTGGGTAAACCGAAGACACGGTCCCTTCTCCGTCATGGGACGAAGCCAGCTTCGGGCGTGCGCCGCCCGCTGCCAAGTCAGCCGGAAGGGATACGCGGCTTGTTGTAGCCGATCAACGCCGCCCGAAGGCGAGCACCTCGGAGGTATAGGTCTCGACCACGAGGCTGAAAGGCTGGTTGGTGCCGGTATAGAGCACCGCCCGATGGCGCAGCACCTCGTGCGGGATGTCCAGCGGCGCCTTATGCGCGGCCGGCAGTGGCGCGTCCATTTCCCATCCCGTAGGCAACGGCGCCCAGAGCAGGTCGGCGCTGACGGTCTGGCGGCGGAAATGCAGCGGCTGCACCACCTTGCCGAAGGGCTGGTCCGTGCTGTCGAGGGTCTGATTCATTTCCGGCGTGAGACGCGACGGCACGTACCAGTTGTCCGCTTCCGACAACACGTGATCGCCGCAGGTCAGTTGTACGCGGCGATAGCGCACCGGCTCGTCCGGGCCGATGCCCAGGGTCTCGCGTGCATCGGCGGGCAGCGGCTTGTCCTGCCCTTTCACGCGGCGCGCAAGAATCTTCGCCTCGGGTGCCAGCGCATGAGCGCCGCACCAGCGCTCCAACGTCAGCGTGGCGCTTGGATGACTGAGCAGGTCCGCGTTGAGCGACTGCAGCAATGCGAGCGCCTGCGTGCGCGAGGCGACATCGTCCGTCCACGGCTCACGCGCCTGCGCGGTGGCGGCCATGACGGCGAGGGAGGTAGCGGCAATGATCGTACGTGTCTTCATGGTGCGTCCTTCACGGTGAGGCATTCGACGCGGCCCGCTTGCTGAAGCGACGGGCCGCCGTGGCGATGCCTAAAGTCCCTTGGCGGCCTGTGCCACGGCGCGGAACAGCGCGCGGCCCTTGTTCATGGTTTCTTCCCACTCGGCGGCGGGATCGGAATCGTGGACGACACCGCCGCCAGCCTGCACGTGCAGCCGGCCGTCCTGGATGACCGCCGTGCGAATGGCGATGGCGGTATCGGCATCGCCCCACCAGCCAAGCCAGCCGATCGCGCCTGCATAGATGTTGCGCTTGAACGGCTCGAGTTCCTGGATGATTTCCAGCGCACGAATCTTCGGCGCGCCACTGACGGTACCGGCGGGGAATGTCGCCTTGATGACGTCCATGTACGAGAGGTCGTCGCGGATGTCGCCTTCGACCTGCGACACGATGTGCATCACGTGTGAGTAGCGCTCCACCACGAAGGATTCGGCGAGTTCTACGGTGCCCGTGCGGCTGACACGGCCGACGTCGTTGCGGCCGAGATCGATCAGCATGAGGTGCTCTGCACGCTCCTTCGGATCGGCGAGCAGCTCGGCCTCGAGTGCGGTGTCCTCGACGTCGTCCTTGCCACGGCGACGCGTACCGGCGATCGGCCGCAACACCACGCGTCCGTTCTTGAGGCGCACGAGAATCTCGGGCGACGAGCCGACGATCTGCGTCGGCCCCATGTCGATGAAGAACATGTACGGCGACGGATTGGTCGCGCGCAGTGCGCGGTAGACGTCCACCGGACGCGCGTTGAAACCGACGCTGAGACGCTGCGACGGCACCACCTGGAAGATATCGCCGGCAAGGATGTATTCCTGCGCCTTGCGGACCATCGCCTCGTATTCCTCGCGAGTGAACGACGATTTGAAATCGGACTCGTCCAGCGCAGCCGGTTGCAACAGTTGCGGATACGACACGCCGCCCTGGCGAAGCCGGAAGGCGAGTTGATCGAGGCGGCGCGACGCTTCGGCATACGCCTGCGGCCGCGACGGATCGGCATGCACGATGAGGTAGAGCCGGCCCTTGAGGTTGTCGAACACGGCGACCTCGTCGGCCAGCATCAGCATCACGTCGGGCGTGCCGAGCTCGTCCTTCTTGTCCCACTGCGCAAGGCGCTGCTCGATGTAACCGATGGTCTCGAAGCCGAAGTACCCGACGAGGCCGCCGGTGAAGTCGGGCAACCCGGGCAGTCGCGGCACGTCGTACTGCTTGCGCAGCGTCTCGATCTCGGCGAGCGGATCGTCGAGGTGACGGCGTTCCACCACTTCGCCGGATTCCTCCACCTCCAATTCATGGCCGCGCAGGCGATACACGCGCCGTGCCGGCAGGCCGATGATCGAATGGCGGCCCCAGGTGGCGCCGCCCTCGACGGATTCGAAGAGGAAGGTATACGGGCCATCGGCAAGCTTGAGGTACACCGACAACGGCGTGTCGAGGTCGGAAAACACTTCGCGCACCAGCGGAATGCGCGTATGGCCCTGCGCGGCGTAGGCGTCGAATTGGTCGCGGGAGATCATCGGTTGGGGTCGTGAGGGTGAACGCCCGATTGTAGCCGTGTGTTTCCCGCACGGGTGATCCGGCGCGCCGTCGTCTTTCGACGGGCCCGGATGCCGGCCTCTACCCCAGCCGCTGGCGGGGCATGCCCTTCAGATGGAGGGTAAAGGCGACGCCGTCGTCCACGTTGCGGGCGCTGGCGGTGCCTTGGTGGCGCTCGGCCACGAGGCGGACCACGTAGAGGCCCAGGCCCAGATGCGGTGCGTCGCCTGGGGTGGCCTTGTCGCGCAGGCTCACCAGGGAGTCGAACAGACGCCCCTGCATGGCCGCCGGTAGTGGCGGCCCCTGGTTCGATAGCGTGATGTCCGCGCCCTCGGCCGTGGGCCGCAGCGCGATGCGCAGCCAGCCGCCCGGCGGGGTGAACGAAAGCGCGTTATCGAACAGCTTGTCCAGCGCCTGGGCGATGAGTTCGGGCGAGACGTGCATCGGCACCGGCTCGGCGGGCAGCTCGGTCTCCAGCCGACGGTCGCCGGCCAGGGCGCGATAGCCCTCCGCGCAGCCGCGCACGATGTCGGCGAGGTCCACGTCCTCCGCTTCCGCGGCCGCAATGGCGCGCTCCATCCGGCTCGCCTCACTCATGGCGCGAACCAGCGCGCCAAGTCTCGCCACGCCGTCGCGCGCTCGTGCAAGGTACGGCTCCGCTTCCGGGGGCAGCCCGGCGTGGTCGAGATTGTCGAGCGACGACTTGACGATCGCCAGCGGCGTATTGAGCTCGTGCGAGAGCTTGGACGCGAGCGTGCGCAGGTAATCGGTATAACCGCCCACGACCTCGAACAACCGCGCGAAGCTGCGCGCGAGGTCGCCCAGTTCGTCGGTGGCATCGGTGAGCGGAAACGGTCCCTCCAGGCGACCATCGTTGGCCTGCGCCCGCTCGGCCGCGTTGCGCAGGCGACGCAGGCGGAAGGTGAGCCGTGTCGCGAACAGCAGCAGCACGCCACCGGCCACGAGCAGCACGGCGAAGCTCGTGAGCAGCAAGCCGAACAGTGCACGGTTCGCGAGCAGCGGCACTGCGCGGCTCGGTTGTTCGAGCAGTACCACGCCATGCAGTCGACCGCGCACCGTCACCGGCATCGCCGCCGCCAGCACGACGCTGCCACGCGCCTCGCCCGCGCGCCACGCTGTGGCGGGCTTACCCTGCAACGCTTCACGCACCTCGGGCAGATCGACCCGCGGCGCGTCCTCGGCCCAGGCGCTGTCGTCGTCGAGGCGCGTCGCGAGCAATGAGCGATAGACCAGCGAGGCGAACCAGCCAGGACGCTCGGCGGCGGGAAGGTCCGGCAAGGCGAGCTTGCCGCTCTGCGCCATCAGCCATGCATCGGGAGATAGCATGCGTACGCGGACGCCGTCCGGCGCCAGGCGCGACAACTCCTGCGAGAGCGCCGCGGAAAAATCGAGCAAGGGACGGCTGTCGGCGCTCAAGGGCTCGTTGTCGCCGTCGGCAGCAATGTGCACGCCGAGGCCGAAGCGGTCGAGGCGAAGACCACGCGGCAGGCGGAATTCCACGTGGAAGCCGCTGCCATCCTCCTGCCACTGGGCATTGATGCGATCGGGCAGCACACCGGCGTCGGCATCCAGCGCGATCGCCGTCGTGGGCCCCGGCGCGGCACTGGCGAGCAGGTAGCGCTGTGCATCCTCGCCGCTGGCGATGGAGATGATGAGGTGATCGGCGCTCAGCACCAGGCGATCGCCCGCGTCGGCGCGATGGCGCTGCGGCGCGCGCACGTCCGCGTAGAAGTAGAGCCAGCGATCGTCCTCGGCGAGCATCACCTTCGTGTTGTGGCCGAAGGTCTGCGCCCACGGGCTCAGCGACGCCCAGTCGTCCGCGTAGCCGTCCACGGTGATCGGCACCGGCGTGCGTTCCACGTACCACGCGGGGCCTGCCGGCGGCAGCGGGGCATCCACGACCACCAGGCTGCGCGCCATGGCGCGAGCGGAGGCGACCAGCGCCTGCGCCTGCCCTTCGCGCAGCAGCGTTTCCATCTGGCGCACGTAGAGCCACCCGGCGACGGGCAACGCCAGGGTGCACAGCGCCACGAGCAGCAGTTTCTGGCGCAGGCTCATCGGGTGTGGCGACGGGAACGAAGCGCGACGTGGAACGCGCGGTCGCTAGAACGGCGAACGATGCTCACGGCGTCCAGCGATAGCCCACGCCATGCACCGTTTCGATCGCATCGAAGTCCGGTGCCAGCGCCACGAATTTCTTGCGGATGCGCTTGATGTGCGAGGTGATCGTCGCATCGTCGACCACCAGCTCCGCTTCGCGCATGAGCTGGTCACGATTCTTGACGTGGCCCGGGAAGCGCACCAGCGTGTGCACCATCCAGAACTCGGTCACCGTCAGCGGGATCTCGATCCCGTTCCACAGCACGCGCATGCGCTCGGACTCCAGCTTCAGCGGGCCGTGCTCGATGACCGTCTCGCTCGCGGCAGGCGTCTTCAACGACTCGATGCGACGGAACAGCGCGGCGATGCGTGCCGCGAGCTGATGCAGACTGGTGTCTTTGGAGAGGTAATCGTCGGCACCGAGGCGCAGACCGGAAATGACGTCGAAGTCCGAATCGCGAGCGGTGAGAAAAATGATCGGCAAGGTGGCCGACTTCGCGCGCAGCTCGCGACAGAGATCGAAACCACCCTCGGGCTCGTCGCCCAGACCGATGTCGATGATCACCAGTTCCGGCAGGCGCATGGCAAAGGCATTCGACGCCTCGGAACGCGAACCGTAACCGCGCGTCTCGTAGCCGAAGCGGTTCAGCGCCTCGACGTAGTTGGCGCGGATCAGGGGTTCGTCCTCGACGATGGCGATACTGCGGGCCATGGGGCATTCCGTGAAAGTGAATCGGCGTGCGCAGGGTGCTACGCGCCCGCGCGTACCGCAAGGCCCCGCCCCGTTTTGCCCGCGTTTCGCCTCCTTAGCCGCCGTCGTCGGCCAGACCCGCGCACCGGCCGATGTCGGTTGGCGAGAAAGGACATGCCGCTGCCGCGTCTCCATCAAATCTTCAAGAAACGTGGATCGGGCCTTGAAACCGCGGACCTAACGTTCCGCATCCGTCCTCCGCGCATCTCGCTGGCTGGATGACCCCTCCCCCACCACAGACCCCGCCATGCAACGACATCTACCTCCCCGTTCCGTTCGCACCACCGGTGCGCTTTGCCTGTTCACGGTCGCCGCTGCGGCCAGCGCCGCCGAGTCGACGCAGGCACCCGATGCCCCCGCCGACCAGGCGGCGTTCGGCGTGGCCGCCGTGACGGGCCCACGCTATGCCGGCTCGGACCGGACGTTTGTGCAGATCCTGCCGGTGATCGCGATCCAGAAGGGCCCCTGGTTCATCGACACGCTGCGCGGTCTGGGTGCGCAGTACCAGACCGAAAGCGGCTTCTCGATCAGCGAGGCCTTGCATTACGACTTCGGCCGCGTCGACCGGGACAGCACGTTTCGTCCCGGTTCGCGAACGCTCCGCGGCATGGGCGACGTGGCCGGCTCCGTCGTGAGCCGCACCATCGTGGCGCAGCAGTTCAACGCCATGCTTTCAGCCAGCGCGGAAGCCGAGTACTCGCTCAAGGACGGCACGCATCGGGCGCGATACCGCGCCGGTGTCGAAGTGGGGCTTTGGCAGAGCGAGACGGATAGCGTGGCCGTCAACGCCGACCTGCACGCCGGCAACCGCGCCTTCGATCGCGCCTATTTTGGCGTCTCCCCTGTGCAAAGTCGTCGCAGCGGCTATGCCGCCTATCAGGCCGACGCCGGCTTGTACGCGTATTCAGGCAGCGCCACCTGGACTCACGTGTTCAGCCCGCACTGGTCAAGCAACCTCGTGTTGCAAGGCACCCACTACATGGGCAAAGCAGGCGACAGCCCGCTCGTCAAACGGCACACGGCACTGGGTACGGCACTGGCCGTGAATTACTCCCTGTAGACGCGCGGCACCCACCCCGCGATCGACGCTGCTCACACGCGCCCCGGGAACGCATCGAACGGTGTCGACGCCTGCGCGTCAGCGATAAGGCAGAGTCAGCGTGACGACCAGACCGCCGCCATCACGATTGCGGGCGACGATCGATCCACCGTGAGCTTCGACGACGACATCGGCGATCGACAATCCGAGGCCGCTACCACCCGAATGACGCCCTCGCGAATGCTCCGCACGCCAGAACCGATCAAACACACGGGGCAGGTCGTCTTCTGCGATGCCAGGACCGCGGTCCTGCACATCGATCGTCACGGCCTTCTCGTTGGCGCGTACGCGAAGCGACAGCGCCTTTCCCGCGGCGGCGTAACGCAGTGCGTTCTCGATCAGGATGGAGATCACTTGCCCGACGCGGCCACGATCCCCGTGCCACAGGATGCCAGGGGGCGCATCGAACGTCGCCACCATGCCGGCCTCCTCGATTGCCGGCGATGACCACGCCATGCGCTCAGCCACGAGCTCAGCCATATCGAACGGTTCATCGATGAAGTGAAGTTCACCGGCTCTGGCCATCGACAGGAAGTGAAGATCGGAGATCAGGCGATTGAGCTGCGTGAGCTGTCGGTGGATCAGCGTGAGCTGGTCAGGTTCCGGCGCGAAGACGCCGTCGAGGATGCCCTGGACCCGTCCCATGGCCGCGTTCAGCGGCGTGCGCAATTCGTGCGCCAGGATGGCGCTGGACTCGAGTACCTCGCGCTCGTAGCGAGACAGTTTCTCGCACATGGCATTGAAGTCTTCCGCAAGCCGGTTCAATTCCAGAGGCGCACCGGGAACCAGCTCGGCGCGTGCCGAGAAATCACCGCTGGTCACACGCCGCGCCGTCGCAGCAACCACCGAAAACTGGCGCGACAGAGGACGAGACGCCAGGAAGCCCAAGGCAATGATGAGCGGGATGGAGGCAAGTACCAGCGCGTAGAAGATCAACCAATCCGAACCCACGACACTGGGGAGGAGATCCTGCGCCTTGTAATACTGGCGCAGATAGGTCCAGAGCGCCTGATCGTTCTGCTCCGGGGAGGCTTTCAGGACGGATATCTTCGCGAGCGTTTCCGGCGGAATGCGCCGCTCGATCGCGTACACCTCGAACGCAAGGCGCAGCCACATCGCCAGCGCGATGAGCAGCACCACGCCCACGGCGAGCAAGCTCATGCGTACGGCCACCCACCGCCATAGCGAGCGTGAGCGCGGCGCCGGCGGTCGCTCTTGCGTGGTCATCGGTAACGGTATCCCACCGCCCTGACCGTCACGAGAACGCCGCTGACGCCTTCCGCACTCAACTTCCTGCGAAGGTTGTGCACGTGCGTGTCGATCACCCGTTCCAGCGCATCGCTATCGGGCATGCAGGCTTCCAAGAGCTCCATGCGGGTGAACGCCTTGAAGGGCGTCTTTACCAGCATGGCGAGGATGCCGAATTCGGTCGGCGTCAGGTCCAGCGTGACGCTGTCGCGTCCCGGATGGCTGACCGTGGCGGTGACTGCCTGGGTGTCGACGATCAACGGGCCTTCGCTGAAGGTCGTGTTCGATGAGGTGGAAGCGGATTGAACGGCGCGCCGGAGCACGGCATGCACGCGAGCCACGACCTCCCTTGGGCTGTACGGCTTGACGATGTAGTCATCCGCGCCGAAGCGCAGGGCACCGATCTTGTCGGGCTCGTCGCCAAGGGCCGTGAGCATGATCACTGGGGTCTCGCTGGTACGGCGGATTGCGCTCAGCACATCGATGCCGCTCACCTCGGGCAGCATGATGTCGAGCAACACGATATCCGGCTTCCATTGCGCGTGAGCATCGATGCCCTTGCGACCGTCCGGGGCGACGTGGACGTCGAATCCGTCCTTCTCGAGATAGGCAAGGAGGATGCTTGCGCTATCGGCATCATCCTCGATAACGAGCACCCGACGACGCATGAAGGTCTCCTTGATCAAATCTTGAAGAAAGGCCGATGAAGCCTTCAGAAAGCGGGTGAACAATGCGCGCAGCTTAACATTCAAGTGACGTGTCATGCCCTGCCGCCCGCCCCATGATCGCCTGCTCTGGCCCCACTCCATCGCCTTGCTTGTCCTCGCGACGGCCAGCGCCTTGCTCTCGGCCTGCTCACTGACGCCACGGTTCGAGCGCCCCGGGGTTGCCCTGCCCTCCACGTTGAGCGCGTCCCGTGCGCCGGCGGGTCCGAATGACGGCAAGGCGTCGCCGAACAGCACGTTCTCCCCGGACGAAGCACGCTTCATCGCTTCATTCTCGCCCGATGGCGAGGGCGCCCGCATCGTCGCCGCCGCGCTGGCGAGCAACCCCGATATGCGCAAGGTCGCCTCGGAGGTTGCGCAAGCACGTGCGCAGCGCGCATCGGCGCGATCGGCCCTGTTTCCTCAACTGGATGCCGCCGCCCAACGCGATCGCGTCCACCTGGACGACGCCGGTGCGCAGGCGATGCTGGGTCGCGACTTCACGTCGGCAACGCTTGAACTGCATGACGAACTGGATTTCTTCGGGCGACTTCATGCGCTCTCGGACGCGGCAGCGCACGACTACTTGAGCAGCAAGGCCGCGCAGACCGAGGCACGCGGCGCGCTCATCGCGGAAGTGCTTGGCGCCTATGTGGACGAGCGTGCCGCCGCCGAGATCGGCGACAAGGCACGGGAAGCCGATCAGGCGGCGGACGTTCTTCTGACCCATGCGGAGAAACAACACGCCGTGGGCACGCTGTCGGCCGACGATCTGCAGGCTCGACGCGACGTCGTGACGAAGGCCCATCTTGCGCGCATGAATGCCGATCGCAAACACGCCCAGGCGCTGCGTTATCTGCAATCGCTTTGTGGCTACCAGTTGTCGCCGCCTTCGTCGAATCTGGCCTCCTTGGGGCGGACGGATTCGATGTCGCAAGCGCTGGCCTCCTTGCCATCGGACGTGCTTTTGTCGCGGCCGGACATCGTCGGCGCCGAAGAACGCCTGCGTGCGGCCAATGCAAACATCGGTGCCGCGCGTGCGGCGTTCTTCCCCTCCATTCGCCTGTCTTCTTCTCTGGGACACGTCTCTCCCGATCTGGGGCACCTGTTCAGTGCGAACACGGGCGGATGGACCTTCCTGCCCCAACTGGATATTCCCCTGTTCGATGGCGGCGCGCGTCGGGCGAACCTGGATCTTGCCGAGGCGCGCAAGCATGCGGCCGTCGCGGACTATGAATCGACGGTGCAGCGCGCCTTTCGCGAGGTCGCCGACGCGCTGGACGAACGGCAAGCCGCCGCCACGCGTGTGGAACGGATGACGCCCCTGTGCGCTGCGGACGCAGCGCGCCTTCAAAAGGCCAAGGCGCGACACGCGGCGGGCCTCGAAGATCCTTCCGAGCTGTTGTCGCAGAGCATCGATGCCGCTCAGGTCCAGATGGACTGCCTTTCGGCGGAGCGCGATCAGGCCGTGAGCAGGCTGGCCGTCTTCCGGGCGTTCTACGGCGTCGACCTTCCCTCGCCGCCGTCCGCCAATCCAGGGCGCGGATAACAACGCGCCACGCCGCTCCCCCGTTTCGTCTTCCACCCCTGGAGTCCGTTTCATGATGCGCTCTCTTTTCGCGGCTGCCGGCCTGGTCGCCGTATGCCTTCTCACTGCCTGCGACAGGCCGCCAAGGCATCGACCGGCCGAACGCTACGTCGTGCTGGCGCAGGTGACGTCGGCACCCGATGCCACGTCATCGGTGCTGGGGCAGGTGCGTCAGGCACAACGCGCGACACTCGGCTTCGACATGGCGGGTCGACTCGCTTCCGTCGCCGTGCAACCGGGGGATCGATTCGCGCAGGGAGACACCCTCGCCACCCTTGACCCCGCGCCTGCACGTCTCCGGCTTGCGCAGGCGCGCTCGGAAGCACTCGCCTCCCGAGGCGAATGGCTCGATCAGGTCGAGCAGTTGCGCCAGCAGCAGGCCTTGTTCGATGACGGGGCCGCCTCGCAGTCCACACTGTCCCGAGCACGCGCCGCCGAGCAGGCCGCACACGGCAAGGCGACGGCCGCAGACGCTGCCGTCGCGCTTGCACAACGCGACGTGGAACACACCCGCATCCTCGCCCCGTTTCCCGGAGCGGTCGTCACCCGCATGGCGGAACCGGGCGGCGATCTATCCGCGGGTCAGAGCGTGCTCACCGTCGAAGGCGAATCGGAGCTCGAAGTCGTTGCGTCCCTGCCCGCCAAACTCGCTTCGGTCGTTGCGGTCGGCGACACCGCGCAGCTCATCGGACCCGATGGCATTCGGGCCCACGTACAACTGAGTCACCTGTCTCGGCACATGGCGCAAGGTGCGATCGCCGAGGGCATCTTTCGTGTGCTGGCGCCCCCGGGTGGGCTGCTGCCCGGTCAACGGGTGGAACTCAAGCTGCGCAGTCCATCGGCCGACCAACGCGACACGGCGATCCCGTTGACCGCCTTGATACCGGACGCTTCAGCCGGGAGAGGAAGCGTGTTCGTGTTCGACGCCGTCCACGGACAAGTCATGCGTCGCCCCGTCACCGTAGCGGCAATCCGTGGCGATCGCGCCTTGATCGGCGCAGGCCTCTCGATCGGCGAGCGTGTCGTGAAAGCCGGCACCGCGTTCCTCAGCGATGGCCAGGCCGTCGTGACCTGGGAAGGCGGCAGCGAATTGGAGAATCCGTGATGTTCCTGACCCGATCGGCCCTCACCTCGAGCCGCCTGACCCTCTTCATCACCGCACTCATCCTCGTGGCGGGTACCTGGACGTTCCTGCATTTCCCCTCCCAGGAAGAACCTTCGGTGACCGTGCGCGATGCCATCGTGTCGATCAGCCATCCTGGCATGCCAGCGGACGAGGTCGAAACGATGCTGGCAAAGCCTGCCGAGGAACGGTTGCGTGAACTGGATGGCCTGAAGACCATCGTCAGCAATGCCCGGCCCGGCTCCGTCGTGATTCAACTCACGGCCTACGACCGCGTCACCGATCTGGATGCCCTGTGGCTGAACGTCCGATCGAAGCTCGCCGAAGTGGGGCAAGGCTATCCCGCAGGCACCTTGGGACCTTTTCTCGACGACAACTTCGCCAGCGTATCGGTGGCATCGATCGCAGTGACCGCCCCCGGATTCTCTCCGGCCGAGATGCGTGAGCCACTCCATCGATTCCGTGCGGCGCTGTACGCGCTCGATGGTGTGTCGCGGGTGAGCTTCAACGGCATGCAGGACACACGTATCTACGTGCAGTTCGATCGCACGAAGCTCGCCTCGCTCGGACTGACACCCGCTGCCGCCGCTCAGCAACTGGCTGCACAGAATGACGTCGCCTCGACCGGCGAACCCACAGCATTGGGCATGGCGTTGTCCGTGAGCGTCGGGGGACGTCTTCGCTCGGCGGACGATCTGCGTCGATTCCAACTCTCCGTGCCACGCGAAGACGGGAATGATGAGATTCCGCTCGGCGACGTCGCCAACGTGCAGACCATGCCCCAAGACCCGCCCCAGGCCGCGGCCATCTATCGAGGCGAGACAGCGGTGGTCGTCTCCGTCGCCATGCAGGACGGGTTGGACATTGCGACGTTCGGCAAGGCCCTGAAGAAACGCATCGATGAGGCGACGCAGCAGTTACCGGCGGGATTTCAGGCACACATCGTGACGTTCCAGGCCGATGTCGTCGCCCGCCAGATGAGCCGAATGCATCACGTCATGGGCGAGACGGTCGTCATCGTGATGGCCGTGGTCATGCTTTTTCTCGGCTGGCGCATGGGTCTGGTAGTGGGCGCCATCGTGCCTCTGACCATCCTGAGTTCGCTGTTGATCATGCGCGTGTTCGGCATTGCGCTGCAGATGGTCTCGATAGCGGCCATCATCCTCGCCCTGGGTCTTCTCGTGGACAACGGCATCGTGATCGCCGAGGACATCGAGCGGCGGTTGAAGGCAGGCGAGGAGCGGCGGCAGGCCTGCATCGAAGCCGGGCGGACGCTCGCCATTCCGCTCCTGGTATCGACGCTGGTCATCGTGTTTGCGTTCTCGCCCTTTTTTCTCGGCCATACCAGCACGAACGAATACATGCGCTCGCTGGCCGAGGTGCTTGCGGTGACGCTCCTTGGATCATGGCTACTGGGCCTCACCGTCACGCCGCTGCTGTGCTTTTACTTCGCCCGCGTGCATGTTCAGGAACACGCGGAAAGCACACGTGAATCGACGTTCTATCGCACTTACCGACGCGCCATCGGATGGGTGCTAGAGCACAAGGCGCTTTATCTCGGCTCCATGCTTCTCTGCCTGGGTGCGGCGGGCTGGACACTCACTCATTTGCCCTACGACTTCCTACCCAAATCCGATCGACTGCAGTTCCAGATCCCGCTCACGTTGCAGCCGGGCACCGACGCTCGCGAGACCTTGAGCGTCGTACGACAGATCAGCACGTGGCTGGCGGACACGAAAGCGAATCCCGAGGTGGAAAGCAGCATCGGATACGTTGCCGATGGGGGACCGCGCATCGTGCTTGGCCTGAACCCGCCGCTGCCGGGCGCCAACATCGGGTACTTCACCGTGTCGGTAAAACCCGGCACCGATGTCGACACCGTCATTGCGCGCGCCAGATCGTATCTAAGCCAGCACTACCCGCAGGCCTACGCCGAGCCCAAACGCTTTTCGTTGGGGTCCACGGAATCCGGTGTCGCGGTCTACCGGATCAGCGGACCCGGCGAAGCCCAGCTTCGTGCACTGAGCAGCAAGGTCGCCGCGGCGTTACGTGCGTTACCCGGCACGGAGGATGTGCTGGACAGTTGGGGGCCGCGCATTCCTCGGTATCGCGTGGACATCGACCCGCAAAAGCTCCGTGCCTTCGGCCTGAACCGCAGCGACGTCATGGCATCTTTGCAAACGCGCTTCGGTGGAAACGAGGCGACCGAGATTCAGGACAATGGCACGGCCGTGCCGGTCGTGATCCGGGGCGATGCCGTCGAACGTGCGCCGGGAGCCGATCTGGGCGACACCTTGATTCATCGCGCCAGCGGTGACCCGGTAGCGCTGTCGGCCCTGGCGACGATCACGTTGGACTCCGAGCCAGGTGTCCTGCAACGGCGCAATTTGATGCGATCCATCACGGTGACCGCACGCAACCCTTCCATGACGGCCGATGAGATCGCCACGACGCTTGCGCCGCGCATCCGTCAGATCGCACTGCCGCCGGGCTATGCGATCACGCTGGGTGGCGAGATCGAAGATTCCGCTGAAACCAATGCCGTGCTCACCCGTTACATGCCGTTGGCCATCGGCGGCATGCTGTTGCTGTTCGTCTGGCAGTTCAATTCGTTCCGCAAGGTTGCCATCATCCTGGCAGGCATCCCCTTCATTCTCATCGGATCCACGCTCGCCCTGGTGTTGACCGGCTACCCCTTCGGCTTCATGGCAACGTTCGGCCTGTTGTCCCTTGCGGGGATCATCGTCAATAACGCCGTATTGCTTCTGGAAAGGATCGAGGCGGAGGTCGCCGATGGTCGCCACCATCACGACGCGGTGATCGAGGCCGCGGTGAAGCGCCTGCGACCGATCGTGATGACCAAACTGACCTGCGTCGTCGGACTCGTTCCGCTGATGCTGTTCGGCGGCGCGCTCTGGACCGGCATGGCCATCACGCTGATTGGCGGACTCCTGCTCGGTACGCTGATTACGCTTGGACTCATTCCGTTGCTCTACGACGTGTTCTTCCGTGAGCGTCATGCTGCTTGAGGCGCGCTGCCTGTCGCGTCGTTGCCTATGCATGACGCACGATCGGCTCAGCGAGGATCAATGAGCCGCCGCGGTCTGACGAAGAGACGACAGGCACGCGGATCGGATCGGCGCGAGCGCCGGATCGGACACATGACTCAGCGACGTCACTGCGGCATTCGTCCAACGCGCGACGTCTGCCTCGTCGGGTTCGATCGCACGGTCCTCGCAATACCACGACGCGGGCGGAAGCTCGCGGTGGGTCGACAGCAGCGACAAGACCTCTTTGGGATTCGTCAGTAACGCGTCACTGATGGCTCCGTCGATCGATTCGGCTCGATCGCCGTCAGTGCCCGCACGAATGGCAACGAGCGTGTCCAAGGCGCCGGCGTCTCCGCGACTGCCTCGGGCCAGCACTACCTTCCACTGAGTCTCGGACAGGCCAGCGGTTTCCGAGGACCGCGGTGCGGATGATGTATCCGAGGGGGCTTGAAAGGACGCAGGTACGCATTGCGACTGCGCATCGCAATGCGCGAATTCTGCACAGGTCATGGCGGCGATGCTTGCCAAATCGCCACGTGCCTGTGCTAACACGAGATCCGCCTGGTTGTCGCAACTGGCGCCAGCCATCACGTCGCGGCAGCGCTTGAACTCGGCGGCGTCCATGGCGCGGCGGTCCTGCGGGGAAGCCTGCTGTTTGTAGTCATCCAGCGCGTCGCGCAGGTCCGCGGGTGCAAGCCATGTCAGATGCTCGCCGGGGCACTGCTGATTGAGCGCATCGTCCCATGCCCGCCGAACGCTCATATCATCGGCCTTGGCGACAAAAGCTGTCGCTATCGCAAGAACGAAACCTGTGGCGATGGCTGAGATACGCATGGCGGTGCCCTCGATGGGAGACGCCCCCACGATAGCGCCGGTCTGTGGCAAATCGAGGGACAGTCGATCTCCGCCGCATGGCAATCGACGATCGATCTGGCCGTACTTAGTGGGAGCCGCCATGGCGGCGAGGGGAGCTTGCCGGTGGGAGCCAGCCTGCTGGCGATGGGAACTTGCCTTACCGCTACACCGCTTCGTTGGCTTTTCGCCACCAGGGTGGCTCCCACCCTTGCTTCGTTGGCTTCTCGCCGCCATGGCGGCTCCCACAAGGGAGTGCGGCTATCCCCTGGCGCGGGACCGACGTACGCGTCGGGAGGCATCTGTCGACGCCGAAGCAAGAACGCCCCACAACGCCTGCACAAAGCCTTTGCCCGCGCTTTGCCATAAACGGTCCGCGGATTGCCCTACGACGGACGCTCCGCCCGCCGTGTGCGGCACCGACACTGTCCATCACGGCGCGCCATCCGGCGCCGGAGGAGAACCCATGAAAACCAAGCCCGACGCCGACAACACCGAACTCGACCGCGACTTCGAGCCCCTGCGCGTGGCACTCGCGCTCGGCGCCCTGGTCCTCGGCCTACTGTTCGGCCTGCACTGACGGGAGACATGCGCATGGATCTCTTCGACGACTTCGTGGAACCGGCCATGGAAGGCCTTGGCGCGGCCGGCTCGCAGGGAGGCGCGCCGGCCGCTGGGCCCGCCGAACCGGACCCGAACTGGTATCCCGTTTGACCTCTTTCCCCTGAGCTCCTCCCCGGGAGCATCCTTCACTCCCCCCTCCAACCCGGACGGGGGGAGCTTTTTTTGCGTTCGCTATTGAGTCGTGCGGACGCGTGAGGCCACCTGGCCGATCGGCACCAGGTCAGTGGGCTGCACCTCACCCACCGTGACCGTACCCGTCATGCCGCGGAAGTAGTCGTCGCCGGCGCGGGACAGCAACTTGTTCATGCTGAAACTGGAACCGCCACCGACGCGATTGGCGTCTCCGTCGGCACCGAACTGTCCCACGGCGTCGCCGTTCGGCGGCGACAATCCCGTGATGAAGACGGATCCTCCGACGGCCGTGGCCGCTTCGATCATCCGCATCTCGGCGAGATAGCGCTGACGTGCGCGCCTGCCCGCCACGGGGTCGGCGTACTGCTTGCGCAAGTCGCGCCAATAGGCATCTGCCTGTGCCCGCTCCTCCGACGAACTGGCGAGGTATGCACGCGCGAAGGCGCTTTCGTAGAGCGGATCGTGCCGCTCGGCCGCCAACGCCAGCCATGCCACGCCTAGCGGGCGGTTGGCCTTGCCATGGTCGCCGTTGAAATACGAGAGACCCAGCACGTACTGCGCGGGCTTGCTCGCCCAGAAAGCGGCGTCGCGAAAACGCTCCATGGCACGGCCATCGTGCTTCTGGCCGTAATCGCGCACACCGGCGCAGAAGTAGTAATCACCGGGAAGCAATCGCTCGAGCCCGGTGGCGCAGGACTTGACCGATGCCTTGATGGCCTCCCTGGAAGCATCCGGCACCGCATCACTCGCGGTGGCGGTGGCGACGGCGGAGACACCGAAAAGTACGAACGCAACGATCCTTACGACTGACATAAGCACTACCTCCCTGGTTCCGTTGGATTGCTTGCCCTACCCCGTAACGGCCCCTCGGCAGAGGAACGGCGTTCTCGGGTTACTTCGTTGCGCACCTACTTGTTCCGGGCGGCGGAGGCCACCTGGCTGATCGGCACCAGCTCCGCATCGCCCACGAAGACGTGGCTGTCGTAGCCGTAGAAATACATCGCCTTCTGCGTCTGCAGGATGCGACCGAGCGAGAATCCGCTCTGCAACGGCATGTCGGTCCCGCCGTAGCCGTAGGGCACGGTCACGCCGTCGATGAAGATGCTGCCGCCGAAGTTCGTGGCCCATGCGATCTGCTGGTACTCGCGATCGAAGCGGCGCTCCGCACGCGGCGCGGCCACGTCGTCGGCGTAGGTCTGCTTGAGTTCCTTCCAGTACGCATTGGCCTGCGCCAGCTCGTCCGGCGTCACTTGTCCGTAGGCCGAAATGAAGGTCGGCTCGTACGACGGATCATGGCGTTCCGCCGCCAGCGCCAGCCAGGCAAGACCGAGCGGACGGTTCTTCTCCGCGTGATCGCCGTTGAAATACATGACGCCCAGCGCGTACTGCGCCGGCTTGCTCGCCCAGCGTGCGGCTTCCTTCAGGCCTTCGCGCGCGAGGCCCTCATGGCCGCTCCAAAAATTCCGCGCGGCGGAGCAGAAGTAATAGTCGCCGGGCAGGAACCGTTCGAGGCCGCCGGGGCACGGCATCAGCGACCTGGCGACCTGGCTCTTCTGGTCGGGCAACGGTTGGGGACGCTGGCCTGCGTGAGCAGCCAGGGATGTGGCCGCAGCCACGGCAAGAACAAAAGCGCAAAACCTTTTCATCGGCGCGTCCTCTGTGTGTAGCCCCCAAGAGCGGCTTTACTGTACTACAGAGTTCGCTTTATTACCGTGAAGACTTGCGATCCTGGGACTCAGCCGCCGATCGCCGCGTGCATACGGCGAATCACGTCCGCATAGTCGGGGGCATTGAAGATGGCCGAGCCGGCAACGAAGGTATCTGCGCCCGCCGCGGCAATCGCGCCGATGTTGTCGGGCGTGACGCCGCCATCCACTTCGAGCCGGATGGCGCGGCCACTGGCGTCGATGCGCTCGCGCACGTGGCGGATCTTGTCCAGGGCGGTGGGAATGAACTTCTGACCGCCGAAACCGGGATTCACCGACATGATCAACACCATGTCGATCTTGTCCATGACGTAGTCCAGCCAGGACAGCGGCGTGGCGGGATTGAAGACGAGGCCCGCTTCGCAGCCCTCGTCCTTGATGAGCTGGATGGTGCGATCGACGTGCTCGGTCGCCTCGGGATGAAAGCTGATGCTGCGCGCGCCCGCCTTGGCGAAGTCCGGCACGATGCGGTCCACCGGCTTGACCATCAGGTGCACGTCGATGTGCTCGACGATGCCGTAATCGCGCAAGGCCTTCAGCACCATCGGGCCGATGGTGAGGTTGGGCACGTAGTGGTTGTCCATGACGTCGAAATGCACCCACTGCGCGCCGGCATCGAGCACCTTGCGCGTGTCCTCGCCCAGGCGGGCGAAGTCGGCGGAGAGGATGGACGGGGCGATGACGGGGGATTGCTTGGCCATGGGAAGGTACCGTGTGGTCGCTGGGTCGATCGTCGGGGCCGCTGTCGCGGCTGGGAAACGCCTTCGCGAAGGTTACCGCGTCGGCGTCACGTCGGTGCTCACTTGAAGCCGCGCTCGGCCTTGATCCGCTCGTATGCGGCGTTGATCTCGCTCGCACGGGATTCCGCGCGGCGACGCATGTCTTCGGGAAGATCGCCCAGGCGGTCGGGGTGATGCTCCGAGATCAGCTTGCGGTACGCGCGCTTGATCGCGCGATCGTCGGCGTCGCGCTGGATGCCGAGGATCGCGTACGGATCGGGGCCCTGCGTGTTTCGCTGCGGAGGTACGTAGCCGCCGCCGTGACTCCGCCCACCCTGGCTTCGACCGCCCGCACCGGCATTCCACGCGTAGCCCTTCATGGCCATCAGCGCCATCAATTCCATGTCGCTGACGCGCAGCGCGAACGCCAGTTGGCGCAGCAGCGCCATCTTCTCCGGCGACGGATTGCCCTCGGCCAGCACGGTTTCGATCACGACGTCGATGACCGGGAACGCATGGTCGCGGCGGTGACCGACCCAATGGCGCAATTCGTCGATGACGGCGGTAGCGTTGAACTCGGGCTGCTTGCCCTCGTTGAATGCGTCGATGGCTGTGCGGCGGTCGTCCTGGCCGAGACCCATGCGCGCCATCAGCCGTTCGGCGATGGCGATCTCCGCTTCGGAAACGCGTCCGTCGGCCTTCGCGACGGCGCCGATCAGCGCGAACAGCGGCGCGATGTAGCCGCCCTGCGCAGGGGTGCGGCGACGTTGCTGCTGGCGACTGGCGTCGAACATGAAGCCGAGTGCGCCGCCCACAAGGGCGCCGAGCACGTTGTGCGTCAGCCACATGCCGAGCACGGCGCCGATAAGAGTGCCGGTGAAATTCATTGAGCGGCCCTGGAAGGGGTCTGGACGGAGAACCACTCGGCAAGCTGGTCGAGTTCCGCATCGGTAAGAGGGCCGGTCGCGGCGCGCATCACGGGGATGTCGCGGCGACCGTCGCGGTATTGGCGCAGCGCTTCGCGCAGGTAGTCGAGCTTCTGCCCGGCCAGGTTGGGCGCGCCGGGAATTCTCGCCATGCCGTCTTCGCCGTGACAGGCCGCGCACAGCCCGAGTCGCGCCGGCTTCGCAGGAGGCGCAGCGGAAACAGGGGCGGAAAGGGCCAGGGCAAGTGCCGCGGTCGTGAGGATTCGCATGACGAGGCTATGGGGGCGGTAACGCAAGATTCTAGCAGGCGGATCGGCACGGTCCGCCGCCCATGGATCGCGGTTATCCCACAGAGCGTCGCAGGCGGTGCGTCCCGGAGGAAGACGCACCGGTACAATGGGCGGATCGCCGACCTTCCGGAGTCCCGCCGTGCCTACCACCCTCTCGCAATCCGACCTGCCCGGCCTGGAGCTCATCCACCGCGGCAAGGTCCGCGACGTTTACGCCCTGCCCGGCAATCGACTGCTGATGGTGGCGACGGACCGGCTCTCGGCCTTCGATGTGGTGCTGCCGGATCCCATTCCGGGCAAGGGCGAGATGCTGACGCAGATCTCCAACTTCTGGTTTGCCAAGACCGCGCACATCATCCCGAACCATCTCACCGGCGAGGACGTCGCCTCGGTGCTGCCTGCGGGCGTGGACCCGGCGCTGTACGCGAAGCGCGCGGTCATCACCAAGCGCCTGAAACCGGTGCCGGTCGAGGCCATCGCGCGTGGGTATCTGATCGGCTCCGGTTGGAAGGATTACCAGGCCACCGGCGCTCTGTGCGGCATCACCCTGCCATCGGGCCTGCAGCAGGCGCAGAAGCTTCCCGAGCCGATCTTCACCCCGTCCACCAAGGCCGCGGTGGGCGACCACGACGAGAACGTAAGCTTCGATGCCGTCGTCGCTGCGGTGGGCGCGCCACTCGCCCACGCCGTGCGCGATGCGACGCTGAAGATCTACGCCTTCGCCGCCGCCTACGCTGCCGAGCGCGGCATCATCGTTGCCGATACCAAGTTCGAGTTCGGCACCGACGAGCACGGCGTGCTGCACATCATGGACGAGATGCTCACTCCCGATTCGTCCCGCTTCTGGCCCGCCGACGAGTACAAGGTCGGCATCAGCCCGCCGAGCTACGACAAGCAGTTCGTACGCGATTACCTGGAACGTATCGGCTGGAACAAGAAGCCGCCGGCACCGCAGGTTCCCGCAGACGTCATCGCAGGAACGGCGGCAAAGTACGCCGAGGCGCTCGACAAGCTCGCCGGCATCCGCCTAGATTGAGGCGCCGCTACCGGTTGACGGTTCACGGTTAACGCTTCACGGAGCATGCCATGCGCGACGCAGCCACCTGGTTCGGCAACTACGGCCGTGACCACCAGAACCCGACCAACCGGCTGATCCACTGGATCTGCGTGCCCGCGATCACCTGGACGGTGATCGCGCTGGTCTGGCTGATCCCCGTGCCGCTGTGGCTCGGACGCCCGGGGCTCTGGGCGGTGCTGGCGATGTTCCTGGCATTCTGCTTCTACTACTACCGCCTGTCGCGGAAGATCGGCCTCGCCATGGCCGGCGCCTTCATCGTGCTGGCCTTGTTCACCGACATGCTCTACCGCGCCATCGGCAGCACGGGGCTGCTCTGGCTCGCGATCGGCGTCTTCGTGGTGGCGTGGATCGGCCAGTTCGTGGGCCACAAGATCGAAGGTCGGCGCCCCTCCTTCCTCACCGACATCCAATACCTGCTGATCGGCCCCGCATGGCTGATGAGCAAGGCCCTCGGCCGCTTCGGCGTGTCGTACTGACGGACACGCCGTGACCCAGTCGCTCCTGACCCTGCTTTCCGCCGCCATCTGGTGGGTGATCTATTCCAGCGCCATCGCCGTCGTTCCCGCCCTCATCGTATGGCTGGCCCTGCGCTGGCTGGAGAAGACGCCGGTGGTGTTCAACCGCGCCTACCTCGCCAGCCTCGTCTGGACGTTGGCCGCCGTGTTGATGGGCGGGCTGGTGATTGCCGCGCAGCATGGCCGCGAGCCTGGGCAATCGATCTTCGTGCTGCCGTGGATGCGCGCTTCGCTCGTCGTGGACATGGTGCTGGGCGCGTGGCTGCTCTGGTGGATGGTCCCGCGCATCGACGCGAGGCGGGTAAAACCCACCAGCGCGTGCATGGCCGTGGCTCTGGTCATGGTGGTGGCGATGATCGTGGGGACGGCGATTCGGCGATAGTTATCGCCTATGGGCGCCATCCAAACCATGCGTTGGACTTAAGCATGGGCGACCCCATAATGAGAGTCATTCTTATTGGGAGCCCTGCCATGGCCAGGAAAATCAAATATGCCGCGACGCATTTCAGCATCGCGTTCTCCATGAGTTACGCCGTCAACCAGAACCTCGCCGTCAGCACGCTCGTCGGCATCGCGGAGCCGATCGCGTTCGCGCTGGGTCGTGATCTGGTCAAGCACACGCGCCACGACCTTCCGATCGCACGCGCCGCCTGATCCAAAGTTACTTGCCGCCTGCGCGAGCGTTCGTCTCGGTCACGGCGCGCGTGAAACCCTCGAACGGGATGTCGGTGATGCCGACCAACCCGATATGTGCGTTCTCGCCATCGAGCACGCGACCGGTGACCGGCTGGTCCACGTACTCGAACCAGTGGGTGCCGACGATGACGCCGGAGGCGACCGCAGCATTCACGAAACGCGCATAGGCCTTGCCGCGCTCCGCTTCGCTGGCGACGGATGCCACACCGCCGCCGAACGGCCCGCGGTCCGTCGAGCCGAAGTGGAACTCCGTAATCATCACCGGCTTGTCGAGGCGTTTGAACGCGGCCACATCGAAGCCGTGCTCGGGCAGGTCGGTATACGTGTTGATGCTGGTGACGTCGGCGTACGCCGCGCTGGCCTCTTCGACTTCCGGCGTACGCACGGCGAGCCGGCCGCCGAGAAACAGGTGATGCGGGTCGGCCTGCTTCAGCGCATGCGCGACCGTGCTGAAGTAACGATCGGCGTAACGGCGCAGGAAAGCGATCTCGTCTCCGGCGATGGCGGGATGGGCCTCGTTCGGGTCCGGGGCTTTGAAGCCTTTCGCGGCAACCTCGTTCCACGATGACACCGGCACGCCCCAGGCCTTGGCGAATGCAGCGACGTCGCCGTGGGTCTGCTTGAGATACGCGAGGAAATCCTGTTTCGCGGGGCTCTCCGGCCCCTGCGCCAGCGTGCCGGCTGCGAGTGCCCAGCGGCCCTGCGGGCCGACGCCTGCCCAGGCGAGTTCGTTGTCGGCGAAGTAGCCCAGCAGCCAGGGATCATCGCGCACGCCCTTCGTCGCTGTCGCCACGGCGGCTGTTACCGCTTTTACGAAGCGCGGATCGAAAGGATCGGGCATGCGACCCCACCAGTCGAAACCGGTACCCACGGTGTTGAAATCGCCGCGGATCAGGATCGGCACGGTGTAAGCGATGCGCTGGTCCTCCGCGAAGGCAGGATCGCTCCAGTTGCCCAGCGTGTTGAAGCGCCACGCTTTCAGGCGATCTACCGTGCGGCGTCGCCAGACCGTCTCCACGTCGGCGCCGCCACCCAGCGAGCGCGCGACATTGTTCGCATAGACGTCCCACCAGCGACCGTGATTCATACCGTTGTCGCGCTGCGAACCCTGATCGCTGCGACTGTCGGACGTACCACCGAACGGGCCTTCCGCCGCGGCCGGTTCGGCGAACATGAACTCGCGGCCCTGCACGTAGGTGCGGCCGTCAGTTTTGTTGACTGCGTTCACGCCGAGCGAAAAGAACGCATGCCCTTCCGGCGTCACCAGCCACCAGCGATCGCCCTGCTTCTGCGTACGGAACCAACCGGTGGCCTTCATCGCAGGCAGATCGATGCGACCGCCGTAGCGATCGAGCTGGGTGCTCGCCGTGGCCGGTAGTGGCGCGCTGGCGCGCGTCTTGAGCGATGCGTCGTCGGCAATCTTCTCCGGCCACGTGCTGCGGGTGTACTGCCCATAGCGATCGACGATGCCGGTGTACGCGCGGCGCAGATCGTCGCTGCCGGCCACGTCCTCCATCCCTCCGATGAGGATGGTCTGCGCTGCACCGGGCTGCGGCGTCGAGACGGTGACCGAGGTGACGGCGGCGGGATCGATCGCACCATCGACGGTCGTCGCTACGAGCCGTAATGTGTCTCCGTCTTCGAACGGCATCGGCGGGCCGACCTGCATGCCGAACGCGCGCGGCGATGTGGGCTGCAACGGTACGGACACCGTCTGCGGCGGCCCTGGCGGCAGACCCACGGTCGTCGTGAGGTGCTTTGCGCCCGATGCCACGTCGATCGTCAACGTCACCGGCCACGGCATACCGTTCTGCACACGCAGGCGAAGCGTGCCGTTCGCGGGCCAGGCCCAGGTGCCCTGCTGCGGTGACAGCGTCAGCGAGGGATGGGGCGCCGGCTTGAACGTCAACGCCACCAGTGTCTCGCCACCGCTCGCGGGTCGCGGCGTCGGGTCGAGCGTCGCGTCGCGGGTCGTGGTGCGCAGCGTGGCAGGTGGATGCGAGAGATCGAGCGTGGCTGATTGCGCGGACAAAGCGGTGCTTGCGAACAGAAACGCAATTGGCAGGCGCATGCGTGGACTCGTTTATGTAAGGCGAAGGATGGGCATCAGTGAACCCGCGTGCGACGCCGCCAGAAGTAGTACACCGGCACACCGAGCGCGATGATCACCAGGCTCATGCCCGCATCGCCGGGCGCGGCATACGCCGTGGCGGCTATCACGCAGAGCACGGTCGTGGTGAAGATCATCGGCAGCCATGGATAGCCGGGCACCAGATACGGCGACGGCTCGCTCTTCAGCTTCTTGCGATACCAGAAGATCGTGGCGATGCCAAAGGCATGCGACAACCATTCGCCTACCGTCGTGTAATTAAGCAACGCGTTGAAGCTGCCGGAGAGAATCAGCACGATCGCCCAGCCGCCGAGTGCCACGAGGGCCATCTGCGGCGCACCCGTGCGGGGTTCGATACGCGCGATGGGCCGGAAGAACATGCCATCCGCGCTCATCACCTGCAGCACGCGCGCACCACCGGCAATGGCGATGCTGCAATAACCGAAGGTGGAGCACGCGATGCCTACCGCGATGATGGTGGCACCGGATTCGCCAAACACGTGACGCATGAGGTCGGCAGCAGGTGCGGTGCTCGCGGCGAGACCGGCATGACCAAGCCCCGCCATGTAGGCGACGTTGACCAGGACATAGCAGACCACCACGCTCGCCATGCCGAGACCGAGCGCACGCGGCAGCGTTCGCTGCGGGTCGCGCACTTCACCTGCGAGGTCGTTGAGGTAATGAAAGCCGCCGTAGGCGAACAGCGCGGGAAGCAGTGCGCCGACAACAGTGCCGACCGGCAGGTCATGCGTTGGATCGGCAGCGAAGGCGAGGCCGAGATGACCTTGGGCGAGGAACAATCCCACCACGATCAGCAGCGCAACGGCACCCAACTTCAGCACCGTGAACGTGTTCTGCACCCAGGCGCCCGCACGGATGCCGAACAGGTTCACCGCCACGATGAAGCTGATCGCGCCGACAGCGAGCGGCTTCACCCAGTCGTGCGAAAGTCCCAAGGCGCGGCAGGCGTAGTCGGCAAACGTGGTGGCGACCGCGGCGACACTGCCCGGATAGTTGATGAGCGCCATCGTCCAGCCGAACAGGAACGCGGGAAGCTGACCGAACGCCTCGCGCAGATAGACGTAGGTACCGCCAGCCTGAGGGCGTCGCGCACCGAGTTCCGCGTAACAGAGCACGCCGGCCAATGTGAGCAGGCCGCCGAGCGTCCACAGCACGATGACTTCGGTGCCGGAACGGGTGAGCTGCGCGACGGTGGCCGGCGTGCGGAAGATACCCGCGCCGATGACGCCACCGATGACGATCATCGCGGCATCCCAGATGCCGAGGCGACGGAGGTAATGAGCTGGCTGAGGTGCTGGCATCCGCCGACGATGCCATAAGCCGAGGTCATTGGGCGAGTGCGAGACCGGGCGCAGCCGTTATCGCCAGCAGGCTGGCTCCCACCGAGCAAGGTTCCAGTGAGTGGGATTCACCAAGCGGGGTCTACCGAGCGTGGATCGAGCGAGAGGGTTTCCACCATCCGGATTCCACCCCCCTGTATCGCCAGCAGGCTGGCTCCCACCGAGCAGGGTTTCAGTGAGTGGGATTCACCAAGCGGGGTCTACCGAGCGTGGATCGAGCGATAGGGTTTCCACCGATCCGTATTCCACCCCCCTGTATCGCCAGCAGGCTGGCTCCCACCGAGCAGTGTTTCAGTGAGTGGGATTCACCAAGCGGGTTTTACAGAGCAGGGTTCGAGCGAGCCAGTCCTACCGATCAGGACTCCACTTCCACTGTATCGCTGGCAGGTTGCTCTCACCCCCAGCTGCCGGTGGGAGCCAGCCTGCTGGCGATCCGGTACTTGCCTCACAGCCACACGGCATTCCAGTAAGGGTAGTCATTCACGCGACCGACAAGTCCCGCCCTCACCGGATTGGCGACGTTATCGCCAGCAGGCTGCTCTCACCCCCGAATCGTCGGTGGGAGCCAGCCTGCTGGCGATCCGGTGCTTGCCTCACAGCCACACGGCATTCCAGTAAGGGTAGTCATTCACGCGACCGACAAGTCCCGCCCTCACCGGATTGGCGACGAGATACCGGGCCGCGGCGCGGACGTCCGCGTCGGAGCGCAGCCCTGCATCATGAAAGCCCTTCTGCCAAACCGGACTCCGCCGGCGCTTCAGACGATTCACTTCTTTCGTCGCCAACGACTTGAACCGTCGCATCGCTGAGGCGACCTCCCCGTCATGCAGTTCGATCAGGCCGTGCCAGTGGTCCGGCATGAGCACCCAGGCGAGACAGGTCGCGCCCGGCCACGTGCGTTCCGCATGACACAGACGCGCGACCGCGCGGGCGCAGTCGTGATCGCGAAAGAGGCGAGCACGATTCCACGTCGTCGTGGTGAGGAGGTAGATGGTGCCGGGTCTGGAAACACGACCGAGGCGGAGCCTGCGCGATGCGGGGAACGTGACCATCCCCGGAGCCTGACGCACAGGTAACGTCCGCGAAGCCGGGAATGCGGCCTCGCGGACGTCAGCGGCTTACTTCTTCTTCGGGATGTACAAGTCGGTGATAGTGCCTTCGTACACCTCGGCTGCCATGCCGACGGATTCGCCGAGTGTGGGGTGCGGGTGGACGGTGCGGCCAATGTCACCGGCTTCCGCGCCCATCTCGATCGCAAGTGCAAGCTCGGAGATCAGATCGCCCGCGTGCGGACCGACGATGCCCGCGCCGACGATGCGATGGGTTTCCTCGTCGAACAGCAGCTTGGTGAAGCCCTCGGTGCGGTCGATGCCGATCGCGCGGCCCGAAGCCGCCCAGGGGAACTTGCCCACGCCGATCTTGAGACCCTTTTCCTTCGCCTCGCGCTCGGTGACACCGACCCAGGCGATTTCCGGATCGGTATAGGCCACCGACGGAATCACGCGCGCATCGAAGAAGCTCTTCTCGCCTGCCGCAGCTTCTGCCGCGACCTTGGCTTCATGCGTGGCCTTGTGCGCCAGCATCGGCTGACCCACGAGGTCGCCGATGGCGAAGATGTGCTTCACGTTGGTGCGCATCTGGCGGTCGACCGGAATGAAGCCACGCTCCGTGACTTCCACACCGGCCTTGTCCGCACCGATCTTGTTGCCGTTGGGCGAGCGGCCCACCGACACGAGCACGCGATCGAACACCGTGGTCTCGGGGATGCTTTCGCCCTCGAAGGTGACTTCGATGCCCTTCTTGGTCGCCTTGGCTTCGACCACCTTCGTCTTCAGGTGGATGCCCTTGTAACGCTTGGCGATGCGGCCCTGCAGGGGCTTGATGAGGTCCGCATCGGCACCCGGGATGAGCTGATCGGCGAGTTCCACCACCGTGACCTCGGAACCGAGGCCGGCGTACACCGTGGCCATTTCGAGACCGATGATGCCACCGCCGACGACGAGCATCTTCTTCGGCACATCCGGCAGTTCGAGCGCGCCGGTGGAGTCGATGACGCGCTCGTCGTCCCACGGGAACGAGGGCAGCTTCACGGACTGCGAGCCGGCCGCGATGATGGCGTTCTGGAAGCGGATCAGCTTCGTGCTTTCGGCCGTCTGGACTTCCATTTCGTGCGGCGAGACGAAGGTGCCTACGCCGGTGACGGTACGCACCTTGCGCGCCTTCGCCATCTGCGCGAGACCGCCGGTCAGCTTGCCGACCACGGCTTCCTTGAAGGAACGCAGCTTGTCGATGTCGATCTTGGGCTTGCCGAAGGCGATGCCGTGCGCTTCCATCGCCGCCGCTTCATCGATGACCGCCGCGGCATGCAGCAAGGCCTTGGACGGGATGCAGCCCACGTTGAGGCAGACGCCGCCGAGCGTGGCGTAGCGTTCGACCAGCACCGTGTCGAGGCCGATGTCGGCGCCACGGAAAGCCGCCGTGTAACCACCCGGGCCTGAGCCGAGCACCACGAGCTGGCATTCGATGTCGGCCTTGCGGCCCGAATCGCCTGCCGCCTGCGGTGCGGCGGGTGACGGCGCGGACGCCGCCGGCTTCGGCGGAGGCGGTGCCGGGGAGGGAATCGGCGGGGTCGGCGCGTCCTTCGTCGCGCTCTGGCCTACCGACTTCGCGGCCACCGGCTGCGCGGCGTCCCCGTCGGCTTCGATGAGGGCGATGACGCTGCCGTCGTTGACCTCGTCGCCCACCTTGACCTTGAGTTCGACGATGGTGCCAGCCTGCGACGCGGGCACGTCCATCGTGGCCTTGTCGGATTCCAGCGTGATGAGGCTCTGGTCCTTGGCGACGGTGTCGCCGACCTTCACCAGGATCTCGATGACCGGCACGTCGTGCGAGCCGCCGAGATCGGGAACCTTCAATTCGATCGTGTTAGCCATGCGTGTGTCCTCGTCGTCAGAGCAACAGGCGACGGATGTCGCCGAGCTGGGTGGCGAGGTACACGGCGAAGCGCGCGGCCAGGGCGCCGTCGATCACGCGGTGGTCGTACGAAAGCGACAGCGGCAGCATCAGGCGCGGCGCGAACTCCTTGCCGTTCCAGACCGGCTTCATCGCGGCCTTCGACACGCCCAGGATCGCCACTTCCGGCGCATTGATGATCGGCGTGAACGCCGTGCCACCGATGCCGCCGAGCGAGGAGATCGAGAAGCAGCCGCCCTGCATGTCGGCCGCGGTAAGCTTCTTCTCGCGTGCCTTCTTCGAGATCTCACCCAGTTCGGCGGCGAGTTCGAGCAGGCCCTTCTTGTCCGCATCGCGGATCACCGGCACCACCAGGCCATCTGGCGTATCCACGGCGATACCGATGTGGAAGTACTTCTTGAGCGTGAGCATTTCGCCCGACGCGTCGAGCGAGGCATTGAAGGTGGGGAATTTCTTCAGCGCCGCGACCACCGCCTTGATCTGGAATACCAGCGGGGTGATCTTGAGATCCTTGTTCTCCTCACCGAGCTTCTTGCGGAAGGATTCCAGCTCGGTGATGTCCGCGTCTTCGAACTGCGTGACGTGCGGGATCATCGCCCAGTTGCGCGAGAGGTTGGCCGCCGAGATCTTCGGAATGCGGCCAAGCGGCTTTTCTTCCACTTCGCCGAACTTCGAGAAATCGACCTTCGGCCACGGCAGCAGGCTGAGCCCGTTACCGGCAGCAACCGTGCCACCCGCCGATGCTGGCGACACGCCCGAGGTCATCACCTGCTTCACGTAGGCGGAGACGTCTTCGCGCTGGATGCGACCACCGCGGCCGCTACCCTTCACCTGCGCCACGTCCACACCGAGTTCGCGCGCGAAGGCGCGCACGGCGGGGCTGGCGTACGGGGCGTTGGCCGGCATGATCACGCTGGCGTCGAAAGCGACCGGCGGGGTGCGCGGCGCGCCGCCTGCGGGCACATCGGCGTTCGGTGCGGGAGCCGGCGCGGCGGCCCGCTGCGGGGCGATGGCCGGCGCTTCTGACACGCCCGGCTTGTCGGTGGAGGGCGCGGGCTGGGCGTCATCAGACGCGGCTGCACCGCCCTCGCCTTCCAGGATGGCGATGAGATCGTCGTCGTTGACCTCGTCGCCAACCTTGACCTTCAGCTCCTTGATGACACCCGCGGCAGGCGCCGGAATGTCCATGGTGGCCTTGTCGGATTCCAGCGTCATCAGGCTCTGGTCCTTCTCGACCCGATCGCCCACCTTGACCATGATCTCGATGATCGGCACCGGCTTGCCGCCGATGTCGGGCACCTTCACATCGATGGGGCCGGAGGCCTTCGACGCGGACGGCGCCTTGGCGGCGGCCGGCGCAGGCGCCGCGGCGGCCTTGGGCGCCTCGGGCTTGGCTTCGGCCTTCGGGGCTTCGGCCTTCGGGGCTTCCGTCTTCGGAGCCTCGGCAGGCGCGCTGCCTTCGGCCTCGACCAGCGCGATGACCGCACCTTCGTCGACTTCGTCGCCAACCTTGACCTTCAGCTCCTTGATGACGCCAGCGAACGGGGCCGGCACTTCCATCGTGGCCTTGTCCGATTCGAGCGTCACCAGGCTCTGGTCCTTTTCGACGCGATCGCCGACCTTGACCATGATTTCGATGACGGGGACCGCTTTGCCACCGATATCGGGGACGCGGGCTTCTTTGACGTCGGCCATGGAACCTCCTAGAAAAACAGGCGCTTGCGGGGGACGGACCCGCTGGCGGGGGAAGATGGGCGCCGTGCTGCGGCGCAACCGGTCGATTGTAATCCCTCAGAGCCGCGCCGGGACTCGTTTTCCTCGATTCAAACGGTCGTTGGGGCAGATGGCCGCTATCGCGGGATCGCCAGCAGGCTGGCTCCCACCGGGCCGGGGCCGGGGCCGGGGCCGGGGCCGGGGCCGGGCCGGGCCGGGCTGGGCCGGGCTGGGCTGGGCTGGGCTGGGCTGGGCTGGGCTGGGCTGGGCTGGGGCTGGACTGGGGCTGGACTGGGGCTGGGGCTGGGGCTGGGGCTGGGGCTGGGGCTGGGGGGCTGGGGTTGGGGTTGGGGTTGGGGTTGGGGTTGGGTTATCGCCATCGCCAGCAGGTTCCTACCACCGCTGCGGTGGGCAGGTGGGAGCCAGCCTGCTGGCGATGCGGCGGCGAGAACGCCGCGATCAGTTCGGCGGCTGTACCGGGTGCCGCTCCGCATCGGGCGCAGCCCCCACCACGCGAATCTCGCTCTGCGGATAGGGGATGGTGATGCCGTTGGCGTCGAACCCTTCCTTGATGCCGCGCAGCAGCGTCGTCTGGGTTTCCCACAGATCGGCGACTGCGGTCCATCCACGGATGACCAGATTGACGCTCGAATCGCCCAGGCTCTCCGTCCAGACGCCCGGCGCCGGGTCCTTGAGCACGCGCGGATCGGCCGCGAAAAGGTCGCGCACCACCTGCATCGCCTTGCCGATGTCGTCGCCGTAGCCGATGCCCACCTTCAGCTCGAACCGGCGCTTGCCGCGCACGTTGTAGTTGATGATCGCATCGCCACCGACCTTGGCATTGGGCACCACGGCCTGACGGTTGTCGGGCGTGATGAGATAGGTATGCATGAGATTGATGCTTTCGACCGTGCCGTCCACGCCGCCGACCGTCACGAAGTCACCGACGCGAAAAGGACGGAAGAGGATCAACAACACACCCCAGGCGAGGTTCGACAGCGAACTGTTGAGCGCGAGACCGATGGCGAGACCGGCCGCGCCGATCGCCGCAATGAACGATGCGGTGGGAATGCCCACGGTGCCGAGCACCTGGATGAAGAGCAGCGCCAGCAATACGCCGTAGATCACGTTGCGCAGGAACAGCGCGAGCGTGACGTCCACCCTGGCGCGCTCCAGCGCGCGACGTCCGACGTTCGCAACGCGCGCGGCAATCCAGAAGCCCACCCCCAACAGGAGGATCGCGAGCCCGATGCGAATCGCATAGGCAAGAATCAGCTCGCGCATTGCGTGATCGATGTGCAAACGGTCGAGGAAATCGATCATGTGTCCTGGCCTTGTGCAAAAAAGAGCGCATCGAGGCTAGCAGCATTGGGGTGCCGACGTGATGAGAACCACGCCCGCCGCCATGTTCGGCAGGGGCCGCTATAGCGGCGAGGCCACTACCGAATGTGGGAGCCGCCATGGCGGCGAGAAGCCGACGAAGCGGTTTAGCCGCGCCATGGGCCAGATTCCCCGCCGTCATGGGGGTACCTACCGAGTGCACGCACACTGCTGACAGAAAAAAGGCGCCTTGCGGCGCCCATTTTCTTACGGCGTGGTACCGGCCGCCGGCTTGGCAGGCACCTGCGCCGTCTGCGGCGCGTCGATCTTGCGACCGCCGTACGGCAGCACTTCCGCCGCGAGCTTCGGATCGGCCTTAATCATCGCCACTTCGTCGCCAACGATGTGCGCGGCTTCGTCGAGCGGGGTGTCCTTGGCCTTCTTGGCTTCGGCTTCCTGCTTGATCTCCGACTTGATGCTGCGCTCGTTGGCGTTGAGGCCGTCGTCCGTCGAGTTGGCATCGTCGCCGAGATCCGTCGCACTGCCGTCACCGCCGAAGATGGCCTTGCGCCGGGCGCGGAAGTCCGCCTGCATGGCGTCGTACTGCTTGCGCTCGGCCTGACGTGCGGCGAAGTTCAGCGAGATGTCGGTCTTGTCGCGCAGCTTCTGGTACTGCGCCAGCTCGTCGAGCATGAGCTTCCATGCGGGCGAGTTGGCGACGCGCGCCTGATGCTTCTGATTAAGCGGCCCGATGATCGGCTTCAGGTCGGCGACCGGCTTGTAATCGGCCGGATCGATGTGCCGCCACGGAAGCGCGTTGTCGTAGGTGGACTCCCCGAACTCCTTCGCGTCGCCGTTCTGCGGGAACTGCACGTCGGGCGTGACGCCACGCAGCTGCGTGCTGTCGCCGTTGATGCGGATGAACTCGGCGATGGTCATCTTGAGTTCGCCGTACTTCGCGTCTTCGCCCGTGGTGGCCTTGCCGAACCGATCGAGGTCGACGAGGTTCTGCACGGTGCCCTTCCCGAAGGTCGGTTCGCCGATGATGATGCCGCGGCCGTAATCCTGGATGGCAGCGGCGAAGATTTCCGACGCCGATGCGGAACCGCGATTGACCAGCACCGCCATCGGGCCGTCCCACGCCATACCCGGCGCGTCGTCGCCCTGGGCGTCGACCTGACCGCGGGCATCGCGCACCTGCACGACCGGGCCGGTGTCGATGAACAGGCCGGTGAGTTCGGTGGCCTCGTTGAGCGAACCGCCGCCGTTATTGCGCAGGTCCATGATCACGCCTTCGACCTTCTGCGCCTTCAACTCGGTCAGCAACTTGGAGACGTCGCGCGTGGCGCTCTTGAAGTTGGCGTCGCCGTTACGGCGGGCACCGAAGTCCTGATAGAACGTGGGCAGTTCGATCACGCCGATCTTGCGCGTGACGTCGCCGTCCTTCACGTCGATGACCTTCGACTTCGCGGCCTGCTCTTCCATCGTGACCTTCTTGCGAACCAGGGTCACGATTTCGTGCTTGCCGTCCACGCCGGCATCGGCGGGAAGAATCTCGATGCGGACGGTGGTGTCCTTCTTGCCGCGGATCAGCTTGACCACGTCGTCCTGGCGCCAGCCCACCACGTCCACCATGGGGCCGGTCTCGCCCTGGCCGATGGCGACGATGCGATCGCCCGGCTTCATCTTGCCGGACTTGATGGCCGGGCCACCGGGTACGAGTTCACGGATGGTGGTGTAGTCGTCGCGTGCCTGCAGCACAGCGCCGATGCCTTCCAGCGACAGACGCATGGCGATGTCGAACGCATCCGCGGCGCGGGGGCCGAGGTAGTCGGTGTGCGGATCGGTCGAGTTGGCGTACGCGGTCATGAACGCCTGCGTCGCGTCCTCGTCGTCCAACTGGCGCACGCGGCTGATGTAGGTGGCGTAACGCTTGTCGAGCGTCTTGCGAATGTCGTCGTCGCTCTTGCCCGCCAGCTTCAGGCGCAGCCAGTCGTTCATCGTTCGCTTGCGCCACACGTCATCCAGCTCGGCCTGGTTCTTCGGTGCCGGAGCCTTCTTGCGGTCGAAGTTGAAGCTTTCCTTGCCGCTGAAATCGAAGCCCTGCTTGAGCAGGCTGCGCGCGTAGTTCATGCGATCGACGGCGCGCGTGACGTACAGATTGAACACCGAGAACGGCGCCGAGAGATCCTGGTTCCAGATCGCGTCGTCGAACTGCGTCTTCATCGGCTCGAACTTCGCGAGGTCTTCCTGCGTAAAGAAGACCTTCTCGCTGTCGAGGGACTCGATGTAGGCCTTGTAGATCTTGGCCGACATGGCGTCGTCGAGCGGCTGGGCCTGGTAGTGGAAGCGCGTGAGGAAGCGCGCGGACAACTGCGCCGCCTGGGCTTCGGCCTGCGTCGGCTTCAACGGCAGGCTGGACTCCTTGCGCTGCGGCTCCGGCGACGTGGCCGCTTCCGACGCGTCCTTGGGCTGCGGCGCCGCCGTGTTCGCCGGTGCGGCCTTGTCGGGCTGCTGCTGCGGCGATGCGACAGCCTGGGCCTGGGCGCCCGCGGCCGAAAGGGCCAGCAGGAGAGCGAACGCGGGGCGAAGAGTCATGTAGTCGGGGCCTCGGTATGTTGGGCGTGTTATTCGACGACGCCGGCGGCGTGCGCCATCAGGTCGGCATGGTAGGAAGATCGCACCAGCGGACCGGAAGCGACGTGGGAGAAACCCATGTCCTCACCGGCGACGCGCAGCGCCTCGAATTCGTCCGGCGTCCAGTAGCGGACCACCGGATGATGGTGCGCCGTGGGCTGCAGGTACTGGCCGATGGTGATCATGTCGACGTCATGGGCGCGTAGATCCCGCATCGTCTCCAGCACCTGCTCCATGGTCTCGCCCAGGCCGAGCATGATGCCCGACTTGGTCGGCACGCTCGGGTGCTGCGCCTTGAACCGCTTGAGCAGATCGAGCGACCACTGATAGTCGGCACCCGGACGCACTTCGCGGTAGAGGTGCGGCACGGTTTCGAGGTTGTGGTTGAAGACGTCCGGCGGGAAGTCCTTGAGGACGTCGAGCGCGCGCTCCATGCGACCCTTGCCGCGGAAGTCCGGCGTGAGGATCTCGATGCGGATGTCCGGGCTGGCATGGCGGACCGCGCGAATGCACGACGCGAAATGCTCGGCGCCGCCATCGCGCAGATCGTCGCGGTCCACCGAGGTGATCACCACGTACTTGAGGCGCATGTCGCGGATGGTCTCGGCCAGGCGTGCCGGCTCGAGCGGGTCCGGCGCCAGCGGGCGGCCGTGGGCCACGTCGCAGAACGAGCAGCGACGCGTGCAGACCTCGCCGAGGATCATGAAGGTGGCGGTGCCCTTGGAGAAGCACTCGTGGATATTCGGGCAGGAGGCTTCCTCGCACACCGTGACCAGCGAGTTCTCGCGCAGCCGAGCCTTCAACTGCTGCACCGCATTGCCCTGCGGCAGGCGCACGCGAATCCAGCCGGGCTTGCGCAGCGCGGGCTGCGTGGTGTCGAAGCTCGCGCGGTTAAGCCCGATCTTGTCGTTGCCGAGCATTTTTTCGCCGGGTCGATCGACGACGGCGATAGGGATGCTGCGGGAGGGGGAAGCGGGAGTCTGGCTCATGTCGGCTACTGCCTCAGACCGCAAGGCGGGCGGGGAGTTCGGGAAGGATGGGATCGGCTGACACGGCGTGGAAGCCAAACTGCTTGCAGAATTCCTGTACCAGGACGTCTTCCACGTCCGCCAACCCCGACGGACCGCCCAAGTCTAGCACCTGGGTGACCTCCAAACCCTTGTAGCCGCAGGGATTGATGCGGTGATAGGGCTCGAGATCCATGTTTACGTTGAAGGCCAGGCCGTGGAAGCTGCAACCGCGGCGGATGCGCAGGCCGAGCGCCGCGACCTTGGCGCCAGCGACATACACACCGGGCGCACCTTCGCGCCGCTCGGCGCCGATGTTCCACTCGCCGAGCGTGTCGATGATGGCCTGCTCGATGCGATTCACCAGCTCGCGCACACCCACGCCGACGCGGCGCAGGTCGATCATGGGGTAGGCCACGATCTGGCCCGGGCCGTGGTAGGTGACCTGACCGCCCCGGTCCACCCGCACGACCGGGATGTCGCCTGCGAACAGCACGTGCTCTTCGAGCCCCGCCTGCCCCAGCGTGAACACGGGGTCGTGCTCCAGCAGCCACAGCTCGTCGACGGTGTCGTCGGTGCGGTTGTCCGTGAAGGCGCTCATGGCCTTCCAAGTGGATTCGTAGGGGACGCGCCCCAGCCGGCGAACGTTCAGGGGGAGGGTCATGGGACGAGGGTCGTGGGGGATGTCGGGGAATTGTGGGCGACGGGCAAGGGATACAAGCATGTCCCGAGCACCCATCGCCAGCAGGCTGGCTCCCACCCCACCCCTGAGGCCAGCGGGGGATGGAAGCCAGCCTGCTGGCGATACGGGTTCCCGAGGACAGGTGGGAGCCAGCCTGCTGGCGATACCGGTTCCCGAGGACCACGGGTGGAGCCAGCCTGCTGCCGATACGGGTTCCCGAGGGCGGGTGGGAGCCAGCCTGCTGGCGATACGGGTTCGCGACAGGCTACATCGTGAAGCGGATGTTCGCGTCCGCACGCAGCGTGCTGTGCGCTTCGAGGTACTTCTCGCGCGTCTGCGCGATGAAGCTCACCGTGACCGACTGGTAATTACCCGCCGGCGTCAGCTTCGTGGAGAGCGTCTCGTGCAGCACTTCCAGCCCGATACGGTGCAGCAGGACCGGCACATGCTTGTCCAAGCCAGCATTGGCATTGCCGATCGCCGTGATCTCGAACTCCCCCGGGAACTGGAAGCCCTTGCCGTCCTTCTGTGCTTCGCTGAAGTCGATCTCGCGCATGGTCGCGCCTCCTTACTTCTTGTCGCCGTCGCTGTGGAACCACAGCATGATCGTGTCCCACAGGCGCGAGAAGAAGCCGCCTTCGGGCGCATCGGCCAGAGCCACGAGCGGTGCCGTGAGCACGGGCTGGCCATCGAGCGTGACGCGCAGCGTGCCGACCTGCTGGCCCTTCTTGAACGGGGCGATCAGGGTGGCGGGGATATCGAGGTTGGCCTTGAGCTTGTCGTAGTCGCCGCGCTTGACCGAGACGAGCGCGTCTTCGGTGAGGCCCAGCGCAATGGTGTTCTCGGCGCCCTTCCACAGCTTCGGCGTAGCCAGCGGTTTGTTGGCCTCGTACAGCTTGTGCGATTCGTAGAAGCGGAAGCCATAGTTGAGCAGCGCCAGCGCCGCGTCAGCGCGACCCTTCTCGCTGCTCGCACCCATCACGATGGCGATCATGCGCGCGTCGCCCTGCTTCGCCGAAGCGGCGAGGCAGTAGCCAGCGGCAGCGGTGTGACCGGTCTTGATGCCGTCCACGGTGTTGTCGCGCCACAGCAGCAGATTGCGGTTGTGCTGCTTGATGCCGTTCCACTCGAACTCCTTCACGGCCGAGATCGCGTAATCCTCGGGGAAGTCGTGGATCAGGGCGCGGGACAGCACCGCGATGTCGCGGGCGGTCGTGTAGTGATTGGCAACGGGGTAGCCCGACGCGTTCTGGAAGTTGGAGTGGTTCATGCCCAACTGCTTCGCGTACGCGTTCATCAGGTTCGCGAAGGCCGGCTCGGAGCCCGCGGTGTGCTCGGCAAGCGCGATGGCCGCGTCGTTGCCGGACTGGATGATCATGCCGTAGAGCAGATCCTTCAGCGGCACCTGGCTGTTGAGCTTGAGGAAGCTGGTGGAGCCGTCGGTACCGGCGCCACCGCCGCGCCAGGCGTTTTCGCTGATGGTGACCGGGTCGGTCATGTGGATCTTGCCGTTGCCGATCTCGGCGGAGACGACGTAGTCGGTCATCACCTTCGTGATCGAGGCCGGCTCGAGCTGGAGGTCGGGGTCCTTCGAGGCGATGATCTGCCCGGTGTTGTAGTCCATGAGCACCCAGCTCTTGCCTTCCACGTCCGGCGGCGGCGGCACCGGCGCCTCGGGCACGACCGGGCGAGGCACCACGGAGGGACGGGGCATGGGCTGCTGCGCCATGGTCACACCCGCGACGAGCGCAGCGGCGGCGAAGGCGAACAGGGAACGGGGCAAGAGCTTCATCGTTTCGGCGGTCCAGTCAAAGCAGGAAAAAAAAAGAAGGTCAGTCTACCGCGACCTGCGGCCTGGGCAGGCCCATGCCGGCGATCTGGTCGGTGACCCGGTCGGCGGTGTCCACGTCGGCCAGCGGGCCCACCCGCACCCGTCGCACGCTGCGACCGCCGATGGCGGTCTCGACGACACTGACAGGCCCGAGGCCTGCGCGGTTCAATTGATCGGCCACGCGGTTGGCATTGGCGACATCGGAAAACGCGCCCACCTGGAGATAGATGCTGGGTTTGCCGGGCACGGGGGGCGTGATGCTGGCCGTGGGGGCGCTACCTGCCACCGGCGGCAGGGCCTGGGCCGGCGAGATGTGGGTCATGCCGGCCACGCTGCCGTCGCCGTATCCCTCGGTTTCCTTGGCGACCGGCATGGCGGCCACGGCAGCCGCGGGGGTGGCTACCGCGCGGGGTGAGGGTGGCTGCGGTGCAGGGGCCGCCGCCGCTTTGCCGCTCTGTTGGCTTCTCGCCGCTATAGCGGCTCCCACAGGGCTGCTCACAGGGGGAGTGGTGTTTACGTAGGGTGCGCCGCGGTCGCTGCCGCTGTCGGTGGGATCGATGGCGCGCACCTCCACCAGGCCGGTGCCCTTGGGCCAGACGCCGATCTTCACGGCGGCCGCGAAGGACAGGTCGATGATCCGGTTCTCGTGGAACGGGCCGCGGTCGTTGATGCGGACGATGACGCTCTTGCCGTTCTCGAGGTTGGTAACGCGCGCGTAGCTCGGCAGCGGCAAGGTCTTGTGCGCCGCCGAGAACTGATACATGTCGTATTCCTCGAGGCTCGAGGTCTTGTAGCCGTGGAACTTGTTGCCATAGAACGACGCGATGCCGCGCTCCACGTAGCCGCGCGGGCTGGGCAGCACGGTATAGGTCTGCCCGAGTACCGAATAAGGCGACTTGTTGCCATACAGCGCGCGCGGCTCGACCTTCGGCACGGGTTCGGGCAGCTTGCTCACGTCGGGAATGGCGGTCGGCACGCTGTCGGAGCTGCTGCGATAGCGGCTGGACTGCGAGCGACGGATGTCGTCGTAGCTGCGCGACGACGAGGGCGACGAGCCACCGCCACGCGACGACGGACGGCTGTTCTTGCCGCCGCCGCATGCAGTGAGCAAGGCCAGCACGAACACCACCAGGACGATGCGACACATCGAGCGGGCGTGCCGGGGCGTCGTGGCGCCCTGCTTCATCGCGCCTCCGGCCCGCCGACCCTCGCCCGGATTGCCTGGGCCAACTGATCGACGGCCATGGCGTACATCGGGCTGCGGTTATAGGTAGTGATGACGTAGAAGTTCTGGAACACGAACCAGTATTCGTCGCCGTTGGGGCCGTCCAGGCGAACGAGCTGCGCGTCGCGCCCCGGGTTCACGTGCTGCAACGGCGCAAAGCCATTGGCGACGAAGGATTCGATCGGCGCCACGGGACGCCAGTCCTTCGGCACCTCGGGCGGCACGGCACGACGGTCGGGCTGGGCCCGGATGGCGATCGGGCCACCGGCCTCCCAGCCATGCTGCGAGAAGTAGTTGGCCACGCTGGCGAAGATGTCGCCCATCGAGCCCTTCATGTCGATGCGGCCATCGTGGTCGCAGTCGACACCCCAGTCACGGATCGACGAGGGCATGAACTGACCCCAACCCTGCGCGCCCGCGTACGAACCGGTCAACGTATCGAGCGACCCGCCCAGATGATTCGGCGGCAGCTCCAGCAGCACCTTGAGCTGTTCGCGGAAGAACGGCGCGCGTTTCGGGTAGTAGAACGCCAGCGTGGTCAGCGCATCGAGCACTTTCCACTTGCCCGTATTGCGCCCGTAGAAGGTTTCCACGCCCACGATCGCCACGATGTATTCGGGCGGCACGCCATAGCGCTTGCCGATGCCGTCGAGCAGCGCGCGATGTTCGCGATAGAAGTCGGCGCCGGCAGCGATCCGCTGTTCGGTGAGAAAGATCGGACGGTAGTCGCGCCAGGGCTTGCCCTCGGCCGGCCGGCTGATCGCGTCGAGGATCGCCTGCTGCTTCTTCGCGCCATCCAGCAGCGCATTCAAGGAGGCGCGGCTCTTGCCCGTGTCCTTCGCCACCTCGCGCACCAGTTGGTCCTGACCCGGATGGGTCTCGGCGAACGCCGTTGCGGAAAGCAGGGGGAAGACGATCATCGCGCCAGCGAGGCGCGGAAGGAGGCGTGCGGGTCGTGCGCGTCGCGCGGCGAGAACTTCATCCATGCGCCGAAGCGTAACACGCACATCCGGCACACCTGGGGCCCTCTTCGGCCAACGTTCAGGCCATGGAAGCCATCCGTTCGATGCGTAGGCCGAGGACGTCGCCCGCAACGAGGCTCGCACGACGCGCGCCATTTCAGCCCGCATCCACGCTTGACGCGTATACTCTTGCGGCAACATCCGCAGCCTGGCACGACCATGCCACCGCACGCTCCAACCGACCGGATCCGGACTGCCGGCCAGTGGCACTGACCCTCACCCCCGAAATGATCCTCGTGCTGGGCCTGGTGGGCTTCACCATGCTCATGCTCGTTCTGGAGTGGATCCGGGCGGACATGGTCGCCCTGCTCGTCGTGGTCACGATCGGCCTCACCGGCCTCATCCCCGGCGACCAGGTGTTCAACGGCTTCGCCGGCAATGCCGTCATCGCCATCATCGCCATCATGATCATGGGCGCCGGGCTCGACCGCGCCGGCGTGCTCAACCTCACTGCCGCCTTCGTGATGCGCATGGCCCGAGGCGTGGAGTCGCGCCTGGGCGTGGTGGTCAACGGTGTCACCAGCCTGTTCAGCGCAGTCATCCCCAGCCAAGCGCTGGCCGCCCTGATGATCCCCGTGACCAGCCGTCTCTCGGCGCGCACCGGCGTGCCGCTGTCGCGCCTGCTGTTGCCGATGGCCTTCTGCATCCTCACGGCCACCAACACCACGCTGATCGCCAATTCGCCGCTGATCGTCCTCAACGACCTGATCGCCAGCGCGAACAGCAACCTGCCGCCCGGCGCGCACACGATTCCCAAGTTCGGCCTGTTCAGCGTCACCCCGGTGGGCCTGGTGCTCGCCGCGGCAGGCGTGCTGTTCTTCTACTTCTTCACCCGCAAGCTGCTGCCCGAGCGAGAGGACGACCGGCTGAAGGTCACCCCCGGCCGTACCGAAAGCTACTTCGCGGACACCTACGGCATTGCGGGCGAGACGGCCGAGCTGACGGTCACGGCCGAGAGCCCCCTGGTCGGCATGAGCATCGGCGAGGTGGAGCAGTTGCACGGCGCGCCGTTGATCCTGGCGATCAAGAACGGCAACGAAAGCCGCGTCGCTCCGCCGTCCGACCAGATGATCTGGGTGGGTACCGTCCTGGGCGTGCTCGCGCCTCGCGACGCCATCAACACCTTCGCCAACAACCAGCTCTGCCGCGTGTCGATGCGCATGCGCCAGCTCGGCGAGCAGTTCAACACCACCCGCGCGGGTATTTCCGAGGCGGTGATCCCCCCCAGCTCGCGCTTCATCAAGCAGACCGTGGGCGAGCTTCGTCTGCGCAAGCGCTTCGGCATTTCCGTGCTCGCGGTGAACCGCGGCGACGAGGTGTTCCGCGAAGACGTGCGCTCCGTCAGCCTGCGCGCAGGCGACACCCTCGTGCTGCACAGCAAATGGCGCGACCTGATGCTGGCCGAGGAAGACCGCGACATCGTCGTGGTCACCGACATTCCCAAGGAAGAACAGCGCCCCGGCAAGATCTGGCAGGCGGTAGGTTTCTTCGTACTGGCGAAGTGCCTGGCCCTGTTCACCCACCTCGATCTCTCGGTGGCGATGATGACGGGCGCGGTGGGCATGTTGCTCACCGGCGTGCTGAACATGGACGAGGCATACAAGGCGATCAACTGGAAGACGATCTTTGTCACCGCCTGCCTGATCCCCCTGGGCTGGTCGATGGACTCCACCGGCACCGCCTCGTGGATCGCCCAGGAGGTCCTGGCGATCCTCGGCCACGCGCCGCAATGGACCCTGCAGCTGTCGATCGCCGTGCTGACCCTGATGTTCTCCCAGGTGATGTCGAACGTCGGCGCCACCGTGATGATGGTGCCGATCGCGATCAGCGTCGCCGTAAGCACGGGCGGCAATCCGTCCGCCTACGCGTTGATCGTGGCGGTCTCGTCGTCCAACACGTTCCTGCTGCCCTCGGGCCACCCCGCGCTCATGATGGTGGCCGGTCCCGGCGGTTATCGCACGAAGGACTTCCTTCGCGTGGGCCTGCCGTTGACGCTGTTGATCCTTGTGCTGACGCTGGTCACCATCAACCTGATGTACCGCTAGGCGCGCGCGCCCAAGCGCACGGCGCCGTCCGTGACGATCACCGGCACCGCGCGCAGGCTCTCACCGCGGCAAGGCCCCTGCAGGCATAGCCCCGAATCCGCCTGGAAGGTCGCGCCGTGGGCGGCGCAGATGATCGATCCGCTGCGGACGAGGAACTTACCGGGCGCATAGTCCAGCCGACGCCCCGCATGGGGGCAGACGTTGTAATAGGCCCGCGCCTCGTCGCCGTGGCGATAGACCAGCAAGGACTCGTTTTCCCCGTCCACGAGGGTCTGGATTTCGACGGCGCCGCCGTCGGGAATGTCCGCCAGCAGGCAGAGGGGAGCGGTGTCGGCGGTAGTAGTCATGGCACTTGTCTATGAGGATGGGATGCCCCAAGGTAAAGAGGCTCGCACGCATGTCATTGTGCCATACGGATTTTTAACCAATGCGCTTCGTCTTCCCGCCCATCCGCCGCTCTCGTAACCCGCTCGTCCGCGCCCTCTCGTTGGTGCTGGGTCTTGCTGCGGTCGCCATGCTGCTGGTGTTCGGTGTGGTCGTGCTCGGTGTGCTATTCGTTGGCGGCCTGGTCTTCCTGGCGGTGCGCCAGTGGAAGATCACGCGCGGCCCCGTCGAGGGCTCGGCACGCCCCACGCCTGCCCAAGATCCGAACGTGCTCGAAGGCGAATTCGTGGTGATCCATCAGCGGCAGCCGGCCCACCGCTGAGGCGCCGCAAGAAGCGGATAGAGGCCGGGCGACGCCCCGCCTAAGCTGGCTTCCTGACGAAGGAGGCCACCATGCCCAACCAGGCTCTTGCCATGCGCCCCGCCACAACCGATCCGCTCGAACGCGTCCGCGCCGCGCTGGAGCGCGATGACGGCGCCACCGACCTCGCCAGCCTCGCCGCCATCGCCGGGCTCAGCCCCACACACCTGCAGCGCGCGTTTCGTCGTCGCTACGGCGTCAGCCCGGCGGAATACGCCCGCGCCCGCCGATTCGGCCAGTTGCGCACAGCGCTGCGCGACGGTGCGGCGGTCACCGACGCGGTCTATGAGGCCGGCTTCGGTTCCGGCAGCCGGGTTTACGAGGAAAGCGATCGCCGCCTGGGCATGACGCCGGCCAGCTACCGCGCTGGCGGAGCGGGCGCTTCGATCCGCTACACCACCACGCATACCCCGCTCGGCCAGTTGTTGGTCGCGACGACGGCCAAGGGCATCTGCTCGGTCACGCTCGGCGAAGACGATGCGGCATTGGAAGCCCGGCTGGCCGCGGAATTCCCGCTCGCCGAACGCGAGCGTGTCGACGCGGGCCGCGAGGAGTGGCTCGACGCGGTGATCGCGCGCGTGGCAAGCGACCTGGGCTGGAGCAACGGCGAGGCACCGGCCATGCCGCCACTCGACGTCGCTGCGACCGCCTTCCAATGGCGCGTATGGGACGCGCTGACGCGCATCCCACGCGGCGAAACCCTGAGCTACGGCGAACTGGCCTCCATCCTCGGCGTGCCCGGCGCCGCACGGGCCATCGGCCGCGCCTGCGGCAGCAATCGGCTGGCGCTGCTCGTGCCGTGTCATCGGATCATTCGCGAAGACGGCAGCCTCGGCGGCTGGCGCTGGGGCGTGGACATCAAGCAGCAGTTGCTCGCCACCGAGCGAGCCATGAAAGCGACTCAAGCCTGACCGTTGAATGTTTCGCTGGCGCCCTGCGCACGCCAGCGATATCTTGCGGCCTTCGCGCCGATTCCCCCTCGGTGCCGACGCATCCGGATCCTTATGTCAGACGCCACCGTTACCCGCCCGACCGCTGCTTCGATGGTCGCCGACCCGCGCTGGATGGTGCCGTTGTCGCTGTTTGCGCTCTACGTGATCTGGGGTTCCACGTACCTTGCGATCCGCTATGCGCTGGTGAGCTACCCACCCTTCCTGCTCGCCGCGATCCGCTTCGCGATCGCCGGGGTGCTGCTGTTTGCCGTGCTGCGCCTGCGCGGTGCCGCGCTCCCGACCGCGCGCCAGTGGAAGAACGCGGCGATCGTCGGCACGCTGCTGCTCGCGGGCGGCAATGGGCTGGTCTGTTTCGCCGAGCAATCGGTCAGTTCCGGCATCGCCGCGGTCGCCGTGGCGAGCATGCCGCTGTTCGCCGCGCTGTTCGGCGGCATGTACAGGGAATGGCCCACGCGCGGGGAAACCGCCGGACTTCTGCTCGGCTTCGTCGGCGTGGTCGTGCTGAACCTTGGCGCCGGCTTGTCCGGTTCGCCGCTGGGCGCCATCGCGCTGATCTGTGCCGCGATGTGCTGGGCCTTCGGCTCGGTGTGGTCGAAGCGCCAGGATATGCCGAAGGGCCCGATGAACACCGCTGCGCAAATGCTCTGCGCCTCGGTGTCGCTCGCGATCATTGCGCTGCTGACGGGCGAGCGCTTTCCGTCGCATCCGCAGGTCGGCGCGACGGCCGCTCTCGCCTATCTGGTGGTGTTCGGCTCGATCATCGCGTTCAGTGCCTACCTCTACGTGCTGAAAACGGTGCGACCGGCGCTCGCCACCAGCTATGCCTACGTGAATCCGCCCGTCGCCGTGCTGTTCGGTGTCGCGCTCGCCGGAGAACACGTCGGCGTCTTCGATTTGACCGGCATGGCGATCATCCTGGTGGGCGTCGGCATCATCACGATGATGCGGGTGCGCAAGGCCTGAGCGGCGCCCTACGCGCCCCGCTGCGATTGTGACGCACGTCCCACGCCGGGATGCCCTGCCCGCTTTTCAGAATTATTCGATGTCCGCATCGTGTCGGACTACCTAGGCTGGCCTGCTTCGTCTTCCGGAGCGGCGCATGGCAAGAGTTCGATCCGCACCTGTCCACCCTTCGCATCGCCATCACTGGTGGGCTGCACGCCTGACCACGGTGTTTGGCATCGCCATTGCGTCCCTCGCTTCGTGCCAGCACTTCCATCCGAAAGCACCTGATCCGCGCGGTCTCGCGCTGGAACTGGCCGATGTGGACGCCTGCCTGGACAGCGGCGGAGCGTGGTCCGCGGACATGCACCGCTGCGTGAGTCGCGTCGACGTTCCGGACGACGCGACTCGCACCTGGCGCGAGTGACCCGCAAACGAACCACCCTGCTACAGCAACATGCCGCCCGAAGCCTCGATGCGCTGACCATTGACCCAGCGGTTATCGTCCGAAAGAAGCGACGCAATCATGGGGCCGATATCGTCCGGCACACCGGCGCGACCGAGCGCGGTGAACTCGGCCACCCTCCGATTCACGTCGGGATTGTCCCGCACCATGCCGCCACTGAAATCCGTTTCGATCGCGCCCGGCGCGACGCAGTTGGCCGTGATGCGCCGTGGCCCGAGTTCCTTCGCCAGATAACGCGTGAGCACCTCCACGGCACCCTTCATCGCGGCGTAGGGGGCGCTGCCCGGCATGGCCACGCGCGTCAGCCCACTCGACACCGTCACGATGCGACCGCCATCGCGCAGCAGCGGAAGTAGCGCCTGAGTCAGGAAGAACACGCCCTTGAAATGCACCTGATACAGCGCATCCACCTGCGCCTCCGTGGTGTCTTCGATCGGCGTGTGGTGCGAGGTGCCTGCGTTGTGTACGAGGTAGTCGAAGCCTTCGGCACCCAGTTGCCGCAAGGCTTCCCGCAAGCGCTGCGTGAATTCGGGGAACGCCGCGGTATCGCCCGTGTCGAGTTGGAGGGCCACGGCAGAAGCGCCTTCCGCAGCGACCATCTCCGCGACAGCCTTGGCGTCGGCCTCGTTGGAGTGATAGGTGAACACGCTGGACACGCCGCGGCGAGCCAGATGCTGCACCGTATTGCGCCCCAGCCCGCGGCTGCCGCCAGTGACCACGGCGATGCGGCCTTTCGATTCGGAACCCTGCATGACGCACTCCCGTTGGATGATGACGGGAGATTAGGCTTCGCTGCCACAAGGGCGAATGCCGGAACCATGCGCTTTCTTGCCTGATCCTGGCGCGCATCGCGGCAGCGCACGGCAACCGGGATAGGATGCAACCCATCGACCGATCTTCCGGACACGCCCATGTCGCGCTCGCTGCTCGACGCCATCAAGCGTTACACCGATAGCCGCGGTGGCGACTCGCCGTGGTTCACCGCGATCGACGACGTGGTGATCATGCGCGCCGACCTGCCGCACCATTCGCAGGTACTGTTCCGTCCGTCGCTGTGCGTGGTGGCGCAGGGCGCCAAGTGGAGCACGTTCGGTGGGCGCCGCTATGAGTACGGTCCGGGGCAGGCGCTGGTGGTCAGCGTCGAGATGCCGGCCTTCAGCCGTGTTGTACAAGCCAGTCCCGACGAGCCGTTCCTGGGGATCGCCATCGGGCTCGACTCGAAGATGCTGGGCGAGGTGGTCGAGGCGCTGCCGACTCCCGTCCGCCCCTCGCCGGGCGTGGCCCGCGGGGTCTTCGTCACGCACTACGATGGCCCCCTTTCGGACTGCGTGCTACGCATGGTCCGGTTGCTAGACACGCCGGACGCGATTCCTCATGTCGCGCCGTTGATCAAACGCGAGATCGCCTACTGGCTGTTGACGGGGCCGCACGGCGCCGACGTGGCAAAGGTGACGCTGAGCGACCCGGGCACGCGACGCGTGCTCGGTGCCGTGCAGACCTTGCGTGCCCACTTCGCGGAACCGATGCGCATCGACGAACTGGCGAGCATGGCCCAGCTCAGTCCGTCGGCATTTCATCGGCACTTCAAGGCACTGACGTCGATGACGCCCTTGCAGTACCAGAAACAACTGCGCTTGCTGGAAGCACGGCATCTGCTGGTAGCCGGACAAGCCAATGCCGAGACCGCCGCCTATCGCGTGGGTTACGAAAGCCCGTCCCAGTTCAGTCGCGAGTACACACGCATGTTCGGTGCACCTCCGCGGAAGGACGCCGTGGCGATCCGGAGCGGCGACGGTCCATCCGGCTAGACCGCCACCGCCCGGGGCGACGTCGATTACAACTCGCGCAACGCCGTGGTGACCGGCACGCGTGCCGCGCGCAACGCGGGGAACAATCCGCCGATGAAGCCGATGGCGAGCGCCCACTTGATACCGGTCCAGAGCAATCCGCCGCTGACGTGGAAGCGGAACACCACCTGGCTGAAATTCGCGCCGAGTGTCGATGCGCTGTAACCGTTGAAGACGATCCACACGATGCCTGCGCCGATCACTCCACCGAGCAACGCCAGCAACATCGTTTCCAGCATCACCGACACCACGACCGGCACGCCGCGGAAGCCGATCGCACGCAGCGTGGCGATCTCGCGAGCACGTGCCTGGATCGCCGCAAACATCGTATTCAGCGCACCGAAGATGGCGCCGATCGCCATGATGATGCCCACGGTGATGCCGACCGCACGCAAGACCTTGGTCAACCCTTCGGATTGCTTACCGAAGTACTCGCGTGTGGTGCTTACGTCCACCTTGAGGCGAGGATCGGCAGCGAGGTTCGCCTTGAAGGCGTCGAACGCCGTGGGGGAATCGAGCAGCACGGTCACCGATTGCACGCTGCTGCCGCGACGGTAAGCCGAGGCGACGCTCTGCGTATCGCCCCACAATTCCGATTCGAGCGCATCGTGCGATTCGAAAATGCCGACGACGGTCCAGGTCTGACCGGCGAGGCGGATGCTCTTGCCGACATCCAGACCCTCGAACTGCGCCTGCGCGCCCTTGCCGACGATCAGTTCGCGCAAGCCGGGATGGAACGTGCGACCCTCCACGATCTTCACCTGATCGCGCAGTTTCCACACGTCTTCGCTGACGCCGCGGATCGGCACGTTCGAGTCGCTTTGCGGGTCGCCTTTGCGCGGCAGGTTCGCCACCACGACGAGTTCGCCGGATGCGATGGGCCGTCCCTGCGCATCCTTCTTCACGCCCGGCGCCTGCATCACCACGTTGGCGCTGTCGCGATCGAGAATGGAATTGAGTTCGGCCTGCGAACCGCCGCGCAGGACGATGGCGGTGCGATCGTTGCCGGTGGCGCGCAAGGTGTCGGCAAAGCCTTCGCTCATGGCGAGCATCGCCACGAGCACACCCACCACGCCTGCGATACCGACAACGACCACGGACGACGAACCCAGCCGTTGCGTTACGGTGGAAAGCCCCACCCGGGTCACCTGCCAGGTCTGTCGGCCTCGACGCGTCGCCACCATCCAGAGCACCAACGCCACGGCCAGTGCGACGACGCCGGGCCAGGGCAGCATGACCCAGATCGCGAGGAATACCGCCAGCACCAGCAAGGTGAGGAGGGCGCTGCCGAATCTCTTCAGGAAATGCATGGTTTGTCTCCTCTCAACGACCGGCGAGCGCGTCGACGATATTCAGGCGCATGGCGCGGATGGCGGGCAGCGCGCCGACGAGTGCACCGATGACCAGCATCAGCACGATGCCGAGCACCCACGTCTGCGTACCGATAGGCGGCAGGTTGAGCATGCCGCCGCTGCCCTTGGCGACGATCGGCACGAGCACGCCGGCCAGCGCGAGGCCAATGACGCCACCGAGAAGCAACAGGAGCATTCCCTCGGCGAGCACCATGCCCAGCACGCTTCCGCTGGAGAAGCCGATCGTCTTCAGTACCGCCAGTTCGTTGGTACGTTCACGCACGGCCTGCGCCATGGTGTTGCCGGTCAGCAGGATCAGTGTGAAGAACACGGCACCCATGATCGCGGAGACGATGAGCCCGATGTCGCCAAGCTGCTTCGCGAACGACGCATTGAACGCCTGTTCGGTCTGCGTCTTCGTCTCGTGGTCCGAGTTGGCGGAGAGCGCATCGATAGCCTTCGCCACGGCGTCTGCCTTGTCGGGCGAGGTCAGCTTCACGACATACCAACCCACCGTCGTGCCGACCGACTGGAAGGCGTTGGCATCCTCGAAATACTTGTGGTGGAAGAAGAACTGCTGATCGGTGCCGTTCGCTGCGCCCTTGGCCGGCGTGTAGATGCCCACCAGATCGAATGGCCAGGTCTTGTCGCCATTGCGCTGAGGAAAGATAGTCGACTGCAGCGGGATCTTGTCGCCCACCTTCCAGCCGAAACGCTTCGCCAGCGCCTCACCGACGATCGCACCCGTGCGCGTGGCTTCGAAGGCCTTGCGCTGCTCGGGCGGCAGAACGATCTCGTGGTAGATGTCGAGATAGTTGTCGCTTACTGCGAAGCTGAGCACGAAGTTCTTCGGGTCTTGGTAGATGCCGCCAAACCAGTTGGCGTACCCCACCGACTTCACGCCGGGAACAGCTTGCATGCGCGTGGCAAGGCTTGCCGGCAGCGACTGGATGATCGAATAACGCGACGTGGTGATGAGCCGATCCACGCCGATCACGCTGCCGCCTGACGAGAACGCTGCGCGTGTGGCATCGAGCATGCCGAACAGAAGAAACGCGGCGAGGATGGAGACCAGCGTAAAGAACGTGCGTGCCTTGCGCCGGAAAAGGGCCGCCCAGACGAGATGCAGGTATTTCATGCCGACATCCTCCGGGTCAGGCCACGGCTTGATCGACGAGGGTGCCCTTGTCGAGGTGCAGCGTATGGTTGGCGTACTCGGCGGCCTTCGGATCGTGGGTCACCATGACGATCGTCTTGCCGTGCTCTCGATTCAGTTCCCGCAGCAGACCAAGAATGTCTTCTGCGGATTGGCGATCGAGGTCGCCCGTCGGTTCGTCGCACACCAGCAGCGTGGGATCGGACACGATCGCGCGCGCGATCGCCACGCGCTGCTGCTGGCCGCCGGAAAGTTCGGACGGCTTATGCGAGGCGCGGTCTGCCAACCCGACGAGTTGCAGCGCAATGGACGCGTTCTTCCGGCGCTGCGCGCCCGAGAGTTTGGTCAGCAGCAGCGGCAGCTCCACGTTGCGCTGCGCACTGAGCATCGGCATCAGGTTGTAGAACTGGAACACGAAGCCGACGTGCGCCGCACGCCACTTCGCCAGCGCGCCAGAACTCAGGCGATCGATGCGATCGCCGGCGACCGTGATGCTGCCACCGGTCGGTGTGTCCAACCCACCGATGAGGTTCAGCAGCGTGGTCTTGCCGGAGCCGGAAGGCCCCATGAGTGCGAGGAAGTCGCCTTCCTCGATCTTGAGGTTCACGCCGTGCAGCACTTCGACCTTCTGCCGGCCGCGCTCGTAGACCTTGGAAAGATCCTGGATGTCGATCAGGGTGGCCATCGCTATGTCTCCGTGCGTGTCAGGGCGAAGTGGTGGTGTCGGTACGAACGGCCGCGCCATCGGCGAGGTCGGCCGGTGGCGAGACGATGACGGTGTCGCCGGCCGCGAGGCCTTCGCTCACCAGACGCACGTCGCCGCTCGACGTGGGCGCCGCGCGTACGTCATGACGCACGGCCTTGCCCTCCGCGACGAGGTAGACGACATCGCGGTCCTGCCGACGCACGATCGCTGCCGCAGGCACGAGCACGCCCTTGGGCGCATCGGCCTGCACTGGGGCGCGACGATCCAGGAAGGACACGCGCACCCCCATGTCGGGAACGATGCGTGCGTCCTTCTGTTCAAGTGCGACGCGAACCTTCACCGTGGCCTTGCCGCGGTCGGCGGCCGGAACGATGGCGATCACATGGGCCGGAATGCGCCAGTCCGGGTAGGCGTCCAGCACGGCCTCGGCCGGCATGTCCGGCTGCACGCGGCCGATATAGGCCTCGTTGACGTCCACGTCGATTTCCAGCGAATCCATGTCGACGATGGTGCCGACACCCGTGCGGGTGAAACCGCCGCCGGCAGAGAGCGGCGACACGATCTCGCCGACCTGCGCGGCCTTGTCGGTGATGACGCCGTCGAACGGTGCGCGCACCACGGTGTAGTCGAGGTTCACCTGCCCGACACCCACCTGCGCATCGGCGGCATCGGCCTGGCGGCGCGCCGTGTTGAGCTGGGCGCGATAGGTCGTCGCCTGGGTGCGGGTCTGTTCGGCGAGTTGGCGCGAGACGAGGCCACGACCGACCAGGGCTTCCTGGCGGTCCGCATCGCGGAGCGCTTGAGTGAGCTGCGCCTGCGTCTGGGCGACGCTGGCATGCGCCGCCGCGGCATTGGCGCGCGCCGAATCGAGGCTGGCGCGCAGGGCGTTGTCTTCCAGGCGGGCGAGCACTTGGCCCTTCTTCACCCGGTCGCCTTCCTCGATCAGCACCTCGACCAGCGTGCCGGTGATTTGTGCCGAGACGGTCGCCTGGCGACGGGCCGTGACGTACCCGGTGGCCTGCAGCACGGCGCCTGCCTCACTGCCGGCGCTGGGCGCTACGGCCGTCGCCGTGCGCACTTCCACCGAGCGATGCGTGAGAAAGAACCAGCCGGCGGCACCCGCGAGCACAACGGCCACGACCACGGCGGCCGCCACGAGCACGGTGCGACCGCCTGAACCCCTTCCCCCGTCTTGCCCTTCCTTGTGCGACTTGTCGATCTTCAACTGCCGCAGCAGTTCCGCATTCGAATTCATCGTTCCTTGTTCCCCATGACGACATCGCAATCCGATCATGCGACTGGCGCGGACCCTGCACCACTTCCGCCCATCAGTCATCTGCCGTGACAGGTGTCACCTGCTACGCTTGCCCGATGAAAACCGTCATCCCCACGCCGGCTCAGCCGAGCATACCCGTCACCGGGCGCACCGAGCGTTTCCCGGTCCGCCGCATCTTCTGCATTGGCCGAAATTACGCCGACCATGCCCGCGAAATGGGCGCCTCGGTGGATAAGGCGAATCCGATGTTTTTCACCAAGCCGGCGGACGCCATCGTCACCGACGGCGCCGACGTTCCCTATCCGTCCGCCACCAACGATCTGCACCACGAGGTGGAGATGGTGGTGGCCTTGGGGGCAGGCGGCTCGGATCTCTCCGTGGAACAGGCCGCCGCCCTCGTCTGGGGTTACGGCGTGGGCCTGGATCTCACCCGCCGCGATCTGCAGGCGCAGGCCAAGGCCAAGGGTGCTCCGTGGGACGTCGCGAAGGGCTTCGACCACTCCGCCCCAATCTCCGCCTTGGTGCCGGCCAGCGAGGCCGTGCCCACCGCAGCTACCCGCATCGCGCTCGACATCAACGGCGAGCTGCGCCAGCAGGCGACGCTGGCGGATATGGTGCTCGACGTGCCGGAGATACTGAGCGCGCTGTCGCGCCTGTTCGAACTCAAGGCGGGTGATATCGTCTACACCGGCACGCCGGCAGGCGTCGCGGCGCTCTCGCGCGGCGACCGCTTCCGGGCCACGCTCGAAGGCATCGCCACGCTCGAAGGCCGCGTGGTCTGATTTCGCGCAGTGCCCACAAGGGGCACGCTAGCTTCCACCATTCGATGCCATGCCAGAAGGAGAGACGCACCCATGAGCTTCATCGATGAATTCAAGAAATTCGCGCTGCGTGGCAACGTGGTCGATCTCGCGGTCGGTGTCGTGATCGGTGCCGCGTTCGGCAAGATCGTGACCTCGCTCGTGGACAACATCATCATGCCGCCGCTGGGGTGGCTGATCGGCGGCATCGACTTCTCGCAGTGGAAGTGGGTGCTCAAGCCCGGCGATCCAGCCACCAAGACGGCAGAAGTCGCCGTGCAGTACGGCGTCTTCATCAACGTGCTGATCCAGTTCGTCATCATCGCGTTCGCGATCTTCCTTGTCGTCAAGGCGATCAACCGGCTGACCCGTCGCCAGGAAGCGGCGCCCGCTGCACCACCGGCCGACGTAGCGCTCCTCACCGAAATCCGCGACCTGCTCAAGCAGCAGAACCACACGCCCTGAGCTGGCACCCACAGCAGGGCCGCCATTCGCAACTTTGGGAGCCGCCATGGCGGCGAGAAGCCTACGAAGCGGTAAGGCGGTGAAGCGATGAAGCGATGAAGCGGTGAGGCATATTCCCTCGCCGCTGTAGCGGCTCCTACAAGAGCGAAGCCCGCAGGTGAACCATGACTTCCAGCCTATCTGCCGTTGTCACCCCGGCGCAATAATCGACCTTTCCGTCCCCGGGGGTCACCATGCGTCATTCGTTCCGTCTCCACGCGCTTGCCGCGTGTCTTGCGCTTGCCTTCTCCGCCCACGCCGCCGACAAGGCGACGAGCATTCCGGCGCAGGCCGTCACCGCAGCCACCGAGCTGCGCGATCGCGCGATGAACGACAACACCGGTTACGAGTTCGTCACTGGCCTGACGACCGAGGTCGGCCCGCGCGTGGCCGGCAGCGCCGCCGATGCGCGCGGCGTGGCCTGGACCGTGGCGAAATTCAAGGCGATGGGCTTCGACAAGGTCTACACCGAGAAGGTGAGCTATCCGTTGTGGCAGCGTCGCAGCGAGCACGCTGAAATCGTCGCGCCCTTCCCCCAGCCGCTGGCGCTCACGGCACTCGGTTATTCCGCTGGTACGCCGAAAGGCGGCCTGACGGCTGAGGTGGTGGGCTTCGACGATCTCGAAGCCTTCAAGAAGGCCGATCCCGCGACCATCAAGGGCAAGATCGTCTACGTCAGCACGCACATGCAGCCGCAAAAAGACGGCCACGACTACGGCATGGGTTCCGCGACCCGCACCCGCGGCCCCGTACTGGCCGCCAAGATGGGCGCCGCCGCCTTCCTGCTGCGTTCCGCCGGCACCGACGCGCACAGCCGCACGCCGCATACCGGCGTCACGGGTTTCGAAGATCCCAAGGACGCGATCCCGGCCGCCGCGCTGTCACTGCCGGATGCCGACCAGTTGGAGCGCGTGCTGAAAGAAGGCAAGCCGGTCACGTTGAAGCTCGATCTCGACGTGGGTTTTGCCGGCACCTACGAAGGCGCCAACGTCATCGCCGAGGTCACCGGCCGTAAGTACCCCGAGCAGGTCGTCGCCATCGGCGGACACCTCGATTCGTGGGATCTCGGCACCGGCGCCATCGATGACGGCGCGGGCGTCGCGATTGCCGCCGCCGCGGCCAAGCTCATCAAGGACATGCCGCAGCGACCGGACCGCACCATTCGTGTCATCGCCTTCGCCAACGAGGAAATGGGTCTGTGGGGCGGCCGCGCTTATGCCGAAGCCCATGCGAAGGACGTCGCGAAGTTCCAACTCGGGACCGAATCGGACTTCGGCGCGGGTCGCATCTGGCGCATGACCGCCAGCGTCAAGCCGGAAGCGCGCGGCGCCATCGAGCAGATCGCGAAGGTCGTGGCGCCGATCGGTGTGACCTATGACGCGACGAAGCCGGGCGGCGGTGGCTCCGATCTGTCGCAGATGCATGCCAAGGGCATGGCAGCGCTTTCACTGACTCAGGATGGCACCGACTACTTCGACTACCACCACACCGCGAACGACACGCTCGACAAGATCGACCCGAAGGCCTTGGCGCAGAACGTAGCGGTCTATGCGGCCTTCGCGTACATGGCGGCACAGGCCAAGGGTGACTTCGGCTCGGCGCCCGGCGCCTTCGCGAAAGACGGCGCGCACGACTGATAGGGAAGAAGGGGCGACAGGGATGTCGCCGCGCATGCCGCGCCCGCAGGCGCGGGAGCGTTAGAGCAGCGCTTCGACGCCCGACACGCGGGCAAGCGCCAACAGGCCCGCGGGAGGCTGAGTCACCGCGAGCGCCCGTCCCTGGCTGCGCACGTGCGCCAGCAGAGCGAGCACGGTAGCCAGCCCGGCACTGTCGACCGGACCCAGTCCGGACAGATCGAGCCGCGCCACATCACGATGGCTATCCAGTTCGGTACGTGCCGCGCTCAGGGCATCCCCGGCGGTGGCAAACGTAAGCGCGCCGGAGACCGCGAGGGTCTCCGGCGTCGGGTGACTCAACTGGAACGAAGCCGCACTCACTGGTTCGCGCCGCCCGGCTTTTTCGTGTCCTTGGCCATGTCGTCGATGGCGGCGGAGCCCTTCTGCTCCAGGTCGGCCGTGAGCTTGTCCAGGCCTTCCTTCTTGATCTCGGCATCCACCTGGTTGCGATAATTGGTGATGTACGAGATGCCTTCGATGATCACGTCGTAGGCCTTCCAGTCGCCGCTCTTCGACTTGCGGAACGCATAGTCGACCGACACCGACTTGCCGTCGTCGAGCATGACCTGCGTACGCACCACGGTGCGCTTGTTGTTGAGGTCGCCGGTGAACGGCAGCACCTTGACGCGGCCGCGCGTGTAGTTGAGCAGGCCTTCCGCATAGCGATGGGTGATCGAGTTGTAGAACGCCTTGGCGAAGCGCTCGCGCTGCTGCGGCGAGGCGTTGTTTGCGTTCTGGCCGAGCACCAGGATCGAGGCGTAATCGATGTCGAAGTGCGGGAGGAAAACGTCGTCGATAACGGCGATCAGTTTTTCCTTGTCGTTCTTCAGTTCGGCCTGATGGCCTTCGATGGCCTTGGCGAGATCGTCGGAAATCGTGGTGACGATCTGCTGCGGACCCTGCGTGTTGGCGGCCGCGGCCGGTGCAGCGGCGTCCTGCGCAACCGCGGGGATGGCCACCGCGGCGGTCACGGCAAAGGCGATGGCGAGTGAAAGCTGACGCAACATGCTCATGTCTCCAGGACCGGCTTACTTCTTGCCGGCGTTGTCGGGTTGGGTAGCGCCCTGGGCACCACCGGACTTGTTGTCGCTCGGCGAACCGTTCACCAGGAACTTGCCGATCAGGTCTTCCAGTTGCAGCGCGGATTGCGTCAGCACGAAGCTGTCGCCGTCCGCCAGGTATTCCGGCGACCCGCCGGGCTGGACCGCAACATACTGGCTACCGATCAAACCGCTTGTGAATACGGCAGCGGACGAGTCATCCGGTATCTGGGAGTAGCGCTTGTCGATCGCAAGGGTGACCGTAGCTTGGGAACTGCCCGGCTTGATGAGCACGGACTCGACGCTGCCGATCGGCACGCCGGCCATCTTCACCGCCGCGCCAGGCTGCAGGCCGCCGATGTTGGTGAAGTCGGCCGTCACGTGAAAGGTGCCGCCCAGGCGGTCCGGGGCGCTGCCGCCACCGAAGAACTTGCCGAGCATTTCTTCCAACTGCTGGGCCGGGCGGGTCAGGCCGATCTCTCCGCCTTCTTTCACCGGGGTCTTCGAGCGGCCGAACTGGATGCCCACGTACTGGTCGCCCAGCAGGCCACTGGTATAGATCGTGGCGACGGAGTCGTCCGGAATGTCCTTGTGCCGATCGTCGATGGCAAGAGTGACCTTGGCCTCTTCCTTGCCGGGCACGAGGTCGATCGCCTGGACCGAACCGATGCGGACACCGGCGACCTTCACCGGGGCGCGCGTCTTCAACTGGCCGACGTTCGCGAAATGCGTTTCCACCTCGTAGGTGGACCCCTGTGTCGTGTTGGCGACCGAGGTGGTCTGGGTGGCGAGGTACGCCAGGGCAGCGAAACCGAGCACGATGAACAGGCCGGTGCCGACGGCGTAGGAGCGTCTCTGGGTCACGGCACGATCCTCGAATGGGCGATGGGGGAAAGAAGAGTCATGGCGGTCTCGGGCTCCTCAGATCAGGAACGAGGTGAGGACGAAGTCCAGCGCCAGGATGGCGATGGAGGAGGCCACCACCGTGCGCGTCGTCGCATACGCGACGCCTTCGCTGGTGGGCGGCGTGGTATAGCCCTGGAACACCGCGATCAACGAGACCACGATGCCGAAGGCGAAGGACTTGAGCAGCACGCCGTTGACGATGTCCTTGTGGACGTCGACCGAGGCGGTCATGTTCGACCAGAAGGTGCCGTTGTCGATGCCAAGCCAGGTCACGCCGACCAGATGGCCGCCGAACACGCCCATGGCGCAGAACACGACTCCAAGCAACGGAAGGGCAATGACACCCGCAAGAAAACGCGGCGCGGCAACGTAGGCGATCGGATCGACGGCCATCATTTCCATGGCGTCGAGCTGATCCGTCGCACGCATCAGGCCGATCTCTGCCGTGACCGAAGTGCCGGCGCGGCCGGCGAAAAGCAGTGCGGTGACCACGGGCCCCAGTTCGCGATAGATCGCAATCGCGACGACCGTGCCAGTGGCGGACGTGCCGCCGAAGATCGACAGCACGTCGTACAACTGCAACCCGAGCACCATGCCGACGAACAGGCCGCAGGTCATCACGATGGTGAGGCTCATCGCACCGACGAACCATATCTGCCGTAGCGTCTCGCGGCCGTAGCGCAGGCTCCGCGGAATCGCGGCGAGGATCGTGAGCAGAAAGATTCCGCATGCGCCGATCTGCGCCAGGCTGCGAACGACGACGTTGTCGTTCCTGGTGCTCATGCCTTGCCTCCGGAAAAACCGAGCGCGCTGGCGTAATCGCCAGCGGGGTACTGGAACGGAACGGGACCGTCGGCCTCGCCACCGAAGAATTGCGCCGTCCAAGGTGAGCCGTCGCTGGCGAGCGTGGCCGGATCGCCCTGCGCCACGACCTTGCCATTGGCGATCAGGTAGACGTGGTCGGCCACCTTTTGCACGGCCGCCAGCTCGTGAGCGACGAGCACGCTGGTGATGCCCAGTGTCTCGTTCAAGGTGCGGATCAGCAGCAGCACCTGATTCAGTGCAATGGGGTCGAGCCCGACGAACGGTTCGTCGTAAAGAATGAGCGCCGGATCGAACACGATCGCCCGGGCCAACGCCACGCGTCGCGCCATGCCACCCGACAGCTCGGTGGCCATCAGTCGCGCCGCACCGCGCAGGCCTACGGCCTGCAGCTTGTTCAGCACGATATTGCGAATGAGCTCTTCGGGCAGCCGGGTGTGCTGGCGTAGCGGGAAGGCCACGTTCTCGAACACGTCGAAATCGGTAAGCAGCGCGGAATTCTGGAACAGGTAACCGATCCGTTCGCGCAGCACGAAAAGGCGCTCGCGCGACAGCGCGGGCACGTTCTCGCCGTCGACCTCGATGCTGCCGGCATCGCCGCGCATCTGCCCGGTGATGTGCTTCAGCAGCGTGGTCTTGCCGGTGCCGCTGGGGCCCATGATCGCGGTGATCTTGCCGCGCGGGATGTCCATGTCGAGGTTGTCGAAGATGGTCTTGCCGTTGAGGACCGTGGTCAGTCCGCGCACGCGGACGATGGCGTCGTCGGTCATGGTGCAAGCAACTCCTCGATCAGCGATTCGTGGCGACGGGCCGCGAGCGGCGCCCGCTGGCGTACCGCGCGGACGATCGACCGGAGGTCGCTCAACGCGTCCTCGAACCGGTCGTTGACGATGATGTAGTCGAACTCATGCGCGTGGGCGATTTCCTCGCGCGAATTGAACAGGCGGCGCTCGATCACTTCCGGTGCGTCGGAACCGCGGCCACGCAGGCGGCGCTCCAGTTCCACGCGCGAAGGCGGCAGGATGAACACGCTGACGCAATCGGGCTTGCCCTTGCGCACCTGGCGCGCGCCCTGCCAGTCGATCTCCAGGAGCACATCGCGCCCCTCGGCCAGCTTGCCCTCGACCACGGTGCGGGAGGTGCCGTACAGGTTGCCGTGGACCTCGGCGTGCTCGAGGAAGATGCCATCCGCAATTTCCCGCTCGAAGTCGGGACGTTCCACGAAGAAATAGTGCCGGCCGTACTGCTCGCCCACGCGTGGCGGTCGCGTGGTGTGTGAGATCGAGAGCGAGATATCCGGCTCGCATTCCAGCAGGGCGTTGACCAGCGTGGACTTGCCGGCGCCGGACGGTGCGGCCACCACGAACAGGGTGCCTTCGATCATCCGCGGGTCTCTGCGTGAGGGTTCATGGCTCGCTTCCAGTGGCACCGGGCGCCGAACGGGTCGGCATCGGCACGTATCCTGTTGTGCAAAAGGGGATTGTAACGGTTTTCAGCCGTCGGCCACCTTTCGCGGTACCGAGGCACGCTGTAGGAGGGTGCCGTTCCTGGCTGCCGCGCGGATATATCGGCGACAGCCCGAGACCGGCAAGAGGCCCCAGACCATTCGCATGCCTGGGCAATGCGAGCTCGCCAGTGGGAGCCAGCCTGCTGGCGATGGGTGCTTGCCGGTGATGGGTGCTTGCCTCATGGCCACGCCGCTTCGTTGGCTTTTCGCCAGCAGGCTGGCTCCCACCGGTGCCCTGATTTCGCCAGCAGGCTTGCTGCCACCTATGGGGTGGCTCATACCTAGGGTCGACTAAGGCCGTGCGGCCGCTACTCCGGCCGCTTGTAGACCACGCCACCTTTCATGACGAAGCTCACGCGAGCAAGCGTGCCGATGTCCTCGGTCGGGTTGCCCGGCACGGCGATGATGTCGGCATCGAGGCCGGGGCGGAGCTGGCCGATGCGGTCCTGCTGACGGAGCACCTTCGCGTCCACCGCGGTGGCGGCGAGCAGGGCTTGGGCGGGGCGCATGCCGTCACGCACCATCCACTCCAGTTCCTTGTAGTTGCTGCCATGGGCGAACACGCCCACGTCGCTGCCGTTGCCGATCGTCACACCCGCATCGAGCGCGCGCTTGAACGCCTGCGCAGACTTCTGAATCGCCTCGGTGGGCGGTTGACCAGGCTTCCAGCCACCGAAATATTCGGCATACGCGGCACTCGCCTCCAGCGTGGGCATGTAGGCGACACCGTGCTTCTTCATCAGCGCAAAGACCTCGGGCGTACCGCCGTAGCCGTGCTCAATCGTGTCGACGCCAGCGAGCACGGAGCGGCGCATGCCTTCCGCCGTACTCGAATGCACGGCCACCGGCAGACCGAGCGAATGCGCCATGTCGACGCCCGCTTTCAGCTCCTCCTCGGTGAAGGTCGGCACCGAACCCTTGCTCTTGCCGCAGTGGTAATCGGCGTAGATCTTGATCCAGTCCGCGCCATGCGCCGCCTGGTCGCGCACGGCGTCGATCATCTGCGCGGTACCGCTGACGGGGATGCCGCCCTGCGGCAGATCGAGATCCTCGCGAAATCCCAGTGGCCCCGGCCCATAGCAATGCGCGGCAATGGTGGCGCGTGTGGCGACAAAGAGATGCGGCCCCGGGATCACGCCCTGGTCGATCGCACGCTGCACGTCCACGTCGGCGTAGCCGGCGCCTTCGGTGCCAAGATCGCGCAGCGCGGTGAAGCCGCTCATCAGCGTGTCGCGCGCATGCTTCACCGCTTCCACGGTGCGGAACGCGAGCGTCTCCTTCAACACCTGGTCGTTCCAAGGCGTCTCATTGTACGGATGCAAAAAAATATGCGAATGCGCGTCGATGAGACCGGGCAGCAAAGTCGTGCCGGGCAACGCGATCGTCTGTGCATCGGCGGGAACGGACACGCTCGACGCAGGCCCCACGTCGGCGATCTTGTCGCCTCGCACGAGCACCACCCATCCTTCGTGCGTGTGCTCATCGCGCGCATCGAAGACACGGTCGGGCTTGAGCAGTACCGGCGCGCTTGCCTGCGGCGCGACGGCGGCGAGACTATGCAAGGACACGAGAAGCAAGGCGAGCACAGCCCAGCGCATGGCACGTCGAGTCACGGCGAAGCTCCCCTGGGCGGAAAGCGCCATATGACCGCAAGGGCCACGCGAATTCAACACGCAGGCCGAGTGACGGCTTCGATCGCCCCCGCGGACAACGTCACGGCACGTCCGGGTGATAGCTGCGCTCCACGTGCCCCTTCAACTCCTCGGGCCAGAAGTACACCTCGCGCAGATTACCGGTGGTATAGCGCTCGGCTTCGTCGTTGAAGTGCTTCGAGGCGGGATCACCGCTTTCGCCACCGGCGGTGATGGCGCGCGCATGCACCTTGTCACCGAACTCCACCACCGCTACGAAGCTGTTGCCGCTCGTGCCGTAGTAGCGTTTCGTGCCTGGCCAGCGGTGCGCGCCGAACGACGCCAAAGAGCCCCAGCGTGACGAGGTAAAGGGCACCGGGATGCTGGGCTTCGCGTCGTCGAACGCTTGCTTGATGGCGCCGTCCACGCGCTGGAAACGATTCACCTCGCCCCATGGCACGCCCCAACTGCCGAAGTCCTGCTCTAGGCGATCGGCGGCTTCGGCCAGCGCGTCGAGACGCGCGGTCGGGCCGGCCTTCTCCGCCATCACGTCGTAGATCGAGAGCCCTTCCGCCGTGTCGAGCTTGCTGGCCTTATCCCAGAGGATGTCGCCCCAGAACACGGCCAGCGAAGTCGGCATCGAGGTGATACCCCAGCGGTAGTCCCACCCTCGAAGCAGCGCGATGGGGCCGGCGAGGCGACGCTTTCGCGAATCGCTCGCTGGCAGCGCGTCGTAATCCGCGATGAGGATCGGCAGTTGGCGCGCGAACGCAGGAAGATACGGATCGAATGCGGCATCGATGAGCGACGCGAGCGTGAAATCGCGACGCCCCGTAAGCACCCGCGTGGCATGCAGGCCGCGCGGATTTTCCCCCACGGTATCCATGTAACGCGGGTAATCCGCCTGTTTCGGGCTGTCCGGTCCCGCCGCCGAATACGGCCAGTCGTTCGTGTTGAAGATCCATCCCGTCGGCGGATTGAGCAGATGCGGCGCCTTGTCCAGCGGTAACAGACCTTGCCAGTCGGTCGCGGGATCGCCGCCGTCCACGGGTTTCGTATAGTCGAAACGATCATTCCTCTTGGGAATGAACTGCGGATGCAGATACGCGATGTTGCCCTTGTCGTCGGCGTAGATCGTATTGTTCGACGAGTTGGCCTTGAATTCGGCGACTTTCATGTACGCCGCAAGATCGTTTGCTTTCGTACGCAGCCAGCTCTGTTGCAGCGCTGGCAGCGGCGTGTTCATCAGCGCCACGGCGATCCACTTGCCGCCTTCGTTGCGAACCACCGGACCATGATGTGTGGCGTAGACCGTGAAGCGGCGTTCGACCCGCGATCCGTCCGCCTGGCGAACGGCGAGAGAAATCTCTCGCGTCGTCACCGGTCGCAACGCATCGCCGTAGCGATAGAACAGTTTGCCGCCCTTGCGCTGGATGGTTTCTGCAAATTCGTCGACGACGTCCGCCCCTGTGGACGTATGCATCCAGCCGATGTGCTTGTTGAAGCCCTGGTAGATGAAGAATTGACCCCAGGTCACGGCACCATAGGCATCCAGCCCTTCGTCGCTCGACATCTGCAGTTCTGAGCGGAAGAAGAACGAGGTGTGCGGATTGATCAGCAGCAGCGCGTGCCCGTTGGCCGTCAGTTTCGGCGCAATGGCGATGCCGTTCGACCCACTGGGCTCGGCCCAGCTCGACGGCGGCACGAACTGCGCCAGCGCACCGGCAGGATCGTTGCCATAGAACGCCTGCAGATCCTTGGTCGACACGCGCTCGATGTCACCGCCGATACTGCCTTCGCTGAAGCTCAACGCCATCCACGGCTCGAAGTGCGTGATGACCCGCGGATGCACTTCGGGATGCGCCGCGAGATAGGCGTTCAGACCGTCGGCCCACGCATCCATCAGCGCCTTGAGCCACGACGGGCTGCGCGCGTAGTCGGCTTTCAGGATCGCGGGATCGATGAAGAGCCTTTGCCGCAGGTCTTGCCACAGCGCTGACTCCCCTTCCGCTTCCGCCAGGCGCCCCAGCGACGTGAGGTAGTTCGTCTCGATGCGATTGAAATCGTCCTCGGCCTGCGCATACGCCATGCCGAACACCGCGTCGGCGTCACGCTTGCCACGCACGTGGGCGATGCCCCAGTCGTCGCGCACGATGGTGACGGCGGCAGCCTCTCGTTTCCAGCGCTGCGCATCGGGGTCGCTCGCCCTCGCGGATGGCGCCAGGGCAATGGCAAGAAGACATGCAGCGAACAACATCGGTCGGCGAGACGTCATCGCGATACCACCCCCCTGAGAGTCGAACGCGATGCTAGCCCGCTTCATGCGTGGCGGGTCAAGTGGCGAAGGATTCACATGGCGCGTCGGATCAACGCGTGCAGACGCTCGCAGGCCTCGGCAAGCTGAGCCTCGTCCGCGGTCGCGACGCCGAGCAACAGCCCGCGCGCGGCTGGGGTGCCCTCCGCGAACCAGCGCGAGAGCGGCTCCGGCGCGATGCCATGGCGTCGCGCTTCTTCGGCGATCGCCGCGTCGGGCGTGTGATCAGGGAGCCGGAGAATCGCCGCCAGACCGCCGAGCTGCACGTCATAGCCCCTCGCTTCCCACGCGGCCCGCAGCGCTTCGCCTCGCGCGGCGTAGATGCGCTTCATGCGACGCAGATGGCGCATGTAATGGCCTTCGCGCATGAAACGCGCCACCGCGTGCTGCACGGCGGGGCCAGGCGAGGAACCCAGGCACATCACCATGTCGTTGAAGCGATCCACCAGGGCCGGCGGTGCCACGATGAAGCCGAGGCGCAGCGTCGGACTCAGCGTCTTGCTGAAGGATCCGATGTGGATGACCCGGCCGTGCCTGTCGCGCGCCGCCAGCGCGGGTGCCGCGCGTCGCCGTAGCTGCAACTCACCCAGGTAATCGTCCTCGACGATCCACGCGTTCGTGCGCGCGGCCCATTCAATGAGTGCGATGCGCCGCTCCAGCGACAAGGTCGCGCCCAGCGGCGCCTGTTGCCCCGGGGTGACCAGTGCCAGCGCCGCGTCGGGTGCCTGCGCGATCGCGTGCGCGACGTCCATGCCCTCGGCGTCCACGGGCACCGGCACCGGAGCCAAGCCGGCGAGTTCGAGCGCGCGACGGCTCTGGAAGAAGCCGGGGTTTTCCATCCAGGCACTGCGGCCTTCCACGCCGAGCACGCGCACGACCAGGGCCAGCGCCCCGGTGAAACCCGCCGTGATGAACACCTGGGACGGACGACATTCGAGACCGCGGGCGAGGGCGAGATGGGCTGCGATCTCGCGCTTCAAGGCGGCTTCGCCGCGCGGGTCGGGATACGTCGCCGGCGCGGCGACTTCCATGCGCGCCGCGTGCGCGCGCAATCGCGCGAACAGCGTCGTCGGAAAGCAATCGGATGCCGGCACGCCCATCTGAAACATGGCCGGCGCGGTGAGCAGATGCCTGAATGCCTCTGGCGCGGTGTCGCTTTTCCCGTCGCGTGCGGAAGGACCGGTCAGCGGAGGGCGGGCGGCCACACGTGTGCCTCCTGGCGAGGACGAGACGATCATCTGGTCGTCCGCGAGCCGCTCGTAGGCTGCTTTCACCGTTCCTCGCGCCACGCCGAGTTGCGCTGCCAGCGCCAGCCACGACGGCAGGCGCGCGCCCGGCGCAAGCGCGCCGCTGCCGATGGCGGCGAGAACGCCAAGACGTATCTGCTCGGCAAGGGAGATCTTTGCCGAACGATCGAGCTTGAGATCCAGCAGGGAAGTCATGGCGTCATGGTACAGCCAAAAAATTGATTTCCGGTTCTTTTAGCTGGACCGAGGACGGCGGAAGATGCGGGCATTCCCAAGGAGCCACCCATGAAGATCGCGCGTTCCCTCGCCCTCCTGCTGGCCCTCGGCACGGCCGCCTCTGCCGAGATCGCCTCCGCTCACGCGCCAGGCGAAACGGTCAAACCGAATTTCTCACAGGCGCTTCCCAACGTCCCCGGCAAGTCGCTCATCGCGGTCGAAGTCACCTACGCCCCGGGTGCCGCCTCGACGCCGCACACGCATGCCAAGTCGGCCTTCATCTACGCCTATGTCGTGTCCGGCGAGATCGCCAGCCAGGTCGACGACGGACCCGAACGTATCTACAAGGCCGGCGAATCGTTCCACGAAGAACCCGGCGCCCACCACCGCGTCAGCCGCAACGCCAGCGCCACCCAGCCCGCGAAGCTGCTCGCCGTCTTCGTCGTCGACAGCGACGACACCCACCTCACCACCCCCGACGCATAGGTACCCACCATGTCCCCCCGTCTCGATTACACGAAGGTTTCCCCCGCCGGCGTCAAGGCGCTCGGCGGCGTCTACGGCCATGTCATGCAATCCGGGCTCGAAGCCGAGTTGGTCGATCTGGTCTATCTACGAACCAGCCAGATCAACGGCTGCGCCTACTGCCTCGACATGCATACGCGCGACCTCGTCAAGCGCGGCGTGCGTATCGAAAAGATCGCGCTGGTGCAGGCCTGGCAGGAAGGCGGTCCGCTGTTCACCGAGCGAGAAAAGGCGGCACTGGCCTGGGCGGAAACGGTGACCCAGGTCGCGCAGACGAATGTCCCCGATGCCGCTTACGACGCAGCGTCGGCGGTCTTCAGCGAAAAGGAACTGGTGGACCTCACCATCGCCATCGGCCTCATGAACATGTACAACCGCCTCGCCATCGCGTTCCGCAACACGCCCCAGGCGGTGCGCGAAGCGAACGCCTGATCGGGAGCGTCCGATGCCGCCCTGGGCACACGGAACCCAGGGCGATGCGTCAGCCGTGCGCCAGCGCGTAATCGATCGCGGCACGCACGGCAGCCACCTGCGCATCGTTGCACTGCTGCGGCGTGGCGCGCGGGCTATCCGGATAGACCTCGGTCGTGGTCGTGTAGCGCGCCTGCGTGATGCCGGCACAAAGACCGAGTTGACGCAGCGAATAGGCAATCACACCCGGCGCGATCTGCGCCGAACCGATGATCTCGCCCTTGGCATCCGGCGGCGCGATATGCGTCACCTTGGCGACGGCCTCGATCACGGCCTGCTGAAACGCAGGCTGCAGGTTTTCGGTGTCGTCGACGAGATAGAAACCGTCGGGCACCTCGCCCGGTTCGTAGACCTTGCCATCGCGCGCCGCAAGGGCGGGACGAAACTCGGACTCGTCCGTGTCGGTGGTCTCGTGCAGATCGATGTGCATAAGGACGCGACCGCGCAGCGGCGCGAGCAGCGCCACCAGCGCCGCCGCTTCGCCCGACGCACTACCCTCGCGAAAATTCCGGTTGGGATCGATCGCATCCGGGTTCCAACGGTGGATGCGCTCGTACGCCCAGGGACTCACGCACGGCACCACCAGCAGGTTGGCGCGACCCTGATAGTCACCGCCATGCTCGCGCAGGAACTGCAACGCGCCATGCACGCCACTGGTCTCGTAGCCATGCACGCCACCCGTCACCAACATGGTCGGCAACGCGTCATCCCAAGAACGCGTGCGCACCGCAAACAACGGGTAATGCTCAGCCGCGTAGTCCAGCGCACCGTAGCTCGTCACATCGAACGTATCGCGCAAAGCATTGATGGCGGACAGCACGTCCTGTGCGTAATCGCGCTGCTTCACCTGCCGCGCGCGCCAGGCAGCGATTTCCGCCTCGTCCCAGGGCTTGCCGGGCGTACCGATGGGATAGGCCGCCTGCGCGGTGGTGGTCTGCATGGGGAAGCTCCGTTATTCGATGTTCTGCACCTGCTCGCGCATCTGCTCGATCAGGACCTTGAGTTCGACGGCGGCGTTGGTGCTGCGTGAGTCCACGGATTTCGAACCCAGGGTGTTGGCCTCGCGGTTGAATTCCTGCATGAGGAAGTCGAGTCGGCGGCCGATGGGTTCCTTGAGCGCCAACACGCGGCGGGCTTCGGTGATGTGGGTGCTGAGGCGGTCGAGTTCTTCGTCCACGTCCATGCGGGTGATCTGCAGGACGAGTTCCTGTTCGAGGCGACCCGGGTCGGCGGGCTGGCGGATGTCCGCGAGGCGCGTTTCGAGGCGGGCGCGCAGGGCCGTGCGGATCTCGGGCATCCAGCTGCGGACATCGGCGACGATGCGTTCGATGCCGTCGAGGCGCTCGCTCAGCATCTCCCCCAGCTTGGCGCCTTCGCGGGCGCGCGTGTCGCCGAGCGCCGTGAGGGCTTGATCGAGCACGTCGAGCAAGGCGGCCTGCATGGCGTCGGCATCGGTCTCCGCCTGCTGGAGCACGCCGGGGAAGCGCAGCAGTTCGGTGAACTGGATGCTCATGCGCGGAAAGCGCTGCTCCATGTCCAGCGCCAGCTCGGAGAGGCGCGACAACACCGCGCCGTTCACCCGCAACCCCTCGCCCGAACCGGCCTCGGCGCGCAGCCGCACGGTGATGTCCACCTTGCCGCGTGACAGCCGTGTGGCAATGCGCTCGCGCAGGGCGCTCTCGAAGCTGCGCAGTTCATCGGGAAGGCGGGGGCTGATTTCCAGATAGCGGTGATTGACCGTGCGCAGTTCGCAGGTCAGCGTGCCGAAAGGTGCTGCCCGCTCGGCGGAAGCGTAGGCGGTCATGCTGCGGATCATCGGTTGCCTCACGTCACGCGCGTCGGGAAAGGGCGCAATGGTAAACTGACCCACCGTCCGCGCCCAAATCAGGCCCCTCATGACCTTCTCCCGCCCGAGCGGCCGCGCTGCCGACCAGTTGCGCGCCGTCAGCATCGAACGCCACTACACCCGCCATGCAGAAGGCTCCGTCCTGGTGTCCTTCGGCGATACCAAGGTGCTCTGCACCGCCTCCGTCGAGGAACGCGTGCCGCCGTGGCTGCGCGGCAAGGGCGAGGGCTGGGTCACCGCCGAGTACGGCATGCTGCCCCGCGCCACCACCGATCGCACGCAGCGCGAAGCCGCGCGCGGCGGCCAGGGTGGTCGCACCATGGAAATCCAGCGTCTCATCGGCCGCTCGCTGCGTGCCTGCGTGGATCGTGCCGCGCTGGGCGAGCGCGTCATCACCCTGGACTGCGACGTGATCCAGGCCGACGGCGGCACGCGCACCGCGGCCATCACCGGCGCCTATGTGGCGCTCGTGGATGCCGTGGCGACGCTCACCAAGCGCCAGGCGATCAAGCGCAATCCGATCATCGGCGCCATCGCCGCGGTCTCGGTCGGCATCTATAACGGTGTGCCCGTACTCGATCTCGACTACGCCGAAGACTCCAACTGCGACACGGACATGAACGTCGTGATGAACGACGGCGGCGGCTTCATCGAAGTGCAAGGCACGGCCGAGGGCCACGCCTTCCGCCGCGACGAAATGAACGCACTGCTCGACCTCGCAGCCAAGGGCATCGGCGAACTGGTCGAGGCACAGCGCGCCGCGCTGGAGATTGCGCCGTGAGCGACATCCGTCCGGCCACGCGCGACGACCTGGACGCCATCGTCGCCGTACACCGCGCCGCCTTCGGCCGGAACAACGAGGGCGACCTCGTGCGCCGACTCGTGGAAGCCGGTCGCGATGCGATCTCGCTCGTGGCGGTCGACGAGAACGACGGCGTGTTGGGGCACGTGCTGTTCTCGCCGGTCACGGTCGAACAAGGCGACGATGGCAAGGCACTGGGGCTCGCCCCGATCGCGGTCCTGCCGGAACACCAGCGCCAGGGCATCGGCCGTGAACTCATCGAGGAAGGCATTGGCGCCTGCTTCGTGCGCGACGCGCGAGCCATCTTCGTGCTCGGCTCGCCTGCGTACTACGCAGGCTTCGGTTTCGCGAAGGCCTCCGCGCATGGTCTGCATGACGCGTTCGAAGGTGGCAACGCCTTCCAGGTGTTGTCGCTGACCATCGACGGTCTCGCGGGTTATCAGGGGCGCGTGACTTACGCGCCCGAGTTCGCGGTGGGGCTGTAACCATGCGTCTCGTCCTGGCCTCCGGCAACGCCGGCAAGGTGATCGAACTGGAACAACTGCTCGCCGACAGCGACGTGCACCTCGTCGCGCAGACGCAGCTTGGCGTCAGCGACGCCGAGGAAACCGGCCTGACCTTCGTCGAGAACGCCTTGATCAAGGCGCGGCATGCGGCACGTGCTACCGGCATGCCCGCGCTCGCCGACGATTCCGGCATCTGCGTAGATGCGCTGGGCGGCGCACCCGGGTTGTACGCAGCCCGTTACGCCGGCACGCACGGCGACAGTGCCGCCAATAACGCGAAGCTGCTGCGCGAACTGGATGGCATCCCTTCCGAACGGCGACAGGCGTATTTCATCGCCGTACTGGTGGTGCTGCGTCATGCTGACGATCCGGCGCCGTTGATCGCCGAAGGCCGCTGGCATGGGCGCATTCTCGACGCCCCGCGCGGCAACGGCGGCTTCGGCTACGACCCGCTGTTCCTGCCTGACGGTTACGACGTCTCCGCCGCTGAACTCGATCCGGCCTTGAAGAACCGTCTCAGCCATCGCGGACAGGCGCTCGCGATCTTGCAGCAACGCTTCGCAGAGCTGGCATGAGCCTCGTTCCGCCGCCGCTGTCGCTTTACGTGCACATGCCGTGGTGCGTGCGCAAATGCCCGTACTGCGATTTCAACTCGCATGGCCTGCGCGGCACGCCCGACTATGCGGGCTACGTGCGTGTCCTGCTCGCCGACCTGGATGCGGACCTGCGCGATCTGGCCGGCGCGCTCGACGGGCGGCGCATCGAGACCGTGTTCTTCGGCGGCGGCACGCCGAGCCTGTTTTCCCCCGAGTTGGTGGGCCGGTTTCTCGACGGTGCGCGCGAACGGCTGCCGTTCGCCGCGGATGCCGAGATCACGCTTGAAACCAACCCAGGCACCGTGGAACACGGGCGCTTCGACGGTTACCTCACTGCCGGCGTGAACCGCATTTCCTTCGGTGTACAGAGCTTCGACGACAAGGCGCTGCACCGTCTAGGTCGCATCCACTCGGCTGGCGAAGCCGCGGACGCCGTGCGCCAGGCCCAGGATGCCGGCATCGGCAACATCAACATCGACCTGATGTACGCGCTGCCGGAACAGACCCTCGCCGGAGCGATCGACGACGTGGACCGCGCGGTCGCGTTGCAACCCACGCACGTGTCGCACTACCAACTCACCCTCGAACCGAACACGGCCTTCGCTGCGAACCCGCCCCCGTTGCCGGACGATGACGCGGCCTGGGCGATCCAGGAGGCGTGCGAGGCGCGGCTGGCCGAGGCAGGCTACGGGCAGTACGAAGTATCGGCCTATGCGTTGCCCGGACGCCGCTGCGCGCACAACCTCAATTACTGGCGTTTCGGCGATTACCTCGGCATCGGCGCTGGGGCGCACGGCAAGATCAGCGACGCGCACGGCGTCCGGCGCCGTTGGAAGACTCGCTTGCCTGCCGCCTACCTCGCCAGCGAGGGCCAGCCGGCGCGCATCGGCGGCGACAGTCTGGTGAGCGCCGCCGACCTGCCGTTCGAATACATGCTCAATGCGCTGCGCCTGATCGACGGCGTGCCCTCGGCAGACTTCGCCGCACGGACGGGCCTGCCGCGCGACACCATCGCCCCGGCCCTCGCGACGTGCGTGGCGCGCGGCTGGCTGGTGGACGATCCCGCTGTGCTGAGGACCACACTGCTGGGGCAGCGCTTCCTCAACGACGTGATCGAGGCGTTCATGGTCTAGGGACGGCTGGATCACGTCGTCCCGACGCCTATGCCGATCGCCCTAAGCCGTAAGCACGCCGTCGCCACCCTGGCGCCGGTGCGCCGCGGGCACCTAAACTCCGGGGCAAGGTCGTGGAGGACCTTTCCACATGAACGCTGGTACGCCGCCGACTTCCGGCCGCACGGGGCCGACTCCCGTTGCCTTGTCGCCGCGCGCGGAACGCGAGGCGCAGCAGGGGCTGTCGTTGTGCCTGACCTGGCTCGACACGCCGCTGCGCGACGCCTTGCGCGATTTTGACCATCGCCTGTTCGCCATCGCCGAAAGCAGCCGCAACCACCTCGAACAACAAGCCTGCTTCGAAAGCCGGGGCATCGTCGAACGTGACGGCGCAGGGTTCCGCAACCGGTTCGCCGCGCACCTGTCGTCGCGCTTCCGGCACCTGGGCGACATACCGGAGACCAAGCCGGCCGCGTCCCCCGAACACGCCACGCTCAGCCTCGTGGACCCGGAGGAACAGGAGCAGGCCGATGCGCTTGCCAGCATGGCCGCGCGCGCCGAGGCGCGCAGCGCAAGCAGCCTGTTCGAGCTGGGCTATCGCCTGGCCGTACTCGCGGGCAGTCCGCCGCTCGAAGGGGACGCATTGCCCGCGGGACCGCGCGTGCTCGCCGCGGCGCTGGAAGCAGCAGTGGCGCCCATGCCGCTCAGTTCCGCGCATCGCCTGATTCTTTTCCAGGCCGTGGATGCGAAGGTGCTCGGCCATGGCGAAGCCTTCTATGGCGCGCTCAACGAGCATTACCGTACGCGCGGCATCCTGCCCGGCTTCCGCGTCTATCCGAACGTGCGCGTCGCCACGCCGCCTATGTCGGAACGGCGCGCGAGGCCCGCCGAGGCGCCCGCGGGCACGACGGAAGCGACCCAGGATCACATCGGCGTGCTGGACGGCTTGCGCCAGCTGCTGGCGCAGCGTGTCGAAGCGGGGCGTGGCGCGGGTTTTGCGCCGGGACGTCTGGCCTCGGACGACGAGCTGCAGACCGCTCTACTCGCCCTGCAGGGTCACGTCGCCGACGTTGCCGGCGCGGCACAGCGCGAGATCCGCAGTGCCCAGGCGCTGCGCGACGAACTGCTTGTGCAGTTGAACCGCAGCCGCCCGGCCGGATCGCCGCCCGCCGAACTGACCGCCGAGCAAGACGACACCGTCGAACTCACGGCCATGCTGTTCCAGAGTCTGGGCCAGCAGATCGCGGAAGCGAGCCCCGGCCGACCCGTGCTCGGCGGCCTGCAATGGCCCATGCTGCGCGCCGCCGTGAACGACCGCGGCTTTTTCGACCAGCCTGAGCATCCCGCCCGGCAATTGCTGGACACCGTGGGCGAGGCTGCACGGCATTGGCTCGATCCTTCCGAAGGCGAGCCGGACGCCGCCCTGGTGGATCGCCTGGAAAGGCTCGTCATCGACGCCAGCCACGCACAAGTGATCGATCCCGCCTGGCGCGCCGACATCGAGCAACAGATCGCGCTTCTCTCGCGCAAGGCGCACGTGGCCGAGCGTCGCCAGATCGAAGCGATGGAAGGACGCGACCGGCTGGAACGAGCGCGCCAGCGCGCCACGGAGATCATGGCCGAACGCATGGTGCGCGGTGCCACGCCACGCGGTGTACTGCGCATCCTGCTCGAGCGGACCTGGGCCGACGTGCTCGCGCTGCACATCCTCCGTGGCGGCGAAAACGGCGAGGCCTTTCTCTATTGCCTCGGCGTCACCGATCAGTTGCTCGGGCGGCGCCCGATCCTCGACCGACGCAAGCTGCGCCAGGACGTGGAACGCGGCCTCGAACATCTCGGCATGCACTCGTCGGAAGCTTCGCAGGTGGCGGCGGGCGTATTCGAACCGCCCGGCACGGCGGACGAAATACCGACGCCCACCGACGTCGCCCTGCGGCTCAAACGGCGGCCGCGTCTTGGCGAAGGCACGGCGCACGGCGAAACGGTGCCGCCGGTCGAGCCGACACCGCTCGATCCGGCCGCCCAGGCGATCCACGACGGGTTTGCCAGCCTGCGCTTCGGCACGTGGTTCGAGTTCGTGCAGGCGGACGGGTCGCTCGCGTTGCGCAAGCTGGCCTGGTTCTCGCCGACGACCGGCCGCTGCCTGTTCGTCAACCAGCGCGGCAGCCGCTGCGAGGACATCGACCTCACACGGCTCGCGCGCCTCATCGCCACGGGTAAGGCCCGCGAGCACAAGGAGCAGCGCCTGTCGATCGTGGATCGCGCATGGCAGGCGGTGGCGCGCAATCTCCGCCGCCAGACCGCGCACGACGAACGCTGGGCGGGCCACGCATGAGTCGCGACTTCGAACAGCGCCGCGCGCCGCGCAAGCAGGCCACATCGCCCATGCCGATCGTGGACGTAATGACCGAGAGGGTGCTCGGCCAGCTCGGCAATCTTTCGGCGACCGGGCTGATGTTGCTCGGGGCGCCACCGCCGAGGGCCGGCGCGGTCCACCAGGTGGCCTTCACGCTGCGCGATGCCCAGCACCGCGAACATCGGGTTGAAATAGGGATCCAGGAGCAATGGCACGAACCGGCAGCCACCGCCAGGCAGTTCTGGTCCGGCTACCGCATCGTCGCGGCGAGCGACGACGACGTGCGTGCCATCGACGAATGGATCGGACCACCTACCGACTGAGCGACGCCGCCATCGCGGCATCCCTGGAGAATCCATGCTTTACGAGGCGCCACGTCGGGGCTCACCATCGCAGGTGATGAGCGAAGCCACCACCATCCTGGTCGACACCGAAATCGAACGCGACGACGCGGCGGCGGCGGCGACCGACCTGTATCTGCATCTGGTCGGCGACGGCGTCATGGCGGCGCTTCCCGAGCGTGACGGCGACACGCGCTTTCGCGTGCTCGACCCGCGTTTCATCGAGGAGACGGGCGTTCGCGCCATCTCGCTTCACGCCAGCGGTCACCGCTGGCAGTTGGACGCCGCCAACGGCGCACACCTCGTCGATGGCGGCCCCGAAAACGGCATCTTCTGCCGCTACGACGCCGGTTTCAGCATCCGTTGCCCCGAGTGCCGCGCCACGCTCGCCCTCGGCGACGAAGGCAGCGAGGCGCTGGAAGAGGCCCTGGCGGTGTGGTGCGACGCGCCGGATTCCGCCTATGTCGCCTGCCCCACCTGCGCCACCTGGAGCGCATTGCAACTGTGGCGCTCGCCCGCGCACGACTTCGCCGTGGGGCATTTCGCCATCACCTTGTACGGCTCGCATCTGAAAGGCCTGCTCGGTGGCCACGAGCACGCCGCCACGGCCCTGCGCCACCGGCTTGGCGACCTGGCTGGCGACTACGCCGTGGTGTTCGCCAACGCCTGATCCGCCGACGCGGCGCCATCGCGGACTTGGCTACGACAGCCCGGAGGCGCACCATTGCGGTTTGCCCCTCGTCCCGGAGAGCTCCATGAACGACGCGCTGGCCGCGCTCTACCCGCAGCACCTCGCCACCCTGCGCGAGCGCACCGACACCGCCCTCGCCCGCGGCGGTTTCGAACACCTCGTCGTTCCGGCCGGTCGCCCGATCACGAAATTCCTCGACGACCAGGACTACCCGTTCATCGTCAACCCGCATTTCAAGCACTGGCTGCCACTCGTCGACGCGCCGGGAAGCTGGCTCGTGTACACGCCCGGCGAAAAGCCGAAGCTGGTGTTCCTCCAGCCCCGCGATTACTGGCACGTGGTACCCGAAGCGCCGTCGGGCTACTGGGTGGATCACTTCGACATCGTCGTTGTCCGCAAGCCTGCCGACGCCATTGCCGAACTGCCGGCCACGCTGTCGCGCTGCGCGATCATCGGCGACCAGTTCTGCAACCTGCAGGACGTCTGCGCGAACAACCCGCCCGCGGTGGTCGACCACCTGCATTACCACCGCGCGTACAAGACGCCGTACGAACTCGAACTCATGCGCGAAGCCAGCCGCCGCGGCGCGCGCGGCCACCGCGCCGCCGAGCGTGCGTTCCGCGAGGGTGAGAGCGAGTTCGGCATCCACCTCGCGTATCTTGCGGCGGCACGACAGCTCGACGCGGAACTGCCGTACGCCAGCATCGTCGGCCTCAACGAACATGGCGCCGTGCTGCATTACACGAACTTCGATCGGCACGCACCGAAGGAAAGCCACTCGTTCCTGATCGATGCCGGCGCCAGCGCAGCGGGCTATGCCAGCGACATCACGCGCACGTATGCGGGCGATGGTGCGGCCGAGTTCCAGGCCCTCATCGACTCGGTGGATGCCGCCGAGCGTTCGTTCGCCGCCAAGGTGCGTCACGGCCAGAGCTACGCCGATCTCCACATTCATGCGCACCACGTGCTCGCTGGCGTGCTTCGCGAGCACGACTTCATTCGCATGACGCCGGAAAGCGCCGTGGAATCCGGTGTCTCGTCCGCGTTCTTCCCACATGGCCTGGGCCACGGTATCGGCCTGCAGGTGCATGACGTCGCCGGTTTCCAGGCGGCCGAGACTGGCGGCACCATCGCAAAGCCGGAAGGCCATCCTTACCTGCGTCTCACCCGCCCCGTCGAAACGGGCATGGTGGTCACCATCGAACCCGGCATCTACTTCATCGACATGCTGCTGGCCGAGTTGAAGCACAAGCCGTTCGCGGCGGACATCAACTGGACCAAGGTGGATGCGTTCCGCAAGTACGGCGGCATCCGCATCGAGGATGACGTGGTCTGCACCGCGGGCGAACCGGAAAACCTCACGCGCGACGCGTTCGCGCAGCTGTAACGCAAAAGCCCAGGGATCGGCCTCACCGCGTGAGGTCGGTCCCTGGGCGATTCATCTCGCGCACGATGAGCCGCTCAGTCGCGGCAAAAAGCGACGCCGACGTCTAGCGCTCCAGCGCGTCGGGCGCCTTCGGAACCATCGCCGTCATGACGTCCGGCGCGCCCTTGGTCACGGCCACGTCGTCCTCAATGCGGATGCCGATGCCACGCCAGCGCTCATGCACGCGCTTGTCGTCGGGCGGCACGTAGATGCCCGGCTCGACGGTGACCACCATGCCTTCTTCGAGGACGCGCGGTTGGCCGTCGATGCGGTAATCGCCCACGTCATGCACGTCCAGGCCAAGCCAGTGGCCGGTCTTGCTCGGGAAATACGTCTTGTAGCTGCCTTCGGCGATCACGCGATCGGCTCCGCCGCGCAGAATGCCCACAGCGCACAGACCCTCGGCGATCACGCGCACCGCGGCGTCGTGGGCATCGCCGAACGAGCGGCCGGGACGTACCGCGTCGATGGCCGCAAGCTGGGCCTCGTACACGATCTCGTAAAGGGCACGCTGTTCCTTCGTGAAGCGCCCGCCGATCGGAAAGCTGCGCGTGATGTCGGAGGCGTAATAGTTCACCTCCGCACCGGCGTCCACGAGCAGCAGCTCGCCATCGTTCAAGATGGCGCGGTTGGCCTGGTAATGCATGATGCATGCGTTCACGCCACCCGCCACCGTGGGCGGGAAGGCCGGCACCGCGCCGCGGCCACGGATGGTGCGCAGGATCTCGCCTTCGACCTCGTACTCGGCCACGCCAGGACGGGCCACCGCCATCGCCGAGAGGTGGGCCGCGGCGGCGACCTCGGCCGAGCGCCGCATCAGCGCCAGTTCGTCGCGCGATTTGAACAGACGCAGGTCGTGCAAAAGATGACCGAGCGCGACGAGATCCTTGGGCACCACGCCACCGCCGCGCGCCGTACGTAGCCGGCGCATCCATCCGAGCAGGCGGGCGTCGAAATCGGGCTCCTGGCCGAAATGGCAGTACACCCGCGCCCTGCCCTCAATCATGCCGGGCAGAATGTCGTCGATATCGTCGATGGGAAAGGCGTCGTCGAGCTTCAACTCGCGAGCCGCCCGATCGGTGCCCATGCGCTCGCCGTCCCAGCGCTCGCGTTCCGCGTCGCGTTCACGGCAGAACAGCACGCTCTCGCCGTGCGCACGTCCCGGCAGCAAGGCCAGCACGGCCTCGGGCTCGTCGAAGCCGGTGAGGTAGTGAAAGTCGGAATCCTGCCGGTATGGCCACGGCGCATCGGCATTGCGCATGCGCTCCGGGGCGGCGGCGAGGATCAGTACGGCATCCTCGCCCGCCATGCGCATCAGTTCCCGGCGGCGCCGGGCGTACTCTGCTGCGCCGATCAATGCCGCGTATCGCTCGCCGGTTCGTGCCTGCTGCCCACCTCGGCGTGAAGCAACAGCGCGCCGACCCGCACGAATTCCTCGATTTCGGTGAGCGAATCCTCGTCGCCCTCCACGTCCTCGCCGAGTTCGAACTCGGAGGAGGCGATCGTGGCCATGTCCTTCAGCACCTCGCGCGCGTCCTCGCTGAGACTCCGCGCCGTTTCGGGGGTGCCACCGAGGCCGAAGCCGCCGAGAAACCCGCGCGTCCAGTCGGTGAGACCTTCGGCGCGCGCCGCAAGCGGCGCGTCCTCTTCCGGCAGCCAGGGCCCGAAGGTGAGGTCCGTGTCGGCGAGCCACATTTCCGTCTGGTGCCGAAGCCGGCCGAGCATCGCCTGATCGTCGGCACCGGGCGTCGGGTCAGGTTCCAGTTGCAGCGCCTCCAGCACGGAGCCATGCGGGAATCGCCCGCCCGCACTGATATAGCCCACCAACGAGCCGTGGAATTCGCTCACCGAGGTGGACAGCTTGCAGCGCTCGATGAGTTCGGCGATGTCTTCGGGGTCGACGGTCTGATTGGCCGGCATGGTGTATTCCTCGGGCTAAGGCGGAAGTCTAATGCAGGCGCCGTCCGGTCGCCGATTTCACATAGCCGATGCCTTGGCTGCACGGACTGCCGACAAGCCCGGACCTCCTGTTATAGTCCGCGCATGACGAACCCGGATGCCTTCAAGACCGAACTGGAAGCCCTGAGCGCGACGCTCGACCGGCTCGTCGATACCGTTCGCCGCCTCACCGAGGAAAACCGCAGCCTGCGCCATAGCCAGGAGCAGTTGGCGAACGAACGCGCAGGACTCATGGCACGCAACGAACAAGCGCGCAGCCGTGTGGAAGCAATGATCCAGCGCCTCAAGGCGCTGGAGAACACGGGCTGATCGATATGAACGCCACCGCCAGCGAACCGGTTTCTCTCCGCCTGCTCGATCGCGAGTTTCACATTGCCTGCGCCCCGGAAGAGCGCGCAGGGCTGGTCGCCGCCGCCCAGTTTCTGGACGGCAAGATGCGCGAACTCAAGGCCAATACCAAGGTGCCGGGCTTCGACCGCATCGCGGTGCTGACCGCCGTGAGCATCGCTCACGAACTGCTCACGCTGCGCAAGGAACACGACTCGCAGGAACAGGCGCTGACCGACGGCCTGGCCGCTCTGCGCAGAAAGCTTGATGGTCTGCTCGACGCGTCGGTAAAATAGCCCCCGGACGTTCCCTGCGGTGTGCGCCAGCGCACTTTACATTTGCCTTGTTCCTACATACGACCCCGGGTCGGCTTTTCGCGACTGTTGTGCATGTCCGCCTTCGTACGGAAAGCCTTGAAGCCGCGTAGCCCTCCCACCTGATCCTTTGGATCAAGGTCGTTTGGTGCGCAGCGGCATCGCGGAGAACGTCTCTTCATTTCCAGCCGATCGGCCCTCAGGGCCGGTCAGCGTCGCATCCGCGGCACCGGATGCGGCGGCTCGACGGCGACCTTGCCTGTGCCGTTCACCTGAACGACCATGCCAAAGCTACCCGAGAGACGTGAACTGCGAGCCGACCTCGTGCAGCGCCGCCGCCAGTTGAAACCGGCTGAGCGCGTTGCTGCGGCCCAGGGATTGCGTCAATCCCTCGAACAGTTGCCGGAATTCCTTACCGATACCCATGTGGCCGGTTATTGGGCCACCGGCGGCGAGTTGCCTCTGAATCTCGCCATCGCCCCCATGGCCGAGCGCGGGCAGACCTTCTACCTGCCCGTCGTGACCAAGTCCGGTGGCAAGCGGCGCCTCAAGTTCGCGCCGTGGACCACCGGCGAAGACGTCGAAACCAACGAGATGGGCATCCCCGAGCCGCGCGCCTCGGAGCGCATCGTGGAAGCCGACAAGCTCGACCTCGTGCTGGTGCCGCTCCTCGGTTTCGACCGCCGCGGCAACCGCCTCGGCTTCGGTGGCGGCTACTACGATCGCAGCTTCGAGTTCCTCCGCGACCGCGAGCGTCCCGCGAAGCCGCTGCTGGTCGGCGTCGCCTACGACTTCCAGGAACTGGACGCGATCGAGACGGCCGAGTGGGACATCGCGCTCGACTACGTCGCCACCGACAAGGAACTGATCGACTGCACGGGCGGCGGCGCGTGAAGTACTGGCTCATGAAATCCGAGCCAGACACCTTCTCCATCGACGACCTCGAACGCAAAGGCGTCGAACCGTGGGACGGCGTGCGCAACTACCAGGCGCGGAACTTCATGCGCGACGGCATGAAGGTGGGTGACAAGATCTTCTTCTATCACTCGAATACCGACGTGCCCGGCATCGTCGGCATCGCCACGGTGGCCTCGCCCGCCTATCCGGACGAGAGCCAGTTCAACCGCAAGTCCAAGTACTACGACGAGAAGAGCACGCGCGAAGAACCGCGCTGGATGCTCGTGGACGTGAAGTTCGAGCGCAAGCTTGCCCGCACCATTTCGCTCGACGAACTGAAGGCCCGCGACGAACTCGCCGACATGCCGCTCGTGCGCAAGGGCAATCGCCTGTCGGTGATGCCGGTAGCCAAGGCGGACTGGGATTTCATCCTGAAGCTGGAAAAGTCATGAGCCAGGACAACGAGAAGCGCCTCGCTGCCGAAACTGCCGCCTTCCGCTACGTGGGCAACGGCACGTTCAAGAACGGCATCCTGGGCGTGGGCACCGGTTCCACGGTCAACTTCTTCATCGACGAACTCTCGCAGTATCGCGACCGGATCAAGGCCGCAGTCTCCAGCTCCGAAGCCTCCAGCGCTCGCCTGCGCAAGCTCGGCATCGACGTCATCGACCTCAACGCCGCCGGCCGCCTCGATCTCTACGTCGACGGTGCCGACGAATGCGATCCGCAGAAGCGTCTTATCAAAGGCGGTGGCGCAGCGCTCACGCGCGAGAAGATCGTCGCCGCGGCATCCGATCGTTTCGTCTGCATCATCGACGCCAGCAAGCAGGTCGACGTGCTCGGCACGTTCCCGCTGCCGATCGAGGTGATCCCGATGGCACGCAGCTACGTGGCGCGCGAGATCGTGGCCCGCGGCGGCCAGCCCGTATGGCGCGATGGCGTGGTCACGGACAACGGCAACTGGATCATCGACGTCCATGGCTGGCGCATCACCAACCCGGTGGAACTCGAAGCCGATCTCAACCAGATCGTCGGCGTCGTCACCGTCGGTCTCTTTGCGAAGCGTCCGGCCGACGTCGTGATCGTCGGCAATCGCGAAGTCTGAGACGGCGGGGACGCAGGCTTCCTGCGTGCAGGAGGCCGCTATAGCGGCGAGTAAATCGCGTCACGGCTACACCGCTTCGTGGGCTTCTCCGCTATAGCGGCTCCCACAGGGCGACGCGCTTCGCTCTCTGACGAATGGATATCCTCGATCTTCATGACGCTTGAAACCATCCTCATCCTTGTTCTTCTGGTGGTGGCCCTCGCCTGCCTCGGTCTGCTGTTCGCCCTGCTCGGCAGGGGCCGCCAGGACGACGGCCAGGCCGCGCGCCTCGATGCCCTCCGTGAGGACAGCCGACGCCTCGAAGCACTGATCCGCGACGAACAACGCGCTGGCCGCAGCGAGCTGGGCGACAGTCTGGGCCAGTTCCGCGGGCACGTGCAGGAGCAACTGCAGCTCGCGGCGGACCGCCAGCACGAGCGCATCGAAGGCTTCGGACGCCGTCTCGATCAGCTCACCGAGCGCACCGACACCGGCCTGCAATCGCTGCGCCAGGGCCTCGCCGACGACTCGCGCAAGACCCGCGAGGAATCGGCACTGACCTTGAAGCACTTCGGCGAACTGCTCGACCAGCGCTTCACCGCCCTCACCGCCGACAACGAAAAGCGGCTTGCGGAGGTCCGGACCACGCTGGAAACGCGCCTCGGCGCGATCCAGCAGGACAACGCGGCGAAGCTGGAACAGATGCGGGCGACGGTGGACGAGAAACTCCAGGCCACGCTGGAAACCCGGCTCGGCCAGTCGTTCCAGCTCGTGTCCGAACGTCTGGAAGCCGTGCAGCGCGGCCTGGGCGAGATGCAGGCGCTGGCGGCAGGCGTGGGCGATCTCAAGCGCGTGCTGACCAACGTAAAGACCCGCGGCACCTTCGGTGAAGTGCAGTTGGGTGCCCTGCTGGAACAGATACTCATTGCCGAGCAGTACGCGGCCAACGTCGCTACCGTGCCCGGTTCCAGCGAGCGCGTGGAGTACGCCATCCGCCTTCCCGGTGCCGACGAGGGCGCCCCGGTCTGGCTTCCCATCGACGCCAAGTATCCGGTCGAGGATTACCAGCGTCTGCTGGACGCGCAGGACGCTGCAGACGTCGAAGGCGCACAGGCGGCCGGCAAGGCCCTGGAGCTCCGCGTACGCGAGGAAGCCAAGCGCATCCGCGCCAAGTACGTTGCCCCGCCGCACACCACCGACTTCGCGATCCTGTTCCTGCCGACGGAAGGCCTCTACGCGGAGGTGATCCGCCGCCCGGGGCTGTCCGACCAGTTGCAGCGCGAGTGGCGGGTGACGGTCGCGGGCCCCACGACGCTCACGGCCCTGCTCAACAGCCTGCAGATGGGCTTCCGCACGCTGGCCATTGAAAAGCGCTCGTCCGAGGTCTGGCACGTGCTGGCGGCAGTCAAGAACGAGTTCGGCAAGTTCGCCACCGTGCTGGAAAAGACCCGCAAGCAACTGGACACCGTGCGCAACAGCATCGATACGGCCGGTGTGCGCACCCGCGCCATCGAGCGCAAGCTGCGCGGGGTCGAATCCCTGGGGTCCGACGAATCCCAGGCCCTGCTCGACATCGTCCCGGGCCTGGACGATGGGGATGAGACGGAGCCATCCGGCGACTGACCACTCTGTGGGAGCCGCCATGGCGGCGAGAAGCCAAACGGAGCAAAGGTGGGAGCCAGCCTGCTGGCGAAAAGCCGACGGAGCGGTGTAGCGGCGAGGCAGGTTGCAATCGCCATCAGGATGGCTCCCACCGCAAGCTTTCGCTCGCCGCTATAGCGGCTCCCACAGCCAGGGGCTCGCGGGCGCCAACAACGGTACAATGCGCGTTTGCCACCGTCCAAGGAATCACCTCGATGAGCGACGACGCCAAGTCCCGTCCGGTCAGCCGCGAACAGGCCGAGGAGGCCGTACGCACGCTGCTGCTGTGGGCGGGCGAAGACCCGACGCGCGAGGGTCTCCTCGATACGCCCAAGCGCGTGGTCAAGGCATACGCCGACTGGTTCAGCGGCTACGACCAGGACCCCGCCGAATACCTCCGCCGCACCTTCGAAGAAGTGGCCGGCTACGACGAGATGATCGTGCTGCGCGACATCGAGTTCGAGAGCCATTGCGAACATCACATGGCACCGATCATCGGCCGCGCGCACGTAGGCTACGTCCCCACCGACCGCGTCGTTGGCATCAGCAAGCTCGCCCGCGTGGTGGATGGTTTCGCCCGGCGTTTCCAGGTGCAGGAAAAACTCACCGCGCAGATCGCTCACTGCATCGAAGACACGTTGCGTCCGCGCGGCGTGGGCGTGGTAATCGATGCCAGCCATGAGTGCATGACCACCCGCGGCGTGCACAAGCGCGGCGTGTCCATGGTCACCAGCCAGATGCTCGGCAGCTTCCGCGAAGATCCACGCACGCGCAGCGAGTTCCTTCGCTTCGTGGGCGTCGATCGCCGCTGACGTCATCTTGAGCGGCCCGACCGACACCACCGTCCACGACGAACGCCTGCAGGATCTCTTCCGCGACGGCGTCGTCGCCGAGGACATCCCGTCCCTGTTTCCGCTGCTGCGCGGACGCAGTCTGTTGCGCGCGTTCTCCGCGCTGTTCCACGGCAGCGAGGCGCAGGTGCTGCTGCGCCTGCTCGTGCTGCGCACGCTCGGCGGCCGCGCGCACGCCACGGAGTGGACGCCGCAGGAGATCCGCGATCATCTGGCCTTCGTCGATCCGGTGAAGCTGGAAACGGTGGTCCAGCGCCTCAAGGACCACGACCTGCTCGTCTATGACGGCGAAACGCTGCGCTACCGTGTGGGTCCGTTAGGGCGCAAGGCGCTCGCGGCACTCGCCGCCATGCTCGAATTCGAGGACCACGACGACGACGGTCTCGGCTACCTCACCGCGCAGTTGGCCGCGGGGCACGCGGTCGGTCGCGTTTCCGTGGACGAACTCGGCCACCTGCTCTCCCGCCTCAGCGAATTGAAGGAAGACTTCGACCGCGCCGTGCTCTCCGGTTCGGAGCATCGCATCCGTCGCGCAGCGGAGCGGCTCGACGCGGTGTGGACCTGGGTGGAGAAAGGCACCGAGGTGGTCGCCGCCATCACGGAGAAGGACGAGCTCGAACCGGCCGCGCACCGCCTTGCCCAGGCCGTCGGTCGCGCACAGAGCGCGCTGCTGCGTCAGGCCGGCACCTTCCAGCGCGAACTCAACAAGATCGACCAGCATCGCGTGCATCTCGGACGCACGGGACTCTCCTCGTCCGACCTCGTCGGCTGGCTGCGCGCACAGGACATCGACACGCTGGCCGCCTTCGAAGACGGGCAACTGCTGCTGCCGCTGCCCGCACCATTCATCCACGATCAGATCGCGCTGGACGTCGCCGAATTCGAACTGCTCGAACGCGAGCGTCTGGCGGCAGAAAGCACGGCATTGCCCGGCGCTGAGCAACCACCGGATACGGCCGACCTGCCGATCGACGAGGAAGACCTGCGCTTCCTCGAAGCCTGGCATGCCGAACTCGCCGCCATCGATGCACCACGCGAACTCGCGGATACGCTGGTGGGCGACGACTATGCGCTTTCAGCGTACCGGCTTTCCCTGCTCGGCCTCCTCGGCGACCCGGAATCCGCCGCGCTGGAAGGCGGCACCGCCGACCTCGCGCGCCTGCCCCTCGCGCTGGACATCGAGCCGCGCCTGATCGACATCGACCTGCCCCAGATCGCCCTGGTGAGCGCCGGACGCCTGCGTCCGCGCACCACCACGAAGGACACCGCCACCGATGCATGACGATACCGCCAGCCTGGTCACCCGCCTGCTTGCGCAACGCTGGTTGCCGCGCGACGACGCGCAGGCACGCAAGGCGCTGCTCGACGAAGGCTTCCGCGAGGAACTGGACCGCCGCCTCGAAGCGGTCGGCCTGGAACTGCGCGAACACCCCTACGCGGCATACATTGGCCTCGCCGTTGCCCGCAAGAGCGAGCGCGCCGTATTCGGCGGCAGCGACAGCTGGATCTCCAACACCTTGCAACTCGACCGCGACGGCGTCGCGTTGCTGGTGGTGATCTGGGCGCTCATCGTGCTACCCAAGCGACAACGCCAAGTTGAACGCCAGAGCGCCGAAGCCGCCGCGTCACAAGGCCAGATGTTTGCGGAAGAAAAACCCATACCGCGCGATCCCACGATCTCGCCCGTGATTGCGGAGCGCACCCTGCTCGCCGATTTCGGCGACAAGCTCGGCGGCAAGACGCGCGTCGGCTTCAATCTCGGCACGTTGAACCGCCTGGGTTTCATCATCCGACGCAAGGGCGAAGTCGCCGAGGGGCCGCTGCTCGATCTTGCATTCGATTACGAACGCACGGCACGACGCATCCTCGATGGCGCGCTGGGCGACCTGCTCGCGGAAGCGGCGGCGCGGCCTGCGCCTGTCGTGGACGACGCCGAAGACGACGACCTCTCCCTCGATGCTGGCGAGGAGCCTGCCGATGTTTGATTTCCGCAGCCTCGAAGTGGTGCATTGGGATTACTGGCAGCGTTTCAGCCTGCCGCTGGATACCAACATCGTCACCGTCGTGGGCCCGAACGGCTCAGGCAAGACCACGCTGCTCGATGCATTGCGCACGCTGCTCACCATCGACTGCGCGGGCAACCGCGACTACAAGAGCTACCTGCGCCACAACGGCAAACCGTTCGCCTGGTTGCGCGCCCGCGTTGGCAACACGCCGGGGCCGAGCGGCGAGCGTCCGTTCTTCCCCTTGATGGACCGCGAAGTAACGCTCGCCTGCCGCATCCAGAAGAAGGGCGGCGAGTGGACCCGGCAATACGCCGTGCTGGGCGGCGATGTCAGCGTTGAGGAGATCGAGGCGCGCGGCGAGTTTCTCGGCCTGCGCGAATACCGCGTGCGCCTGGAAGGTGCCGGCCTGTCGCAGGCGATCCGCCGCGTGCTCACGCTCGAACAAGGTGCGACGGACAAGCTATGCCAGCTTCCGCCCAAGGCCCTGCTCGATCTCGTCTTCGACGTCTTCGGCGACAAGGCCGTGCTCGACGACTACCAGCGCGCACGCAACGAACAGGGTGAAGCCGATCGCGAGCAGCACGGCCTCGAACACCAGTTGTCGCTCATTGGCGTGAGCCTGCAGGAAGCCGAAGCGCGTGCGCGCTCCTTCCAGGAATGGAATGCGCTGAAGACCGAGCGTGTGGATCTCGTCTCCGAGATTCTCCCGCGCACCGAACTCGCCGAACTGCTCGCCGGCATCCGCGGCGCGCGTCCTCAGCTCACCGGCATCAAGCGCCGCGTGACGGAACTGGAACGCCGCGATGTGGAACTCGCCCGACAACTCGGCGAACTGGACGCCCAGGGCGAAACGCTTCGTGCGGAACAGCACGAGGCGGACCTCGCACGCCAGCAGACCCAGAAGAGCCTCGACGCCGCACGCGCCGAGCTCGCGCAGAACGACCTGCTGATCAAGCAGGAGGCGAGGCTGCGCGAGATGGTGGCGGCGCAGGGCGGCGCGGATCACGAACGTCTCGCCAACGTGGCGCGCGATGCGCGCGCCCTGGCAAATCATCTGCAAGCCGAGGAAACCCGGCTGCGCCAGGAACTGACCACCGTCACCAGCCAGCTTTCGGCCTGGCGCAGCGGACGTCGCTACACACCCGACTTCGAAGCCTCGTTCCGTCGTGCGCTCGACGAAGCGGGCATCCGCCACAGCATGCTCAGCGAAATCGTGGAGATCGCCGAGCCCCGCTGGCAGCCGGCGGTCGAAGCGGTACTCGCCGGTTATCGCCACGTCGTGCTGCTGGACGATCCACGCGATCGCGAGGCGGCGTGGAAGCTCGGCGAGCAGCATCGCTACAAGCATTTCGTGGTCGCAGACCGCGCGCCCGCCGAATCGGCGACGCGCGGCTCGCTGCTTGAGGTCGTATCGTTCTCCGCTGCGGCGCCCGAATGGTTGCTGCGCAATCTCGATCGCATCCGCCGCGTGGAGAACGTGACCGAAGGCGCAGCCTGCAGCCGCGATCAGGACTGGATCACCCCGCAGGGCTATTTCAAGGAGCGACGCGGCGGACGCCATCTCGGCGTCGACGACATGTACTTCGGTTCCGGGGCTCGCGAACGCCAATTGCGCGACGGCGAAGCCGCGTTGCGCGGCATCGAGGCACGTCTCCGCGAGATCGCGAGCGAACGCAAGGACGCCCTGGCACGTGCCAGCGACGCCGAAGCCGTACTGCGCGGCGCCAGCGCCAGCAGCCAGCTCGCTGACCGCGCCGATGAATTCGCAGAAGCACACGAGCAGCAGGCCCGCCTGCGCGAGGACGTGCAGCGCACCGCCGACAGTCATGCGGCCGCCGAACAACATTACGAGGCTGTCCGCGAGAAGCGCCTCAAGACCTCCAATGCCCGCGATAACGGCGCGCGCGAACAGCGCGACGTGCAGCGCCAGTTGGCGGATGCCGTGCGCCAGCATCATCAGTTGCGTGGTGAGCAGGTCGACCGCCTCAAGGCATTCCGCGCCAAGCGGCGCCACGTGCCCCTGGCGTTGCGTGGACGCACCGCCATGGCCGCGCTGCGGGAACGCTTCGAGTCGCCCGCAGCGGTACGCCGCGAGATCGATCGCGTGGAACGCCGCTTAGAAGAAGGCCACTGGGAACAGGATCCCAGCGTGCTCGCGCTCCGCGAAAAGCTGCTATCCGACCACGATGGACTGAAACTCGATCTGGAAAAGCGCCGCATCCATCTCGAGCGCGCGTCGCGTATCACCCACGAGGCGCGCGGTGCCTATATCCAGGTGCTGCGCAACACCGTTCGTCGTTATGCCAAGAACCTCAAGGTGCTCGCGGAGCTGGCGGGCATCGGCGTGGAGGTCGATCTTCCCGAACTCAGCAACGACGACCTCGCGTTGTCGTCCGCCGCGTTGCATGTGCGCTTCGAGTTCGACAAGAAGGGTTGGATCGGCATGGACGACGGCGAGGCATCGGGCGGCCAGCAGGTGATGAAATCGCTGTTGCTGCTCGTGGCGCTCATGCGCGACGAGGACCGGCCGGGCGGCTTCGTCTTCATCGACGAACCGTTCGCGCACCTGGACATCTTCAACATCGACAAGGTCGGCGCGTTCCTGAAGAGCACGCGCGCGCAGTACATCCTGACGACGCCAGCCACGCACAACATCAATGTGTTCCAGCCATCCGAACTCACGCTCGTCACGAGCAAGCGGCGACCGGGTGCGACCTGGGCGCAACCGCTGGCGGTGTTGCGGCGGCGGTCCAACGCCGCGTGATCGCACGCGTCACAGGGGCGCGGTCAACGCCCCTGTGACCTAGGACTCAGTAAAGCCCGGTTTCTCCCGGCACGGGATTGTCCTCACCCGAACCGTCCAGGGCATCGCCGCTGCTGTCGGTTGGGCGCTGCCGGGTCGGATCGTGCGCGTCGTACTCGTCTTCCTGCAGACGCGCGTAACGATTGGCCAGCAGGCACGCCGCGATAACAGCGCCGATGCCCGCGCCGATAGCGAGGGTCATGCCAGGGTGACGGCGGACGCCGCGACTTGCGCCGTCGAACGCCTGGCTCGCCAGCGATCCGGCACGCCCGGCGTACTCGCGCGCGGCACCGAAGGCTTCACGCGGATGGTTACCCACCGTCGCGCCCGCGAGGCGCTGCGCGCGGCCCAGCCACTCCTCACCCATGCTCTTGCTGCGAAACCATGCCATGACGTTGACCTCCTGACGTTCGAGGCCCCTACCGTGACGGTCGACGCGTGATGGGAACGCAGTGCCGACGTTGCTTCGCGATGACGAGGGGGCGAGCCCTGCGTCATTGCGAAGCGCGCGAAGCTCAGCCCAGGCTGTTCAGCCAGGCCTCGTCGGTGCCTTCTTCCACGCCTTCGAAAAGGAAGGTGGAGAGGTAGCGCTCGCCGGTATCGGGCAGCATCGCCAGGATGACGCTGCCCTTCTCGGCACTTTCTGCGTATTGCAGCGCTGCGGCCGCGGTGGCGCCCGCGGAGACACCCACGAACAGGCCTTCCTCGGCAGCGAGGCGGCGTGCCGTGTCGCGTGCGACCACTTCGTCCACGGGCACGTTCACGTCGAAGACCTTGCGGTTCAGGACATCCGGTACGAAATCAGGCGTCCAGCCCTGGATCTTGTGCGGCGACCACGGCTTGTCCTGCAGCAAGGGCGCCTGCGCCGGCTCCGAGACCACGATCTTCACCTCGGGTCGCGCCAGCTTGAGCATCTCGCCGACGCCGGTCAGCGTGCCGCCCGTACCCCAGCCGGTCACGAAGGCATCGAGCCGACGGCCGGCAAAGTCCTGAAGGATTTCAGACGCCGTGGTGCTGCGGTGATAGCCGGGATTGGCCGGGTTCTGGAACTGCCGCGGCAGGAACCAGCCGTGCTTGGCGGCCAGTTCCTCCGCACGGCGCACCATGCCACTGCCACGTTCGGCGGCGGGCGTGAGGATGACCTTGGCACCGTAGGCGCGCATCAGCTTGCGGCGCTCCACGGAGAAGCTGTCAGCCATCGTCGCCACAAACTTGTAACCCTTCGCCGCGCAGACCATCGCGAGCGCGACGCCCGTATTGCCGGAGGTCGCTTCGACCACCGTGTCACCCGGCTTCAGCAAGCCTTTCTGCTCGGCATCGAGAATGACGGCGATGGCGAGGCGGTCCTTGACCGATCCGCCGGGATTGAACGATTCCACCTTGGCATAAAGCGTGACGTGTGCCGGCGCCACGCGGTGCAGACGAACGATGGGCGTGCGGCCAATGGTGTCGAGGATGCTGTCGTAGATCATTGAGAGGGTTCCTGAGCGGGCCTGCCAGTGACCAAAGGTACTCCGACGCGGTGCGGCGCGACAAACGCCTTCCGATCGCCCAGACTGCCCGCCCATGAGCCGACCTGCCTACGCCCTCCTTGCCGCTTTCGCCCTTGCCGGCTCCTCATTTGCGCAGGATGTGCCGCGCACCCCGGCCGAGTACCTCCGCCGAATGGACGAGAACGGCGATGGCCGCATCGACGAAGCGGAATACGTGCGCTACATGAGCCAGGGCTTCCTGCGCATGGACGTCAACGGCGACGGCGTGCTGGACGCCAACGACGGCCCGATGCGCCCCGGCGCGCGGCCCATCCACCTCGACGAATTCCAGCGGAACCTCATCCACCAGTTCCACAAGCTGGACCGCAACCATGACGGCGTGCTGGATGCCAGGGAACTGTCACAACCGCCGCAATAAGTGCCGGACGCACAAGCGCCGGTGAACCAGCGCGCACCAATTCAGTTACCCTCTGCCGACCCCGGGGAGGGCTAATGAATATCACCGAACTTTTCCTGATCGCGATGACGATCATTCTTGGCGTGCCGTACCTGATCTGGCGCGTGTTTCGCACCGATTACTGGGCGCCGCTGGTTGTTGTGCAGATCGTGACGGGCATCGTGCTCGGGCCCGGGGTGCTGGGCAAGATCTTCCCCGACTATTACGCCACCGTCTTCGCACCGCCGGTCATCGGCGCGCTCAACGGCATCGCCTGGTGGGCGGTGATGGTATTCGTCTGGATCGCCGGCATCGAGCTGGACCTGCGCGAGGTCTGGCGTCGTCGCCGCGAGTGCGGCACGACCGCGGGTCTCGCACTGGCCGGTCCGCTGGTGGCGGGCTGTCTCGCCGCGCTCGGCATGCTCGCGTGGCGCGACGGCTGGATGGGTGAAGCCGCCGCCACGTGGCAGTTCGTGCTCGGCGTGGGCATGGCGTGTTCGGTGACCGCGCTGCCCATCCTGATCCTGTTGCTGGAAAAGATGAATGTCCTTCGCGAACCGTTGGGCATGCGCGTGCTGCGTTACGCGAGCCTCGACGATCTCGCCATCTGGGGCGTGCTCGCGATCATCCTGCTCGACTGGCAGCGCGTGGGTCATCAGGCCGCGTTTCTCGCCGTGTTCGCCGCGGTCGCCTGGCTGTTCCGGCGATGGATGGCGCGACTCAAGGAAAGTGATCGCTGGTACGTCGGGCTGATCTGGCTCGCTGCCTGCGGCTACGGTGCGGACTGGTCCGGGCTGCACTACATGGTGGGCGCCTTTCTCGCCGGCGCGGTGATGGATCGCGACTGGTTCACGCTGGAGCACCTCGACAAGCTGCGCGAGCACGTGTTGCTCGTGGTGATGCCGGTGTTCTTCCTTTCGACCGGGCTTCGCACCAACTGGTCGGTGGGCGGTACCGCCGTGTTCGTCGCGGCTGCGCTGCTGCTGGTGGCCTCGGTGGCGGGCAAGCTTGCCGGCGTAGGTCTGGCCGGCAAACTGCTCGGATGGGCGCGCGGCGATGCATGGACGATCGGCTGGCTGTTGCAGACCAAGGCGCTGATCATGATCATCTTCGTCAACATCCTGCTCGATCGTCACGTCATCACCAGCGAAACGTTCACCGCGTTGCTGCTGATGGCGGTGGCAAGCACGATGCTCACCGTACCCATCGTGGCGCCCCGGTTGAAGCGACTCGTCTGACGTTCTCAGTCGACCTCACGGATTTTCATGGAACCGCAGACTCACACGCCTGTTCGCCGCGCCGCGGTGATCTTCATCTTCGTCACGGTGCTGATCGACATCCTGGCGTTCGGCATCATCATTCCCGTGCTTCCGCACCTGATTGAACAGATGACGGGCGGCACCGTGTCGAACGCGGCATGGTGGGTCGGCATCTTCGGTACGGTGTTCGCCACCGTGCAGTTCATCTGCTCGCCGATCCAGGGTGCGCTGTCCGATCGCTTCGGTCGGCGGCCCGTGATTCTCCTGTCCAACCTGGGCCTCGGGCTGGACTTCGTCTTCATGGCGATCGCGCCGTCGCTCTGGCTGCTTTTTGCGGGACGCATCGTTTCGGGCATGACGGCCGCCAGCTTCACCACCGCCAATGCGTACATCGCCGACGTCACGCCTCCGGAGAAACGCGCCGCGGCATTCGGCCTGCTCGGCGGTGCCTTCGGCATCGGCTTCATCATCGGGCCCGCGCTCGGCGGTTTTCTCGGCGGCATCGACCTGCGCCTGCCGTTTTGGGTGGCGGCCGCGCTGGCGCTGACCAATTTCATGTACGGCTACTTCATCCTGCCGGAATCGCTCCCGCCGGAACGGCGTGCAGCGCGCTTCGAACTGCGTACGGCGAATCCGATCGGTGCGCTCAAGCTGCTTCGCCGCAACAGCACGTTGTTCGGCCTGGCCACGGTCATGTTCCTGTTCTATCTCGCCCACTACGTGCTGCAGACGGTCTTCGTGCTCTATGCGGACTACCGCTATGACTGGGGCCCACAGGCCGTGGGCTACGTGCTCGCCCTGGTGGGCGCGTGCGACGGCACGGTGCAGGCCTTTCTTACCGGTCGCCTCACGGCCCGCTTCGGCGAGCGCCGGGTGATGCTGGCCGGCCTTGCCTTCGGCGCGGCGGCGTTTGCGGTGATGGGTCTTTCCTCCATCGGCTGGGTCTTCCTCATCGGCATCCCGCTCATGTCGCTCTGGGGACTCTCCGGGCCGCCCATCCAGTCGATCATGACCCGGCAGGTGCACCCCGACGAGCAGGGCCGCCTGCAAGGCGGCGTGACCAGCCTGGGCAGCTTCGCGGGCATCTTCGGCCCGTACCTGTTTGCGCAGATCTTCGCGTTCTGGATCGCCCCCGCCCGGACGCTTCATATCGCCGGCATGCCGTTCCTCGTGGCCGCCGCGCTGCTCACGTTGGGCACCGTGGTCGCCTTCCGGGCGACCCGGGGCGAGCCCAAGATCGCACCCGCGTCGGAGACATGAGCCAAGGCGCAGGCTTCATCGTATGATGGCGCGGAATCGGCACATGACGCGACGGTCGGGGACGTGCGTTTGGAAAACCAGGTTTGGGAAAGCAAGTATCACGAAGCCGTGGAGCGGTTGACCCGCGAAGAGGCCCAGTGGCGCACCGCGGAATCACTGCTTCGTCAATTGGTCGCTTGCCTCGGTCACATCGCGCACGGTGCGCACGACCAGGTCGATCCCCACATTGAGCGCCTCTCGGTGGCGCTGGCCGGCCCCATGGAGCCGTTGGCGCTCGAGCCACTGGTAAACGAGCTGGCGACGGCCATATCGGCGCTCGGCGAGCGATCCGCAGGAAATCACGAAGATCGCTCGATCGCCATCACGCGCCCGCACCGCAACGAGCATGGTTCGTCCGTACAGTCGTCGCTGAGCCGGCTCGTGGAGCGCATCGTCGTGCTGCCGCGCCTGGCCGATCGCGCCAACGAATTGCGCCACGACGTGGCCGATGCCGGTGACCTCGTGGCCCTGGCGGCCTGCGGCGATCGCCTCGCCGACCTCGTCAACGAACAGCGGATCGGCTTGCAGCGCGAGATCGACGCCTTGCAGGCGGTGCTCCGCCATGTGACCAACCGCCTCGACGAGATGAGCGGCTACATGTCGCGCGAACTGGCCGACCAGTCCGTGGGCGAAGCCAACGGGCAAGCCCTGGATGCATCGGTGGCGCACGAGATGCGCCTGCTGGGCGAGGCGGCGCTGGAGATCGACGACATACACGAATTGCGCGAGCAGGTGAATCACAGCCTGGAAACCATCGCTTTCTGCTTCCGCGACTTCCGCGACCGCGAAAGTGCGCGTCTCACGGCGTATCGCGAGCGCGCGGAAAAGATGCGCCAGCGCATCGAACAATTGGAGACCGAGCGCAACACGTTGCAGCGTTCGCTCGAGCGTGAGCACGAACTGGCGCAGACCGACACGATGATCGGCATGCCCAATCGCCTCGCCTACGAAAAGCGTATCGAGGCTGCGTTTGAAAACTGGCGGACCGACGGCAAGCCGCTCGGCATCGCAGCCATCGACATCGACCACTTCAAGAGCATCAACGATACCTACGGCCACACCGCTGGCGATGCCGTACTGCGCATCATCGGCCAGGCGCTGATGAAGCATGTGCGTCCATGTGACTTCGTTGCGCGCTACGGTGGCGAAGAATTCATCGTGATCTTCGAAGGCGCGGAAGAAGCCGAGGCCTTGCAGGTCTGCGAACGCCTGCGCGGGAAGATCCAGCACCTCGCCTTCCACGCGAGCCGTCAGCCCGTACGCGTCACGGCGTCCATCGGGCTGGCGTACTTCCAGGCGGGCGATACGCCGCAAGCGGTGTTCAACCGCGCCGACCTCGCGCTGTACACGGCGAAGAACGGCGGCCGCAATCGCTGCGTGATGGGCTGAACCGGGTTACGCAGCCACACCGAAGAGGCGGCCCACCCCGGCGGTGATGCCCATCGCCAGCGCGCCCCAGAACAGCACGCGCGCAACGCTCCGGCCGATCGGCGCTCCCGCCATGCGCGCGGAGATGGCGCCGAGGATGCCGAGAGCCAGCAGCGAAACGCCGATCGTGATCGGCGTGACCAGCGAGCGCGACGACAGCCCGGCAGCGATGATCGGCAAGATGGCACCGCTCGCAAAGCTGATTGCCGAGGCCGCAGCCGCCTGGAGCGGGCGCGCCGCCAACGTGACCGACAAGCCGAGTTCGTCGCGCGCATGGGCTTCCAGCGCGTCGTGCGCCATGAGTTCCGTCGCGACGCGCTGAGCAAGTTCGCGGTCGAGACCGCGGCGCACGTAGATCTCGGCCAGCTCACGGTGTTCGCCGTCGGGATCGTCTTGCAGCTCGCGCGATTCCATGGCCAGTTCGGCCTCCTCGCTGTCGGCCTGCGAGCGGACCGACACGTACTCGCCGGCCGCCATGGACATGGCGCCCGCCACGAGGCCGGCCACACCGGCAATCATGATGTCGCCCGGCTCCGCACGTGCCGCCGAGGCGACGCCGACGAGGAGGCTCGCGGTGGAGACGATGCCGTCATTGGCGCCCAGGACGGCGGCGCGCAACCAGCCGATGCGGCTGAGCCGATGGAACTCGCCGTGGCGGTGTCGCATGCTCATGCAGTGGTGTCCTTCGCTTTGTGTTCCACACGATTTTCCAGCCGCGTCACGAGCCAGCCGATGACAAGCGCGCACAGCGTACCAAGCGCGACCTCGGCCAGGCGCATGACTGGCAGTTCCCAGCGCGGCCCGTCACTCGGCACCAGCAGCACGATGGCCGTGGTGATGCCGGCGATGCGGGCCGCCGAGCCCACGTTGGCAAGCCAGCAAGCCAGGGTCACGAGCACCAATGCGGCGGCAAAGAGCAGCAGGCTGCCGCTCTGTCCGACGCAGAGGCCGAGCAACCCTCCCACACCTCCGATGACCGTGCCGAGAAAGCGGTCACGGCCAGCCCCGCGGGTATCCGCATAATGCGTTTGGGTGACGGCGACGGCGCTGATCGCGGCCCAGAACGCCTGCTCCGTGTGCATCGCATGACCGATGGCGAAGGCCACCGAGGCCGACAGTCCCACCTTGAACGCCATGAACAGGCCCAGCCGCGCACGTCCACGGAGCGGCATCGACCGGAAGAGACGATCGAGCGCCCGCTGGGCGAGGCGCAGGCGGGTGGCGCGAACGGTAGCGTCGGTACGTGGCGCGGGAGCGTTGGGCGGGGTCATGGCCCATCGTAACCGCTGCGCCCGTCGACGCGTCGCCAAGCAGCCCCCACAATAGCTCGCCGCGGCCGCCCGGCCGCTCCACCACGAGAAGTGCGATCCCATGTCCATCACCATGTACCAGACCTGCGTACCGGTCCTCGTCCGCGCGCTGACCAACCTCTCCGGCGTGCTCGCCAAGGGCGCCGCACATGCTGCCGAGCGCAACATCGCGCCGGAAGTGCTGCTCAATACGCGCATCACGCCCGACATGTTCCCGCTGATCCGCCAGGTGCAGATCGCCACGGACATGTCCAAGGGTGCCGCTTATCGGCTGGCAGGCATGGAGCCGCCGAAGATGGACGACAACGAGACCAGCTTCGACGAATTGCAGAAGCGTATCGCGGCCGTGGTCGACATGCTCAAATCGTTCAAACCCGAACAGATCGACGGCAGCGAAGACCGCGAGATCGTGCTGAAGATGCGCAGCGGCGAGCAGCACTTCCACGGCCAGGATTACCTGCTGGGTTACGTGCTGCCGAACGTGTATTTCCACACCACCACGGCGTACGCCATCCTGCGCGGCGTGGGCGTGGTGCTGGGCAAGGCGGACTTCCTCGGCAAGGCGTGACGCACGACCGGCCGGGGCCTGACTCAGGCCCCGGCATCGGCGTCTACGATTTGAGCTTCCACCCGGTGCGGAAGATCCACCACACCACGCCGAGGCACAGCAGCAGGAAGGCCACCGTGGCCCCCGCACTCACCACCACGTCGACGTCGGCCTTGCCGTAGAAGCTCCAGCGGAACCCGTTGACCAGGTAGACCACCGGATTGAACAACGTGATCTTCTGCCATACCGGCGGGAGCATGGAGATCGAGTAGAAGCTGCCGCCCAGGAAGGTCAGCGGCGTGATCACCATCAGCGGCACCACCTGCAGTTTCTGGAAGTCGTCCGCCCACAGGCCGATGATGAAACCGAACAGGCTGAAGGTCACCGCGGTGAGCACCAGGAAACCCACCATCCAGAATGGATGCAGGATCTCGTAGTCGACGAACAGGCGTGCCGTCACCAGAATGAGCAGGCCGAGCACCACCGACTTCGTTGCCGCCGCACCGACGTAACCGACGACCACTTCCGCGTACGACACCGGCGCGGACAGCAGTTCGTAGATCGTCCCGGCCCATTTGGGCATGTAGATGCCGAACGATGCGTTGGAGATGCTCTCGTTGAGCAGCGAAAGCATGATCAAGCCGGGGATGATGAACGCCCCGTAGCTGACGCCATCCACGTCGCCCATGCGCGAACCGATGGCCGCACCGAAGACGACGAAGTACAGCGACGTGGACAGCACCGGCGACGCGATGCTCTGCATCAACGTGCGGAACGTGCGGGCCATCTCGAAGCGGTAGATGGCGCGGATCGCGTAGAGATTCATGCGCGGCTCCTCACCAGGCTGACGAAGATGTCTTCCAGCGAACTCTCGCTGGAATGCAGATCCTTGAAGTCGATGCCAAGCGCATTGAGCTTGCGCAGCAGTTCTGCGATGCCGGTGTCGTCGCCTTGTGCGTCGAACGTATAGGTGAGGCAACTGCCGTCCGCCGACAGTTCCAGCGGCCAATCGGCCAGACCTTCCGGCACGGCCTGCAGCGGCGCCTGCAGTTGCAGGGACAACTGCTTCTTCCCCAGCTTCTGCATCAGCGTGTGCTTTTCCTCCACCAGCACCAGCTCGCCGCGATTGATGACGCCGATGCGATCGGCCATCTGCTCGGCTTCCTCGATGTAGTGCGTGGTGAGGATGATGGTGACGCCCGATTCCCGCAGGCGGTGGACCATCTGCCACATGTCGTGGCGCAGCTCGACGTCGACACCGGCCGTGGGTTCATCGAGGAAGAGCACGCGCGGTTCGTGGGCGAGTGCCTTGGCGATGAGCACACGACGCTTCATGCCGCCGGACAGCGTCATGATCTTGGAATCCTTCTTCTCCCACAGCGACAACTCGCGCAGGATCTTCTCCAGGTACGCCGGGTCTGGCGCCTTGCCGAACAGGCCGCGACTGAACTTCACCGTCGCCCACACACTTTCAAAGGCGTCGGTGGAAAGCTCCTGCGGCACCAGACCGATGAGGCCACGCGCCGCGCGATAGTCGCGCACGATGTCATGACCGTCGACAGTCACCGTGCCTTCGCTGCCGTTGACGATGCCGCAGACGATGCTGATGAGCGTGGTCTTGCCTGCACCGTTGGGGCCCAGCAAGGCGAAGATCTCGCCGCGTTTGATTTCCAGGTCTACGCGCTTGAGCGCCTGGAACCCGGACTTGTAGGTCTTGGAGAGCCCGCGCACGGCGACGATGGCGTCGGGCGCGGAAGTCGTTGCATCGAGTGGCGGCATGGGGACCCGCGGATTCGGTGGGATTCGGACGATGGTAGACCCGAACGGCAGCGCGTGCGAGGCGCTTGTGCTTCCATGGAAGCATCCCCACGTCCAACCGATCCGCCCGCCACCAGGAACCCGCATGAGCCTCTCCACTTACGAAGCCTCCGCCCCCGTTTTCATCCGCGGTTTCCGCGTGCTCGGCGACCTTCTCGCCAAGGCCGAGGCCCATGCAGGCAACGATCTCGTCACGGCGCGCCTTGCCCCGGACATGCTCAACCTGGCAGGGCAGATCCAGCGCGCCAGCGACACGGCCAAGTTCGCCGTGGCACGGCTCGCCGATGTGCAACCGCCGTCGTTCGAGGACAACGAGACCACCATCGCCGACCTGCGCAAGCGCATCGATGCCACCGTGGCCTGGATCGAGTCGGTCGATCGCGCCGCGCTCGAAGCCGGTGAGTCGCGGACGATCGCGCGCAAGTTCAGGGAGAAGGAACACGAGTTCACGGGGGCGACTTACCTGCTGACCTTCGCACTGCCGAACTTCTTCTTTCACGTGACCACCGCATACGACATCCTGCGCCACAACGGTGTCGCCATCGGCAAGCTCGATTACCTCGGTTTCAGTGCATGACCGACGGGCTCGTCCGTTGCGCCTGGGCGACGGCGGACGAGCTCATGCGCGACTACCACGATCGGGAGTGGGGCGTGCCGGAGCGCGACAGCCGCAAGCTGTGGGAAAAGCTGGTGCTCGACGGCTTCCAGGCGGGGTTGTCGTGGCGCACGATCCTCGCCCGGCGTGACGGTTTTCGTCGCGCGTTCGACGGTTTCGATCCGGAGCGAGTGGCGCGCTACGACGAAGGCGACGTACAACGATTGCTCGCCGACGTCGGGATCATCCGTTCACGCGCGAAGATCGAAGCCACGATCCGCAATGCGCGCGCCTTCCTGTCCATGCGCAACGCGGACGAGGATTTTGCCGGATTCGCCTGGGGCTTCGTGGAGGGGCAGCCGCTTCTCTGGGAAGGCCCGGTGCCGCCGAACAGCCCCCTGTCCGAGCAGGCGTCCAAGGCCTTGCGCCAGCGCGGCTTCACATTCGTCGGCCCCACGATCGTCTTCGCCTGGATGGAGGCTTGCGGACTCATCAACAGCCACGCTCCCGCGTGCTTCCGACGCGCCGACACATTCGGCAATACATTGAAAAACAAGACTTAACGGGTTTTTTAGCACCCCTGCGGTAGCGTGGATTCCGAGGCCGCAACAGCGGCCTCGCCCGTCTGGTACACCTGCCTTAGCGAGGGTCCCATGGCTTCGAGTTCAGCCCAGTTGTTCATTCCGTACAGTGAATCGACACAGGGACCGTGGATCGTCCGCCGTGCATCGCTTCCGCTCGGTCGCTACGACTCCCAGTCCGCCGCCATCGCTGCCGCCGAGGCCCTCGCACCCGGCCTATCCGACAGCCTTGGCCGCCCCGTGGAAATCCACGTGCAGCACGCCGACGGCACCTGGGAAGAGCACAACTTCGTTGTGGCTGGGCTGGTTGCCGGTAGCGGCTACTCGTCCTCCGCGTGGAGCCGGCACGCCTGATCCGTGGGCTGAGACGGCGATAAGGTAACCTTGCAGGGTTGCCCTCCCCGCCGTTCATCCCATCGATGCTCACCGACGACACCAAAGCCGCGGTCCGCGCCGCCTATGCGCGCCTGAAAGACGGACTTCCCGGGTTCCGTGGCCGTGCCGCGCAGTTGAAGATGATTGCCGAAGTGGCGAAGGCGCTGGCCGAGCCGGCGGGTGCCGCGGTGATCGAAGCCCCTACGGGTACCGGTAAATCCATGGCCTATCTCATTGCAGGCCTGGAAGTGGCGCGCGCGCAGAAAAAGAAACTGGTGATTGCCACGGCGACCGTGGCGCTGCAGGAGCAGCTCGTCCAGCGCGACATTCCGCAGTACCTGACGCTGTGCGGCGTCGAGGCCAAGGTGGCGCTCGCCAAGGGCCGTGCGCGTTACCTGTGCCCGCGCAATCTGCGCATGGCCGGCGCCGAACCCTCTGCGCAGAGTGGCTTCGAATTCGACGCGGAACTGGCCCTGTGGTCGCGGCCGCCCGCGGAGCGCGATACCAAGGCCATCGAAAAGCTCGGCAAGGCCTTCGAGTCGCGAGAGTGGAACGGCGATATCGACACCAGCCCCGAACCGTTGTCGGATCTGGTGCGCGGCATGATCACCACCAGCGCAGGTGGCTGCACGGGGCGCAAGTGTGGCGCCTTCGCGGTCTGTCCTTTTTTCATAGCACGCCGTGCCATCGGCGAAGCCGACATCGTCGTTGCGAACCAGGACCTGGTGCTTGCCGACCTCACCATGCCGCGCGATGAAGACACCTTCGGCGGCGTCATCCTCCCAAAGCCGGAAGAAACGCTCTACATCTTCGACGAGGCGCATCACGTGCCGAGCAAGGCGATCGACCGCGGTGCGGCCGACGTGCATCTTGCGACGGCCGTGCGCCGCATCGGACGATTGCAGAACCAGATCCACGGCGCCTATTCGCTGACCGACAAGGAAAGCATCGGCAACCTCACGCTCGAAGCCGGTGACGAGAAGCTGCTGGAACTCTCGAATGCGTTGGAGGAGATCGAGCGCGAGATCCGTCTTTCGTGGACGCCTTCGGCCAGCGAAACCGAGCCGGTGTTCCGCGCCTCGCTCGGCCAGCTTCCGGAGAACTGGAAGATGCACGCCGAGCATCTGCATCTCCTGACCAAGGATATCCAGCGCTGGCTGCGCATGGTCCGCCGGACCGTCGTGGAAATGGAGGCCGGCGGCCCCACGCAGGAAGCGCTTTCGCGCGAACTCGGCGTGGCGTTGGAACGACTGGATCGCCAGGTACGCACCTGGTACGCGTGGTCCACGGAGGATCGCGAGAACAGCCCGCCGCTCGCACGCTGGGTCAGCATGACGCCCGAGCAACAGTTGGTTTGCCATGCCTCGGCGGTCTCGGCCGGCGGCTTGCTGCGTAACGTGCTGTGGGACAACGCCTCGGCGGTGGTGATGACCTCCGCGACGCTGAGCGCAGGTGGCAACTTCCGCGGCTTCGCCGATTCGGTCGGGCTGCCGAACGAGGCCGTGACGATCAGCCTGCCCTCGCCCTTCGATCTCGAACGTCAGGCCACCCTTTCGGTGCCGGCTCTGAAAACGCTGCCCGACGATCGCGAAGGTCACGCCCGCGAAGTCTCGGAGTGGCTGGCGAAACATCTCGACTGGAACGCCGGCAATCTCGTGCTGTTCACCTCACGCGCCAAGCTCGATCGTGTGCTGCAAGTGCTGCCCATCGAGTTCGTGCGCAAGGTACGCGCACAGGGCTCGCTGTCCAAGGCGCAGTTGATCGCGGAACATTGCGCGGACATCGAAGCCGGCAAGGGCAGCACGCTGTTCGGGCTCGCGTCGTTCGGCGAAGGTCTCGACCTGCCAGGCAAGCTCTGCGAAACCGTGGTGGTCACGCAGCTCCCCTTCGCCGTACCCACCGATCCGGTCGGCGCTACCTATGCGGAATGGCTGGAATCGCGCGGACGCAATCCCTTCATCGAAGTCAGCGTGCCGGATGCGACACGCCTGCTCACGCAGTACTGCGGCCGCCTGATTCGTACCGAAACCGATACGGGGCGCATCGTCCTGCTGGATCGGCGCGTCATCACCAAGCGCTACGGCACGGGCATGTTGCGTGCTCTGCCGCCTTTCGCCCGCGATATCGAGCGCGTCGCATGACCATCATCCGCTTCGATGCATTGAAAGCTGTGCCGTGGAAGAACGGTCTCGGCATCACGCGGGAAATCGCCGTCGAGCCACCCGGCGCCTCCATGGATCATTTCCTGTGGCGCGTCAGCATCGCCGACGTCGATACGGCGTCGCCGTTCTCGCGCTTCCCCGGTATCGATCGAACCATCGTGCTGCTCCAAGGCGACGGCTTCACGATGACGCTCGACGGCGAGCGCACCCACGCGCTGACGACACCGTGCGTGCCATTCGCGTTTCCCGGCGAGGCACACGTCGAGGTCGCGCTGGCGGGCGGCGCGACGCGCGATTTCAATCTGATGGTTCGACGCGGCGACATTCGCGGGGCGATCAATGTCATGCGCGGTCCCGGGCGCGTCGACACCAAGGACGTCGCTCTGCTTCATCTTGCCCAGGGTACGGCCCGTACGGGCGACACTGCCTTCGGCATCGGCGATACGGTCATCGCACCGCTTTCGGTCGAACTCGATCGCGGCGCCGTTGCGCTTGTTGTCAAGATCGTCCGCCCTCGCGACGATCGTTTCACCGAATAGCCAAAGCGCCTGCGTACCCTTCGAACGAAAGGCACGCGCACCAATCGCCGTTTGGATGAGCGACGACATAGGTTCCGGAACGCTGGTTACTCGATCTTCCCCGATACCACGAGTGCCGAGAGGTCGTACCCCATGGCAGTCGCGCGCGCCTTCAATGCCTCGAACGTTGCCTTATCCATGGTCGGAGTCCGCGAAAGGATCCAGAGATACTTACGACCGGGTTGTCCCACCATGGCCCATTGGTAGTTCTCGTCCAGGGCGATGACCCAATAGTCGGCCCAGACGAACGGCACCCACGAAAGCCACTTCGGTGCGAAGCGTACCTGGAGCTTGCCTTGCGAGAACGGCTCGGGACGACGCGCCACGCCGTCACTGGCGATGGTGCTCCCGTCCGCGGTGACGCAGGCGTTGTGCACGGAAACCGTACCGTCCGGCTGGACGGCATAGGTCGCCGTCACCGCCCCGGTGCACTTCCGCTGGAAATACATAGGCAGCCGGGCCATTTCGTGCCACGTACCGGCATAGCGGTCGAGATCGAGATGGCTGACCGCCGTCACCGGCGTACTGGCGATGGCACTACCGATGGCCATGGAAGCGGCAATCGCCGTGAGGATGCTGCGCATGGTGATAAATCCCTTGAAAACGACCCCACTACGATGCGGATTTGGAGTGAACCTCCTTTGAATCGGGCGGCCGGAGGCCTCGCCAGGCGGGCCATAGATGACGTCCCGCAGCACGAAACCCGATCCCACTGCCGAAAAGCGGAACCTTCCTGAACAGGCAAGCCGTGTAGCATCGGCGACCGAACCCCGTTGTGACAGGAGCGATCGCCATGGCAGGAACCACCGCCCATCCATGCACATGCGGAAGCGGCGCAACCTATAGCGCCTGCTGCGGGCGTTGGCATGCCGGTACGCCAGCCCCCTCTGCCGAAGCTCTCATGCGATCGCGCTACAGCGCCTACGTGCTGGGCTTGGAGGACTATCTGCTCGCAACCTGGCACCCGAGCACGCGCCCGGCATCGCTGGGGCTCGCGACACAATCGCCTAAGCCAACGTGGTTGGGGCTTTCGGTGAAGCGTCACGAGAATCCCACGGCGGACACGGCTATCGTCGAGTTCGTTGCGCGGTTGCGCATGGGTGGTGGCAGCGCTGAGCGCATGCACGAGGTCAGTCGCTTCGTGCGCGAGGATGGGCGTTGGTATTACGTGGACGGCGATGTGTCGTGACGCACTTCGATGACGTCATCTGCGAGGCCATCGCGACGATGCATCTGTTGGTCGTGGAGTACGGTGGTGCGGAGCGTCTGGTGCAGCCGCACGTCTACGGCGACGACGCGGCGGGTGAGCGGCTGCTCAGTGCCTATCAAGTCGCCGGTGGCAGCGCGTCGGGCGCTGCCACCGGGTGGAAATCCTTTCGCATAGAAAAGGTGAAATCCCTCACCCTGAGCGACCGGCGCTTCCATGCGCCGCGGCCGGAGTTCCAGCGGAACGATGGCGCCTTCTCGCGGATCATTTGCCAGATCGGCGGATGAGGGCTAGATGATCGAGCGGGTGACGCCGCCGTCGACACGGATCGACGCGCCGGTGGTGCCGGACGCCTGCTCGGAAGCAAGATAGACCGACACATTGGCGACTTCTTCCACGCTCAGCAGACGCTTGATGAGCGACGTCGGGCGATGCGTCTGGATGAAGTCGCGCTCCACCTGCTCCATCGACACACCCTGGTTCTTCGCGATCTTGCCGAAGAACTCACTCACACCTTCGGACAAGGTAGGGCCCGGGAGAATCGCGTTGACCGTTACGCCGGTGCCAGCAAGTACCTCAGCCAAGCCGCGCGATACACCCAGTTGCGCGGTCTTGGTCACGCCGTAATGCACCATCTCCGCCGGCACCTGGATGCCCGACTCGCTGGAGATGAACTGCACGCGGCCCCACCCACGCTGCGCCATGCCCTTCGCATAGTGACGCGAGAGGCGCACGCCGGAGTTCACGTTCACCTCGAAGAACCGGGTCCACTCGGCATCGTCGATCTCGAAGAAGTCCTTCGGCTCGAAGATGCCGAGGTTGTTCACAAGGATGTCGGTCTCGGGCACGGCCTTGATGAGCGTGGCCGCACCTTCGGCCGTGCCGAGATCGGCGGCAACACCGGTGACCTTTGCCTCGGGCGCGACTTTCTTGACCGCCGCGATGGCTTCGTCGACGCGGGCCTGGGTACGCCCGGTCACGACGACCGACGCGCCGGCAGCGGCGAGCCCGGTGGCAATGGCCAGACCGATACCGGCCGTGGAACCCGTGACGATGGCGCTGCGCTTGGTGAGATCGATGTTCATGGAAAGCTCCAGGAGGAAGGAAAGAGTGGCCGCTTGGCGGACTCCTTCATGCTCGGGGCGAAGGCCGGGCGAATCAATTGCGCCGGGCGCAAAACACTTTCCATTCCACGCGCAAGAACACCGCCTCGCGGACAGGTTCAGCCGTCGGCGCGGCTCTCGCCCAGATAAGCGCCATGCGGCCCGAAGCGGCGCTCGATGATGGTGGTGCGGTCCTCATGATCGACCAGGATCACCGTGCTGGCTCGGGTGCCGTAGTGCTCGCCAACGATGAAGGCGCTCGACAGAAAGCGCTCGCGCTCGATACCGACGCCCGTATCGGGAAGCAGGTCGTCGGGCCAGCCGCCCCGGTCGGAAAGCATGGCGAACAGGGCATCGGTGTCGTCGTCACGCCCCGCCGCGATCCATGCTTCCAGACGCTGTACGATCGCCTGCGTCTTCGGCCAGGGTGCGTTGAAGTCGGCATTGCTCAAGCCATGCACGCCCGCATCGACAGGCTGTGCGCGCGCACTCGGGTGATTGCCGAGGTAGTACGCGTCTTCGTGGTCGAAAGTCAGCAGGTTGAAGGGACGGTAATCGCGCGCGCTGGCCATGAGTTCGATGGCATGTTCGCGCGCCGGAAGACTGGCACCGAGATAATCGGCGACCAGCAACCCGCGGGACAGTCCGTCGTGACTGGCGCTCGGATCGCGCACGTTGGTGATCGCACTCACCCGGCCACGCGGACCAACACCGACCCAGGTACCGCTGGCCTCGAGATCGCGACCGGCGACGATCTGCGGCGCCTCGTCCCAGGATGCGAGCGGGGCCGTCGGCCGGGCATGAAACTCGTCGCGGTTACCCACGAGGACGAGACGCCAGCGCGGATGCGCGCGCCAGGCAAAGGCAATCAGACACATGGGGACGTGAAGCCCTTGGGGACCATCCGGCCATTGTGGGCGCGACGAGGGACGAAGCCAAGGGCGCCGGGGATGACCCCGACGCCCTCTTGCTTCAGGCGGTAACGGTCGCAGCCACCGTGCTCGTTACCAGCAGACGGGCGATCGAAGCCGCGGCTTCGCGACCGTCGTACACCGCGCGCACGACGAGATCGGCACCGCGCACGTTGTCGCCGCCCGCGAAGATGCGCGGATGACTCGTCTGCAACGGCAGGCGCCCTTCCGCACCCACGACGATCCGGCCACTGCGGTCCCGCTCGATACCGAAGGCATCGCACCAATCGGGCGGACTCGGCTGGAAGCCGAAGGCCTGAATGACCACGTCCGCGCGCAGGTCGGTCTCGCTACCTTCGACGTTACGCGGGCGAAGGCGGCCGTCGCCCGCATCGAACAGTTCCGTATCCACCACGCGTACGGCCTTCACCGCACCATCGTCACCCACGAGCGCGATGGGCTGGCGCTGGAAGAGGAAGCGCACGCCTTCGTCGCGGCTGTAACCCACCTCGCGACGTGACCCCGGCATGCTGGGCTCGTCGCGGCGGTACACGCAGGTGACCGACGCCGCACCGAGGCGAATGGCCGTGCGATTGCAATCCATGCCGGTATCGCCGCCGCCGAGCACCACGACGTGCTTGCCCGCGAGGTCGTACTCCGGGGCGGGCGGTTCGTCGCGAAGCAGACGCTCCGTGTTGGCGATGAGGAAAGGCAGTGCATCGTGTACGCCACGCAGGTGACGTCCCTCGAGCTGTCCATCCACATAGGTGTACGCGCCCGTGCCGACGAAGACAGCGTCGTAGTCGGCCAGCAGTTCATCGAAGGTGATGTCGCGCCCGATCTCCACGCCGAGGTGGAAGACCACACCCATGCCTTCGAGCACCATGCGTCGTGTGCGCACCACGTTCTTGTCGAGCTTGAACGGCGGGATGCCGAAGGTGAGCAGGCCACCGATCTCGTGCTGACGATCGAATACGTGCGCGGCGATGCCGGCACGACGCAGGCGATCCGCGCAGGCGAGCCCAGCCGGGCCAGCGCCAACGATCGCCACGCGCGCACCCGTTTCGCGCACGCGCGACAGATCCGGACGCCAGCCTTGGCGGATGGCTTCGTCCGTGACCCAACGCTCGACGCTGCCAATGGTTACCGCGCCGAAGTCGCCTTGCTCCAACGTGCAGGCACCTTCGCAGAGACGATCCTGCGGGCAAACGCGGCCACAGATTTCCGGCAGCGGATTGGTCTCGTGCATCAGCGTGGCCGCCTCGAACAAGCGACCGTCCTGCACCAGCTTCAACCAGTTGGGAATGTAGTTGTGTACCGGGCAGGCGTGCTCGCAATAGGGATTGCCGCAGTCGATGCAGCGCTCCGATTGCGCCGCGGCTTCCGACGACGCGAAGTCGCCGGAGATTTCGCCATAGCCGAGCACGCGCACGGCGACCGGCACCGTACGTGGCACCTGGCGCGGCAGGTCGAGGAAACGGAAATCCTTCGTGCTCATGCGGCACTCCGCAGTTCTTCGGCCAGCGCGTCGAGACTCGCTGCCTTGGGTTTCACCAGCCAGAAACGCTGCAACAGCCCGCGGAAGTCGGCAAGCACGCGGCCGCCCCACGCACTGCCCGTAAGCTCGGCATGCCGCGCGACAAGCTGGCGAAGATGCTGCATGTAGTGCTCCATGCCTTCGGGGGAGATACGCACGATGTCCACGAGTTCGTGGTTGTAGCAATCGACGAAGCTACGCTCCAGATCGAGTACGTAGGCAAAGCCACCCGTCATGCCCGCGCCGAAGTTGAGGCCCGTGCGACCGAGCACGGCCACGACACCACCGGTCATGTATTCGCAGCAGTGATCGCCGGCACCCTCCACCACCGCCAACGCGCCGGAATTGCGCACGGCAAAACGTTCGCCAGCCTGGCCGGCCGCAAACAACTCGCCACCCGTAGCGCCGTAGAGGCAGGTATTGCCGATGATCGACGCTTCGTGGCTCTGGAACGGCGAATCCTCCGGCGGACGGATGACGAGACGACCACCAGCCATGCCCTTGCCGACGCCGTCGTTGGCTTCGCCGACGAGATCGATGTGCACGCCGCCTGCATTCCACGCGCCGAGGCTCTGCCCTGCTGCGCCGGAAAGACGCAGATGGATCGGATGCTCGACCATGCCGGCGTCGCCCCAGCGACGCGCCACGTCACCGGACAGACGTGCACCGATCGCGCGATCCGTATTCGCGATGGCGTAATCGAAGGTGCCGCCGAGACCGTCCGCCACGGCGGCGCGGGTATCGGCTTCGATGCGGTTCGCCAGCGCAGCGGGATCGCGCATGGGATTGCGTGCGAAGGTGCAGGCGAAGTCCACCTTTGCACCGAGGCCATCCGAACTGATAAGCGGCGAGAGATCGAGGCGCTCCTGCACCGCCGTCACGCCGTCGATCTGCTCGAGACGGTCGCTGCGACCGATGATGTCGGCGAGCGAGCGCACGCCCAGGCGAGCCAGTTGGCGACGCACATCTTCCGCGACGAAGCGGAAATAGTTCATCACCATCTCGGGCAGACCGAGGAAATGCTTCTGTCGCAGCACCGGATGCTGCGTGGCAACGCCGGTAGCGCAATTGTTGAGGTGGCAGATGCGCAGGTACTTGCAGCCCAGCGCCACCATCGGCCCGGTACCGAAACCGAAGCTCTCCGCACCGAGCATCGCCGCCTTGATGACATCCAGGCCGGTCTTCAGGCCACCGTCCGTCTGGAGGCGCACACGTCCGCGCAGATCGTTGAGTCGCAGTGTCTGTTGCGTCTCCGCCAGACCGAGTTCCCAGGGCGTGCCGGCGTACTTGATCGACGTGAGTGGGCTCGCGCCCGTGCCGCCATCGTGACCGGACACGGTGATGAGATCCGCGCCGGCCTTCACGACACCCGCGGCCACGGTACCCACGCCCGCATGCGACACCAGCTTCACCGAGACGAGCGCCTGCGGATTCACTTCCTTGAGGTCGTGGATCAACTGCGCGAGGTCTTCGATGGAATAGATGTCGTGGTGCGGCGGCGGTGAGATCAAACCGATGCCCGGCTTCGCGTAGCGCAGGCGTGCAATCGTGGCATCGACCTTGTGACCCGGAAGCTGACCGCCCTCGCCGGGCTTGGCGCCCTGCGCGATCTTGATCTGCAATACCTCGGCGTTGACGAGATAGGCGGGCGTGACACCGAAGCGGCCTGAAGCCACCTGCTTGATCTTCGATGCCCGCTCGGTGCCGTAGCGCGCAGGATCTTCGCCACCTTCGCCCGAGTTGCTTCGTGCGCCCAGGCGGTTCATGGCGATCGCCAGCGCCTCGTGCGCCTCAGGCGACAACGCGCCCAGCGACATGCCCGCGGAATCGAATCGACGGAGGATGTCCTCGACCGGCTCGACCTCGTCGAGCGGAATGGGTGTTGTGCCGCGCGGCACGAGGAGATCGCGGAGTGCCGACGGTGGTCGCGCATCCACGTGATGGGCATAGGTCTCGTAGTCGGACCACTGACCCGTGCGCACCGCGACCTGCAAGCTCGCGATGACGTCGGGGTTGTACATGTGGAACTCGCCGCCATGCACGTACTTGAACAGGCCGCCTGCACGAAGCGACTGCGCTTCGTCCCAGGCCTCGGCAGCAAGCAGGCGTTGCTCGTGCTCCAGATCGGCGAAACCGGCGCCACCGATACGCGAAGGCGTACCCGGGAAGCACAGCGCCACGACCTCGGGCGCGAGGCCGACGATTTCGAACAACTGCGCCCCGCGGTAGCCGGCGACCGTGGAGATGCCCATCTTCGACAGGATCTTCAAAAGACCCTTGCGGATACCGCGACGATAGTTGCGGCCGATCTCGCGTGGCGCGCCTTCGCCGTTGCGGATGTGTCCTGCACGGCCCATGTCGAAGAGACTCTGGTAGGCCAGCCAGGGATAGATCGCGGTCGCACCGAAGCCGATCAGGCAGGCGAAGTGGTGCGGATCGCGCGGCGTGGCCGTCTCGACCATGATGTTGCACTGGCAGCGCAACCCCTTGTCGACGAGCCGCGCGTGCACGGCGCCCGTGGCGAGCAGCGAATGGATCGGCAACAGATCGCGACGCGGATAACGATCGCTCAGGAAAACGATTCTCACCCCCGCTCGCACCGCTGCCTCGGCGGCGTCGCAGATCCGCATCAGCGCCTGTTCGAGCGTTTCGTCCGCGCCAATCATGAGATCGAAGCGCGGCGTGTCCGCGTAATCCGGATGCGCGAGGATCTGCCGCAGCTTGCGCTGCGAAAGAATCGGCGAGTTGAGCAGGATCTGCTTCGCGTTCTCGTGACCGAGATCGAAGATGTTCTTCTCCTGCCCGATCTGCGTCACCAGCGACATGACCAGCCGCTCGCGCAGTGGATCGATCGGTGGATTGGTGACCTGCGCGAAGCCCTGGCGGAAGCGATCGAACAACGGACGTATCTGCCGTGACAGCACAGCCATCGGTGTGTCGTCACCCATCGATCCGGTGGCTTCGGCCTCCGTCTCGGCGAGCACCTTCAACACCGACTCGCATTCCTCGCGCGAGAGACCGTAGAGCTTCTGGTAACGACGCAGCTCCTCGGCGGGCAGCGGCTCGGCGGCGAGGCTCGGATCGATCAGGTCGGATTCGAGGTAGGTCACACCAGCACGCAGCCAGTCGCGGAACGGCGCACGCGAACGATTGATGGCATCGATGTCGGCATCGCGCAGCAGGCGATGCTCACGGAAGTCCACGGCGATCATCTCGCCCGGCGCGAGGCGCCCCTTCGCGACGACGCGCGAGGAAGGCACATCCCAGAGGCCCGCCTCGGAAGCGACAATGAGGTGATTGTCGTCCGACAGCGCCCAGCGTGCCGGGCGAAGGCCATTGCGATCCAGCGTGCATGCGGCGTAGCGGCCGTCGCACATCACCAGGCCAGCCGGACCATCCCATGGCTCGCTGTGCAACGCGTAGTACTCGTAGAACGCCGCGAGATCCTCATCGATGTCTTCGCGCGCAGCGTAAGCCGGTGGCACGAGGACGCGCATGGCCGCCAGGAGATCCATGCCGCCCATCAGCAGCACTTCGAGTGCGTTGTCGAGGCTTTCGGAGTCCGAGCCTTCCTGGCGCACCAGCGGCCCGATGTCGGACAGGTCCACGTGCTCCGAGCGCATCACCGACGTGCGTGCCTGCATCCAGCGGCGGTTGGCGCGAATCGTGTTGATTTCGCCGTTGTGGGCCAGGAAGCGGAACGGCTGGGCAAGACGCCACTGCGGCGACGTGTTGGTGGAGAAGCGCTGATGGAAGACGACGGCATCGGCGACCAGCGCCGGATGCTTGAGGTCGGGATACACGTCGCGCAGATGACCCGGTGCGGCCATGGCCTTGTAGCCCACGACTTCGCCCGACAACGAGACGACGTAGAAATGTTTGTCGCCGGCCAGTGCCAGTTCGGCGCGGCGACGCGCATGGAACAGCGCCGCCTCGAACGCGGCGGGCGAACGATCGCCCGGGGCATCGACGAACACCTGGCGCACGCGCGGCATGGAGGCCGCGGCGAGCGGACCGCAGGCGGACGGCTCGACGGCGACGTCGCGCCACCCGGCAACACGCAGACCTACGCGTTCCAGCTCGGCATCGAGCACGCGCGCGGCGGCGGCGTCTCCGTCCGGATCGAGAAATACCACGCCGCTGGCGAAGTGCGTCGCGAGCACGATGCCGCTTTCTGCGGCGAGCGCGCGAAGCCATTCCACCGGCCGGCGCAACAGCACGCCGCAGCCGTCGCCGCTCACGCCATCGGCGTTGACGCCGCCGCGATGCGAAAGCTTCGCGAGCGCAGCGAACGCCGTATCGACCAGCGCTGCACTGGCGTGACCATCTATTTGCGCGACAATGCCAAAGCCGCAACTGTCGTGTTCGAACGCCTCGTCATAGAGGCGCGGAGTGCCTTGCTTCACCATCCGCCTCCTCGTGGCTTTGGTTTTGCTGGGTGTGACGCGCATGTGGCCCCGCGGCCTGGACGGGCCGACCATCACATACGCGCGAAGGGCTCAGCCCACTTTAGGCACAATTGCCGCGTTGCGTCAAAGCCATTCGGACGTCCAAACGTCGCGCAAACGAAATTCTTACGACCGCCGGGCGAGACCAGTGCGGCCGGACGGGGCAGCACAAGGCCATGCGGGCATACCAGCGAGGTGACCGGCGGCGCGTGGCCGACGTCGCCGGATAGGTAATAATCTCCGAATGCGCCCAATCCTCCGTCTGCCTGCCACCCTGATCCTCGCCACCTTCACATGCGCCACCGCCCTGCCGGCTCGCTCAGCGCAGGACGCCAAGGCGCGGGCGGAGCAGCAGGACGCCCGACAGAAGCTGGAGGGCGTGCGCAAGGACATCGAGACGCTGACCCGCGAGCAGCGGGAGACCGCCAACGCCCGGGACAGCGCCAACGCGGCCCTGGCGCGGCAGGCTGAACAGGTGTCGGCGGCCGCACGCGCCGTTCGCGAAACCGAGGCCGAACTGGAGCAGCGCCGCCACGACCTCGACCAACTGAACGCGCAGCGCGCCGAGATGCAGGCCGGCCTGGACAAGCAGAAGGACGCGCTGGGCGATCTGCTGCGCGCCACTTATACCCTTGGCCGTGGCTCGGACCTCCAGCTCCTGCTCGGCGACGAGGACGTGAACCGGATTTCCCGTGCCCTCGCCTACTCCCGCTACTTCCAGGAGAACCGCGTGGAGCGCATTCGCAGCCTGCTTGCGGATCTTTCCCGCCTGCAGGAGGTCGAAGCCGCCATCACGGCCGAGCAGCAGAAGCTGGAAGCCTCCCGGACCGAGCGCGAGACGCGCGCGAAGGATCTGGAGAAGCAGCGCGCCGAGCAACAGAAACTGGTGGCGGAAACCGACTCGAAGTACAAGGACCAGGCCCAGCGCATGGCCGCCCTCAAACAGAACGAGCAGGACATGAATGCCCTGGTCGCCCGCCTGCAGAAGGTGATCGACGAGGCTGCCAAGGCCGCGGAGCCGGCACCGGCGCCGAAGGGCGCACCGGCGTCCGCGCCCATGGGCAACCTGCGCGGCAACCTGCCCTGGCCCGCCAACGGCCCCGTTCACGCCTATGGCAACGGCGTGATCATCGTGGCGCCGCGCGGCAGCGAGGTGAAGGCGGTATCGCGCGGTCGCGTGGTGTTCGCGAGCTTCCTGCGCGGCTACGGCATGATGATCATCGTGAATCACGGCAACGGGTTCATGAGCATGTACGGCAACAATGAAACCCTGTTGCATGGCGTAGGCGACACCGTGGAAGCTGGCGAAGCCGTCGGCACCGCAGCGGCGCCCGCCGGCGACAACGGCGTTTATTTCGAACTGCGCCAGGGCGGCAAGCCCATCGATGCGCGCGGTTGGCTCGGCAAACGGCATTAAGGACATTCGCATGACTCTTCGCAGCCACCCGCACCCTCTTCGCCTCGCCCTCGCGCTGGCTCTCGGCGCATTGGCCGTCACCCAGGTCGAGGCGCAAGTTCCGCAGAAACCGATCAAGCAGCCCGACGCGCCGGCCGCCTCGTCGACCAGTGCCGCAGCGGTGGTCCAACAGGCCGACGATGCGGTCAGCCTCGACGACATCCGCAATTTCACGCGGGTGTATCACATCATCCAGCAGGCATACGTCGAGAAGCTCGACAACAAGACCATCATGAATGCCGCCATCAGCGGCATGCTGCAGAATCTCGATCCGCACAGCGAATACCTCGACAAGGAAGGCCTCGACGAACTCGACGAGGACACCACCGGCCAGTACGGTGGCCTGGGTATCGAGGTACTGCAGGTCGACGGCATGCTGAAGATCGTCTCGCCGATCGACGACACGCCGGCATCGCGCGCAGGCATCAAGCCGGGCGACACGATCCTCAAGGTGGACGGCATGGTGGTCGACAGCCAGAACATCGACGAGGCGTTCAAGAAGCTGCGCGGCGATCCCGGCAGCAAGATCACCCTCACCATTCTCCATGAGAAGTCGGACAAGCCGATCGACCTGCCGCTCGTTCGCGAAAGGATCAACGTCACCAGCGTGAAGTTGCGCCAGCTCGATCCGGGCTACGTGTACATCCGTCTGAGCCAGTTCCAGGAAGACACCGCGACGGATCTGGACACCAAGCTCTCCGACTACATCAAGAAGCACGGTGCGCCCAAGGGCGCGGTGCTGGACCTGCGCTCCAACCCGGGCGGCCTGCTCACCACGGCGGTGGGCGTGGCGGACACCTTCCTCGACAGCGGCACCATCGTGACCACGAAGGGACGACTGCCGGACGCGAACCTGCATTTCGACGCACACCCAGGCGACTTGCTCAAGGGCGCGCCGATCGTGATCCTCACCGACAACGGCACGGCGTCGGCGGCGGAAATCGTCTCCGGTGCGCTGAAAGACAACCACCGCGCGCTCATCATGGGGCGCCGCACCTTCGGCAAGGGCGTGGTGCAGACGGTGCTGCCGCTCGATCAGGAACACGCGGTGAAGATCACCACCGCGCGCTACTACACGCCGAACGGGACCTCGATCCAGGCCGAAGGCATCAAGCCGGACATTCCGCTCGCCGATCTCGCCGTAAGCAAGGCGGATACGCCACCGCAGCTCATCGGCTCGGAAGCAGACCTGCCGAATCATCTCGTCAATGAAAAAGCCGCGGCGGACGAGAAGAGCACGAGCGACGACGACGGCAAGCTGGCGATCGACGACTATGCTCTGTCGCAGGCACTCAATGTGCTGAAGGGTCTGGCGCTGGGCCGGAAGTAACTACCAGAGCTTCCACCAGGGGCGGGTGGCCTTGGCCACTGCCTTACGCACCTTGCGCGAAAGATCGGGATCGGGGGCCGGCACCGCGGTCGCCTCGACCAGCGTCCAGCCCTCGCACAACGTGGCCCCGTAGGCCGAGGCAGGCAGGTCCGCGTGGAAGGTGGTCACGCTCTGCGCCAGCTCGATCGGCAACGAGTAATAGTGATCGACGTCGTCGCCGTCGATATCGGCGGCATCCTGCATCGTTTCGATGCGCGCGTGTATGGCATCGAACGCGGCGGGCAGGCTACCGCTGGTGGCGAGGTGGCGGTTGTCGTCCTGCTGGCCGTCGTGCTCGGCGCGCCAGTTACGCAGGCCATTCACGTAGCAGGTCGATGAACTGACCATCACGTGATCGTCGTACTCGCACGTGATCACCACGCAGCCATGCGACAGGCGGCGCATGTCGGCATCGGCGATCAGCGGGCTTTCGAAGCGGGTCACCACGGCGAACCAGCCGTTCGGCAGGGCGAGGGAGTAGCCCGTGCCGGGGTGACTCGCGGTGCGTTCGTTACGCACCAGATCAAGCGCCGCGAACACCTCGTCGCGCCCCTTGCCCTTTACCGCGAACCAGCCGACCGAAGCCCCCATCGCTCATTCCCTCTCGGGCGGCTTCAACAGGAAACGCACGGCCAGCAGACCCAACTCGTAGAGCAGGCACATCGGCACCGCGAGCATGATCATCGAAAGGAGATCGGGGGGGGTGATGAAGGCGGCGATCGCAAAGGCACCGACGATGGCGTAGCCGCGGCCCTTGCTCAGTTTCTCCGCATCGACGATGCCGATGGCGGCCAGGATCACCACCGCCACGGGCACTTCGAAGCAGAGCCCGAAAGCGAAGAACATCAGCATCACGAAATCGAGGTAATGCGTGATGTCCGTCATCATCGCCACGCCGTCGGGGGTCACGGCGTTGAGGAACTTGAACGCGGCCGGCAGCACGATGAAATAGGCGAAGGCGCAGCCGGAATAGAACAGCACCAGAGACGCCACCAGCAACGGGCGCGCAAGGCGCTTCTCGTGCCGGTAGAGGCCCGGACTCACGAAGGCCCAGAGCTGGTAGAGGATCATCGGCATGCTGATGAACAGCGCGACGAAGAACGCGAGCTTCAGCGGCGTCACGAACGGGCTGGCCACTTCCGTCGCGATGAGGTGCGCGCCCTGCGGCATGCGCTCCACGAGCGGCTTTGCCAGCTCGGCATAAAGATGATTCGCCACCGGCACCAGCGCCAGCAGCACGAGCAGCAACACGACGATGGCGCGGAGCAGACGCGAGCGCAGTTCGATCAGGTGGGAGAACAGCCCCTCTTCGACCACGTCGTCGGACGACGGATCGGGCTCACGTGCGGTCATGCGTTTCGTTCTCGGGCGGCACCGGCTCGCCGCGCTTCAACGGGAGCATGTCGAGCGCCGGGTCGGGCTCGCGGCCCGCGGCGCGGGCCGTCTGGGTTTCGGTAAAGGTATCGCGGATGCGCTCGCTGGCGCCGCGTATCTCGGCCCCCGCGGCACGGACGTCGTCCCGCACGCTTTCGTGCGTAGCCCGCGCATTCTCGGCCGTCTCGCGCAGCGTGCGCTTGATTTCCTCGGCCTGGATCTCGCGTTCCACCTCCGCGCGCACGCTGTCCCAGCCGTTGCGCATGCGGCGCAGCAGGGCACCGGCGGTGCGTGCGGCATGGGGCAGGCGCTCCGGCCCCAGGACGATGAGCGCCACCACTGCGAGGAGCAGCAGCTTGGTCAGGCTGATGTCGATCATGGCGACGCCAGGATCACGGAGCGCGGTCGCGCGGCTCGCTCGTCTCGCTGTGGGCAGGCGGCACCTGGGTCGACGGCGGCGGGTCGGCGCGGAGCTTGTCGTCCCGCTCGCGCGCCTGACGTGCTTCTTCGTCGCCGTCCAGACCCTTCTTGAAGTCGCGCATGGCGCCGCCCAGGTCCGAGCCGATGTTGCGCAGCTTCTTCGTGCCGAAGATCAGCACGACGACGAGCAGCAGAAGGACGATATGGGTAATGCTCATGAGAACCTCGGGGGCGCCTTGCGGCGGCCAGTGGGACGGGGGTCAGCGGCTAGTGTACTCCTCCAGTTTATCCCTGAAATTCACCACCTCGCTTGGAACATTCGTCACACCGCCCTCGAAAATCCGGCGCGGCGTGATGCCCGGACCGTAGATTTCCCGGTTCGAGTCGTCGTCGATGCTGAAATGGGCGCCATTCAGGGCAATACCGGCGTACAGGCCCTTGGCGCGGGCATACGTGTAGATCTCGGCGTTCATCCGGCCGTCGGTAGCTGCGGTGGCCGAGCGACCGACCGGTCCGGCGGCGGCGCCGGCATTGGCGCCCATGGTCCACTTGCCGTCGATGATCTCGTTGACGCCGCGATCGGTCATGAAGACGAGGATCACATCGGCGGATTGGATGCCCGCCAGGAAGCCGACGCCGGCACCGCCGAGGGAAATGAAGTTCGGGTTCGACCAGACGCCGTCGCGCTTGATGGAAATGAGGCCCTCGCCCTTGGTGCCCGAGAACACGAAGCCGCCCGTGACCATTTTCGGGATGACGGCAATGGCGTGGGCATTCTTCAACATGTCCGTGGGCAGGGACTTGTCCGGCGCGTCCTCGACCATGTCTCGCAGCACCCGCACGGCCTCGACGGCTTGCGTCCGCGGCGGGTCTGCCGCCTGCGCCGCCATCGAGGGCAGCAGCGTGAGGAATCCCAGGGCAAGCAGGTTGAACAGGCGTGGGGACATCGGTGACTCCTTCTGGCGCGGATGGGCATCGATGGCGGCGACCCGACGAGCGTCGCTGCACCGCCCTATGGCAGACTGCAACGATCCCCGCGAGCGCTGAACGCCGATGCCAGGTACGCCAAACTATACCGGCCTTGCCGGTCATTCCCACGACACTCTCCCCCAGGCCGGTGTGCTGCTGGTTAATCTCGGTACACCTGATGCGCCCACGGCCGCGGCCGTGCGGCCTTATCTGGCGCAGTTCCTGGGCGATCCACGCGTGATCGAATACCCCCGCCTGCTCTGGATGGCCATCCTGCACGGCGTGATCCTGCGTGTGCGGCCGAAACGCTCCGCGCACGCTTATGCACGCATCTGGACCGAGCAGGGTTCGCCGTTGCGCGTCGGCAGCGAAGCGCTGGCAGCCGCGCTGCAGACGGAACTCGGGCGACGCCGGCCCGGCCCGATCCGTGTGGCGCTCGCCATGCGCTACGGCAAGCCCGCCGTGGCGGATACCATCGCGCAGTTGCAGCGCGAAGGCGTGCGGCGTCTGCTGGTGCTTCCGCTGTATCCGCAGTATTCCGCCACCTCCACCGGCAGTGTCTTCGATGCCGTGGCCGACACGATCAAGGGCCTGCGCTGGCCACCGGAACTGCGGCAGATCAACGACTACCACGCCGAGCCGGCGTATATCGCCGCGCTTGCCGACAGCGTGCGGGCGCATTGGGAACGGAACGGACGCGGCGAAAAGCTGCTCATGAGCTTCCATGGCATCCCCGAGCGCTACCTGCGCAATGGCGATCCCTACTTCTGCCAGTGCCACGCGACGGCGCGCCTGCTGCGAGAGGCGCTGGGCCTGAGCGCAGACGAAGCGCCCATGAGTTTCCAATCGCGCGTCGGCCGGGAACGCTGGCTGCACCCCTATACCGACGAGACGGTGAAGGCCTTCGGCGCGCAGGGCATCAAGCGTATCGACGTCATCAGCCCTGGATTCGCGGTCGATTGCCTCGAAACGCTGGAGGAAATCGCCATGCAGAACGGCGAGTTCTTCCGCGAGGCCGGCGGCGACACACTGAGCTACATCCCCTGCCTGAACGCCACGTCCACGCATGTCGACGCCATCGCCGATCTGGTGCTGCGCCACACGCAGGGCTGGCCGGAGTTCGCGGAGGACTATGACGCCGCAGCGGCAGCGGTGCGCCTCGCAGAAGCGCGCGAGAGGGCGCGCAAGGCCGGCGCACATGCGTGAGTTGACCGTTTCGGTGCCGGGGCTGGAGCTGTCGGCCCTGGCCTGGGGGCAACCGGATGCGCCGCCGCTGCTGATGGTGCATGGCTGGCTCGACAACGCTGCCAGTTTTGCGTTGATCGCCCCGCGACTCGCCAATCGCTTCCATGTGATCGCGCTCGATCTGCCGGGCCACGGTCGATCCGATCACCTGCCCGACAGCACGATCTACCAGTACCTCGACTACGCGCGCGCCGTGCTCGCGGCGGCCGATGCGCTCGCACTGCCCCGCTTCCACCTGCTCGGGCACTCGCTCGGCGCGGGCGTGGCGACGATGGTGGCCATTGCGGCACCGGAACGCATCCGTGGTCTGGCCCTGATCGAAGGCCTGGGTCCGCTGGGCGACGACGGTTCGCGCACGCTCGATCGTTTTCGCGAAGCCATGGTCGTGACACCCGGCGCGACCCGCCCGCTGCGCGTGTTTCCGAGCATCGAGGATGCGGCCCGCGCCCGCGCGATGGCGAGCGGCCTGGACGCGGATCTGGCGCGCCCCATCGTCGAGCGCGGCCTGCGCGAGGTCGAGGGGGGCTACAGCTGGCGCAGCGACCCGCGCCTGTCGCGCCCCACGGCCATCCGCCTGGCGGAAACGCAGATCATGGCGCTGCTGCTTGGCCTGGCTGCGCCGACGTCACTGCTGCTCGCCCGGCCGCATCCGCCCTACCTTGAGCCCGAGGCGCTGCAGGTACGCATCGACTGCGTGGACGACATCCACGTCACCCACATGGACGGCGGCCACCATCTTCATCTGGAACATCCCGAGCGCGTCACCGACTGGCTACGCGACGCTCTGGATCGCTAACGCGCTCAGGCCACCGGCTCGAAGCGCAAGCCCGTCTGGATCACCGGGTCCACCAGCCAGTGATCGGCCAGCAGGAACGCGAACAACACCATCAGGTAGATGATGGAGTAGTTGAACGTACGCATGGCGAACATTTCGTCCGGCGGGTTGAGCAGGCGCACCGCATACCAGAGGAAGCCCGCGCCGAGCACGACGGCGCCGAACAGGTAGATCAGGCCGCTCATGCCGGTAAAGAACGGCAGCAGCGTCACGACAAAGAGCAGGATCGTGTAGAAAAGAATGTGCCAACGCGTATAGGTCACGCCATGCGTCACCGGCAACATCGGCACCTGTGCGCGTGAGTAGTCGTCCACGCGGAAGATGGCCAGCGCCCAGAAATGCGGCGGCGTCCACACAAAGATGATCAGCAGCAACTGCAGGGCGTACGGGTGGAGCGAATCGGTGACCGCGGTCCAGCCCAGCATGGGCGGCGCCGCACCGGCGATGCCGCCGATCACGATGTTCTGCGGCGTCGCACGTTTGAGGTACGCGGTGTAGATCACGGCGTAACCGATCAGCGAGAAGAAGGTCAGCACCGCGGTAAGCATGTTGACCAGGAACACCAGCACCAGCATCGAGACGATGCCAAGCGCCATGGCGAACACGAACACCTGCATCGGCGTGAGCTGTCCCGTCGCGAGCGGACGATGCGAGGTGCGCGCCATCAGCTTATCGATGCGCTGATCGATCAGGTGATTGAACGCGGCAGCCGACGCAGACGCTAACCATATGCCGAGCGTGCCGAAGACGACGGCGTGCCAGGTGGGGAGCACCCGCTGCCCATTCGCGTCCACGGCGAGAAACATGCCGATGACCGCGCAGAACACCAGCAGCGCGACGACGCGCGGCTTGGTCAGTTCCAGGTATTGACCGAGGATGCTCACGGAGACTCCGGCGCCGGAAGGCGCTGCGTGCTGGCAAGCGCGACCAGCAGGGTAAACAGCAGCAGCGCAGCGACGCCATTGTGCGCTGTGGCAACCGGCAGCGGCAGGCCGAGATGGACGTTACCGATGCCGAGCAGCACCTGGGCCACCAGCACGACGGCGACAGCGATACCCGCCTTGCGCAAGCCGGCACGCGCGAGCCGATGCGAGAGCCAGCCGAGATAGCAGAAGGTCACCAGCGCACCGATGCGGTGGGCGATCTGGATCGCGCTGCGCGCGGCCATGTCGAGCACGCCGCCTTCGTAGTTCACGCCAATGCCGCGCCAGAGCACGAAACCTTCGTGGAAATCCGTCTGTGGCCACCATTCGCCCAGGCACTTCGGGAAATCGGTGCCGCAGGCAAGCGCGGCGTAGTTGGAGCTGGTCCAGCCGCCGAGAGCGATCTGGCAGACCAGCACCGCGATGCCGAGCGCGACCGGCGCACGCAACGCCGCGTAGCGATCGTCCGGCGAACCGACGCGCCACCAGCGCAATGCAGCCCAGGCAAGCAGCGCGAAGGTGGCGAGGCCGCCCAGCAGGTGACCCATCACCACGATGGGTTTCAGCAGCAGCGTGACCGTCCACATGCCGAGCATGGCCTGGAAGATGATCACGGCCAGCACAGCCACGCCGACCTTCCATGCACCCGGTCGCGGCAGCGTGGCTGCGGCCACCAGCGGCAAGGCGATCGCCAGCGCCGACAGGCACGACGACACGACGTGTTCGCCGCGCATGTACATCACCACGCCCACCGCGGCGAACACCGCCGCCACGAGCACGGCAGACACCGCGAACCGGCGACGCCACGCCGCAACCACGGCAATCGCCAGCACCATCACGCCGAGGCTGCCGGCGAGGAAACGATGCACCTGTTCGCGCCACGCCTTGTGCGTTTCGAACGGGCGATCGGGGAAGGCCTGGTTCGCCTGTGCGATGTCCTGTGCATGCCCGGGCCATGTGGCCTTGCCGTAGCAGGTCGGCCAATCCGGGCACGACAGACCGGCATTGGACAGGCGCACGAACGCGCCGAACATCACGACGCCGAAGGCGAACAACGCTGCCAGCAAGGCAAGCGTGCGGAGAATCTTCACGGTGCGGGGCGACATCAGCGGATCACCTTCTGCAGGTCCTTGCGCAAGCCGTTAGGGTCGAAGCCCGCCGGATACCAGGCCAGCGCCGTGGCGTTCGACTCGACCAGCACGGCCGCAACGCTGTCCGCCTCGCGCGGACGGAATTCGGCGAAGGCATCTGCCGGGTCAGTGCCGACGACGTAATCGGTCATCACAGCATCGGAACCTGCCGCGACGGGCGGCGCGCCGATGTACAGCAACCGCAGGCGGTCGGCATTGCGATTGAGCACGATGCGCGCATTGCGCATCAGCGCCAGGGTCTGCACGCAGCGCTCGGCGCAGCCCGGGCCAGGCAACGCCACCAGGGTGAGGCGAGGCTCACTGTCGCGCCACGCCCACGGCTTGCCGCCCGCATCCACGCGCACGTCGGCTACGCTGCGCTGCGGCACGATCGGCTGGCCGTTGCCCTTGCCCTGCGGCTGCCAGCCGGACAGGGTCAGTATCCCGGCAGCGACGATGGGAGCCAGGAAGACCAGCATGATCAGCACGAGCTTGAAGCGCCCGCTGCGCGGTGTGGTGGACTTGGCGTTCGAATCGGTCATGGGTTCTCGGGCCGCTGCTCAACGTCGCTTGCGGTGCAGGAGGACAAAGATCACCACCGCCGCAAGGGCGAAGGTGAACCACTGGAAGGCGTAGGCGCGGTGGCGCGCCGGCGGCATGAAGCCGGGCGTCCAGTCACGCGCATAGATGCTCGCGGAGTCGGCGTCCATGAGCAGCACGCGAGGATACAGCGAGTGGCCCAGATCGGCAGCGATGTCCTTGAGGTCCACGTAGATCACGGTCTTCTCGGCGCCCCGCTGCTCGGGCAGGCGATCGCCGCCCATGCGGATGCCGACGCCCGGCGGCGGCACGTAAAGGCCATGGACATCAATGTCTCCCGTCGGCAGCGGCGGCAGGCGCGGATTCGCCCCACCCTCCTTGGGCAGGAACCCCAGGTCCACCAGCAGGTAGCGGTCGTGGCCGCGTGGCGCGAACGGCGCGTAGACATGCACGCCGAGCTGACCCGCGTGGGTCTGGTCATCCAGAAGGTAGTAGCGATCGCGCACGAAACTGCCCTGTACGTCGAGCCGCGGATAGCGATCGTCGGGCGGCGTCTCCGCCACCATGCCGAATTCCTCGACGCCGGCCGCGGCACCTGCGGCGAACCGCCGCAGCAGTTCGTCCTTTTCCGAGGCGCGGTCCAGTTGCCACATGCCCAGTCGCACGAAGACCAGGATGCCTGCCACCGTGAGTGCGACAGCGAACCACGTCGGACGGCGCAGAAAGGTCATGCAAGACCCCGCGCAGCCGCCGCTATACTCGGATTGTCGCAATGGGGCGGAACGGTCACGTGGAAACCATCTACAAATATGCGCTGGTGATCCTGCTGCTGGTGGTGTTGTTCAACCTCGGGCAGGCGCTTTTCTTCATGATGACCGACAAGGGCCAGAGCAAGCGCACCGTCTGGGCCCTCACCCGCCGTATCGGATTATCGCTGCTGCTCATCGCCATGGTGGCGCTGGGCATCTTCATGGGTTGGCTGCACCCCCACGGGGTGGGCCAATTCTAGCGCGGCCCCGCGAGGAGCCAAGGCGCGGTGCGGCAATTGGCGCCGCCGATAGAGGCGGCGCTCACGAATCGATCTGGGTGATCCGGGCCACCTTGCCGCCGATCACCTCGATCAGCACCGACTTGCCGCCCCGGTAGTACTCCAGCCGATACCCTGCCAGGCCACCGCGATCGGTCTCGATCGGCGTTTCACGATCCGGCTTGCCAGCCACCTCGCGCAACCGACCTTCGCTGTCCCCGGTGGAAATCACGCGGGAACCGAAGCGATAAGTGTCCGCCGCTGCGGCGCTCGCCGCGAGACAGGTGAGGAAGAGAAAAGCAGCGGTACGCCTCATAGGTTCACCTTTCGCAAAGACGGTGCGGAGCGTGCTCCGCACTTATGGCAAACCGCTTCGCGGGGTGTCAATCGATGGGCCAATATTTGTAGGCGGTAACGAAGTCGATGTCCTGCCGAGATGAGACCTTTGCTAATCGTGATTGACCGTCATATCGAGCCTCGGCGCACGCTGTGGAGGCGTCGGTTTCCAATCTTCCGGGAAGTAATGGAAGACGTCGTATCCACCAAAAAGAAAGTCGACACCGTTCAAGGGGGCCACGGACTCAAGCTGGAAAAGGAGCGGATTGGCGATCTCCATAAGGTGATCTTCAAACTCTCCTCCGTTTATTTTCGGCACGTAACCTGATCCCAGCTCGACCATGAGCTTGGTTCCATCAGCGGTGAACCGGACCGTCGGCGGCATAAGCATGCCCTGACCATCCATTCGCTCCTGTCTCTGTACAACGGAGGCTGTCTGTGCCGTAAGCAGTTGCTCCATCTGAACACGTTCAGCCTCGCTCAATGTCTCCGGGGCCTTGGCGCCAGCGATCGCACCGGTGATATGGAACACCAATGCCGCCCCTAGGAGCGTCGCTATCAGGCGTCGTGCAACTGTTCGCGAGCGCGGCAAATCGAATCCTTGGATGCTTGTCATCTATCTCTCCCTGAAAGAGCTTCGCCTCATCCGACGCACCGCCGGTAGCGAGACCCACGCGATCGATGATGCTAAATCGACCTACATGGAAGTGGAGGCTATCTCAGACGATCGATCGTTGCGCGCAACTGGAAGCGACAGGACTGACTCAACGACCCAGCTTCGCCTTGAACGTCGTGCGCATGTCGGCCGGTACGCCGCCTTGTTCCAGCGACGTGTCCAGCGCGGCGTAGCGCTTGCGGAATGCGGCGACCTCCTCGGCGAACTGGTCGGGGTGGTAGTCGATCAGCAAGTCGGCTTGTGCGGCGAGCGAGACCTCGTCGGAGACGCCGTTCACGTCTTGCCAGTGCGCCTTGAGCCAGGCCACCGCGGCGCGCACGTCACGCATCTGCCCAACCAGACCGTTGACGTCGGGTGCGTTGGCGGGCCATGTCACTTCGACCGTCTGCGCCTGGTCGTAGCCGTGCGCGGGGAGCGTGACATGCAGCGTGAGGTCCTTGCCGGAGAGACGCCACGTGCCGGGCTTCGTTTCATCGGAACGGGTGAGTGTCACGCCGTCCACCGTCACGCGGGTCGGCATCGCGACGGCGGGCACGTCCACGGACCACTGGCGTGAGGTCGGCATGCCGGGGTAGCCACCGACACGCGGCGCGACGTGCACGCGCAGCGCGTGCTTCGACCACTCCGACGTGAGCGCCGTGCGTGCGAACGCGTTGCCGCGATAGCCTTCGTCGTCGCCCGCGTCCTCATACAGTTCGGCCTTTCCGTTGCCGCCGGGATAGACGCGTAACGTGCGTCCACCACCATCGTGCGAGACGCTCACCGTCGGATCGGTGTTGGTGGGAACGATCGCTCCGGCACGCGCGAACACGGGCACTTCGTCGAGTCGATAGCGGGCCTGGATCGTGCGACCGCCCTTCACGACGCTACCGTCGTTGGTGTCGAACCAGTCGCCCATCGGCAGCCAGGTGGCGTGTGTGGCGAAGCCGTTGGCATCGCCGGCCGACGTCACGGGTGAGACGAGCAGGTCGTCGCCAAACATGTATTCACCGCTGGCCTTGTACGCCTCGTCATTGTCCGGCCACGCGTAGTACATGGGACGCACGAGCGAGATGCCGGTGTCGTATGCCTTCCTGCCCATGGTGTAGGCATAGGGCAGGAAGGTGTAGCGCGTGAGCACCGTATCGCGCAGCGCATCGAACTCGGCGGGTGCGAAGCGCCACGGCTCCTTCGTGAGGTCGGGATTCTTGGTGGTATGGGTGCGCATGATCGGGCTCCATGCACCGAACTGCATCCAGCGAATGTAAAGCTCCGGATCGATGCGACGCGTGGCGGGATCGCTTTCGTCGCGGAACGTATGTCCGCCAAGGTCATGGCTCCAATAGCCGTAGAGCACATTGGATGCAGTGGCCGTGAAACGCGGCTGGAATGCCAGCGATGCCCACGAAATGATCGAGTCGCCCGAGAAACCGACCTGATAGCGGTGATTACCGAGCCCGCCCCAGCGGTGGTAAATCAACGCGCGCCGCTTGCCCTCTTCCCGCATGTGGGTAAAGAACACGTGGTTGAGCCACCACGTATTGGACAGCCCGGGCATGGCCTTCGATTCCTTCCACTGCTGCCAGTCGAGCCACCAGAAGGTCACGCCCAGCGCGTTCAACGGATCGAGTACGGTGCGGAAATACGCAGCCATATAGTTGGCATCGGCGGCTTCGAACGGCAGCGGCTTCGCCGGATCGGCCTTCAGCGCCGCCATGAAATCCTTGTACGCATCCTCATGCGGCAGGATGCCTGAGGCCGGGTGCAGGTTCAGCGTGGTCTTCAAGCCTTGTTCGCCGAGCCAGTGCAGCAGGCGCCCCGGCTCGGGAAACAGGCTGCGATTCCACGTATAACCCGTCCACCCCATGCTCTGGCCGTTGACGTCTTTCTTGGGGTGAACCCATGAAAGGCCGTCGGTACGGTGCCAGTCCATATCGATCACCAGGACATCGAGCGGAATGCCGTAGCGGTTGAAATGCGCGACGAGATCGCGCAGTTCGTCGTCGCTGTAGTTCCAATAGCGCGACCACCAGTACCCGAAGGCATAACGCGGCGGCAGCGGCTCGCGGCCAGCCACCTGAGCAAAATCGCTCAGCGCGGCCGCATAGTCATGGCCGTAACCGAAGAAGGTCTGATCGGTGCAGTCCTGACGGGTTCGGCGATGTACCCACGGCAATGTCTCGTTGCCGAGAACATAGCTGCCGGTGTCGTCGACGACATGCCAACCATCGCGCGAGAGCAGGCCATCGCCAAGGTCGAGCAGCGAGTTGTCCGAGGCGTGGCGATCGCCATCCACCTGATCGAGCGTGCGCGCGGTGCCGCCTAGGTTGGTGGTTTCCTTGAGACCAGGATGCCAGTCGATGGCAGGCTTCGTCGTCTTCGACGCGATGCTGAGGTTGTCCGCCGTGAAGGCGCCCGAGCCTTCCTTGTAGCGCAGCGTGAGCACGTCGGTGCGAATGACGAGCCAGCCCTTTTCATGCGTGACCTGGGCTTTCGTCTCCGGCGCCGCGGTGCGTGTGGCGAAGACCAGTGATGGTGCATCTTCGAATTGCGCGCGCGGCGAATACTCCATGCGGATCACGCGTGGCGTCAGCACCGTGAAGCGGACCTGCCCGCTGACCACAGGCGCATCGGCGGCATGCACCGGTGCGGTGATGGCGCACGCGAACATCGCGAGCGCGATCAGGCGAAACATCGTCATGCGGAGCCTCCCCTACCAAGGACGCCCGAACCTAGCATGGGATCGATTTAAACGGGTCAGGTCTTCGTCCTCGGACGATCGGGAAGCGACCGGTCCTTACACAAAATAGAGGAGGACAAGCCTGCCAGTGGCGAATTCTGGCAGTGCAGACTCGGCATAGCGGTCGACCGTTCGAACCGGCTCTCCGCGAAGCACATTAGTCCTTCCAAACAGCAAAGGAGAAATCAAATGCGGACCGATCGGCGGGCTCGCAGGCGCGGTATTTGGAGGCAGCCTCGGAATGCTCGGTGCGGCGGTAAATTGTGGCATCGAACTGCGAGCAGCGAACCGGTGATTGGGCCGCGCGCCGCAAAGCTGAGCGGATGGCTTTCCGTGACACAGTCGTTGTGGATGTATACCTGGCGCGTCGGCATTGTGTGGTTCGGAACCATAATGTTCGCATCTCACTGCATTTCAGCGGCAGTGAATGGAGATCCGCTGACGCCGGATCGGCTCCTTCGCTTTTTTCTAGTCGCCGAATCGACTGGCCTGATCGCTGGGCCACTCGGCTGGTATCTATTCCGGATGGTCGACCGTTGTCGCGAAAGATAACCGTTAATTGCTGGCGTCCTGGAGCAAGGCCACCTTCCCTGCTACGCCTTCATGTAGCCGTACTGACTCTTGCTACATGGCGCCGTCGTGTAAGAAGTGAACCGTGTCGCCAGGTTTTCTCGCCGCTGTAGCGGCTCCTACCAAGACTATCGCGGCGCATGGCTTTGCTCGCCCCTCACGGCACCTCAGCAATGGGAGAGGTGTCGGGGTGGGCCTCTCTGAGGGAGTTCGTTCGCTCTGCAAACGCTGTTTGAGCGCAGAGAAGCCCACCCCGGCGCCTCCGGCGAGACGAACGCGATGGCGAAACCGAGCACGCCCGATCCCGTAGTTCGAAGCCGCTTGGACATGGGGCCGCGTCGAGGACCAACGATACGCGGCATCCCCGACCAAGGACGCCCGAAACTGGCACGAGAAAAAGTAGCGAAGTAAGTTGGGAGTCTAGATAGCCAGAGAGCCCGCTTGCGGCGGGCTCTCCAAAAGGCAACTTCGTATGTATCGAACGAGCGTCGCCAGATCGACCGCGCCGTGGATATCGGTCAGAGCACGTAGACGAACAGGAACAGCGCCAGCCAGACCACGTCGACGAAGTGCCAGTACCACGCGACCGCTTCGAAGCCGAAGTGATCGTCCTTGGAGAAGTGGCCCTTCGCGCAGCGCACCCAGATGATCGCGAGCATGATCGTGCCGAGCGTCACGTGCATGCCGTGGAAGCCGGTCAGCATGAAGAACGTGGCGCCGTACACGCCGCTGCCGAGGGTAAGGTTGAAGTGCTCGTACGCTTCAGCGTACTCGTGCGCCTGGAACCACAGGAACAGGCAGCCCAGCAGCACCGTGGCGCCGAGACCGATCAGCAGCGTCTTGCGGTTGCCGGCCTTGAGCGCGTGGTGCGCGATGGTGATGGTGACGCCGGACGACAGCAGGATCAGCGTGTTAAGCAGCGGGAGGCCCCACGCCGGGATGGTCTGGAACGAGCCGCCGATCTTCTCGGGACCGCCACCACCGCTGGCACCCCATGCCGCTTCGTATCCCTGCCAGATGAACTGGTGGGTCAGCACGCCGTGGCCTTCGCCACCGAGCCAGGGCACCGCGAACAGACGCGCGTAAAACAGTGCGCCGAAGAACGCGCCGAAGAACATGACCTCGGAGAAGATGAACCACATCATGCCCATGCGGAACGAGCGGTCCACCTGGCCGTTGTAGTTGCCCGCCAGCGACTCGTTGATCACCGAGCGGAACCAGCCGAAGAACATGCCCAGGATCATGGCGATGCCGACCCAGAACAGCGGCTTGCCGAAGCCACCCTGACCCGGTTGCGCGTTCAGCCAGTGCGCGGCACCGAACACGGTGACGAACATGGAGACCGCCGCCACGATGGGCCAGTAGCTCTTGCTCGGTACGAAGTAGACGTCTTGTTGCTGGTGACCCATGGTGGTTTCCCGTGGATTTCTTGTTTGGCCGGTCAGACCTTCAACATCTGCACGATCGACAACAGGAACACCCCAACCGCGAAACCGCCCAGGATGTAGGCGGTGCGGCGGGCGCGCTTGCGGCGCGCCTCGGTTCCGGCGTCGGTGATCTGCTGCATCGATCAGTGTTCCGTGTTGCCGTGGGCGAGCTCGTCGTCATGAATGACCGGCGGCACGTCGAAGGTATGGAACGGCGCCGGGGACGGCACGGTCCATTCCAGACCCTTGGCCCCTTCCCACGAGCGATCGGCGGCCTTCTTCTTCGAGAAGAACACGCAGTGGATGATCACGCCGAGGAAGATCAACTGCGAGGCGCCGAACCAGAAGCCGCCGATCGAGCTGATCATGTTGAAGTTGGCGAAGGCCACGTTGTAGTCGGGGATGCGGCGCGGCATGCCGGCGAGGCCCAGGAAGTGCTGCGGGAAGAACAGCACGTTCACCGAGATCACGCTCGACCAGAAATGGATCTTGCCCCACGTCTCGCTGTACATGTTGCCCGACCACTTCGGCAGCCAGTAGTACGCGGCGGCCATGATCGAGAACGCGGCACCGGTCACCAGCACGTAGTGGAAGTGCGCCACCACGAAGTAGGTGTCGTGATACTGGAAGTCGGCCGGTGCGAGGGCGAGCATCAGGCCCGAGAAGCCGCCGATGGTGAACAGGATCACGAAGGCGATCGAGAACAGCATCGGGGTCTCGAAGGTCATCGAGCCGCCCCACATCGTGGACACCCAGTTGAACACCTTCACGCCGGTCGGCACCGCGATCAGCATCGTCGCGTACATGAAGAAGATCTCGGCGCCCATCGGCAGGCCCACGGCGAACATGTGGTGGGCCCAGACGATGAACGAGAGGAACGCGATGGACGCGATGGCGAACACCATCGCGCGGTAGCCGAAGATCGGCTTGCGAGCGAAGGTGGGGATGATCTCCGAGATGATCCCGAACGCCGGCAGGATCATGATATAGACCTCGGGATGCCCGAAGAACCAGAAGATGTGCTGGAACAGCACCGGGTCGCCGCCACCCGCGGCATTGAAGAAATTGGTGTGGAAATACTTGTCGGTCAGCAGCATGGTGACCGCACCGGCCAGCACCGGCATCACCGCGATCAGCAGGAACGCGGTAATCAGCCAGCTCCACACGAACACCGGCATCTTCAGCAGGTCCATGCCAGGCGCGCGCATGTTCAGGATCGTGGCGATGATGTTGATCGCGCCCATGATCGAGCTGATACCCATCAAATGCACCGCGAAGATCGTGTACGCGATCGATTCGCCCTGCAGCGACAGCGGCGGGTACATCGTCCAGCCACCGGCAGGACCGCCGCCCGGCATGAACAGCGTCGAGAGCAGCAGGATGAATGCGAACGGCATGATCCAGAACGACAGGTTGTTCATGCGCGGCAGCGCCATGTCCGGCGCGCCGACCATAAGCGGGATCATCCAGTTCGCGAGGCCCACGAAGGAGGGCATGATCGCGCCGAAGATCATCACCAGCGCGTGCATCGTCGTCATTTCATTGAAGAAATACGGCTGCACGAGCTGCAAGCCCGGCTTGAACAACTCCGCGCGGATGACCATCGCGAAGGCGCCGCCGATGAAGAACATCGTCAGCGAGAAGATCAGGTACAGCGTGCCGATGTCCTTGTGGTTCGTGGACATCACCCATCGCTGGAAGAACCCCTTGGGGGCTCCGTGGTGATCGTGGTGGTCGTGGGTGGCTGCGTGCGCCATGGCCTTGCACCTCTACCTAAGCTTGAATCGGGTTAACCCTGGGGGGCCGGGGCGGGAGCGGTCTGGGCAGTCTGCGCGGCCTTCTGAACCTTGGCCTCGTCTTCCTGCGTCGCCAGCCATTGTTCGAATTCGGCCTTGGGCACGGCCTTGACCACGATCGGCATGAAGCCGTGGTCCTGCCCACAGAGTTCGGCGCACTGGCCGCGGTACACGCCCGGCTCCTTGATCTTGGTCCAGGCCGAGTTGGCGATACCCGGGATGGCGTCCATCTTCCAGCCCAGCGCCGGAACCCACCAGGAGTGGATGACGTCGCCACCGACGATCACGAAGCGGATCTTGGTATCGGTGGGCACGACGAGCGGCTTGTCGACGTCGAGCAGATAGGTCTGATAGCCATCGACCTGGATCTTCGCCGGATCGAGGTTGGAGCCGAGCTGGCGGGTGCGGTCGGAGGTTTCTTCCAGCTTCGACATGAAGCCGACCCGATCGACGCCCTTGCCCTTGTAGTCGACGTAGTCGTAGCGCCACTTCCACTGGTAGCCGGTGACCTTGATGGTCATCTCGGAGTTCGTGGTGTCGGCGAAGCTGGTGAGGCCACCGGTGGCCAGATGGGCCAGGAAGATCAGGATGATGACCGGGATCACGGTCCAGATCACTTCGAGTTTGGTGCTGTGCGACCACTTCTCGGCGACGGCGCCGCGCGACTTGCGGAAGCGGAACATGGCCACGAACATCGCGCCGAAGACGATCACGCCGATGACCACGCAGACCCACAGGGCGACCATGTGCATCGCGTAGGGCGACCACTCCGCCGCGCCCTTGGTCATGTTCAACTGGTTCGGTTCCGGGTTGGCCCACGCCGCCCCTCCGAACAGCGCGAGGGCGCCTGCCGCCCACGCCGATACCGATCGTCCGATGCCGCCAGATGTCATGTCTTGCACCTTTATTGAACCTACCTGCGCGTCTGGCCTGAGACTTCGGACAGCAGCACCATGAGTTTCCTTGACACCTCGGTCCTTTCCTCTTCCCCAAGGAAGGCACCGATTTCGAGCTCGTTGCCGTGCGACGTGAGCAACAGACGCTGCCGCCCGTTCCCCTGCGCCAGTCCGATCCGTACCCAATACGTCTGGAAGCGGACCGTCCGGCGACCCGGTACGGCACGAACCTCCAGCGTATCCGGGCCAATCGCGATACGTTCACCCCTGCCGCCGGCCCGCCAGGCCGCGCCAAGCGCGAATCCCACGACGAAGGCCTCCAGAAGGGCGAAGACCGGGGCGAATACATTGCCCTGCCACGCACCCCATGACGCCGTCGCCAGGGCCATCGCCGCAAGCCCGATGATCAGCCGACGCAGACCGCGCTTGTCCAACGCACGGTTGGGCCGAAGCCACAACACGCGCGGCTGACCCGCGGCGGTCGGTCGAAGCACGATCATGGGAGCCTGGCGTGCCTGGAACGTTGGGATGATAGGGCGCTAGTCAGCAAGCAGCAAGGTTGGAAGACGGCGCGTTGTCGCACCCAGGCCCCGCGCGGGCCGCACCGCATCGCAACAACACACGAAGGGCCCCGCACCCTTACAATGGGCGGTCTCCCCCGTGCCCACACACCCAAGTGAACCCGACCATCCTCCGTCCCGAACTCCCGACCGGCGTCGAGCCGGCGCGTGCGCGCATCACGGCCGCCTGGCTGCGCGACGAAACCGAGGCCGTCAACGACCTCCTGGCCCAGGCCACCCTGCCCCCGACCGAGCGCGAGCACGTGATCGACGTGGCCGCCGGCCTGGTCACCCGCGTCCGCGCACGCGCCAAGGACCAGAGCGCCGTCGAGTCGTTCATGCGTCAGTACGACCTCTCGTCCGAGGAAGGCGTGCTGTTGATGTGCGTGGCCGAGGCGCTGCTGCGCATTCCGGACAAGGCCACCGCCGACAAGCTCATCCGCGACAAGCTCGGCGAGGCGGACTGGAAGAAGCACCTGGGCCAGAGCGAGTCGTTGTTCGTCAACGCCTCCACCTGGGGCCTGATGCTCACCGGCCACCTGGTGAATCTGGCCGAGGAAACCCGCCACGACTTCACCTCCGCGTTGCGTCGCCTCGTGGGCCGTGCCGGCGAGCCGGTGGTTCGTCTCGCCGTGCGCCAGGCCATGCGAATTATGGGTCACCAGTTCGTCATGGGCCGCACCATCAAGGAAGCGCTCGACCGTTCCGCCGAGAAGGAGCATGCGGTCTATCGCTACTCGTACGACATGCTCGGCGAGTCGGCGCTCACCCAGGCCACCGCGGAGCGCTACCAGCAGGACTACCGCGACGCCATCAACGCCCTGGGCGCCCGCGGCCCCTTCCCGAACAATCTGGAAGCGCCGTCGATCTCGGTGAAGCTGTCCGCCCTGCACCCGCGCTACGAAGTGGCGAACCGTGCCCGTGCCCGCGCGGAACTCGGCGCGAAGCTTCTCGAACTCTCGCAGCTCGCCTACAAGAACGGCATCGCGCTTTCGGTGGACGCCGAGGAAGCCGATCGCCTGGAGCTGTCGCTCGACATTATCGGCGACGTCTTCGAACACCCGTCGCTGGAAGGCTGGAACGGCCTGGGCATTGTCATCCAGGCGTACCAGAAGCGCGCACCGTTCGTCATCGACTGGGTGACCGAGAAGGCGCGTGCCACCGGCCGCCGCTGGTTCGTGCGCCTGGTGAAGGGCGCCTACTGGGACGCCGAGGTGAAGCGCGCGCAGGAGAACGGCCTGTCGGGCTACCCGGTCTACACGCGCAAGCCGAATACCGACGTCAGCTACCTCGCCTGCGCCCAGCGCCTGTTCGCCGCAGGCAGCGACCTCATCTACCCGCAGTTCGCCACGCACAACGCGCATACCATCGCAGCCATTCATCACATCGCGAAGGGTCGGCCGTACGAGAACCAGCGCCTGCACGGCATGGGCGCCGATCTCTACGCCGAGGTGATCGGCAAGGACAAGCTCAACGTGCCCTGCCGCGTCTACGCGCCGGTGGGCAGCCACGAGGACCTGCTGCCGTATCTCGTCCGTCGCCTGCTGGAGAACGGCGCCAACACGAGCTTCGTCAACCGCGTGGTGGACGAGAGCGTGCCGGTGCGCGAGCTGGTCGCCGATCCGTGCGAGATCGTGCGCGGCTTCGCCTCCATTCCCCACCCGCGCATTCCCCTGCCGGTCAATCTCTACGGTGAACTTCGGAAGAACTCCATGGGCATGAACTTCGCTAACGACAACGAGCTCAACGAACTCGCCGACGCCATCAACCGCCACAGCGGCCCCTGGAACGCTGCACCGCTCGTCGCGGGCCATGCCACGTCCGGCGCCAAGGTCGAGGTTACCGATCCGTCCGACCGTCGCCGCATCATCGGCACCGTCGAGAATGCCGACGCCGCGCTCGTCGACCACGCCCTCGCCGCTGCCGTGAAGGCGCAGCCGGGCTGGGATCGCCTGCCGGCGGCGAGCCGTGCGGCCATCCTCGAGCACGCGGCCGAGCAGCTCGAACACAACCGCGCCGAGTTCATCGCGCTATGCGTGCGCGAAGCGGGCAAGAGCCTGCCGGATGCCATCGCCGAGATCCGCGAGGCCGCGGACTTCCTGCGCTACTACGCCACGATGGCGCGTCGCCTGTTCGGCCAGCCCGAGCAGTTGCCCGGCCCCACCGGCGAAAGCAATCAGCTGTTCCTCAATGGCCGCGGCGTGTTCGTCTGCATCAGCCCGTGGAACTTCCCGCTCGCCATCTTCCTCGGCCAGGTCGCCGCCGCACTCGCGGCGGGCAATGCCGTGATCGCGAAGCCGGCCGAGCAGACCTCGCTCATCGGCTACCTGGCGGTGAAGCTTCTGCATGCCGCGGGCATCCCCACCGACGTGCTGCAGTTCCTGCCGGGCGATGGCAGCACCGTGGGCGCGGCGCTGACCCGCGATCCGCGCGTGGCCGGCGTGGCTTTCACCGGTTCGACGGAAACCGCGTGGGCGATCAACCGCGCGCTCGCCGCGCGCAACGCACCGATCGCAGCGCTGGTCGCCGAAACCGGCGGTCAGAACGCCATGATCGCCGACTCGTCCGCGCTGCCGGAACAGATCGTCAAGGATGTGATTTCCTCGGCATTCCAGTCGGCCGGTCAGCGTTGCTCGGCCGCGCGCGTGCTGTTCGTGCAGGAAGACATCGCCGACAAGGTGATCGACATGCTTGCCGGCGCCATGGCTGAATTGAAGGTCGGCGATCCGGGCCTGCTGTCGACGGATGTCGGTCCCGTTATCGATGAGGATGCGCGCAAGATCCTCGTCGATCACGTGGCACGCATGGATCGCGAGGCGAAGAAGATCGCCGAGGTTCCGCTGCCGGAATCGACGGCCAACGGCACGTTCTTCGCGCCGCGCGCCTACGAGATCCCGTCGTTGCAGACGCTCACCCGCGAAATCTTCGGCCCGGTGCTGCACGTGATCCGCTGGAAGGGCTCGGAGCTGGAGAAGGTGGTCGATCAGATCAATGGCACCGGCTTCGGCCTGACGCTGGGCATCCACAGCCGCATCGACGACACCATCGAGTTCATCCAGAGCCGCGCACGCGTGGGTAACTGCTACGTCAACCGCAACCAGATCGGTGCTGTGGTGGGCGTGCAACCGTTCGGCGGCGAAGGCCTGTCGGGCACCGGCCCGAAGGCGGGCGGTCCGCACTACCTGCTCCGCTTCGCGGGCGAGCGCACCCTCACGATCAACACGACGGCGGCGGGCGGCAACGCCTCGCTGCTTACGATCGGCGAGTAATCGCAAAGCGTTTCCGGCACGCCGGAACGAAGCCCCTTCCCGGCGATGGGAAGGGGCTTTTTTTTGCGCCGCCGCCAACGACGCGCAAGTCGCTATGCTCGTCACGTGCGCTGGAAGCGCCACGTCACCATGACCTCAAGGATGAAACGTCATGAAAGCATCAGGCATCGCTGTCGCGGGTATCGTTCTCTTGTTGCTGGCCGGTCTCGTCGTGTGGATCGCACACACGCTTCGCCCCCAGCCCGTGCGCGTCATGGATGACGCCCGGCACAGCACGCGGCTTGGTCGAACGGCACCGTGCGACGCACAGACCGGCGAAGGCTTCGTCGCCTCAGGAAAATGGCATATCGACGAATACGGGCCGGTGCTGGAGGTCACGCCCACGCCCTGCGGGCGAGGGGTCAGCGACGATCTCACCAAGCGGGACAGCCTGGATATGGAAGTCATCGAGAAATTCAGCGGCAATATCAACTGGCGGAACACGCGCGGCATGATCAACCAGCTCGATTGTCACGTGATCAATTTTCCGCAGAAGCCCACCTGGAACCTGGAGCCCGACCGGCCCTACGTCGGGTACGCCGATACCTGGGCGGCAGAGTGCAACCCCAGCGTCGGTCGTCCGGACACGCCTTTCGAATAGGCGTCGCGCGCACCGCGCATGACGCAACCGGACCGCCTACGTCATCCGGTCTATTGCGGCAGGATCCCCACCACTGCTTAGCTTGAGCACGTTCATTGCCGGCAGGATGCCGGTCCATGCCAAGGAGGGTTTCACATGACGGCTCCCACGCAGGGCGCGGCACACCTGCCGCCCTTTCCGATATCAACAGCAGGGCGGCACCACCCGCGCCAGCCGCCGAACGAAGCACAACGTGCGCTGGCCCTGCTGCCTGAAGGCAAAGGCGCGCCGGCCGTGAAGCCTCATCTCGAACGTTTCGAGCATGTGTCTTATCACACGCTCGCCGCGAACCAGACGCACGACCTGGGCGAACTGCTCGTCGTCACGGGCGACGAGGCGCTCGTCATCGTGGAGGCGGAGGACGGCTTTGCGTTAACCGCCGTCAGCGAAGGCAATCTGCGCCTACGCAACGCCTGCCAGATCCTGTTTCGTCACGCGTACAGTCATGTGGCCTTCCACATCGAACTGGAAAGCCGCGCAGTGGACGTCCACGTTGGCCTGCTGCGGCATACGACGTTGACGGAAGTGCAGGCACTGACCGTGCACAAGCCGCGCGTGGCGCGCGCCCACGACGGCAGCCTCCTGCGCCACACGATCGATTACTGCGCACCGCCGCTGGAGGAAGTGCAGGGCATCGTCTGGCGTGGAGGCAACATGCGGATCAGCCGAATTCAGCTCGATCCGTAAGCGGGCCTATCGATGACTTCACGGGCACCCCGCTGAAGAACCGCAGCTATCAAGGACGGGAGCAAAAGACATGGCCAAATACAAAGTGACGCTGAAAATGCCGGAAGGGGAAGAGGCGAAATTGGAAGTAGCCGGTGATGAATATATTTTGGATGTGGCCGAAGAAGCGGGCGTAGATTTGCCCTATTCATGCAGAGCGGGCGCTTGCAGTACTTGCGCCGCAAAACTGATCAGTGGCACGGTCGATCAGAGCGACCAATCATTCCTCGACGATGAGCAAATAAAGAAAGGATATGTATTGACATGCGTTGCGTATCCCACATCCGATTTAGTTTTGAAGACAAATTGTGAGGAGGAGCTCTATTAAGAAACAAATGGCTCTCCAGGCAAACTGGGGGCTTTTGACGTGGGTAGGCGAGTGACGAACCCGGTCAAGTCCCCTGCGTACGCAGAAGAGCAGCCTCCTGCGCCACACGATCGATTATTGCGCGCCGCCGCTGGAGGAAGTGCAAGGCATAGTGTGGCGCGGAGGCGCTATACGCTGGTAGCCGCAAGGGCTGCGGCCGAGACCTCGTCCATGCGCGCAGTACGAACGAACATCGCTTCAAACCAAGGATGGGAACATGGACACAAGAATGCGGCGCGTGGTCGTTGGCCTGCTTGTCCTCGTCGCGGGGCTGGCAGGCGGGGCACTTCTGAACGAGCTTCTCTTCGCGCGCGGCGAACGACTCGCCGCGGCAGCGCCGAGGGAAGGCTCCTGCTCTTCTTACGTCAATACGGCGGAGTCGCGCTGGTTTGTCGACCAATGGGGGGAAACCAGCCTGCGCATCGTCCCCACTGCATGCGGACGCCGGATCGGCCCCAGCGACACGCCCCACATGTTCTACGAGATAGTGAAGCTCTATGGCGATCCGGAGCAGTTCGGCAGCGGACCTCGCCCCAGCGACCGTTGGAAGAACGTGAAAGGCATGATCAATCAATTGACTTGCCACCTGCGCATTGCCCGCGACAAAGACGAATGGAACCTGGAGCCCTATCGACCGTGGGTAGGAGACGACGCGACGGACAATGCAGGGTGCAATCCCTACATTCCCGGCAAAGCTGGCGACCCGGCCACGGCGAAACATGCCGGCGAGGGAGCTTCCGGAACCTGAATCAGGCGGCAGGGACAACGTACAGTCGACTGAACGGATGGGGCCCCCTCTCGGAGGCCCCCGGCAGAATCACTTCAAGCCGCGATCCTTCAGCATCGGCTCGATGCTCGGATCCCTGCCGCGGAAGTCGCGGTAGAGCTTGCCAAGTTCCTCGGTGTTGCCGCGAGAGAGGATCTTGTCGCGGAAGATCTGGCCGTTCTCGCGCGTGAGCCCGCCGTGCTCCTGGAACCACTCGAACGCATCGGAGTCGAGCATCTGCGTCCACAGGTACGCGTAGTAACCTGCGGCGTAACCGCTGCCCCAGATGTGCGCAAAGTAGCTGGAGCGGTAGCGCGGCGGCACCTGCGGTAACGTGAAGCCGGCCTGCTTCAACGCATTGGCTTCGAACGCATCCACATCGGGCTTGGGCGAATTCGGCGGCAGCATGTGCCAGCGCATGTCGAGCAGGGCGGCGGAAATCAGCTCACTCATCGCGTAGCCCTGATTGAAGCTCTTCGCCTTCTTGATTTTCTCCACCAGGGCGGCCGGCATCGGCGCACCGGTCTGGTAGTGCTTGGCATAGTTGGCAAAGACCTTCGGATCGGTCGCCCACTGTTCGTTGAACTGCGAGGGAAACTCGACGAAGTCGCGTGCCGTGTTGGTTCCCGACAGCGTGGGGTAGCGCGATGCCGCGAACATGCCGTGCAGGGCATGGCCGAACTCGTGGAACATCGTCGTTACGTCATCGAACGACAGCAGCGCCGGCTGGCCCGCCGCGGGCTTGGTGAAATTGGTGACGTTGTAGACGACCGGCTTCGTGCCGAGCAACGTGGACTGGTCCACCAGGTTGCTCATCCATGCGCCGCCGTTCTTGTTGTCGCGCTTGAAGTAGTCGCAATAGAACAACGCCATAGAGGTGCCGTCCTTGTCGAACACCTCGAACACGCGCATGTCCGGCTGCCACACCGGGATGTCCTTGCGCTCCTTGAAGGTGATGCCGTAAAGCTGGTTCGCGGCGTAGAACACGCCATTCTGAAGCACGTTGTCGAGTTCGAAATAGGGGCGGATCTGCGCCTCGTCGAGGTCGTACTTCGCCTTGCGCACCTTCTCGGCGTAGTGATCCCAGTCCCAGGCCTGCACCTGGAAACCGCCCTTCTCCTGGTCGATCACCTGCTGGATGTCTTTCGATTCGGCGGTGGCGCGAGCCACGGCCGCGGGGGCCAGCCGTTCCATGAAGGCCTCGGCAGCCTCCGGCGTCTTCGCCATCTGGTCGTCGAGTTTCCACGCGGCGTAGTTGGGGAAGCCGAGCAACTTCGCGCGCTCGGCGCGCAGCAGCGCGATGCGCGTGATGATCTCGCGCGTGTCGTTGGCGTCACCGTGCTCGGCACGCTCCCACGACGCCTTGAACAGCTTCTCGCGCGTGGCGCGGTCGTTCATGGCCTGCAGGTCCGGCTGCTGCGTGGTGTTCTGCAGCGGGATCACGTACTTCCCATCGAGCTTGCGGTCCTTGGCAGCGAGCGCCGCGGCTTCGATCTCGGCGTCGGAGAGACCATCGAGCGCCTTCTTGTCGTCTACGACCAGCGCGCCGGCCTTCGTCGCCGCGAGAAGCTGGTTCGAGAATCGTGTGCTGAGCGTCGATTCTTCCTTGTTGATCGCCTTGAGCCGCTGCTTGTCGGCCGGCGACAACTTCGCGCCCGCATGCACGAAGTCCTGGTAGACCACCTCGAGCAGGCGCGCCGATTCCGGATCGAGTTTCAGCGCATCGCGCTTCTGGTAGAGCGTCTCCACACGCTTGAACAGCTTGTCGTTGAGGTAGATCGCATCGCTGTGCGCCGCCAGCTTGGGCGATTCGTCTTCATCGACCTTCTGCAGCGTGTCGTTGGTGTTGGCGCCCGTCAGCGCACCGAAGACGTTCTGCGTGCGCTTGAGTAACTCGCCGGACTTCTCCATCGCCACGATGGTGTTGTCGAACGTGGGTTCGGCCGACGCATTGGCGATGGCCTCGATTTCCTTGAGCTGCTGACGCATGCCCTCTTCCAGCGCGGGCTGGAAGTCCGCATCGACGATCTTGTCGAACGGAGGTGCCTGGAACGGCAGCGTGCTGCGCGTGAGCAACGGGTTGGTGTGCATGCGGGAAGCCTTGGCAGTCTTGGCCTGGGCGGCCGGTGCGCCAGAGGACGCGGCCGTCGTCGCGGCGCTGGCGTCGCTGGCTGACGCGTGGGCGGCGAAAGCGATCGACATGGCGATCGCGAGCGTATGGACCTTCGGCATGAGCAGGTTGTCCCCTGGCGGTGAAAGGCACCGACTCTAGCCGCGGCGATGCGGCGGGGACAACCACCATCGGTCACGGGCACCTGCACGGGCGACCGTGACCGACCGTGCCGTGCACGTCAGCGGGTGTCGCGGAGCTGCCAGCTCGATCCGATCAGGAGATTCAGGCGATGCTTCACGATCCGCATAGGCAGCGAGGTGGTGAGCTGGACGTCGTTGCGGTCGTTGGACAACTCGCCCTTGGCCGACGCCGAGGCGTCGGTGACGCCCAGACTCGGATCGACCTCGTCAGGGTCCGGCTGCTTGGCGCGCCAACGCTGGAAGAGGCTGTCGCTGCGCATCGCTTCGGCGATGTCGGCGGCGAGTTTTTCCGGGCCGATGCCCTCGAAGGAAAGCTCGGGGTCCGGACCCTTCGCCTTGCTCATGTCCTGTACGGAAAGGTAGTAGGTGGTCATGACATCACTAGTTAAGGCTGCGGCCGTGAAGGCACCGTCAGCCAAGTGAAGAGAGATCGATCAGCACGGCAGCGTCCGCCGGTGCCACACGATGCGGCAGCACGCCAAGGCAAGGCGCCGGCAGGTACTCGCGCAATGTCGCCACATTCTCCTCCAGCAACGGCATGGTCGGCTCGATGAGGTTGCCGATCCACCCGACAAGACGGCATCCATCGGCCTCGATCGCCCGCGCCGTCAGGCGCGCGTGGCTGATGCAACCGAGGCGCACACCCACCACCAGGACCACGGGCAGGTTCCAGCGCCTCGGTATGTCTTCGGCGGACATGCCTTCGGCCAGGGGCACCAGCCAGCCGCCGACGCCCTCGACCACGACGCGCTCGTAATCGCGGGTCAGCGTCTCGAAGGCGGCGTCGAGCGGTTCCCACGCGATGGGCGTGCCGGTCAGACGCGCGGCGAGATGCGGCGCCACCGCATCTTCCAGGGCAATCGGGTTGACGCGTTCATAGGGTGGTGGCGGTGTACTTGCGGCCTGCAGGTCCAGGGCGTCCTGATTGCGCAGGCCGTCGCGCGTGCGCGCCGAGCCGCTGGCGACCGGCTTCATGCCGGCCACCCGATCGCCTGCGCGGCGAAAAGCATGGATCAGCGCCTGGGTGCCGTGCGTCTTGCCCACGCCGGTATCGGTACCGGCGACGAAGAAGTGTCGGGACATCGTGCGGTGGCCTTGCGGAAGAACGGACGTGGCACCATACACGGCTTCTGTCCCTGAATTGCATCCGGAACCTGCCATGTTCGAAGCCAAGGCGATCGCCACCGACGACAAGGCCACGCTGTACGCCGAGCTGGTCGAGCAGGCCAAGGGCCTCATGCACGGCGAGACCAACGTCATCGCCAATGCGGCCAATTTCGCCGCACTCGTCTACGACGCCGTACCCGATCTCAACTGGGCCGGCTTCTACCTGTTCGACGGCACCGAGCTGGTCGTGGGGCCATTCCAGGGCAAGCCAGCCTGCATTCGCATCGCGCTCGGTCGCGGCGTGTGTGGTACGGCGGCACAGACGCGCCAGACCCAGGTCGTCCGCGACGTGCACGACTTCGATGGGCACATCGCCTGCGATGCAGCCTCCAACTCGGAGATCGTGGTGCCGCTGGTGAAGGCCGACGGCAGCTTGTTCGGTGTGTGGGACGTGGACAGCCCCTCGGTGGCACGCTTCGACGACGAAGACCGCAAGGGCATGGAAGCGCTGTGCCAGGTCTTCATGACCACGCTGGGCTGACCCGGTAGAACTCGCGAAAACCATCGCTACCGACTGTGGGAGCGCGCCATGTAGCGGCGCGATACCTACGAAGCAAAGGTAGGTGCCACCCTGGTAGCGATGAGCCAAAAGGTGCCGGTGGGAGCCAGCCTGCTGGCGAAAAGCCAACGAAGCGGTGTAGCAGCGAGGCAAGCTCCCATCGCCAGCACAGGCTGGCTCCCACCGGCTAGTCGCTATCGACTGTGGGAGCCGCTATAGCGGCGAGAAGCCAACGAGGCGGTGTGGCAGCGAGGCAAGCTCCCATCGCCAGCAGGCTGGCTCCCACCGGCAAGTCCCCATCGCCAGCGGGCCGGCTCCCACAGATGGCGGCCTTACAGTTCGTGAGGCCTTGGCGTCGCCAGCAGCTCCATGATCCGCGCACGCGCTTCCTCGATACCGGTCTTCGCGGTGGAGGAGAACACCTGGGCCGTGCCCTGCACGCCGTTCTGGCGGAAATCCTTGCGCAGCACATCCAGCGCCTTGCTCGCCTGACCACGCGAGACCTTGTCCGCCTTGGTCATCAGCACGTGGCAGGGCAGATCGGTCGCCGCGCAGAAAGAAAGCATCGTCCGATCGAAGTCCTTCAGCTCATGGCGGATGTCGACGATGAGCACGATGCCGCGCAGGCTGCGGCGCATCTTCAGATAGGCGTCGATCTCGGCTCGCCAATGCTGGCGCATCGCTTCGGGCACCTTGGCGTAGCCATAACCCGGCAGGTCGACCAGGCGTGCATCGACGGGTGCCGCGCCTTCCATCTTCAACGGTGGCAGGTCGAACACGACCATCAACTGCGTCCGGCCCGGCGTCTTCGACGTGCGCGCCAGGCCGTTGTGCCCGGTGAGGGCGTTCAGCGCACTCGACTTGCCCGCGTTGGAGCGGCCGGCAAAGGCCACCTCGGCGCCCTGGTCGAAGGGCAGCTGGGTGATTTCATGCGCGGCGAGGACGAAGCGGGCGCCGTTCAGGGGATTGGAAGACATGGAAGGATGGCCCGCAGGGCACGAAGAAACGGAGGCCCGGCAGTGTATGCGATCGGGCACCCCGCCGCGCGCTGACGCGGTTTGACCGGGCTCTCCCGCGCCCCCCATAATCTTTTGGATGAGGCGCGGCAGGGAACGCGCCCCGGTCCGGAAGGTTCCCCTTTGGAGAGACTTATGAAGTTTCGGCACGCCGCCGCTGCCATTACCGCGTTGCTCGTCATGCATGCAGCCGCGGCCCAGACCGCCGTTCCCGCCAAGCCGGCGTCCACGCCGGCCCCGGCAAGCGCCGAGGCCAAGCCCGGCGGCAATCCCACGACCGATCCCGCCACGGCAGGCATGCCGAAGGCCGAAACGCCCACGGTCGCCAGCGGTCCGGTGAAGCCGGGCGACGCGACGGCCGGCCAGGGCAAGGCTGCGGCGTGCGGCGCCTGCCACGGCATCGACGGCAATTCCAGCGATCCGCAATACCCGCGCCTCGCCGGCCAGAGCGAGCAGTACATCGCCGCGCAGCTCGAAGCCTTCAAGTCGGGCAAGCGCATGAACCCGATCATGATGGGTTTCGCGCAGCCGCTGTCCGAGCAGGACATGCACGACATCGGCGCGTACTTCGCCAGCAAGGCCTCGTTGCCGGGCGTGGCGGACCAGGCGCTGGTCGCGCAGGGTCAGACGCTGTACCGCCAGGGCGACGTGGATCGCGGCATTCCCGCCTGCATGGCCTGCCATGGCCCGGACGGCCGCGGCAATCCGGGTGCGCACTACCCGCAGCTCACCAGCCAGCATGCCAAGTACGTCGAAGCGCGCCTGAAGGCATGGCACGACAACGGCGAGACGACTGGCACCCCGCACGGCAAGATCATGTCGAGCATTGCGCAGAAGCTCGACGATAAGGACATCGCCGCCGTCGCCAGCTACATCGAGGGTCTGCATACCAACGATCCGACGTCTGCCGCGCCCGCGACGCCCTGATGGCGTTAAAGTTGCGAGATCGAACGGGCCTTCGGGCCCGTTCCTTTTTAAGAAGGTAAGAAAAGGACCCCCCATGCGTATGCGCCTTCCCCTCCTCTGCGCCGCCTTGATCGGCCTCGCCGCCTGCAGTTCGGGCAATACCGACGGCTCCGCCGCCACGCCGCCCGCCGCTTCGACCGCTGCACCGGCGCCTGTAGCGACGGCGCCCGCCCAGCCGTCCACCACGGCAAGCGCGCCGGCTACCGCCTCCACCGCTGCTGCCGCTAGCGCCGCCTCGCCCACCCCTGCCGCCACCGCAAGCGCGGACGCCGAGGACGCCAATCGCCCGGCGCCGAAGCCCTTCGTCGACGATGGCAAGTGGGTGGAAGGCAAGAACTACTTCCGCATCGATCCGGCGCAGCCGACCAGCACGCCCGGCAAGATCGAAGTGACCGAGGTGTTCTCGTACGGCTGCCCGGCGTGCTTCCAGTACCACGGCATCGTGGATGAGCTGGCGAAGAGCCTGCCGAAGGGCGCGGTGATGACCTATACGCCCGCCTCGTTCCGCCCCGACGAGAACTGGCCGCTGCTGCAGCGCGCCTACGTCACCGCGCAGGCCTTCGGCGTGGACAAGCAGAGCCACGACGCCATGTTCGATGCGGTGTTCAAGAGCGGCGAACTCGGCATGATGGACCAGAAGACCGGCAAGCCGAAGCCGCAGTCGGCCTGGCCGACGATCGAGGACGTCGCGAAGTTCTATGCGAAGTTCGGCGTGAAGCCCGAAGAATTCGTTGCCACGGCCAACTCCTTCACCATCAACACGAAGATGAAGCGGGCCGATGAACTGATCCGTGCGTACGAGGTCGATAGCACGCCCACGATCGTCGTCAACGGCAAGTACCGCCTCACCCCGATTTCTGCTGGCGGCTATCCGCAATCGGTCGAGCTGACCCAATGGCTCGTCAGCAAGGAAGCCGCGGGCAAGTGATCGCGATTCGACCCCTTCCGGAGATTTCCATGTTCAAGCGCCTTTCGCTTCTCTTCGTCGGCCTTGCGCTGACCGCCGCCTGCAGCGCGCGGCCCGCCGATACCGCCGCCGCGCCATACACCGACGGCCAGCAGTACGTCGCCACCAGCACGCCGCAGCGCCTCGATCCCAAGGATGGCAAGGTGGAGGTGGTCGAGGTGTTCTCGTACGGCTGCATCCATTGCGCGCATTACGAACCGAAGGCCGAGCAGTTGCAGAAAGAGCTGCCCAAGGGCGTGGCGTTCCGCCTCCTGCCGGCTGCGTTCAACGATGCGTGGCTGCCGTACGCGCAGGCTTACTACGCTGCCAAGAAGCTCAACGTGCTCGACAAGTCCCATGCCGCGCTGTTCAAGGCGATTCACGAAGACCACTACCCGCTGCGCACCATCGACGAGCTGGCCGACTGGTACGCCAAGGGCTATGGCGTCGACAAGAACGCTTTCCTGGCCGCGGCCAACAGCGATGCGACCAAGCAGCAGATCGACCGCGACACCAAGCTGATCCAGGGCTGGGGCGTCGACGGTACGCCCACCATCGTCGTCGATGGCAAGTACCGCAGCGCCAGCATCAAGGATTTCGACGAGCTCAACGGCGTCGCGAAATACCTGGTGGACCGGGAACTGAAGGGCGGCAAGTAATCCGCCCCCACCGATGCCCTCCGTTCACGCGACGGGGGGCATCCTCTGGCCTCCCCGGCTAGTCGAGACCGACGCAGCATCCATGACCCGCGCCACGCCGAATCCATCGCTCGCTCCGCAGGGCACCTTGCGCCTGTTGAGCTGCAATATCCTTGCCGGCGCGAGCGTGCAGCGCTACAGCGACTACGTGACCCGCAGCGTCAACGCCGTGTTGCCGGGGCGATCCAAGCTCGCCAACCTCGATGCACTGGCGGAACTGCTCCACGACTTCGACGTGGTAGGTCTGCAGGAAGCCGACGCCGGCAGCCTGCGTTCCGGTTTCCTCAATCAGACCCGGTACATCGCCGAGGCGGCGGGCATGCCGTTCTGGAGCCACCAGCCGAATCGGCCGATGGCACGCGTGGCGCATTCCGCCAATGGGCTGCTGAGCCGGATCGAACCGAGCGAAGTCATCGACTATCCACTGCCGGGACGAATCAAGGGCCGCGGCGCACTTTTCGTCCGCTTCGGTCACGGTCCCGAGGCCCTGGTGGTGGTGATCGCCCACCTCTCGCTCGGCGCCGCCGCGCGTCTCGGGCAACTCGCCTTTATCGCCGAGCTGCTGGCGCCGTATCCGCACGCCGTGCTCATGGGCGACCTCAACACCGAGCCGACGAGCCCGGAAATGCGCCATCTATTCGAGCGCACGGCGCTGCAGCCGCCCACCGTGGCGACGCCCACGTTTCCCAGTTGGAAGCCGCGGCGCGCACTCGATCACATCCTCACGTCGGCAGACATCGCCCTCGAACGCACGTGGACATTGCCCCGCGCTTTCTCGGATCATCTGCCGCTCGCCGCCGAGATCCGCCTGCCGCTTCCGCTGGCAACCGCGGCCGGCGCAGCCACCAAGGACTAGGCCAGCATGAATTCCTCCCTGCGTACCGCCCTCCCCTGGGCCGTGATCGTCATCGTTGCCCTCGCCGCCACGCTCGTGCGTTATGAGTTCGTCGAGCCGCCGCACATGGCGCATGCGTGCGAAGCCGCCACGGGACCGTGGTGGTGTGACCTGCGCGAGGCCGTCGTGCGCGGATTCCTGAGCTATGGCTACGGCTATGCCGCGGTGCTCGCGGCGCTGCTCGCCGTGTGCTGGCGGCATACGTTTGCCGCGGTGCTCGCCGTCTCGCTCGGCGCCATCGCCTTGCAGTTGTACTGCTACGAAGGCGGTGCACTCGCGCTGCTGATCGGCACGCTGCGGCTGGTGCGCATTCAATACGACCGCGCAAGGCCGGCGCTGGATCAGCCGGTCCGCGCTTAGCGCATCAGTCATCGACACCGCGAGCGATGCGTCGCTCGCGGTGCCTTCAGATCACGCTGGCCTTGTGTCCTTTGGACGCCGTGCGGCACGGGCCCACGCCGCCAGCACGGGGAACGCCAGCGCGAGGTTCAACAGCAGCCAGCCCCAGGCGACCACGTTGGCGCCAAGCTCCTGCACGACCACCGCGATCCCCAGCAGCACGAGCCAGATCGCCAGAAAGCGTTCCTCCACCAGCGGCATCAGTGCGTCTTCGCGCGTGCGCAACAGCGCGAGCGTGAGAAACCCGATGCACGGCATGGCGAACAGGCCGATGGGGAAATCGCGGTAACGGCCGTTGAAGGCCATCAGAATCCCGTAAAGCGTCAGGATGAACATCCAGACGAAGCGCTGTGGCGTGAAGGCGTCGGTCCACGCCATACCCCACATCCGCCGCTCGACGGGGCGTGGCGCGACCTCGGCGGGATTCACCGGCGCCGCGAGACGCGCGGCGATGGCGCGCGCGAGCCAGAGCGCCGTGAACGCACCGGCCACACCGGCCGCGACACCGACGGTCCACTCAAGCGGGTTGCGGCAAGCGAACCACAACAGGCGCGCATGCGCAGCGAGCGCAGTACCCGTCGCGAAGCCCGACAGCGCAAGCGCCGCCCACCCCGGCACGCCGTGCCAGCGCCGACGGAAGGCCCCTGCGAGGACGAACAGCACGGCCACGACGCCGCCTGCGGCAAGCCCCCAAGACCAGCGCGATTCTTCGACCACCGGTCCGGTCATGGCGAACTTCGGCTCGCCCTTTGCATCGAAGATGCCCCAGAAGCCACCCACGGTGCCTTCGAGATCGCGTTTCCATGGCTGATCGAACGCCTCGATCACGTTGTACGGCATGTCCACCGTGGCGGCGTAGTTGAGGAACTCGCGCAGGTAGCGCGCCTCGTTGACGAGACTGGCGCTCGCATCCCGCCGCGTGCGTCCCTGGCTGGGCCAACCGGTCTCGCCGATCATGATCTGCTTGCCAGGAAACTCCGCCTTCATGCGCTGGTACACGTCGGCGACGTGGCGCACGGCCTTCTCCGGCGAAACCGGCTCGTCTTCCCAGTACGGCAGGATGTGGATGGTGATGTAGTCGGTGACCTTCGCCAGCGCCGGATGCGCCTGCCAGAACTCCCAGACGTCTGCGTAGGTCACGGGGACATCGGTGGCCTCGTTGACGCGCGCGATGTCGGCGGCCAGCGCCTTCTCGGACAACTCGTTGCGCAGGAGCACCTCGTTGCCGACGATGATGCCGCGCAAGGTATTGCGATCGCGTTTCGCCGCAGCGATACCGAGGGCGATCTCGCGCTCGTTGGCGATCGGGTCGCGGCCCAGCCAGATGCCCATCAGCACCTTCATGCCGTAGCGGCCAGCGATGTCCGGCACCGCGCCCAAGCCCTGCCCCATCGAATACGTGCGCACACAGTCGAAGCGCGTGGACAAGGCCTTGAGGTCTTCCTCAATACGCTGCGGTGAAATGAACGCATTCGGATCGAACGGCGTCTCGCCCGCGAAACGGAAGGGCGCATAGGACACGCAGCCGATCTTCGCCGTCGGTGAATCGGGAAGCGTCACCGGACGGCCCAGAAGCCACCAGTAGGCCGCGCCAAAGACGGCTGCAGCCATGAGGACGATCCAAGCGAGCGGCCGGGCGAACCGCGCGTAGCGAGAAAGGGACATGACGTTCCAGGTCGAAAACGGATGTAAGCGGTACAAGCTTAGCGGGCCGCGCTCATCAGGGCGATTCCCGCCGTTCAGGGTGTTCATCCAGCCTGCGCGCGTCGTTCCCTTACAATCGTGCCGGACGTACCCGTGAAGGAATCCCGATGATCGCTCCACCGGCATCGCGACGCGCCGCCCGCTCACTCCGTGTCATGGCCAGCCTCGCCCTCGCCGCTTGCGGCCTCCTCGTGGCCTCGTCCGCATCGGCGGATACGACGGAGACCCAGCGCGCCCGCTTTCGCCAGGCCTACGCGGTCGCGCAGCAGGGCGGCGACGCATGGCGCGCCCAGGCGGCCGGTCTCGAAAGCTACGTGCTCTTTCCGTACCTGGAGGCTGCCGCGCTCGAACACGATCTGCGCACGCTCGACCGTGCCCACGTGGACGCGTATCTCGCGCGCTATCCGGGGCTCATTCCCGCCGGCGACCTGCGCCGCGACTTTCTCGGGGAACTGGCGCGGCGCAAGGATTGGGTCACTTTCAGCGCGATGTACCAGCCGGGCCTCGGCGACGCGCTGAGCTGTTTCGCCCTGCAGGCGAAGCTTTCGCGCAACGAGCCGCTGGTCTTCGAGACCGATCTTGCCGACCTCTGGAAAAAAGCGAGCCTGCCCAATGCCTGCGATCCCGTGATCGCGGCGGCACACGATCAGGGCCTGCTCACGACGGATCGCCTGTGGTCGCGCATCCAGGTCGCCGCCGATGCCGGCAAGGGCGGCACCGTCGCCTCGCTCGCACCGTGGCTTCCGCCCGAAGACGCCGAAGCGGCGAAGCGCATCGGCCAGGCCTTGAACGATCCCGCGTCCGCGCTGCGCGATGCGAACACGTGGCCCGATACGCCGCGCCATCGCCAGGCGGTGACGCTCGCTTTGCAACGCATGGCGCGCAAACAGTCCACCCTCGCCGATAGCGCATGGAGCACGCTCGGGCCACGGTTCAAGCTCAGCGAGCAGCAAAAAGACGCGATCGAAAACACGTTGGCGCTGTTCCACGCCACGGATTTCGACGAATCGGCGCTCGACCGCCTGGCATCGCTGGCACCCGGCGCGCAGAGCGACGCCACGCGCGAATGGCGCGTGCGCGTGGCCCTGGCGCGACAGGACTGGAGCGCCGCGCTGGCCGCGCTCGATGCACTGGGCGAGTCGCAGAAGGACGACGGCGAGTGGCGTTACTTCCGGGCATTCGTGCTGGAGAAGCTGGGCCGCCAGAGCGATGCGAAGGCGCTCTATCGTTCGGTCGCGCAGGAAGCGACGTACTTCGGTTTCCTCGCCGCCGATCGCAGCGATACGTCGTACGCAATCTGCCCCGCCCGCATGGCGACCGACGAGACGCGCGAGGCGGCGCTGCTCTCCGACCCCGGCCTCAACCGGGCCTTCGAGCTGTACGCCGTGGGCTTGCAGAAGTTCGCGCGACGCGAGTGGACTGCGGCACTGGCCGGACGCGATGCGGACACCCAGCGCCTCGCTGCCGATCTCGCCTTCCGCAACGGCTGGTACGACCGCGCGGTATTCGGCCTGTCCTCCGGCGATGCGTTGCGTCTCTACGAACAGCGCTTCCCGCTGGCTCGCCAGGATGGCGTGGTCGAGCAGGCGAACCAGGCCGGCATCGAGGCGCCATGGGCCTACGCCATCATCCGCGCGGAAAGCGCGTGGATGAGCGATGCGCGCTCCGGCGCCGACGCGCGCGGCCTCATGCAGCTCCTGCCGGGCACAGCCGCGCTGGTGGCGAAGCGCAACGGGCTCGCCTGGGCCGGTGGCGACAGCCTCTACGAACCCACGACCAATATCGAACTCGGCACGCGCTATCTCGCGCAGATGGCCGCGCGCTACAACGGCGCGCCCTGGCTCGCCAGCGCCGCCTACAACGCCGGCCCGAACAAGGTGGATCAATGGGTGGAAGCACGCGGGACGCTCGATCCCGACGTGTTCGTCGCCACCATCCCGTATAAGGAAACCCGCGAATACGTCGCTCGCGTGATGGCTTTCGCGGTGATCTACGACTGGCGTCTCAATGGCAACGCCTTGCCAATCGCCACCCGGATGACGCGCATCGGCAGCACCTACGCGTTGCCCGGCCCGGGCGCTGTTCGCAAGCCGGTGTCGTGCCCGGCACCGGCCGCGGTCAAGCCGACGCCGCCGACGGCTCCCGCTGTCATGGAGTCACCACCCGCCACCGCATCGTCGGCGCCGACACCGCAGGAACCGCAGCGGTGAACGGCTTGGCGAGGGTTGCCATGATGCCTACGCTGGCGACCTCGCCTGAGGAGAACCACCCATGACACCCCAACGCATCGTCGTGCTCGGCGGCACGGGATTCCTCGGTAGTGCGCTCGTGCCGCGCCTGGCCGCGGACGGCCATCAGCTCGTCGTGCTCTCGCGCAACCGCGAAGCGCATCGGCAAAGCGCCGTCGGGCGCAACGTCACCCTCGTCACCGCAGACGTCCACGACGTGCCGACCCTGCGCCGGCATATCGCCGGTGCCGACACCGTCATCCACTTCGTAGGCATCCTCAACGAAAGCGGCAAGAACACGTTCGAACGCGTGCACGTGGGGTTGGTCAGGGCCGTGGTCGAGGCCTGCCGAGACACTGGCGTAGACCGCCTGCATCTCATGAGTTCGCTCAACGCAGGCAGGGGCGAGTCCGGCTATCTGCGTTCGCGTGGCGAAGCCGAAGCCCTGGTGAAGGCCTCGACGCTGGACTGGACGATCTACGAGGCCAGCACGATCTTCGGCCCCGGCGACGGTCTGGTCAGCCGCTTCGACGCGCTGCTGCGCGTGGCTCCCGTGATGCCGTTGCCGCGTCCGCACGCGAAGATGGCGCCGGTCTACGTGGGCGATGTGGCGGAAGCCATCGCGCGCGCCGTCGTGGACCGCAGCACCATGCTGCAGACCTACCAGCTGTACGGCCCCGAGGCGTTGTCGCTCATCGAGATCGTGCGCGCCATCCGCGATGCGCGTGGTCGTCATCGACTGGTGTTGCCGATGCCCGATGCACTCGGTCGCCTCCAGGCAGCGTTCGCGCAATTCGTGCCCGGCAAGCCCTTCACGCCGGACAACTTCCGCTCGCTGCTGATCGATTCGGTCGGCCAACAGGACGGGCTCGCGCAACTCGGCATCGTGCCGCAGCGTTTTTCCGACTGGCTACCCCGCCTGCTCGCTGCACCGGCGCGCCATCGCCGGCTCGATGCGGCGCGCGAACGTCGGCGCCCCTGAGGACGCATGGACATCTACCTCGTTGGCGGCGCCGTCCGCGACAAATTGCTGGGCCGACCCGTCGTGGACCGCGACTGGGTCGTCGTCGGCGCCACGCCGGAGGCGATGCTCGAGGCGGGTTACAAGGCGGTAGGCAAGGACTTCCCCGTGTTCCTCCACGGCGAGACGAAGGAGGAGTACGCCCTCGCCCGCACGGAACGCAAGACGGGACGCGGGTATCACGGCTTCGCCTTCCATGCGGATCCCACGGTCACCGTGGAGCAGGATCTCGAACGTCGCGACCTCACCATCAACGCCATCGCCGAGCGCGACGACGGGACGCTCGTCGATCCGTTCGGCGGCGTGCGCGACATCGAAACCCGAACGCTGCGGCACGTGTCTCCCGCTTTCGCCGAAGACCCCGTGCGCCTGCTGCGCGTGGCACGTTTCGCCGCACGGTACGCGCCGCTCGGCTTTACCGTGGCGGACGAAACCATGGGCCTGATGCGGCAAATCGTGGAAGACGGCGAAGTGGACCACCTCGTGCCGGAACGCGTCTGGGCGGAAACGCGCAAGGCCTTGTCCGAGCCCATGCCTTCGGCATTCGTTCGCGTGCTGCGCGAATGCGGCGCGCTGCGCGTGCTGTTTCCCGAAGTGGATGCGCTTTACGGCGTACCCCAGCGACCGGAATTCCATCCCGAGGTCGACACGGGCATCCATCTCGAACTGGTACTGGATGCCGCAGCAAAGCTCGCGCCGGGCGATGCACTGGTGGGCTGGTGTGCGCTCACGCACGACCTGGGCAAGGCATTGACCCCCGCCGATGTCCTGCCGCGGCACATCATGCATGAGCAACGCGGCATCGCGCCGGTGCGCGAGCTTTCCGCGCGACTGAAGGTGCCGACCGAGTATGCGTTCATGGCGGAGATGGTCTGCAAGCACCATCTCAACGCGCACATGGCGTTTGAACTCAAGCCCACCACCGTCCTGCGTCTGCTCGACGCACTCGGCGCGTTGCGTCGCTCCGAGCGACTGGAGACCTTCCTGCTCGCGTGCATGGCCGACAAGCGCGGACGGCTCGGCAGCGAGACGGCGCCGTATCCTCAGGCCGACTACCTGCGTGCGTGTCGCGATGCCGCTGCCGCCGTGACGTCGCAGCCGTTCGTCGCGCAGGGATTGCAAGGGCCCGCCATCGGCGAGGCCATGAAGAAGGCGCAGGTGCAGGCGATTGCGTCGCTCGCTCGCACCGTGCCGGACAGCGCGCCGTAGTGCGTCTATCGCTGGGCGGCGCCTGATGCGCCGCCGCCGTTGTTACAGCCGCGAACCCTGATCGGCCGCCATGACCTCGGCCGGCAGCGCGGTCGCCTCGATGTCGCGGGCAAACAACATCACCTGGAAACGCTCTCCCATCTGGTCGGGCAACGTCAGCTTCTTCACTTCCTGTGCCAGGCGATAACGCGCCGCCTCGTCGGTAAGCGCGAGATAGTCGTTCTCGAAGAATTCCTGCATGCCCGCGGCCAGCAGGAACTGCGCCTGCGGCATGTACGCCGCGACGCCAAAGCCGGCACTGTTGCCAGCCTCAGCCAAGGCTGTGAAATCCACCGAGGCGGTGAGATCCTGCAGGCCTGGAAGATAGAAGGCATCCGCGTGCGTGCGATGCCGGTAGAACGCGCGCAGCGTGCCGTCGTTACGTTCGGGCAGATAGAACTCGCCCCGCGTGTAACCGTAGTCGGCGAAGATCATCGTGCCGCGTCGCAGGCTGCCTGCCACCGCCTGTACCCAGTACGGCAATTGCGGAAGAATCTCGCTGCGGTAGCCGGCCTCGAATTCGCGTCCGAGATCGCGCTCCACGTGGCGCACCGCGCCGCCGACAAGGACGTCGGCCGGGCGATCGATACGGACGAAGCGCCCGTCGCCATCCAGTACCACGTGCTCCTCGTACACTTCGCCATCGCGCGTGGTGAAGCGCGTCGTCGGCAGGGCGTCGATGACTTCGTTGGCAAACAGCACGCCCTCCCAGTCGGTCTCCGGAGGGCCGTCCAGCCACACGACACGCTCGAACAGTTCAGGGGGCAGCGCCGCATGCAGGCGTTCGCGTTGCCGCTCGCGAAGATCCGCACTCGGTTCCAGGATCATGAACCGGCGCGGCAAGCGCTGCGCGGCGTCCATCGCCATGAGTGCCGCCTCGGCAAAAGCGCCGCTACCGCCGCCGATTTCGAGGAAATCCGCCTCGGCACCAAGCGACGCCAGCACCGGTTCGCTGGCGCGCACGACGCAGCGGGCGAACAACGTCCCCAGCTCCGGTGCGGTGATGAAATCGCCCTCGGCGCCGAACTTCGCCTTGCCCGCGCTGTAGTAGCCGAGGCCGGGCGTGTACAGGCAGCGCTCCATGAAGCGCGAGAAAGGCATCGGACCGTGCGAGGCGATCTCCTCACGCAGCAGCGCGGCAAGGTGATCGGAGTGGGCGCGCTCGTCGGCGCCGGGTTCGGGAAGCTGTGCGTTCATGCCGTACACGTTCGGGGTCGAACGCGCAGGATAACGGATGGCCGTCGCCGGGGGGTGCAGGGCTCCCGCACCCGGAGGGCGGCCGCCTTAGGCAGCCGCCCTCCGTCGCGTCAGAAGTCCTGCTGGAGCGAAAGGAACACGCCACGCCGCGGACCGAACTGCGGCGCCCCCACGCCGATGCCCGAGCCGTCGCGAAGCTCGTAGGTACGATCCAGGGCGTTCACCAGCGCCAGTTGCGCGTGGGTGGCACCTGCGGAGGTCAGGTGGAAGTCGCGCGACACGCTCAGGTTGAGCTGGAAGTACGCGGGCATGGTGTCGCCGTTCGGCACGATGCCGTCGCGACGCAGGCCCGAGCCGAACAGGTAATCGGCGCCGATACGCGTGGAGTCTGCGAACGCGTAGCTGATCCCGCCCGACGAGGTGTACTTCTGGTCGTGATCCAGGTGGATGAAATGATCCTGGATGTACGCGAGGTCGTCGGGATTGAAGTTGTACTGACCCGTGATGATGCGCTTGCCGACGGAACGGTTGTAGGCGAAGTTGAAATACGCGGTCAACGCGCCGCCGTCGTAGTTCACCGTGAGCTCGTCGCCCTTCACCTTGCCCTGGTCGTAGTTGAACGTCGAGTAGACCAGCGCGGCACCGAACTGACCTTCGTCCTGAATGCGCGAGACGTGACGCGAGTAACTGTCGAGACCGACGGTCCACGCATCGCCGAACTTCTGCGAGATGCCCACGTCGTAGTAGCTCGATCGTTCCGCCAGCGGGGTGTCGTTACCGGCACCCGGCAACGCATTGGTCGTGCCGGCGAACTTCGCGATCGACGTCGGCGAGATCATTTCCGTGGCCGGCGGCGTGAAGTAGCGGGAGAAGCCGGCGTGGATCGTGGTGCTGTCGGTCGGCTGGTACACCAGGCCGACGCGCGGGCTGAGCTGGCTTTCAGGGCGGAAGGCGTCATAGCGATCGGCGCGCACGCCGTAGTTCACCGTCCACTTCTCGCCAATGCTCCACTCGTCCTGCAGGTACAGGGCATAGGTGCGCGCGATGATCCGGCTGGCATCGACGACGTTGATCGGCGTGGTCGAGGTCTGATTGCCATCGGCATCGGCGGGGAACACGAGGGCGTTGTTGTTTGCGCTGGCACGTTCGAACGCACCATAGATGCCGTAGCGCAGCGTGTGGTTGTCGCCCAACGGCGTCGAGAAGTCGGCTTGCAGCGTGCTTGCGCGGTTCGTGCGCTGCACGTCGGACGCCACGCCGTTGAACATGAGGTCGCCGATGTCGTCCGGGGTGAACGCCAGGCTGCTGTAGCGCTGCCCCGCCGATACCTGATACGCGGTCTCGCCGAGCTTGCCCTGCAGGCTGAGCACGCCGAAGCGGGTCTTTTCCTGCTGGCGCTCGTTGAGCTGGGCGGAGTCGAAGTTGGTCACGTCGAGATAACCGAACGACGGCGTCTGGTTGGGGTTGTTCGGAATCTCGAACCGGTTGTTGGTCGCGCCGAACATAAAGCTGAGGCGCGTGTCGTTGTTGATGAGGTAGGAGATATCGCCGAACGCCTTCACCTGGTTGGTGTGGTCGTGGATCGGCTTGCGGCTGGACGTGGGGTTCTCGATACCCACGTCGTTCTCGAGATAGTTGGCGGTGAAGAAACCGCTCCAGTTGCCGCTGCGCCCGAACAGGGTGGCATTCGGATTGAACGTTCCGAACTGGCCGCCCGTGATGCCGACGCTTCCGCCGACGCCGTCCTGGGTAGCGTTCCGCGTGGTGATGTCGACGACCGCCGCCGTGCGCTCGCCGTACTGCGCGGGCAGCGCGCCGGTCAGCAGCTTCACGTTCTGGATCATTCGCGCATCCAGCGTCTGGCCGAACCCGCCGATGCTCTCCGGAATGAGCACGCCGTTGATGCGGTACTGGAGGTTGGCGTGGTCGCCGCGCACGTGGAGCTGGCCATAGGAATCCTGCACCACGCCCGGCGCCTGCAAGACCACCTGGTTGAGCGGCGTCGAATCGCCCAAAGGCAGCGCCTGGATCGTCTGCCGGTCCATGACGTACTGGCTGCTGCCGGTATCGGGCGACAAGCTGTTACGCGCTTCGTCGAGACGCGCGGTGACGTCCACCTCACCGAGGTTCGTGGCCTTTTGCGGCGGGGCGTCGTCGGCCATGACGGGGGCGGACAGGGCGAGGGCGATGCAGAACGCGAGGCGGAGACGGGGCATGAGGGCCTTCTTCTAAGAGAATGTTATAACGTAACTATATGCGGACGTGCCAACGGGGAATTCGGCGACGCGACTATGCGGGTGCAACCTTTCTGCCGACTTTCGCTTCATGGGCGACTCACGTGGCCGCCGCCACCATGTCAGGCCAGTCACCCGGAGAAAACGATGGCGAAGCGCGACGCATCCCAGACCTCGACGTCCAAGGAAATCGTTCCGGTCGTCGTCGGACGCGACGAGAGCCCCGTCACCCGGGCCATCCTCGACTTCGTGAGCCAGATCCCGGCAAGCGACGTACCGCGCGCCAGCGTGGGCAGTGCGGAAGAAGCGTGCCATCGCCTGACCAAGGCCGCCGCCAACAAGGCGGCGCTCACGGCGGGCTCGCTCGCCCTGCCGCCGGGGCCGCTCGGCTGGCTGACCGTGCTGCCTGAGCTGGTCGCCATCTGGCGCATCCAGGGGCAACTCGTGAGCGACATTGCCGCGGCCTACGGCAAGACGGCCACGCTGGGCCGCGAGCAGATGTTGTGGTGCCTGTTCCGTCACACGGCCGCGCAGGCCTTTCGTGACGTTGCCATTCGCGTCGGCGACCGTCTGGTGTTCCGCACCGCGGCCACGGGCGTGTTGCAGAAGCTGGCCGGTCGCATCGGCATGAGCGTGTCAAAGCGCGCAGTCGGCAAGGGCATCTCTCGCTGGCTGCCGGTCGTGGGCGCGCTCGGCGTCGGCGCCTACGCCTATTACGACACGAATCAGGTCGCCAAGACTGCCATGGACCTCTTCAGTGGCGATGTGCACGTCGAGGGCGGCGATCTGGTCCCCACCGACGAGACGCTCTCGCGGCACGCGGACGCGTAAGCGCAAAGCCATTCCGCGCAAGGCCGACCACTCGCGCCGCGGTGGCCGGCGCTCCCGACCGAGGTGACGACGAGCGCCCATTGCGGCAAGCTCCGTGGGCGCTGAATTGGAGTTCCAATGAACAAGCCCCCCGTCGTCCTGGTCACCGGAGGCGCGCGCCGCGTTGGCGCTGCCATCGTGCGCCGCCTGCATGTCGCCGGATGCGATGTCGCCATTCACTACCGCGACTCCGCGGACGAGGCCACTGCTCTGGCACGCGCGCTCAACGAGGCACGCGCAGACAGCGCCATGACCTGTTCCGGTTCGCTTTCGGACGATGCGACACCGGCGCAGCTCATCGACACCGTGCTGGATCGGTACGGACGTCTCGACGGCCTGGTCAATAACGCGTCGGCCTTCTACCCCACGCCGGTCGGCCAGACCACGCCCGCGCAATGGGACGACCTGTTTGCCGCCAACGCGCGCGCGCCCTTCTTCCTCGCCCAGGCTGCCGCGCCCGCGCTGCGTGACGCCAGGGGTGCCATCGTCAACATCGTCGATATCTATGCGGAACGGCCGCTCGCCGGCCATCCGGTGTATTCGATGGCGAAAGCCGCGCTGGCCATGCTCACCCAGGCACTCGCGAAAGAACTGGCCCCCGAGGTCCGGGTAAATGCCGTGGCTCCCGGCGCGATCCTGTGGCCCACCTCGGGCAAGCCCGAAGAGGCGGCGGAGGCCTTGATCGCGAAAACGCCGCTCGGTCGCAAGGGCGAACCGGAGGACGTGGCGGAAGCGGTGCGCTGGTTGCTGCTGGACGCGCACTACACGACCGGACAGGTCGTGCGTGTGGATGGCGGACGAGCGCTCGCCATCTGATCCCCTGAAAGAACGGGCCGCCCTGAGGCGGCCCGTTGTGCTTACTTCTTCTGGCGGAACGCCGATTCGAGAAGGGCGCGATCGAAGCCCTGGCCCGGATCGCCGTCGTGCGCAAAGCGGTACAACGCCGCCGAATACACACCGTGCATGGCCGTCTGGAACAGGCTCAGCGCGACCAGCGCGATGATGGCGACGACACCGACGGCCACCATCAGGGCCACCGAATGCGTGCTCGCCGCCGCGAAGAACAGAACGCCACTGACGAAGATCAGGCAGAAGGTGAGGATGCCACCCGCCACGCCGATGCCCGCGTTGCCGATGAGGTTCTCCCCCCAGGTGTCCTTGAGCAGCGACGCGCTGCGCTTCACCGCATCCACCGGACCCACGTCCTGCGCCGCGAGCACCGGCACGACGAGGAAGGTCGCAACCGTCCAGCCGAAGCCGAGAAAGCCCACCACGATCCGCCCGATCAGGCCAAGACGCTCCTGCAGGGCACGGAGAATCATGCCGACGGTGGCCGAGATCAGCGCATAGCCGATGATGTTGGGCAGCTTGCTCATGGCGACACGAATGCCGTCGCCCAGGGTGGGATTGCCGCCATCGAGACGGATCATCGCAGCCGACGCGAGGGCGACGTTGAAGAAGATCACCACGCTGTACTGCACGAAATAGAACAGGAAGCTGACCAGCATGAAGATCGGCGAGACATGCTCGCGCTGGCCTTCAAACTCCGCGTGGTGGCTCGACGCCAGTGCGAAGACGGGCCATGCGAAGGTCGCGATCACCACCAGCGAGGCCAGACCTGCCAGCAGCGGAAAGAGCATCAGCTCCTTGTCCTGGCGAAGAATGTTGGCGCTGGATTTCATCAGCGCCCAACTACGTGCGAACTTACCCATTTCCTTGAACCCCCTTGTCCGATGTGGGAGGCGTTGTAGCATCTTGCGGTGACTGCCGCCACCGCGTCGTCAGGCCCCCGGCGACGAGGCGCGGCCCGCGAGTGCCAGGGTGCAGGGCTCGTCCACCACAAGGGGTTCGCTTTCCTTGGGGAATGCCTCCCAGAGCTGCGCCATCGTCCGGCCGTCGACCGGGTGGCGAAGGTCGGGAGCAATGTCTGCGAGGGGCTTGAGCACGAAGGCATGGCGCAGCTCGGCACGCGGTATTTGCAAATGACCCGCGCCGCTCAACACCAGGTCGTCGTATAGAACGATGTCGACGTCGAGCGTGCGGCTCGCGTAGCGATCGCCGCCGCGAACACGCCCATGGCGGTCTTCCAGCGCGTGCAGCCAGTCGTTGAGGGCTTCCGGCGCGAGGTCGCTTTCCATCGCGACGGCGAGGTTGAGAAAATCGGGCCCGTCGAAACCGACTGCGGCACTACGATAGACCGGCGACACGTCCAGGGGACCGAAGCGCGCGCGCAGCTCCGCGACCGCCAGGCCGAGCCAGTGCTCGGCGTCGAGGTTGGAACCCAGGCTCAGATAGGCGCGGCCCACGTCAGCCCTCCGTCGCCAGCGAGGTGTGCAGCGCCGCGACGCCTTCGCGCACGTCCCCACCGGAAGGCTGCTGGAACGGGCGCAGGCCGAACTCGGGAAGGATCGCGATGAGGTGATCGAAGATGTCGGCCTGAATGCGCTCGTAATCGAGCCAGACGACCGTGTTGGTGAAGCAGTAGATCTCGAGCGGAATGCCCTGGGCCCCCGGATCGCGCATGCGGACCATACGAGTCATCCGGTCGTGGACGTCGGGGTGCGCGGCGAGATAGGCCTCCGCATAGGCGCGGAATGCCCCGATGTTGGTCTGCCGACGCCGGTTCACCGGCAGCTTGCCCGGCTCACCCAGGGCCTCGTTCCATCTACGGATGTCTTCCCGCTTGCGCTCGAGGTACGCCTTGAGCAGGTGCACCTTGCCGAAGCGTTCCAGTTCCGCCTCGTCCAGGAAGCGCACGCAGGCAGCATCCACGAAAAGCTCGCGTTTGATCCGACGACCGCCGGACTCGGTCATGCCGCGCCAGTTCTGGAACGATTCGCCGATGAGCTTCCAAGTGGGCACGGTGACGATGGTGCGATCGAAATTGCGCACCTTGACCGTGTGCAGGGTGATGTCGATCACGTCGCCATCGACGCCCGCCGAGGCCATCGTGATCCAGTCGCCCACCCGAAGCATGTCGTTGGTGCTGAGCTGGATGCCCGCGACGAAGCCGAGGATGGTGTCTTTGAACACCAGCAGCAGCACGGCGGACATCGCGCCGATACCCGAAAGCAGCAGGCCGATGCTCTGATGGGTGAGCTTGGTGACGACCAGCACCAGCGCCACGATCCACAACGCGAGTTGCAGCAACTGCACCACGCCCTTGATCGAACGCTTGCCGGCAGGCGTGGCGCTGTAGAGCGATTCGAAGGCGAGCAGCGCACGGGCCATCGCCGCGATCACGCAGACGATCATCCAGCACACGGCCACGTTGCGCACGAGCGCTCCGATGCTGTCTTCCGCAACGGGCATCAACAACGCGATGCCGTAGTACACGACGATGGCAGGAAGCATGCGCGCCAGCCAGCGGAACGTGCCGTACTCGTAGAGGGCATCGTCCCAGCGCCAGGCGGTGTGCCGCGTCGCCACGCGCACCACACGATGCAGGAACAGCCGGCCGAGCAGTCCGACGATCCAGGCGATGGCGAGCAGACCCGCCACGAGGACGAACTGCCGGAGTTCCGGCGACGCGATGGTGTCCTTGAGCAGCCCTTCGATGCGTGCCGGCTCGATCATGCCGGCCGCGTGCCTCGCTCGATCCGCACACCGACCGCACGCGCACCACGCACCGCGCCGGGCTTCGACAGCTTCAGGCGGACCCAGCTCACCCCGAATTCCTCGCGCACGATCTCGGCGCAACGTTCGGCCAGGGTTTCGACGAGGCCGAAGCTGGAAGCTTCGACATATGCCTGCAAGCGCTTCGCGACCGACTTGTAGTTGAGGGTGTGGGCGATGTCGTCGCTCCCGGCCGGGCGTCGATTGTCGAACGCCATCTCAAGATCGAACGACAGGGTTTGCCGGATGCGGCGCTCCCAGTCGTAGATGCCGATGACCGCGTCGATGCGCAGGTCCTCGATAAAGACGATATCCATGGGGGTCGTAATGCCTGGAGGAAGTGTTACAGGGTCGGCGACGAAGGCGGTGTCGCGCAAGCGGGTGATGGCGCGATCTCGCACCATCGCCCGCGATCAGACGGCCGAGGGCAGCGTTTCCAGGTTCCAGCGCGGGTAGACCTGGATCGTCTCGTCCTGATGCTGGCCGGCGGCCAGGCGGATGGCGCCGGCCAACGCGATCATGGCCCCGTTATCCGTGCAGAACGCCAAACGCGGAAAGTAGACGCGGAAGCCATCGGCCTCGCCTGCCTGAGCCAACTGTTCCCGCAAGCGGCGATTCGCGCCCACGCCGCCGGCAATCACCAGCCGCTTCGCGCCCGTAGCGTCCAGCGCGCGACGGCACTTGATCGCCAGCGTGTCCACGATGGCTTCCTCGAACCCGCGAGCGATGTCGGCGCGGGTCTGCTCGCTCTTATCCGACGCCTGCCAGGCCAGCAGCACCTGGGTCTTCAGACCCGAGAAGCTGAAATCGAGGCCAGGGCGGTCGACCATGGGCCGCGAGAAACGAAAGCGCCCCGGCACGCCCTGCTCGGCCAGCTTCGCCAGCGCCGGGCCGCCCGGATACGGCAAACCCATGAGTTTGGCGGTCTTGTCGAAGGCCTCGCCCGCCGCGTCATCCAGTGTGTCGCCGAGGATGCGGTATTGGCCGATGGCCTTCACCTCCACCAGCATGGAATGGCCGCCCGAGACCAGCAGCGCCACGAACGGCGGCTCCGGCGGGTCGTCCTCCAGCAACGGAGCCAGCAGGTGGCCTTCCATGTGATGTACGCCGATGGCCGGCACGCCAAGTGCCCAGGCCATGGCTCGCGCCGCGGAAGCCCCCACCAGCAGCGCACCGACCAGGCCCGGGCCCGCGGTATAGGCCACGCCGCCCAGGTCGGCCGGGGTCAGCCCGGCCGTCTTCAGCGCCTCGCGGACCAGCGGCAGCAGCTTGCGCACATGGTCGCGGCTGGCCAATTCCGGCACCACGCCGCCGTATTCGGCATGCAGGGCAATCTGGCTGAAAAGCGCATGGGACAGCAGGCCGCGGCCCGGGTTTTCCGGGTCCCAGCGGAGCAGCGCGACGCCCGTTTCATCGCAGGACGTTTCCACGCCCAGAACAGGCTTTGAATTTCTCATCTCGATCACGTTATAATCCACGGCTCACCCGGCTTCACGGGTCAGTTTAAACAAGTGGAGTTTCCATGCCGAGCGTTAAAGTCCGCGAGAACGAGCCGTTTGAGCTTGCCCTTCGCCGCTTCAAGCGTACGTGCGAGAAGGCTGGCGTGCTGGCCGAAACGCGCAAGCGCGAATTTTACGAAAAGCCGACCCAGGAGCGTAAGCGTAAGCGCGCTGCCGCGGTGAAGCGTCACCTGCGCCGTCTGTCCCGCGACACGACGCGCCGGACCCGCATGTACTGATCCACCATCCGGCCTCTTGGCCGGCATGGTATCGCGGCTGGCGCGATCCCGCAGCCACCGCAGTCAGGCGGAACATCCCGAGCCGGCTTTGCCGAAAGGTAAGGCCGGCTTTTCGTCGTCCCGGAGAAAAGCGATGAGTCTCAAGGCAAAGATCACCGAAGACATGAAGGCCGCCATGAAGGGCGGGGAAAAGGACCGGCTGGCCGTCATTCGCTTGGTCCAGGCTCAGATTAAGCAGCGCGAGGTGGACGAGCGCATCGAACTGGACGACACCCAGGTCCTGGCCGTGCTCGAAAAGATGCAGAAGCAGCGCCGCGACTCGATCGAGCAGTACGACAAGGCCGGCCGCACCGACCTGGCCGACATCGAACGCTACGAGATGGGCGTCATCGACGGCTACCTGCCGGCGAAGCTCGACGACGCCGAACTCGACGCGATCATTACGGCCGCCATTGCCGAGTCCGGGGCCACCAGCGCCCGCGACATGGGCAAGGTCGTCGCCCTGGTCAAGGAAAAGGCCGCCGGCCGAGCCGACATGGCCGCCGCGGCGGGCCGCATCAAGGCAAAGCTGGGCTGATCCACCTACCGCCACCGCGGGTATGAACCTGCTGGTGGCGATGGGGACCCGCCGGTGGGAGCCAGCCTGCTGGCGATGTGGGGATGGGGATCCGCCGGTGGGAGCCAGCCTGCTGGCGATGGGAACCTGCCTCACCGCTACACCCCTCCGTTGGCTTTTCGCCACCAGGGTGGCTCCTACCCTCGCTTCGTTGGGGTTTCACCGCTAGTGCGGCTTCACAAGGTCCCCACGCACACCACCGCATCCTCCGCTCGCGACCGGGGGTGGGTACCTCCGGCATCTGACGGATCAATTCCATGCTCAAGTACGCCATCATTTTCGGTCTGATCGCCCTGGTTACCGGCGCGCTCGGCTTCAGCCGCGTCTCCGGCGTGGCCGCCACCATCGCCAAGGTGTGCTTCGCGATCTTCCTGATCCTGTTCGTGATCGCGATCCTCGCCGTCATCGGCGTCTTCAAACTGGCGTTCTAAACCCACGCCAGTCGCCATACGGACGCGGATGCATGGCATCCTAGGGGACTGATGCGTGGCCGTATTCCCGACAGCTTCATCGATGAACTGCTGACTCGCGTCGACATCGTCGACGTGATCGAGCGGCGCGTGCCGCTGAAGAAGGCGGGGCGGGAATGGACTGCGTGTTGCCCGTTTCATAACGAGCGGTCCCCGTCCTTCTATGTCAGCCCGCAGAAGCAGTTCTTCCACTGCTTCGGTTGCGGCGCGCATGGCAGCGCGATCAAGTTCATCATGGATTACGACCGCCTGGAGTTCCCCGATGCCATCGAGGAATTGGCCCAGTCCGCGGGTCTCAAGGTGCCTTACGAAGGTGCCCGCGACGATAAGCCGCGCGAAGACCGCAGCGACCTCTATACGCTGCTCGACGAGGCAGCCAGCTTCTACCAGCGCGAACTGGGCAACAGCCCCGAGGCCCGTGCCTATGTGGACCGCCGCGGCCTCGACGACGAGATCGTCAAGCGCTTCCGCATCGGCTGGGCACCGGCAGGCTTCGATGGCGTGTTGAAGGCCCTGGGCACCACGGACCGGCGACGCCAGTTGCTCAACGAGGCGGGCATGGTCGCGAGCAACGAACGCGGCAACCGCTACGACCGCTTTCGCGAGCGGGTGATGTTCCCCATCCTCGACCGCCGCGGCCGCGTCATCGCGTTCGGCGGCCGCGTGCTGTCGTCCGAGCAGAGCCCGAAATACCTCAACTCTCCGGAGACGCCCCTGTTCCACAAGGGCCGCGAACTGTTCGCGTTGTGGCAGGTGAAGCAGGCCCACCAGCACCTCACCCGGATCATGGTGGTGGAGGGCTACATGGACGTGATCGCCCTGCATCAGGCGGGCCTGCCCATCGCCGTCGCCACGCTCGGTACCGCGACCACGCCGGAACACGCGGAGGTCTTGTTCCGCGCCGCGCCGGACGTCTATTTCTGCTTCGACGGCGACCGCGCCGGCCGCCAGGCGGCCTGGCGCGCCCTGGAATCGATCCTCCCGCGCATGCGCGATGGCCGTCAGGCTCACTTCCTGTTCCTGCCCGATGGCGAGGACCCGGATACGCTCGTCCGCAAGGAAGGCAAGGAAGGCTTCGAGCAGCGCATGAAGGCGTCCATGCCGATGTCCGAGTATTTCTTCGAGGAACTCGGCCGGGACGTGGATACCAGCCGCATCGACGGCAAGGCACGACTCGCCGAACGGGCCCGTCCGCTCATCGCGAAGCTGCCGGATGGCGCGTTCCGCGACCTTATGGCGCAGGAGCTGCAACGCCGCACCGGCGCTCGCGCGGTACTCGACACCGAACCCGCACCGACCCGGCAAGGCCCGACTCGTCCAGCGAACGTGCAGCGCAGCCTCGTACGCAGCGCAATCACCTTGTTGCTTGCGCAGCCGTCGCTGGCAGAAGAGGTCGAGCCACCCTACGCCTTCCTGCGCCTCGAGCGTCCTGGGGTGGAACTGCTTGCGGAGTTGATCGACGTGGCGCGTGCGCGACCGGGCATCAACCCCGCCGTGCTCGTCGAGCACTTTCTCGACCGCCCCGAATACGCGTCGCTGCAGAAGCTGATGCAAGCCGAAATCATCGGCGAGGTGGACATGCAGCGCACCGAGTTCCTGGACGCCCTGGCGCAGATGCAGCGCCAGGTCACCACCCAGCGTCGCGAATACCTCATCGCCAAATCACGTGAAGGCGTGCTCGACGACACCGAGAAAGCCGAGCTGCGCGTCCTGCTGGCGGCCCGCGCCGCGCCCGCCCAAGTGGACGGCGAATGATGCGGCGCACCGCGAACCTAACGCGATCCATGGGATCATCCCCTTTCCGTTTCTCCAAGGGACCGGCCGAAGCCGGATTCGTGCGCTGCTGATGGACCTGCTCAACGACCTCGTCGATTTCTTTGGAAGGAACGGCTACCTCGCCGTCTTCTTCGCACTGATGCTTTGCGGGGCGGGCATCCCGCTTCCCGAAGACATCACGCTGGTCGCCGGCGGCATCATCACGGGCCTGGGCTATGGCGACGTCCACACGATGGTTGGCGTCGGCATGGCGGGCGTGCTGGTCGGCGATTCCACGATGTTCCTGCTGGGGCGCCACTTCGGCGGACGGATCATGAGTTGGCGGCTCGTCGCGCGTCTGTTGACCCCCGAGCGCTACGCCAAGGTCCAGGAGAAGTTCGAGCGCTACGGCAACCGCATGATGTTCGTGGCCCGCTTCCTTCCGGGCATGCGCACTGCCGTGTTCATCACCGCCGGCGCCACCCACCGCGTGGGCTTCTTCCGTTTCCTGCTGTTGGACGGCCTCGCCGCGGCGATCAGCGTACCGATCTGGGTCTATCTCGGTTACTTCGGCGCGCACAATCACGAGTGGCTGGCCATGTGGATCCACCGCGGGCAGACGGGGCTGTGGCTCGCCATCGTTGCTGCCATCGCGATCGTAGGATTCATCTGGTGGCGGCGGAAGAAGGCCGAGCGCGACTGTTGAGCGAGGAGGCGCCGGCAGGCGGCACCCACTCGCCGGTCAGTGAGGGGTTAAGCCGTTTTGCCGGGAGCAAGGCGAATCAAATCGCATGAGGCCTCCTCTGTGCGCCGGGCATCCACACCGCCGACGCATTCGAGAGAATACCTATACAACGGCGCGTACAACTGCACGTCTGAAAACCAACCGCCCGATGCCTGTGGCCTGATGGTGATCGCGTCATGTGCCGGGAGTGCCCCATCCAAATAAACGCGGCCCGAGAGGACGAAGCGCATCCCCTGCGCCACTTCGGTCCGCGAGTAAACCAGGTCGTGGACCGCCGACACACTCTCATACCCGTCGTCATTTTCGGGCGCGGAGGTGTTCAGCCAGACTTGCGGCGGCGAGAGCGTGGTCGCCTCGGGATACCTGTATTCGAACTCTATCCACATCCGAACCGCGCTGGTCCGGGCAAACGAAAACGGATTGGTCGAATACGCCGTGAAAGAAAGACCCCACGGGTAGCTGTAGACCATCCTCTCCGGGCAGGGATTGAGCTGTCGTTTCATCACACTCCTCTCCTTGAAAGAAAATCTCCATGACACCGTCGAAAACCAGCGCTAACGTTCGACAGTAGCGACGTTAGAGCACGGGCGACGGAAGCTCCAGAGTGCCGCCAACCGGGTTTATCCTTTTGTTTTGGCCCGATGCTTGGTTGTCCGCCGCATCCGCATATCGATCGGCAAGATGGATTGAACGCATCGCGCGGGTGTCAAGGCATCCGTGCGACTTACGGCACCGTACCCAGTTCGCCGAAAAGCCACTGCTTGAACAACCCCGTCTCGTCACGCGTACCGGCCTCGCGCGATACGGCGAGGTAATAGGTGTGCTGCAGCGGCACGTCCAGGCGGAACGGTTCGGCGAGCCGCCCGGCCGCCAGGTCATACGCCACCAGCAGTTCCTGGGCCAAGGCCACGCCCTGCCCTTCGATGGCCGCCTGCAACATCATCGTGCCGTCGCCGAAACCCATGTCGCGCGAGACGGAACCCGGACTTACCCCGGCGCTTTCGAGCCACTGATCCCAGCCGACAGCAGGCGCAGCGCGACGGCCCGGCCGTTCGTGCAGCAGCATCTGCGCGGCGAGATCCTCTGGGCCTTGCAGTTGCGCCGCCACGCCTGGCGAGCACACCGGGGTATAGCGACTCACGGCGAGGATCGCCTGCTCCGCACCGTCGATCGGACGGTCGTCCACCGCGAGATCCCACAAGCCCTCGCCGCCGTCCGTGACCACTTCCACCGCAATGTCGGGGTGCTTTGCGAAGAATCGAAAAAGGCGCGGCACGAGCCACTTTGTGCCGAAGGTCGGCGGCACGGATACGCGAAGCGACGCGCTGCGCTGCCCCATGACCTGGTCGGTAGCCTGCTGCAATGCACGAAAAGCGTCGCGAATGCGCGGAAAGTAATTCTCCCCGGCCGCCGTGAGCTTCAAGCGATTGTTGCTACGCACAAACAGCGGCGTACCGAGATAGCCTTCCAATAATTTGACTTGCGCGCTCACTGCGGCGGGGGTGAGCGACAACTCTTCGGCTGCCTTGGTAAAGCTTGAATGCTGCGCTGCAAGCTCGAACACGCGCACGGCGTTGAGGGGTAACGAGCGCTTCATTGCAAGGTCATCAAGAAAAATTTGAGGAAGGCCCGAAGAATTTCTAGTTTGCCTGCCTTGGCAGGCGACGCCAAGAATCCAGGGCGTTTTACGAACGGACCTGCGATGAACATCCTCACCGTCGACACCGGCACCACCAACACGCGTGTCACCGTCTGGCAGGACGGCCACGTGATCGGCCGGGCCGCCCGTCAGGTCGGCGTGCGCGATACGGCGATCACGGGAAGCAAGGCAAAGCTCGAAGAGGGCGTACGCGAGACGATCGCGGAGGCTTTGGCCGTGGCACGCCTGGAACCGACCCAGATCGACCGCGCGCTGGCCTCGGGCATGATCACGTCGAACATGGGGCTGTGCGAGATTCCCCACGTCGTAGCCGCCGCCGGCATCGACGATCTCGCTGGCGCGATGCGGGAGAGTCTGATCGCCAACGTCTGGCACGCACCGATCTGGTTCGTGCCGGGCGTGCGCAACAACGTCGAGCACATCGGCCTGCACAACTGCGAGGCCATGGACATGATGCGCGGCGAGGAAGTGGAATCGTTCGCCCTCGTCGAACGCCTGGGCCTCGACGAACCTACCGTCATCGTGCTTCCCGGTTCGCACTCGAAGTTCGTCAGCATCGATGCGCAGCGCCGCATCGACGGTTGCGTCACCACGCTCGCAGGCGAACTGCTGCATGTGATCTCGCACGACACCATTCTCGCCGGCTCGCTGAAGGACGGCTTCGCCTCGCGCATCGATGCGGAAATGCTGCTAGCGGGTGCCGCATCGGCGAAGAAGATCGGCCTGGGTCGCGCCTGTTTCAGCGTGCGCATCCTCGATCAGTTCGCCGTCTACGACGCGAACGCACGCGCCAACTTCCTGCTTGGCGCCGTGCTCGGTTCCGACCTGCTCACCCTCAAGAATTCCAGCGCGATCCGGATGAATCCCGGCACGCGCTTCGTCGTCAGCGGCAAGCCCATCCTGCGCGAGGCCATCGGCAGGCTGGTGGAAGGCGACGACTTCTTCTCCGGCACCGTCACGGTGCTGGGCGACGACGAGCAACGCGATCTCGCGGGGTACGGCGCCATCGCCGTCGCCCGCCGCCGCGGGCTGGTCGATTAACCCCTGCATGAGTCTCACGAGGAGCACCGCATGAAGATGAAGATCGCCCTTGGCCTCAAGGCGCTTGCCCTGGCGCTGGCTCTTTCCGCCTGCTCCTCCGGTTCCAACGAGGACGTGAAGATCGGCTTCGTCGTGAAGCAGCCCGAGGAACCCTGGTTCCAGGACGAATGGAAGTACGCCGAGCAGGCGGCCAAGGAGAAAGGCTTCACCCTGGTGAAGATCGGTGCGCCCGACGGCGGTCAGGTGCTGACCACTATCGACAACCTGAAGGCTCAGCATGCCCAGGGCTTCATCATCTGCACGCCCGACGTGAAGCTGGGTCCTTCGATCGTCGCCAAGGCCAAGGCCGATGGCCTGAAACTAATGACCGTGGACGACCGCCTCGTCGATGGCTCCGGCAATCCCATCGAGTCCGTACCGCACATGGGCATCTCCGCCACGAAGATCGGCGAGCAGGTCGGCCAGGCCATCGCCGACGAGATGAAGAAGCGCGGATGGAAGCCGGAAGAAACCGGCGCCCTGCGCATTTCCTACGACCAGTTGCCCACCGCGAAGGAACGCACGGACGGCGCCATTGCCGCGCTGACCGCCGCGGGCTTCCCAAAGGACAACGTGGTCAACGCGCCGCAGGCCAAGACGGATACGGAAAACGCCTTCAACGCCGCCAACATCGCGATCACGCAGAATCCGAAGTACAAGCACTGGGTTGCCTTCGGCCTGAACGACGAAGCCGTGCTCGGCGCGGTGCGCGCAGCAGAAGGTCGCAACTTCCGCGCCGACGACATGATCGGCGTCGGCATCGGTGGCAGTCAGTCTGCCCTCAACGAGTTCGAGAAGGCCCAACCGACCGGCTTCTTCGGCAGCGTGTTGATCAGCCCGAAGCGCCACGGCTATGAAACCTCGGTGAACATGTACGAGTGGATCAAGAACGGCAAAGCACCGCCGCAGCTCACCCTGACCACGGGCAAGCTCATCACTCGCGACAACGCTGCCGAGGTGCGCAAGGAGATGGGGCTTTGACGACGAGCGGCAGCCCACGCCTCGAGTTCCGCCACATCGGGAAGACGTTTCCCGGTGTGCGCGCGCTCGGTGACGTGGGCTTCCAGGTGCGCGCCGGTAGCGTGCACGGCCTGCTCGGCGAGAACGGCGCCGGCAAGTCCACGATGATGAAGATCCTCGGCGGGGAGTACATACCCGACGAGGGCGAGGTCGCGATCGACGGACAGGTGCAGCATTTCCGCAGCGCCGCCGACGCCATTGCGGCCGGCGTCGCCGTGATCCACCAGGAGCTCCAGTACGTGCCGGAACTCTCCGTCATGGAGAATCTCCTGCTCGGCCGGCTGCCGACGCGCTTCGGCTTCGTCGATCGCCGTCGGGCCCTGGCGTGGACGCGCGAGCGCCTGGACGCTCTGGGCGTCGACCTCGATCCCCGCGCGAGGCTCAAGCAACTGTCGATCGGGCAGCGCCAGATGGTGGAGATCGTTAAAGCCATCCTGCGCGATGCCACCATCCTCGCCCTGGACGAACCCACCAGTTCGCTCTCGCACCGGGAAACGGACGTGCTGTTCCGCCTCGTTCGCGATCTGCGCGCGCAGGGCAAGGCCATGATCTACATCTCGCATCGCCTCGACGAGATCTTCGAGCTGTGCGATGCCGCCACGATCTTCCGTGACGGGCGCAAGGTGGCGGACTTCGACACGCTCGAAGGCGTCACCCGCGACACACTCGTGCAACGCATGGTCGGCCGCGAGATCGACGACATCTTCGGTTACACGCCGCGCGCGCAAGGCGACGTGCGGCTCTCGGTGAAAGGCGTGGCAGGGCGCGCCGTACCGTTGCCGGTGAGCTTCGACGTCCGGGCCGGCGAGATCGTCGGCTTCTTTGGCCTGGTGGGTGCCGGGCGCTCCGAGATCATGCGGGTGATCTACGGTGCCGACCGCCGCACATCAGGCGAGGTGCTCGTAGACGGCAAGCCCATCCGACCCTCGCACGTGCGCGACGCGATCCGCCACGGCCTGGTGTTCTGCCCGGAGGACCGCAAGGAAGAAGGCATCATCGGGGTGCGCTCGGTGTCGGAGAACATCAACATCAGCGCACGGCGCAACCATCTCGTCGCCGGCCTGTTCGTGAACGACCGCAACGAGGCACGCACTGCCGATACGTATATCGATCGCCTGCGCATCCGCACCCCGCATCGTCGCCAGGAAATCCGTCTTCTTTCCGGCGGCAACCAGCAGAAAGCCGTGCTCTCGCGCTGGCTGGCGGAAAAAGACCTGCGTGTGCTGATCGTCGACGAGCCCACCCGCGGCATCGACGTCGGCGCGAAGAACGAGATCTACAACGTGCTCTACGAACTCGCCGCGCGCGGCGTCGCCGTGGTGATGATCTCCAGCGAATTACCCGAAGTGCTGGGCGTATCCGACCGCATCGTCACCATGTGCCGCGGCCGTATCACCGCACAGTTCGACCGCGCCTCGGCGACTGAGGAAAACGTCCTCGCCGCCGCCCTGCCCGAAGGCGCGGGATCCACCGCGATAAGGAACGCCTGACCCATGACCGAGCCCAACGCCGCCGCCATCGTGCCCCAACGCGACACGCGCGAAGAGCGTCGCCGCGCCCTGCTCTGGCAGATCGTCGACGACTACAGCCTGATCGGCATCTTCGTGGTGCTGTTCGTCGTGCTCAGCGCGACGGTGCGCTATTTCTTCTCCTGGGATAACGTCGTAGGCCTTGCGCTGTCGGTCTCGCAGATCGGCATGGTGGCATGCACCATGATGTTCTGCCTCGCCTCGCGCGACTTCGACCTTTCGGTCGGATCGACCGTGGCCTTCGCTGGCGTGCTCTGCGCGATCGTCTCCAACGCGACAGGCAGTGTGGCGATAGGCGTCGCGGTGAGTCTCGCCGCCGGCGCGCTGGTGGGCTTCGTCAATGGCGCCGTGATCGCGAAGCTGAAGATCAATGCGCTCATCACGACGCTGGCGACCATGGAAATCGTTCGCGGCCTCGCCTTCATCGCGTCGCACGGGCAAGCCGTCGGCGTGACCAACGAGTCCTTCTTCGCGCTCGGCAGCGCCGAATTCATCGGCCTGCCCGTGCCGGTATGGGTCACCTTGGCCTGCTTCGTGGTCTTCGGCGTGCTGCTCAACAAGACCGCCTATGGGCGCAACACGCTCGCCATTGGCGGCAACCCCGATGCCGCACGCCTGGCCGGCGTCGCCGTAGACCGCGTCCGCATCGCCATTTTCCTGATCCAGGGCCTCATCGCCGCACTGGCGGGCGTCATCCTCGCTTCGCGCATCACCAGCGGCCAGCCCAATTCCGGCGAAGGCTTCGAACTCAACGTCATTTCGGCCTGTGTGCTCGGCGGCGTGTCGTTGATGGGCGGCCGCGCGAGCATCAGCGGCGTGCTCGTTGGCGTTCTCATCATGGGGACCGTGCAAAATGCCATGAGCCTCATGAACATCGATACTTTCTACCAGTACCTCGTCCGCGGCGGCATCCTGCTCGTCGCCGTGCTCGTGGATCAGCTCAAGAACCGCAGGCAATCACGCTGATGACCGACGCCTTCAAACCGATATCCGCCCACCGCCAGGCCCACGCCGAAGGCGTGATCTGGGACGACCACCTGCAACTCGTACGCTGGACAGACATTGCCGCCTCGCGGCTCTACGCATACGACCCCACCACGGGCCACATCACCGAGACGGCGATGCCGGCGCGCCTGTGCTGTTTTGCACTCACCAGCGAACCGGGCGTGCTGCTGCTGGCGCTGGAAAAGCAACTCGCCCGCTACGACACCCGCGACGGCAACCTCAGCGTGCTCGAGGACATCGAGCCCGACCTTGTCGGCATGCGCGCCAACGACGGCCGCTGCGACCGTGCCGGCCACTTCATCTTCGGTACGCTCAACGAGCGCGGCCCGGAAAAGACCGCCTCGTTCTGGCGCTACAGCGCCGATGGCAAGCTCACCCGCCTCGCGCTGCCCAAGGCCGCGATCACCAACAGCATCTGCTTCAGCCCCGATGGCGGCACGATGTACTTCACCGATTCGCCCACCGCGCAGATCATGGCCTGCGACTACGATGCCACGAGCGGCGAGATCGATCGCATCCGCGTGTTCGCGGAACTGGAAGCGGGGCATGAGCCGGACGGCTCCACCGTGGACGCCGATGGGTTCCTCTGGAATGCCCAGTGGGGCGCCTCGCGCGTGGTGCGCTATGCGCCCGACGGTAGCGCGGATGCCGTGATCGATCTCCCCGCACGCCAGCCAAGCTGCGTCAGCTTCGCCGGCAGCGCGCTCGACCGCATGGTCATCACCTCGGCGCACAAGGGGCTCGACGCCGCCGTGCACACGCGCGAGCCGGACAACGGCGCGATCTTCATCGGCACGCCGCCACGGGGTCGCGGCCTGCCGGAGGCCCGATACGGTCAGGGGACGCGCGCATGAACCGCCGCCCCGATCCGCGCATCACGCCGCTGCCGCGCCTTGCGGGAAAGGTCGCCATTGTCACGGGCGCCACGCAGGGCATCGGCGCCGCCACCGCGCACCTGTTTGCCATGCACGGCGCGAAGGTCGTCCTCAACGTGCTGGAAGACAATGCGCAGGCCCGCGAGACGCTAGCGAGCCTCGACACCCAGGATGCCATGCTGTTCGAGGCCGACGTCACCCATCCCGACGCGGTGACACGCATGGTGGCCGCCGCAACGGAGCGCTTCGGCGCACCCGACGTGCTGGTGAACAACGCCGGCATCAACGTCTTCAACGATCCCCTGTCGCTGAGCGACGACGAATGGACGCGCTGCTTCGAGGTGGACCTGAAAGGCGCCTGGAACTGCGCGAAGGCGGTGCTGCCCGGCATGCTCGAACTGGGACGCGGCAGCATCGTCAACATCGCTTCGGTCCACGGCCACAAGATCATTCCGCACTGCTTCCCGTACCCGGTCGCCAAGCACGGGCTGATCGGCCTGACCAAGGCGCTGGGCATCGAGTACGCCGCGCGGGGCATACGTGTGAATTCGATTTCGCCGGGCCTGGTGCTGACGGCTATCGCCGAGGCGGGCTTCGCCGCCGCGCCCGACCCCGAGGCGGAGCGTCGCCGGCAGGAGGCGATCCTTCCGAACAAGCGCATCGGCGAGCCGGAGGAAATCGCTTATACCGCGCTGTTCCTCGCCTCCGACGAAGCACGCTACATCAACGCCGCCGACATTCGCATCGACGGCGGCCGTTCCCAGCTCTATCACGAGTGACGCCCATGGCCTGGCCTACCGCTCTTCCGCTCATCGCCATCCTGCGCGGCATCACGCCCGACGAGGTCGTCGCCCACGTCGCGGTGCTGCTCGCGGCAGGCTTCGACGCCATCGAGATACCTCTCAATTCGCCGGACTGGCAACGCAGCATTCCTCTGGCGCTGGATGCCGCGGACGATCGTGCGCTGGTCGGTGCCGGCACCGTGCTCACGCCGGACGCCGTAGATGCCGTGGCCGACCTCGGTGGCCATCTGCTGGTCACGCCGAACACCGATCCTGCGGTGATCCGGCGCGGGCGCGAACGCGACATGTACACGTCCATCGGGTTCAGCACGCCCAGCGAGGCGTTCGCTGCCCTCGCAGCGGGCGCGCAGTCGTTGAAGCTTTTTCCCGCAGCGCAATGGGGGCCTGGCTACGTCAAGGCGATCCGCGCGGTACTGCCGCCGGACATCCCCTTGCTGGCCGTGGGCGGCGTCACGCCCGAAAACATCGGGCAGTTCCTCGATGCCGGTTGCATCGGTGCGGGCCTCGGCAGCGATCTGTACAAAGCAGGCCAGCCCATCTCGCGCACACGCGAACGTGCGCAAGCCTTCGTCAAAGCCTATCGCGCGGTATAAGCATGAAGATCACCCGCATCACTACCTACCGCGTGCCGCCACGCTGGATGTTCCTCAAGATGGAAACCGACGACGGCGTCGTCGGCTGGGGCGAACCCGTCGTGGAAGGTCGCGCACGCACGGTGGAAGCGGCGGTGCATGAACTCTCCGAGTTCGTCATCGGCAAGGACCCCTCGCGCATCAACGATCTCTGGCAGGCGATGTACCGCGGTGGGTTCTATCGAGGCGGCGCGGTGTTCATGAGCGCCATCGCGGGGATCGACCAGGCCCTGTGGGACATCAAGGGCAAGGTACTCGGCGCGCCGGTCTTCGAACTGCTGGGCGGCCGCGTGCGCGACCGCATGAAAACCTATTGCTGGGTGGGCGGCGATCGACCGGCTGACATCATCGCGCAGATTCGCGAACGCATGGCGCACGGCTTCGACACGTTCAAGATGAACGGGTGCGAGGAAATGGGCATGATCGGTTCGAGCAAGGCCGTGGATGCTGCCGTCGCGCGAGTGGCGGAAATCCGCGAAGCCTTCGGCAACACGATCGAGTTCGGTCTCGACTTCCATGGCCGCGTTTCCGCGCCGATGGCAAAGGTTCTGGTGAAAGAACTGGAGCCGTTCCGCCCGCTCTTCATTGAAGAACCCGTGCTGGCCGAACAAGCCGAATACTATCCGCGCATCGCGGCACAGACCGCGATTCCGATCGCGGCGGGGGAGCGCATGTACTCGCGCTTCGAGTTCAAGCACGTGCTGGAACGCGGCGGCATCGCCATTCTCCAACCCGATCTCTCTCATGCCGGTGGCATTACCGAATGCGTCAAGATCGCGGCCATGGCCGAGGCGTACGACGTGGCGCTTGCGCCGCACTGCCCATTGGGTCCGATCGCCCTGGCGGCGTGTCTGCACGTGGACTTCGTGAGTTGGAACGCCACGTTGCAGGAACAGAGCATGGGCATCCACTACAACCGCGGCGGCGAAGTGCTCGACTACGTGCGCAACACGGAGGCCCTGGCGCTCGACGAAGGCGGCTATGCGCGCCCGTTTACCGGCCCCGGTCTCGGCATCGACGTCAACGAAGAACTGATCGTGGAGCGCAGCCGCGAAGCCCCCGACTGGCGCAATCCGCTGTGGCGCCACCCGGACGGCTCGGTGGCCGAGTGGTAAGGGCGTCGCGCTAGGGATCGATGACGCGCAGCTCGCCGGGCTTGAGCCCGTCCAGACGATAAGACCCCACGGCTTCGCGAATCAGGCGCAGCGTGGGCAGTCCCACGGCTGCCGTCATGCGGCGCACCTGGCGGTTACGACCTTCGCGCAACACGATGCGCAGCCACGCATCGGGCACCGTCTTGCGAAAGCGCACGGGCGGATCGCGAGGCCATAGCCAGTCGGGCGCATCGATTGCTTCGGCGCCGGCCGGCAGCGTCGGTCCGTCGTTCAAGGTCACGCCATGGCGCAGGCGGTCGAGCGCGTCTTCCGTCGGCACGCCTTCGACCTGTACCAAATACGTCTTCGGTTGCTTGTGCCTCGGATCGGCCAGCCGGTGTTGCAGCCGTCCGTCGTCGGTCAGGAGTAGCAGCCCTTCGCTGTCCTGGTCGAGCCTTCCTGCGGCATACACGCCCTTCTGCGGCACGAAGTCGGCCAGCGTGCGTCGGCCGGCTTCGCCTGTGAACTGGCAGAGCACCCCGAAGGGCTTGTTGAGCGCCAGCAGCACTTACTTCGAGGTAGCGGGCTTCACGAAGCGCAGCGTCATGCGGTCGGACTCACCGATCGCCTGATATTTCGCCTTGTCCTTGTCGCCGAGTTCGAACGTGGGCGGAAGCGTCCACACGCCCTTCGGATGCTGGTGGTCGTCCTTCGGATTCGCGTTGATCTCGCTCTGCCCATCCAGCTTGAAGCCGGCGTCGGTGGCGAGCTTGATCACGTAGTCGGTCGGCAGATAGCCGGAATTGACGACCTCGTCGAGCTTCTTGCCCGCATCGGCACGGTGATCCTCGACACCCAGCACGCCGCCGGGCTTGAGCACCGCATAGAACGCTTTGAACATCGCTTCCGCACTGCCGTCGGCAGCCCAGTTGTGCACGTTGCGGAAGGTCAGCACCATGTCCGCCGAACCGGGCGCGCCCAGCACCGGCGCCTTGTGGTTGAACTCCAGCAAGGTGGCCTTGCCGTACTGAGCCGGTGCGAACGAGAACTTCTTGCGCAGCGCGTCGGTGCTCTTCGAGCCGGCTTCGACAGCACCGATGTAATGGCCGTTGTCGTGCAGGAACGGCGCGAGGATCTCCGTGAACCAGCCGCCCGACGGCCAGATCTCGATCACGGTCATGTCCGGGCGAATGCCGAAGAACGTCAGCATCTCGCGAGGATGGCGATACACGTCGCGCGCCTTGTTCTGCGGCGAGCGCCAGCTGCCGGCGATGGCCTGATCCAGTTGTGCCGCGCTCACCTGCCCGGCGCTGGCGGGCGGGGTGGCATTGGCCGGCTGGTCGTTCTGGAAGGCCTGGGCGCCGAAGGACGCAGCAAGGGCGATTCCGTTGGCAATGAGGAACCTCTTAGTGAACTTCGTCATGTCGGCACCGCAGGCAGGGATGGAGGCGGGAAGGCTAGCACGACGACACCAGGCGGCAAGATAAGGTTCATCGTGCGAGTCCGGGGCGCTGTCTGGATACTTCGGTTCATTGCCGCGTGGCGGCATGTGTCCAGCGGCTGGAGCTACCGCTGGCTCGTGCGGTGAGGCCAGAGCCTTCGGTGCCCCCCCTCGCTGCTTCAAACAGGTCCTCCGCGTTCGAAAAGGATGGCCGCTGGCGCGGCCCATGTACCTAGTGGCCTTCGGCCGCTCTCTTGTGCGGAACTCGCCTCGAGGGGGGACACCGAAGACTCCCACGATGACTGAGGTCGCGTGTTGGGAGAGCCGCAGACTGTAGCGCTGCGAGCCCCCGACCGGACGCCCGGGTCCGCCGCGGCGCAAGCCATAAGACAGGGAGCCGCGAATCGGCGAAGCCACCCCGGACGGGACTCGCGGTGGGTTTTGAGATAACGCATACACTTTCTCGCCCATCATGACGGTCCTACCGCGTCGGAATACCCATGCCCTTGCCCACTCTCCGCCCCTTGGCCGGCGGCATCCTCATCGCGCTGTCTACGGTGGCGACCGCGCAGGATGCCCGGCTGGCACCGATCGTCGTGACCGCCACGCGGAGCGCGCAATCGCCGTACGACATTCCTGCCGCCATCGACGTCGTCACGACGCCGGAAGATGGCTCGCTGGACGTCAACCTGTCCGAGCGCGTGCAGACTATTCCCGGGCTCGTCGTACGCGACCGCCAGAACTACGCGCAGGATGCACAGGTCTCCATTCGCGGCTTCGGCGCGCGATCCACGTTCGGCATTCGCGGCGTCAGGCTCTATACCGATGGCATCCCCGCGAGCATGCCCGACGGCCAGGGGCAGGTCTCGCATTTCAATCTCGATTCGGCCGAACGCATCGAAGTATTGCGAGGCCCGTTCTCGGCGCTGTACGGCAATGCGTCCGGCGGCGTGGTGCAGGTCTTCACTGCCGACGGTAGCGATCCGCCGGAACTCCGCTTCGGCGTGGCCGGGGGCAGTAACGGCAATCTGCGCACTTCGGTGAACGCCCGCGGCGTGGACGGACCCGTCGACTACAACATCGATTTCACCCACTTCCGCACCAGCGGCTACCGCGATCACAGCGCGGCGCGGCGCGAGTCGGGTAACGCGAAGATCGGCTGGAAGCTCAACGAGGACGCGAAGCTCACGCTCGTGCTCAACGCACTCGACGTTCCCGACGCGCAAGACCCGCTCGGTCTGACGCATGCGCAGTTCAAGGCCGATCCGCGCCAGGTTGCTGCCGTGGCGGACACGTACGACACGCGCAAGTCGGTGGACCAGCAGCAGGTCGGCCTCATCTACGACCAGCGGATCGACGCATCGAACAGCCTGCGCGTGATGAGCTACTACGGCCAGCGCGGCGTGACGCAATACCTTTCCATTCCGGTCGCCACGCAGGTCGCCCAGCGGGGTAACTCGGGCGGCGTGGTGGACCTCGACAACGAATACGGAGGTGGCGACGTGCGTTGGACCTGGCGCGACACGCTCGCCGGTCGGCCGTTCGAACTGGCGGCCGGCGTGGCCTACGACAACCAGGAACAGCATCGCCAGGGCTACGAGAACTTCGTGGGCAATCAACTCGGCGTGCGCGGCGCAAAGCGGCGCGACGAGATCGACCGCGTATTCGACTTCGATCAGTATGCTCAGGCGACGTGGCGGGTGGCGGACGATTGGACGTTGATGGGCGGCGTACGCCACAGCGAAGTCCGCTTCCGTTCGAGCGATCGATACATCGCGCCGGGGAACCCGGACGACAGCGGTACGGTGCGCTATGCCGCGACCACGCCGGTGTTCGGGGTGCTTTGGCGCGCGACGCCATGGCTGCACGCCTATGCGAACTGGGGCCGCGGATTCGAGACGCCGACGTTTTCCGAACTGGGTTATCGCGCCGATCGGGGTGCCGGTCTCGCCTTCGACCTTAAACCCTCGCGCTCGCGCAATGCGGAAGTGGGTCTGAAACTGCGGCCGTCCGTGCGCGTGGAGGCAGGCCTGGCGCTCTTCCGTGCCGACAGCGACGACGAGTTGGCGGTCGCCACCAATCTCGGTGGTCGTACCACGTACCAGAACATTGCGCGGTCGCGACGGCAAGGCATCGAGGCGTCGTTCAACGCCGAGCTTGCTCACGACGTGCATCTCGTCGCTGCGTACACGCGGTTGCAGGCGAGCTTCCGCACGCCCTTCCTGACCTGTGTCTCCGCCGGCTGCGCGGCGCCCGACACCCCGGTGCAGGCGGGCACGCGCATTCCTGGCGTGCCGCGCGCGACAGGTTACGCCGCGCTGAAACTCGGAGGCGAGGTGGGCTGGCAGGCGGGGCTCGACATGAATGCGATGGGCGCCACGTCGGCCAACGATCTCGGCACCGCCTCCGCGGCGGGCTACGCCTTGTTCGGCCTGTCCGGCGGCTACGTATTCGACAACGGACCCTGGCGCGTAAACACCTTCGCCCGCGTAGACAACCTCGCCGATCGGTATGTGGTCGGCTCGGTCATCGTCAACGACGGCAACGGACGCTACGACGAGCCGGCGCCGGGTAGAACCTTCCTGGTCGGCGTGGACGTGCGCTGGCGCTGAGGCGTCAGCCCGAGATGGCGAGGCGGTCCGAACGGTAAAGCTGTGCGGTCCCCCATACCGCCAGCGCCGCGGTGACGAAACCACCGGCAAGGCAAAGGCCCATCTGCCACGCAGGCATGCCGTCGCCGCGCAGCAGTTGCACGATGCCGAGGTTCTGACCGAGCAGCGGCACCGCATACATCCATGGCTCCGCGCGCACCGGGATCACCGAAAGCAAGGCGCTCGGCAGCACGGGGATGATCATGAGGATCGACAGGTACGTCTGCGCCTCGCGATAGCTCTTTGCGAACGCCGAGACCAGCGATTGCAGTGCGGCGAGCAGCAGGATCAGGGGCAGCATCAGCAAGACGACCTGCGATCCGAAACGCCACCCGAGATCCAGCGCAATACCCAGCTTCTCGGTGGGAATGAACCACGGCGCCGTGGCGAACGCGGCCACGCTCAGCAGCAGGCTCACGACGGAAAAGCTGCAGATCGCCCCGAGTTTGCCGGCGAGGATCTTCCAGCGCGCAACCGGATTGACGAACAGCGGCTCCAGCGACTGACGCTCGCGTTCGCCCGCGGTGAGATCGATGGCGAGGTACATGCCGCCAAGGAACACCGTCAGCACGAAGAAGTACGGAAGGAAAGAAAACATCAGCGCGGAGCGCGACTGCGACGTCGCCTGGTCGCGATCGGCTACCTGTACCGGCCAGGCCGTCGTCGGTGACAGTCCACGGGCGATCAAGCGCATCGCGCCTTCGCGCTTTCCGTAGCCTTCCACCACGCTGCGCACGCGCATCACCGGCGTTGAAGCGTCGCGTCGCGAGGAATCGTAGATGAGCTCCACCTGCACCGGTTGCCCGTTTTTCCAGGCCGCGGGATAGCTCGGCGAAATGCGCACCACGATATCCGTCCGCTGCTCGCGCACGGCGTTCTCGGGGTCGGAGAGCGGCGCGGCGGCGTCGATCCCGGCGCTTTTCAGCGCCGCGACGAGATTGGGCGCGAGATCCGCGCCGACGATGGGGACGGCCAGCGGTCGATCGGTCTTCGCCAGCTCGCGATTGACCATGACGTTCATCAGCATGATGAACATGACCGGCCCCAACAGTGGGCCCGTGATCAAGGCATTGATCAACGTGCGACGATCGCGCAGGTTCTCGCGAACTTCTTTCCAGTAGACGGCGGTGAATGCGCTCATGCGGCAAGCCCCTCGTCGGTACCAATGATCTTCACGAAGGCATCCTCGAGGCTGGTCTCGCCCGTCTGCGCCAGCAGCGCATCAGGTGATTCGTCGGCAACGACCCGGCCGTGCGCGATCACCACGATGCGATCGCACAGCGCAGCCACCTCCTGCATGATGTGGCTGGAGAACAGCACGCAACGCCCCTCATCACGAAGCTGGCGCATGAACCGGCGCATGGCGCGGGTAGCCATGACGTCGAGGCCGTTGGTGGGTTCGTCGAGCAGGACGTTGCGTGGGTCGTGCACCAGCGCACGAGCGATGGCGGTCTTGACGCGCTGTCCCTGCGAAAAGCCTTCGGTGCGTCGCGCCGCGATGTCGCGCATTTCCAGCGCGTCGATCAGCGCTTCGCGACGCTGTGCGAGCAGAGCGGCGGGCATGCCGTGCAGGCGACCGAAGTAATCGATGTTCTCGACGGCCGTAAGGCGCTTGTACAAGCCCCGCGCATCGGGAAGCACGCCGAGCTGGCGCCGCACCGCGAGCGGGTCGGTCGAGGCATCGATGCCGTCGACGAGCACTTGCCCGGAATCTGGCGTCATCAACGTATAGAGCATGCGCAGCGTGGTCGTCTTGCCGGCGCCGTTGGGACCGAGCAAACCGGTGATTTCGCCATCGCGCGCGGTGAAGCTCACACCGTTCACGGCGCGCACATCACCAAAGGCCTTGTGCAGATCCTTTACTTCGATCATGGCGTGGCTCCGTTGAAACCGACGAAGACGGGCAGCGGGGCAAGGCGATCCAGGCAACTCGCATCGAGTGTCTTGGCGTCGGCCTTGTCGATGAAGCGATCGAGCAACCGCGGCATGCAGCCGCGCGTGACGACGCTGTGGCCCTGCCCCTTCAGGACGAGATGACGGCCATTGGGCAGACCCTTGAGCACCTCGTCGCCATAGCGCGGTGGGGTGACAGGATCGAATTCGCCGGACATCAGCAGAGCGGGCACGTTGCTTTTGAGCGGCTCGTGGAAGTTGGCCGGCCGCACGCCATGCGGCCAGACCGAGCAGGCGGCGCGAAATGCCTCGATCATGCCCTCACCGAGAATCGTGTCCTTGTCCTGCGGTCGCGGGCTCAGCAGGTCGGCATCCTCCGAACAGATCACCGAGTACTGCATGCCGCCGTCCATCGTGTCGCCGAGGTCGCCGGTGAGCAGCTTGGCCTGGCCGAGCAGCGGACCGACGTCGCCGCGCGCGGCGGCATCGATCGACAGCGGGAGCAGCGCCGCCGTTTCCGGCGAATAGGCAAACATGCGCACCACCGTGGCAAGCGAGTATTCGCTGAGCACGCGCTGCACCGACGCGTAGTTCTGCGGATCGCGGAAACTCACCTTGTGCGGATTGGCGCGTAGCGCGTCGCGCAGCTGGTAAAGCGTCTGGTAGGGATCCCCGAAACGCTCGCGACATGCGGCGTTGGCCGAACAGCGTGCGAACTGCGCCTTGAGTGCCGCATCGAGGTTCACCGCGAAGTCCTCGCCGAGCACGAGACTGTTCGGCGCGATGCCGTCCAGGATCAACGTGCGCAGACCCTCGGGATGGCGCATGGCGTACTGCTGGGCGACGCGGGTGCCGTAGGAGACACCGAACAGGTCGAACTGCGGGGAGCCCAGCGCACGGCGCACGTCTTCCAGGTCAGCGACGGCATCCGTCGTGGTGTAGAAGCGCACGTCTGCATCGCGCGAAAGCTGATCGAGACACGCGCGCGTTTCCTTGCGCACAGCCGCCGCGTCAAAGTTGCTCGTGTCCTCCGCGCCACCGGGAACGCCCGGCTCGTCGTTGCGGCAGCTCAACGGATGCGAATCGCCCGTGCCGCGCTGGTCGAGCAGAAGCAGGTTGCGATGCGCCAGCAACGGTGCCATGGCCGGTGCGATCACCGGATAGCTTTCGGCCGCGGATTGACCCGGACCGCCGGCAATGAACGCCACCATGTCCGCCGCGGGTACCTGCGCGCTGCTGCGCACGATGGCGAGGCGGAGCGCGATCTTGCGACCCTCGGGGTGCGCACGATCCTCAGGCACGTTGAACCGTGTACACCACGCCGCGGTGGACAGACCCGTGTGCGGCTGCGCCAACTCGCAGGGCTTCAGTTCCAAGGAACCGACCTGCCAGACGCGCGGCGGCGCCGGCTTTGTCGCGGCGGGCGTTGTGGGTGGCTCGGGTGAACCGCCGTCGCGCGATTGCATGGCGTGCCGTCCAGCCAGGACGGCTACGGCGATCGCCACTACGATGGCGAACCGTGGCGCTGATTTCATGCCGTCATTCCCCTGGGATGAAGATGGCTTCGATAGGCAGGTCGAAGAGCCTGGCGATCTTGAAGGCAAGCGGCAGGCTGGGATCGTACTTGCCCGTTTCCACCGCGTTGACCGTTTGTCGTGACACGTCGAGCTGTTCGCCGAGGTCCGCTTGCGACCAGCCACGCATCGTGCGCAATTCGCGTAGCCGGTTGTTCATTGCGCGTGGTAATGCCGGCGCACCGCGCACTTCGCCACGCCGAAGCAACCCATCAGCACCGGCAACACCCAGATTGCCACGGACTCCGCGGAGGGGGGCGGGAGCACCTTTGCGTTCAGCAGCATGCCGTAGGTGAAAAAGCCGAAGCCGCCGATACCACCGCCGATCGCGATGGCTTCCAGATCGATACGCCGTTCGAATTCGTCCTGATCGCGGATCACGCGCACCATGGCGCGAATGACGAAGGCAATCGGCACGACGGGCAACATCGTGACGAGGGCTCGGGCCCAGGTACCTTCCAGCGTCTTCAGCCAGGTGACGGAAACCAACAGCAGGATCACGTAGGCGAACATCGCGGGAAAGAACTCACGCAGATAACGCTTGTGGACAGCACGCATGCGAACGACCTCAGGAGGGTGGAGTCAAGTACGCTTGACACATCCTGAGGCCGTTCGCGGGGTCATGTCAAGCACCCTTTACAAGCGGCTTGTACCGGTCTCCTGTGCCAGCGATGTCACAGCGCGACGGTCACGCCAAGCCGAGCCGTGCTCCCGGACTCCCCGCCGCGGGTTCGGCGCATGCGGGCCGTCGTGTCCACGGTCGCCGTGACTCGCGCCCCGAGTTCGAAGTGAGCGCCGACGGCGAGGTCGATGCTGCGCCCCGAGCGCCCGGTGCTAAGGGGCTCGTCCGAAAGCCGCAGCGTGCGTCGTGCATCGTGCGTGGTCGCGTAGCGCAGGTCCGCATACGGCGACCACGCGTGCAACGTGTTTCCCTTCGGTTCGAATGCCAGGGACACCCGCGCACCGAAGCGTGCCGTCAGACGCTCCGGCGAACCCGCCATCACGTCGATGCCGTCGTGATCCATGGCGCGCGTGAAACGCAGACGCTGCCAGAGCAACGCAGCCCCGGGTTCGACGCGCATTCGCTTGGTCGGTTGCCAGCCATAGGCCATGGCGAGGCTCGCATCGCTGGCGTTCGCGCGCAGGCGCGGCAACACCTCGCCCCGCGATGGCGTACGTACGTCGATGCGGTAGTGGGTAAGCGCGTAGCTCGATGCGAACGACCAGCCGCTTTCCGTCGCCAGCACCGAATGCCAAGCCAGGCCGCGTGCATTGGCGTGAGCGGTGCTCGTGCCGTCTTGCGCACGGGGCGATACGTGCGTGTTGCCGAGCGAGGCCGTCATACCCATGCGTAGCGTCGCGTCGGCAGAGCCAAGCACCAGAAGATCGCCGCCGACCTGCAAGCCGCTATCACGACGCTCGTAATCGAAGCCATACGATGCGAACGGCAGATTGCTGCGGTAGGCGACGTCGCCGCCGAATGCGCGAACATGCCATGCGGGATCGCGCGATCCATTCGTCCGTTCCGCCTGCACTGCGTCAAGCGACGCCTGGCCGTAACCGAACAGTGCATGCGGGAGTACCAGATACGTCGGCACCTGCGGCGCGAGCGCCGCACGCGAGCCGCCACTTCGGCTACGTGCTTCGACATGCGCACTCTGCAGGCGGTAATCCCAGTAACCCTTCCCCTCGCCCTCGACCACACGCTGCGCCGCGTCGCTGCGCCCCGGTTCATAGGCCTGCAGACGGTACTGCCACGGACCGACCGCGACATAGCCACCCGCGAGGCGGAACGTATCGGCGCGCGCGCTGCCCGAGACCTGAGCCAGACTGATGCCGTCCTTGGGTCCGTTGCGGCCATTCCAGCCTGCCGTCGAAGCACCCGTGCCGCCGACGTTGGTGACGTGAAGAAGCGTCTGACCTGAGGCATCGCCATGGACCAGCAGACGATCGGTGGCCTGCCGCTGCAGCGGGCCACCGGCATCGAGCCGCACGCCGAGCGTGACGCCGACAGCATCCGGCGAGGCCTGCCACGAACCCACGCGCAAGGTGTGGAACTCGGCCCCCGAGCGATCGAAAACGATCTGGCCGGCCTGCTCCAGGCGCACCGCCTCGACGTCGCTGTCGCGGGTGAGCGTCCAGGTGCCGTCCACGACGGACAGCGAACTCACGCGACTTGCGGCGCCTCGCCACGTGCCCTCGGCCAACGCGACGTCCAGCGGCGCCGGACCGCTGCGCACGATGTCGCCTTCGAGCGTGCCTCGGCGGGCGTCCAACGAGAGACCGGTATCGCCGCTTTGGACGCGACCACGCACCGTCGAGCGATCGAGCACGACACGCGCTGTACCGCCCGTGCCCGCACGCGTATCGATGGCACGACCATCACGCGCATCCAGCACCGTCTCGCGAACCTGCGCCTCGCCACCGGAGATCGACAGGGCCATGGCCTCGGCGCCCTGCATCGTCACACGGCTCCGCTGCGCGATGAGACGCGACGCGTCGTCGCTGACCAACAAGCCCGTTCCGCCACTTGCCGAGTGAATCCGTACCTCGTCGAGCAGCGCGAAGCTTCCCGACGTCGTGGCGACGCCCAGACCGTTGTCGGCCGAGAGGTTCACGCGGGTGCGGCGCAGGTTCAACATCGCGTTGCGCTGCGCCTGAAGCCCTACACCCCACGTGCCGGGCAGATCGACATCGCTGTCCAGCAGCGATACATCAGCCCCGTGCGACGCAAGCACGCCGTAATTTCGATGTCCACGCACGCCAGCGCCATCGTTGGCGATCCTGACACCTTCCGCGTCCAGCGTTGCGCGCTCTCCCACGGTCACCGCCGTCGTGCGTGGTCCGGAGGTACGCACCACGTCACCGCTGTCGAGCAGTAGCGCCATGCCGTTTTCGACGAGCAGCTCCTGTGCTCTCGGCGCGGCGACCGCTGGTGCGGCAAGTGCCCCCGCAAGCGCGACGGCCAACGCGCGGCGCCCATACGACTTCATGTCCATGACGATTTCCCTGCTCTACGAATGAGGCAGGAAAACTAGTCACCATCGCTCACCGTGTATGTCGGCGCACGACGCTTTGGGCGTAGGAATGCCCAGCGACCGCTCCACGATGAAAACGTTCAATCGGGGTCGCGCGACCAATCCCCGCGGCGTGGCCGACCGGTATGCCGCGGCCCGGCCTTGCGCTTCAGGCGCGCTTCGAGCGTGGCCGCCTGCTCTTCGCGCTCGTCGTGCAGCTTGAGGTAGTTGCGCCAGCGCTGGGGCGACAGTTCGCCCGAGGCAAGCGCCGCCTGGATCGCGCAACCCGGTTCGTTGCCGTGGCTGCAATCGGCGAAGCGGCACTGCGCGGCAAGAGCCTCGATGTCCGCGAAGAGATCGAGGTTTTCCTCGCCCGTGAGTTTCAGCTCGCGCATGCCGGGCGTGTCGATGAGGCAACCGCCGGTCGGCAGACGAAGCAGCGCGCGATGCGTCGTGGTATGCCGACCGCGGCTGTCGTGCGAGCGCACGGCGCCGGTGGCCATGCGCTCCTCACCCAGCAGCGTGTTCGTGAGCGTGGACTTGCCGGCACCGGAGGAACCGACGAGCACCGCACTCATGCCCGGTCCAAGATAGGCCGCCAGGAGGCCCACCGTCGCCGGGTCCTTGGCATTGATGGCATGCACAGCCGCTTCGGCGGGCAAGCGTTCGGTAAGCGCGGCCACCGCACCTTCGACGTCCACCGCCGTGTCGGCCTTGCTCAACAGCACGACAGGCCGTGCACCCGACCCTTCGACGAGCGTGAGGTAGCGTTCGATGCGGGCGGGGTTGAAGTCGCCGTCGAGGCCGGTCAGCACCAGCACGTAGTCGATGTTGGTGGCGATGATCTGCCGTTCGTAGCGTTCGCCGGCCGCGGCACGCGTGAGCACCGAGCGTCGCGGCAGCACCGCTTCGATCACTGGATGGCTCGCGTGGTCGAGGAAAACGAAGTCCCCCACGGCCGGGCGCAGCGACGGATCGAGACCGCGTTTCAGGAAGGGCCCCGCGGGCTGCGCATTGAAGGCGGACGAGCCGTCGTGCAGTTCGTAACCGGCCCGATGCTGCGCGACCACGCGCGCGAGGCGGCGTGGATCGTCAGGCAGGGCGGGATCGCGCCAGCCGATATGGCGCAGGCGCGCCAGGTCCGAGAAGTGTTCCATGGGCGCGATTATGCCCTCTCGGCGCCCGTTTTCCGCCTCGCGGGCGCGCAAGGACGCTGTTACGATCCGGTGACGGCGGCCGGGAAAGGGCCCGGCCGCACCTTCGGAAGACGTCTACGTGTCCTCGATCAAGCCCAGCGCGCACCTGGCGGAAGTGCGTTACGAGATCCGTGGCGCCCTGACCCGGCGCGCGCGCGAGATGGAAGCGGCAGGACTGCCGATCATCAAGCTCAACATCGGCAACCCCGGTCGCTACGGCTTTTCCGTGCCGCCACACCTGCGCGAGGCCATCGGCGCGCACCTCGTGGACAGCGAGGCCTACGGGCACGAGCAGGGTCTCGAAGAGGCACGCGAGGCCATCGTCGACCAGCAGCGTGCGCGCGGTGCGATCGGTGTCGAAATGGAACGCGTGTTCATCGGCAATGGCGTCAGCGAACTCATCGACATTTCGCTGCGTGCCCTGCTCCAGCCGGGCGATGAAGTGTTGCTGCCGAGCCCCGACTACCCGCTGTGGAGCGCGGCCACCATCCTCAACGATGGCAACCCGCGCTATTACCGCTGCCTCGCCGAGAACGGCCACCTGCCCGATCCAGACGAGATCGACGCGCTGATCGGGCCGCGCACGCGTGCGCTCGTGCTGATCAATCCGAACAATCCCACGGGTGCCGTCTATCCGAAGGCGCTGCTGGAGCGCATCGTGGAGGTGGCGCGGCGACACGGCCTGCTGCTGCTCTGCGACGAGATCTACGACGAGATTCTGTACGACGGCACGCCATTTCAGCCCCTCGCGGCGGTCGCGGGCGACCACCCCTGTGTCAGCTTCGGCGGCCTGTCCAAGGTGCATCGCGCCTGCGGCTATCGGGTCGGCTGGATGAGCCTGTCGGGCGATCCGAAGCGCACCGCCGCCTATCGCGATGCCTTGCAACTGCTCGCGGCACTGCGCCTCTGCGCTAACGTCACGGCACAGTGGGCCGTCCGCCCGGCACTGCTCGACGCCCCCACCATCGGTGCCTTGACCTCGCCGGGTGGCCGCCTGCACGAGGCCCGCCGGGTCGTGCTGGAAAGCGTGGCAGCCAGTCCGTTCCTCGACGTCGTCGCACCGGGTGGCGCGATCTACGCGTTCCCGCGGATTCGCGCCGACGCCCTGCCCCCATTCGACGACACGGCCTTCGCGCTGCGCCTGCTGGAAGACGAAGGGGTGCTCGTAGTGCCCGGCACCAGCTTCAATCTCGCCGCAAGCCGGCACCTGCGCCTCACGCTTCTTCCGGAGCCGGCACAACTGGCCGAAGTCTTCGTGCGAATGGGGCGCGTGCTGGCGCGCATGGCGGACGAGGCGCAACCTGCGGCGAGCGCGGTGGCCTGAGGTGGCGCCAGTTCGTTTTCTCGCCCTCGGCGATTCCTACACGATCGGTGAAGGCGTAACGGAAGCCGGCCGTTGGCCTGTGCAACTGGTCGCTCGCCTGCGCGAACACGGCATCGCGGTCGACGCGCCACGCATCGTCGCAACCACCGGCTGGACCACCGACGAGTTGTCGGCCGCCATGGATGATGCCGCACTGAAACCCGGCTGGGCCCTGGTCACGCTGCTGATCGGCGTGAACGACCAGTATCGCGGACGCCCCGCGGCGGGCTACCGGGAGCGGTTCCTTGGTTTGCTCCGACGTGCCGTCGATCTGGCCGGCGATGTGCGCCGTGTCGTGGTCGTTTCCATTCCCGACTGGGGCGTCACGTCGTTCGCCGAAGGGCGCGACCGCACCGCCATCGCGAACGAGATCGACACCTTCAACGCCATCGCCCGCGACGAAACGCTGCGGGCGCATGCGCGCTGGGTGGACGTCACGCCGACCTCGCGCGACGCCGCGGCAAACCCCGGCATGCTCGTGGATGACGGGCTGCATCCGTCCGCTGCGCAGTACGCCAGGTGGGTCACGCTGATCGCTCCCGCGGCCGAGGCGGCACTGCGCGAACGCGGTACACCGAACGCGGCGTAGCGATCACCGCAACCTCGCTGCAACACCTTCGCCACGCGGCGGTTACCTCATGGCCCGAGACTGGGGACCCGGGACCACTCCCGGGAACCTTCCATGGCGAAGCTCACCTGCCGCAGCGCCTTCATCTCCGACGTGCACCTCGGTACGCCTGACTGCAAGGCGGCCTATCTGCTCGATTTCCTTCGCAGCCTCGACTGCGAGCGCCTCTACCTCGTCGGCGACATCGTCGATCTGGAAGCGCTCGGTAAGCGCCACTGGTGGCATGCGGATCACACCGCAGTGATCGCCGAACTGGTCGCCATCGCCGCGCGTGGGGTGGAGGTGATCTACCTGCCCGGCAACCACGACTACCAGTTACGCGGCCTGGCCGGCTCCAGCCTCGCGGGCATCCGAGTGGAACTGGACGCCATCCACGAGGGCGCGGACGGTCGGCGCTATCGTGTGAGCCACGGCGACGAATTCGATCCCGAGCACGTCGGCCGGCGCTGGATCTCGTGGCTCGGCGACACGCTGCACCGCTTCATCTGCTGGGCAAACCGTCGCGTGCATGCGGTGCGCTCGCGCCTCGAACTGCCCTATCTGCCGCTGTCGATCATCCTGAAGTCGCATGTCGGCGCGGCGCTGGAATACATCCGCGGCTACGAACAACGCGTGGCGAACGACGCGCGCGAGCGCGGCTTCGACGGGCACATCTGCGGACACATCCACTTCGGTCACGTCCGCCCGATGGACGGCGTGCTCTACCTGAACGACGGCGACTGGGTCGAGCACTGCACCGCGCTCGTGGAGGACTTCACCGGCGCCATGGAACTCATCCACTGGACCGAACAGGTCACGCCGCTGGGCCGGGTCAGCCGGGAAACCGTGCTGCCTTCGCCGGAAGCCGTGCTGGGTTTCGCTCCGCTGGCCGACTGCCGGGCCAACCTCTCGGCCCTGCGCGGGGCGGCTCCCGCCCTGGACGATCTGGCGTCGCTGGTGCGCTGAGGCCGGGCGCCCAGGCGCCTGGCCGGTTGAAACGGGGCGGAACGGGCCCATGTGCGGTGGATGCCGGTAAAATGGCCCCCTTTCCTCCGCGGTGACCCCCATGGCCCTTGATACTCCCACCCGCGAGCGCATCGAAACCCTGCTCGGCCAGCACGACGTCGTGCTGTTCATGAAGGGCACGCGCCAGCAGCCGATGTGCGGTTTCTCCGCCGCGGCAATCAATACCCTCAACGACGTGATCCCGAGCTACCACACGGTGAACGTGCTCGAAGACCCGGAGATCCGCGAGGGCATCAAGGAATTCGGCCAGTGGCCCACGATTCCGCAGCTCTATGTGAAGGGCGAACTGGTCGGCGGATCGGACATCATTCGTCAGATGTACACGAGCGGCGAACTGCACACGCTGTTCGGCCAGGCCGCACCGGACCGCACGCCGCCGGAAATCACCATCACCGAGAAGGCAGCGGAAGCCATTCGCGGCGGCATGGCCAACGCACAAGGCATGGCGCTGCACCTGGAGATCGGCCCGGACCATAGCGCCGGATTCCAGTTGGCGCCGGCAGGCGACCACGACATCGTGACGGTCGCCAGCGGCATCGAAGTCCACTTCGATCCGGGCAGCGCTGCACGCGCCAACGGCATCGTGATCGACTGGGTTTCCACCGTGCAGGGCGAAGGCCTGAGCCTCAAGTTCCCGGGCGCCGCCGAGATCACATCGATCGGCGTGCAGGAGCTGAAGGCGAAGCTCGACGCGGGCGACGTGGTGCTGGTCGATACGCGCCCGGCGCACAACCGCGCGATGGTCGAACCGATCGCGGGCGCGCGCATTCTCGAAAACGAAGGCTACGAGGCACTGGGCCAGCTCCCGAAGGACACGCCGATCGCCTTCATCTGCAACGTCGGCGTTTCCAGCCGCGCCGCCGCCGAGCGCTTCGCCGCGCACGGCTTCACGCAGGTGTTCAATGTCGAAGGCGGCATGGACGCCTGGATGCGTGAGATCGGCGGCTAAGCCTGCCGCATCCTTGTAACAGCCGCTGTAGCGGCAATCCGCGGCAGGGGCAACCCTGCCGCGAGATGGGGAGGGCACCGGGCGCGGTGAGCAACCATGCCCGTCAGATTCGTGTGTCCTTGAAGCCCACGAACCCGTCCACCTACGGGACGTCAAAAAGTAGGCACGGAAAGAGGGAGGCTGCGAGGGCATGGGCCGCAGACCTTGATATCTTCGAGCCTTCGATGCTGGACGCAGCTCGGCACCTGCCGGTCAATGCGTCAGGAAAGTTGCGACCTTTGTCGTTTCATGACCTACACTTTTTCGGCCAAGCCTTGCGAATCCCCCGCGCTTATCGAATGTAGACAGAGCGGCCCGAGACACATACGACTGTGACCGGTCTCGCAAATTCGTAACTGCGCGACATATAGCCCAGACGCAAACGCCCCATCGTCACTTCAACGATAAGCTATTGCGCTAGCTGAAAAACCCTACCGAGTCACTGACATTGTCGCTCCTGCGCTGGAACTGCACTTTTCACTCGACGAAATGGGCAATATCACGGGTGTCAGCGAGTCGGGCGGCAGCACGGCAAAGTACCTTTACGACACGTTTGGTCGTCTGACTGCCGTCCTGGATGCGAGCGGCACACCACTGGAGGTATACACCTATAACCCAACCGGCGATCGTCTCAGTAAATCTGCCCCGGGTCTCGCAACTGGCACGTACGGCTACCAGTCCGGCACCCACTGGCTGACGTCGATCGACACGGCCTCGCGGACCTACGACGCCAATGGCAACACCACCGGCAATGCGGCGGCAGGGCAAGTGTGGGGCTATGGCTACAACGGCCGCAACCGGATGACGGTGGTCCAGCAGAACGGCGCCACAGTCGGCAGCTACGTCTACAACGCGAACGGCGAGCGGGTGCTGAAGACCGTCGGCTCTGCGTCGACGCGCTTCGTCTACGATGAGGGCAGCCAACTGCTTTCAGAACTTGGCGGTACCCATGCCCGCGACTACATTGCGGTGGGCGGCGTGCCGATGGCGGTCGCGGATGGTGCATCCCTTGGCTTCATCACGGCCGATGGCTTGGGATCGCCCCGCGTTGTCACGTCAGCGGCCCGCGATGTGCTTTGGACGTGGCACTATGCAGCCAATCCGTTCGGTGAGGCCGAGCCGGTGTCGGCGACGGGGTATGTGCTGAACCTGAGGTTTCCGGGTCAGTATCAGGACAATGAGGCTGGGTTGAAGTACAACGTCAACCGCACCTTTGATGCAGCAACGGGGCGGTATATCCAGAGTGACCCTATTGGTCTAGCTGGCGGAATAAGCACTTATGCATACGTCAGTGGAAGGCCCTTGACCTGGGCTGATGTGCTGGGACTTGATCAACGTCTCGGATATCGCACGATCAAGGGCGGAAGCAGGTCAGCGATCTGGCAAATCCAGTGGCAACTCTCTGAGCCGTCCCAGAACCCTGGCTATGTTGTCCAGACCGTTACAGGCGTCACGCCGGACGGGCAAACCGTGGTTTACTCGGAAGCGTGGGAAGTTGGGACAGGCGACGTCAACACAATGATCTCGCAGACACGTCAGGTCGACGATACTTTTGCTGGGTGGAAGTCACTTCGTGCTGAAGCGACCTACTACGACGGACTCACATTGCCTGACTCGTACACGTACGGTGGCGGAAAGTACGCTTACGATCTCCTCAGTAAGCCAGGCGGCGCGGACATCACAGGATGCCGCGGCTCAAATACCGTACAAAGGGAATTTGTACCACCTTCAAACGTCAAGCCCTGATATGAATAGAGGTCACGCGTGATGCTCCGTACTACCTTGTTTCTCGGCGCCCTGATTACAGGGGGGCTATTTTCCATAGCATGCAGGGCAGAGCGCCAGATGACGCCGCCACCTACGGATGCAATGGGCGCCAGCAGCTCCCAGGTTGAGGATGCAGCGGCCATCATCCAACACGGCAAGACACGGGATATCAGGGCAAAGGAAGCCGTGCGCCTGACCCAATGGGTTAGGCGCAACCCAACGCAAGTCAGCGAATCCGATATAGCCATCCTCATCGCGCTCTTGCGGGACGACGATGATGTCATTCGCGGGGAGGCAGCGGGAGCGATTGGTTTTGTTGGACCCCGGGCGATATCGGCGGCCCCAGCACTGCTTCAGGCGCTTCGTGAGCGACCGTGCACGAAGCAGCCGGGTGCATCGGCCGATGCGATGCGTGTTGCCCTCGACCGTATCGGCGCGGCACCGGTCAATGTTCCATGTCCAGACCCGCTTGGACTGCCCTGACGACACCGCACGCGACCACCATTCGGCAAAAGCCATACCTCAAAACTTGCGATGCAGTAGACGTCAACATCTATCCTGTACCGCTCAAAGATTTATAGACCAAATGGAGCCATAATTTATGGCAAGCGATATACGGAGGCCGTCTGATTGGAATCAGGACACGTTGAAAGGCTTATTGCTGAGGTGATGGTTAGAAAACGTAGATTGTCGATTTTCCTCGTGTCCACGACCATACATTTCGGCCTCTCTCTATATTGGCTTTCCGGAGCTATTGGTTGTGGGGCTTCGAATACGTGCGATGACTGGATTAACTGGGCGGACTTCATCGTGGGCTTTCCGGTTTTCGATTTTCTTCGCCTTTTTGAGCACGATGGCTCGCGGTCGAGTGGAGAAACGCTCCTCGCATTACTAATAGCAAATTCTGTTTTGATTGGCTTAACAGTTACGGTAACTGCCTTTTTAGTTTCCTCCAGGCGCGGGCCTGAATCACCCAGCATTCCCTAGCGAGGTTCGAGTGAAGGCTGGTCGACTACAACCTGGAAGTACCCATGACAGTGTCGACACGGCCGCGATCACCTAGCGTGCGACGACCAGCACGACGACCGTCACACCCTCGATCATTTCGACGAGCGCGCCGGCCGTATCGCCGGTGAACCCGCCTAGCCGATGCACGACCGCACGCCGCCATAGGGCGCCCGTCGTCACGGCGGCGATGAGGGCCCAGACGCCCGCCGTACCGAACGCCAGCGACACCGCCGCGCTCAGTGCGAGCGCGATCCAGCACCCGTTCGCGGGCGCGCCGCGCAGCGGTTCGCCGAGCCCGCCGCTGCGCACGTAAGGAGTGGTGAGAAACCACGCCACGACCGCTCCGCGCGCCAGCAAAGGCGGCAACACGAGCAACCACGTATCGCCCAGCGTGGCCAGCGCCGAGAACTTCAGCAGCAACACCGACACCAGCGCGACGACACCCGCCGGGCCGCTGCAAGGGTCTTTCATGATGGCCAGCGTGCGCTCCCGGTCGCCCATGCCGCCAATCCATGCGTCGGCGCTGTCCGCCAGGCCGTCCAGATGCAGCGCCCCGGTCAAAGCCACCCACGCGATCACGACCACCGCGGCCAACGGCAGCATCGGCCACGCGTGCATGACCGCCACGAGCCCGGCCAGCAGCAAACCGACGATGCCGCCGACCAGCGGATACCACTTCAACGAAGCCGCCTGTGCCGCAGGATCGACGCGTTGCACGGGCACGGGCAATCGGGTGAGAAAGGCAAACGCGACGGCCAGCCCGCGCATCAGCACCCCCAGGTGAGCGGATGCAACGACGCGTGCGGAACGTCGATGCCCGCCATGTCGCCGAAGCCTCTTCCCTCGGCGATGCAGCGGAGGAGACGAATCGCGCCCCCATGCGTCACTACCAGCACGCGCGCATCGGTCGCTTCGGCCGCCACCTCATCGAGTGCGGCAACGAGGCGCGCACGAAACGTATCGAAGGTCTCCGCCTCCGGTGGCGGACACGCAACGGGATCCGCCCAGAAGCGCCCCAGCGCATCGCCATCGCGTTCGGCGAGCGTCTCGATGGGCACGCCCTGCCATGCACCAAAGTGATACTCGGCCAGTCGCGCATCGATACGCAGCGGCACGCCGCGCTCCGCAGCAAGCTCCCCGGCAAACGCGGCGCAACGCGACAGCGATGAGGAGACGATGCGATCCCAGGTCCGTTCGCGCACCGCCGCCCTCAGTTGCTGCCAGCCAAGCTCGGACAGCGGATCGTCGAGTTGTCCGCGATAACTGCGCTGACCCGTGTCGCCGTGTCGAAGCAGATCGATGCTCATCCTTCCGACACTCCGGCTTCGGCAAATGTCGCCATCGAACCGTGCAATGCGCAGGCCAGGCGCAGCAATGGCACGGCCAGTGCCGCGCCACTGGCTTCGCCCAGACGCAGGCCAAGATCGAGCAATGGTTCGGCATCCAGCGCAGCGAGCACCCGCGCGTGGCCTTGCTCATGCGAACGGTGGCCGAAGATAAGCCATGGACGTACGCCGGGATGCAGCGCCGTCGCAGCAAGCGCCGCCACGCTGCTGATGAATCCGTCCACCAGCACGGGCACGCCATGTTGCGCGGCCGCCACATAGGCGCCGGACAGCGCTGCGATCTCGAAGCCACCCAGGCGGCGCAACCGTTCGCGTGGCGAGGTCGCCAGCGCATGCCCCTGAAGCGCCTGCGTTATGACCGCAACCTTGCGCGCGATGCCATCGGCATCGAGTCCGGTACCCGCGCCAGCGAGTCGTTCCGGTCGTTCGTCCAGCAGCGCGCACGCAAGCGCACTCGCCACCGTGGTATTGCCGATGCCCATATCGCCGCCGATGTAGATCTCGGCACCGGCAGCGACCGCATGGCGGACGCTGGCAAGCCCTGCATCGAGCGCCGCATCGAGTTGCGCGTCGGTCATGGCGGGTTCGATACGCAGATTCGCCGTGGATGGCGCGATCACCTGCCGGGTAACCCCATCGATCTCGCCGGGATCGTTCACCGTACCGAGATTCACCACTTCCAAGGTGGCGCCGAGTTCGCGTGCGAGGACGGCGATGGCCGCGCCGCCACCCGCGAAGTTGCGCAGCATCTCGCCCGTGACGGCCTGCGGAAACGCGGAGACGCCTTCTGCAGCCACGCCGTGATCGCCCGCGAAGACGGCGATCCAAACGCGGTCGGCGCGGGGGCGCTCGTTTCTCTGCAATCCCGCGAGCCGCACGGCCAGAGCTTCGAGCGCGCCGAGCGAGCCTGGAGGTTTCGTCAGCGTGCCCTGCCGCGCCGTGGCGGCGGCGACGGCGGCACGATCCGGAATGCGACAGGGCACGGTGAGCCAGTCGGTCATGGCGACGGTCCTTTCAAAGTGAGGGGCAGGCCCGCGGCGACGAAGACCACGCGGTCACAACGTTGCGCAAGCGCCTGGTGGAGACGGCCGGCTTCGTCGACGAAGCGGCGGGTGAGTTCGCCCAGCGGCGTAATGCCGAGTCCGACCTCGTTACTTACGAAAACGACGTCGCCGGGTACGGCAACCAGCGCATCGAGCAGCGCGTCGCGCTCCGTGACGAAGCGCTGCGTGTCGCCTGTGCCAAGCAGGTTCGACAGCCACAGCGTGAGGCAATCGACGAGCAACAGCCGATGGTCACGCGCGTGCTCGCGCAGGGTCGCACCGAGTGCGAGCGGCTGTTCGATCGATATCCATTCGGCAGGACGGCGAGCGCGGTGATGCGCGATCCGCTCGGACATTTCGTCGTCGAGCGCCTGCGCTGTGGCGATGTAGACGACCTCCTGTCCACTGTCGATCGCGAGGCGTTCCGCCAGCGCACTCTTGCCGGAACGCGCGCCGCCGAGAATGAGCGTCAGCATGAGCCAAGGCCGAACAAGCGCACGAGCATGGAGACATCCATATGTGCATCGATGGTATCGGCGAGGCGATCCAGGCTGGCTTCGCGCAGTGCCATCACGTCGAGAGGCGCGCTCGCCGTCAGTCCCGCTTCGCCGAGCCAGTAGGCCAGCGCTTCGGGATGATCGAACACGCCGTGGAGGTAGGTACCGACGACGCGTCCATCATCCGAGCGAGCACCTTCCGGCAGACCGTCGTCTCGCCACAAGGCAGGCCGCGCCATGGCCGGCCCGACGCTTACCCCGCAGTGGATCTCGTAACCGCTTACTGCGGCGTCGCCGGATACGAGCCTTCCGGTCACGAGGCGAAGTTGTTTGGTTGGCGCCAGCGTGGTTTCGAGGTCGAGCAGGCCAAGACCGTCGCTCGACCCCGGCGGACCTTCAATGCCCTCGGGATCGTGCACGGTACGCCCAAGGATCTGCATGCCACCGCAGATGCCGAGCACGCGGCCACCGTAGCGAACATGGCGCAGGATCGCCTCGTCCCAGCCCTGCGCACGCAACCAGGCCAGGTCGGCGCGCGTGGATTTGGAGCCCGGCAGCACGACGAGATCGCAGGGCGGAAAGGCGTGGCCCGGGCCGATGAACGTCACGGCAACGTCCGGATGCAGGCGCAACGCGTCGAGATCGGTATGGTTGCTGATCCGTGGCAACACCGGTACGACGACGCGCAGGCGTGCGCCACTTCGCGGCTCGCTCTCGCGAGGGAGCGCGTCTTCCGCTTCCAGCACCAGCCCGTGCAGATAGGGCAGCACGCCGAGCACAGGTTTGCCGGTATGTTGTTCAAGCCACTCGAGCCCGGACTGGAGCAACGCCGGGTCGCCGCGGAAACGGTTGATGGCGAAGCCGACCACGCGCGCGCGTTCGCTTTCCGACAGCAGCGCAAGCGTACCAACCAGGTGCGCGAAGACGCCGCCGCGATCGATGTCGGCGACGAGCAGCACCGGGCAATCGACGGCTTCGGCGTAGCCCATGTTCGCGATATCGCGATCGCGCAGGTTAATCTCCGCGGGACTGCCCGCGCCCTCCACCACCACGGCCTCGTAGGTATCGACGAGCCGCGCGTGCGACGCGAGCACGGCGTCCATCGCCACCTGCTTATAGGCGTGGTAACCGACGGCATCCATGTTGCCCACCGGATGTCCGTGCACGATCACCTGGGCGCCCGTATCGCTGTTCGGCTTGAGCAGCACTGGATTGAAATCCGTATGCGGGGCGACGCCGGCTGCCTGCGCCTGCACGGCTTGGGCACGGCCGATTTCGCCTCCGTCCACCGTGACCGCCGAATTCAACGCCATGTTCTGCGGTTTGAACGGCGCGACGGCGACACCACGACGATGCAACCAGCGGCACAGGGCGGCCACGACGGTGCTTTTGCCGGCGTCCGACGTGCAGCCCTGCACCATGAGCACCTTCGCGCTCATGCCAGCACCTCGGCCAGCGCTCGATCGAGTTGCGCGAACGCCGCGTCGTCAGCGGGAAGGCCGAATCGGAGTGCCTGCGGAGTCGCGAAGTGACGGACCAGCACAGCGCGTCGCGCCAGCGCGTCGTGCAACGCCCCCGCGCGGTCGTGCCGAACGTACTGGAAGAACTCGCAGCCACCGGAGGGCGGCAAGCCGTGACCGCTCAACAACGTGGCGAGGCGCGACGACGTACGCTGCAGCCAGTCACGCGCCGTGGCCTGCCATGCCGTATCGGCAAGCGCATGGGTCAGCGCGTACCGCGTCGGTCCGCTCAACGTCCAGGGCCCCAATGCCTCCGCCAGCGCATCGAGCAAGGCGGGCCATGCCGCAACGAAGCCCGCACGTGCACCGGCGAGGCCGAAAAACTTGCCGACCGAGCGAAGCACGACGAGCCCTTCGCACCGATCCGCAAGAAGACTCTCCTGCGGACGCGTATCGACGAATGCCTCATCCACGATGAGCCAGGGCATGTCACACATCGACGCTCCGGTATCTGCCGAGCGACGTCTCATCGCATCGACCAACTGCTCGCGCGATGCGCACTCACCGGTCGGATTGTTCGGACGAACGACGATCACGACATCGAAGTCAGCGACGCGAGCGAGCAGATCGGCCAGCGTCAGCGATGTCACCTCGTGCCCGGCCTGCCGCCAGGCATGGGCATGCTCGGCGTAGGTGGGTTCGATCACGGCGACGCGCGATCGCGCACGCAGCCGCGGCAACGCGGCGATGGCCGCTTGCGATCCCGCCACGGGCAGCAGGTCGTGAACACCGTAGTACGCGCGTGCAGCATCAAGCAGCCCATCGTCATCTTCGGGAAGACGCTGCCAGACACGCGGAGGGATCGGCGGTACGGGCCAACCGTAGGGACTCACGCCCGTGGAGAGGTCGAGCCACGCGTCGCGAGCGATGCCGTAGTCGCGCGCGGCGCGTTCGAGTCGACCACCGTGCTCAAGCATGCGCAGCCATCCCGCCCAGCGACGCGACCACGAGCCAGGCGATCGTGCCGCGATCCACGAGGCGCAATGCGCGGCGAATCGTCTGCGCATCCGGTGCATCGCCCTCGCCAAGGATCGGGCGCTCTTCCCACTGGCCGTGATAGGGCGCCGCGCCGCCAAGCTGCGTGCGCAAGGCGCCCGCCCCCGCCGCCATCACGGGGCCCGCATTCGGGCTGTCCCAGATGGGGGCCTGCGTGCGCCAGCAACGCCATGCCGTGACGAAATGGCCAAGGGAGGCATAAGTGAATGCGGTCAGCCGCGCGGGGACAAACCCGAGCACGTCGTCGATGCGTGCCGCCGCGCTGCCAAAACGCCCGTAGCGCGGCGTGCGGTAGCCCCACATGGCATCGAGCGTATTCGCGAGACGAAACAACAAGGCGCCGGGCGCACCGAGCAGCACGAACCAGAACAAGGCACCGAACACGGCGTCATGCCCGTTTTCGAGCACCGATTCCGTGGCTGCCGCGGCGACTTGTGACGCGTCGAGCACCTCGGTATCGCGACTGACCATCCGCCCGACGGCGAGGCGCGCCGTCGTGAGATCGCCCTCGTCCAGGGCATCGGCAACGGGTCGCGCATGCTCGCCGAGGCTGCGGCGGCCGAGCGCGAAGTAGAGCACGAGGACGTCGATGGCACACGTCACCGGGAACGGAACAACTCGGCGAACGCTCCACAACAGCACGACCGCCGGAAGTACCGCCACCGCCCAGGCGACGATGCCGGCCCAGCGGTTGTCCGCATGCAGCCACCGTTCCACGGCACTCGCCCACCGACCGAACCCAACCAACGGGTGATAGCGCCGCGGCTCGCCGAGCGACGCATCCAGCAGGCAGGCCGCGAACAGCGTGAGCGCGAACGTCATGGCAGGAACAGGCGCACCGCCGCGTCCGGCTGCGACGGGAAACAGAAATGCACGAAACTCGCGGTCATGCGGCCGCGTCGATAAATGCGCTCCGCCGTGGGCCCACCATGCGGGTTGTGTGCGGTTGCCAACGCATCGCTGCCGATGCTCGCCTGCGCATAGTGGAACGAGTGTCCGCGCAGAACTCCCTCCGGAAGCGCTGCCTCCTGCATGCCCAGTGCGGCGAGCCGGGGCTGCATCGTCGCGTGTCCTTCGAGCAGTCCGGCCATCGTGCCGGTATGCCCCTCGCGATCCGCAAGCCGATCCAACGCGTAGAGCAGACCGCCGCATTCGGCGAGCAGTGGCCGGCCGGCGTCCACGTGTGCGCGAAGATCGCGTCGAAGATCGTCGCGTGCCGCCAATGTGTCGATGTGCAGTTCCGGGTAGCCGCCCGGCAACCAGACCGCGTCGCACGCCGGCAACGGATCGCCCGCGAGCGGCGAGAAGAAGAGCAGCTCCGCACCGGCCTCGCGGAGCAAATCGATGTTCGCCGGATACAGAAAGGCAAACGCCGCATCCTGCGCGACCGCGATGCGCACCCCATCGAGACGCACGCGCGATGCCGGCAGCGCGACGTCATCGAAGGTCACGGGTGGCGGAAGCGCGACACGATCCTGCGCCTCCCAGACATCGGCCAACGCATCCAGCCGGGCGTCGAGGTCGTCCAGCTCCGCGGCAGCCACGAGGCCGAGGTGACGTTCCGGCAAGGTCAACGCGGCATCACGCGGCAACGCGCCGTACCAGTCGATATCGGCAGGCAAGCTGTCCCGCAGCAAGCCGGCGTGATACGGACTGCCGACGCGATTGGCGAGCACGCCGCTCAGGCGAAGTGACGGTCGATACGTCGCCAGTCCGTGTGCCAGCGCCCCGAAGGTCTGCGCCATGGCGCTACCGTCGATCACCGCGAGAACTGGCAGACCGAACGCGATGGCGAGATCCGCGCTCGACGGCGAACCGTCGAAGAGACCCATCACGCCTTCGACCAGAATCAGGTCGGCATCACCGGCGGCCTCGTACAGGCGCGCACGCACGTCATCGTCCCCGCCCATCCAGGGGTCCAATTGATACACGGGCTCGCCACTGGCGCGCGCCAGGATGGTGGGATCGAGGAAGTCGGGGCCCGTCTTGAACACCCGCACCCGCTTGCCCTGACGTGCATGCGCGCGTGCCAGGGCAGCAGTGACGCTGGTCTTGCCCTGCCCGGAGGCCGGCGCGGACACGAACAGCGCGGGGCAGTGGCGACTCATAGCTCGATCCCCTTCTGCGCACGGATACCCGCTTGATACGCGTGCTTGATCACGCGCATCTCCGTCACGGTATCGGCCAGCGCGATCAGTTCATCCGGCGCACCGCGCCCCGTGATGACCACGTGCTGCTGCGACGGTCTCGCGAGGAGTACCGCCAGCACGCGATCGAGCGGGACATAGCCCTTCACCAAGGCGATGTTCAACTCGTCCAGCAGCACGAAATCCATGCTCGCATCGCTCAACATGCCCTCCGCGACTTCCCAGGCCGCCATAGCGGCGGCGATGTCGCGCGCCTTGTCCTGGGTCTCCCACGTATAGCCCTCGCCCATCACGTGATAGCTCAAGGGGCCATCTTCGAACACGCGGAAGAAGGCTTCCTCGCCCGTCGAAAAACTGCCCTTGATGAATTGCACCACGCCGCAGCGGAACCCGTGCCCGAGCGATCGCGCCAGCATGCCGAAGCCCGACGAGCTCTTGCCTTTGCCATTGCCGGTGTTCACCACAAGGACGCCGCGATCGATCGTCGCACGTGCGATGCGGCGATCGATCAGCTCCTTCTTGCGGCGCATGCGGTCGCGGTGGCGCGCCTCGTCGTCCATGGCGGCCCAGGGCGTCGTCTCGTTCATGCCTGCGCCGTACGCTGCCCACGCTGACCGGGCACGAAGCGGAACACGAGTGCCTGGATCACCTGGGCCACCAGCACGTACCCGGCTGCCGCACGCACGAACAGCGGTGCCCACTGAGCGAAGCGCTGGACGTACTCCGCCATGTGCGGTGCCGTATAGCGCCCACCGAGCCAGTAGAAGGCACCGTTGGAGACTGCATAAGACAGCGTTGCACTCACCAGCAGCCCAGCGAACACCAGCGCGTGCGAGCGCAGCGAACCGTCGTAGCGAGGCGCCAGCAGGCGGCCTGCGTACCAGAGCACCGCGTAGGCCAGCGGCATGAATGCATAGGCCACGGTAATGCAGAAGTCGCTGACACCTGCATAGCTCACCGAATACCAGTCCACCAAAACGGAAAGCACGACGAAGGCGACGAAGGCCAGGTGCTTGCGCAGATAGATGCCACCGAGAAAGAACAGTGCCATCGATGCGTCGGGCAAGTGCAACGCATCGCCGAAGTGATGGAAGCGCGTGCCGATCATGACCACGGCGAACAGAGCGGCAACGGCCGCGAACATCGGGCGGGACAGCGGTTTCATGGTGGAACCTCGCAGTGGCATGGAGGATTACGAACGGGGTTGGTAGCGCAGCGTGAGCAGCCAGTTACGGCCAGGCTGGTTGAAGTAGCGGGCGGTCTCGTAATGGCGATCGAACACGTTGTTTGCGGACAGCTCGACCTTCCAGGCCGTCGCAAACGCATACGCCAGGCGAAGATCGGTGAGCGTGTAGCCGCCGAGCCGGTGCAGGTTGCTCGTGTCGTCGTAGCGATACCCGGAGGTGAACACGCTCGCCCCGACGCTCAGCGCACCGACCGAGCGATCGACGTCCACCCGTGCCGTGCGGCGCGCGCGACGCGGCAGAAGGTTGCCGTGATTCGCATCATCGCTATCGTCCTCGGGCTGCAACCACGTGGCATTGCCCGCGAGCCGCCAGTCGCCCAGCGTCGTGTCGCCAGCGAGTTCCACGCCACGGATGCGCGAGCGATCGACGTTGTTCGCACCACCGAAGGGGAACAGCGGCCCCGTAAGGCTCGCGTCGAACACGATGAGGTGATCGATGCGGTTCTGGAACGCGTTGATCGACCAATGCCCCCAGCCCGGCGTGCCGCGCAGGCCCAATTCGACGTTGCGCGAGGTTTCGGGACGCAGATCGGGGTTGCCGTAGTCGGGATAGTAGAGATCGTTGAACGTGGGGGCCTTGAATGCCGTGCCGTAGCTGCCGGTCACCTGCAAGGTGTTCGTCAGCGCGTAGCCGTATTGCAAACTGCCCGTGGTCTTGCCGCCGAACTGGCTGTTCTCGTCGCGGCGGAGGCTCGCCTGGATCGAGTTTGCGCCGAACTCCTGTTGCCACTGCGCGAACAGAGCATGGTTGCGCCGCGCATCGACGAGATAGTCGGTGCTGCCAACGACGCGGTCGCGCTGCCAGTCGAAGCCCACCGTCGTAAGGCCCATGGCACCGCCGATGCGGCCGAGATCGGCCTGGATCGAGGCGAGATCGCGGTGCGTGTTGAAGGTATCGGCGTAGACACCGTCCTTCTCGTCGGTGGAAAGGTCTTCGCTGCGCCCGAGGCTTGCCGTCAACAGCACGTCCTGCGCGGGCTTGTAGCGCACGCGGCTGCCGAGCACCTGCGTGGCCGACGCGGCGAAGTTGCTGTTGGTGCCGTCGTAGTGATTGCGGCCTTCACTGCGCGTGGCATTGGCGTCCGCATCCCATTGTTCGTCGAAGCGCCAGCCGCCCTTGAGCGACAGCGCATTGTTGCGATAACCGTCGCGATCCGGCTCGTAGGTGAAGCAACCGCCACCGCCGGGGCTGGGCCTGCCGCGGCATGCATTGATGCCATCGGTCTGGTCGTGATTGGCCTCGACTGCATACCAGCCGTTGGCACCGCGACCGGCAAAGCCGACCGCGCCACGCAACGTGTTGTCGCTGCCCACGCCAATCGATGCCTGCGGTACGAAGCTGCCTTGCGGGTGACGGGTGAAGATCTGGATGACGCCACCGAGCGCATCGGAGCCGTAGAGACTGGAGTAAGGGCCGCGCACGATTTCGATCCGCTCGATCTGATCGACGGGAATGTCCTGGAAGGCAGCCGTGCCGGACGTGACCGAGCCCACCCGCACGCCATCCACCAGCACGAGCACGTGATCGGCTTCGGTGCCGCGCATGAACACCGATGTGGCCTTGCCGGGACCGCCGTTGTTGGCGATGGAGACGCCGGGCGTGCCGCGCAACAGATCGGCGAGCGAGCGCGGCTGGCGCTGCTCGATCTCCGCACGGTCGATGACGGTCGACGCAGCAAGCACCTGGGTGAGTCCCTGATCGGTGCGGCTGGCGGTGACGACGACCTGGTCGAGATCGGTGGAGGCCTCGTCGGCAACGGCGACGGCAGGCACGACGAAAGCTACCGCGATGGCAAGCGCGAGGCGGCGGAAACGAAACGACACGTGATGACTCCCTGCGAACCGCGCCAACCCGCGCGGCATGATGGCGGGGACAAGTGCAGGGATAGGTGGGGATTGCCGGCGGCAGAACTCGACGGCCACCCACGACATGGCCCTCCGCCTGTCCGGTGTACCACGAGGCCGGTCTCCGGGCTCACGAGCGCAGGCCATGCCTGCGGGGCGGCGCCTTCCCATGCCTCAAGGGCACAGTGGCTTCGATGCCGACCGTTTACTCGCCTACCGTTGCGGGGGCAGCTCCGGAATGGCGCGATGTGTCGAACCGCGCGTCACCGGATTCCCGTTTCAATCCGCGGCGCTGCCGCCTCGGATCACCTTGGGCGGCGACAGTGTAGCGGAACGTTTCGCGAAACGGTCACGCCAGCGCAGGAACGGGCGCTCTATCGCGTAGTGCAGCAAGGCGCCTCCGGCGAGTGTCGCGACGGCATAGATGGCGAAACGCAGGAAGCGATAGTCCGCCAGATGGCCGTCCAAAGCCGTCTGGACGAGCGTGAAGACAAGCTTGTGGCACAGGTAGAGGCTGTACGAGGCGCGTGCAAGCCACCCGGCACCCGGCACCTCCAGGCGCGCCAGCCACGTATCGCCACTGGCCGCTGCCACAAGCAACGCCATGCCAAGGGCGAGTGCGGGATAGCCGACCACGCACGGCCAGAAGTCCATGCGCGCGCCGTCGAACAGAACGAGCATGGCGCCGAGCACCAGCAGACCGCACGCAAGCAGCGCCGTCGCGTGCGCGCGAAGGCGCGCGATCATGGCGGGCCGGAAGACACCCGTCGCTGCGAGTGCCACACCGGCCACGAGCCCATCGAGGCGCGACCATGTCGGGTAGTAGAGATAACGCAGGTAAGGCAGGCCGGCACCGTCGCCGTCACCCACCAGCGCGGGGGCCAGTTGGCTCGACCAGAGCCAGGCACGCAGGAGCATGCCACCCACCACAACGGCGAGACAGATCGCCACGAACGCGCCGACCGACGCACGGCGTGCGAGCGCCAGGGCAAGCAGAGGGAACACGAGGTAGAAATGCTCTTCCACGCACAGCGACCACACGTGCGAGAAGGCGTAGTTTTCCGGGTTGTCGAACAGCAGGTTGAAGGTGAAGGTCGGGAACTGCCACAGCGGTTGCATGCCCGGCGTCTCGCGCCATCCCGGCAAGGCCACATAGATGGCGAGTACGACAAAGAACGCCGGTAGAATGCGTACGGCGCGACGCCGATAGAAGTCGCCAAGGTCCAGCGTGCCGGTGGCATGCAGCGAACGCAGCACCTGCGAGCCGATCAGGTAACCGCTGAGCACGAAGAAGAGATCGACGCCCATCCACCCGGCGTGTTCGAGCGTCGCAAAGCCGGTACCCAGGCCGCCGAGCAGATAGCTGTGGAATAGCATCACCCAGACGATGGCGATGGCGCGCAAGGTATCGAGACCGGGCGTACGCTGCATGATCGAACCTGCTCCCCTGTGAACGGTCGGGCCATGCTGCGCTCATCCCCTGCGCCATCCGTGACCGAGGCATGGCGTTTTCCGGGCGGCGGCCTCCGGCGAGCGCTACCATCGCGGCTGAGAACCAAGGGGGAGAACACCATGACGGCAGCGACCGCCGGCACGCTGACATGCGTGGGCCTGGGCATGATGCTCGGCTCGCACCTGACGCCGATCGCGCGGAGCCAGATCACGGCGGCAGACGTGGTCTTCGCCGGAGTATCCGATGGCGTCGTGGAGCAGTGGGTACGCCGTCTGCACCCCGACGTTCGCAGTCTTCAGCCGTTCTACGCCGAGGCGAAGCCACGGCAGGCGACATACCGGGACATGGTCGAGGCGATGCTGACCGAGGTGCGTGCAGGACGACGCGTGTGCGGCGTGTTCTATGGTCATCCCGGCGTCTTCGCGCAGGCACCGCACGAGGCGGTAGCGCGAGCACGCGCGGAGGGCTATGTGGCGCGGATGGAGCCGGGCATCTCGTCCGAGGACTGCCTCTACGCGGACCTTGGCCTGGACCCCGGCCGAACGGGCTGCCAGCACTTCGAAGCCACCCAGTTCATGTTGTATCGGCGCTCGGTCGATACCTCCGCATGGCTGGTGCTCTGGCAGGTCGGCATTGCCGGCGACCTGAGCGGCGGACGCTTCGACACCGAGCCCCGTCGTCTCGCCGTGCTGGTCGAGGTCCTGAGTCGCCATTACCCGCCCACCCACGAGGTGGTGATCTACCGCGCCGCCACCCTGCCCTTCCAGACGCCGCGGATCGAACGCATGCCACTCGGCAGTGTGCAGGACGCCTCGCTCGGCATGCCGGATACGCTGGCGATCCCCCCCTGCACGCCGCTGGAACCCGACCTCGCCATACGCGCGCGTCTGGCCGAATTTGCAGCATCGGAAGCGCCTTAACGGACCGAGCCCGCGGGCGCGCTATGATCGGCGCGCGCATGGTCACCTGGGGAGGTGTTCCGGCGTCATCCAATAGGGGAAGACATGTCGAACGTAATCGATTTCCTGGCGCGCATGGGCGCCGAGGCCGACCTCCGCGACGCGGGGACCGAAGCACTGGCACGCGAACTTGCCGAGGCGAACGTCGACGGTGAACTCGCCGCCGCCATTCTCGCGGCTGACGAAGACACGCTGCGCGAACGCGTGGCGCCGGGCACTTACTACAGCATCCAGCTCGACCGTGAGAAGGAAGATCCGAACCAGGAGCAGGAGAAGGAGAAGAAAGAAGCGCCGGACAACGACGGTGCGGAAAAGTCCGCGCTCGCGCACAGCGCCTAGGCGTGAGATGAGGTTCGTGGGCCACATTCGCCACCGGCTCTCGCTGTGTGCGGTGGCGTTGTTGCTGGCGTCGTACGCCAGCATGGCTGTGGCCCAGTTGAAGCCGGGCGAGGATGCGACGACCACCCTCGCCCAGGCGGATGCGACCAAGACCTCGGACCATTCGGCTTTTGTCACGACACTGGCACGGTTGAGCCAGGACGCGGCGTCGCTGACGGAAAAGCAACGGGAGCATCTGCACTATCTCGAAGCGTGGCAGGTGGCCTATGCCGGCGATTACGAGGCGGCCATTCCCTTGCTGGAATCCGTCGTCGGCAGTTCGTCGGACAAGACCCTGCGTTTCCGCGCCACGGCCACGCTGATCAACATCCTGGGCATCGGCCATCGCTATCAGGATGCGTTCTCGCGCCTCAGCGAACTGACGGACACACTGCCGGACGTGAATGACCCGCAGGCGTTGCTGCAAGGGCTTGGCGAGGCGGCGCAGATGTTGACCACGGCCGGCCAGTACGACCTGGCCGCCGACTATGCCGAACGGATGATCCAGAACACGCCCGCCAACGCGAGTGCGTGCAAGGGCACGTATATCAAGTTGCATGCGCTGTATCGTGGCAAGCGTATCGTCGGCAGCGATCCGCGCTACGTGCAGGGCGTCGCCGACTGCGAGGCGGCTGGCGAGAAGCTCATCGCCAATGCCTTGCGCACCGACGTGGCAGAGAGCGCGATCGCCGACGGCCGACCACAGGACGCGGTGTCGCTGCTGGAGAAGCACTACGCGTCGGTATTGCACGATCAATATCCAAGTCTGACGTCGCAGGTCGAGTCGCTACTCGCGCGCGGACACTGGGAACTGGGCGAGGTGGAAGCCGCAGAGAAGTACGCGCATGCGGCTGTCGACAGCGCGGTGCCGGGCGAGTACTCCGAGCCTCTCGCAAGTGCCCTGCATACGCTGTACCTCGTGGCGCGACGCCACGGCGACTTCCAGATGGCCACGCAGTGGCTCGAACGCTACATGCAGGTCGACAAGGGCTATCTGAATGACGTGACCGCACGCGCCATCGCCTACCAGGTGGTGAAGCAACAGGTGGCGTCCAGCCGCATGGAAGCCGATGCACTGGACCGGCAGAACCAGATCCTGCACCTGCAGCGCGAAGTCGATCGGCGCGCCATGGAGACCAGTCGCCTGTATATCGCACTGCTGCTCACCGTTCTTGCCGCCATTGCGCTATGGCTGGTTCGTACCAAGCGCGCGCAGCTTCGATTCATGCGCATGGCCCGGCGCGACAGCCTCACCGGCATCTGCAACCGCCAGCACTTCGTCGATGAAGCCACGCAAGCCTTGCAGGCGGCGGGAAGGAACGGGACACCCTCGTGCCTCATCCTGTTCGACCTCGACCACTTCAAGCTCGTCAACGACACCTACGGGCATTCGGAAGGCGACTGGGTCCTTCTTCGTGTGGTGGCGGAATGCCGCGATCACCTGCTCCAGCACGACGTCTTCGGCCGCCTCGGCGGTGAGGAATTCGCGATCCTGCTGCCCTTCACCGATGAGGCGAGCGGTGCCAAGCGCGCCGAGATGATCCGTTCGGCCATCGCTGCACCACCGGCCGGCGGTCCTTCGACAGCACGTGTCACGGCGAGCTTCGGCGTCGCCTGCACGTTGCGGCACGGCGCGGACCTGGACCGCCTGTTGATCGTGGCGGACGAAGCGCTTTATCGGGGCAAGGCCAACGGTCGCGATCGCGTCGTGATCGCCATGCCCGAGGAAGCGCCGCAGGAACGACCGCAGGAAGCGGAACAGATCGATGCCGTGGACCATGCGACACCTGTCCGGATGGCGAGCCCCTGATCCCCGTGAAATGGTGGCTCCCGCGCAATGCGGAAGCCACCTTACTCACATCACCACAGGCAGCCGAGCAGACCGTCGTAGACCGAGTGATTGGTCATGGGCAGCTTGTCGTTGAGCGGATCGCCGCCGGTCATGACCTCATAGAACGCATCCACCGGCGTGTCCTTCGCCAGCAGCAGCTTGCACTTGAACAGCTTGGCCGTGGCCTGCACGGCGCCCGACTTCGGGTTCACGGAGGCATGGCTGCCGGCAAACACCCACAGGCACTGCTTCAGCGTGGCCTTGGTAGCGTCCACCGAGCAGCTGAGCTGCAGCGGCGTCAGGTTGGAGTAATCGCCTTCGCAGAATGTGTCGCCGCAGAGGCGATCGAAGGCCATGTTGAGACGGTCTTCGGCCTCGCCGAACGACGCCGTGCCGGCGTCACGGGTCGGCCAGTCGAGGGCATCCACGTAGCGCACGGGCGCCGGGGCCGGATCGGTGGTGGTGGTCGGTTGTGCGAAAGCAGCGGCCGGGAGAACGAAAAGCGCAGCGGCCAAGGTGGATCGAAGCATCGTGGTGACTCCGTGGTTGGGGAGCACCTATGAAACGCTCGTGGCCTCAGCGCGTATGTCCCGCGCTGCCCGTTCGGGCCTGTGGCGATCGCGCCTGGCGAGGGGTAGGAACGGCAACGCGTCGTCGCCGTCCCTGCCCGAATGTCGCACCTTCCCGCGTTACAGCCAGCGGCCGTAACGCCGGATGTAGATCGTCTTCATTACCTGGGTCAGGATGCAGTAGCTCACCAGCGTCAGCGCCAGCCAGGCGAAATAGATGCCCGGCAACGGCTGCATGCCGATGCGCGCACCCAGCGTGCTGAACGGAATGAGCATGCCCACCACCATGATCGCGCCCGTGAGCGCCAGCACCGGCGCCGACGCCATGCTGCGCAGGAACGGAATGCGCCGCGTGCGGATCATGTGCACCACGAGGGTCTGCGAGAGCAGGCCTTCGATGAACCAGCCCGATTGGAACAGCGACTGGTGCTCAGGGCCGTTGGCGCCGAACACGTGCCACATCAGCCAGAACGTGGTGATGTCGAACACCGAACTGACCGGGCCGATCCACACCATGAAGCGACCGATGTCGCCCGCGTCCCACTTGCGCGGCTGGCGCAGATATTCGTCGTCCATGCGGTCGAATGGAATCGAGAGCTGCGACAGATCGTAAAGCAGGTTCTGCACGAGGATCTGCAAGGGCAGCATCGGCAAGAACGGAAGGAACGCGCTCGCCACCAGCACGCTGAACACGTTGCCGAAGTTCGAGCTGGCCGTCATCTTGATGTACTTCATGATGTTGCCGAAGGTGACGCGGCCTTCGACCACACCTTCCTCAAGCACCATCAGGTTCTTTTCGAGCAGGATGATGTCGGCGGACTCTTTGGCAATGTCGGTGGCGGTATCCACCGAAATGCCGACGTCGGCCTCGCGCAGCGCCGGGGCGTCGTTGATGCCGTCGCCCAGGAAGCCCACGGTGTGTCCGCGGCGCTGCAAGGCCTTCACCACGCGCGCCTTCTGCACGGGCGACATCTTCGCGAACACGGTGGTCCTCTCGACCATCGCGTCCAGCGCTTCGTCGTCGAGCTGTTCGATGTCGCGCCCCTGCGCCGAAGCGCTCACGTCGAGTCCGACCTCCGCACAGATCTTCCGCGTGACCGCCTCGTTATCGCCGGTGATGACCTTCACCGCGACGCCATGGTGGTGCAGCGCGCGGATCGCCGTGGCCGCGGAATCCTTCGGAGGATCGAGGAAGGCAAGGCAACCCACGGCGGTGAGGCCTGCCTCGTCGGCCACGCCATAGGCACGCTCCGCCGATGGATCGCGGCGCATGGCCACGATCAGCACGCGCAGACCGTCCTCGTTGAGCCGCCGCGTCATCGCGCGGATCTCGGCGCGTTTCTCGTCGGTCATGTCCTCGATCACGTCGCCTGTGCGCGCCTGCGTGCAGATCGCGAGCATTTCCTCCACTGCGCCCTTGCATACCAGCAGTTGCTCGCCCTGCCCGTCGCTCACCACGACCGACATGCGCCGACGCTGGAAGTCGAACGGGATCTCGTCGACGATGCGGAAGCGTCGCGCGACGGGTTCGAGGTCGCGATGCTCCAGCACCGCCTTGTCCATGAGGTTGCGCAGGCCCGTCTGGAAACGGCTGTTGAGGTAACCGAATTCGAGCGCTTCGTCGGAATCGCCGCCCGCCAGATCCACGTGCCGTTCCAGCACGATCTTGTCCAGGGTGAGCGTGCCCGTCTTGTCGGTGCAGAGCACGTCCATCGCGCCGAAGTTCTGGATCGCGTTGAGGCGCTTCACCACGACCTTGCGCTTCGACATGGCGATGGCGCCCTTGCCGAGATTGGCCGTGACGATCAGCGGCAACATCTCGGGCGTGAGACCGACCGCGACCGACAGCCCGAACATGAAGGCTTCGAGCCAGTCGTGCTTGTCGAAACCGTTGATGAAGAAAACGATCGGCACCATCACCGCCATGAAGCGGATCAGCAGCCAGCTCACCGAGGCGATGCCGCGGTCGAAGCTCGTCTGCACGCGTTCGCCGGACAGCGTGTGCGCGAGCGAGCCCAGATAGGTGCGCGCGCCCGTGGCGAGTACCACGGCGGTGGCGGTACCGGACACGACGTTGGTGCCCATGTAGCAGACCGTCGGAAGGTCCAGCGGGCCGCTGCTCGTATCGCCTACGGCCGAGCCGCTGGGCGCCGCCTTCTCCACGGGGAGCGACTCACCCGTGAGGATCGCCTGGCTGATGAAGAGATCCTTCGCCGCCATCAGACGCAGGTCGGCGGGCACCATGTCGCCCGCGCCGAGGTGAACGATGTCGCCTACCACCAGTTCCTCGACCGGCACCTCGATGCGCTCGGCGTGACCATCCTCTGCGCGGCGCGTGACGGTGGCCGTATTGCGGACCATCGCCTTCAGCTTCTCCGCCGCGCGCGACGAACGGAATTCCTGGGTGAACGACAGCAGCACGCTGATGCCGACCATCACCGCGATGATCGTCGGTCCGGTGTAGTCGTCGGGCTCGGTCACCAGCTGCACGACGGACAACACGAGCAGCACGATGATGAAAGGGTTGCGGAACGCGTGCAGCAACTGGATCGACCAGTGCGGCGGCTTCTCGTGGCCGACTTCGTTGATACCGTCGCGGTCGAGACGCTCCGCGATCGCGGTTTCGTCGAGACCGTCGGGGCGGGAGTCCAGCGAGCGCAGGAGATCGGCCGCGGGGCGATAGGCTTCCGCAGTGATGTGGTTGAGGGTCTTGGCGGCCGTACCGGCCTGCGAGGTCTGGATCTTCATGGCCCGCTACCTTTCCGGACATCGTCCGGACGGGCGCGAGCGGCCTACGGCGATCAGCCGATGGCAGGCGCGCCGACGCAGAGTCGACGTTCGGTGTCGCTATGGAGATGGACGGCGGACGGCGTAGGCCGCGCCGTAGTGTCTATGTCGCAGTTCATGACTGCGAAAGCTTGCCTTCCGCCGGTTTCATCGAGCTTTCGGTGGTGTCGAGCGAGCGCGGCACGGTGATCGTGCGCTTGGCCGGTACGGAGCCGGTAGCGCGACGACGGGCGAGAGCAAAGGCGAGACGGCGACCGAACATGCGCGGGCCGGTCTTTTCGAGCTGAAGGTTCATGGCTCAATCCTCGAATAACGGAAGCTCACGGCTTCCGACGAGGTGAGCCGGACTTTCCCTAGCGGAGGAAAGCGCCGGCCGACCGGGTGCGGTCGCCGCAGGCGTTGAGTTTTGCCAGCGCCGGGACCCGATGCGTGCGGGAGCCGGCGCGTCGACTAGGGTAGACGTCCATATGCCTGAATAAGCGAAGGAGGGTGCCGCCCCGCGAGACGTTGCGGTGCAGCCTGAGGATTGTCGCGCCGCAGCGTGGCAGGGTCAAGCACGGCGTGTATCAAAATGGAATCAGGCCGACAGCGGCAGGCCGGCGGCGATGCCCGCCTCGTATTCCTTCGCCTCACCCAGCAGCCATTCGCGGAAGCGGGCCACGCCGTGGTGGGTTTCCGAACGCTTGGGATAGACGAGGTAATAGGCCTCGGTGACGCGCAGGCGCTCCTTGCACAGTACGGTGAGCGCGCCGCATTCGATCAGCGAGCGCGCCATGACCAGGCGGCCGAGGGCCACGCCCATGCCTTCCAGGACCGCACGCTGGAGGTGTTCGGTGTTGTCGAATCGCGCGACGTAGCGCGAGGGCAAGGGCATCCCGAACGCTTCCGCCCAGTCGTTCCAGCGGCCCGACGGGTCGCCCAGCAAGGGCCAGCCGGCCAGGGACGTATCGGGCAGGCCGCCCATCCGCCGGACCAGCGACGGGCTGGCGATGGGGACTATGTATTCGTCGAAGAGACGTTCCGCCTTCGTGCGCGGCCAGGCACCCAGGCCATAACGGAACGCCACGTCCACGGTCGGCTCGCGGTCGAAATCGACCACCGAGACGGAGGAATGCAGACTCAGTTCCAGCTCGGGATGCTTGCCGACCAGGCGCGGCAGGCGCGGCACGAGCCAGCTCGACGCCACCGAGGGCAGGACGCTCAGCGTCACCGTGTCGTGGTGACGCCCCTGGTAGCGACCCAGCGCGTGCTCGATACCTTCGAAATGGTGGCCGATGGCCTCGAGGAGATTGGCGCCGTCGGCGGTCAGGGTCACGCCGCGGGGACCGCGATCGAACAGCGATCGGCCAAGGCGCTCTTCCAGGTTGCGCACCTGATGACTCAGCGCACTGACGGTGAGGTTCAACTGTTCCGCCGCACGCGACAGCTTGCCGGTGCGCGCGACCAGGACGAACCCCTGAAGAAGACCGAGCGGGAGGCGGGACATGTGAATTGACCTCAAGGCCGGGTTGCAAACATATCGCTTTTTACGGGCCTGAGGAACAGGCACCCTTTAATCCACCTGTAGTCGCAAGACATTGCGATCCATCATTCGGGAGGGTGTCATGGCATCGATCTTCACCGGCCTTGCCTTCATGCACGGCCACATCGTCGATCGCGAACTCGTGTTGCGCCTGGGACGCCAAGAGAACCCTGCGCAGGGCGCCGGGGCACCCGCGACGACCATCCGCCCGGACGACCGCCAACGCGCCCTGCCGCCGATAGCGGCGCCGGCCTGCGCCACCTGCTGATCGACACACTGCCTGAACTTTGCGTGCGCCATCATGGGGGTTTCCCGCCTCACGGAGATGACGCATGAAGCTTCGTCCACTTGGCCGCTCACCCTTGCAGGTGGCCCCACTCGCCTTCGGCGGCAACGTGTTCGGATGGAGCGTCGATGAGCGACGCTCGTTCGAACTGCTCGACGCCTTCGTCGACCATGGGTTCAACCTGATCGACACCGCCGACGTCTACGAGGCCTGGGTGCCGGGCAACGAAGGCGGCGAATCGGAAACGATCATCGGCAAATGGCTGAAGGCCTCGGGCAAGCGCGACAGCGTCCTCATTGCCACCAAGGTCGGCAAGTGGGCGCGCTACCCCGGTCTGTCGCCCACCAACATCCGCGAAGCGGTGGACGATTCGCTGCGTCGCCTGCAGACCGATCGCATCGATCTCTACCAGTCGCACGAGGACGATCCGAAGGTGCCGCTGGAAGAAACGCTGCGCGCGTTCGACGACCTGGTGCAGGCCGGCAAGGTGCGCGTCATCGGCGCGTCGAACTACGACGCCTCGCGATTGGAAGATGCACTGCACACCAGCCGCGACAAAGGCCTCGCCCGTTACGAATCGCTGCAGCCCGAATACAACCTGATGGACCGCGCGGGCTTCGAGAACGGTCTGCAACCGCTCTGCGAGCGCGAACAAGTCAGTGTCATCAGCTACTACTCGCTCGCCAGCGGATTCCTGAGCGGCAAGTACCGCAGCGAAGCCGACCTGGACAAGAGTAAGGCACGCGGTGGCCGGGTAAAGACCTACCTCAACGAACGCGGTTATCGCGTGCTCGGAGCGCTCGACGAGGTCGCGCAGGCGTATGGCGCCACGCCAGCCCAAGTCGCGCTGGCCTGGGTGATGGCACAGCCGGCGATTGCCGCTGCCATTGCGAGCGCGACGACGGTGGAACAATTGGGCGAGATCGCGAAGGCGGCGACGCTCGTGCTGAGGGCGGACGACGTGGCGAAACTCAAGGCCGCCAGCGACATCTGAGAACCGCACGCAGGTACACACGCGCCGCGTGTGTACCTGCGTGGGTTTGCGCTTAGTGCGCGGCGCGGAGTGTGTCGATCGCCGCGTTGAGCGTCGCGCTCGGACGCATGGCGGCGCTCACGCGGCGCATGTCCGGGTGGTAGTAACCGCCGATATCTACCGGCTTGCCCTGCGCACCGATCAGCTCGGCGTTGATCGTCGCTTCGTTCTCGGCGAGAGCCTTCGCCACGTTGGCGAACTTCGCCTTCAGATCGGCATCGTCGTTCTGTGCGGCCAACGCCTCCGCCCAGTACATGGCGAGGTAGAAGTGGCTGCCGCGGTTGTCGATCTCGCCGACCTTGCGAGCGGGCGACTTGTTGCTGTCGAGGAAGCGGCCGTTGGCCTGGTCGAGCGTCTTCGCCAGCACGCGCGCATGGGCGTTGTCGTAGCGCTCGGCCAGATGTTCCAGCGACGCAGCCAGTGCGAGGAATTCGCCGAGCGAATCCCAGCGCAGGTAGCCCTCTTCCACGAACTGCTGCACGTGCTTGGGTGCCGAACCGCCCGCACCCGTCTCGAACAGGCCGCCACCGGCCATCAATGGCACGATGGAAAGCATCTTCGCCGAGGTACCCAGTTCCATGATGGGGAACAGGTCAGTGAGGTAGTCGCGCAGCACGTTGCCGGTCACCGAGATGGTGTCCTGACCCTTGCGGATGCGCTCCAGCGAGAACGTCGTGGCTTCCACCGGCGACAGCACGCGGATGTCGAGACCCGACGTGTCGTGATCCTTGAGGTAGCGCTCCACCTTGGCAATCACCTGCGCATCGTGCGCGCGATTCCGGTCGAGCCAGAACACGGCCGGCGTGGCCGAGAGGCGCGCGCGCTGCACGGCGAGCTTCACCCAATCCTGAATCGGCGCATCCTTGGTCTGGCACATGCGCCAGATGTCGCCCTGCTCCACGGCGTGCTCGAACACCAAGGCACCGTTGTCGGCCACCACGCGCACCGTGCCGTCCGCGGTCATCTGGAAGGTCTTGTCGTGCGAGCCGTATTCCTCGGCTTTCTGCGCCATGAGGCCGACGTTCGGCACGCTACCCATGGTGGCGGGATCGAACGCGCCGTGGGCAATGCAATCCTCGATCACGGCCTGATACACGCCGGCATAGGAACGATCGGGGATCACGGCCTTGGCGTCCTGCAGCTTGCCTTCAGCGTTCCACATGCCACCCGAGTCGCGGATCATGGCCGGCATCGATGCATCGACGATCACGTCGCTGGGCACGTGCAGGTTGGTGATGCCCTTGTCGGAGTTCACCATGGCGAGCGCGGGACGCTGCGCGTACTCGGCCTTGAGATCGGCTTCGATCTCGGCGCGCTTCGCGGCGTCGAGACGATCGAGACGTGCGTACAGGTCGCCGATGCCGTTGTTGGCATCGAAACCGACCTGCTTGAGCGTATCGGCGTGCTTCGCGAGCACGTCCTTATAGAACTCGCGTACGGCGATGCCGAACATGATCGGGTCGGAGACCTTCATCATCGTGGCCTTGAGGTGGAGCGAGAACAGCACGCCCTTGATCTTGGCATCGGCGATCTGCTCGGCGATAAACGCGGCAAGCGCCTTGCGGCTCATCACGGCGGCGTCGACGATCTCACCCGCCTTCACGGCGACCTTTTCCTTGAGCACCTTGGTCGCGCCATCCTTGCCGACGAACTCGATGCGCAGGCTGCCCGCGCTGTCGAGCGTGGCGGAACGCTCGCTGCCGTAGAAATCGCCATCCGCCATGTGCGCGACGTGCGACTTCGACTCGGGCGACCACTTGCCCATGCGATGCGGATGCTTGCGTGCGTAGTTCTTGACCGAGAGCGGCGCGCGTCGATCGGAATTGCCTTCGCGCAGCACCGGGTTCACGGCGCTGCCCATCGCCTTGCCATAGCGCGCGTTGGTGTCCTTCTCCTCATCCGTGGCGGGCACGTCTACGTAGTCGGGCAAGGCATAGCCCTGCGCCTGCAGTTCGCGGATGGCGGCCTTCATCTGCGGCACGGAGGCGCTGATGTTCGGCAGCTTGATGATGTTGGCTTCGGGCTTGGTCGCCAGCTCGCCGAGTTCGGCGAGGTCGTCACCGATCTTCTGCGCGTCGGTGAGGCGATCCGGGAACTGCGCCAGGATGCGACCCGCGAGCGAGATGTCACGCGTTTCGACGGACACCCCCGCGGTGCCTGCGAAGGCCTCGACAATCGGCAGGAACGAGGCAGTGGCGAGGAACGGCGCTTCGTCGGTGAGCGTGTAGATGATCTTGGGCGAGCTGGACATGTCGCGTGCCTCGTACGTGAGTTTGGCCTGTCGGGACGTCCGTGGTGCGATCCCCGGCGGGGCTCGTGTCGGACGGAAACCCTCCCATTGTGGCGCAGGGCAGCCGCTGGGAGCCAGCCTTGGGGGCCGAGTGTGGGGCTAGCTTGCTTCGGTGGGGCTAGCTTGCTGTGGTGGGCCAGCTTGCTTCGGTGAGGCTAGCTTGCTGTGGTGGGGCTAGCTTGCCTCGGTGGGAGCCAGCCCCGGGAGAGAGCAAGCCTTGGTGGGAGGCAGCCTGCTGGCGATGGGTGCTCGCGGCAAGCACCCATCGCCAGCAGGCTGGCTCCCACCTCAGTAGGCGCCGCCGCAGTAGGCTCCCACCTCAGTAGGCTCCCACCTCAGTAGGCTGGCGGCTCAGGCGGCTCAAGAGGCGCGGGCGAGCGCGCGGCGCTCCCGCCGCCGTGCCTTGCGGGTCTTCCAGCGCTCCGACAGGCAGGCAAAGATCACGTACAGCGCGGGCGTCGACAGCAGGGTAAGGCTCTGTGAGATCACCAGGCCGCCGATCATGGCGATACCCAGCGGCCGACGCAGTTCGGAACCCTCGCCGAGACCGATCGCCAACGGCGTCGCGGCGAGGATCGCCACCATCGTCGTCATCATGATCGGCCGGAAGCGGACGAGACACGCCTCGCGGATCGCCTCCTTGTACGACAGCCCGTGCTCGCGCTCCGCCACCAGGGCGAAGTCGATCATCATGATTGCGTTCTTTTTCACGATGCCAATCAGCAACACCAGTGCAATCATGGCGATGACGGACAGCTCGGTATCGGTAATGACGAGCGCGGCGAGCGCGCCCACGCCGGCTGCCGGCAGCGTGGAAAGAATGGTCACCGGGTGGATCAGGCTCTCGTAGAGCATACCCATCAGCAGGTATACGGTGACGATCGAGGCGAGGATCAGCAGCGGCATGTCGCTCTGAGACTGCTGGAAACGACGGAAGTCGCTGCCGGCTTCGAGGCGGATGTCGCCGGGCATGCGCATGCCGTCCTTGGTCTTCTGAATGATCTCCATCGCCTCACCCATGCTGACGCCCGGGGCGAGATTGAAGCTGACGCTCATGCTCGTGTACTGGTCCTCGTGCACGATCTGGGTCGGCGCCAACCCGGGCTCCTGTCGGGTCACGGCGGTGATGGGCACCATGGCGCCGGAACTGGAACGTATGTAGATCTGATTCAACGATTCCGGCGTCGCCGCCATCTGCGGCAATGAATTCACGATGACGCGGTACTGGTTGATGTCGGAATAGATCGTGGACACCGCGCGCTGACCGAAGGCGTTGTAGAGCGCACCGTCGATATCGCCGATGGCAACGCCGAGACGCGCTGCAGTGTCGCGGTCGATCACGATGTTCTGGCGCAAGCCCGCGGCATCGATGTCGCTGCCGACGTCCTTCAACATCGGATTCTTCTTCAACGCATCGACCAGCTTGGGCAGCCAGGTCTGCAACTCGCCGCTGTCGTTGCCCTTCAGCGAGACCGAATACTGTCCGCCCTGCGTGTTGCCACCACCGCCACCGGTCGGCAGGTCCTGGATCGGGCGCAGGCGCAGATTGAGGTCGGGATATTTGTTCGCCTTGGCGGACAGTCGATCCAGCGCGACGAAGGTGCTGTCCTTGCGGCCTTCCGCCATCGTCTTGAGTTCGATGTTGAAGAAGCCGCTCGATCCGGTACGGCTCGTGCCAAGGCGCGAACCCACTGCTTTCACGTCGGGATCGTCAAGCAGCATCTGCGTCAGTCGGGCCTGGCGCACCTTCATCTCACCGAACGACACCGTGGAACTGGAGGTGGCTCGCGCGCCGATCAGGCCGGTGTCCTGCGGCGGGAAGAAGCCGCTCTTCACCATGCCTGCGAGTGCGATGGTGATGCCGACCAGGACCAAGGGCGTGAGCGCCATGAGCAAGGCGTGGCGCAAGGTCCAGTCGAGCGCACGGCGGTACATGCCCAGCATGCGTTCGTGCATCCGCTCCAGAGCGCGCCCGAGGCGCGACTCCGGTGTGTCGTCCTTGTGCGCCGTGAGGAAATGCGCGCACAGCGAAGGCGTCAACGTGAGCGAGACCAGCGCGGAAACGATGATCGCCGCCACCAGCGTGACGGTGAATTCCTTGAAGAACATGCCGAAGATGCCAGGCGCGAGCAGCAACGGAATGAACACCGCCACCAGCGAGCCGGTGATCGAGACGATGGTGAAGCCGATCTCGCGAGCGCCGAGCAAGGCCGCCTCGAATCGAGGCACACCCTCGTCCATGTGGCGGATGACGTTCTCGATGACGACGATGGCATCGTCGACCACGAAGCCGATCGCGATCACCAGCGCAAGCAGCGTCAGGTTATTGAGCGTATAGCCGAAGGCATACATGACCACGAACGCGCCGGCGAGTGACAGCGGAACGGCGAGGCCGGCGATCACGGTGGGTGCCAGGCGACGAAGGAACAGCGCCATCGTCATGATGACCATGGCGAGGCTGATCAACAGCGTCGCCTGCACTTCGTGCAACGAGGCACGAATGGTCGGCGTGCCGTCGAAGAACGAGTGCAGCTTCACACCCGCAGGCAGCCAGGTCTGCATGACCGGAATCTGCGCCTTCACCCGATCCACCGTCTCGATGACGTTGGCGTCGGACTTCTTGTAGACGTACATCAGGATGCCGGGGCGACCGTTGAACCAGGCCGCCTGGAAGGCATCCTGCTGGCCGTCGTACACCTTGGCGATGTCGGACAGGCGAATCGGCACGCCGTCCTTCACGCCGATGATGAGTTTGGCGAACTCCTCGGCCGTGTGCAGAGAGTCGGTCGCCGTCACCGCCATGGTCGTCTGCCCGTCGCTCAGGAAACCCTGCGGCGAGGTGACGTTGGCGGCGGTGAGCGCATTGCGCAACTGGTCGGGCGACAGCCCCATCGAGTTGAGCGCGCGCAGGTTCACATCCACGCGGATGGCCGGCGTGGCGCTGCCGGCGATGTCCACCGTGGCAATGCCTTCCTGCTGGCGCAGGCGCTGGGCAAGGATGGAATCCGCGAGGTTGTAGAGCGCGGTGGGCGCGACGGTGTCCGACGTCAGCGCCAGCACGATCACCGGATCGTCGTTGGGATTGGCCTTGGTATACGAAGGTGCATTGAGCAGGCCGGACGGCAGGTCAGGCTGCGCCGCATTGATGGCCGACTGCACGTCGCGCGCCGCGGCGTCGATGTTCGTGCCGTTCTGGAAGAACAGCAGCACGAAGGTGCTGCCTTCCGAACTGTTCGAGCGCATGGACTCGACGCCAGGCACCTGGCCGAGATGGCGTTCCAGCGGTGCGGCCACGGTGGAGGCCATGGTGCTGGCGTCCGCACCCGACTGCTGCGCCTGCACGAAGATCGCCGGGAACTGAATGTTCGGCAGCGCCGACACGCCGAGCAACGCGTAGCAGATGATGCCAATCACGAACACGCCGATCGCCAACAGCGACGTACCGATGGGGCGACGGATGAACGGACCGGAGATATTCATGGTGCGCAGTGACTTAAGGTGAGCGCGGCAGCGCAGGGCATCCCATGCCTAACGCGCCAGCCGGAAAAAGGTTTCGCCGGACGGTGAACCGTCCGGCGAAGAAGGGGGTGGCTTGGATGCCTGGCTGCGCCATCAGCTCGCGACGTGGGGCTCGCCGCCGTGAGCCAGTGCGCGTCGTCGCTTGCGCTCGGCCAACCATTCGGAGAAGCGTTCCATGTACAGGTAGATCACCGGCGTGGTGTACAGCGTGACCAGCTGCGAGAGCAGCAGACCGCCGACAATCGACACGCCGAGCGGCTTGCGCAGCTCCGAGCCGATGCCGTTGCCGAGTGCCAGCGGCAACGCACCGAGCAGCGCCGCCGCCGTGGTCATCATGATCGGGCGGAAACGCAGCAGACAGGCACGGCGGATGGCGTCTGCCGCATTCATGCCCGTGCGCTTCGCCTCGATCGCGAAGTCGATCATCATGATCGCGTTCTTCTTCACGATACCGATCAGTAGCACGATACCGACGATGCCATCGACGGAAAGGCTCATGCCACACAGCAACAAGGCGAGCAGCGCGCCGACGCCTGCGGGCGGCAAGGTCGAGATGATCGTCAGCGGATGGATGTAGCTCTCGTAGAGCACGCCCAGCACGATGTAGATGACGATGATCGACGCCAGCAGCAGAAGCACTTCGTCGCCTACCGAGGACGAGAACTCGGCAGCCTTGCCGATGAACTGTCCGCGCACCTGCGGCGGGAAGTTCAGTTCCTTCTCCACTTCGTGAATGGCGTCCACGGCGGAGGACAGCGAATACCCCGGCGCGAGGTTGAACGAGACGGTGACGGCGGGCAGCTGCTGCAGATGGCTGACCACGAGCGGTGCGCTGGTGACCTGCGCACTGGCGAGCGCCGCGAGCGGAATGGTGCCGCCCGCGCCCACCTGGAAGCCCACGTTGCCGGTGTTGCCAATGCCTGCCGGCGTGGCCGAATTGCTGGACGCCAACTGGCCGAAGCTGGTGGCATTCGAGCCGGTCAGCGCACCGTTGCCGTTGCCGCGCACGGTCAGCTTGTTGAGCAGGTCCGTGCTGGTGCGGTACTCCGGCGAGACCTCCAGCACCACACGGTACTGGTTCAACTGCGTGAAGATCGTGGAGATCTGCCGCTGCCCGTACGCGTCGTACAGCGTGTCGTCGATCGTCTGCACCGGCACACCGAGGCGGCTGGCGCTGTCGCGGTCGATGGTGAGCTTCAAGGCGTTGCCCTGGTCGGCGAGATTGTTGTCCACGTCAGCCAGTTCGGGCCGCTTGCGCAACGCCGACGTCATCTGCTGCGCGTAGCCGGCCAACTCGGTCGAGTTCACGTCGGACAGCGAGTACTGGTACTCCGTCGCGGAGACCTGGCTGTCCAGCGTCACGTCCTGCACGGGTTTCAGATAGAGCGCCACGCCAGCGATCTGCGACGCCGCGCGTTGCAGGCGCGGCAGCACCTCGTCGAGACCGCCGCGTTCGCCGCGCTCCTTCAGCACCAGCGAGATCTGACCCTGGTTGAGCGTCGGATTGACCGAGCCGGCACCGATGAACGCCGCGACGCCCGCGACGGCCGGGTCCTTCGCCAGCGCGTCCGCCACGGCCTTCGTGCGCCGCTCCATCTGCGGGAAGGCGACGTTCTGATCGGCCTGCACCACGGCCGTGATCAGGCCGGTGTCCTGCTCGGGCAGCAGTCCCTTCGGGATCACGATGTACAGCACCACGGTCAGTGCCACGGTCAACGCCGCCACGATCATGGTCAGCGGGCGATGGGCAAGTACCCAGTCGAGACTGCGACCGTAGCCATCGACGATGCGCGACCACGCGTTGTGCTTGCCCGATGCCGCAGCGTGCTCGTGCGCGTCTTCGGCGTCCGGAAGCTGGTCCGCCTTGAGCAGGTAGGCGCACATCATCGGTGTGAGCGTCAGCGACACCAGCATGGAGATCGCCACCGCGATCGTCAGCACCCAGGCGAACTCGTGGAACAGGCGACCGGTGACGCCCGGCATCAACAACAGCGGCAGGAACACGGCGATCAGCGAGACGGTCAGCGAGAGCACCGTGAAGCCGATTTCCTTTGCGCCGACCTCGGCCGCCGTCTTGGCGTCCTGCCCCTGCTCGATGTAACGGACGATGTTCTCGATCATCACGATCGCATCGTCCACCACGAAGCCCGTCGCGACGGCGAGCGCCATGAGCGATAGGTTGTCCAGCGACATCCCGGCGAACGCCATCACGCCGAAGGTGCCCATCAGCGACAGCGGTACCGCTACCGACGGAATGATCGTTGCCCACAAGCGGCGCAGGAAGACGAAGATCACCGCCACCACGAGGCAGATGGTGAGGATGAGCGTGAACTGCACGTCCTCCACCGAGGCGCGGATGGTGATGGTGCGATCGGAGAACACCTTGAGGTGCACGTCCGCGGGCAGCACCTTCTGCAGATCCGGGATCGTCTGGCGGATCTGCTGCACCGTCTGCACGATGTTCGCGCCGGGCTGACGACGGATATCGAGCAGCACTGCGGGCTTGCCGTTGGCCCACGCGGCGAGCTGGTCGTTCTCCACGCCGTCGACCACGTTCGCCACGTCGGAGAGCCGCACCGGCGCGCCGTTCTTGTAGCTGATGATCGTGCTCTGATAGTCGGCCGCATCCACGAGCTGATCGTTTGTGCCGATGCTGTACGACTGCGTCTTGCCGTTGAGCGTGCCCTTGGGCGCGTTGACGTTGGCCTGGGTGAGCGAGGCGCGCACGTCCTCCATCGTGAGCCCGAGGTTCGCGAGCTGCGCCGGATTCACCTGGATGCGCACGGCCGGGCGCACGTTGCCGGCGATGGACACGAGACCCACGCCCTGCACCTGCGCGAGCTTCTGCGCGAGGATGGAGTCGGCGTAGTTGTTGACGTCACGCAGCGGACGCGAGTCCGAGGTGAGCATCAGCGTCATGATCGGGGCATCCGCCGGATTCACGCGGTTGTACACCGGCGGATACGGCAGATTGTTCGGCAGCGTGCCGCGGGCCTGGTTGATGGCCGCCTGCACGTCCTGGGCCGCAATGTCGATGTCGCGGTCCATGTTGAACTGCAGGATGATCGTCGACAGACCCGCCGACGAGTCCGAGCTCATCATGTTGAGGCCGGAGATCTGACCGAAATTGCGTTCGAGTGGCGTGGTCACCAGCGCCGCCATGGTGCTCGCACTGGCGCCCGGATACTGGGTAGTGACGACCAGGCTCGGCGCGTCGATCTCCGGCAGCGCCGACACCGGCAACTGGCGGTAGCCGAGAATGCCGAGCAACAGCACTGCCACCATCAGCAGCGAGGTTGCGATCGGTCGGCGAATGAAGAGTGTCGAGAAACCCACGTTCTAGTCCTGGTGTCGGGACCTTGCGGTCCGTGGCCGGCGCGCCCGTCGTGGGCGCGCCGTGCATCGTCAGCCGCCCCGGCGTCCGCCCTTGCCCTGCTGGCCCTGCTTGGCCTTCTGCAATTCTTCCGCCGTCGGCGCGGCCGGTACCTGGCCCGGGGCCAGCGGCTGCACCTTGGAACCCGGCTTCAGGCGGAACTGGCCTTCGGTGACGACCTTTTCGCCCAGCTTGAGGCCCTTGCCGATCAGCACGTGGCTGTCGCCGACTTCGGTCGCGGTTTCCACGGGCTGCATCTTGACCGTGTTGTCGCCCTGCACGAGGTACACGTAGTCGCCATCCGGGCCACGTTGCACCGCCTGCGCGGGAACCACGAGGCCGTTCTTCACGGTACGGACCTTGAGGCGCGCATTGACGAACTGGCCGGGCCACAGCTCGGTGTTCTGGTTGTCGAACAGCGCACGCAGGCGGAACGTGCCCGTGGTGGTGTCGATCGTGTTGTCGATGACGTCGAGGTGGCCGGTGGACACCACATGCGCATCGATGCGGTCCAGCGCATCGACCAGCAGGGGCGTGTCGCCCTGCTCGCGGATGGAGGTGCGGACGAGATCGAGGTTCTTCTCGGGCAGGTTGAACGTCACGTAGATCGGGTGGACCTCGGTCAACGTCACGATCGTGTCGCCCGTGGCCACGATGTTGCCGACGTCGACGGCGCGGATGCCGGCAAGACCGGTGATCGGTGCGATCACCTTGGTAAAGCCCAACTGCACCTGCGAGGCGCGGATCGAACCCTGGTCCGCGGCCACTGCGGCGTTAGCCTGATCGAGCGTGTTCTTGAGGTTGTCCAGATCCTGCTTGGACACATACTGCTGGCCGCCCTTGCTGACCAGGTTCTGCGAACGCTCGAGGTTGTTCTTCGCCGTGGCGACAGCCGCCTGGTCCTGGCGCAGCTTCGCCACGGCCTGGTCGTACTGCGACTGGATCGTGCGCGGGTCGATCTCCGCGATCACGTCACCGGCCTTCACTTCCTGGCCTTCCTGGAAGTTGAGCTTCATGAGCTGGCCGCCGACCTGGGGTCGTACGACCACCGAATTACGCGCCTGCGCGGTACCGGTGGCCGTGAGGTAGACGGGGACATCCTGGGCGACCACAGGCACGACCGTGACGGGCACCGGTGGCTGGTCCGTACCCTGCCCATCGCCATTGGCCTTGCCGGCCTGCCCGTTGGCGCCGCCATGGCCGCCCAGACGGGGAACGATGAAAATGCCCGCGATCACCACAACAACGATGACGGCCAGCGCGATCTTCCAAAAACGCGACATGCAACACTCCCAGATGAATAACGGCCGGAGACCGGGTCCGACCGATGCGCCTTGCGCCGCGAGGGGTTATACCTCGCCGACATGAACCTTAGGACGGCGCCAATATAGGTGTAGGGGAACGGCATTGAACAATGCCGGTTGACAGGGGTACAGCATGACTGACGGCATGTCTCCCGCCTGCGGACCGCCCGTTTTGGAGCGGACGGCAGACCGCTGACTCGCGCGGAGGTTCCGTTATACTCCTGAAGTTCGACGCCGCTTGGGGAGACTCCCTGACGGCCGGCAGGCAGCCGGAACCCGGGGAGGGGGACGGCCCACCCAAAATCAGTGGAGTCAATGCGTGAGCGGTTCTCCGAGCAAGTCCGACCAGAACTTCATGCGTCAGTTCTCGTGGCTGACCGCCGGCCTGAGCGTGTTGGCCGTGATGTTGATGGTGATCGCATACACCATCTACAGCCACATTCCGAAGGAGCAGGACCCGGCCGTAGCCAAGCGGACCGAGGCGCGCATCGCGCCGGTGGGCGGCGTCTATGCCGGCGACACCGGCCGCGCAGCCATGCTGGCCGCCCAGGAAGCCGCCGCCAAGGCCGCCGCCTCGCAGGTCGCCTACGGCGGCAGCACCGACGGCAAGACGATCTACGACAACCTCTGCCATAGCTGCCACACGGCAGGCGTGGCCGGGGCGCCCAAGCTGGGCGACAAGGCAGCATGGTCGGCGCGCATCGCTCAGGGCATTGCCACCCTGACCAAGCACGCGATCGAAGGCTATAACGGTCCGGACGGCAACCACATGCCGGCCAAGGGCGGCAATCCTGCCCTGACCGACGAGCAGGTGAGCAACACCGTCAAGTGGATGGCCGATCAGGTCAAGTAAGCGCGTCGCGCTCCGCCACCCAGCCTGCCGCGAACGCGCGCAGGTCGGGAAAGAATCGGGCAAAGGCATCTTCGAGCGCGCTGGCCTGCGCGACCAGCACCGGTACCCCGTCCGCGACGGGGTTCGCTCGCGACAACCGCTGCGATATCCCCGCGAATGCCCCTTCCACGCGCTCGATCCGGGCATAGCCCGCCGGCAGGTCGTGCCTCTCCATGTAGGCAAGAAAACGCTTCAGGCCGTCGGGCAACAAGGGCGCTGCCGAGTGCATCTCGCCGCGCAGTCCGTTGGAGAAGGTCGCCAGCGGCACGTCGCTCCATGCCGGAAAATCGCGCGCCAGCAGATGATCGAACCAAACGTCGAGCAGGATGCCGGCATAGCGGCGGAACGGGGCTGGCAGCCGCTCTCGCGCCGCAGCCACCTCCGGATGCGCGTCAGTGAAAACGTCGATGGCGCGATGCAGGCGGATGCCGTCGCGCACCCGCGACGGCAACGAGGGATCGGGCGTTCCCCTGACGAAATCGCCCATCACACCACCCAGGCGCAACGCCGGATCGTGGCCGGCCAGCAAGGCATGCGCGAGGACGTTCATCGCGCGGCCCCGCCGCGAGGCATACGGCCAGCGGGTATCATGACGGACATGAACGATCTTCTACCTACAGCGCCGGAAAGCTTTCCGGACGAGAGCATGAGCTTCGCGCTCGACGGCCCCGCGGGCAAGCTCGAATGCGAAGCGCACGCCGCCGCGCCTGACGTGGCCCGCAACGCCATCGCCGTGATCTGCCACCCACTCTCCACCGACGGCGGCAGCATGCGCAACAAGGTGGTGACGATGATCGAGCGCTCGCTGCGCGAGTCGGGCGTCGACACGGTCATCTTCAACTTCCGCGGCGTTGGCCACTCTGAAGGCACCTTCGACCACGGGCAGGGTGAAAGCGACGACCTCGCCGCCGTGGTGGCCTGGGCACGCAAGACAAGCCCCACCGCCGCACTGTGGCTGGCCGGCTTCTCCTTCGGCAGCTACGTCACCCTGCGCAACGCCGTGCGCCTGGATGCCGCCGCGCTCATCAGCATTGCGCCGCCAGCGGCCGGTCGCGGCTGGGATTTCGGACCGATCGAGCTGCCGTCGTGCCACTGGCTCGTCGTGATGGGCGACGCGGACGAGATCGTAGAGCCGCAGGCCGTCTACGACTGGATCGATGGCCTTCCGGAAGGCCGCAAGCCGCAACTGGTCCGGATGGAAGACACCAGCCATTTCTTCCATCGCCGGCTCATGGATCTGCGCGGGGCGATCAAGAACGCCGTCAAGGATTGGCTGCCGGGACCGCGCACGGCATGAACTGTTCGGAATCGACGCCCGGCGAACGCTACCGGGACGGCATCGCGGGCCACCGCTGGGAGTCCGACCCGGCCCAGTTGCCGGTAATCGCAGAGTTCGACCGCCTGCACGCCGCATTGTGCGCACCACAACCAGCCCAGGTCGGTGGCCTGTTCGGTCGCCTGCGCAGCATGCTCGGCAACGAGCCGCGCACCGCAGTACCCGGCCTCTACCTGTGGGGTAGCGTCGGCCGCGGCAAGACCTTCCTGATGGACCTGTTCGTCTCGAGCCTGGCGCCCGGCCTCGCGCTGCGCCGTCACTTCCACCGCTTCATGCTCGAAGTGCACGCGATGCTGCGCGAACTGGGCGAGCGTCAGAACCCCCTGGACGAAGTGGCGGAACGACTGGCGGCGAAGTGCCGCGTGCTCTGCCTGGACGAATTTCTGGTCTCGGACATCGGCGACGCAATGATTCTCGCCGGCTTGCTCGACGGGCTGTTCGCACGCGGCGTCACCCTCGTGACCACCTCCAACACGCCGCCGCAGGGCCTCTACAAGGACGGCCTCCAGCGCGCCCGCTTCCTGCCCGCGATCGCCGCGATCGAGAAGCACTGCGTGGTTCACGAAATGATCTCGCCGCGCGATTGGCGCCTGCGCGCGCTGAGCCAGGCTTCGGTATACCTCGTACCACCCGGCGCGGAAGCGGAGCGCTCGCTGGCGAAGATCTTCGTCGCGCAAGCGCAGGGCGACGTCGTGGAAGGCGGCACCATGGATCTCAGCGGCCGCGAGGTCGCGGTGCGCAAGCGGGCAGAGAACATTGTCTGGTTCGATTTCCCGGCCCTGTGCGAAGGGCCGCGCGCTGTCGCCGACTACATCGAACTGGCCAAGGCCTATCCGGCGGTCATCCTGTCCAACGTGCCCCAATTCACTGTCTACTCCGAGAACGAGGCCAAGCGCTTCGTGCTCCTCGTGGACGAGTTCTACGATCGCCAGGTGAAGCTCGTGATATCGGCCGCCGCGCCGATCACCGAGCTTTACGACGGCGCCAAGGTACGCGCCGAGTTCGGTCGCACCGAGTCGCGACTCATCGAGATGCAGAGCGAGGACTACCTCGGCCGTGACCATAAACCCTGAACAGACGGTGGAGGGAGCCGGCTGCCGCTTTTTCCGCCGCCCCGCAAGCTAATCGAGCGGGCTTCCCGCGCCATCAGACGAGGTTACGCCATGGAACAATTCGAGCTGGTCCCGGGTCGCGGCATCCGCCGCGGTCATACCGACATCTTCTTCGGCATGCCACGCGCCAAGCTGCGCAACCAGCTCGACTGGAAGCCCGGCGGCGATTCGATGTGGGACGACGAAGACGAATACGCCGATGCCGAAGGTGCCGAGTGGCTGCGCCTGCGCTTTCTAGACGACAAGCTCTGCGACATCGAAGTGTTGAGGGGCAAGCTGGTCCACGACGGCATCGAACTGCGCGACACCGACATGGATACCTTGCGTGCCGAACTGACGCGCAAGGGCATGGCGCTGGAAAAAACCGAATGGCTCTCCGAAGGCCACGATTGCGTCGATCTGCAGATCGTGGTGGCATCGCAGGACGATATCGGCGAAGTCGGGAACGAGATCGCATGGGTCAGCACCAGCAGCGACTTCCGCGTCGAATGATCACGCACCTCGGCAGGGCTGCCCGCCGCGCCGGCATCGTGACCGGCGCGGTTGCCATGGTTCTGCTGGCGGCATGCGCCACTGCACCGCGCGTGCCGCCGCAACGCAGCTCGCTCGCGCACTGGACGCCCTCGCCGAACTACAACGCGCGCAAGGCGCAGATCATCGTGTTGCACCACACGTCCATCGGCAATGCGGCAGAGGCGCTGCACGTGCTGCGCACACGCAACAGCGAAGGCCAGGTGAGCGCGCACTATCTCGTGGAAGCCGATGGCCGCATCGATCAGCTCGTGGACGACGGCGATCGCGCGTGGCACGCAGGCGCGTCGCACTGGGCCGGCATCTCGGATCTCAACTCGTCGTCGATCGGCATCGAGATCGATAACGATGGCGAGTCGCCTTTCACCGAGCCGCAGATCCAGGCGCTGGTGCGGCTGCTCGCCGATCTGACCTCACGACTTGGCATACCCCGCGAAGCGGTGGTCGGTCATGGCGACATTGCGCCGGGTCGCAAGAACGACCCGAGCGTCAAGTTTCCTTGGGCCACCCTCGCTCGCTACGGTTTCGGCCTCTGGCCCGACGCCACGCTGATCCCCGCCCCGCCCGGTTTCGACAGCCTCGCGGCGATGCGCCTGGTGGGCTATGACGTCTCCAATCCGCGCAGCGCCATCATCGCCTTCCATCGCCATTACCGGGCCATGGAAACCGACACGCTCGACAACACCGACGCCGCGATCCTCTATTCGCTGCAGCGCAAGCTGATGGCGCCGCGTCAGTAGGCAAACGACGCGAACGCGGCGATCGTGCGCTCGATCGCCGCATCGTCCACGTCGAGGTGCGTCACCAGCCGGATCGACGGCAGGTAACCGATGCTCAGGCGCACGCCGTGCGCCGCCGTGTGCGTGGCAAGATCGGCCAGCCGCGCCGCCGGTACGTCCACGAACACCATGTTCGTATGGCAGCCCTTCACGGTGAGACCGTCGATGGTGCCCAGCCCCTCCGCGAGACGGGCCGCACGCGCATGGTCTTCGGCGAGGCGCGCCACGTGGTGATCCAGCGCATGCAGCGCTGCCGCGGCGAGCATGCCCGCCTGACGCCAGCCGCCGCCGGCCACCTTGCGCCAGCGCTTGGCCCGCTCGATCAGGTCCGTGCTGCCCAACAGGACGGAGCCCACCGGTGCGCCAAGGCCCTTGGAGAAGCAGACCGACACGCTGTCGAACCCGGCCACGACGTCGCGTGCCGGCCGTCCATAGGCCACCGCGGCGTTGAACAGGCGCGCGCCATCCAGATGGAACCCGAGACCACGGCGGCTCGCGAGTTCGCGCGCCTTACCCAGGTAATCGAACGGCAAGGGACGACCGTGCCAGGTGTTCTCCAGGGCGAGCAGGCGGGATCGCGCGAAATGCGGATCGATCGGCTTGATCGCGGCTTCGACCTTGTCCAACGGCAGCGTACCGTCCGCCTCCTGCGGAATCGGCTGCGGCTGGATGGAACCGAGCACCGCCGCGCCACCGCCCTCGAAGCGGTACGTGTGTGCGTCGGCACCTACGATGTATTCGTCGCCGCGCTCGCAGTGACTCATCAGCGCCAGCAGGTTGCTCTGCGTGCCCGTGGGGACGAACAGCGCCGCCGCGAAACCGAGGTCGGCGGCCAGGCGTTCCTGCAAGGCATTGACCGTCGGGTCTTCGCCGTACACGTCATCGCCTACCGGCGCACGCAGCATCGCTTCGCGCATGGCATCGGTGGGCCGGGTCACGGTATCGCTGCGCAGGTCGATCGTCTGCATGGTCGCATCGCATCGCTTGAAAGAGGACGAGGCATGGTACGCGACACGCCCGCCCGCTCGCGATGCCGCTACGCCGTTCACGATTCCATGCCCTTTTTCGCGGCATGCTCTCCCGCATGATTACCATCGTCATGGGCGTCTCCGGCAGCGGCAAAAGCACGATCGGCGAAGGTCTGGCCACGCGCCTCGGCATCCCGTTCGTCGACGGCGACAGCCTGCATCCGGAAGCCAACCGCGCGAAGATGGCCGCGGGCGTGCCGTTGGATGACGCAGACCGACAGCCGTGGCTTGAAGCCATCGTGGCGGAAATGGATCGCCATCGCGAAGCCGGTGACTCGTTGGTGCTGGCCTGCTCGGCGTTGAAGCGGCGTTATCGCGATTTCTTGCGGAGCGGGCACGACGACGTACGTTTCGTCTATCTGCGTGCGCCACGCGAACTCCTGGCCGAACGCCTAGGCCATCGTAGTGGCCACTTCTTCGACCCGCGTCTCCTCGACAGCCAGTTGGCGACCCTCGAGGAACCTACCGAGGACGAAGCCCTGCGGGTCGACGTGGCACTGCCGCCGGCTGAAGCGGTGGCATCGATCATTCGCGCGAACTGCTCGGCCTGAGGCCACGGTGAGCGGTGTGGGTGGCCCCGCCGCTCACACCGTGTTCTCATATTCGCTCCCCCGAGCTTTCAGGAACGCCCATGCAAGCCCCCGTCGACGCGGCGTTGGACGGCCGTCGCGCGGACACGACCGTGTTCAGCGTGCTCTTCGCGATCAGCTTTTGCCACCTGCTCAACGACATGATGCAGTCGCTGCTTCCGGCGATCTATCCGGGGCTCAAGGCGGACTTCCAGCTCGACTTCGGTCAGGTGGGTCTCATCACCCTCACCTACCAGATCACCGCCTCGATTCTGCAACCACTGGTCGGTCTTTACGCGGACCGCCGCCCCACACCGCTGGCCTTGCCGGGCGGCACGCTGTTCTCGCTCGCCGGGCTGCTCGTGCTGTCGCGAGCGCACGCCTATCCCGTTCTGCTTGCCGGTGCGGCTTTGTTGGGCATGGGTTCGTCGGTTTTTCACCCGGAATCATCGCGCGTGGCGCGCATGGCATCGGGCGGCCGGCATGGTCTCGCCCAGTCGCTGTTCCAGGTCGGCGGCAACGCAGGGCAGGCGCTGGGTCCGCTTGCCGCGGCACTCGTCGTCGTGCGTTGGGGCCAGTCGAGCCTCGCGTTCTTCGCGCTGCTCGCGCTGCTCTCGTGCGCAATTCTGTGGCAGGTCGGTCAGTGGTATCGGCACTATGGGCTACCGCGTCTCGCCCAGTCCGGGGCAAAGCAGCGCGACACCCCACCCGCGAGTGCCGAGGCACGTCGCGGCATCGCCGTACTGCTGGCCCTGATCTTCTCGAAGTACGTCTATCTCGCCAGTCTGACGAGTTACTTCACTTTCTATCTCATCCACCGCTTCGGCGTGTCGGTGGAGAACGCGCAGTACCACTTGTTCCTGTTTCTCGGCGCCGTTGCCGTGGGCACGGTACTCGGCGGGCCGGTCGGCGACCGCTTCGGTCGCAAGCGCGTCATCTGGTTCTCGATTCTCGGCACGCTGCCGTTCACCCTGATGCTGCCGCACGCGAGTCTGTTCTGGACCGCGCCCCTCACCATCGCCATCGGCTTGATCCTGGCCTCCGCGTTTCCCGCGATCGTCGTGTTCGCGCAGGAACTGGTACCGGGCAAGGTTGGCATGATCTCCGGTCTGTTCTTTGGCTTTTCGTTCGGTATGGGCGGCCTTGGCGCCGCCGTGCTCGGTGAACTGGCCGATCACATCGGTATCGAGGCGGTCTACCAGATATGCGCCTTCCTGCCATTGATCGGCCTGCTGGCCGCCTTGCTTCCGAACACGACGCGGCGCTCGTAGGCGCCGCGTCGTGACCCTGCCCTAGGGCAGCGTGTAGGCGATAACCCAGTCGCCTTGCTTCGTGCCCAGCGAACCGTGGCCGCCAGCTGTCACCAGGATGTACTGACGACCGGTGCTGTCGGCGTAACTCATCGGCGTCGCCTGACCACCCGCCGGAAGACGCGCTTCGAACAGCTTCTTGCCGGTGCGCACGTCGTAGCCACGCAGGTAGTAGTCCAGGGTGCCCGAGAGGAAGGTGACACCGCCTGCCGTGGTGAGCATGCCGCCGAGGCTGGGTACGCCCAGCGGCATCGGGATCGGCAACGGCGCACTATCCACGATCGTGCCGTTCTTGTGCCGCCACATCATCTTGCCGGTGCGCAGGTCCACACCGGCCACATAGCCCCACGGTGGCGCCTGGCAGGGAATGCCCAGCGGCGAGAGGAACGGCGAAAGCTCGATGCCGTAAGGAATACCTTCGGCCTTCTTCACGCCTTCGGTCTCGCTCTTCGCGGGCCCGACTTCCATCTTCGCAAGCACGTCCTTCGGAATCAGCCGCGACTGGAACGCCATGTAGCTCGGGTTGATGAGCATCAACTGGCGACTCGGGTCCACCGACACACCGCCCCAGTCGAACACGCCGAAATTGCCCGGGAACACCAGCGAGCCCTGCTCCGACGGCGGGGTGAACATGCCGTCGTAGCGCAGCGAGCGGAAGCGCACGCGGCACCAGAGCTGGTCGAGCGGTGTGGTGCCCCACATGTCCTTTTCGCGCACGTCCGGCGGCGCGAAATTGAGATCGGACAGCGGCTGAGTCGGCGCGGTGTGGTCGCCCGGCACGGCACCCTGCGGACGCGGCACCTCGCGGATCGGCACGATCGGTGTGCCATCGCGGCGATCGAGCACGTAGATGCTGCCCTGCTTGGTGGAAGCGATGACCGCGGGCTTCATGCCGTCGGCAGTCTGCAGATCCATGAGCGTCGGCTGGCCACCCACGTCCATGTCCCACAGATCGTGGTGGGTGAACTGGTAGTTCCACTTCACCTTGCCGGTGGCGATATCGAGCGCCACGATGCCCGCGCCATATTTCTCCGACGTGGGCGTGCGTCCGCCACCGAACTGATCGGGCGTCTGGTTGCCCATCGGCAGGTAGAGGATGCCGAGGTTCTCGTCCACGCTGAAGACCGACCACACGTTGGGCGAGTTGCGCGTGTACACGCCATCCGGTCCGATCGGTGCGGTGTCATCCGGCTTGCCGGGGTCCCAGTTCCACACGAGGTGACCGTCGTGCACGTCGTAGGCTCGGATGACGCCGGACGGCTCGTTCGTCGATTCGTTGTCGGTGACGTGGCCGCCGATGATGACGAGATCCTTCGTCACCGCCGGAGGCGAGGTGGAGTAGTAGCCACCCGGCGTGAACGGACCGATGTTCGTCCGCAGGTTGACCGTGCCGTGATCGCCGAAGTCATCGCACGGCTTGCCCGTATCGGCGTCGAGGGCGATCAGGCGCGCATCCGCCGTGGGCAGGAACAGGCGCCGCGGGCATGTCGTGGCGGCGATCGCGGTGGGCGTCGGCGCGACGGTGGCGGATGCTGCCGGCAGAGCAGTCGTCGCTGCCGCGGCAGGCGTGGCGGCTGCGTATTTCGCATCGTCGTGATACGACACGCCACGGCAGGTCATGTGTTCCCAATGCTTGAAACCGACCGGGCTCTGCAGCTTCGGATCGAACTCCCAGCGCTTCTGTCCGGTCGCCGCATCCACGGCGATCACACGGCTGTGCGGCGTGCACAGGTACACGGTGTCGCCGATCTTGAGCGGCGTGTTCTCGTCAGTCGTCTCGGTCGGATCGTCCGGTCCGGGCAGGTCGCCTGTCTGAATCTTCCACGCGACCTTCAACTGGCCCACGTTGTCGGGCGTGATCTGCTTGAGCGGCGAGTAGCGCTGCCCATAGGGCGAACCGCCGTAGTCGGTCCAGTCGGCATCGGGGCGAAGCGCGCGATCGCCCTGCGGGCCCGCCACTTCGTCCATCGGCAGATCGCCTCGGACGTCATGGTCCTTGTGCAAGGCGCCGGCGACACCGACCGCAGCGACGATCAACAACGCCACGAACAGGAAGCCGCCGCCTGTACCGCGCGCGGTCTCGTGGAGGTAGCGGCGGTTCAAGCCACGCCGCGGCCACGGCAGCAACAGCCAAAGACCGAGGGCGAACCAGATGTCGAGGCGCGGTAGCAGTTGCCACCAGTCGAGATGCACTTCCCACACCGACCACGCCGCCGTGCCGATCAGCAGCAAGGCGTAGAGCGGTACCGCGGCGCGCGAATGGAACAGCAGCAAAAACGCCACCAGCAGCGTGATCACACCGGCGGCGAGGTAATAGGGAGAGCCGCCCAAATGGACCAGCCATATGCCTCCCAGCAAGGTAGCGCCGCCGAACAGCGCGAAGACGATCGCTGTTATCAGCGTCGCTGGGTGGAATCTCCTGACTCGTTTCACTGCGGCCACTCTCCTGACATAAGGCCTCCCCCGTACCTCTTAGGGTGACCGTTCAGGCGTGAATCGCAGGTGGAGGGGCGCCACTCAGGCGACGTGCGCGGCGCAAGAAAATGCGCCGCGCACGTTTTGAACCAGGGACGACGCCTTAGGCGAACTCGGCCCAGGCGTCGGCATCCGCGGTGCTACCGGTGCGCTGGCCGAAGCGAAGATCGTGCGCGGCACGGTCCGGCGACGGCGCGCGTTCGGGCGCGTGACGCTGACCGCCGTCAACGGTGAAGAACGCCACCTGCTCGTGCAACGCCTTCGCCTGGTCCTGCATGGACTTGGCGGCCGCGGCGGCCTCTTCCACCAGCGCGGCGTTTTCCTGAGTCACCTGGTCGATCTGCGCAATCGCGAGGTTCACCTGATCCACGCCCGAGGACTGTTCGGCACTCGCCGCAGCGATCTCGGCGACGATGTCCGTCACCTTCTTTACGCTGTCGACGATACCGCGCAGGGCGGCCGACGACTGTTCGACCAGTGTCGTACCTGCGTCCACCCGCTCGCTGCTTTCCGCGATGAGGTGCTTGATGTCGCGCGACGCGGCCGCGCTGGACTGCGCCAGGCGACGCACTTCCGCTGCCACGACCGCGAAGCCACGGCCCTGTTCGCCGGCCCGCGCCGCTTCCACCGCGGCGTTGAGTGCGAGAAGGTTGGTCTGGAACGCGATGTCGTCGATCAGGCCGACGATGTCGCCAATGCGACGGCTGGAATCGCCGATCTGTTGCATGGCGCTCATGGCCTCGTTCACCACGGCGCCGCCCTTCTCCGCTTCGCCACGCGCATGTCGCGAGAGGCGATCGGCGGCTACGGCGTTCTCCGCGTTCTGCTTGACCGTGGCGGTCATTTCTTCCATCGACGCCGCGGTTTCTTCGAGGCTCGATGCCTGCTCCTGCGTGCGCTGCGACAGGTCGTCGTTGCCACGCGCAATCTGTCCCGATGTGGTGGACACGACGTGCGCGCTGTCCTGCACCTGCGTGACGATGGACGCGAGCGTGCCGCGCATGCGCTCCAATGCACCCAGCAGGCTGGCCGGTGCATAGTCCGCGGCCGAGGACGTGCGCAAATCGCCGCCTGCGATGCGGCCAGCGATGTCTACCGCGTCACGCGGTTCGCCACCCACGCTGGCGCGGATGCTGCTCATCGAAAACCACACGATCGTCAGCGCCAGCAACGCGATCAGGCCCGACTTGATGAGGCCGCTCGTGAGCTGCGCCGTAAAAGCGGCATCGATGTCGTTGAAATAGGCGCCCGTGATGAAATGCAGATCCCAGGGCTTGTACCAGGATGAATAGCTGATCTTGTCCCGCAGCTCCTTCGTCTTGGGCATGATCTGCGTGTAACGCGTCAGGCCGTGGCCATCCTTCGTATCCGCATTGAGCATGGCCTCGTAATGCCGGAAGCCCTTGCCGTCGGTATCGTCGCGAATGACCTTGCCGATATCGCCATGACGCAGCGGATGCAGGCGCATCGTCAGCGACGAATCGAAGGCGAAGATATAGCCGGAGTTATCCGACCAGCGCATGGCGTCGATCATCTTCAGCGCTTCGAGCCGCGCTTCCAGATCGCTCATTTCGCCCTTCTCTGCCCGAACTCGATAGGCATCGGCGATCGAGATGGCGCTCGTCACGTGCTGTTCGAGTGTGTCCTGCAGTTCGCGCATCTGCACCTTACGGCTGTCGACGGCCGACATGATCGTCTGCGACAAGAGCCCCAGCACGACGACCGCCATGACCATCCACACCCGCGTATTCAGCCGCGTGCGCCCGAACCAGTTTTCTATCGCCGACATTGCCGCTACCCCGTGAGTACCCCGTAGGCGTTGTAACGGCCGTGACACGCAGGACTTTACGAAAGCCTTGTGAACCGGGGACTTACCTTGATCTTTCTTAGTGAAGGCTTAGGTGGTGGCGACCGGAGCCCATCACGGTGTCCGGACCGCCAGGCAAGCCGACCACCGCTTCCGCACCCACCGGCACGACGACGTCCGCCTCGATCCTGCCGGCCACTTTGCGCCAGGCCACGGATGCCTCGCCGTAGGGCGTCACGACCGACGCCGACGCGCGCCCCAGAAAGGCAGTGAGCTTCGGCCGCACTTCGAAGCGCTGCCAGCCCGGCGCCAGCGGGCGCAATCCGGCCACGTCGGCATAAAGCCAGTCGTCGATCGTGCCGAGGAAGTAGTGCCCTCGCGAGCGCGAGGCAAGCTTCCAGTGCTCCCAAAGGCTGGTGGCGCCGTTCGCACGCCAGAATCCCCAACTGGGAAACGTAGTCTGCGTGGCAATCGCCCAGGCTTCGTCGGCGTGGCCGGTCGCCGTGAGGAAGGGCAGGAGCACCTTGGTCGCCAGCGCGCCGGTGTCCAGGTGATCGCCGCGCCCCCTCGCATCTGCCGCGACGCCTGCCGCTACACGCGTGATGAGATCATCCGGCACCAGACCGAATGACAGCGCCAGCAGGTTGTGCGCCTGGCGATACCCTCGGTCGCCTTCGCCCCGGTAGCGGGCCTGGCTTCGATCGAGAAAGCGTGCATTGAAAGCCTTCTTGACGACCTCCGCGCGTGCATCGAACGTCGTCGCCCTGGCGTCGTCGCCGAGCACGCGCAGCATGTCCGCGGTGCGCCGCTGCATGCCATAGAGATACGCGGTCGCCGCCACGCGCTTGTCCTCGGGTGCATTCTCACCAGCCGGGTCGGTCTCCGGGCTCACCCAATCGCCAAGCTCCGTGTCCGCGATACCGGCGGGCGAACGCGCGTCTTCCATCGCAACGTAACGAGCGATCCCTTCGATATGTTCTTCCATGGGACGTCGATCGCCTTCGTACAACCACAACCACCATGGAATGAAGACGTAGGCGGCATGCCAGGTAGGTGCGCGCACATGACCCCAGCCAGGGTTCGGCGCAATGAGCAAGGGTGCACCGTCGGTACCGCGCGTATCGGCGATGTCGCGCAGCCATTTCGCGAGCAGGCGATCCGCGTCCAGATTGCGCAGGAACATTTCCGTGCCCAGCATGCCGTCGCCCGTCCAACCGTTCTTCTCGTACATCGGCGTATCGGTGGGAATGCTGTGCAGGTTGTTGAGGATGGTGTCGACCGTGGCGTGGTGAATCCAGTTGAGCAAGGGCTGGTCGCTGTCGAACTGGCCGGTGATGGCGATGTCCGTATGCACCACTTGCGCGGTCACCGCATCGAGGCGGGGCTTGCCTCCCGGCCATCCATCCACCTGCACGTAGCGAAAGCCTTTGTACGAGAAGCGCGGATGCCAGCGAATGCGCTCCCCCGCGAGGATCATTCGATCGGTCTGGAAGCCGTTCTTGAAGTAATGGTGTTCATCGCGCGCATCGACGGTACCGTCGGCAAGCAGCTTTTCGCCATAGCGTGCAACGACGGTCGTCCCCGACGGCCCACTCACATCGAACGTGGCCCAGCCGGCGATCACGCGTGGGAAGGCGAACACATAGGTGCCCGGTACGGGCTCGGTCACTTCCGTGGCCGCGAGCGTATCGATAACGCGGACTGGCTGTTCTGTCTGCGCGACGAGTTTGCCGCGCGGCGCGGGCAGTTCGCTGGCCGGTGCCCACGCATCCGGACGCACAAAGCGTGCGTCGTAGATTTCGCCACCATAGAGATCGTCGAGCCGCGTCGGCCCGTCGGCCACCTGCCAGCTCGCGTCGCTGACCATGTCGGACACACGGCCATCGGCGTAGCGGATGCGCAGCAACGCACGCAGGCGCGGCTTGCCGTGCCACGGTGCACGTTCCCAATGCCAGACGTTCGGATTGGTCAGGCCGTAGAAGCCGCGGCCGAGTTCGGCACCGAGCACGTGCGTGCCAGGCGACAACGAGACATCCGTCGCCACGACCTCGACACGTTTGTCGTAGTCGGTGAAGCCCGGCGAGAGCACGGCGTCGCTCACCGGGCGCCCATCGATCGCCATGTCCGCGTAGCCGCCTGCGGCAACGTAGAGCGTCGCGCGTTTCACGGGCCCGTCGATCCGGAACGTCTTGCGCAACAGCGGCGCAGGAAGCGTGTCGTCACGCTTGCCGATCCAGCGGACGTCGTGCCACGCGGCCTCATCGAGCGCCGTATCGAAGTGCGAGGAGACCTCGGCGCTTCCGTCCGAGGTGCGAACGTCGACGCGCCAGTCGTAACGTTCGCCAGGCGACAGGGGTGCCCCGGCGTAGGCGATGTCGAATGGACGCGGGTCGTTCACCTCGCCGCTGTCCCACACCGTGCTTCCGTTACGTGACACGACCAGGCGGTAACCGATCTGCACGGTACCCGGCGCATCGCTCCGGACCACCCACGAAAATCGCGGCTGCTTCACATCCACATACGTGGGTGATTCGGCGCGCTCCACCCGTGGCGTGGCGAGCGTTATCGCGGCGTTCGCAACAGGGACGACGGCGAGCCAAGCGCAGGCGGCAAAGAGACGCAGGAGCAACGTGACGACCTCGGTGCGAGCCAGATAGCCGAGCATAGCGCGCAAGAACGCCGGCATGACACGCATGAAATCTGACTGTCATGCGTACGGGGCATGACATCGCGTGGACGGGACATGGACGTTTCGCTGCGTAAACAGGAGAGACCCTTCCCACGAGAGACCGCCCCCATGGCTCACGCCGCCAACCACGATCCGTACGCCATGCAAGATCCCCGCACGCAGTATCCGCAACCGGACTTCTCGAAGCAGCCGCAGCCGGCACCCGGCCTGGCGAAGGAGATGGTACCGAGGCCAGATCACGGCGAGACCAGCTATCACGGCAACGGCCGCCTGCATGGCCGCAAGGCGCTGGTGACCGGCGGTGACTCCGGCATCGGACGTGCTGCCGCGATCGCGTTCGCGCGCGAAGGTGCCGAGGTGGTCATCAACTATCTGCCCTCGGAGCAGAAGGACGCCGACGAAGTCATCGCGCTCCTCCGCGCCGAAGGCAGCAAGATCGTCGGCATACCGGGCGATCTCCAGAACGAGGCGTTCTGCAACGAGCTGGTCGCCAAGACCGTGAAGGAGTTGGGCGGCCTCGACATCCTCGCCAATGTCGCGGGACGCCAGCAGTATTCGAAGTCGATCGACGAACTGGACAGCGAATCGTTCCAGGCCACCTTCCGCACCAACGTCTTCGCGTTGTTCTGGCTGACCAAGGCCGCCATGCCGCACATGCCGCCGGGCGCCGCCATCGTCAACACGGCGTCGATCCAGGCCTATCAGCCGTCGGACATCCTGCTCGACTACGCGCCGACCAAGGCGGCTATCGTCGCCTTCACCAAGGCGTTGGCGAAGCAGGCCGCCGACAAGGGCATTCGTGTGAACGCGGTGGCACCGGGTCCGGTATGGACGCCACTGCAGCCGAGCGGCGGCCAGCCGCAGGAGAAGGTGGTGGAGTTCGGCAAGAACGTACCGCTCGGCCGGCCGGGCCAGCCGGTGGAGTGCGCACCGCTCTACGTGCTGCTGGCGAGCCAGGAAGCGAGCTTCATCACCGGTGAAACCTACGGCGTCACCGGCGGCAACATGCTTCCCTGACCCGCGCCAGACGAAGGGCTAGGTGGCCCGCGTAATCCGCCCGATCGCATCCATCAGGTCGGCGACACCGTAGGGCTTCACCAGGATCGCGGTGCGTTCGTCGCGCTGTATGCCATTGGCGGTGTGATCGCCGGTGGCATACAGCACCGGAAGCTCAGGCTGTTGCTCCCGCAACCGATCCGCGACTTCCACGCCGTTCATGCCTGGCAAGCCGACGTCGGCCAGTAGCACGTCGATTGGCTGCGCGTTATACACACGCAGCGCTTCATGGCCGTCGCCAGCTTCGAAGGCCATGTGTCCGCGACTTTCCAGCATTTCGCAGATCGACATGCGGATCAGCGCATCGTCTTCGACCACCAGCACTCGCATCGGCGGCGGCACCGGCGTCGCGGTAGCCGACGCCATCGGCAGCGCATCCTGCGTACGCCGCAGGCGCGTCGCCAGCACGTTGCGCACGCGTCGCGCGAGTTGGTCGCGGGTGTAAGGCTTGCTCAGCAGCTCCACGCCCTCATCGAGGCGGCCGCCATGCACGATGGCGTTTTCCGTGTAGCCCGAGGTGAACAGGACGCCGATACCTGGCTGCCGTTCGGCGGCCTTGCGCGCCAGCTCGGGGCTGCGCAACGGACCGGGCATCACCACGTCGGTGAACAGCAGATCGATCGCGATGCCGCTCTCGATGATCGACAATGCACTTTCCGCGTCACGTGCCTTGAGCACGCGATAGCCGAGGTCGCCCAGCATGGCGACGACGGTCTCGCGCACGGCGTCGTCGTCCTCCACCACCAGGATGGTCTCGTCGCCACCGCGCACGCCTTCCTCCTCAATGTCGACCACCCGGTCCTCGCTCTGCGTCGAGCGCGGCAGGTAGATCTTCACCGTCGTGCCATGACCCGGCTCGCTGTAGATCTTCACGTGGCCGCCGGACTGCTTCACGAAGCCATAGACCATCGACAGGCCAAGGCCGGTGCCGCGGCCTTCCGGCTTGGTCGTGAAGAACGGCTCGAATACCTGGTCGATGATCTCGGCGGGAATGCCGGTGCCGGTATCGGTGACCGCGATCATGACGTACTGGCCCGGACGCAGGTCGCCGTGTGCCGCGGCGTAGGTAGCGTCGAGCAGCGCGTTGCCGGCCTCGATGGTCAGCTTGCCGCGCCCTTCCATCGCGTCGCGTGCATTGAGCGCGAGATTGAGCAGCGCGTTCTCGACGTTGCCCGGATCGACCAGCGTGTTCCACAGGCCGCCGGCCACCACGGTCTCCACCTCGATCGCCTCACCCAGCGCGCGGCGAAGGAGTTCGTCCATGTCGCGGACGAAGCGGCCGATGTTCACCACCTTCGGGGCCAGCGGCTGGCGCCGACCGAAAGCGAGCAACTGAGCGGCGAGCTTGGTGCCGCGGGTGACGCCGGCCATGGCGTTCGCCACGCGGCGTTCCGCGCGGGCGTTGCCCGCCACGTCGGCGCTCAGCAGCTGCAGGTTGCCGCTGATCACCTGGAGCAGGTTATTGAAATCGTGCGCCACGCCACCGGTCAGCTTGCCGATCGCGTCCATCTTCTGCGCTTGGCGTAGCTGGTCCTGGGTCAGACCGAGCGCGAAGTCCACGGGCTCGCCGTCGCTCCGGGTCGGCAGCAGCGACACCATCAGCACCGGCTCGGCGTCCGTACCGCCGCGCCACGGCTCCACGGACAGGCGCCAGGGCGTGCCGTCGGCCGAGGCGACCTCCAGCGTGGCGAGGCCCTCATCTACGGATCGCGAAAAGGCATCGACGATCCGTTTCCGGGTCTCGTCACCCCATACGGCGAGGAAATCGTCCGAGGGCAACCGAGCGGCCGCCCACGCATTCGCGTACAGGAGCTCCCCGGCGGTGGAAAGGGCGACGATGCCGTAGGGAACGGCATCGAACGACCGGGAGATCAGTGCATGATCCTGCAGCGCAAAGGAAGATGGCATCGAGCCTGGCGGGTGCGTGAGGGAGGAAAGACGGGAGTTTATCGTTGCTCGCAAGATCCGATTGTGTAGACGATCTTCACATCCTCTTCGCGCTCGATTACGAATCCGATCAGATACCTGCGCCAGACCCAACATCTTGTGTTGACCCCTCGCCCCGCCGGCTATATCGTGTGCCCGCTGGTGTCCGGAGAGGCGCGACTGCCCGTCGGACTTAATAGGGAATCCGGTGCAAATCCGGAACTGCCCCGCAGCGGTAAGTGGAAACGACCCCGTCTGAATGCACTGGTCCTCAGCGACTGGGAAGCGATGGGTAGGCGGGCCTCCGGGCCCTCGTCCACGAGTCCGAAGACCTGCCAGCGGTCGGTGCCTCATCGGTGCCGATTGTGGTGACGGCTTCCGCGGGGAAGCGCGTCGCGGACCGGAGCCGCCCTGGGCAGGCTCCGTCCCGGCTTTTTTCCCGTTGGCCTGAACCGCTTCGAGCCCCGTCCGAGGGAACGGGAGTTTGAACCTGGCCCTGGGGCACGCCACACATGACCACGATGGATTCCGCCGCGCACGAGCGCACCGAGACGGCCGACGCCGTCACCACCACCCCGCCCGCGACCGGCAACGCGCCCGCCGCTGGCTATCGCAACGAGCCGCCACCGGCCTTTGCCCTGACCCCGCCGCACAACCCCGGCCAGATGCGCGTGACGAAGCGCAACGGCGGCCAGGAAGTCGTCGACGTGAACAAGATCGTGCGCGCGGTCACCCGCAGCGCCGACGGCCTTTACGCCGTGGACCCGATGCGCGTCGCGCTGAAGACGATCGGCGGCCTCTATGACGGCGCCACCACACAGGAACTCGACCAGCTGTCGATCCGCACGGCCGCCGCGCTGACTGCCGAGGAGCCGGAATACGGCCAGCTCGCCGCGCGCCTGCTCGCCGCCTTCATCGACAAGGAAGTGTCCGGGCAGGACATCCAGTCGTTCTCGCAGTCGATCTCCACCGGCTTCGAGCTGGGCATTCTCAACGAGCGCCTCCGTGACTTCGTGCAGGTGAACGCGCGCAAGCTCAACGATGCCGTGGACACCAGCGCCTCGCGACGCTTCGAGTACTTCGGCCTGCGCACGGTTTACGACCGCTACCTGCTGCGTCATCCGACGAAGCGCTTCGTCATCGAGACGCCGCAATATTTCTTCATGCGCATCGCCTGCGCGCTCGGCGGCAACGACGTGGCCGAGACGCTGGAGCTGTACCGCATGCTCTCCTCGCTGGAGTACCTCGCCAGCTCGCCGACCCTGTTCAACGCCGGCACCGCGCACGAGCAGCTGTCGTCGTGCTTTCTGCTGGATTCGCCGCAGGACGCGCTCGAGTCGATCTACGCCAAGTACGGTGACGTGGCCCAGTTGTCGAAGTTCGCGGGCGGCATCGGCCTCGCCTATTCGCGCATCCGCTCGCGCGGCTCGCTGATCCGCGGCACCAACGGCCACTCGAACGGCCTTGTGCCGTGGCTGAAGACGCTGGACGCCTCCGTCGCCGCCGTGAACCAGGGCGGCAAGCGCAAGGGCGCGGCCTGCGTGTATCTGGAATCGTGGCACGCGGACATCGAGGAATTCCTCGAATTGCGCGAGAACACCGGCGACGACGCACGCCGCACACACAACCTCAACCTCGCCAACTGGGTGCCCGATCTGTTCATGCGCCGGGTCGAAGCCGACGGCGACTGGTCGCTGTTCGACCCGAAGATCGTGCCGCACTTCGTCGACACCTGGGGCGCCGCGTTCGACGCCGCCTATGAAAAAGCCGAGGCCGACGGCCTGGCCGCGAAGACGATCAAGGCCCGCGAGCTGTACGCACGCATGCTGCGTTCGCTGGCACAGACCGGCAACGGCTGGATGACCTTCAAGGACCGCTCGAACGCCACCAGCAACCAGACGGCGCGCCCCGAGAACGTCATCCACCTGTCGAACCTCTGCACGGAAATCCTCGAGGTCACCAACGCGAACGAGACGGCCGTCTGCAACCTCGGCTCGATCAACCTCGCGCGGCACGTGGTCGACGGTGCGTTCGATTTCGACAAGCTGGCCACCACCGTACGCACGGCCGTGCGCCAGTTGAACCGCGTCATCGACCTCAACTTCTATCCGATCGCCACGGCCCGGACGGCCAACATGAAGTGGCGCCCGGTGGGCCTGGGCGTGATGGGTCTGCAGGACGTCTTCTTCAAGCTGCGTCTCCCGTTCGACTCCGACGCCGCGCGCGAGATATCCACGCGCATCGCGGAAGAGATCTATTTCCACGCCCTGTCGATGTCCAACGAGATCGCCGAGCGTGACGGGGCACATCCGGGCTTTGCGGAAACGCGTGCCGCCAACGGTGAGCTGCAGTTCGACTACTGGCCGGCGGCCACGCCGACCGGGCGCGATGCGCGCTGGGCGGAACTGCGCGAGAAGATCAAGGCCACCGGCCTGCGCAACTCCCTGCTGATCGCCATCGCACCGACGGCAACCATCGCCTCTATCGCCGGTTGCTACGAGTGCATCGAGCCGCAGGTGTCGAACCTCTTCAAGCGCGAGACGCTGTCCGGCGATTTCCTCGTCGTGAATCGCTACCTCGTCGAGGAATTGAAGACTCTTGGACTGTGGACCGCCGAAGTGCGCGACCAGATCAAGCTCGCCGAGGGTTCGGTGCAGGGCATCGCCGCCATTCCGGCCGAACTGCGCGCGGTCTACCGCACCACCTGGGAACTGCCGCAGAAGGCACTGATCGATCTCGCCGCCGCGCGCGGTGCCTACATCGACCAGAGCCAGTCATTGAACCTGTTCATGGAGAACCCGAACATCGGACAGCTTTCGTCGATGTACATGTACGCCTGGAAGGCGGGCATCAAGACGACCTACTACCTGCGCTCACGTCCGGCCACCCGCATTGCCAAGACCACTGTCAGCGCGACTGCTACGGCACCTGCTGCACCGGCCATCGATGCGCAGGAACAGGCAACGGCTGCCGTGTTCTGCTCGCTCGAAAACCCCGAATACTGCGAAGCCTGCCAGTAACCGGCCCGCGGAGCGGCACCTGCCGCTCCGCACCCCTTCTCGACGCTGGCGCGCCACGGCGCGCCGCTCGTCCACATTGAGGCACCTGATGTCCGCCACCCCGATCACTCGCGACTCCCACATCCTCGACCCCGGCTTCGAGCTCACCCTGCGGCCGATGAAGTACCCGCAGTTCTATGAGATGTACCGCGCCGCCATCCGCAATACGTGGACCGTGGAGGAAGTGGATTTCTCGCTCGACGTCACCGACCTCAAGTCGAAGATGTCCGATGCCGACCGGCACCTCATCCATCGCCTGGTCGCCTTCTTCGCCACGGGCGACACGATCGTGTCGAACAACCTCGTGCTGAACCTCTACCAGCACGTGAACTCGCCCGAAGCGCGCATGTTCCTGTCGCGCCAGTTGTACGAGGAAGCGCTGCACGTGCAGTTCTATCTCACGTTGCTGGACACCTATATCCCCGAACCTGCGGAACGGAACAAGGCGTTCGCCGCGATCGAGAGCATCCCGTCGATCCGGCAGAAGGGCGAGTTCTGCTTCAAGTGGATCGAGTCGATCCAGAACCTGAATCGCCTGGAGACGCGCGAGCACCGCCGGCAGTTCCTGCTCAACCTGATCTGCTTCGCCGCCTGCATCGAAGGACTGTTCTTCTTTGCCGCTTTCGCCTACGTGTACTACCTGCGTTCGCGCGGTCTGCTGCACGGCCTGGCGTCGGGTACCAACTGGGTCTTCCGCGACGAGTCGGGCCACATGGCTTTCGCCTTCGAAGTGGTGCGCACCGTACGCGAGCAGGAACCGGACCTTTTCGACGACGAGATGCGCGAGCAGGTGGAAACGATGCTGGAAGACGCCATCGCCTGCGAGACGCAGTTCGCCCAGGACGTGCTCTCCGGCGGTGTGGCCGGGCTGTCGGTAAACGACATGCGTCAGTACCTCGAGTACTGCGCCGACCAGCGCCTGGCCCAGCTCGACATGCCGAAGAAGTATGGCGCAAAGAACCCGTTCGACTTCATGGACCTGCAGGACGTGCAGGAGCTGACCAACTTCTTCGAGCGCCGCGTGTCGTCGTACCAGGTCGGCGTGCAGGGCGAAGTGGCCTTCGATCAGTCGTTCTAAGCGCCGGGGCTTGGCGACTCAGTCGCGTAGCCTGCCACGCGAATAGCGTAAACAGGCCCTACAATGGCGGCACCATGAATGACGGTGCCGCCATGATTCCCATCGCCCGACCCACGGAGGCTCGCCTCCTGGAGATCGTCTTCCCGGATCACACCAACCACCTGGGCACGCTGTTCGGCGGCCAGGCGCTGGCCTGGATGGACAAGGCAGCGTTCATCGCCGCCTCGCGCTACGCCCGTAAGGTGGTGGTCACGGCACGATCGGAGCAGGTGGACTTCCACGTGCCCGTGCGCAAGGGCCAGATGGTGGAACTGATCGCCACCATCGTCTCGGTCGGCCGCACCTCGATGAAGGTGGACGTGGCTATGTACACGGAAGACCTGATCACCGGCGAACGCGAGCTGTGCACGCGCGGCACCTTCACGATGATCGCGCTCGACAGCGACCTGAAGCCCACGCCGGTCGATAGCCCGGCATAACCCAATCGGCCGCCGAAGGGCGGCCCGTCGGGGCTTGACCTAGAGCGCACTCGAAGGCGTAGGCTTCTCGAATGCCTCAATCCCTGACCATCGCCGAGGCCGCCCAGGCCACCGGTCTCACCGTCCACACGCTGCGCTACTACGAGCAGATCGGTCTCATCGATCCAGTGCCGCGGCGCAACGGGCAGCGCGTCTACGGCGAGCCCGAGATGCGCTTCATCCAGTTCGTACTCAAACTCCGCTCCACCGGCATGTCCATGCGGGACATCCAGGAATACGTGCGGCTGCGCCGCCTCGGCGAAACCGAGGAAAGCATCCGCGAGCGCGGCGACCTCCTCGCGCGGCATGCCACAAAGCTGCGCAGCGAACTGGTCGAATTGACCGAGACCATCGCGCGCCTCGACGAGAAGATCGCGCTGTATCGCTCGCTTTATCCCCAGGAAGCCCTCCCCACGGAGCCGCCGCTCGACGCGGCGACGCCGGGCATCCCCTCGCATCGAAGGAGACACGCATGATCACCCGCAAGCTCGGCAAGCACGGCCCCGACGTCTCGACCCTCGGCCTCGGCTGCATGGGCATGAGCGAGTTCTACGGCGCTGGCGACGAAAAAGAATCGATCGCCACCCTGGAACGCGCCCTGGACCTCGGCATCACCTTCTGGGACACCTCCGACGCCTACGGCCCGCACACCAACGAGGAACTGATCGGTCGCACGCTTGCCGGACGTCGCGACAAGGTATTTCTCGCCACCAAGTTCGGCATCGTCCGCGACCCGAACGACCCGAACAAGCGCGGCATCGACGGCCGGCCCGAGTACGTGCGGCTGTCGGTAGAAGGTAGCCTGCGCCGCCTGAAGACGGATCACATCGACCTCTATTACCAGCACCGCGTCGATCGCAACGTACCGATCGAAGAAACCGTCGGCGCCATGGCGCGGCTGGTGGAGGAAGGCAAGGTGCGTTACCTGGGCCTGTCGGAAGCCTCGGCCGCATCGATCCGCAAGGCAGCAGCGGTCCATCCCATCGCGGCGCTGCAGAGCGAATACTCGCTATGGACGCGCGATCCGGAGACCACCGGTACGCTGGCTGCCTGCCGCGAGCACGGGATCGCGCTGGTGGCGTATAGCCCGCTCGGTCGTGGCTTCCTCACTGGGGCGATCACCAAGCCGGACGATTTCGCCGAGGACGACTACCGCCGCATCAATCCGCGTTTCACGGGCGACAACTTCGCCAAAAACCTGGCAATCGTGGAAAGGGTGCGCAAGTTCGCCGCGACCAAGGGCTGCACGCCGGGCCAGCTTGCCCTGGCATGGGTGCTCGCCAAGGGCGACGACATCGTGCCGATCCCGGGCACCAAGCGCGTGAAGTACCTGGAAGAGAACGCCGGAGCGGTACAGGTGACGCTGAGCACTGCCGAGGTGGCCGAGATCGATGCGGTGTTCCCGCCGGACACGGCAGCCGGCGATCGCTACGCGTCCAACATGATGGGCTCCATCAACGCCTGAACGCCGGGCCGAGCGGTAACGGTGGGGCTCGGCCCGAGCCCCTATAATGGCGGTTTGTTTCCGCAGCAAACCGCCATGTCGTCCCCCGAACACTCGCCGCTGGGCAAGGCCACCGTCTACGCCGACCGCTACGACGCCAGCCTGCTCTTTCCCATCCCGCGCCAGGGCAAGCGCGACGAGATCGGCGTCTCCGGCGCCGATCTGCCGTTCCATGGCGTGGACCTCTGGAACGGGTACGAGCTGTCGTGGCTGGATGCGCGCGGCAAGCCGATGGTAGCGGTGGCGGAGTTCCGGTTCCCGGCTACCACGCCGAATATCGTCGAATCGAAGTCCTTCAAGCTGTATCTCAACAGCTTCGCCCAGGAGCGGCTCCCGGACGCGGCCGAGGTGCGCGAGCGCCTGGTACGCGATCTGTCGGCGGCCTCGGGCGGCCCGGTGAACGTGGTGCTGCGCGCGCCGAACGAACTCGACGGCACGCCGCTGGGCGAGCCGGAGGGCACGCTGCTCGACGATCAGGCGCTGGATTTCGACTGTTACGGTCCGCCGCGCCCCGACTACCTCACCGCCACCGCGGGCGACGTCCGCGAGACGCTCGTCTCGCACCTGCTGCGCTCGAACTGCCCGGTGACCGGCCAGCCCGACTGGGGCAGCGTCCAGATCGCCTATGCAGGTGCGCCCATCGATCACGCCGGGCTGCTGCGCTACCTCGTCTCGTTCCGCAGCCACACCGAGTTTCACGAGCAGTGCGTGGAGCGGATTTTTACAGACATCCAGGCGCGTTGCGCGCCGCGCGAGCTGTCGGTTTACGCGCGTTACACGCGCCGCGGCGGGCTCGACATCAACCCATTCCGCAGCACCGATCCGACTGCCGTGCCGGGAAATCCGCGCGGTGCCCGCCAATGATGAACGCATCATTCATGCGCTCTTCATTGGACTTGCCTTTAGTTGTGTAGCCTGTACCCTGCGGCGGCTACGGCTCTGCCCTGACGCCCATTCGTTTTCGAACCTGATAGCCATTCTCGGAATCCAGACATGAAGCTTTCGTTCCGCTCGTCCGTTCTCGGCACGGCCACCGTCGCCGGCCTGCTGGTCCTCACCGCTTGCGGCAAGAAGGAAGAGCAGCAGAACGCGCCAGCTCCGGCCGCTACCGCCCCGGCGGCGCCTGCGCCGACCCCGGCCCCGTCGGCAAGCGCTCCGGCCGCTGCCACCACCGCCGCGCAGGCGCCCGCCCCGGCAGCCCAGCCGGCTCCCGCCCCTGCTGCGCCCGCCGTCACCGAATCGCTGAAGGTCAGCTCGGTCACCCTCGGCAATGCCGTGGGCAGCGACAAGAAGGTCGCCAAGGCCAAGAACACGTTCGCACCGAACGACAAGACCATCTACGCGTCGGTCGCAACGGACGGCACCACGGCAGGCGCCACGCTCAACGCCAAGTGGACCTACCAGGACGGCGAGACCACCACGACGGTCAGCGACATCAGCCAGTCGATCAGCACCGAAGGTCCGGCGGTCACCACGTTCAAGATCCAGAATCCGAACGAATGGCCGGAAGGCAAGTACAAGGTCACCGTCTCGCTCAACGGCCAGGCCGTGGGCAACGAAGCCTTCGAGATCAAGAAGAAGTAAGCACCTTTCCAAGGGTGCCCCAAAGAGCGCGACGAGAGTCGCGCTCTTTTTTTATCTGTCGAAAGCATCCGTGCCTTGCGCGGATGTGCGTCAGCGCGGCTGCACCGGCATGTATTCGCCTTTCGCTCCCCAGCGCTTGCCCTTGGTGTCGACACGGGCGCACAGGCTACCGTCGCAGAGCGTGACGTCGGCGCGGTTATAGGCCTTGAGCAGGTCAGCCGATAGCTGGTTCTGCTCGATCACACGCATGTAGTGAGCGGAAAGCCATACCGCTGCGCCCAGCAGCACGATGCCGAGCACGCTCACGATCGTCACGAATTGCCAGGCCCGTACGACGCGTGGCCGCAATGCATCACCGATGCGCGTGTCATGGTGCTCCAGGATCGACGTCATCTGCTCGCGGAACGTCGCCACCTCGCGCTCGCGCGTGGCGCGCAGGACGCGCTCGCTTTCCTTCGTCTCTTTCCTGATATCGACCAGCAGTTCTTCCACCTGCGCCGTGAGCATTAGCAGATGCTCGCTCGCGTTCCTTACGTCGTTCATGTCCTGACTCCTGTCAGCGCGCCATACCATGGCTTTGGCTCTGCGCGCGCTCCTGTTGTAATGCCTGCTCTTGGACCTGCGCCTGGGTTTCGTCGGCGAGTTGCTGGAAGCTTCGGTCAAGCGGCTGCACCGCGGCCAGCGTGGGATCGACCGTGGCCGCAGGAGAAAACGGGTCAGCGCCTCGATTCGTGCAGGTCGCGACCAGTTCGCCGTTGGCATTCGGCACGATGGCGTCGATGCTGCGCATGCGACGGCAGGTCGCCTCGAAGGCGATGGCACCCGCGAGACGCTCCCTACCGGCTTCGTCGCGATATCTCGCCACGTCCGGGTCTACGGCATCCAGATGATGCAGCGCCTGCTGGAACAGTGGGTGGTCTCGGCCGGGCAATGCCTGCTGTCGATCCAGCATGTTTTGAGAAACCCCGGCGCGCACTTCCTTGCCGACGTCCGACGTGGCGAACGTCTTGGCGATCGACCGCATCGCATCGCGATCGCCCGCTCTGGACGCTTCGCAGAACTGCTCGATCATCGCATCGCTGTAGATTTCCCGTTGCGTGCGCGGTGTGGCCGCCAAGGGTTCGACAGCCGCCGTCACCGCCTCCGCGTGACGTCGATAGGTCGCTTCCAGTTCCACGTGACGATTGCCCTCCGCAACACGGTGACCATGCAGCAGATCCGGTGTGGTCCAGCGCGCGTCGTCGCCGCGCGTGTAGACGTGGCCGTCCGATGCCACCATGCGCTCGGGGTGCGCCAGTGCGTCGTCCACCGCCGCCGGCATCTCGCCATGGCGCGACCAGCCGAACTGGTCGTACGCCGCCTTGTAGTGGGCGGCCGTGCTCGCAGGCATCGCTTGGATGTTGGCCGTCACGATGGCCTGCGCTTGTCGATCCAGCGCGACGGCTTCCTCGTGTGTCGCGGTTTCCACGTCGAAGCGCTGCATGCTGAGACCGACGCGACTGTCCGTGACCTGTCGTGACCATTGCCCACTCACGGGCTCGCGCTGCCAGTCGCCTTCATAGACGTTGTCGGGCCGATGGGTCTCCGGCGTGGACGGCAGCACGAAGGGATCGCGAATCGCAGGTGGCGCTGCGAGGGCCAGTTCCGCCGCTTTGCTGGCCGCGAGGTAATTGAGCCGGTCGGCTACATCGGGTGAGGCGACCACGGTGTGCCTCGTATAGACGGGAACGCCTCGCTCGACCGTGGCCTGTCGATCGAGGTCGCCGGTCACCGTACGGGTCCAACCCTGCGCGGGTTGCGCGGGGTCGAACTGCCAGCGCCGACCGTCGCTGTCGGTCTGCTGGTGGATACGGCGGTGGTCGATCCAGGCAGCCAACCGGTCGCCTACGACAGCGCCCGCGATGCCACCGAGCGCCGCGCCAACGAGCGCGCCGGGTCCGCTCTCCGCTGTGACGGCGGCACCCATCTTGGCGCCCAAGGCCACTCCGCCCCAGCCACCGACATTGCGCGAAACGGCACCGACGATGCGCGACTGCGCACCGGCGTCGTTGCCCTGGTCGTGAAGCTGCGCGGCGTGACGGACCGTGGTCACGCCGTCATGCAGCGATACGGCGGCACTCGCGACGCCAAGCCCCTTGGCGGCTGCCTGGCCTACATTGAAACGCATGCCCGGCGCACGACGGACGGCCGCGACGGGATCGGCCACGGGCGCAGGCAGCATGCCCGCGCGGATCGCTTCCTCCGCATACGCCGCCTGCACGCGCGCGAGCACACCGTCGACCCCACGCTCCGCGTAGGTGGCGCGCAAGCTTTCTACCGGCACCCCACCCAGACTGCGTACCTTCGGGTTATGCAACGCCGTGGGAATCTCCACCTGCGCAAACACGCGATGCGGATTCGCGCTCACGGCAATCACCTTCACGTCGCCGCTTAGCGACGAGGCGAAGTCGTGCGACGCCTCGCACCAAAGACAGTTGAAGATGCTGATGTGGCTGTCGCGAGGTGCTTTGGCGTCGCCGTAGAGGAAGTCGTCGCGGAGCTTTTCGGCGAGGTCGCCGCCTGCGCCTTGGGATTCGAAGATCCGTTCCGATGAATTCTCAATCGCTTGCCGGACATCATCATGCATAAGGAATCGGCCGCGTGGCGTCGTATCGATGATGGATGACCGCGTTATCTGGGCATACTCGGCCGCGTGGCTATTGGCAGAGAGATCACCCACCGCACCACTGTAGAGTGCAGCACCGTTTCCGGATGCTTTAGCCGAATATTCACGCACCACAACCCGGATTTCCTCCAGCGTACGTGCTTTGATAATGCGGTCAAGGTCGCGTTCGATACTCATCTAACGCCGCCCCCATCATCCTTGAGCAAGGCCCATCCATCTCTAAAGACGACCTCACCCATGAAGTGCGTCTGATCCGATTCGTACAAGAACGCCGGCCTGTGAGTCAGCGTCCGCCACACGGGCACCGCCGCGCAAATCAGCGATTGGACATCGGAAAGCTCCTCGCTAGTGAAGGCCGCACAGAAGCGAGGATTGGGGTCGGTACCCAGCCAGTCCTGCTTCACCCAACCAAAGGAGACGACTTCAAGGTTGTAAGCATTCTGATGGCCCGCGAGGTAACGTCTACCGACTTGGCCGTAGTAAATGCCACCACCCATTTCGACAGCGAACGTATGAATCGGTGGCTCGTCCCTACCTCGGCGGCCACCTGCATTCCGGACTCGCCCACGCGCGAAATCGATCCAGTCAAACGCTTTGCTGAACTCACCCATGAGTTTCTTCCTTAGTTCTCATCCAACGCACGCACGTCCTCCATGGTCAGCCCCATCCGGCGGCGCGGCGATCATGCCAGAGCGCAAGCGCTACGTAGACCGTCCAGCTGCGCGCTCGCCGCAGAACCGCTACGCAGCTCACTCTTGCCATGTGGACCACTTATCGATTGCGATTTTGGCGGCGGACGGCGTGTGAGATTTCCCGCATCAACGTCCCGCGTACGCCACCATGCCCGTCCCCGGCTAGAGACTTAGGGGTGATGGGCCGTATAGCCGTCCCGGGCCATTGCCCTGACCGGCGCCTTGATCGGGAGCGGTCGGGGACGATCCCGACCGTGTAGGACATGCATACGTGGGGTGAGTCGAGACCTCACCGGTCACAGACATGGCATTCAACCTTCCGATGGTCGAATAGCGTCCGACCCTGGGGGCGATGGCCGTCCCCAGGCATCACACACCGATCGAGGTACCGCCATGAACGAAGACACCCTCAAGGGAAAATGGAAACAGCTCGAGGGCAAGATCAAGGAACAGTGGGGCAAGCTGACTGACGACGACTTCAAGGTCGCCGAAGGCAACAGCGAATACCTCGCAGGTAAAGTCCAGGAGCGCTATGGCGTGGCGAGGGACGAAGCGGAACGGCAGGTCAAGGATTTCCGCGACCGCATCGATCGGAACTACTAATCCAACTCATCGACTCGCCAGAGGAGAACATCATGCTGCATTGGGCTGTCATCTTTTTCGTGATCGCGCTTATCGCTGCGGTCTTCGGCTTCACCGGCATCGCTGCCGGCGCCGCCAGCATCGCGAAGATCCTTTTCGTGGTCTTCCTGATCCTGTTCATTCTTTCCCTGCTGTTCGGCGGTCTGCGTCGCGGTCCCCGGATATAAGTTCCTCGCAGTCAGAGCGTTACCAAAGCCCCGGCCCCAGACCGGGGCTTTTTTTGACCTCGGCTAAGGAGACATCAGGGCAGAACGACGGTCGCGACCAACCCGCCCCCATCGCGATTAGCGAGCGTGAGATTGCCGCCGATCGAAAGCATCAGCTGCGTGGCGATCGCGAGGCCCAGGCCCGCGCCGCCGGTATCGCGGCTGCGGGAGGCTTCCATCCGATAGAACGGTTGCAGCACCTCTTCAAGCTCGGTTTCCGGAATACCCGGACCGCGATCGGACACCGTGATGCACAGACCACCACCCTCGGTACGGCATGCCGCTACCTCGGCTGCGCCACCGTATTTCACGGCGTTGTCGATGAGGTTCACCAGCACGCGGCGAAGCGCGCGCGGCCGTACCGTTGCCACGCCCTCCACGATGCCCGTCAGGCTCACCGGCTGACCCACGTCCTGGTAATCGAAGACAAGGCTTTCGACGAAGGCCGTCGGGTCGATACGTACGGGCGCCTCGTCGCCACCGTGAGCACTGCGCGCGTATGCAACGCCCTCGCGGACGAGATGCTCCATTTCTCCGAGATCCGCCAGCAAGCGCTCGCGCTCGATGCCGTCATCCAACGACTCCGCCCGCAGACGCATGCGCGTGATGGGCGTCTGCAGATCATGCGAGATCGAAGCCAGAATATGCAGGCGCTCCCTGAGGTGCCGCGCAATGCGCTCCTGCATGGCATTGAAAGCCAAGGCCGCGTTAGCCACCTCGATGGGGCCATCCTGAGGCAGACGCAGCGCCTCCCCGGCAGGATTCACTGCTTCGACCGCCTGGGCCAATGTCTTCAACGGTCGCGTGGCCAGGCGCACAGCGATCCATCCGCAGGCAAGCAGCAAGGCCACCTGGAGCACGAGAACGAGCGGAAGCCAATCCGCGACAGGTATGCCCTGCGGCGTCACCTCCATCGTGATGGGACTGCCATCGTGCAATGTCAGATGGATCTGGTAGCGCTCCGGAGTCACCGACACGGTATCGCCATGGACGCGGTAGGCCTCACCGACTTCCTTAGCGATCATCGCCGTAAGCTCGCGCGACCGGCTCGAGACGAGCGGGACGCCCTGCTGTCCCGGGCCAATGATGAAGCGATAGTTGTCGCGTTGCAGGCGCTCCAGCCATGCCGGCCGCTCCGTGGCGGGCAGGCGATCGAGAATCGCCACCGACGTGCCGACCTCGCGCTCGATGGTGTCCAGCATGACCGAGACGGCCGTCGTGTAGCGCTCGTAGTACATCAGCCCAACGGACAGGGCTTGGGCAAGCAACAGTCCGGCGAAGAGGATGAGGTAGAGCCGCGCGGCCATGCTGCGCGGCCACAGGCGCCAGCCACGGCTGCGCGGCGGCTCGGTCACGACACGTCTCCATGGACCGTCACCGACATGGCGAAGACATAGCCTTCGCTGCGCACCGTCTTGATGTATGCCGGCTCTTTCGCGTCGTCGCGCAGCCGTTGGCGCAACCGGCTCACCATCAGGTCGATGGACCGATCGAAGAGTTCGGCATCGCGACCCTGGGTGAGGTTGAGCAACTGGTCGCGCGACAGCACGCGCTGCGGATGATCGAGAAAGACACGCAGCAAGCGGAACTCGGCACCGCTGAGCGCAACGACGGTGCCCTCGGCATCCAGCAGATGGCGCGCCGTCGTGTCGAGCTTCCATTGACCGAACGAGATCGTGTCGCTGGCTTCCGTGATGCGCAGGTTCGGCGGCAGCATCCGCGTGCGCCGGATCACTGCCTTGATCCGCGCGAGCAACTCGCGTGGTGAGAAGGGCTTGGTGACGTAATCGTCCGCACCCATCTCCAGGCCGACGATGCGGTCGGTCTCGTCGTCGCGCGCCGTCAGCAAAAGTACGGGCAGCGCGCGATGCTTGCCGCTGCGCAGGTTGCGGCAGAGCGCGAGGCCATCTTCCCCCGGCATCATGATGTCCAGCACCACGAGATCGAACGCCGACGCGTCGAGCTGCGCCAGCATGTCCCGCCCATCGACGGCTGCCGTGGCGCGCAGCCCGTTCTTGCGCAGGTAGTCGACGACGCCCGTGCGGATGCCGTGATCGTCGTCGACGACGAGAATGTGATCGATGTGGTCCATGTGTGTCGCCTCCCCGCTGGCCGCGTCGCCCGCGCGCTCACTTTGGTTATCGCTTCCGGCCCACATCATGCCTTCCCCAGAAGTTGGCGGATGCGCTGGTCGGCTTCCTCGTAGTTTCCCTCACCGACGCAGCGATAAACCACCCGCCCGTTGCGGTCGATAAGGTAGAGCGCGGGCCGGAAGCGATTGCCATAAGCGCCCCAGGTCTGCAGCCCGTTGTCCGTCGCGATGGGCCAGGTGAGGCCGTAGCGATGGATGGCGGCCCGCACAGGGGCGTCGGCGACAAGACGAAAGGATTTCATGGGGCACCTCGGGAAGCAGGGAGGCGCGATGGTGGCTACCGCGCAGGATGCCTATGAAAAGCCCGCCGCTTGTCCCGCTCGTGTCCGCCGGGGCGGCTTTTTGTATCGCTTTGTACAAACCGGAAACAGCTCGTCCAAGGGCACACCGGTCCGCTTTGTATCGAAATGTATCGAGCGCCGCATCCGACACATTGCGATGCGTTTTGACGCTTGCCTCGACACAGGCGGGATACGCCGCTGCGGTCTCCTTTGCACACCCACCACTTACCACACCAAGGACTCATCTCATGATCCGCAAGCACACCGCACTCGCCGCCACCCTCGCCCTGAGCCTCGTCTCGCTCGCCTCCGTGGCGCACGCGGACGATGCCAAGAAGCCGATGGAGAAGTGCTACGGCGTGGCAAAGGCTGGGCAGAACGACTGCGCTGCTGGCCCGGGCACGAGTTGTGCCGCTACGGCGAAGAAGGACTACCAGGGCAACGCCTGGGTACTGGTGGAGAAAGGCACCTGCACCAGCATCAAGACGCCCAAGGGCCACGGCACGCTGGAGCCGCAGGCGTGAGCGCAGGCGTGACCGTGGGCGCTGCGCCGCGGGTGCGGCGCACGCTGTCGCCGATCGCGGCATGGTGTTCGCGGCTGCCTGACGATCTGCTCCTGCTCGTCGCCCGACTGGGCATCGCCGCCGTGTTCTTTCTTTCGGGGCGGACGAAGGTGGAAGGCTTCCTGAGCATCAAGCCATCGACTTATGACCTCTTCGCCTCGGAATACGCGTTGCCACTGCTCTCGCCACACGTAGCCGCGCATCTGGCGACCTACGCGGAGCACCTGTTCCCCGTACTCCTGGTGCTCGGCCTGTTCACGCGCAGCGCGGCCTTCGCGTTGCTGGCGATGACTACGGTGATCGAGGTGTTCGTCTACCCCGATGCCTGGCCCACGCACCTCACCTGGGCGGGTTTGCTGCTTCCGCTGATCGCTCGCGGTGCCGGCAAGTGGTCGATCGACCGTCTCGTTCACCGCTGATGTCTCCATTCACCAATAACGCAGGGAATCCCATGCGCAAATTACTGACTCTCGCCATCACCACGATGGCTCTCGGTACGGCTACGGCCGGGTTCGCCGCCGATGCGCCGCCTGGTGTGAAGAACATCGTCATCGTGCCCGGCGCGTTCGTCGATGGCTCGGGCTGGCGCGTCGTGCACGACATCCTTGTCCACAAGGGCTACACGGTGAGTGTCGTGCAACCGAAGATCGAGACGCTCGCCAACGACATCGAGCAGACCCGCGAACAGATCCGCAAGCAGGATGGCCCCGTCGTACTCGTCGGACATAGCTACGGCGGCGCCGTGATCACTCAGGCCGGTAACCGCGACAAGGTAAAAGCCTTGGTCTACGTGGCCGCACTTGTCCCGGACGTGGGCGAGAGCGTTTCGCAGCTGGTCGGCTCGATGCCTGCGCCAAGCAACGACGTCGCCCCCACGCGTGACGGTCATCTTTTCTTCGCGCAGGACAAGTTCGGTGCCGACTTCGCGGGCGATCTGACCACGAACCGCACGGCCTTCATGGCGGTGTCGCAGGTGCCAGCGACTGCCGCGGCGTTCGGCGCCACGATGCAGGTCGCCGCATGGCACGACAAGCCCACGTGGGCCGTCGTCGCCACGCAGGATCGCGCCTTGAGCCCGGACCTGGAACGTTGGATGTACAAGCGCGCCAACGCCAAGGTCACCGAAATCAAAGCCAGCCATGTCGTCTACATCTCGCAGCCGGAAGCGGTGGCGAACGTGATCGAAGACGCCGCGCGCAACGCGCACTGACAACCGGTTGCAACCCACGGTCCCGACGGACCTCTTCCCAGGAGAACCCCATGAGCACACTCGCCACCTCGTCCCGCCCCCGCTTCGCTGCTGCCGCAGCACTCGTCGCCCTTGCCGTCGCCTCGATCGGCTCGCCTGTGCGCGCCGCCGACGGTACCGCACCGAAGGAAGAACCCGGTCGCTGCTACGGCATCAACACCTGCAAGGGCACCAGCCTCTGCGCCACGGCCAAGAACGATTGCAAGGGCCTCAACACCTGCAAGGGCCAGGGCGTGCTGGTGAAGACGCCCAGCGAATGCAAGGCTGCCGGCGGCACGCTGACCGAGCCGAAGTGATTCATCAAGGGCCGTCGACATCGACGGCCCTTTTCCCAGTGGAGACCCGCACCATGCGCACGCCACCCCCGTCGTTCTCCGGCTATGGCCTCGGCCTGCGCAAGGAGCATTACCGCGACTTCCTCGACACCGACGTACCCGTCGATTTCGTCGAGGTCATCTCGGAGAACTTCATGGTCGATGGCGGCCAGCCACGCGACATCCTTCGCCGCATTCGCGAGAAGCATCCTGTCGCACTGCATGGCGTGTCGCTGTCCATTGGCTCATCGGACGGACTGGACATGGCGTACCTGCGTCGGCTCAAGTCACTCGCCGACGACGTACAACCGCTGTTCGTCTCCGATCATCTCAGCTGGTCGCGCATTGCCGGCTTCAATTCGCATGACCTGCTACCCCTACCGTATACCGAGGAAGCGCTCGCGCTCGTATGCCGCAACATCGAAACCGCACAGGACGTGCTCGGGCGCGCCATGTTGTTCGAGAACCCCTCCAGCTACGTGGCTTTCGACGGCGCGACGATGAGCGAGTGGGACTTTCTCGCCGAGATGTCGCAACGCACGGGCTGCGGCTTGCTACTCGACGTGAACAACATCTACGTCAGCGCCAGCAATCACGGCTTCGACGCACACGCGTTCCTTCGAGGTATTCCGGCCAATCGTGTGCGCCAGGTCCATCTGGCAGGTCACACGCAGGGTCCCGGCCTGCTCATCGACACGCACGATAAGCCCGTATGCGACGACGTGTGGGCACTGTACGCGACGGCGATGTCCGTCCTCGGGCCGGTCGCGACGATGATCGAGCGCGACGACGACATCCCCCCGCTGCCCGAACTCCTGGCGGAACTCGACACGGCGAGATCGATCGGTACGCGCTCCGCGGATCATCGGGAGGTCGCATGAACCTCGCCGAGGTGCAACGTGGTTTCAGTGACTGGCTGACGGATACAACGGGGGAAGACGGCAAGCCTGCCATCGCCAGCCAGGCGAGTGCGGGCTTTGCTGTCTACCGCAACAACTACCGCGCGCAGTTGATCGGTTGCCTGGAGGCGAGCTATCCCCAGGTCGCTCGCTGGATCGGTGCCGATGCATTCCGCGAGGCCGCCATTCACCACATCGGAATCCATCCGCCACGCTCCTGGACACTCGACCAGTACGGCGTCGATTTCCCGGATACGGTGTTCGCCCTCTACCCGCGCAGCCCCGACCTGCGCGAACTCGCGTGGATTGAATGGGCACTGGCCGAAGCCTTCGTTGCCACTGATTCGACGCCGTTGACGACGGAATCGCTCGCGAATGTGAATTGGGATGCAGCGACGCTAACGCTCACACCCAGCCTGCGAATGCACGAGGCCACGACCAACGCTGACGACCTGTGGTTCGCGCTCGACGCCGAGGCTACGGTGCCCGAAGGCGAAATGCTCGATCAGCCGGGCGGCTTCGTCGTCTGGCGCAAGGGCTTCCGCTCTCAACTGAAACGCGTCGATGCCACCGACTACGCTGCGCTTCTCGCACTCCGGAACGATGGTCGCTTCGCCGCGTGGTGCGACGTACTGGTCGAACGACTGGCGGAGGAACGCGGCATCGCCCGCGCCGGCACGCTGCTGGCGGAGTGGATTGGGGCGGGGATTGTAGTGGGTGTGACGATGTAGAAGGTGGCGCTCCGTGCGCTTAGGCGCATTTGCTCTCGATGAGGGCGGCGGCTGCCGGCTTGCCGAGCCGCGCGAGTGCGCGCGCCATATGCTCCTCGGATACGTAATGCGAAGGCACGATAGCCGCCGTCGACTGGATGCCGACCCCTAGGTTAGCGACCTGACCGGTCATCACACGCCGATGGAGGCTCCCCCATCGGCACGTCGACAGAAATGCACCAATCATCGAACCGCGCAATCTACGTTCCTTCCTGTCAGTAAGGAAAAAGGTCGCGTATGCGCACGAAGGGTGCGCCAGTTTCCGCGGCGCGGCGGACTTTGTGCTCGAGGACCTGAGTGAGTGAAATTTCCCGGTTAAGCATGTCGTATAAGTCGAGTCCATCCATACAAATGACTCGCTTTCCGCGCCCAAAAGCGGCGAGGCCATCTTCGGTGAAGCCGCTATTGCTGACGAACAGGCCGCGGGTCCAGGCAGCCTTTTGCTCGATCTTGCCATGGAAGGTGTGCAGCTCGGCCGCACCGATCGGCGGCCCCTGCCACTTGGCCTCAAGCAGATAAATCTCGCTTGCGAGCTGGAAGCTGCCGTCGATCTGTTCGCCGCGCAGCCGGAACGGCTCCTGGGCGGCCAGACCGAAGGCGTCGAACAAGCCTTTGAGGAAGCCCTCGAATGCATAGCCGCGCGCATGCGGCGCCAATGCCTCTACCTGCAACAGATCGGCCTTGATTTTTGCAATGGCCTCGCGGTCAATAGGAACAGACTGGGGGGTTACTGACGGACGCAACGGCTTGGAGCCGCCCGCTAGGCGGCTGATCAGGCCTTGATAGCGGGTCTTGGCATTAGCGACGGGGTCGACACTGCCGGAGCGGGCCAGATACTCGCTGCGATGCTCCCAGAGTGCTTCGAGTGTGCGAATGGCGGTCCCGTCATCGCAGGTCTGAAGGAAGTGGCGGAGGCGCTTGCCCTTCGATCCTCCATTGACCGCGTATTTCGGATCGTCGATGTTGACCTTGAGTTCGGAGGCGAAGAAGTCCGAGAAACTTCTGTCGGAAAAATCCAACACGAAGCCCGGACCTCGGACGAAGTCGACGAGATCGTCAATTAAACGTAGGTCAATGGATCGAACCGAGTTGATGGATCCCCCTCCCCTGCAAGCTGCCTTGAGAAGCTGTCGATCGCCTCTTAAAGGATTGCGATCTTCGCAATAACGTCATCGCACGAAAGCGATGTCTCGTCAAACAGCATTGGCGCCTTCAGTAGGTAATCGATACGCAAATCCTTGACGCGCGCATTGAATGTCCGCTTCTGGCCGGTCCCGGCCCATGCTGGCTCGCCCGGGGTAAGCTCAACGGGTAGAGGTCGACCCGAGGCCGCCGTTCTACAGTTGGACGCCGCCGTCCGGCTTTGCACTCGGTTGTTAGCCGGACGCGGCAAAGATAAGCTCCTCAAGAACAAGGGATTACCCAAAGAGGTCTTTGTGCGACTGAGGATGTATAACCGGGCAAACTTGTTCCTGCACTCGATAGTTAAAGCTCATCGAGGCGCGACTCAAAATGACTGAATACATCAAACAAAACTGCCCTTTGTGTGGCACAACGGCCGAGTACTACTGGCTAAAGATGGGCAATAGCAAGTACTACCATTGCTCGAACTGCGCATACTTCATCGTGTCCAAGCGCGCGGAACACTTGCTCATTGAGGCTCCGCAGCACGTTCGCGACGAATTCGCGGCGAAGCCGCAACTTGCACCGGAGGGTGAGCTCTTTGTAATCATTGTTTCATCGCCGCCACAAGCTGGTGATGCTCCACGCGCTGAGCTCTCCGGATCGTTCCTACCGAAATCGCAAATCGGACTTTAGCTTCGGCAGTAGCTTAACTACTCGTCCAAACGGACGGGCGTACCGCGGGTCGCTTAACTCCAACGTTAGGCATCCACAATGATGGTCGGGATCATGAAGACAATTTTGACTTCTCTTGCTGCGCTGTCAGCAGTCATAGCTGCACTTCTTTGGTACAAGGCTAGTGCATCTGAAGTGCCTTATGAGCCGAACCGTCCGGGCGACAAATCGGCCGTTGTCTTCTACAACGGGGACCATCGCTGGGATGTAATTCGCACCGCCGAACTTCAGACCAAGAGGAATAAGCGCGCAGCACTAGCAGCATCGATTGCCGCTGTACTCCAAGCTATTGCACTGGTGGCTTCAGATAACTAACCATCATGATCTCGCTGCCTAACAACTCTTTTGACGCGGACGGTTCCGCCGCTGCTTAACTGCAGCGTTAAGATCCAAGTATCGGAACACTGCTGCAACACGATGTTGCACTGAACTGCCTATAGCCGCAGCGAACACTCCGGCTCCAGCCAATCTCCTGACAACATCGTTCCGTTCTCTTCAACGCTTCACAAATACGGTATCCGTGGTGTGGCGGTCACTCGGCGGGCACGCCCAACCATTCATCGCATTGGACGCGCTTGGCGCGCCGTTAAATTTCAGCGTTGAACGTCTGCTCCTGGCCGGAAGCCAACTTCGGTACGTCAGCGACCAGAAATGAGAAAGAAAAGCGAGTAAGGGCCACTTTCGAGCAGCGGCGGATGACCTATTTCTTGCCAGCGCCGCCTCCCGAGTACATCTCGCTAGGGCCGGCGGGCCCGCCCTAGCCATAGGCCGACAAAGCATAGGCTTAACGCTAAACCTAAACGCGCCGTTTCGGCAGAGTTGTGTTTTAACGCACACGCGCAGACCGCGACATAGAAAAGATGGCGCGCCCGGAGGGATTCGAACCCCCGACCAATGGCTTCGGAAGCCACTACTCTATCCGGCTGAGCTACGGGCGCGTAACAGCGGATCGGCATTGTAGCGGGAATGCCCGGCGCGGCCTAGTCTCGGGGCCGGCGCCCCGGAACGGGTCGCGACAGGTGGTCTGCGTCCCGCGCGCGGCGGCGTGATCCGGCCCCTGAGGGCCTCGTCTGCCACCGCCGCGCACGGGCGTTTACTGCGATCTTACTTGGCCTTGTACAGCTCGCCGATCCAATCCGGCTTGCCGCTTACCCGCTCGAGGTGCGGGTACTTGAGGCCTTCGTGGTAGTCGATCTTGATCGTCTTGTACTGGTCGAAGTTCTTCACCAGCAATTCGATCGGGGCCTTGTCGGTCTTCGCGGCAGTCACGGCATCCTTCAGCGCATCGCCGTCGAATTCCTTGTTGTTGACCGCGACGATGTGCATGCCCGGCGAGAGGCCGGCGTTGAACGCGGGACCGTCCCAGCGCACGTCGGCGATGTCGCCCTTCGACGATACGGCGAAACCGGCCGAGTAGGTCAGGTCGGTGTAGTGGCGACGGGACTCGATACCCTTCACCGCGTCCGACGGCTTGTCGTTGTAGACGAGCTTCCAGCCGCCACGCTCGATGCCTTCGAGGTCGCCCTTGTGACCATCGACGCGTTCGCGCAGGTACTTCGCCCAGTCGTACGGCGCAATGCCGTTGAGCGTGGATGCCACGTCCTCGAACGTATACGGATTGACCTTCCAGTCGCCGTCCTTCATGCCGAAGAAGGCCTTGGCGAAATCGTCGAGCGAGCGCTTGTTCTTGGTCAGCTCACGCAGCTTGGTGTCCACGTCGAGCCAGATCATCTGGCCGCCCGAATAGTAGTCCTCGCTCATCTGGTAGTTGCGGTACGAGAGCGGGCGACGCTGCGCGATCGTCGGATCGTTGGTGGTGTCCTGGATGTTGCGCCAGGACAGGCCCGGACGGCCCTTGTCGTACGTGGCTGCAACCAGCGCGAGCATGTCGCGGGCCTGGTCCTGCGAGAGCAGCCCGGCGCGCGCGGCGACGACGTTGCCCCAGAACTGCGTCTGGCCTTCGTAAACCCACAGCAGGCTGTCGCCCATCGGTACGTTGAAGTTCGGCGTGGCGAGATCGGCGCCGCGACGGTACTTGCCGTCCCAGGAGTGGTTGTACTCGTGCGCGAGCAGATCCCGACCCAGCCAGCTCTTGTCCCACTCGGTGAAGTAGTTGGGCGACGCGCTGTTCTCGGACGAGCGATGATGCTCGAGGCCGATGCCGCCGAGCTTGTCGGTCAGCGCGAGCAGGAAGTCGTAGTGATTGTAGTGACGCGCACCGTAGAGCTTGTCCATCTGCTGGACGAGCTTGCGGTGAATGTCCAGCGCCTCCGGCTTGATTTCCAGCGCCTTCGCGTTGTCGGCCACGATGTTGAGATGCACCGGCGAGCGGCCGTTCGGGTCGAGGTCCACGCGCTTGAAATAACGGCCGGCGAAGATCGGCGAGTCCACGAGGTCGTTGTAGTCGATCGCCTTGAAGGTCACCGTGTCGCCGTCCTTGCCCGCCTGCTCGAGCGCAGTGCCGAACTGGAAGCCCGTGGGCAGCTTCACCGACGCTTCGACCTGGATGCGGTCAGCGCGATAGCCGGCCGGGTACAACGACACCTGGTTCCACTGCACGTTGACGATGTCGGGCGTCATCACGATGCGGCCCTGGCGCGAGTCCTGCGGCGTGAGCGTCTGGAACTCCACGTCTACCGACGAGGCGCCAGCCGGGACGTTCACGTGGAACGCGTAGACGTTGTACTCGTCGCGGGTCCACTCGACGCGCTGGCCGCCCGCCTTGACCACGAGGCCCGCGAACTGGTCGATCGGACCACTCGGCGAATGGTGGCCCGGGATCCATTCGGGGAACAGCAGGGTCAGCGGACCCGGCTGTGCGGGAATGGTTTCCTTGACGCGGAAGATGCGGTGATCGAGATCGGTGGCGTCGACGGCGATCTTCAACGTGCCGTTATAGGCGACGTCCTGCGGTGCGGGCACGCTCGGGGTGTCGTCCGCGCGAACGGCAGCGGAAGCGCCGACGCCGGCCAGGGCGGCCAACAGCGCGGAGGCAAGAAGGGTGGATTTCACTGATGGGTCTCCGAGAAGCGGTAAGGCGCCCGGCCATCCCTGCGAGCGGTTCGGCACGGTCCCCTTTGGTCCGCGCAAGCTCTCGATCCTAAACGCCGGGGTCCGGGGTGCCCTATGCCAGAGGTCACGGGTGGCTTGCCCCACCCTCGCCACACCACGCAAGACTTTTCGGATGGCGAGCCTTCAAAGCGTGATGCCGTACGTCTTTGCGTTAGGGTGGAGACGAGCGCCGCCCCTATAATCGCGCCCGGCCTTGATCGCCGTCATTGGCGTACGCCACTCCAGGAACAAAGGGATACAGGGATACTTCAATGAAACTACTGGCACTCACCGCAGCCACAGGCGCTGCGCTCCTTACGCCGCTTGCCGCTTCCGCCGACTCTGCGTCCGTGACGCAGACCAGCCCTTTCATTTCGATCACAGGCGGGAAGTCGCACTTCAATGTAGATCGAGACGTCAGCGGCACGACGTTTTCCGGAAGCGAAGACCGGAACAGCACGGGCATCACCGTCTTGGGCGGTTACCGCTGGGTGGTGGCCCGCCCGTTCGCGCTGGGCGTGGAAGCCGGCTATGCGCATCTCGGTAGCACGACATGGAAGGCCCGCGACGGCGGCCTGAGCGAGCCATACGACGTCCGCGACAAGAACAAGGTCGACGCCTTCCTTGCCGGCATCAATGGCAAGTGGGACCTGCCCTACGATCTGACGATCACGGCACACGCAGGATTGGCTCATGTGCGCAGCAAGGGCGACTTCACGGGCTCCAGCGGCGGGACCAGCACTCCTGCGTCAACGACGCGAGTTCACCACGACTGGAGCGGCAACCGCTTCTATGGCGGGGTCGGCTTCGGCTACGACTACGACGAAAACATGGGCCTGACGCTGAGCTACGACCGCTACAGCTTCAAGGCCGACGGCCCTCGCGATACGGGGCACAACGCTCAAATAGGCGTTCTCGGCCTCACCGCGGAATATCGTTTCTATTGAGCGATACGGGGAGCCGCGATGGCTCCCCGTCCGCTATGCGTGTCAGGAGCGCGCCGGGATCTTGAGCCCGCGCTCCACACCGGGCCGCGACATGCCGCGTTCCAGCCAGGCGATGACGTTCGGGAAGTCGTCGAAGCCGACGAGTTCGCGCGCGCCGTAGAAGGTCACGAGGTTGTTGACCCAGCCGAGCGTGGCGATGTCAGCGATGGTGTACTCGTCGCCAATGATCCAGTCACGCCCATCAAGCTGGCGATCCAGTACGCCGAGCAGGCGCTTCGATTCGGCGACGTAACGTTCCAGCGGGCGCTTGTCTTCGTATTCCTTGCCAGCGAATTTGTGGAAGAACCCCACCTGGCCGAACATCGGGCCAATGCCGCCCATCTGGAAGAACAGCCACTGGATCGCCGCCCAGCGCTTCGCCGGATCGGAGGGCAGGAAACGGCCCGTTTTCTCGGCAAGATAGAGAAGGATCGCGCCGGACTCGAACAAGCCGATCGGCTTCCCGTCGGGGCCACTCGGGTCGATCAGCGCGGGAATCTTGCCGTTCGGATTGAGCGATTCGAACTCGGGCAGCTTGCTTTCGTTCTTGGTGATGTCGACGAGATGCGGCTCATAGGGCAAGCCCAGTTCTTCCAGCATGATCGAGACCTTCACCCCATTGGGCGTTGGCAGCGAATAAAGCTGAATGCGATCCGGGTGGGCAGCCGGCCAACGCCGGGTGATCGGAAACGCGGAGAGATCGGACATGACGCACCTTGTTCGGATCGGAAAGGATCGAAAGTAAGGCGCGCAGGGCGAGGATTCAATGCGCTGGCCGTGGACCGCGGGCCCGGCGGCCCGCGGTCCACGAATCGAAAGACACGTTACTCGAGGTCGCCCAGCTTCGCGTCCACCTTTGGCGCGGTCAGCCACTGACCGATGTCTTCGCCAATGGCCTTGGCCGTGCGCACCAGCACGGCGCAGTTGCCCTTGAATCCGCCGAAGGCGCCGCCCATGGACGTGCGCCGATCCTTGAAGCTGCCGATCACCGCGCCGTTCTCGTAGAGCTTGCCTCTGACAGTCATCGCCTTGTGATGACCCATGAAGGCGTTGCCGTCGGCGACGACGTCGCTGATCTGCATCTGCAACGTCTTCCCCGCTTCGCTTCCGCTGACCTTGTCGGCGAAGGTAATAGCGATACCGGATTCCTTTGCCTTGGCAGCCACCGCATCGGGCAGCTCGTTTTCCAGCTTGCATTCATCGAGCACGGCCTTAGGAATATCCGCGTCTTCGTTGAAGGTGGCCGGCTTCTGCACCGTCACCGCGTCGGCTGCGAATGCTGCCGGCGCGGCGGCCAGCATGATTGCCCCCAGATAGATCCACTTCCCCACTGCCGTCTCCTTGACGTGTTCCTGCCGACCGAGCGTCGGCAATCGCATTATTCCCAGGGGAGGCGCAAAAACGGAAGCGAACGGCAGTCAGTGACGGCTGTCACCGTTGAGCTTGCTGTGCCGCACGCCGTAGGCGAAGTAGACGATGAGGCCGATACCCATCCAGATTGCGAAGCGCTCGAAGGTGATCCACGGCAGGCCCCAGATCAGCGCCAGCGAGAACAGGATGCCCAGCGGCGCCACGAACCACACGGCGGGGGTACGGAACTTCCTTTCCAGTGCCGGCTTGCGCACGCGCAGCACGAGCACGGACGCGCAGATCAGAATGAAGGCGCTGAGCGTGCCGATGTTCACCAGCTCCGCCACTTCACCGATCGGCAGCAAGCCCGCGACGACCGCGGTAAAGATGCCGAGAATCATGGTGGGGCGGGCCGGCGTGCCGAAGCGCGGATGCACGCGGGAGAACCACGCCGGCAACAACCCGTCGCGCGAGAGCGCGAACCAGATGCGCGCCGCACCGAGCATGAAGGCGAACAAGACGCTGATCACACCGATCACGGCGGCGACGGCAATCACGTTGCTGAGCCACGGCAGGCCGATGGCGTTGAAAGCGTCCGACACGGAAGCTTCGCCGCTCAGGCTCGCGTACGGCACGATGCCCGTCAGCACGAGCGACACGGCGATGTAGAGCACCATCGCGACGGCCAACGAGAGCAGCACGGCGCGCGGCAGGTCGCGTTGCGGATCGCGCGCTTCCTCGGCAGCGGTGGTGAGCGTGTCGTAGCCGAACACCGCGAAGAAGACGACGCTCGCGCCGGTCAGCACACCCTGCCAGCCGAAGTGGCCCACGCCCTTGTCATCGAAGACGCGCGCGGGAATGAACGGCTGCCAGTGCGTCGTGTCGATGAAAAACGCGCCCACGCCGATCACCAGCGCCACGCCGATCACCTTGATCGCGACGATGATCGTGTTGAGGCGTGCCCCCCACTCCGTCTTCACGGAGAGAAGGACGGCGACCAGCAACGACACGGCGGCAGCGATGACGTTGAAGCGATGCGCATCCGTCGGCGCAGGCACCGGGTTGGCGAAGCCGATGCCCAGCGAACCGAGCGCGTGCTGCCAGTAGTACTTCATGGTGTCGGCGCTCATGCTCTTCTGCGCCCACTCCGGCAGATGCACGCCAGCACTGGCGAGCAGCACCTGCACGTATCCCGACCAACCGATCGCGACCACCGCCACGACCAGTGCGTATTCCAGCAGCAGATCCCAGCCGATGATCCACGCCGCGCCCTCGCCGAGCACTGCATAACCGTAGGTATAGGCGCTACCGGTCACTGGAATCAGCCCCGCGAATTCCGCGTAGCAAAGCGCGGCGCAGGCGCTGCCGAAGCCAGCGATGATGAAGCTGAGTGCCACGGCAGGGCCGGCATTGAGTGCCGCCTGCTGGCCCGCGAGCACGAAGATGCCCACCCCGATGATGCCGCCGATACCGATGGCCGTGAGCTGCCAGAGGCCCAGGACCCGCCGGAAGTCCTTGCGCTGGCCGACCTCGGCCTGCAACTGCTCCACGGACTTGTGGCGGAGGAACTTGGCTAACGACATGGGCGATCCCTGGGGCTGGCTGAGCCGGGATCATAGCGGGCAGGACTGGCGGTGTCGTCCGTCACCGGCCGACACCGCGGACCCGTCACGCCCTAGCGAGCGTGTAGGCCACCGTCCAGCGCCTGGCGTCCGAGCGCCGGATCGTCGGTGAAGAACGCATCGATACCCGTGGCGAGATACGCACGGATTTCAGCCACGGAACCGGCCTCGTTCCGCGCGTCGTCGCCGCTCGCGTTACGAAAGTCCGCAGCGAGGAAGCGGTTTTCGGGGCGGAAGGTATACGGATGGACCTCCAGCCCGACTGCGTGCGCGTCATGGACCAGGGGCGTCACGGGCGCCAACCGGCCGTCCTTGCCCAGCGGGATGATGCTGCGCGTGGAGGGCCCGATCGCGTCAGCGTAAGCGGCGATGGCCTTGAGACCTGCCGGCGTCATCATCTGGCGATACGTGACGGACGAGTCGTCCGCCGGGTGCTGCTCCGGATCGTCCATCAACTGAAGTAGCCGCACATTCGGATGATTCTTGCCCAGCTTGTCGTGCAGGTATTTCAGGTTGCCCACTTCGAAGGACTGGATCTCCACCGGCGCCGTGCGCGTATACGCATGCTCCGCGAGCGTTGCCAGCACCGAATCTTCCATCGGCAGGCCAATGCCGCGGAAATACGTACCGTGCTTGATCTCGGGAATGATGCCGATCACCCGATGCCGCGCCGAGGCCTCGGCGGCGACGAACTCGATCATCTCGTCGAAGGTGGGCACGCTGAATTGACCGTCGTACGCCGTGTTCGCCTTGCGCACGTCGGCCAGACGCTCCCGTGCGCGCAGCGTCTTCAGCTCGGCGAGTGTGAAGTCTTCCGTGAACCACCCGGTGAGGGTGATGCCATCCACCGTCTTCGTGGTACGACGCGCCGCGAATTCAGGGTGGGCGGCGACGTCGGTGGTGCCGCTGATTTCGTTCTCGTGGCGAATCACCAGCACGCCATCTTTCGTGGAAACCAGGTCAGGTTCCACGAAGTCCGCGCCATCGGCGATCGCCACCGCATACGAGGCCAGCGTGTGTTCCGGGCGCAGCGCGCTGGCGCCACGATGGCCGATCACCAGGACTTTGGCAGCGATCGGTTTGGCGGGCGAGGCGGGCGTGGACATGGGCAGTGCTCCCAGAATCAGGGCCAGGGCGCATGAGGATAGGGCATGTCGCATGCTCAGAAGTCCGCCGTCAGGGTCACGAAGGTCTGCCGCGGTGCGCTGGCGTGGAAGGCGAGGGCGCGGCCCTGCGGGTCGGTGGCGGCGAACGCGGTGAGGTTGGTGGCGTAGCGATGATCGGTGAGGTTGGTGACGTTGAGCGCGAGCACGAGACCCTTCAAGCCACCCAGCGCACCAAAGTCGTAGCTCGCGCCCGCGTCGAAAGACGTTGCCCCGGCCACCGACTGGTCGTTGGTATAGGTGTAGTAACGACGCCCCGTGTACTTGCCGCGCAGGCTGGCCGACCACGGACCCGAGGTCCAGCTGATTTCGCTGGCAAACATGCGCTTCGGCGTGTCCACGGTAGCCTTGCCCTTCACCGGCACGACCTTGCCGCTGGCAACGTAGTTGTCGTCGTAGGTCGAGCGGTTGAACGACGCCGAGTTGTACCACTGGAACCCGCGCACGGGCTTCCAGATGAAGGTGACTTCCGCACCGTGGCTGCTCACCGAGCCCACGTTGACGAAGGCGGTATTGCATTCCGGCCGCGTGCCGACCTCGATGCTCGGGCAAGGGTTGAGCGAGAGCAGGCGATTGTTGAAGGTCACGTCGTAGACCGCGACGGAGGCCTCGTACGCTTCGCCGACGCTGCGGAACCCGCCGTCGATGCTGCGCGATTCCTCGGGTTTCAGACGCGATCGGGTACCGTCGAATGCGCTCTGCGAAACCGACAGCGGGCCACCTGCACCGCCGCCCTGGAACGCGGCGATGTTCTTCGCGTAGGACAGGAACAGCTCCTGGCCCGGTGCGAGCTGGTAAGCGAGGCCAGCTTGCGGCAGCAACGACTTCTCCGCCTTGAGCGTGCCGTTCGCATAGGGGCTCTCGACGCCAGGCAATTCGCGCGCGGTCATGGTGGTGTGCGGGCTCTTCACGCCGATGTCCACGCTGAGGCGATCGTCCAGCGCCTTGAAGCTGTCCTGCAGATAGGCCTGCTTGGTAGTGATCGTATAGTTCTGCGAGAACAGGCGGCGGTCCGGATCGGAAAGATAACGGTAGTCGCTGACCGGACCGTCGATGTAATAGAAATTGCGTTCCACGTGGTGGTCATTCTTTTCGTACCACACGCCGCCTTCGATGCGGTGGCCGCTCCACTCCCACGACAGCGACGCGATCGCGCCATTGCGATTGATCGTGTAGTTGGTGCTGCGGATCGATATCGGCAGCTCCTCAGGCGTGCCTGGATAGGACTTCTGCCCCGGCGACCACCAGTGCCCCTGCCCTGCGTTCTCGTGGTGATAGACCTGCGTGTGCAGCGTGGTCGCGTCGGCGACGGTGAAATCGCCGGCCAGGTAATACAGGTCATCGCGGCGCAGCGCCCGGCTCTGGTAGTACGCGTCGTCGATATTGTCCACGCCACCGGAGAAGCCGCAGCGCGGATCGCTAACACCGCCCTTGGTATACGCGGGCGCGCAGTAGGCCGCCGCCAGAGCGCGGTTCCAGTCCGGCGCGTAGAGATTCCAGTCCCAGCCAAGGCCACGCTTCAAACCGCTCTTGGACAGATAAGCGTAATCGGCCTGGCTGGTGCGCGAGGTATCGGCGAAGCCGGTGATCCGATTGCCGTCGCCGAACTCGTAGACCGCCTTACCGTTGAATTGCTTGGTATTGGTGGGCGAGTTGGGACGTGCCCACATGTCGGCATCCGCATGCACCCCGGACAGGTACATCGAGAAACCCTTGTAATCGCCCGTATCGATGCGTGCATAGGTGCGCCGGTTGTGGTCGCTGCCGAAGGTCTGCGCGACCTTGCCACCGAAGGTAGCCGCGGGATCGGCCGAAAAATACTGGATGGCGCCGCCGAGATTGCTGGTGGATGCCGTGCCGAGGGCGCCGATGCCCTCTGACAATTCCACGGTCGCCATGTTCTCCGCGATCAGGGCGCGCGAGATGTTGAGGCCGTTGTAATTGCCATAGGCGTTGTCGCCCAAGGGCAGGCCGTCCAGCGTGTAGCCGAGGCGCGTGGTATTGAAGCCGCGCAGCGTGATCGACTGCGATTCCTCGTTCGCGCCGAAGGCGTCGTTCGACTGCACCGACACGCCGGGCAGTCGGTTGAGGATTTTCTGCGGGCTCGTGCCGGGCGGCAGCACTTTCTGGTCTTCCGGCACGATACGCTGCACCTGACGCGTTTCGCCCTGGCCGATCACGGAAACCGCTTCCAGATCCTGGGCCTTCGGCGGGGGCGCGTCCTCGGCATGGGCCGGGAGGCAAAGCGCGGCGGCAAGGGCGAGGAACAGGCGGCGGCGTGCATGGATCATGGGCGGGAAGCTCATCGAAAGAAACGACGAGGGTGACGTCCGCATGTTTAGGTTTTCTTACGATCAGGGGACGATCTCTGCAGCCCGTGATCCACGGCACGCTTCGTCCCCGAACTGAAACATCCTCCGCCCACCATGCCTTCCCTTTGATCGTTTCATGGAGCACTCGATGCGTCGCATAGCCTGCCTGGCCGTCCTGCTGATGCTGACCGTCGCCACGGGCGCGCATGCCCGTCGCGTCATCGTCTTCGTATGGGACGGCATGCGGCCCGACGCCATCAGCGAGGACGACACGCCAAATCTTGCGGCGCTGGCGAAGCGCGGCACGTTCTTCGCGGATCATCATGCGACCTACCCGACCTTCACCATGGTCAATGCGTCCAGTCTCGCCACGGGTTCGTTCCCGGGCACGATCGGGTTCTTCGGCAATCGGTTCTGGGCGCCGGGCGCCAAGGGCTTCGATGCCAAGGGTGTGCCTAGCGACTTCGCCGCGCCGATCTACACGGAAGACTATGCGGTACTGCGCGCACTGGACGATCACTGGAATCATGACCTTCTCCAGGCCCCGACCCTGTTGCAACGGGCGCGGAAGGCCGGACTCAAGACGGCAGTCATCGGCAAGTCCGGCCCGGCGTTCCTGCAGGACCTCCACGAGGGCGGCGCCATCCTCGATGAAAACGTGGCTTTGCCGCTCACGTTCGCCAAGAAGCTGATCGGCGCGGGATTCCCGCTGCCGGCCAATACCGTTCATGCGTACGACGCCGACCGTTTCCACCTGGAACCCGACAACGGCACCCCCACGGCGGCGCTGCCGCTGGCGACGTTGAAGGACGGCAACACCTCGGACGCGTCCGACGCCAGCGGCACGGCGTCCACCGCAGGCAACGCGTATCTCATGCACGTGTTCCTCGAATACGTCTTGCCGGTGGAGAAGCCGGACATCAGCTTCGTCTGGCTGCGCAACCCCGACTCCACGGAACACGCCTACGGCGTGGGCTCACCGAACTTCCATCTGGCACTACGCGCGCAGGACGAACTGCTCGGCAAACTGCAGGCGAAGCTATCGGCCCTGGGCATGGACGGCGATACCGATCTCATCATCGTCTCCGATCACGCGCACAGCACCGTGTCCGGCCCCACCGATCTGTTTCCGTTGCGGACGATTGCCGACGGGCGCGTGGGACGGGTCGATCCAGAATGGGGCTTTGCCACCTCCGGCGCCATTCGCCTGGCGGATGAAATGACCCGCGCAGGCTTCACCGCTTACGACGGCTTCGGTTGCATCTATGCGCCGGTGATGTCCGGCATACGCAGCGATGGCACACAGGTGCGCCCCACCCGTTACGACGATGACGGAAAGCTGTGCGGCAAGCCGGGCCCCTATACGACACCCGCATACAAGGTGCCGGAGACGTTGCCAAAGGACGCCTTCGTCATCGCTCCTAACGGCGGCAGCGAATATCTGTATCTGCCGTCGCACGACAAGGCCGCGCTGCTGAAAGCCGTGCGCTTTCTGCAATCGCAGGAGGCGTTCGGTGCGATCTTCGTCGATGCGCGCTACGGCAAGGTGCCCGGCACGTTGCCGCTGGCGACGGTGCATCTTGCGAACAAGCGTGCGCCGGATATCGTCGCCAGCTACGATTTCGATGCGAACGCCGTGGTGCAGGGCTTCAAGGGCACGGTGTACACCAGCATGTCGAACGAGCGTGGCATGCATGGAAGCTTCAGCCCCATCGATGTGCACAACACCTTGATTGCGAGCGGTCCCGACTTCCGCCAGGCATGGCGCAACGAGCTGCCGAGCGGCAACGTCGACCTGGCGCCGACACTGGCGGCGATACTGAAACTCGACCTGCACGAGGCCGATGGGCGTGTGTTGCGCGAGGCGCTTTCCGGGCACGACGATCGTGGCCTCACCGTTAAACCGGTCGACGTGACCACCGACGCCGCCACCGACCTGACGCTGCGCCGCGTGGACGGTTCGCCCATGACCGGCAGCACTTACCGTTTCGTGCTCAAGACCAAGCGCCTTGAGGACGGAAGCCGGAGCTACACCTATTTCGACGAAGCCAAGGCAGAGCGGGAGTAATTCCCGCCGCCGCACGCATTTCTGCTAGTTTTCCGCCCCGAACCCGCGTCCAACGGATCCCACGATGCTCAAGCACCTCGCCCTGGCCACCTTATCGGCCGCCCTGCTCGCCGCCTGCGCGAGCGCCCCTGCCGGTAAGACGGCCGCGCCCGCCACCGTACGGGACGGCGCGACGTTGGATCTTGCGATCCTCGAAACCACCGATGTTCATTCGAACATCCTCTCGTACGACTACTACAAGCAGAAGGACGACCCGACGCTCGGCTACGAGCGCGTCGCCACGCTGATTCGGCAAGCACGCCACGAGTTCCCCAACACGGTGCTGTTCGACAGCGGCGACACCATCCAGGGCACCGTGCTCGCCGACTACCAGGCACTGGTCAAGCCGCTGGGCTGCGACAGCGAACTCGCCATCTACAAAGCGATGGATGCCGTCGGCTACGACGGCGGCACCGCCGGCAACCATGAGTTCAACTATGGCCTGCCGTTCCTCGCCCAGGTGACCAACACGGCGATGAACGTCGATGGCGTCGAAGCGCGGCAGTGCGCCGGCCCGGCCTTCCCGCTCGTACTGTCCAACGTCTACAGCGCGCTCGACGGCAAGCCGATCTTCAAGCCGTGGACCATCGTCACCAAGACCGTGCAGGCCACCGGCACTGACGGTAAGCCGGTCACCACCACGCTGCGCATCGGCATCATCGGATTTACACCGCCGCCGATTCTCGATTGGGACAAGCGCAATCTCGCCGGCAAGGTTACGGTGGACGGCGTGGTCGAAGCCGCCAACCGCTACATGCCCGAGGTGCTGGCGCAGAAGCCGGATCTCGTCGTCGCGATTCTGCATGGCGGCCTCAATACCGCGCCCTACACGCCGCAGATGGAGAACGGCGGGTGGTATCTCGCTGGCGTGCCGGGCATCGACGCCCTGCTCCTTGGTCACTCGCATACTGAATTCCCTGGCCCTCGCTACGCCGGCATGAAGGACGTCGATGCGAAGCGCGGCATTGTGCGTGGCGTCCCGGCGGTCATGGGCGGCTTCTTCGGCAAGGATCTCGGCGTCATCCGCATGGCGCTCAAGCGTGACGGCGGCCGCTGGGTCGTGCAGAAGGACGAGAGCCGCAGCGAAGTGCGCCCCATCTGCCCGAAGAAGAACGAATGCGTGGCGCCGGACCCGAGCATCGCGCCAATCGTTCGCGAGGCGCACGAGGCCGCCATGGCCTACGTGAACACGCCGATCGGTGCCACCGATCATGCGCTCACCAGCTACTTCGCCGACGAAGGCAACATGTCGGCGATCGCGGTGGTGAACGCCGCGCAGCGTGACTACGCACGCGAGGAACTGGCGCGCACGCATCCCGAATGGCGCGACGTGCCGGTGCTCTCGGCCGCGTCGGCATTCCGCACCGGCTTCGGCGGACCGGAAGACTTCACCGATGTGCCCAAGGGCCCGATGACCATCCGCAACGCAGCGGACCTGTACTTCTATCCGAACACGCTCGCGGCAGTGAAGATCGATGGTGCGGGCGTCAAGGCCTGGCTGGAAAAGACGGCCACCCGCTTCAATCGCATCGATCCTTCGAAGGACGGCGAGCAACCGCTGATCGGCAAGCTCACGGGCTACAACTTCGACCAGATGCAGGGCGGCATCAGCTACGTCATCGACCTGTCGAAGCCCGAGGGCGAGCGGATCACCAACCTCCGCTACAAGGGCAAGCCGATCAAGCCCTCGCAGCCGTTCATCGTGGTCACCAACAACTACCGCGCCAGCGGCGGCGGTGAGTTCCCCGGCCTGACCGGCGACAACATCGTGCTGAGCGCGCCGGACGGCAACCGCGAAGTCGTGATCCACTGGCTGGAGGCGAAGAAGACGCTGACGCAGAAGGACGTGGAAAAGCGCTCGTGGTCGTTCGCACCGTTGAAGACCCGCGGCGCGATCACCTTCACCTCGGCCAGCGGCAAGGAAGACGTGGCGAAAGACCTCAACCTGCCCATCCGCCAGGTGCGCGACAACGGCGACGGCACGGCTGTGTACGCCATCGATCTTTCGGCGCGCTGAGCCAGCGTCATAACGGGTGTCATGCGTGCCTCGGCCGAACGGCCGAGGTACGCGCCCATTGACAAGCCGGTTTCGGCCGGCATAACGTCGGCCCATGCATCCTCATTCGCCAGCGCCGCGTTCCACCCCGACCCCTGCGGTCGGCGCGCTTGCGTTCCTCACTGTCGCCACGACTACCACCACGACCACTACCCCGGTCGGAGGATCGGAGTCCGTGCGCGCCTAGTTCCTTGTCGCTACCGGCCCCGACCTCCCGCAGAACGGGACGGTGCCGAACGACAGCCCCACTCCCGCCTGACGTGACTTGAAGGGCCTCTCATCGGAGGCTTTCATCGTGTCCATCGCCATCGTTCCCCCTCTGTCACCGCGGCCGGCGGCACCCGTGCGCGCGGTGTCGGGGCCTCTCGTCGTCAACGTCGGCGTGGTCGGACCCGGTAAGGTCGGCAGCGCCCTGCTCAGCCAGCTTCGCCTCGCCGCACCGCGTCTCCTCCGCGATTGCGGGCTCGAACTTCGCGTCCGCGGGGTGAGCGACAGCCGGCACATGTGGCTCGATTGCGACGATGAAGCGCTGAACGGCCGCACCCACGGGGCGCAGACCTGGCGGCCGGCGGCTCTGGACGCGTTCGCTGCTCACGTGGCGGGCCATCACGGTGAAATGGCGGTACTCGCCGATTGCAGCGCCAGCGACGTCGTCGCCGACTGGTACGCCGCATGGCTGGCCGCCGGCATCCACGTCGTCACGCCCAACAAGCGGGCGGCCAGCGGCTCGCTCGAGCGGTGGCGGCGCATCGGCGCCGCCGCCCAGTCCAGCGGCGCCCACCTTGGCTACGAAGGCACCGTCGGCGCCGGGCTGCCCGTCGTGCAGACGTTGCGCGATCTCGTGGACACGGGTGACGAACTCGCCGCCGTGGAGGGCATGCTGTCCGGCACGCTGGCCTGGCTGTTCAACCGCTTCGACGGGTCCGTGCCGTTCTCGGCGCTTGTGCGCGAGGCGCACGCGATGGGCTATACGGAGCCGGACCCGCGTGACGATCTGTCCGGCATGGACGTGGCGCGCAAGCTGGTGATCCTTGCCCGCGAGGCCGGCCTGGCGCTGTCGCTGGACGACGTCTCCGTCGCCAGCCTGATTCCGCCCGACCTTGCGGACTGCTCGCGCGACGAGTTCATGGAACGCCTCGGGGAAATGGACGCCCCGATGGCGAGCCGACTGGCGGAAGCGCGGCAGGCGGGTGGCGTGCTCCGCCACGTGGCGCGACTCGACGGGGCGCGCGCTTCCGTGGGCATCCAGGTCGTCGAACCCGGCCACGCGTTTGCGCATGCGCGCCTTACCGACAACGTGGTCCGCTTCGCGACGCGCCGTTACTGCGACAATGCGCTGGTCGTCCAAGGGCCGGGTGCCGGCCCCGAGGTCACGGCGGCAGCGGTGTTCGCCGATCTGCTGCGCGTGGCGGGCGCGATGGGAGTAAAACGATGCGCATGCTGAAAGACCCCTCCTCGCCACAGGCCCGTGCGGACATCGCTGAGGCCGAGGCATACGCCAGTGTCGGCAATGTCGGCATCGGCTTCGACATCCTCGGCCACACCGTGGCGGGCGCGGGAGATCGCGCGCAGGTGCGCCGCATTCCGGAGCGCGAGGTACGCATCGCGTCCATCGACGGGGTGGTGACCGACCTGCCGCTGGATGCGCCGTCCAACACGGCTGGCGCCGCATTGCTGTCGATGCAGCGCGGGCTGGACCTGCCCTACGGATTCGAACTCGTCCTGCACAAGGGCATCGCGCTTGGCTCGGGCATGGGCGGTTCGGCGGCATCCTGTGTGGCGGCCGTCGTCGCCGCCAATGCCTTGCTCGATGAACCGCTAATGCGCGAGGCGCTCTACGATTTCGCCCTCGACGGCGAGTTGGTCGCCAGCGGCAGCCGGCACGGCGACAACCTGGGGCCGATGCTCATCGGCGGCCTGGTGCTCGCGACGGATACGCGCCTCGTGCGCATCCCCGTCCCCGGTGAATGGCATTGCGCACTGGTGCATCCGCACGTGGTGCTGGAGACCCGCCGCGCGCGCGCCGCGCTGGCCGGCGCCTATGCTCTCGGCGAATTCGTCGCGCAAAGCGCCAACCTCGCCCTGGTGCTGGCAGGCTGCTACCGCGGCGAAGCCGCTCTGGTACGGGAAGGACTGGCGGACGTACTGGTGGAGCCACGCCGTGCGCCGCTGATTCCAGGCTTTGCGCAGGTCAAGCAGGCCGCGCTCGATCACGGCGCCATGGGCGCCAGCATTTCCGGTGCCGGCCCCAGCGTGTTCGGCTGGTTCGAGGATCGTGCGTCCGCCGAGGCCGCCTCGCGCGATATGCGCGCCGCGTTCGCCGCGGCAGGCCACGACAGCGACGTACTGGTCGCGCCGATCGACGGCCCCGCCGCACGGGTGCTCTGACATGCGCTATGTGAGTACGCGCGGCATCGCGCCGCCGGTCGGTCTGTCGGATGCCATCGCCGCGGGGCTGGCCCCTGACGGAGCGCTGTACGTTCCCGAACGCATGCCCCACGTGGACACGCCAGCCGCGGACGGAAGCCTCGCCGACACGGCGACGCACCTGCTCGCGCCGTTCTTCGAGGGCGATGCGCTCGCGGACGATCTACCCGCTATCTGCGCCGACGCCTTTGCCTTTCCTGCCCCGCGCGTTGCGCTGCCGATCGAAGGCGCGCACCTGCTGGAGCTTTTCCACGGGCCAACGGCTGCCTTCAAGGACTTCGGTGCGCGATTTCTTGCGGCCTGCCTGAGCCGGCTCGCTCGACGCGACGACCGTCATCTGACGATCCTCGTTGCCACCTCCGGCGACACCGGTGCCGCCGTGGGTGCGGCCTTTCATGGCCTGCCCGGCGTCCGCGTGGCGATTCTCTATCCGGATCGCCGCGTGTCCCCGCGCCAGGCGCATCAACTCGGAAGTTTCGGCGGCAACGTGCGCGCGCTGCGTATCGAAGGCAGCTTCGACGACTGCCAGCGACTGGTCAAAGGCGCGCTGGCCGATGTCGCCCTGCAGGCCGACGTGCCGATGTCATCGGCGAACAGCATCAGCCTCGGACGTCTGCTGCCGCAGATGGCCTATTTCGCTCACGCCTCGCTTCAGGCAGACGAGCCGATGCACACGATCGTGCCCACCGGCAACCTGGGCAACGCCGTGGCGTGCCTCTGGGCCCGCACAGTGGGCCTGCCGATCGGTGAGGTGATCTTCGCCTGCAACGCCAATGCCACGCTGCCCGAATTCTTCGCCGGCCGGCCGTATCACGCGCGCGATGCCGTACCCACCATCGCCAATGCCATGGACGTGGGCGCGCCGAGCAACTTCGAACGCCTGCGCCATCTTTTCGGCAGCGATGACGAAACGCGACGGAACGGCCAGGCCGAAAGCGTGGACGATGCGGAGATCCGCGACACCATTCGCCGCCATGCCGCCAGCGACGGCACGATCGTGTGCCCCCACACGGCCACCGCCCTTCGCGTCTTCGAACGGCGCCGCCTCGCAGGCGATCGCCGGCCCTGGACCCTCGCCGCGACCGCGCATCCCGCGAAATTCGATACCGTCGTGGAGCCGCTGATCGGCGGCACGGTGCCGGTGCCCGAGGCGCTGGCGTCGATGCTATCGCGGCCCGCTTCCGCGGAGCCGATGGCGGCGGATGGGCGTCTTTTCTCATCGTGGCTGCGTGCTTGGTGAGTTGGGTGCATGGTTGTGCTCTCGTCAACCTGCTATCGCGGCAACGGGTAGTCGCCTCGCCGCTTCCATGCTCCGTGGGCTTCTCGCCGCTATAGCGGCTCCCACAATCTCGATGTGACCGCCGTCTCAGAAAGAGCTGGCCAAAAAGGTGCCCATCGCAAGGTTTCTTGTAGGCGCATTCCTACCGGACGCGCTGGACGTCGGCGATTTCCAGGCACTTGCCTGGCAAACAAATCCAGAGCACCGCACGGTCTCACGAATTCGCATTTTCGTGCCGGCTTGGCGCGCAAGTAGGCTCGGCCTACGGTCGTCGCTGCAGGGGAATTTCAAGGAAGTGAATTCATGAAGAGTCATATTGCTCTGACCGTCGCCATTACTCTTGCCACGAGCGTCGTAAGCATCCCAGCGTTCGCCGGATCAAGCGTGCCAGTCACCGTAAGACCCGACTTAATGCCGACATGCGGTGGTGACGATGGCGGCGGCGACCCGTGGCAGGACCTTCGCACAACCCGGAACTCGAAGTCGTTGAATCTCACGGCGAGCGCCCGGCAAGCCATAACCACGCATGCGCCGACAGGCGCGACAGTGGCGGTGATTGGAGCGGACGAGAGGGCCGTACTTTGGCGACGTCATTGAGGCGAATTTCGCCGCAGCCTCCACCGAACAGTTGATCAGCCGACTCTCGGACAAAGAACTCGCCGCGATCGCGAAGCACTATCAGCGCACACGCGGCACCCAGGACACCCCACTGCTGGCGATCTTCGCGAAGCGGTTGAGTGATAAGGCCCTGTTGCGTGTCGCCGACGCGTTCGACAAGACGGCCGTGAGTGCAGCCGTCACCAAGTACTCGGGCAGTGAAGTGCGTGCGTCGTTCGCCGCGCAAGTATCCACGGTGCGGCCTGCCCTGCTCCCTGGAGGCCCCGGCGAGGGCGGCGGTGGCGGGTCAGGTGGCGGCGGAAGCGCGGGCGGTGGCGCGGCTGCCGCGCCGACCACCGACATGACCCTGGAGGAAATCTACCTCGATTTCCGCACCGCGCCCGTGGGCAGTCTGAGCCCCGCAAGCGCATTGTCGGAGACGACGCTTTTTGCCTCCCAACGCGTGCTGCCCGCGGCCGCTGCAGGCACCGCGATCGGAACGGGCATCAATTATCTGATTGAAAACTACGATCCGAGCCTGGGTGACGCGATCGGCGGCACAATCGCCGGCAGTATCGGGGCCGCGCAGGCGGCAATCACGGAAGTCGAGCGTGGCCATTACCAGTCCGCCTACGATGCCTTGTTCGGCTACCCTGTCACGAACACGGGAGGCGCGACGGTGCAGTTTGACGCGGACTGGAACGTCGCGGAGCCGATGCAGGATTACTACGATGCCGGCGGTGGTTGCGGTTGGTGACGGAAGAGGCGACATGACAATGTCCGGATCACGAAGCACGGTTGTTTGGGCCCTTGTGTTCGCTGTGGGGGGTGTCGGTTACGCGTTGTGGCGACCGGCACCTGCCAACTTCCTGCTTATGGCGTCAATGCTGCTACTAGCATGGAACATGGCGTTTACGCCCGGGCCACCGGTGCGTAGCACCATGCGCGGCATTTATGCCGGGGCCCGCGAAGGGAGCTATCGCACGTCGACGACGTCGAAACTCGTCACGGCTGCCGCGATCTTGCTGTTCCTGGCCGGCATTTACATGAACGTCATGCACTAAGAAATCGGCCGAGAATTCAGCCAACAGTGTCGTCTGGACTTGTACTGGACTTCTCGGCCGATGCTTCCCTCTCCTGGCTCGATGGCGGGAGGAGAACCATTCCAAGAGGCGTCACTTCATCGCAGGTGGAGCGAATGATGCGCGCGAAGCAGGCGGCTTCCGTGCCCCGAAGGCGTCATGGCGCGAGGGACACTTGCTCATGCAGGGCCGCCGAGGGCGCCACGGACGTCCGTAGGCTCGCTGCGAGTCCCGAGAAGCAGTTTACTGAGCCCTGTAGCAGCTCCCGCGATTCGCCTTGCCGTGGCGCCATACCACTTGTGCAAAGCCCGCATGCCACGGGCTCTGACGCGGCAAACCACGGGATCGGGCGTCTAGCCGTCCAAACGTCCTAGGAAAAGGTTTCGTTCGAAAGTGTTGACACGCGTCGGTGAAGTGGCATACGGTCGATCACATGACGCAGCGCAACACCCATGGCCGCATTGCCCCGAACCGACTTACGTCGGTAACCGGCAAGCTGCGTCTCGGCAGCGGCCTCCTTCTTATTAGCCTTGTACTTATTACCTGCGGAGGTGCGGGCTGAGGGCAAGTGTCCAGGTGAAATAAGAGAACGACCTGAAGACTCCCAAAGAACCCCGCACCCGGTAACGGATGCGGGGTTTTTTATTGCCCGGCCCGCCTCATTCACGAGCGGAGCCACACACATGAAACCAACACACCAGGACAGCACCGACAACGTCGAAAGCGACGTAGACGGGCGCGTGCGCATCTTCGACACCACCTTGCGCGACGGCGAGCAAGCCCCGGGCTTCTCGATGGACCGGCGCGCGAAGTTGCGCATGGCGCATGCCCTGGAGGCGTTGGGGGTCGATATCATCGAAGCAGGCTTCCCGCAGGCCTCACCCGATGATTTCGCCGCGGTTGCCGAGATCGCGAGGACGCTGAAAACGCCCACGATCGCCGCGCTGGCCCGATGTCAGGAAGCCGATATCGACAGCGCTGGCAGAGCACTGGAAGGCGCCAGACACTCACGGATCCATCTGTTTCTGTCCACGTCTCCCCTGCATCGAGAACACAAGCTGGGGAAGAGCAAGCAACAAGTCATCGACATCGCCGCCAGCGCGATCCAACGGGCCAAGGCTCTGGCCCACGAAGTCGAATTCTCCGCCGAAGACGCACTGCGCACCGAGCCGGAATTCCTCGCCGAGATCTTCTCGGTCGCCGTCGAAGCCGGCGCCAGCGTACTCAACGCTCCCGACACCGTCGGCTACGTCACCCCTACCGAAATCACCCGCATGTTCACCTACCTGCGCGAGCACGTCCGCGGAGCGGACAAGGTCGTGTTCTCCGCGCACTGCCACGACGACCTGGGCATGGCCGTCGCCAACAGCCTCGCCGCGATCGCCGCCGGCGCGCGGCAGGTGGAATGTACGATCAACGGCATCGGCGAGCGCGCAGGCAATGCCGCGCTGGAAGAAGTGGTGATGGCGCTGCACACGCGCCGCCCGCTGTTTCGTGTCGACACCGGCATCGTCACCCAGCACCTGTATCCAACCTCGCGCCTGCTGGCGGAAGTTACCGGACAGCCGGTACCGCGCAACAAGGCCATCGTCGGTGACAACGCCTTCGCACACGAGTCGGGCATCCATCAGCACGGGATGCTGAAGCACCGCGGCACCTACGAAATCATGCGGCCTCAAGACGTCGGCGCGAAAACGTCGCTGGTCCTCGGCAAGCACTCCGGACGTCACGCGCTGCGCCAGCGCCTGGAAGAACTGGAATACGACCTGGACGAAGCAACGCTCGATGCCGTCTTCGAGCGGTTCAAAAACCTTACAGACAAACAGCGTTCCATCACCAACGATGACCTCGTCGCGCTGATGGACAAGCACCGAAACAACCACCACACCGCCGCCGTCGCGGTCGAGTCCTGAAGGAGTAACCATGGAAGCCCCGACCCACCTCTGGCACAACGGTCGCATCAAGACCTGGGCCGATGCCACTGTCCACGTCGGCGCGCATGCGCTGCATTACGGTTCGTCCGTGTTCGAAGGCATTCGCGTCTACGCAACGCCGGACGGTCCGCGCTATTTCCGCCTGGAAGAACACACCGAGCGCCTGTTTCACTCCGCGCGCGTGTATGACCTGACCATGTCCTACGACGCGGCGACGCTCAATCGCGCCTGCTGCGAGGTCATCGTCGCCAACGGCCTGACCTCGGCTTACGTCCGCCCCATCGTGTTCCGCAGCGGATTCACCTTCAGCCTCGCCCCGGCGCTCGATACGGCGGTGGACGTCGCCATCATCGCGCTGCCTTGGGGGGCGTATCACGGCGCCGACGCCATCGAGCAAGGGGTGGATGTCTGCGTCTCCTCGTGGAATCGCGCAGCACCGAACACGTATCCGAGCGGTGCGAAAGCCGGCGGCAATTACCTCAACAGCCAGCTCATCGCGCGCGAGGCGATCAACGGCGGTTATGCCGAAGGCATCGCACTCGGTACCGACGGACTGCTGAGCGAGGGCGCGGGCGAAAATCTGTTCATCGTGCGCAAGGGTGTCATCTACACGCCGCCCGCCGCATCGTCGATTCTCTGCGGCATCACCCGCGACTCGGTGCTGACCCTCGCGCGCGAGCGCGGCTACGCCGTCGTCGAACAGGCGCTGCCGCGCGAAATGCTCTACTTCGCCGACGAAGTGTTCATGACCGGCACCGCGGCGGAAGTGACGGCGGTGCGCTCGGTCGATCGCAAGCCGGTGGGCACGGGTCGACCGGGCCCCATCACGCGGCAACTGCAGGCGGATTTCTTCGGACTGTTCGACGGCCGCACCGAAGATCGCTGGGGCTGGCTCACGCCCGTCGAGGATGCGACCGCCGGGAGGGCCGCGGCATGAGCGCACGCACCCTGTTCGACAAGCTGTGGGACACACACCAGGTGGTGGCCGAGACCGAGGCCACGCCGGGCGTGCTCTACATCGACCTGCACATGGTCCACGAGGTCACTTCGCCGCAGGCCTTCGACGAATTGCGCAGCCGTGGACTGAAGGTTCGTCGTCCGGATCGCACGCTGGCGACACTGGATCATTCCACGCCCACACTGCCGCCCGACGCCAACGGCAAGCGACCGTATTACACGCCGGAAGCCGAAGCCCAGGTCGCAAAACTCGAATCCAACGTGCGCGAGTTCGGCATCGACCTGATGGGCTGGGACAGCCCGCAGCGCGGCATCGTCCACGTGGCCGGCCCGGAGGTAGGTGCGACGCAACCGGGCATGACGATCGTCTGCGGCGACAGCCACACCGCCACGCATGGCGCCTTCGGCGCACTGGCGTTCGGCATCGGCACGACCGAGGTCGGCCACGTGCTCGCCACCCAATGCCTACTCCAGCGCAAGCCGAAGTCGTTCGCCATCCACGTGGATGGCGCACTGCAGGACGGCGTCACCGCCAAGGACCTCATCCTGCACATCATCGGCACCATCGGTATCGGCGGCGGCACCGGCCATGTCATCGAATACACCGGCGAGGCGATCCGCGCGCTGTCGATGGAAGAGCGCATGACGGTGTGCAACATGTCGATCGAAGCCGGCGCTCGTGCCGGGCTCATCGCACCGGACGACACCACCTTCGCCTGGCTCGAAGGCCGCGAGCGCGTGCCGAAGGGTGAAGCATGGGACCGCGCCGTCGCCTACTGGCGCACCTTGCCGACCGACGAAGGCGCGCGCTACGACCGCGAGGTACGCATCGACGCGTCGACCATCCAGCCCTCGGTCACCTATGGCACGCACCCGGGCATGGTCGTTTCGATTCATGCGCCCGTGCCTGCAGCCACCGATGCGTTGGAACAGCGCGCGCTGGATTACATGCAGGTCACCGCCGGCAAGTCGATTGCGGGCGAACCGGTGGACGTCGTCTTCATCGGTAGTTGCACGAATGGCCGACTGTCCGACCTGCGCGCTGCCGCGGCCATCCTGCGCGGCCGCCGCGTGGCGAGCCGTGTCCGCATGCTGGTAGTGCCGGGTTCGGAACAGGTGCGCCGCGATGCGGAGCGCGAAGGCCTGCACGAGGTCTTCCGTGCGGCCGGCGCCGAATGGCGTGAGCCGGGTTGCTCCATGTGCATCGCCATGAACGGCGACCTCGCCCAGCCCGGGCAGCTCGTCGTCGCCACCAGCAACCGCAACTTCGAAGGTCGCCAAGGCAAGGGGGCACGCACCGTGCTGGCCAGCCCGCTGGTGGCCGCCGCGTCCGCCGTCGCCGGCCACGTCGCCGATCCCCGCGAGTACATGACCCAGGAAGTAGCCGCATGAGCCCGACCCTTCGCCCGCTGACCTACGTGCATTCCCGTACAGCGGTACTGCGCAACGAGAACATCGACACCGACCGGATCATCCCGGCGCGGTTCCTGACCACCACCGAACGCACCGGCCTGGGCAAGCATTGCTTCGAGGACTGGCGCTACGCCGCCGACGGCAGCGACGATCCTGCCTTTCCGCTCAACCGACCCGAGGCGCGCGGTTGTTCCATTCTCGTCGCGGGTCGCAACTTTGGTTGCGGCTCGTCGCGCGAGCACGCGCCCTGGGCATTGCTCGACTACGGCATTCGCGCGGTGATCTCCAACGAGATCGCCGACATCTTCCGTGGCAACTCGCTGAAGAACGGCCTGCTCGCCATCGTGGTGAGCGACGCCGAGCATCGCTGGCTGCTCGATAACCCGGGTGTGGAACTGCGCATCGACATCGCGGAAGGCACCATCCGCCTCCCCGACGGCGGCAACCTACGTTTCGATCTCGATGCGTTCTCGCGTCACTGCCTGTTGAACGGCGTCGACCAGCTCGGCTTTCTGCTGCAGCAGGAGAGCGCCATCGCCGCCTACGAACAACGCATGGAGGCGGCGGCATGAAGGCTTCCATCGTCGTGTTGCCGGGTGACGGCATCGGTCCTGAGGTCGCTTCGGCTGGCGTTGCGGTGCTGCGTCAGATCGCGACGCGCTTCGGCCACGAATTCACCTTTGCAGAGCACGCTATCGGTGGCGATGCGATCGACCGCTTCGGCGATCCACTGCCGCCGCAGACCCGCGAGGCCTTGCTCGCCGCGGACGCTGTGCTGCTCGGCGCCGTTGGTGGCCCGAAATGGTCCGATCCGAATGCGCCGGTTCGCCCGGAGCAAGGCCTGCTGGCGATGCGCAAGCTGCTCGGCGTGTTCGCCAACGTGCGGCCGTTGAAGCTGCATCCGCGCACCGCGGCACTCTCGCCGCTGAAACCCGAGCGTACCAAGGGCGTCGACCTCGTCTTCATCCGCGAACTCACCGGCGGCATCTACTTCGGCGCAAAGACCCGCAGCGAGCACGACGCCACCGACGAGTGCCGCTATAGCGTCGAGGAGATCGAGCGCGTGGTGCGTCACGCCTTCGCGCTGGCCCGCACGCGCCGCCGCAAGGTCACCTCGGTGGACAAGGCCAACGTGCTCGAAACCTCGCGGCTGTGGCGCTCGGTCGCCACGCGCGTCGCGGCGGACTTTCCGGACGTGGCGCTGGAACACCAACTGGTCGATTCCATGGCGATGCATCTGCTGACGCGGCCCGCCGACTACGACGTGATCGTGACCGAGAACATGTTCGGCGACATCCTGACCGACGAGGCGTCGGTACTCGCAGGTTCGTTGGGACTGTCGCCGTCGGCGTCGATTGGCGGTCCCGGCGCGGGCGTGTACGAACCGATCCACGGTTCTGCGCCCGACATCGCCGGGCAATCGCTCGCGAACCCGCTCGGCACGATCCTCTCCGCCGCAATGCTGCTGCGTCATTCGCTCGGGCTCACCGAGGAAGCCGCAGCGGTCGAAGCCGCCGTGGACCACGTCCTCGAACACGCCGATCTCACCCGCGATCTCGGCGGCACGGCCACCACGCATGCCGTGACCCGCGCCGTGATCGAAGCCTGTAACGCCAAGGCGGAGGCCGCATGACAACGAAGAAGATCCCCATTCGCACGCTGCGCAGCGATGCGATCAAGACAGGTCCCGATCGCGCACCGGCGCGGGCCATGCTGCGCGCCACCGGCCTCGACGACGAAGCCATTGCCCGGCCGATGGTCGCCATCGTGCACAGCTGGTCCAATGTCTCGCCGTGCAACCTCAACCTGCGCGATCTCGCCGAAGCCGCCGCCGAAGGCGTGCGGGCGGCAGGTGGCACGCCGGTGGAGTTCAACACCATCGCGGTCACCGACGGCATCGCCATGGGCACGTCGGGCATGCGTTCCTCGCTGGTCAGCCGCGAAGTGATCACCGACTCCATCGAACTGGCCGTGGATGGTCATTGCCTCGACGCGATGGTGGTCCTCTGCGGTTGCGACAAGACCATCCCCGCCGCAGCCATGGCGCTTGCGCGACTGAATATTCCCGGCGTCGCGTTGTACGGCGGCAGCATCGACCACGGCAGCCGCAACGGTTGCCCGATCACGGTGCAGGAAGTCTTCGAGGCCGTGGGCGCACATGGCGCCGGCAAGATCGACGACGCCGAACTGGACGACGTCGAGCGCCATGCTTGTCCCGGCGCAGGCGCGTGCGGCGGCCAGTTCACCGCGAACACGATGGCAATGGTGCTCACCACGCTCGGCTTGTCGCCGGTAGGCCTGAACGACATTCCCGCTACCGCGCCTGCAAAGCGCGACGCTGCCTTCCGTTGCGGAGAGCTGGCGATGGCATGCCTGGAAGCGAATCGCCGCCCGCGCGACGTCATGACCCGAGCCGCATTCGACAACGCCGCACGCATGGTCGCCGCTACGGCGGGCTCCACCAACGCCGTGCTGCATCTGCTCGCCATGGCCAACGAGGCGCGCGTGCCGCTGTCCATCGAGGACTTCGAACCGGCCTCCGCGCATACGCCCGTGATCGCCGACCTGAAACCGGGTGGCCGGTACAGCGCCGTCGAACTGACCGCCGCGGGTGGTACGGCGATCGTCGCTCGTGCGCTGCGCGAAGCCGGACTGATCGCTGATACCCAGACGGTGACGGGCCGCACCCTCTTCGAGGAACTCGACGCGGCGCCTGCCGCGACGGAAGGCCAGCAGGTCGTGCGTTCCGTCGAGAATGCCTTCAAGCCGCGCGGTGGCTACAGCATCCTGTACGGCAATCTCTCGCCCGAGGGTTGCATCCTCAAGCTGGCCGGTCATGGCCGCACGAGCCACGCTGGGCCCGCACGCGTGTTCGAGAGCGAGGAAGAAGCATTCGCGGCCGTGCAAGCCGGACGCATCCGTGCCGGCGACATCATGGTGATCCGCAACGAAGGCCCCGCCGGTGGTCCCGGCATGCGCGAGATGCTCGCGGTCACGGCCGCACTGGTCGGACGCGGTCTGGGCAACGACGTCGCGCTCATCACCGACGGCCGTTTCAGCGGCGCCACGCACGGCTTCATGGTCGGTCACATCGCGCCGGAGGCGGCACGTGGCGGACCGATCGGCCTGCTGCGTGAGGGCGATGCGATCTTCATCGATGCATCCACGCGTGAGCTGCGCACCGATGCCGATCTGGCATCGCGCCGTGCCGCATGGCGACCGGCACCTCCGAAAGTCACGCGCGGAGTCCTTGCGAAATACGCGCGCCTGGTCGGCTCTGCCGCCGAAGGCGCGGTCACCCAAGCCTTCGACGACGCGCCCATCGCGTCACCTCGCGCGCGCCGCGAGATCGAGGACGAAGACCTGAGCCAGGAACTGATCGGCAACTGATCCCTCCCGCACCGCTATTCGTTTCGCCTTCCGTTTCGAACATCCCAAGGAGACACCTCGTGACCGATATCCAAGCCACTACCGCTCCGCTGCAGAACGCCCGTATCGCCGTGCTCGGCTACGGCAGCCAGGGTCGCGCGCATGCGCTGAACCTCAAGGATTCCGGACTCGACGTCGTGGTCGGGCTGCGTCCGGGCGGCCCGTCGTGGAGCCGCGCCTATGTCGATGGCTTCGCCGTGGCGGAACCCGCCGACGCCGTGCGCGGCGCCGACCTCGTGGCCGTGCTGACACCGGACATGACCCAGCCCGCCATCTACGAAAACGCCATCGCTCCGAACATGAAACCCGGTGCGACACTGCTCTTCGCCCACGGCTTCAACGTGCACTTCGGCCAGATCAAGCCCCGCGAGGACATCGACGTCGTGCTGGTGGCCCCGAAGGGACCGGGTGCACTGGTTCGTCGCGAGTACGAGATCGGTCGCGGCGTGCCCTGCCTGTACGCCGTGCATCAGGACGCCACCGGCAAGGCCGCGGAGCGCGCCACCGCATACGCGGCGGGCATCGGCGGCGCACGCGCCATGCTGATCGAAACGGACTTCAAGGAAGAGACCGAGACCGACCTGTTCGGCGAACAGGCCGTGCTTTGCGGCGGCGCGTCCGAACTGGTCATCAAGGGTTTCGAAACGCTCGTCGAAGCGGGCTACCGGCCCGAGATTGCCTACTACGAAGTCATGCACGAGCTGAAGCTGATCGTGGACCTGTTCTACGAAGGCGGCCTCGCCCGCATGCTCGAATTCGTGTCGGAAACGGCGCAGTACGGCGATTACACCCGCGGCCCGCGCGTGGTGGACGAAGGCACGAAGGAACGCATGAAGGGCGTGCTCAAGGACATCCAGGATGGCACTTTCGCCCGCGAATGGACGGCCGAATACAAGGCCGGCCTGCCGAACTACAAGGCACTCAAGCAACGCGATCTGGACCACCCCATCGAGAAGGTCGGCGCGCAGCTTCGCGCACGCATGCCGTGGCTCGCCGCGAACCAGCCGAAGCCGGCAGCAGAACCCGCCAAGGCGGAATGAGGAACGCGAAGGCTCGCGTCGCGTGCGCGAGCCTTCGCACCGGATCACTTGCCAAGTAAGGAACGACACACCGTGAATGCCCAAGTGGACAGCGTCGGCGACATTCGCCGCACTCCCTCGACCCATCCCCTGGCCGGTCAATCCATGACCGGCGCAGACATCGTCGTGCAGGTACTTGCCGACGAAGGCCTCGACGTCCTTTTCGGCTATTCCGGCGGCGCCATCCTTCCCGTATACGACGCCGTCTTCCGCTACAACGCGGACCACGCAGCCGATGACGGCAGCGAGCCGCTGCCGCTGATCGTGCCCGCCAACGAACAAGGCGCCTGTTTCATGGCCGCCGGGTATGCGCGCGCGTCGGGACGCGTCGGCGCCGCGCTGGTCACGTCCGGCCCCGGGGCCACCAACGCCGTGACGCCCGTGCGCGATTGCATGGCCGACTCCATTCCAATGGTGGTGATCTGCGGCCAGGTGCCGACCAAGTCCATCGGCACCGATGCGTTTCAGGAAGCACCCATCAGCACGATCATGGGCTCGTGCGCCAAGCATGTGTTCCTCGTGACGGATGCGTCGACCCTGGAAGCCACCTTGCGCACGGCGTTTCACATCGCTCGCAGCGGCAGGCCCGGCCCTGTCGTCATAGACATTCCCAAAGACGTCCAGAACGCGCCGCTCGTTTTCGACGGCTCGCGTGAACTGCCGGTGCGCGGCTACCGCACGCGCCTGCGTGCAGTGGAATCCGCCACCATCGCGGACACCGAGTGCGCCCGCTTCATCGCACTGCTGAACCGTTCGCGCCGACCGCTCATCTATGCCGGTGGCGGGATCGTCGCTGCAGGCGCGGCCGACGCGCTGCGTGACTTCGCGCATACTTTCGGCATCCCCGTGGTCACCACGCTCATGGGTATCGGGGGGTTCGACACGACCGATCCGCTCGCACTGAACATGCTCGGCATGCACGGTGCGGCGTATGCGAACTACGCCATGGACGATTGCGATCTCGTGCTCGCGCTGGGCGCACGCTTCGATGACCGCGTGGTTGGCGTCCCCGACAAATTTGCACCGAAGGCGCGCGCCATTGCGCAGATCGACATCGATCCCGCCGAGATCGGCAAGGTCAAGGCGGTGGACTGGCACCATGTGGGCTCGCTGGATACGTCACTGATCCGCCTCACCGCCTACGGCAAGCGCCATGGCTTCCGCCCGGACTACTCGGCCTGGCGCGAGCACGTGACCACGCTGAAAGCCACGCATCCCATGAACTTCCGCCGCGATGGCGAGGCCATCCAGCCATGCGCGGTCATCGAGGCCATCAATCGCATCACCGGCGGTCGCGCCATCATCAGTACGGGCGTGGGCCAGCACCAGATGTGGGCCGCGCAGTACTTCGACTTTCGCGAGCCGCGACACTGGCTCACGTCCGGGTCGATGGGAACGATGGGCTTCGGCCTTCCTGCCGCCATCGGCGCGCAGTTCGCGCGGCGCGATCGGGTCGTGATCGACATCGACGGTGACGCGAGCATTCGCATGAACATCGGTGAGTTGGAGACGGTCACCACGTACGGCCTGCCGGTGAAGGTGGTGGTGCTCAACAACAGCGGCGACGGCATGGTGCGCCAGTGGCAGAAGCTGTTCTTCAAGGGCCGCTTCTCCGCCTCCGACAAGAGCCTGCACAAGAAGGACTTCGTGAAGGCCGCACAGGCGGATGGTTTCGAGTGGGCGCAGCGTCTCGATGACCCCGCGCGCATCGACGCCACGATCGCCGACTTCCTCGCCTTCGATGGTCCGGCCTTTCTTGAAGTGGTCATCGACCCCGACGCGGGGGTCTATCCCATGGTGGGGCCGGGCGCGACCTATGCCGAGATGATTACCGGCGAGTGGATTGCGAGCCGGCATGCGCCCGCCACGCCCGCCGAGGCCGAACCGACGGGGATGTTCTGACCATGCGCCATCTGGTTTCCATGCTGTTGCAGAACGAGGCAGGTGCGCTGGCAAGAGTGGCCGGTCTGTTTGCCGCGCGCGGCTACAACATCGAGTCGCTGACCGTGGCGGCGACGCCCGACGTGGACGTGTCGCGCCTGACGCTCGTCGTCTTCGGCGACGAGGCCGTGATCGACCAGATCGTCAAGCAGTCGGCCAAGCTCGTGGACGTGATCGAGATCGGCGAATTGACCGCACGCGAGCACGTGGAGCGCGAACTGCTGGTGGTGAGGTTCGACGCACCGGAGGCCGCCGCCGATACCTGCCTGGCACGCTTCGGTGCGCGTCTTCTGCACCGTAGCGGTACGCAGTCGGTCATGGAGTACACGGGCAACGCAGCAGAGGTCGACGATTTCCTCGACGCCCTGCGCCAGCGCGGAGAGATCGTCGATCATGCCCGCAGTGGCATCGCGGCGATCGAGCGCCCGCAGATCCCGGCAGGTGCAACCGCACAGGCGCTGCTTTAGCGGCGCCTGTGCGGCGGAGTCTTTACCAGACCTTGTAGACCTGCCCGGTCTGGCGTCCCTCGACCGAGCGCGAGAACGCCAGCGCGGCGCGTGCCGCGGGAACCGGTTCGAATCCGCGGAAGAACGGCCCGTAACCTTCCATCGACTCGACCAGCACGTTGGGGCTCACGGCGTTGATGCGCAGACCACGCGGCAACTCGATCGCTGCTGCACGCACGAACGCTTCCACGGCGCCGTTGACCATGCTGGCGCAGGCGCCGGCGACGATCGGCTGCTCGGTCAGGATGCCGGTGATGAGGGTGAACGAGCCACCGTCGCGCAGCCGTGGCGTACCTGCTTCCACGAGGCGCACCTGACCCAGCAGCTTGTCCTGCAGGCCTTCGAGATAGCGCGCCTCGCTCAGCTCCGCCAGCGGTGCGAACGGCACCTTGCCGGCCGTGCAGACGACGGCATCCAGTTCGCCCACGTCGCGGAACATGGCGGTAACGCTCGCCGCGTCGCGCAGGTCCACGCGTACGTCGCCGTGGGTGCGTCCGGCGCGGACGATCTCGTGACGTGCGCCGAGTTCGTTGACGACAGCCTGGCCCAGCGTGCCGCCAGCGCCAATGATCAGGATTTTCATGATCGGGTTCCTTGGTGAATGCGACCGCCGAGCATACGCCGCGCGAGGCGGGCGGTCTTCCCCACGATCGCGTGGACCGGCGCTTTACGGGACGTATCCGGGTGCTTCACTCCGCCGCGCCTACCGTGAGCGCTCCCCGCCGATGGAGCAAGCCCCATGCCCTATACGCCAACCAATCCCCAGCCGCCGTTTGCGGAGCCCGGCAAGAACCGCCCGGACGAGGAAATTCGCAAGCCGGGCAGTTTCCGGCCCGAACGGGACGCGGACCCTGAGCCGCCGGTGGATAACGATCCGATCGAACCGCTGGAGCGTTGATCGTTTCCTGATGGGCGCGACCCTTGACGGGTCGCGCCAGTAGGGCATGTCGGCGGGCGTCGGCTAGACTTCCCGCATGACTCCCACGTCCCGCAAACCCTCCCCAGGGCGAAAGACGGCGCCTGCCGCGCGCAAGGCACCGGCCGCCGCGCCCGCACGCCCCGCCGATGCATCGACCTCGGCCGAGCGCGTCATCGCTTTTCTTCTGAAAGGACTGCCGGCTGCGCGGCGCGAAAAGATTCACGCCTATCTGGTGCTCACGCGGATGGACCGGCCCATCGGAGCGCTTCTGCTGCTGTGGCCCACATGGTGGGCACTGTGGCTGGCAGCGAAAGATTTCCCGCCCATCGGGCCGCTGGTGATCTTCACGCTGGGCGTCTTTGCGATGCGATCGGCAGGCTGCGCGATCAACGACTACGCGGATCGCAAGCTCGATCCGCAGGTTGCGCGCACGGCCGGCCGGCCCATCGCCAGCGGACGCGTGACGCCGCGCGAGGCGCTGGTCGTCTTCGCCGGGCTGCTCGTCTTCTCGTTCGCACTCGTGCTGTTCACCAATCGGCTCACCATCCTGCTGTCGTTCGCCGGGGCGGCGCTTGCCGCGCTCTACCCCTTCACCAAGCGCTACACGAACCTCCCGCAGGTGGTGCTCGGCGCGGCATTCGGCTGGTCGATACCCATGGCGTTCGCTGCGGTCACCAACACGGTTCCGCCGCTGGCGTGGCTGCTCTTCATCGGCAACATCCTGTGGTCGGTGATCTACGACACCGAATACGCCATGGTCGATCGCGAGGACGACCTCAAGGCGGGCGCCAAGTCCACGGCCATTCTTTTCGCCGATGCCGACCTGGTCATCATCGGCATCCTCATGGGCACGTTCTTGCTGACGATGCTGTTCGTCGGCACCCGCGCCGAACTCGCGTGGCCGTATTGGATTGGACTGGTGGCTACCGCCGGCCTGTTCGCTTACCAGCAATGGCTCATGCGAAACCGGGAACGCCTGGCCTGTCTTGCCGCGTTCAGCCACAACAAGTGGGTAGGGCTGGCGCTGTGGCTGGGCATCGTGGTGGCGCTGGCCCTCTGACGCAAACGCATGACGAGTACGCTGTTCTCGTTTTTCACGATTGAAACCGGGCCGTCACGTAAGTTCATTCGTTCCGTCACCCGTAACGCATAACGTTCGCAGGGTCGTGGACCCACGGAGAGGCCACGGGTAGCCGCACACCCCAGCGGCGCCCGAGGGGCGGGTTCACGCAGCCCTGCCCCCGGAAGACATCGACCATGCGTCACACCCCGCCAAGCTGCGCCCTGCGCGCAGCCATCGCCGCCGCGTTGTTGCTTGCCACCGCCGCCCATGCGCAGGACAGCGCACCCGAAAAGAAAACGACGGACCTCGACAATGTCGTCGTCACCGCCCGCTCGGGCGTCGAGACGCGCACCAAAGCGGAAACCAGCTATTCGATCACCACGATCGACGAGGATCGCCTGCGCATGCAGGCGCCGACGAGCGTGACCGAAGCGGTGAAGTCCGTGCCGGGCTTCTGGGTGGAATCCTCCGGCGGCGAGGCCTCGGGCAACATCCGCGCACGTGGCATCCCAGTGGATGGCTACGGATCGGTGACGTTGCTGGAAGACGGCATCCCGGTGCAGCACGATCCCGCGCTGGGCTACCTCAACGCCGATCAGGCGTTTCGTCTGGACGAAACCATCGAACGCGTCGAAGTGGTGCGCGGTGGTCCGTCGTCGGTGTTCTATTCGAACGCACCGGCAGGAGCGATCAACTTCATTCCGCGTCAGGTGGGCGAAACGGCCGAGGGCCTGGTCAAGTACACCGTCGGCAACTATTCCCTGAACCGCCTGGACTTCTGGTACGGCACGCCCGTGGGCAACGGGTGGAAGCTCGCCGTGGGCGGCTTCTGGCGCGTCGATGACGGCGTGCGCCGCCCGCAGTTCCACGCGGACGACGGCGGTCAGTTGCGCGCCACGCTGTCGAAGACGCTGGAGCATGGCGACCTGAGCTTCGACGTGAAGCACATGGACGACAAGGTAGCGCTGTACCTCGGCATTCCCATGCGTACCAATGCCAACGGCGACATCCGTGCCGTGCCTGGATTCAACGGCAACTACGGCACGCTGGCGGGTCCGGAGACCAAGCACCTGCAGATGCGCGAAGCGGGCGGTGGCACGTACGACTTCGACAACAGCGAAGGCACGCATGTGAAGCGCACCCAGGTGTCGTTCAAGTTCAACCACGACCTGGGCGACGACTGGAAGCTCGCCGAGTCGATGCGTTACAGCACCACCGATACGCAGCGCAACGGCGTGTTCCCGAACGCGCTGCAAAGCGCCAGTTCGTTCATCACCCAGGACAGCAAACGTCTCGCGCTCGTTCCCGGTGCCACGGGCCTGCAGTTCCGCTATGTGGACGACCCGTCGCAGGTTTTCAACGTCGCCAACCAGAACGGCAACGGCCTGGTGGTGACCGAAGGCCTGCGCGGCGTGACGCTGCCGGTCGACGAGTTCATCAACGACACGCGCGTGCTGCGCAAGTTCGAGTTCGGCGACCAGACCCACGACGTCACCTTCGGCTATTACCACGCCAACTTCGAGCAGGATTTCGATCGCTACTCGTCCACGGTGCTGACCGATGCCACCGACAACGCGCGCCTGCTGGATCTGGTGGGCGTAGACGCCAACGGCAACGTGCTCGGCTCGCTCACCGACCACGGCTTCTATCGCTATGGTTACGAGTGGGAACACGCCAGCGGCAAGTCGAAGACGAACGCGTTCTACGCCTCGGACGAATGGCAGGTGACGCCCGAGCTGCGCATCGATGGCGGCGTGCGCTGGGAAAAGGTGAACGTGCAGGGCTATACCGAGGGCAAGCAGACCGTCGACATCGGTGGCTCGCCGGCTGCCGCCCAGGTGCTGACGGGTAACGGCCAGTTCGCCCACTACGACCAGTCGTTCGACAAGACCGGCTGGACGCTCGGCGCCAACTGGCAGTTCTCGCCACGCCAAGGCCTGTTCGCACGCTGGACCTCGGCGTTCCGCCTGCCCAACCTCAGCACCTACATCACCAGTCCGACGGCCACGCCGCTGTTGCAGACCATGGACCTGGCCGAGACCGGCTGGAAGTACAGCGATCGCTTCATGGACCTGTACGCGACCGCGTTTTACACGAAGTACGACAACGTCAGCTTCACCAATTACGTCTTCGACCGCAACGGCAACACGTCCACGCCGCAGACGGGTTACGCGAATACCAAGACCTACGGCCTTGAACTGGAAGGCACGCTGTATCCGAGCAAGTGGTTCGACGTGCAGTTCAACGCGACGCTGCAAGACCCCAAGTACAAAGGGCTCAGTTATACCGATGTCGTCGCCGGAGCCCCGGTGCTGCGCGATTACGACGACAACCAGTTGATCCGCGTACCGAAGGTCAGCTACCGCATCGTGCCCGGCGTGAACCTGCTGGACGGTCGCCTGCGCCTGCAGATGTCGTACGAGCATGAAGGGAAGCGCTACGTCGATACCGCGAACTCCGTGGTGCTGCCGTCGTACTACGTGATCGGCGCCAGCGCGCGCTACGAGGCCACGCCCCAGCTTTCCTTGTTCTTTTACGCGGACAACCTCACCAATTCCCTCGGCCTGACGGAAGGCAACCCGCGTGCGGGCGAACTGGTGAGCGCCGATGCGGGCGCGAATACCTTCATCGCGCGCCCCTTGCTCGGCCGCTCGTTCCGTCTTGCCGCGATGTACCGTTTCTGATGCGCCGCTGGATCGCTTTCATTCTCGCCAGTCTCGTCGCCACCGGCGTGGCGGCGGAGCGGGCACCCGACCTGGTCCTGCGCGGCACGCTTTCCGGCGCGGACCAGCACACCTATCGCGAGTTGCCGTTCGACGTGCCGGCAGGCACTTCGCGCATCACCATCGACGTCGACTACACCGGCCGCGAGGAAAAGACCGCGATCGACCTGGGCCTGCTGGGCCCCGGCGACTTCGAGGCACAAGATGGCTTTCGCGGATGGAGTGGCGGCAGCAAGCGCCGCTTCACCGTGTCCGCCACAGACGCGACCGCCTCGTTCCTTCCCGGTGCCATCGGGCCCGGACGATGGCGGCTTCTGCTCGGTATCCCGAACATCCGTCCGACCTCGACGTCCACATACACCGCGAAGATCTGGCTCTCGCGCGATGACGAAGGCTTCGGCCCGGAGCACGGCCTCACGACCGCGCTGGCGACCGGCGAGCGCTGGTACCGCGGCGACCTGCACATGCATTCGGCGCACAGCGATGGCGGATGCCTCAACACGTCGAAGACGAAGAGCGTGCCTTGCCCGCTGTTCCTCACCGTGATGTCGGCGGCGAAGCGCGGCCTCGAGTTCATTGCAGTGTCCGAACATAACACCATGTCGCAAGTATCCGAGCTTCGCGAGATGCAGCCGTACTTCGACACGATGCTGCTGATCCCGGCACGCGAGATCACCACCTTCGAAGGACACGCCAACCTGTTCGGCGTCTCGCGCACCGTGGATTTCCGCGTAGGCAGCAGACAGGTACCAGACTGGAATGCCTTGTTGGCGGACGTCGCCCGCGCGCACGGCGTCATCTCCATCAACCATCCCCGCCGTCCGAACGACGAGACCTGCATGGGCTGCGGCTTCACCCCGCACGACACCGTGGACATGCATGGCTTCCAGGCCATCGAAGCGGTGAACGGACGCGACGTCGAACGCGCGGAGACCGGCATTCCCTTCTGGGAAAAGCAACTCAATGCCGGACTCCGGGTCACCGCCATCGGCGGCAGCGACAGCCACGTCGGCAGTGACGACGCCCGCGACGAGTTCGCCGGCATCATTGGCACACCGACGACGGTAGTCCACGCGCGCGAGCTGTCCATGGAGGCGATCCTCGACGGCATCCGTGCCGGCCATGTCTTCATCGACACGGAAGGCACCCGCGATCGCTCAGTGGACGTCACCGCGAGCACGGGTATCGCCAAAGCCGGTATGGGCGACGCCATCGCCGTGCCGTCTGGGGCGGATCTTCATGTATCCGTGCGTACCGAAGCGCTGCAAGGCAAGAAGATCGCCGTCACGCTCGATGGCAAGGCGTTGCCCACCTATACGCAGGTCATTCCTGCCAACGGCGCACGGGTCTTCGATTGGCGCAGCGATGGCAAGCCGCACTGGCTGCGCGTGGACGTTCGCGGCGCCGATGGAAAACTGCTGATCCTGGGCAATCCGGTCTACGTGAATCACTGAGCGTGGCCCCGCCGTGATGAACGAAGACCGCAGACCAACGATGCCTCGATGAGGCCGGTCGCATCATCGACGCGCGGGCGCATCTCCAGGGATGCGTTCCGCTGGAGGTGTCGGCCGATCGAACGGTAGTGGCGTGCGCGCCAGCGCCCATACGTCCACACGTTCGACCCCTGCCGCGTGCAGCGCGCGCGTGCATTCGGCGAGCGTGGCGCCAGTGGTCATCACGTCGTCGACCAGCGCGACGTGGCGTTGCACCGGCGCGTGTTGCACAACGAAGGCGCCACGCACGTTGCGTGCACGTGCGCCGGCATCGAGCAGCGTCTGCGCTTCGGTGCCGCGCGTGCGACGCAGTGCGTCGTGCGCCAGCGGCAGGCCATAACGTCGCGCTAACGGACGTGCCAGTTCCAGCGCCTGGTTGTACCCGCGACTGCGCAGCCTGCTCGGATGCAACGGCACCGGCACGATCAACTCGGGCATCAACGGCGGCGGTCCGGCGTCGAGCCAGCACGTGGAAAGCACGCGTCCGGCAGCGAGGTGACCCGCGAACTTGAAGCGGGCCTCCAGCATGTCGAGCGGCCACGCATACGAGAAAGGTACCCACACATCGGCCCATGGACGCGGTGCGCGCTGACATTGGCCGCAGATCGGCGTCGGTATCGGCAGCGGAAGTGCACAGCGTCCACAACAGGACAGGTTGCGCGAGAGCGCGGCGCGGCATCCGTCGCACAATGCGATGTCGTCACCGCCCGCACCGGCGCACACCAGGCAACGCGCCGGCAGGAAGAAGCGCGTGGCGGCACCGAACCATCGCTTCCAGAAAGACGCTTCCATGCGTCGATGGCCCGTCAGTCGCGCCGATACATCGCCGCGTCGACGATGGACCACAGGTGGATGATCCAGCCCAACCAGATCACCCAAAGCACGGCGGCGAGTACGAACATGATCAGCGCCTTGAAGACACGGCCCTGCACGAGCTGGCCCAGTCCCGGAATGAAGAAACTGCAGATCGCTGCCAGCACGTTGCCGCTGCTGCCCTGACCTTCGCTCATGCGCACGCCCTCCTCGTGGAAACCCGGAACCATCGTACGGCAGCGCCGACCAGGCCACCGTCAACCTTTGCCATGCTGTTAAGGTTGACATCATCCCGGCGGGTTTTCACACTCCGCGTCTTCGCCCGCCGGGATACCCCCCATGACCGCAGCCATCCGCCACGACTGGTCCCGCGAGGAGGTCGAGCACCTTTTCGCCTTGCCGTTCAACGACCTGCTCTTCCAGGCCCAGACCGTGCACCGGCAGTACCACGACCCGAACGCGGTCCAGGTCTCGACCTTGCTCTCGATCAAGACCGGCGGCTGCCCCGAGGATTGCGCCTACTGCCCGCAGGCAGCTCGCTACGCCACGGGCGTGAAAGCCGAGAAGCTGATGAGTGTCGAGGCGGTGCTCGCCCGAGCCCAGGCGGCAAAAGAGGCCGGCGCGAGCCGTTTCTGCATGGGTGCCGCGTGGCGCTCTCCTAAGGACCGGGACGTCGCGAAGGTGGCCGAGATCGTCAGCGCCGTGAAAGGCCTGGGCCTGCAGACCTGCGCCACGCTGGGCATGCTGACCCAACCGCAGGCCGACACGCTGAAAGCGGCTGGCCTCGACTTCTACAACCACAACCTCGATACCTCTCCGGACTACTACGGCGAGATCATTCACACGCGTGAGTTCCAGGATCGTCTCGACACCCTGGATCACGTCCGCGCTGCGGGACTCAAGACCTGCTGCGGCGGCATCGTGGGCATGGGTGAGTCGCGCGCGCAGCGCGCCGGCCTGCTGATGACGCTGGCGAACCTGCCGGAGCATCCGGAATCGGTGCCGATCAACCGCCTCGTTCAGGTCGCGGGCACGCCGCTTGACGGCACCGAAGCGCTGGACCCGTTCGAGTTCGTGCGTAGCATCGCCGTCGCGCGCATCCTCATGCCGGCGTCCGTCGTGCGGCTCTCGGCCGGTCGCGAAACCATGGACGACGCGTTGCAGGCACTGTGCTTCGCCGCGGGTGCCAACTCGATCTTCTACGGGGAAAAGCTGCTCACCACCGGCAACCCGGACGTTGAACACGATCGCCGCCTGTTCACCCGTCTCGGCCTGAAGCCGCTGGAAGTCGTCCTCGAACCCGGCACCGTGCATGCAGACATCGTGGAGCACGCAGCGGCGTGACGCGACCGGACCTGCTCGCGCGACTGGACGCCGCGCGCGGCGAACGCGAGCAGGCGGGTCTGCTGCGCCGGGCGCGCGTCTGCGACGTGCTGCCCGACGGGCGCCGCAGAGTCGGCGATCGCGTGCTCGTCGATTTCTGCGGCAACGATTACCTGGGTCTCGCAGCGCATCCGGATGTCGTGTCCGCGCTCATACGTGCAGCCTCGACGGAAGGCGTCGGTAGCGGTGCCGCGCATCTCGTGTCCGGCCACCGCGGCGCTCACGCGGCGCTGGAAGAAGAGCTGGCCGACTGGACCGGACGCGAGCGCGCCCTGCTTTTCTCCACCGGGGTGATGGCGAATCTCGGCGCACTGCAGGCTCTGCTTGGGGCGGGCGCATCGCCCGCGCGCCACAAGGCGCTCTGCGTACAGGATCGCCTCAATCACGCGAGCCTCATCGACGGGGCGATGCTTGCCGGTGCGGAGCTGCGTCGTTACCCGCATGCCGATGCCGCGGGCGCCGCCCGGCAACTCGACGCGCGACCGGATCTTCCCGCGCTTGTGGCCACCGACGGCGTCTTCAGCATGGACGGCGACGTGGCCCCACTGCGCGATATCGCCGCGGTATGCCGCCATCGCGGCGCCATGCTTTACGTCGATGACGCCCATGGCCTGGGCGTGAGGGGGCCGGGTGGCGCCGGGTCGGTCGCGGCCGCGGGCCTCGGCACCCGGGACGTGCCGATCCTGATGGGCACACTCGGTAAGGCGGTGGGATGTGCGGGCGCCTTTCTCGCGGGGGACGCGCGATGGATCGAGGGCATCGTCCAGTTCGCCCGCACCCACGTGTACACCACGGCCATGCCCGCTGCGCTGGCCGCCGCGACGCAGACTGCCGTGCGGCTCGTGCGCACCGACCCCGAAGGCCGGCGGGAGCGCCTCGCGGCCAACATCGCGCGATTTCGCGTCGGCGCCGCGCAGCTTGGGTTGCCCCTGACCACGTCGGCCACCGCCATCCAGCCCCTCCCGATGAGCAGCCCGGTGACCGCCGTGGCCGCGGCGAGGGCTCTGGAAGCCGCTGGTTTCCTCGTCGTGGCGATCCGTCCGCCCACCGTGCCGCCGCAGGGATCGCGCCTGCGCATCACGTTGTCCGCTGCCCACACCGCGGCGCACATCGACGCCCTGCTGGACGCGCTGGCGAGGCTGCCCCGCCCGGCAGAGGGCGCGGTCGTATAATGACCGGTCGCGAACCCCGGCTACGCCCATGACGATCCTCAATATTTCCGCCTACAAGTTCGTCGGTCTCGACGATCTCGCCGGGCTGCGGGCCCGGATTCTCGAACGCTGCGAGGCCCTGGCGTTGAAGGGAACGATCCTGCTCGCGCCGGAGGGCATCAACCTGTTCCTGGCCGCACCGCGCGACGCCATCGCCGAGTTTCTCGACTGGCTGCGCCAAGACCCGCGTTTCGCAGACCTGACGCCGAAGGAAAGCGTGTCCGATGCGCCGCCCTTCGCGCGCATGCGCGTACGTCTGAAGAAAGAGATCATCACCATGCGCGCGCCGGCCATTCGCCCCGCCGAAGGACGCGCGCCACACGTGCTGCCGACCGACCTGCGGCGCTGGCTCGACCAGGGCCACGACGACGAAGGTCGTCCGGTCGTCCTGCTGGATACGCGCAACGACTACGAGGTCAGCGCCGGCACGTTCGAGAACACGGTGGAGTACGGCCTCGCCAGCTTCACGGAGTTCCCCGCTGCCGTCGCCGCGGATCGCGAACGCTTCGAAGGCAAGACGGTGGTGTCGTTCTGCACCGGCGGCATCCGCTGCGAAAAGGCTGCCATCCACATGCGCGAGCTGGGCATCGAGCACGTATTCCAGCTTGAAGGCGGCATCCTCAAGTACTTCGAGGAAGTGGGCGGTGCGCACTGGCGCGGCGATTGTTTCGTCTTCGATGCGCGCGGCGCCGTCGATCCGTCGCTCGCGCCGAGTTCGCCTCCGTGAGCGACCTCCACGTCGAAGTCCATGGCACCGGGCCGGTGCCGATGGTGATGGTGCATGGCTGGGCCATGCATGGCGGCATCCTGGCGCCGCTGGTCGAACGGCTCACGACACACTACACGATGTACGTCGTCGACCTGCCCGGGCACGGCTACTCGCGCGACTCGCGCGTGCCGTTGGAGCCGGGCGCCTGCGCCCGCGCCATCGCCGCGGTGACGCCGCCGGCGGTATGGCTTGGTTGGTCGATGGGCGGCCTGGTGGCACTGACGGCCGCACTGGATGTACCCGAGGCGGTTCGTGCCATGGTCCCGATGTGTGCCACGCCTCGCTTCCTGCGCGCGGACGATTGGCCACATGGCAACGATCCGGCGCTGGTGCGCCAGTTGGCCACCGATCTGGAAGTGGACTATCGCGCCACCGTCGAGCGCTTCATCGCCCTGGAAGCGATGGGCAGCCCCGACCCGCGCGGCGAAGCGCGCCGCTTGAAGGACGAGGCGTTCTCGCGCGGCGAACCCGACCCGCGCGTGCTCATGGAGGGTATCCGCCTGCTGGAAAGCGAAGATCTGCGCCCCCGCCTCGCCGCCATCGATGCACCCAGCCTCTGGATCGCAGGGCGCCGCGACCGCATCGTCCATCCCGACGCCATGCGCTGGTCCGCCGACGCCGCAGGTGGCCGCTTCGAGGAAATCGCCCACGCCGGGCATGCCCCCTTCATCGGATATGCCGCCGCCGTGGCGGATGTCCTGACCGAATTTACCGACGCCTACCCATGAGCGATTTCCATTTCGACCGCCGTCAGGTCCGCCGCAACTTCGCGCGCGCCGCCGACACCTACGAGAAACACGACGCATTGCAACGCGAAGTGCAAGCCACGTTGATCGATCGGCTCGACATCTACGAGCAGGTGCCCGACGTGGTCCTCGACGTCGGCGCCGGGACGGGTCGAGGCAGTGCGGCATTGAAGAAGCGCTACCCCAAGGCCCAGGTCGTCGCTATCGACCTCGCGTTGCCGATGTTGAAGCAGGCAAAGCAGCATGCGTCCTGGCTGAAACCGTTCGGTCGCGTGCTTGGCGACGCGTACACGCTACCGGTACCGGATCGCAGCGTGGACGTGCTGTTTTCCAACCTCTGCTTCCAGTGGTGCGAGGATCTGCCTCGCCTGTTCGCCGAGTGCGCTCGCGTGCTCAAGCCCGGCGGATTGCTCACATTCTCCACCTTCGGCCCGGACACGTTGAAGGAGTTGCGTGCTTCGTGGGCGGAAGCCGACCAGTACGCGCACGTGGCACGTTTTCTCGACATGCACGACGTGGGTGACGCGATGCTTGCCCAGGGCCTGCGCGATCCGGTCCTGTTCGCCGAGCGCTATACGCTGACCTACCCCACGCCCCGCGCGCTGCTCGACGAACTCAAGGGTCTGGGCGCCAACAACGCGGATGCGCAGCGTCCTCGCGGCTTGACCGGCAAGCGCCATTACCAGCGCATGGTGGAGGCCTACGAGTCGCTTCGCACCGATGGCGTGATTCCCTCCACATGGGAAGTCGTGACGGCCCATGCCTGGGGGCCGCCGGCAGGACAGTCGCGCCGCGAAGGCAGCGGCGAAATCGCGAGCTTCCCGATCGAGAACCTGCGCGGATCGCGTCGCAAGACGCCGTTCTAACAGCTAGACCATCGCGGTGAGCGTGAGCGCGTCGCCTGGCGCCTTCACCTTGGCATCGTTGTCGAAATAGACGTACACGTCTCGCGATGCACGCGTGGGCGGGAGCGATCGAGTGATGCGCGGATCCGCCTGCGCCTGCCCACCCTTGCGCCATGCGCGAATACGGCGCGCCCATTCGCCCAACGCCTCGTCGCCGTAGCCACTCGTGTACAGATGCTTGTCGCCGTGCAGACGAACGTAGACGAACGGCGCGGTCACGTCGAAATAGCGCGGAAACTTGCCTGCCGTATCGGCGACGACAAACGCAACACCGTATCGGCGCAGCAGCGTGACGAAGGCAGGATCGACGAAACTCTCGTGGCGGATTTCTACAGCGTGGCGCAACCGATGGCTACGCCCGAACTCGAGAAAGGGCTCGCGCTTCAGGTGCGAGTCGTAGCCACGTGCCATATCCGCCGCGGCCCGCGTGGTCTTCGGCAGCAAGGCCAGAAAGTGCTCGAAGATCGCAGGCTCGAATCGAAGTGTGGGCGGAAACTGCCAAAGGATGGGCCCGAGTTTCTCGCGCAGCGCCAGCACACCCGAGGCGAAGAAATTCGCCATCGGCTTCTCGATGTTGCGAAGTCTCAAGGTATGGGTGATGAAACGCGGCCCCTTGACCGCGAAAACGAACCCACGTGGCGTGTCGTCGTACCAGGACCGATAGCTCTCCGGCCGCTGCAACGAGTAGAAAGAACCGTTCAGCTCGATCGTGGGGAACTGGCGCGACGCGAAGGACAACTCGTTTCGTTGCACGAGATCCTTGGGGTAGAACACGCCGCGCCATGGAGCGTAGCGCCAGCCCGAAATGCCGATTCGTGTGGTAGCCATGCCGTCATGGCAACCCGCCACGGGTGCAGCCAGGGTGAACGCCGCGTCATCGATAGCGGAAGCAATCTACCGCGTGATCGTTGACCAGGCCCGCCGACTGCAGCAGCGACTGACAGATCGCCGTGCCGGCAAAGCGGAAGCCACGCTGTTGCAGCGCCTCGCTCAACTGATCGGACAGATCGCTGCGCATGGGCAGCGGCTCGTCGCCCCGCCGCGCGTTGACCTGCGGCGTGCCACCAACGAATGCCCACAGATACGCGGATAACGAGCCTCTCTCATCGATGACGCGCAACGCGGCACGCGCGTTGTTGCGTATGGCGTTGATCTTGAGGCGATTGCGGATGACACCGCGATCGGCCAGTACCGCTGCCAGTTCGTCGTCACCCATGGCGGCGACACGTGCGATGTCGAAACCATGGAAGGCGCGGGCGAACGATTCGCGCTTGACGAGTACCGTGCGCCAGGCAAGCCCGGCCTGTACGGCACGTAGGGAAAACCGCTCAAAGATCAGATGATCCTCGTAGACGGGAACCCCCCACTCGGTGTCGTGGTAAACGCGCTCGATATCGCTGTGTTCGGCCCATGCGCAACGCATTGCCACCTCACGAATTGCCCGGAAAGAGCGGCGAGAATATCGCCGCGTCTTTCGCGAGGATGTCCGCTGGCGGCCTAGTCGAACGTACGTATGGACGGGCCCCGCGGCACGCATGACGCCGTCATCGCATTGGGCGCCACCGTCATCATGTGGGCTTGTGTAGCCCACAAACGGCACGAACCGTCATCGACGCCGCGCCAATGGGTCGGGTCACCAGGGCAGTGCGTCGATGTCTACGTTGCCGCCGGTCAGTACCGCGCCTATCCGACGGCCGGCGAGATACTGCGGGTAACGCAGCGCGGCCGCCAGCACCGTGGCGCTGGAAACCTCGACGACGAGGCGCAACTCGGTCCACAGCAACCGCATGGCTGCAATCGTCTCGGCGTCGCTCACGCGCAACACGCGAACATTGTGATCGCGCAGCGCATGGAAGTTCGGCTCACCCATCAGGGGGCGCAGCCCATCGCATATCGTGTGCGGAGCGAACGGCCCCACTCGGGCGCCCGCTTCCAGCGATCGCGCCGCGTCATCGGCGCCCTCGGGCTCTGCTGCCAACACGACGATCGACGGATCCATACCGTGCGCGGCAATGGCGCATCCCGACGCGAGGCCACCGCCACCGACAGGCACCAGCACGGTATCGAGACCCGGCGCCTGACGAAGCATTTCCGGCACCACGGTGCCCTGGCCGGCCATGACACGCGCGTCGGCGTAAGGGTGAACCAGCACGGCTCCCGTCTGCGCCTGCACCTCTGCCGCCTTGGCTTCGCGCGCCGCCGTCGTGGCTTCGCAACGATGCACCGTCGCACCGGCAGCGACGATCGCATCGAGCTTGGCTTTTACCGCGCCCTCGGGAACCACGATGTGCGCGGGGACGCCGCGCGCGCGTGCCGCCATCGCCAACGCGTTGCCGTGGTTGCCCGACGAATGCGTGACGACACCGCGGGCCGCTTCGTCTTCCGCGAGAGACCAGACGGCGTTGGTCGCACCGCGATACTTGAATGCACCACCGCGCTGCAGGTTCTCGCACTTGAAGACGATGGGCGCACCCACCAATGCATCGATGCGATCGCTGCGCATGACGGGCGTTACGAGTGCATGCGGCGCGATCCGCGCCGCCGCATCGCGCACCTCAGCGAAGCTGGGCAGATTCATCGAGCGAACTCGACACCACACACGAAACGACGCTCCTCGCCCGGGCCCAGCGTGATGAGCGGTGTGCAGTCGTCGCGATTGAACGCGTCGGGCATGCATTCCATCGGCTCCAACGCCACAGAGCGACGGGCATCGCGTTCGGCCGTGTCGGCAGTGAAGACAAGCATCACACCGCGCTCCTGCCACACGGCGATCGCCGCACCGCTCTTGGGATCGCGCAGGTGCGTGCGTGCACGGCCATCGGCATCGAGTTGCAGATCGGCGTAGGTGTGATTGAGCTGCGTGTCTCCGATCGGCCGCGTCGTGCGGAAATCGAGTGCGCGGTCCGCCTTGTCCAACGCCTGCCATGCACGTGTGCCGGGCAGCGGAATGAAGTCCTTGTCGGTCGCGATGATCTTGTCGCCAGGCACCTGAAGCTCCCAGCCTTCGATCGGATGGTCCGAGAGGCGGAAGTACGGGTGCCAGCCGAAGAACGTGGGCGCATTGCGCTCGCCGACGTTGCGCGTGATCGCTTCCAGGCTCAGGCCGTTGTCGTCGAGGGTGAAGGTGATCGACACGTCGAGCGCAAAGGGATAGCCAGGGTTGACCTCGGGCCGGATCGCCGAGGTGACGAGCGTGACGGAGACCTTTTCGTCGTCGGCGTGTTGCTGCTTCACGTCGAAGGTCACGCCACGCAGGAAGCCGTGGCGGCTCGCACGATCCGCGCCGACGACACCTGGCTGCAAATCGTAAGAAGTTGCTTCAAATGTGTAGCGCGAATCGTTAACGCGATTGGCGAACGGCGTCATGATCGCGAATCGCGAACCTTTGTGCCCGACCAGTTCCTTCTCGTCGCGGAAGCCATCCGCGATATCGCGGCGGCCCTGAGGCGGGCAGGTCATTATCGAAAGAACCGTGGCGCCGCGGCGCGCAATGCGGATTTCACGATCGGCATCGGCGTCCACCAGCACCACCAGTTCCTCGCCACCCAGGGCGGCGCGCGTCACGGCGAAACGGGACATGGGAGTTCCTTTTGACGAATCCGGCCGCATGTTAGCCTGCCCACCGTATTCGACAAATGACGTCAGCCATGAGCGACCGTTCCGACGCCCCCACCACCGTCATCCGACTCGATGACTATCGACCGCCAGCCTGGACCGTCGAGCACGTGGCGCTGGTCTTCGACCTGGGCATCGACCGCACGGAGGTCGATGCCACGCTGCAGATGGTACGAGCGGCTGGCGACGAACCGATACGGCTGAATGGCGAGGGCCTGGAACTGCTCGAACTCTCGGTCGACGACCGGCGCCTGGTCGAAGGCGAGTACATCCTCGCCAACGGTCTGCTGGAAATCGCCGTCGATGCCGAGCACTGCACCCTTCGCACGAAAGTGGCGCTTCGCCCCGCAGAGAACACGGCGCTCGAAGGCCTGTACCTTTCCGGCAGCCGCGAGAGCGGCTTCCTGCTGACCCAGTGCGAGGCCGAAGGCTTCCGCCACATCACGTTCTTTCCGGATCGACCGGACGTGCTCTCCCGTTACACCGTCACGTTGCGCGCGGACCGCCAGCGCTTCCCCGTCCTTCTCGCGGGCGGCAATCCCGACGGTAGCGGCGAACTGCCCGATGGGCGTCATTGGGCGCGGTTCGTCGATCCGCATCCGAAGGCCAGCTATCTCTTCGCTGTCGTGGCCGGCCGGTTGGAGCGGATCAGCCGCGACTACACCACGGCCGATGGTCGCGCCGTCGCACTGCATGTATGGGCGGAAGCCGACGTCATCGATCGCTGCGACTATGCGATGGATTCGCTGGTGCGGTCGATGCAGTGGGACGAGCGCACCTACGGTCGCAATTACGACCTCGACGTTTTCCATGTCGTCGCCACGCATGACTTCAACATGGGCGCGATGGAGAACAAGGGTCTCAATATCTTCAACGCGAAGTACCTGCTCGCCGACCCGGATTCCAGCACCGACGACGAGTACCGTCACGTGGAGGCCGTGGTCGCCCACGAATACTTTCACAACTGGAGCGGCAACCGCGTCACCTGTCGCGACTGGTTCCAGCTCAGCTTGAAGGAAGGCCTCACCGTCTTCCGCGAACAGAGCTTCTCGGCTGACATGAACTCGGCACCGCTCAAGCGGATCGAGGACGTCGCACTGCTTCGGCGCGCCCAGTTTCCGGAGGACGCGGGTCCGCTTTCGCATCCCGTACGCCCGTCGCAGTACAGCGAGATCAACAACTTCTATACGGCCACGGTCTACGAAAAGGGCTCCGAACTGGTGCGCATGCTGGCCGGCAGGCTCGGGACCGAAGGCTTCCGCCGTGGCATGGACCTGTACTTCGATCGTCACGATGGACAGGCCGCCACCATCGAAGATTTCATCGAGGCGCTCGGCGATGCCAACGACATCGACCTGTCGTCTTATCTGGCCTGGTACGGACAGGCGGGCACCCCGCGACTCACGGCTGAAGGGCGTTTCGACCCAGCGCAGCGGCAATACCGTCTGACACTGCGCCAGCGCACGCCGGCCACGGCAGGCCAACCGACCAAACAGGCCCTGCCGATTCCGGTGCGGCTGTCGCTGTTCGACCGCTCCGGCCGTGCGCTCCCATTGCGCCTCGAAGACGAGGCCCGCGCGGAAGGCACCGAACGCACTGTCGTGCTCGACACGGCCGAACAACACTACGTCTTCGAAGATATCGACGCCGCACCCGTGCCGTCGCTGCTGCGCGGGTTCTCTGCGCCGGTCATTCTCGAATGCGATTACCAGCCAGAGGATCTGGCGATTCTGCTTCGCCACGATCCAGATGGCTTCAATCGGTGGGAGGCCGGCCAGCAGTTGGCCGGCCTCGCCTACGACGACTGCCGCGATGCCCGGGCCGACGGCCCGGCGCTGCTCGCCTGGACCGGAGCGCTCGCGGAACTGTTTGCCGACGCGTCGCTGGACGATGCGCTGCTCGCCGAACTGCTGACCCCGCCCGGGGAAATCGAGCTGGTCGAACGACAGGCCGAGCGCGACCCGGACCGTATCCGCGCCGCGCGCCAGGCGATGCTGCTGGCGTTGGCCCTGCGCGTGGGGGCGGCCCCTTTGCGGGTCCGCTACGAGGCACTCCGTGCGTCCACCAGTGCGGCGATGGACGCCACCAGCCAGGCGCGTCGTCAGTTGAAGCGCCGCGTGCTCGATCTGCTTGCCTTGATCGATGCGCCGCTTGCGACCACGTTCGCACTCGCTCAGTACGAACAAGCGCCGGGCATGACGGACCGGCTGGCCGCCTTGGCCACGCTCGCCACCGTGGCACCGGAGCAGGCCATCGCACCGATCGCGCATTTCCGTCGCCGCTACGAGGGGAACGCGCTGGCGCTCGACAAGTGGTTCGCGATGCAGGCGCAGCTTCCGGGTGCCGACGCGCTGGCCCGGGTGCAGGCGCTGGAAGGCGACCCCAGCTTCATGCTCAAGAATCCGAACCGCGTGCAGTCGCTGGTGGGAACGTTCGCCCGCTCGAATCCCACGGGATTCCATCGCGCCGACGGCGCGGCCTATCGGTGGCTCGCGGACCGGCTTGTGGCCGTGGACGGCCTGAATCCGCAGGTGGCGGCGCGAGTGGCGACGGCGTTCAACGGCTGGAAGCGGCTTGAGCCGACGCGGCGTGAGGCCGCCCATGCCGTGGTCGCGGAGCTTGCCGCTCGCAAGGACTTGTCGCGCGACCTGACCGACATCCTCGGGCGCGTCGCCCTTGGCTGATCGTGCGCTGCGTCACGCAGGGTCTCACGGAAGGTAAGAAACTGACGTACTGCGTCACCAAATGCCGAAACAGAGCACTTTCTTGACGCAAAAGTCACACACGGTTCAGTGGAAAAGTGTAGTGTGACCTTCAACAAAGAAAAGCCGCGGCCATAGCCGCGGCTCTTTGTGCCAGTCACTCGGTTTCTGGCGCCCGGCAACACGGTCATCCTGGATTCCCCCTGTTCCTGAGACCGCCGGGCGCCAGATCTCATTCTTCGAACCGGATGAGGCATCCCTGCCCACCCCGCTTCCTTCCTTCGGCACTCGGCCAAACCCCTGCGTTCGGCCTCGGCGCGCGGATGATCGCGCTGCGTCTGCCCGGAGGAAGTGCGAGTAGTGAAAAGCACAAGACGTGCCAGCACCCCGTCCGAAGACGGGAAGACGCGGTCCGCCGCGACGCCGCATAGCGCGTAAAATATCGATCCCGATTCCGCTACCCACGCCCTCCCATGCTGCATGACGAAACCTACGATGTGATCGTGGTCGGTGGCGGCCACGCCGGGACCGAAGCGGCGCTCGCCTCCGCGCGGGCCGGCGCGCGCACCCTGCTGCTCAGCCACAACATCGAAACCATCGGTCAGATGAGCTGCAACCCGGCCATCGGCGGCATCGGCAAGGGACATCTGGTCAAGGAAATCGACGCGCTGGGCGGCGCGATGGGGCTGGCCGCGGATCGCGCCGGTATCCAGTGGCGCACGCTCAATGCGTCCAAGGGGCCTGCCGTGCGCGCCACGCGCTGCCAGGCGGATCGTGCGCTCTACAAGGCCGCCATTCGGCACCTGGTCGAAACCCAGCCCAATCTCGTGTTGTTCCAGCAGGCCGTGGACGATCTCCTTCTCGACGGCGGCCGTGTTGCGGGCGTACGTACCCAGATGGGCCTGGACTTCCGCGCACGCTGCGTCGTGCTGACGGCGGGCACCTTCCTGGCGGGCAAGATCCACATCGGACAGGCCCAATACGCGGGCGGCCGGGCAGGCGATCCGCCGGCCACGACGCTTGCCGCAAGGTTGCGCGAGTTGCCCGTCGCCGCCGATCGACTCAAGACCGGCACGCCGCCACGCATCGACAGCCGCAGCATCGACTTCTCGGTACTCGACGAGCAGCCGGGCGACGACCCGATGCCGCACTTCTCGTTCATGGGCTCGCCGGCCGATCACCCCCGGCAGGTCAGTTGCTGGATCACCCACACCACCGAGGCGACGCACGAGCTCATCCGCGCGTCGCTCGACCGCTCGCCGCTCTACAGCGGGCAGATCGAAGGCGTGGGCCCGCGCTACTGCCCGTCGATCGAGGACAAGGTGGTGCGCTTCGCCGAGAAGACCTCGCACCAGATCTTCGTGGAACCGGAAGGCCTCGATACCTTCGAGATCTATCCGAACGGCATTTCCACCTCGCTGCCGTTCGACGTGCAGTACGCGCTGGTCCGTTCCATTCCGGGCTTCGAGCGCGCGCACATCACCCGGCCCGGCTATGCCATCGAGTACGACTATTTCGATCCGCGTGGCCTGCATCCGTGGCTGGAAACCAAGGGCATCCCCGGCCTGTATTTCGCCGGGCAGATCAACGGCACCACCGGCTACGAAGAAGCCGGGGCGCAGGGCCTGATCGCGGGGCTGAACGCGGCACTGGCCGTACGCGGCGACGCGCCGTGGTACCCGCGTCGCGACGAGGCCTACATCGGCGTGCTGATCGACGACCTGACCACCAACGGCACGATCGAGCCCTACCGCATGTTCACCTCGCGCGCGGAGTACCGCCTGCACCTGCGCGAGGACAACGCCGATCTGCGGCTCACACCCCAGGGCCACGCGCTGGGCGTGGTGTCCGATGCGCGCTTCCGTCGACTCGAGGGCAAGCGCGATGCCGCCGAACGCGAGAGCGCCCGGCTGCGCGCCCTCTGGGCGGCACCGAACAATGCGCTGGGCGCCGCCATCGAGCGCTCGCTGGGCCTCGCCGTCAGCCGCGAGACGCACGCGCTGGATCTGCTCCGCCGGCCGGAAATGGATTACGCCACGCTCACCACGGTCCCGGAGCTCGGCCCTGCCGTTGAGGACGCCGAAGTCGCCATGCAGGTCGAGGTGCAGGCCAAGTACGCCGGTTACCTCGAGCGCCAGCGCGAAGACATCGAGCGCCAGCGACGTCACGAATCCACGTCCATTCCCGAAGGCTTCGACTACGACCGCGTGCGCGGCCTCTCGGCCGAAGTCCTGCTCAAGCTGAAGCGCGCGCTGCCCGCCACCATCGGGCAGGCCTCGCGCATCAGTGGCGTCACGCCCGCGGCCATCTCGCTCCTGCTCGTCCATCTGAAGCGCCGCGCCGCCTGACGACACCCTGCCATCCAGCAGTCGGCGCGCCGACGACCCATCTGGCATCATTCCGACATCGAGCAAGCGAGCGGAAGGAACACCATGCAAGTCTGGATCGGACGCAACGGCGAGCGCTTCGGCCCCTATGGGGAAGACGAAGTCCGGCAGTGGCTGCGCGACGGCACCTGTCGTCCAGAGGAACTCGGCTGGTACGAGGGGATGACCGACTGGCGGCCTCTCGGTGAGCTGTTCCCCGACGAGCGCCCCGCATCAGGCGCCGTACCCCCACCGCCACCGCCCTTCATGGGCGTTCACGAGACCGCTGAGCCGGAGTACGCCGGCTTCTGGCTGCGCTTCGGCGCCTGGGTGATCGATTACCTCATCCTCATGGTGCCCTTCACCGCCATCAGCCTGAGCATGGGGCTGGGCGCGGCGATGACCCGGCTGTTCGCCGAGATGGAAAAAGACCAGACGGCAGCCATTACGGCGTATGCCGCCACCGCGCAGCCCATCACCTATGTGCTGCTGGTCATCGGCTTCGTCTACTACGCCTTCTTTGAAAGCTCGAAGTGGCAGGCCACTCCGGGCAAGATGGCCGTGGGCATCCGCGTGACCGACACCGAGGGCCGTCGCATCAGCGTGGGCCGCGCCGCAGGGCGTAATGCGGTCCGTCTGCTCAACGCTTTCACGTTGCTGGTGCCGATGGTCTTCTACGTCGTCGCCGCCTTCACCCAGCGCAAGCAGGGTGTGCATGACCTCCTCGCCAGCACCTACGTGCTTGTCGGCCGCGCCGACAAGGTCGCGTCGCCCGCGCCACGCGGCCGTACGGGCGGCAGCTTCGACGCCTGACCCACCGCCCCGGCCGATCCGGCCGGGGCCTTCCCTGTGCTTGCTATCATCGGCGGCCCGGCCCGACGTTCGGCCGGCGAGCAACGCACAGGAACGACATGCAGAGCATCGAACAACGTATTGCCCAGGACATCGCCGCCAAGCCCGAACAGGTGCGCGCGGCGGTCGAGCTGCTCGACGGCGGCGCCACCGTGCCGTTCATCGCGCGCTACCGCAAGGAAGTGACCGGCGGCCTCGACGACATCCAGTTGCGCCTGCTCGAAGAGCGCCTGCGCTACCTGCGCGAGCTGGAAGACCGCCGCACGGCCATCCTGGATAGCATCGCCGAGCAAGGCAAGATGACCGACGCGCTGCGCGCGGACATCCTCACCGCCGATACCAAGGCGCGCCTGGAAGACCTCTATCTCCCCTACAAGCCGAAGCGCCGCACCAAGGCGCAGATCGCACGTGAAGCAGGCCTCGAGCCGCTCGCCTTGGGCCTGCGCGACGATCCGACGCTGGATCCGGAGACCTTTGCCGCAAGCTTCGTCGATGCGGAGAAAGGCATCGCCGACACCCGCGCCGCACTCGACGGCGCGCGCGCCATCCTCATGGAAACCATCGCCGAAGACGCCGCACTCGTGGGCGAGCTGCGCGACTGGCTTTGGGAGAAAGGCCAGATCCGCGCCACTGTCGTTCCCGGCAAGGAGAACGAAGGCGCGAAGTTCCGCGATTACTTCGACCACATGGAAGCGGTGTCCAAGATTCCCTCGCATCGCCTGCTCGCGCTGATGCGCGCACGCAACGAAGGCGTGATCGAGATCGACCTCAATCCGGGCGTGGATGCCGACCAGGGCCACGCCGAAGGCGAAGGTCGGGTGGCGGCGCGGGCGGGCATCGTCGATCGCGGTCGCCCTGCCGACGCCTGGCTGCGCGAGACCGTGCGCCTCACCTGGCGCGTGAAGCTGCATCTGCACCTGACGCTCGATCTGTTCGGCCGCGTGCGCGAAGGCGCGGAAGACGAAGCCATCCGCGTGTTCGGCGAAAACCTCAAGGATCTTCTCCTCGCCGCCCCCGCCGGTGCGAAGACCGTCATGGGCCTCGACCCCGGCATCCGCACCGGCTGCAAGCTCGCCATCGTGGATGCCACGGGCAAGCTGCTGGCGCACGACACCATTTATCCGCACGAGCCCCGCAATCAGTGGGATCAGTCGCTCGCGCGCATCGCCCAGTTGTCGAAGCAGCACGGTGTGAATCTCATCGCAATCGGCAACGGCACCGCGTCCCGCGAGACCGACAAGCTGGCAGGCGAAGTGATGCGCAAGCATCCTGACCTCGGCCTGTCCAAGGTTGTGGTGAGCGAGGCCGGCGCCTCGGTCTATTCCGCCTCTGAACTCGCGTCCCGTGAATTTCCCGACCTCGACGTATCGATCCGCGGCGCCGTGTCGATCGCGCGCCGCCTGCAGGATCCGCTCGCGGAGCTGGTGAAGATCGAACCGAAGGCCATCGGTGTCGGCCAGTACCAGCACGACGTGAACCAGGTGAAGCTCGCGCGTGCGCTCGATGCCCGCGTGGAAGACTGCGTGAACGCCGTTGGCGTGGACGTGAACACGGCCTCTGCGCCGTTGCTCGCACGCGTTGCGGGCCTATCGTCGAGCGTGGCCGAGAACGTGGTGAAGCATCGCGACGCGAACGGGCCGTTCCCGAGCCGCAAGGATCTGCTCAAGGTGCCGCGCCTCGGCGATAAAGCGTTCGAGCAGTGCGCCGGCTTCCTGCGCATCACCGGTGGCAGCAATCCGCTCGATGCAAGTTCGGTGCATCCCGAGGCTTACCCGGTCGTGGAGCGCATCCTCAAGCAGTGCGGCCGCGAGGTGAAGCAGGTCATCGGTGACACCTCGTTCCTGCGCAGCCTCAAGCCCGAGGATTTCACCGACGACACCTTCGGCGTGCCGACCATCCGCGACATTCTCAAGGAACTGGAGAAGCCCGGCCGCGACCCACGTCCCGAGTTCGTGGCACCGAGCTTCGCCGAGGGCGTGGAGGATCTGAAGGATCTCAAGGTGGGCATGGTGCTGGAAGGTCGCGTCACGAACGTGGCCGCGTTCGGCGCCTTCGTCGACATCGGCGTGCACCAGGACGGTCTCGTCCACGTTTCCGCGCTGTCGCACACCTTCGTCAAGGATCCGCGCGATGCGGTAAAGGCCGGCGACATCGTGAAGGTCAAGGTCATGGAGGTCGACCTGCCGCGCAAGCGCATCGCCCTCAGCATGCGGCTGGACGACGTACCAGGCGAGGCCCGGGGTGGACGCCCCGCCGCTCGCGACGACGCGCCGTCGGGCGGCAACCGCCGCGGTGGCCCGGGTGGCGGACGCGGAACGCCGCCTCCCAAGCCTGCGGCCGCCCCTGCCAACAGCGCCTTTGCCGACGCGTTCTCCCGCGCCTTGAAGAAATAACTCAGACGCCCGTCGCAGCTACTGCTGCGGCGGGCGAGCGCGACATCGCCTTGCGACCCAACGGCCCAGGGCCTAAGGCGCAAGATTTTACGGCCCTTGGGCCTTTCAGCACGACCCGCTCAGGGGCTACTTCCCTTTTCCATTTCGCGGCGCAGCATGCGCTTGCGTATGGCTTCCATTAACGTAACGTTTCTCTAACGCCCCACACACGGAGTGATCCACATGCGTATTCGTCATCTTGCCGGTGCCATCGGCGCCGCCCTTCTCTTCAGTGCCGGGGCGCACGCCGACGGATATCAGCAGGTCGTCTCCTTTGGCGACAGCCTCAGCGACAACGGCAACGTTGCCCTGTTGACCGGCTCGCCGGTCGTCTCCCGCTTCACCACCAACCCCGGCACCGTCGCGGTCGAGAACATCGCAAAGTACTTCAACCTGACGCTGACGCCATCGCTCCAGGGCGGCACCGACTACGCGTTCGGTGGCGCACGCGCGGCCATTGCGAACCCGGTCCCGGCCACGTCGACGCAGATTCAGCAGTACCTGACCGCGAACGGCGGCAAGGCCAACCCGAATGCGCTGTACACGATGTGGATCGGCGCCAACGATCTGCTCGCCGCCACCAGCAACCCGGCAACCGCGCAGGTTGTCGTCGCGACCGCCGCGCAGAACGAAGTAGCGCAGATCAAGGCGCTGCAGGCCGCAGGCGCGAAGACCATCGTCGTCTTCAACCTGCCGGACGTCGGCAAGACGCCTGCTGCGCTCTCGCAGGGTGCCGCCGCATCCGCTGGCATCACCCAGCTGACCCAGATCTACAACGGCATCCTCTCGGGTGGCCTCGCACAGGCCAACCGCGGCATCGTGCCGATCGACACCTACGCACTGCTCAACGAAGTGATCGCGAGCCCGAGCACCTACGGCTTCACCAACGTCACGACGCCGGCATGCACCACGGTCAGCTCGATCACCTGCTCGCCGGCCACGCTGCGCGATCCGAATGCCGCCAACACTTACCTGTTCGCTGACGGCATCCACCCGACCAACGCGGCACATGCGCTGCTCGGCCAGTACGCGATCTCGATCATCCGCGCGCCGCAGCAGATCTCGCTGCTGGGTGAAGCAGGTCTCGCGTCCAACGCCGCGCACGTGCGTACGCTGCGCAACCAGATGATGGCCGACAACTTCGGTGCCGACTCGCGCTTCTTCGCGGCGGTCGATTACGGCCAGCAGAAGTTCAAGACCACCGACACCTCGCCCAAGACCGACAGCGACAACGTCAACCTGACGGTCGGCGCGGATGCCAAGGTCAGCGACCACGTGTCGGTCGGCGTTGCTGCTGGCGTCGCGCAGTCCAAGGCGGACTTCCAGGGCGGTGGCGGCTACAAGATGCAGGACATCGCCGGCTCGGGCTACGCCTTCTATCACAACGGCGGCGGCTACTTCGGCGGCTACGCCAGCTTCGGCCAGCTGAGCTTCACCGACATCGACCGTCGCATCGACCTCGGCGCCGCCCGCCGTACCGAAACCGGTAAGACCGACGGCTCGCACGTGGGCGCTGGCCTGAGCGGCGGCTGGTGGTTCGGCAGCGACTCCCTGAAGACCGGTCCGTTCGCGTCGGTGGAATGGGAGCAGCTGCGCGTGTTCGGCTACACCGAGCGCAGCAACACCAGCACCGCCATGCGCTTCGACCGTCAGACGCGCAACGCCCGCATCGAAACCGCCGGCTGGCGCCTGCAGGGCACCTGGCAGTCGGGCAACACGCTGCTGCGTCCGTTCGCCGAAGTCGCGTACAACCACGACGGTCGCGCCGATGCTCGCTACATCACGGCGGGCCTGACCAACATGTCCGGGGAGTTCAGCGTGCAGGGCTTCACGCCAGACAAGACCTGGGTCACGGCGGATCTCGGCCTCAGCGCCGACTTCAACCAGACCTGGAGCGGCTGGGTCAGCTACAGCGGCCGCTTCGGCGACGACACCCAGCGCTTCAATGGCCTGAATCTCGGTTTGAAGATGGCATTTTAAGGCTCGACTAGCCTGCAGAAAAAGACGCCAGCCCCGCTGAACTGACCCCCTAAAGTTGGACGGTCTAAGCTAGGCGCCGAAGGCCTGGGTCCGGAATTTCACCGGGCTCAGGCCTTTTAGTTTCAGCTTGATGCGGTCGTGATTGTAATAGTGGATGTAGCGGCGAATGCCGTCCTTGAGCTGCTCGATAGTATCGATCCGGGTCAGGTAGAAGAACTCGGATTTGAGGGTTCCGAAGAAACTCTCCATGGCCGCGTTGTCGAGGCAGTTGCCCTTGCGCGACATGCTTTGGGTGAGGTGATTTTCGCCCAGCAAGCGACGATAGGCGGCTGCTGGTATTGCCATCCTTGATCGGAATGAACCAGGGGGCGCTCGCCCTTGGTCAGTTGGTCGAGGCCTTGCGCAGCATGCCACCCACCAGATCGAAGGTGGGCCGGGATGCGGTCTTGAAGGCCACGATTTCACCGTTGTAGAGATCCATCACCGGCGACAGATAGAGCTTTTCGCCGCGAACGTTGAATTCGGTGACGTCGGCGACCCAGGCTTGATTGGGACGTTCGGCCGCGAACCGGCGTTGCAGGAGCTTGGCTGCGGCGGGATGAGCGCCGCCACGATAAGAACGGCACTTCTTCGGGCGCACCAGCGATTTCAGGCCAAGGATATGCATCACCCGCTGTACTGCCTTGTGATTGATGTGCGCGCCTTCCTGGCGCAGTTGGGCGGTGATCCGGCGATAGCCATAACGGCGTCGGTGCTGTTCGAAGATACGGCCGACCCGATCTTTGAGGCCCGCGCTCGAGTCCGGAGCGAGTAGGACTTGGCGGTGGTAATAGAACGTGCTGCGAGATAGCTCCGCCGCCTGAAGCAGGTCGGCAAGCCGACGCTGATGCCTCAATCCATCCACTAGCTGCGCTTCTTCCGTGCTGCTGCCTTCTTGGCCTGGATCAAGGCATCGAGTTTTTTTTAATAAGCGTTCTCCGCACGCAGGTATTCCAGTTCACGGAGCAGATCCTTGGGCGATCGCGCCTCATCGGGCACGGCTGCCTCGGCCGGCTTGGAGGGGGGGCGGGGTAGGTTTGGCCATGGCCTTGGGACGTCCTCGGGCTCGGGGCGCCAACGCACCCACGCCACCCGCATGATACTGGCGCTACCAATTGCCGATGCTGGCCGGACTGCGAATGTTGAAGATCGCCGCCGCCTGAATGCAGGAAAGGTCCTCGCGCCACTTGCGGCGCAGCACCTTTAGACGGAAAGCGGCATCGTAGACACCGTACTTGGGCGCCAGGCCGGCCTCGCCGTGAATGCGGTAACTGGCCACCCATCGGTCGATCATCGCGTGGTGAAGCCCGCACTCGGCAGCGAGCCGCTTTGCTCCCATGCCCTCTTCCAGGATCCGCTTCACCACCGCCTGCTTGAATTTCTTGTCGTACTTCGCCAATGAAAAACCCCCGGGATTTGGACGGTGTCCAATTTCCGGGGGTCAGTTCACGCCGGCGTCTTTTTTTCCGAAAACGTGTAGGGAAAATCTGAAATCTGCGTAGGCGATCGCAAGACGTTGCGTGAGCAGCGGGCGTCAGACCGAGCGACTTGTATTCTTCCATGGCCTCATTTGAGGCCCAAGAGGATATGCGTATGAATCGGATCCGCTACCTGATCGCCGCAGCGTTGTTCGTTTGTTGCGTAGCCATACCCGGAGTGTCTTTCGCGCTGCCCGAAGTCGCGCGCGCCATCATTTATTTCGATGCAAACGACAACATCATCGGAAATCAGAATCTGTACTGCAATAACGTGCGAGAGCACATCGGAAACATCGACCCGGCAAACGTGAACCGCATAGAGTTCGAGTTTGGATGCGGCGATCCCATCGTCTCGTGCACCGACACGGGCCTCTGTAACACCGTCGGACACAACGTCTATACCAGCATCGTTTACTTCCATAGCGCCACCGGTAGGACGGTCAACAACTACTGTCTCGATGCGACATATATCGGTGGGCCGTTCGCCCGCAGGCCAGATTGCAGTCTTCCAGCCCCGTCAGAAATTCCATCATGGGGAAGTAGCTATCTTCCGGGATGGAACTAGGTCCCCGTATAGACCTGTTAAAAAAAACGCCGGCACAAGGCCGGCGTTCTTTTTCTGCGAACAGGCGAGCTTACTTCTTCCCGCCAGCCTTCACGTACATCGCTTCGGCCTGCTTCTTCAGGTTGTTCGCGTCCTCGTCGGAAAGCGTATCGACCTTGCCGCCGGCTTCGTTCTGCTTCAGCACGAGTTCGCCGGCATCGTTCCAGCCCGCGCGCTCGATGGAGGTCGGCTTGGCGTCCTTGCTGGCCTTCTTCTCCTGCACGATCACCCACGGCTTGCCGTCGCGGTACGCGTAGTTGGTCGAGGTGAAACCCTTGTCGCCGTAGTCGACCAGTTCGATGACGAACTGGACGTCGTTGCCCTTCTTGAAGATCTGCCAGCCGCGCGACTCGCCTTCCTTCAGCGCGGTGCCCTGGGTGACCTTCATGCCGCCGATGTTCTTCTTGACGCTGTTGTAGCCGGCCAGTTCCTTCTCACCCGGGGTGGCTTCACCGACGAGCTGGATGTTGGCGACGTTCTTGGCGCCCTTGGTCAGTACAGGGGTCTTGAGCGGCGACGAGTAGTGGCGCTCGCCGTCCTGCAGCGACACCTCGATGATGTACATGTCGTTCGGATTGACGTCCGACGCATTGAAGTCGAGCTGGAACGACTGCGGCATGGTGACCGGCGCAATGGTCTTGCTGGCCAGCGGTTGCGAACCCTCGGCCGAGACATCCACCAGCTTCAGGTCGAGCTTGGCATCCGGGCTGAGCTGCGCTCCGGCGTCGCGGAGAGTGACCGTGCCGGTGACGGCATTGGCCGGTGCCGCGTTGTCGCTGCTACCCGGGCTGCTGCCTGCGGCGGCGGGCTGAGCGTTGTTGTCGGAGCCGCCGCTGCAACCGGCGAGGGCCAATGCGGCCACGGATGCGAGCGACAAGAAAATCCTGCGCATGGTCGAACCTCGTTACAGAACGGAATGTTGGTGGGTCACGGAAGATACGCGCGCGCATGGCGCACAAGGCTTCCGGGGGGAACGTCGGAGCATACCGGCAAATGCGCCTCTGGAAAAGTCAAGTGACGAATCTGACAGGAATCGGGTTTCGCGATGCGGTCGGCAAGCTGACAGTCAGATTTGCCGGAAAGGCGCAATTGCTTGATCTTGCGAGATGTTTTTCCTCCGCCTACGAAAAACGCCACCCGAAGGTGGCGTTTTTCGTTTTCCGGCGACCACGCCCCGAGGGGCGTGGCGCTGGCCTGCGACATCGATGGATCAGAAGTCGTAGGTAATGCCGAAGCGAACGTAGCGCGGGGTTTCCCACGACAGCGGCGTCTTATAGTTGCCGTCCGAGTAATCCGGATTCAGTCGGGTGGCCTTCTGCTCGTTGAGGACGTTGTACACGTTCACATTGAACGCGAGCTTGTGGTCCGCGAACGACGGGCGGTACTCGGCATTGAGCGACAGGATGTGGGTCCAGTCAGTCGTTCCCTTTGAGCCGTACGGCGACGGTACACCACCGCACCAGTGGTAGTAGTTGCCGTTGTACGCCGGAACGGTCTGGTTGGGACCGTACAGACCTTCGCACGAGTTCGGCGAGCCGGAGGCCATCTGCAGAATGCCACCCACGTTCCACTCCGGAGTGATCTGCCAGCTTCCGTAGGCCTTGATCTGATGGCGATGGTCGTTCGGGAGTCGGCCAGAGCCGTATTCCATGATCGACGGGTAGTCCCAGTCCTGCGTCGCCGCGATGTCCTGCTGACCGATGTCGGACTTCACCTGGCCTTCCGAATTGCCGTAGCTCTTCGAGAAGGTGTAGGTGATACGGCCCCACAGCTTGCCGTCGAACGGATGCTCGAGGTACGTGTCCAGGGCGTAGTACTTACGCTTCGGCTGCGGGAAGCCGAAATCGGCGTTCGTGATGTGCACCTGCTGGTAGCCGCCCGTGCCGTTCGGAAGCTGGAACGTCGCCGCGTTACCCGGGTTGAAGAAGTAGCAGCCGCGAAGGCCGGAAACGTCGGCGCCCTGGGCAATAGCCTGGCCCTCGAGCACGTCGGTATCGCAGACATCGTCGATGATGCGATTGAGCTTGCGATACGTCGCCTTCATACCCCAGTTCAACTGGTCGTTGAGGACCTTGTCGAAGCCGAGGATGTACTCGTCCTGGTTCTGCGCTTTCAGGTTCTTGGCCGTCACCGTCTTCGGATCCGGCTGCTGACCGTATTCACGGTTAGCCGAGTAAGGCACGCCCGCACCCTGATAGGTGTTGATCGGCGTCAGACCGGTCGGGTAACCATTCGCATCGATGCCCGTGTAGGTGTAGTACTCCTTGGTGTAGTAGGAGCCCGAAGCACCACGGAGCGCAACGCTGGTCGGCAGCGCGAGGTAGTAACGACCGGCATTACCGTAGACCTTGAAGCTGGAATCGCCGAAGACGTCCCAGCTGAAGCCGAGGCGCGGCGCCCACTGCGGACGCGTCTGCGTGATGTACGCATCACCATCCGGGTTGTAGTTGGTGAACTGGTCGTTGCGCAGACCGATCTTCACCAGCCAGCGGTCGGAAACCTGCCAGGAATCTTCGATGTACTGGGCACGCTGCTCGACGCGGGTCGAAGCGCTGGTGTACTGAACGTACTTGTCGACAAAGTAACCGTTCTGGCCGCCCGGATAATTGATGGGCGCATCCACTTCACCGTCGGCGATCTCGCTGGCCGGGTTGTTCTGGCGACCATACTGCCAGGCGTAGCCGGCGTTGGGCGCCATCAGCGTGCTGTCGTTCAGATCCTGCGTACGCTGATTATCGATACCCGCCGTGATCGTGTGATCACCGAGCTTGTAGGTCAGATCGATGCGGTAGTTGGCACCACGCGTCTGATGGGACGGATCGGTGTACTGAATGACCTTGTTCGCGTTGGTGATCGGCGCACCGCCGGTGTAGGCCGGGTTCTGGTTGGTCGAACCGAGGATCGGGATCAGATCAGGGAAGTTGTTCACGTTCTCCTGATAGATATTCGTGATCTGCTTACCGAACTGCGCCGACACGGTGAAGTCGTCGGTGATGTAGCCGGTGTACTTCGCGATCCACATCTTGGCCGAAGTCTTGGTCGGAACGTCCTGACCGAGATAATCGCCGCGAGTGAAGTCGTCGTAGTTGTATTCGTAGTTCGAGCCGTTGTACTCGTGCTTGGTCGAGGCAGCGGTAAGCTCGAGGATGTGGTTGTCCGTGATGTTCCAGTCGAGTTTGGCGTACCACTTCGGATCCTTGTAGGTCCGCTTGGTCTGCTGTGCGGCGCTGGAATTGAGGCCGGTGTACTTGTCCTGGGTCCTGTCGGCTTCGACCGACGCGAACATGAAGAGCTTGTCCTTGATCAGCGGACCGCCCACGTATGCGCTCTCGACCGCTTCCCAGCCCTTGTCGTCGTGGCGCCGCTGGTAGAGCGTACCATTCAGTTCACCACCGGGATAACCGTCACCGTAGTACGTGCTGCGCGGCGTGCCGCGAGCCCACTCCGGGGTGTAGAGGATCTGCGCGCCGAAGTGCCACTCGTTCGTGCCGCGCTTACCGATCTGGTTGATCACACCGCCGTCGGAACGGCCGTAGGCTGCGCCATAACCGCCGGTCAGCACTTCCTGCTGTTCAATGGAGCCGTATGGCAGCTCGATACCACCCAGGCCATTCAGCGGGTCGGTGACGTTCATGCCGTTGATGTAGTAGGCGTTCTCGGAGACGCCCGCACCGCCGAACGACGACAACGGACGGCCCGTTGCCTGGCTGGTGAAGTCAGAGCTGCCCGCGACGACGCCGGGCGCGAGCTGCGCGATGGCGTCAGCGCTACGCGCCAGCGGGAGCTTCTGCAGCTGCTGCGCGGTGATCACCGTGCGCGAATCCACACCGGTGACGTCGATGGACGGAAGCGTGTTCGCCGAGACGGTAACTCCCGACAGGTCCTGTGCCGCGCCCGCATTCGTCGGGTTGTTGAACGACACTTCAGTACCCGAACCGACGCGGATGCCAACGTTGTCACGCGTTGACACGGTCGAACCGCCCGAGGACAGCGACACGGTGTAGTTGCCCACCGGCAGCGAGCTGATGGTGTATCGACCGGACTGGTCGACAGTAACCGTGCGGGTGACGCCCGACGCGCTGGTCGCGGTGACGGTCTGGCCCGGAGTAGCGCTACCGAAAATCGCGCCGACGGTGGACTGCGCGACAGCCAGTCCAGAGCCGCCCAAGCCAATGGCCAGCGCAAGGGCGAGCGAAGAACGACGCAGGACGGATGCCTGCCGGATGCTGCGAGAACTCATTTGCAAATCTCCCCAGATCGGCCCTCACCGGGCCTGAAAACGAGCAAAACCCAGCCAAGGCCGGAAAAAAACAGCTTCTCGGCGCACGTTCTTGAGGATATTCCCTGCGTACCGTCCCTCCTCGAGTGGTACGCCATCCCCTGGACCTGCTCCCGACAAGCCATGGACACCTGCTGAATTTGCCCCCACGCATGATGCGCGAAAGAAAAAACTAGCATGGTCGGTGCCGAACATAGGCGTACGCCGACCGCCGTGTCAACAAATTATTTACATGGGAAAACGACTTTTCTTAGCGTTTCTTTGGCAACCTCGAACACAACGCCTCAGCGCCGAAGGAAAAAGTGCTTACAATTGAAACGGTTCGGGGAGAAATCCGCGTCCTCGGAGAGCGCTAATTACACCGTTGGCGCAAGATCCCGCACGTGCCCACTGTTTTGCCGCCACTCGTCGCGTTTTCCGCTGACTCCCTGCCGATACGGGCACCGGGGCGAGCAAGCAGAATCACGCCGTGAGGCTTATGGAAAAAAGCCCCCGGCGTGAACAGCCGGGGGCGATGCGGGGAGACGCTTGTTGTCTCCCCGTACGGAAGACCGTACGGGGACTCTTGTCGTCGCTCTACGGCGACTTCCGCGGATCAGAAGTCGTAACGCGCCGTGAAGCGCACGGTGCGCGGATCGGTGAAGTTGAGCTCGCGGTCATAGAGCGGGTTCACCGTCGAGCGCGACTGCGCGTAGCGCGGGTTGTAAGAGGTCGGCGTCTGCTTGTTGAGCACGTTGAGCACGTCGACCTGGAAGGTCAGGTTCTTATGCAGCCAGGACGGCGTGTACGCCGCGTTGAGGTTCACGACGTAGGTCCACGGCGTGTTGCCTGCCGAACCACGCGGCGAGCGCGCGTAGCCAGGCGTGCCGGGGAGACCGCACCAGTAGTAGAACGAGCCGTTGTACAAGCCGGCGTCGGCGGTCGGGTAGAAGCTGGTGCAGTTCTTCGGACGGCCCGAGGCGATGTTGAGGTTCGCACCGAAGCGCCAGTCGTCACTGAGCTGGTAGTAGCCGAACGCCTTGATCTGGTGCGTGCGGTTGTTCGGCAGCTTGCCGTTCGCGCCGACCATCAACTGCGGAAGATCCCAGTCCTGCGTGACCGACACGTCAGCCTGGCCCCCGTTACCGGTATCGAGGTCCGAAGCGAGCTGGCCTTCGGTGTTGCCGTAGCTGCGCGACCAGGTGTAGTCGATGCGGCCATACCACTTGTCGGAGAACGGATGCTCCAGGTACAGATCCACGGCGTAGTACTTGCGCTTCAGATCCGGCAGCTGCAACGCGTCCTTCGAGTAATGCACGGCCACGAAGGAGCCGTCATCCTGCTCCTGCAGGAACGTATTGCCGGTGCCCGGATTGAACAGGAAGCAGGCGCCGCCAAGTGCGGGCGTGCAGGTGTCGTCGATGGCGCTGCGCAGCTGACGCCAGGTGAGCTTCACGCCCCAGTTGAGCGACGGGGTGAGCGCCTGATCGAGACCGGCGATGTACTCGTCCTGGTAGTGCGACTTCAGGCCCTTCGCCGCGACCGTGCGGGGATCCGGCGCAATGCCGCATTCCAGGTTCGCGGAGACGGCGTTCGTGCCATTACACGTATAGCCCGCGGCTTGGTTTACCGGCACGGACACCAGTCCGGTAGGCGCACCGGTGGTGGGGTCGATGCCCGTGTAGCTGAAGTACTCCGACGTACCCAGCGAACCCGACGCCGCGCGGACGGCGACGTTGTTCGGCATTGCGAGGTGGTAGCGACCGGCGTTGGCGTAGATTTTCAAGGTGGAGTCGCCGTTGACGTCCCACGACACACCGAGGCGCGGGGCGAGCTGATGACGCTGCTTCGCGTAGACCTCGTTGTTGCCGTTGTAGTTCTTGAACTGCTCGTTGCGCAGACCGGCGTAGATCATCCAGCGATCGGTGAGCTGCCAGTGGTCGTCGATGTACTGCGACTCCTGAACCGTCTTCACCTTCGCCGAGGTGGTCGTGTACGCGCGGGTGACGTAGTAGCCCTGTGTACCGAGGCCGCCTGCAGCCGCCGGTGAACCCACGCCGTGGCCGGCGTCGATCGCCTGGCCCGGGTTGTTCTGGAAGTTATAGGTCCAGCTATAGCCGCCTGGCAGCGAGGTGCCAGTGAACGACTTCGCCTCCTGGCGGTCCGCGCCGAAGCGGATGTCGTGATCGCCCAGGCGGTATTCCAGATCGAGGCGCCAGCCGTTGGTTTCGTCGTTGGCACCCGGCACACGAACCGCGGCCGAGGTGGTCTGGCAACCGCCGTAGCTGAGGCCTGGCGCACGTGCCTGCGCGGTGGCGATGCTGATGAGCGGGCAGTTCGGGTTGTATTGATACGGTAACTGGATGTGATCCAGTCGCTGCTGTCCGTACAGGGCCGACACGGTGAAGTTGTCGGTGATGTAGCCCGTGTACTTGCCGACGTAGAGGTCGCCGCCGTCCTTGGTATAGACGCCGCCGTTCTGCGTCTGCCCGTGACCGAGCGTGGCGTAGCTGAAGCCGTAGGTCTTGGACGTGTACTCGCTCTTGTCCGAGACGCCGGTCAGTTCGATGTGATGATCGTCGGTGATGTTCCAGTCGATCTTCGCCAACCAGCGCGGGATCTTGTACTGGTATTCGTTCCAACCATTGCGGCCAACGGTAGCCGAGGTAATCGCACCTGCAGTCGTGCTGCTGGCGATGCCCTGACCTTCACGCCGATTCATTTCGGCATCGATGTAGAAGAACAGCTTGTCCTTGATCAGCGGACCGCTCGCGTAGGCGCCAATGGTCGAGCGCCAGTAATTGTTCTTCTTCGTGTACTGATAGATCGTGCCGTCGGTCGTCGGGTAGAAGCCCGTGTCGGGATAGTTGTTGTTACGCGGCGACGCGCGCGTGCCGGACGGTTCCCAGATGGTGTATACGCCGCCGTGCCACTCGTTGGTACCGCGCTTGGTGACGATGTTGATGACGCCACCGGTGGACCGGCCGAATTCCGCACCGTAACCACCCGTGAGCACCTGCTGCTGATCGATCGCATCGAACGGAAGCTGGGTGAGGCCGATCGAGGTCAGCGGATTGGTCACGGCATAGCCGTTGATGAAATAGGCGTTCTCGGAGGAAGCGGAGCCACCGAAGCTGGGCACCGGATTGCCGAGGGCATCCTTGTAGCTCGAGTTGCCGATGACACCCGGCGCCAGCAGTGCGGCGGCAAGCACGTCGCGGGTGATGGGCAACTTGTTGAGCTGCTCGGCGGTGATAACGGTGCGCGTGTCCACGGACGAAACGTCGATCGACGGCATGGCCGTCGCGCTCACGGAAACGCCTTCCAGCGTGCTGGCCTCGGTCGCGGACGCTGCCGAACCGAACGACACTTCCGAACCGCCCGAAATCGTCACCGAAACGTTGTCGCGCTGGCTCACCACGGCGCCGTTGTTCTCGAGCGTGACCTTGTAGCTGCCCGGCGGAAGCGAACTGAAGCGATAGCGGCCGTTCGCGTCGACGGTGATCGATCGTGCGAAGCCCGTATCGGGGTTGGAGATGGTGACCGTGTTGCCCTGCTGCGGATTCACCTGGCCGAAGATCGAACCGGTGACGTTCGATTGCGCCATCGCGGCGCCAGCGACGGTGCCCAGGCCGATGGCGACGGCCAACGCCGTCCGCCGACCCAGCGCTGCCGTGCGGTAGTTACGCAAATTCATTCAGTGGCTCCCCTGGAAGTTCCGAAGTCGTACGTTCTTTCGATTCATCGGCAAGCCGCGCCCGTCCCGGCGGCACCAGGCCAGGGTCAATCGGCTCGTGTCTTTTTCCATTCATGACGGCCACTTGCCAACAAGCGCCGCATACTCCCCTACAGCACGGTGACGTGCTGCGTCGTCACATATACGTAAGAGCTTGCGGCTTGGCAACACGAAAAATTCACGCACGTCCGGTCGATCGAAATCGTGCCCGGGAGGCCATGGGTGCGCGCGCAGCAAAAAAAGCTGTCGGGATCGACGGTTACGGCGGCGCCAACCATGACTTTCGGCATGTCTGCGAATTCGCCCTAGGAAACATTCCTAGAAAAAACCGGCGATTAGTTCGCGATATCGCATCGATGACGGACAGCGGGACGGCCGCTGAATCGCCGCCTTCCGAAACTTCTCAAGCGAAAGACTTTCGAAGGGAAGCGCGTGTACACCGGATGCCGGGCTCGCGCGTTGGAGCGTCAACGCCGGGGGGCGGTCTTTGATCAACGAGGTTTCAATCGCATGAACGACAATTTACGGGGATCCATCCTGGCCGATGCTGCCAGCGGAGGCCTGGACACCGGTCGCGCCGAGACCTCGGTAGCGCCGTCTTCCTTTGCCAGCCGCGTGCGCGCGGTCATCAAGATGTCGGGGAGCGTCAGCGAAATCGCACGTCGCTGCGGCTTCTCGGAGGGCGTGGTGCGCAGTTGGCGCGACGGAAATACCGATCCGTCGCGTGGCCGTTGCGTGACCATGGCGAAGACGCTGGGTCTGTCCCTCGTCTGGCTTGCCGCAGGCGAAGGACCGATGATGCTTGACGGGTCCAACGAAGACACCGTCGCTCGCACCGAGTCGTCCGAATCCACGCGCAGCCGCGAAGTATCGGCCGCGCGTACGAGCGCACTGGATCCCTCCCGCCTTGCTGCCGCGATGAAGTTGCTGCAATCGGATATCGAGATGGCCGGCAGCCGCTTTTCACCGGTGCGCCACGCGGACCTCGTGGCGGAGATGTACGCCATCCTCGGCCGCTCGGGCGAATCGGACTACGCCGACCGAATGGTCGCCTTCCGGCGGACGCTGGTGTCGCGCGTGCACGACGAACAGGGTACGGCACTCGCTTGAGCCCCGTCTTTCGGGCGATGCCATCGGCATCGCCCGAAGACCGCCGAAGGAATTACAGCCGCGAGATGTCGGCGATGGCGCCGAAGCTGGCTTTCAGCTGGGCGAGCAGTGCAAGACGGTTGGCGCGCACGGCCGGGTTCTCGGCGTTGACCAGCACATCGTCGAAGAACCGATCCACAGGCCTCTGCAAGGCTGACAGGCGCGCGAGCGTGCCCGTGTAGTCGCCACGTGCAAGCAAGTCGCGCGTCTCCGCGCGGGCGGCGTCCAGGGCCGCGTGCAACTCACGCTCGGCATCGGATTCGAAATGGGCTGGGTCGACGCTCGACGGGATGGGTGCGGCGCTGGCTTCTTCCGCCTGCTTGCGCAGGATGTTGGCCACACGCTTGTTCGCTGCCGCCAGGCTAGCCGCCTCGGCTCGCTGCGCAAACTCGCCGACCGCGCGCAGACGGCGATCGAAGTCGGGCAGCGTGGCCGGCGCCACCGCGAGCACGGCCTCGAACTGGTCGGCCGAAAAGCCCTGGTCCGCGTAGTAACCGCGCAGGCGATCGAGCACGAAGGCCACGACTTCGTCGCCCAGTTCCCGGCGCCGGGCGCCGATGTCCACGGCCGGTGCCTTGCCATCCTTGCCCGGCTTCACGCCGGCCACGAGCGCCGCTTCGGGCACCATCTCGAAGGCTTCGGTGAAGGCGGCGCGCAGATCAATCTCCAGCCCGCCCTCGATGAGGGTACGCGCCAGACCCAGCGCCGCGCGGCGCAGCGCAAACGGATCCTTGTTGCCGCTGGGCTTGAGCCCCACGGCGAAGATGCCGGCGAGCGTGTCGAGACGTTCGGCCACGGCAAGCACCTGCCCGACCTTACCGGCGGCAATGGCATCGCCGCCGAAACGCGGCTGGTAGAAGCTGTCGAGCGCCTCGGCCACGTCGGCCGCGATGCCTTGCCGCGTGGCGTAGTAGCGACCCATGACGCCTTGCAGTTCAGGGAATTCGCCGACCATGCGCGTGAGCAGATCGCACTTCGAAAGCGCCGCGGCATGCGTCGCCTGGCCCGCGTCCACACCGACACGGTTGGCGATGACGCGAGCCAGCTCGGCCACACGCACGGTCTTGTCCCACAGGCTGCCCAGCGACTGCTGGTAGGTCACGTTCTTCAAGCCTTCCTGGTGGTCGGCGAGCGGCGTCTTGAGGTCTTCGTCCCAGAAGAACTTGGCGTCGGCAAAACGCGGACGGATGACGCGCTCGTAGCCCTTGCGGATCTCGGCGGGATCGCGGCTCTCGATGTTGGCGACGCCGATGAAGTGTTCCGTCAGGCGCCCCTCGGCATCGAACACCGGCACGAACTTCTGGTTGGTCTCCATCGTGGTGACCAACGCCTCGGGCGGCACGTCGAGAAAGGCGCGCTCGAAGGTACAGGCGATGCCCACCGGCCATTCGGTGAGGTTGGCGATCTCGTCGAGCAGCCCTTCGGACAGTCGCGGCACGCCCCCGGTCGCCACGCGCGCCACTTCGTCGCGCACGCGCTGCCGCCGTTCGGCGGGATCAGCGATGACGTGCGCATGGCGCAGGGCCTCAAGCCAGCTGTCGGCGTCGGCGACGTGGACCGGTGCGGGATGATGAAAGCGATGACCGCTGCTCTGGCGACCACTCTTCAAGCCCAGAACCTCGCCTTCGACGATGTCGGCACCATGCAGCATCAGCAGCGTATGCACGGGGCGCACGAAGGTATCGTCGCGATCGCCCCAGCGCATCGCCTTGGGAATCGGCAGCGCCTTGAGCGCCTCGGTAACGACCTCAGGGAGCAGCGATGCGGTCGGCTGACCCGGCTTCACGGCGCGGAACACGAACCACGCGCCCTTGTCGGTCTCGAGCTTTTCGAGGGCGGACACGTCGACGCCGCACGATTGCGCAAAGCCGAGCAACGCCTTGCTCGGCTCGCCGTCGGCGCCGAGACTCGCGGCGATCGCCGGGCCGCGACGCTCGATGGTCTGTTCCGGTTGTGCCACGGCCACGTCGGCGATGTGCACCGCAAGACGGCGGGGTGACGCATAAGCCTTCGCCGAGGCGAAGTCTGCGGCGACGCCGCGCTTCTCCAGGCCTTCGACAACGCCACGCGCGAACGCGGCGGACAGGTCGTCCAGGGCCTTCGGCGGCAGTTCCTCGGTGCCCAGCTCGATGACGAGCGGCAGTCGCTTATCGGCCACGGGTGGCCTCCTTGTCGTTCTTCAGGCCAGGAAAACCAAGCTTTTCGCGCTGCGCCACGTACGCCTCGGCGACGCTGCGCGCCAACGTGCGCACGCGCAGGATGAAACGCTGGCGCTCGGTCACGCTGATGGCGCGGCGCGCATCCAGCAGGTTGAAGGCATGGCTGGCCTTGCAGACCTGCTCGTACGCCGGCAGCGGCAGGCCCGCGGCGATCAGCTTGCTTGCCTCGCCTTCGCAGACGTCGAACCAATGGAACAGCTCGGGAACGTTGGCATGCTCGAAGTTGTACGTGCTCTGCTCCACCTCGTTCTGATGGAAGACGTCGCCATACGTGACGACGCCATGCGGGGCATGCGTCCAGACGATGTCGTAGATGCTGTCCACGTTCTGCAGGTACATGACCAGGCGCTCGAGGCCGTAGGTGATCTCGCCCGTGACGGGACGGCATTCGAGACCGCCGGCCTGCTGGAAATAGGTGAACTGGGTGACTTCCATGCCGTTCAACCAGACTTCCCAACCCAGACCCCAGGCGCCCAGCGTGGGTGATTCCCAGTTGTCCTCGACGAAACGCAGGTCGTGCACCAGCGGATCGATACCCAGCGCTTTCAGCGAGCCGATGTAACGCTCGAGGATGTCGTCCGGGTTCGGCTTCAACACCACCTGGTACTGGTAGTAGTGCTGGAGTCGGTTCGGGTTGTCGCCGTAGCGACCGTCCGTGGGCCGGCGGCAGGGCTGCACGTAGGCCGCTGCCCAGGGCTCGGGTCCGAGCGCACGAAGGAAGGTGGCGGGGTGGAACGTTCCCGCGCCGACCTCGGTGTCGAGCGGCTGGACCAGCACGCAGCCCTGCTCCGCCCAATAGCGGTTCAGGGTCTGGATCACGTCTTGGAAGGTGGGCGCGGACATGGTTCCCGAGTCCTTGAGAAAGCGGGCTAGTATAGCGGCGTAGGATTCACACGGGGTCGCACCACCATGGCAGTCAATCCGCAACCCGGCGCGCTGCTCGGCCGCCGCGGCCGGCTGGAACTCGACGAGGTGCTCGCCTCGCTCGTCGTGGACGGATACCTCACCGGCGACGACGCCAAGCGCATCCGGCTCGCTTCCCGCGGCGGAAAATCCGCCATCGAGCTGCACCCGCTGGTTCTGATTGCGAACGCCAAGCCGGAGAACCGCCGTGAAGCCGGGCGGCCGCTGAGCCTCGAAATCCTGGTGGAATGGCTGGCCGGCAAGGCCGACCTGCCCTACCTCAAGATCGACCCCATGAAGGTGAACGTGGCCCAGGCCACGCAGGCCGTGAGCAGTGCGTACGCCCAGCGCCACCGCATCCTTCCCGTGGCGGCATCGTCGATGGAGGTGACCTTCGCCACCGCGGAGCCCTTCGACACCGGCTGGGCGAACGACCTGGCGCACATGCTCCGCCGCGACGTGCGCCGCGTGGTGTCGAATCCGATCGACATCAATCGCTATCTGCTCGAGTTCTACGGCGTGCAGCGATCGATCCAGCTCGCTCAGGACGCCAAGGGCAACGAGCCGTCGAAGATCATCAACTTCGAACAGTTGGTGGAACTCGGCAAGACCGGCGAAGTGGGTGCAGACGACCGCCATGTGGTCCACATCGTGGACTGGCTGCTGCAATACGCTTTCGAACAACGCGCCTCCGACATTCACCTGGAGCCGCGCCGCGATGCCGGGCAGATGCGCTTCCGCATCGATGGCGTGATGCAGAAGGTGTTCGAGCTTCCGCCACCGGTGATGACCGCGGTGACCGCGCGCGTGAAGATCCTCGCGCGCATGGACGTGGCGGAGAAACGGCGTCCGCAGGACGGTCGCATCAAGACGCGCTCGGCCGGCGGCCGCGAAGTGGAATTGCGTATCTCCACGATGCCTACCGCCTTCGGCGAGAAGGTGGTGATGCGTATCTTCGATCCCGACCTCGTGATGAAAGACTTCGCTCAACTCGGTTTCTCCGCCGAGGAAGATCGCGTGTGGCGCAGCATGGTGGAACGCCCGCACGGCATCGTGCTGGTGACCGGCCCCACCGGCTCGGGCAAGACCACCACGCTCTATTCCACACTGAAACATCTCGCGCGCCCCGAGTTGAACGTCTGCACGGTCGAAGACCCGATCGAAATGGTGTCCCCCGACCTCAATCAGATGCAGGTCCAGCCGTCCATCGACCTGGACTTCGCGGCGGGCGTGCGAACGCTGCTGCGCCAGGATCCGGACATCATCATGATCGGCGAGATTCGCGATCTTGAGACGGCGCAGATGGCCGTGCAGGCGTCGCTCACGGGCCATCTGGTGCTCTCGACGCTGCACACGAACGACTCGCCCAGTGCGGTCACTCGCCTGCTCGATCTGGGCGTGCCGCATTACCTCATCCAGTCGACGCTCTCGGGCGTTGTCGCGCAGCGACTGGTGCGCACCCTCTGTCCGCATTGCAAGGTGGTCACAACGCAGGATGCGGATGCCTGGCGTGTGCTGACGCACGGCTGGGACGTACCGCTGCCCGAGCGGGTTTACGAGCCCGTCGGTTGCCTCGAATGCCGCAAGACAGGCTTCCTCGGACGCACCGGCGTGTACGAGATGATGCCGATGACCGCGCGCTTGCGTTCGCTGATCTTGGCGGACCTCGATCTCGGCCGGTTCGGTGCCGAAGCCTTGCGCGAAGGCATGAAACCCCTGCGTATCTCGGCGGCCATGCAGGTCGCCGCTGGACTCACCACCGTGCGTGAAGTGCTCAACGTTCTCCCGCCGACCGACATCGACGATAGTCATCAACCATGAAGCCCGTTCTCATCATTCGCACCGGCCGTGCGCCCGAGGTCATCAGCCAGCGCCACGGCGACTTCCCGCGTTGGTTCCGTCTCGGTCTTCGCCTGCGCGAGCCCCACGTAAAAGTGGTGGACGTGGAGCAAGGCGATCATCTGCCCGATCCCGACGAATGCGCAGGAGCCGTACTCACCGGCTCCGCGTCGATGGTCACCGAGAAACTGCCGTGGAGCGAGCGAACGGCGGGGTGGATTCGCAACGCCATGGACATCGATCTTCCGATGCTCGGCGTCTGTTACGGCCATCAGTTGATGTCGCATGCGCTTGGCGGGCGCGTGGATTATCTGCCAGGTGGGCGCGAGATGGGCACGATACGCATCGAAGCGCACGTCGATGCCGCGGCCGATCCACTCGGCGCGCGGTTGCCCGCCGCCTTCCATGCTCATGCGACACACGAGCAGAGCGTGCTGGAATTACCGAAGGGGGCAACTTCGCTCGCGCGGTCGGACCGAGACCCGCATCACCTGGTGCGTTACGGCAAGCACGCAGTGAGCACGCAATTCCATCCCGAGTTTTCGGCGGAAGTCATGCGCGCGTACATTCGGCGCAAGCACGACGTGCTACGGCAAGAGGGTCAAGCGCCCGACGCGATGCTCGCCGCCGTCGTCCCGACGCGTGACGCGACCCTGTTGCTACGTGGTTTTGTGCAGGAGCATTTGCTCGCGCCGCGGGAATACTCAGCCGCGTAAGCGACGGGCGATGGCGCCCCGCGAGAACAGCGCAAAGACAATGCCGAAGAGAAACCCGCCAATGTGCGTCCACCACACAACCGCACCGTAGCTCGCGCCCGCGTAGCTGAAAAGCAACTGCACCAGCGCCCAGATGCCGATCAGCAGGAATGCGGGCACGCGCACGAATTCGAGATATAAGCCCAGCGGCAGCACGAGGCCCAGCTTCGCTCGCGGGAACAAGGTGACATAGGCGCCCACCACCGCAGACACCGCACCGCTGCATCCGATGATCGCCACGCGCACCCCAGTGAGCGAAATCGCACCGATGAGATTCGCGACCACGCCGCCGAGCAGAAAAAGCAGCAGGAACCGCGGCGAACCGAGACTGCGCTCTGCGGGGAGGCTGAAGATCACGAGGAAGAGCAGGTTGCTCAGCAGATGCAACCAGCCGCCGTGAATGAAGATCGCGGTGAACAGGCGCAACAGGGCGGGGTCGCTCAACTGCTCCCACAACGGCAGCCCTGTCCCGAAGAGATGGGCAGGCACCGTGCCCCAGTGGAGCATGATCGAGCGGCGCTCGTCGGGACCGGCCAACGCGAGCGCCACGAAACTGACCACGCAAACGATGACGACGAGCATCGTCGCCCAGGAAAGCCGCGACCGTCGACGGGTGTCAACCTGGACGAACATGCTCAGGGGACGCCACGCGCCAGATGAGGGCCATCCGTCTCCAGTGACGAGAGCGCAAACATCGTCTCGGGGCCGACCACCCCATCGGCCGCGATGCCGAAGCGCTGCTGCAGGCCGAGAACGCGAGCCTCCACCGAGCGATCGAAGCTTGTCGGCGGAGTGGCTGTCGGCGCGCCGGGATCGCGCGGAAGGCGCGCGAGAACCCAGGCGAGCCCTTCACCCGTGTCGCCGCGTGCAAGCTTCAAGGGCATGGCGGGATCGACGCGGAATACCGCATAGAAGCGACCGCTCCACACCTGGGCGAACGCTTCCCGGGTCAGTTCCACGTATTTTCCACCGAGGTACAAGCGGACCGCTTCATCGCCCGCGCCCACCAGCAGTACCTGCTGCTTCGCGTGCGTCTCGTCGAGTTCCAGAACGATAGGGCGGTCGAAGCGACGCAGTTGGTCCAGCGAGCCGCGGCCGCTCACGCAGGCAAAGCCCGGGAAAATCGTCGCGTCGCAGTTGATCGCGTTCGCGACCGACGTCTCCTTCGAGGTGATCTGCCAGCGCGCGAGCAGTTCCCCCCAGACCCGAACCTTACCCACATCGGGCGGCGGGAGTGCGTCCTTGAATTTCTCCAGGGCCTGTTCCGGGGTGGCGGTTACCAGGCTCTTGGGGCGCGAAGGACTGTGCCCCGTCAGGAACCAGGTCGCCGCGCCACCGACAAACAGAACCGCGGCCAGGATGCCGGCGACGAGGATGGGTTTCCGGAATCGGCGCAGCCAGTATTGGGCGTGTTGCGGCAGCGCCTCCCGCACCACAAACGACAAGGCGCGCTCGCCGATCGAACGCTCGCCCCGCTCGGCCGCACGCTCGAGCGCGCGATGAGCCAGGGTGTTCAACCGGCGTGGGTTGCCCTTGCCGTCATCGCGCAGGCTGCGCAGACCCAGGCGACTGAACGGCATCTGCGTCGTGCCCGCCACATGGAGGCGATGACGGACATAGCGCTCACTTTCTTCGCCGTTGAGGGGCCCCATCGGCAGCCGGCTGCGGATACGGGACGCGAGTTCCGGCGCGTCCGGCCCAGCAAGCCGTTCGCGGAGCGACGGCTCACCGGCCAGCATGATATGAAACGGCGCGCCGGCCTTCTCGCAGGCGACGAGTAAGCGCATGACGATGGCAAGATCATCGTCGGACAGTTCCTCGGCATCGTCGAGGATCCAGAGGAAGCGGTGGTTAACGTGGTGCGTCAGGCGTCCAAGGCCTGTCGCCAGGCCGTCGACAAGATGCTCCTGCGTATTCGCTTCAGCACTCAAGGGCAGCGGCAGGCCGAACCCCGCATACAGCGAACGCAACCAGGCTATGGTCTCGAGCGCATAGTCGCCCTCGCCGTGACGGACCGCGCGAATCCCCCGGCTCAGTGCATCGGCTTCCACCAGCATGCAGAGCAGCGTCTTCCCGATACCTCGCTCGCCCGTCACCAGCGTCACGCTCGAAGGACCGGCGCCGACCTCGTATTCCACGTGTGCCAGGATCTCGCGCTCGCGAGCGAACAGACACGCGAAACGCGGATCCGGTGCGTCGCCAAACGGCGGTTCGCGAAGTCCGAAAGTCTGTAGATACATGGGTCTACTGTAGCCGATCGGCCGCGAGGGCGGATGCATAGGAATGGGAACCCCGAAGCGAAAAATTGGCCACACGACAGCCCATCCGCGTAGGAGCCGCCATGGCAGCGAAGGAAGCTTGTCTGGTGGGAGCCAGCCTGCTGGCGATGGGAACTAGCCTCGCGGCGACATCGCTTCGTGGGCTTCTCGCCGCCATGGCGGCTCCCACAGGCCAAGCAAAAAACCCGGCCTCTGACGAGACCGGGTTTTTAGGATAAAGCCCCTGGCGGTGACCTGTTGCGGGTCGTGCCCTGCGGGCACGACGCCACGCCATTAGTTTGCGGCCAAGAAAAAAACCCGGCCTCTGACGAGACCGGGTTTTTAGGATAAAGCCCCTGGCGGTGACCTACTCTTGCATGGCTTGAGCCACACTACCATCGGCGCATGCGCGTTTCACTTCTGAGTTCGGGATGGGATCAGGTGGGACCACGCCGCTATAGCCGCCAGGGAAGGGGTGGGAGCAGCGCCTTAGCGCCGGCTCCACAAAGGGGGTAAACGAGTGACAAGCGTCCGGGAACGACCGGAGGATTGTATTAAGACGGTGAAGCGTCTTGGGGTTATATGGTCAAGCCTCACGGCTCATTAGTACGCGTAAGCTCAATGCATTGCTGCACTTCCACACCGCGCCTATCAACCACCTAGTCTTGATGGTGCCTTAAGGAGAGTCAAGCTCTCGGGAGATCTCATCTTGGGGCGTGCTTCCCGCTTAGATGCTTTCAGCGGTTATCACTTCCGTTCGTAGCTACCGGGCAATGCCATGGGCATGACAACCCGAACACCAGCGGAACGTCCACTCCGGTCCTCTCGTACTAGGAGCAGCCCCCCTCAAATCTCCAACGCCCACGACAGATAGGGACCGAACTGTCTCACGACGTTCTGAACCCAGCTCGCGTACCACTTTAAATGGCGAACAGCCATACCCTTGGGACCGGCTACAGCCCCAGGATGTGATGAGCCGACATCGAGGTGCCAAACACCGCCGTCGATATGAACTCTTGGGCGGTATCAGCCTGTTATCCCCGGAGTACCTTTTATCCGTTGAGCGATGGCCCTTCCATACAGAACCACCGGATCACTAAGACCTACTTTCGTACCTGCTTGATCCGTCGATCTCGCAGTCAAGCACGCTTATGCCTTTGCACACAGTGCGCGATGTCCGACCGCGCTGAGCGTACCTTCGTGCTCCTCCGTTACTCTTTGGGAGGAGACCGCCCCAGTCAAACTACCCACCATACACGGTCCCCGATCCGGATTACGGACCTAGGTTAGAACGTCAAGCACTTCAGGGTGGTATTTCAAGGATGGCTCCACCGAAACTAGCGTCTCGGTTTCATAGCCTCCCACCTATCCTACACAGAAGAACTCAACGTTCAGTGTAAAGCTATAGTAAAGGTTCACGGGGTCTTTCCGTCTTGCCGCGGGAACGCTG